>NC_010161.1:0-1200000 GCF_000196435.1 Bartonella tribocorum CIP 105476 | reverse complement strand
TTTATATCCTTCTCATTATCTTTTATGCGTTCAAACTCTCTTGTTCCAAAACCGCCATTTGTGCATGTGTTAAAACAGCAGCTTTTACAATACCAGCAGCCATAGCGGCTCCTGTCCCTTCACCAACACGCATTCCCAAATCCAGAAGTGGTTCTTTGCCAATTTTTTTTAAAAGTTTACGATGAGCTTTCTCAGAAGAAGCATGTCCAACAAGGGTATGTTCAAGAGCTCTTGGATGCATTTTATAAAGGATAGCAGCTGCTGCTGTTGCCACAAAACCATCTAAAATAACGGGTATTTTTTCCATTCTTGCTGCTAAAATAGCCCCAACCATAGCAGCAATTTCACGTCCTCCTAAGCGACGCATTATCTCAAAAGGATCATTAAAATGCTCCTTATGCAAAGCGACGGCTTTCTTAATAGCTGCTATTTTACGTTGATAAAAATCACCTTCCGATCCCATACCATTTCCTGTCCACTCTTCAACTTCTCCACCAAATAATGCTATACATAAAGCTGAAGCTATTGTTGTGTTCCCAATCCCCATTTCACCAATACATAAAAGGTCTGTCCCACCAGCAATGGATTCCATTCCAAATGCCATTGTCGCAGCAGCACTTCGCTCTTCCATTGCGGCATCCTTTGTAATATTCATTGTTGGATATTCCAATGCTAAATCAAATATTTTTAGTCCAAGATCATAAGCTATACAAATTTGGTTGATAGCAGCACCACCAGATGCAAAATTTTCTACCATCTTTTGTGTCATAGATTGTGGAAATGGTGTGACATTCTCTTCTACGATACCATGATTTCCAGAAAAAATAGCGACCAAAGGTCGCGTTACAATAGGTTTTTCTCTACCTCTCCACCCTGCATACCAAACAGCAATATCTCCCAGTTTCCCTAATGCTCCTCGCGCTTTTGTTAAGTTTTCTTGCCGTTTTTTAGCCAAAATCATAGAAAACTCATCAGCAACAGGTAAATTTGTAAGCAAAGCACGAAAATCATCAAATGGACGAGCGGTCATGAGGATACCTTTTAAAATCTGCAATGTTTAATGAAAATCACGTCATATATATAGGGTATGAATAATTTATTGCTTTTTTAAACAGTGTTTTAAAAATATTAAATATTATAAAAGTGATGATTTTTATATTCTATTTTCTACCCCAATAACAAACATACAAGATTCAAAATATCATCAATATCTTGTGATTGCCTTTACATGATACCCTTAACCTACTTTCTATCTAATAGGTGTAATAAGCATGCCGTTTAATATATAAATTCTAACATTCTCATTCATAATAAAAGTTATAAACTTTTTAAGATTATCAAATGAAAGTGCTGAAAATCATTGCAAAGAAATCAAAGCACAAAGGACACCAACTTTAACATATATTAATTGTCTAGCTCTTATCCAATGAGAGCGGAAAAAGCTTCTCTCAAAATATATATATCTGCGTTTGATTTTGTCGCATCATTTGAAAGTATTTGCCGCCATCGACGTGCCCCACTCCGCCCATGAAATAAACCAATCATGTGACGCGTTACATGAGAAAGCCGCCCTCCCGAGGCAATATGTCGAGCCGCATAATCACACATGGTTTCAATAAGATCACTCTCACTCAAATTATTCTGAGACTCCCCATAGAATTCAAAATCAATATGTTTTAACAAAGTGGGATCATGATAAACTTGGCGACCAACCATGGTAGCATCACAGAAAACCAAGTGCTCTTTGATCTCATCAATTGATTTAATTCCACCATTTATCCCAATGAATTTATGAGGATATTTACGTTTTAATTTATAAACTCTTTCATAATTAAGGGGCGGAATATTGCGATTTTCTTTTGGGCTCAATCCTTTTAGCCATGCTTTACGTGCATGGATCCAAAGGGCATCACACCCTGCATCCCAAACTTTATCCGCTAAAAGATCTAACGCTAATTCTTCATCTTGTTCATCTACTCCAATCCGACATTTGACCGTTACAGGTATAGTAACTGCTTTTTTCATGGATTCCACAGCATTTGCCACAATATCAGGATGTAACATCAAACAAGCTCCAAATACGCCTGCTTGAACACGATTTGATGGACAACCGACATTAAGATTTATCTCGTTATAACCAAAATCTTCAGCAATCCGTGCAGCCTCTGCCAACTTTTTCGGATCTGCTCCGCCTAATTGTAATGCAACTGGACATTCTTTATGGCTAAAAGCCAACAATTGTTCACGAACACCATGAATGATAGCATCTGCTACCATCATTTCCGTATAAAGGAGTGCTTTTTTTGTTAAAAGACGATAAAAAAACCTGCAATGTCGATCTGTCCAGTCCAACATTGGAGCTACTGCAAATTTTACAGGCGATGGAAGATTGTAAAATATCATAAGGGCACTGTTTTTATATCCCTATAGCTTTCTCTTTATACAGAGAAAAATACTTAACTTTAGTTTACAGAAAGTTTTATTCTCTAAGACCATTATGAGCATAACAACAGCTCCTTTATTCAATTGATATAAAGGGGTATAATAATCAATCACACTAAACCACACTTTTCATAGAATTATGCTCAGATATATAAACATGAAAAAAGAAGATCATCATTTGTAATATAAAAAAACCATTTACAAGCTCTTATTACAGCCCATTAACCTTCTATCGTTACATGTTTTAGCACAGAGTCTAAAATAATAAACTAAAACATTAACAGCCTTTCGTGGTAGACTTAATTTTCTTTAGCCTTTTCACTTTATTGTGAAACAAAAGTGCTTTTATTTCTTTTCCAATAAAAAACAAAGATTTCTTATTCCATACGAATCCGATTATAAATTATTTTTTCTCAATGAGTTTTCCTTGGTGATATCTATTGGATTTTTCTGCATAGGATAGACAAATTCCATTCTAAATACTCCACCCAATTCTGCCATTTTATGGTTGTTACAAAAAACTAAATTGAGAATATAGACAATCATTGTTTTTTCAACCTGTATGCCTTGTATCGATATCTCCTGAAGAAAAATATTTTACAACATTGCAGATAGAATCTGTAAGGCTAAACGACTATAAACGTTGTTCAATCTCTTTTTGGCTTTGCATATAGGAAGAAAGAGTATCAACCTCTTGCTCATTAAAGAAAAGGCCAAGTTTTGAACGACGCCATAACACATCTTCACATGTTTTAGCCCATTCCTTTTCCATCAACCATTTTACTTCTACTTCATAAAGCCCATGTCCAAATTTTTTTCCTCTATGGGCCTTACCATCTGCAAATATCATCAGTGCTTCCGTACCATAGGAACGTGCAAGTCTGCGATGTGTAAAAGCATCTAAATCTGGCGTCAAAAGAGCAATCCTATTTTCGATTGTATCTAATTGGTTATAAGGAAAATCACCTCCTGGAAGTACTGCATTAGCCGTCCATGATGCTCCCTTTTTACCAAGTGCTTTTTCAACGAATTTCATCGCATCTTCAGCCAATTTACGATAAGTTGTAATCTTTCCACCATAAAGATTAAGAATCTTTGGTGTTTTTCCTGTTCCCATTTCTTTTAAAACGTAATCGCGCGTAATTTCTTGTGCTTTTGAAGATCCATTATCATAGAGTGGACGAACTCCAGAGTAAGACCACACAATCGTTTCAGGCAACACCGGTTGTATGAAATATTCACTGACAGCTGCGCAAATATAATTAATCTCTGTATCAGTAATATGAACGTCGGCCGGATCATCCTGATAATTACAATCTGTTGTTCCAAGCAAGGTAAAATCTTCTTGATACGGAATAGCAAATATAATACGCCCATCACCATTTTGAAAAATATAAGCACGATCATGGGTATAAAGCTTGGGAACCAAAATGTGAGAACCCCTAATAAGCCGCACAGGTGGATGTTCTTTACAATCTAATACGCTTGTCAAAACATGATCAATCCACGGGCCTGTCATATTCGCGACATAAGAGGCTGTGACACTGTATTCTTTACCAGTTAATTTCTCTTGTAAAACAATACGCCATTTTTCGTCTTCTTTTTTTAAAGAGAGAACTTCTGTCCGTACTTTTATATCAGCTCCCCACTTTTCTGCATCACGCGCATTGGCAATGACTAAACGGGCATCATCTACTCTTGCATCAGAATATTCAAAACCTCTTTGATATTCTTTCTTCAGTGTAGAGCAAAACTCGTTTGAAAAATTAATCGTTTTACTGCGCCATAATTTCTGATTCCATTTTCCTAAATAGTCATAAATAAAAAGTCCAAAACGCAACATCCAAGCAGGGCGCAATTCTTTATGATAAGGAAGAAGAAAACGCAAAGGACGCACAATATGTGGAGCCATACGTAAAATGATCTCACGTTCTTTCAGTGCTTCACGAACAAGTTTGAACTCATAGTGTTCAAGATAACGAAGACCACCATGAATAAGCTTTGTTGATGCACTTGATGTTCCCGATGCAAGATCATTCATTTCAGCTAATCCTACTTTAAAACCGCGTCCAGCTGCATCTCTTGCCAATCCACATCCGTTTATCCCGCCCCCAATGATAAACAGCTCATAATGTGTTGTGGTTTTCATAATTTTACTTTTCATTATTTAATTTTATTTTACAGGATTCAATAAAGTAACAGTAAAAAATCAATACAAGTATGCTTCGTATTATCAACCTGCTTTTTTTCACAATCAATAGGCATAAAAATCTTTTTTATACCCTTTTATCAAAATAACATTTGACAAATTAAAGAGACTTTTTTTTATCCTTCAGAGAACATAATCTTTGCAAATGTGCATCGTATAAAATTTTTTTAGAGGAAATTGATGTTTTTTCTCTGTTATGGATACGCACTATAGCAAATCCTTTATTGCACATAGATAACGCTTTTCATATAGTTTACTCAATGACACAATAGAAAATACGAAGGGATACAGATGATTCATCAACCTCAAAACTCAAAAATAACGCTTGTTTCAAAAATTTTAGCCCCTGTTATGTTGAGTATTTTAATTTTATCCCCTTCTTTATCAAACGCAACATCAAACCCAAAAACAGCAAATCATTTAAACTTAGAAAAATTTAAGACACAACTTTTGGAAGATTCGAATTTTTTATCTAAGCTTAAAGAAAAAATGACACCCCATCCTGATTCTCATCATATTCAACAAATTGTAAGAGAGTATCTTCTTACTCATCCAGAAATTATGATTGAAATGCAGCTTATTCTTCAAGATAAGCTGGAAAAACAGAATGAATACGAAAGCCAAAGACAAACCTCTGTTATCCATTCATTAGAAAAGGAAATTTTTCACTCTCCTCATGACGCTGTTTTAGGCAATCCCAATGGTAAAAAAGTACTTGTTGATTTTTTTGATTACAATTGTCAACATTGTAAAAGTTCCTATTCAGATATAGAAGACCTGATAAGAGAATACCCAGATTTACAGGTTATTATCAAAGATTTGCCAATTCTAGGACCTGATTCTATGGCAGTTCATACTGTTGCATACGCATTTCGAAAACAATTTCCAGAAAAGTATCCTCAGTTTCACAAAACGCTTTTAATGCATCAGGGGCGCGTGAATGAAGCTAAAGCTATAAAAATAGCTGTTTCATTAGGAGCAGATGAAAAAAAACTCCGTAAGGCAATAAAAGATCCTAATCTGCAAAACACCTTTAAAGAAAATATTCAAATTGCCTCTAGACTTCATATTACGGGAACCCCTTCTTACATCATTGGTAATAAAGTATTCATCGGTGCAGCCGGACAAGATATTCTAAAACAAGCGATAGACAATACACAGTGAATAGCTATTCTATATCTGGTCCATTTTAGGAAGAATACTGTAAACGAAGTGATTTTATGCTTTCTCTTTTTTGACAACAGGCTTATAAATGCAATTTTGCGTAAAGCAGATACGAGTTTAGAATTGCAAAGCGTAATGACTTAAAGGAAATAAATATCTTTAAAGCCTTAAAAGATATCATCCCTACTCTAGAGATATTCAGTCATAAAATGAGATAATGACGATCTTCATTGATCAAGGAGTTAGAAATAAAATGGCAACAAAAAAAATAGATTCGGTAGAATATCCCGCAATTGATACGAAAATCATTCGTGATCTTGCTGAAATTTTGAATGATACAAATTTAACGAATATTGAAGTTGAACAAGGGAAGCTTCGTATTTGTGTTTCACGCCAAAATACCTCAACTTCTTCCGAACAAACAATTTATTCACCTGTTTCTACTCCTAGCTTTTCTGTAACACCTTCAGTTCCAACAATCGAATCTCCCATACAACCTCTCCAAGAAGATAAATCAAAAAATACAATAACCTCTCCAATGGTTGGAACAGCTTATCTTGCTCCTTCACCAGGTGCGCAACCATTTGTAGAAGTAGGGCAAAATGTTTCTGAAGGAGAGACATTACTGATCATTGAAGCCATGAAAACGATGAATCAAATTTCATCACCACGCTCAGGCAAAGTAACGACTGTTCTCGTCAAAGATGGTCAACCTGTTGAGTTTGGTGAACCACTTATTATTGTTGAATAAAGCGAGGGGCAACCATGATTCGAAAAATCCTCATTGCTAATCGAGGAGAAATTGCTCTTCGTGTTTTACGCGCATGTAAAGAACTTGGCATAAAAACCGTAGCTGTTCATTCGACTGCTGATGCAGACGCAATGCATGTTCGTCTTGCTGACGAAAGTGTCTGTATTGGCCCTCCTCCTGCTCGCGATTCTTATTTGAGTATTCAGCAAATTATTGCTGCTTGTGAAATCACAGGAGCTGATGCGGTTCATCCAGGTTATGGCTTTCTTTCTGAAAATGCAAAGTTTGCAGATGTTCTAGAAGCCCATGATATTACATTCATCGGTCCAACAGCTGCTCATATTCGAATCATGGGCGATAAAATTGAGGCAAAAAAAACTGCCCAAAAACTTGGTATTCCTGTCGTCCCTGGTTCAGATGGAGCAGTTAGTGAAGAATCAGATGCTTTACGCACCGCTCGTGAAATTGGTTATCCCGTTATTATCAAAGCTTCTGCCGGTGGTGGTGGGCGTGGTATGAAAGTCGTTCATTCTGAACAAGAATTTTCTATAGCTCTTAAAACAACACGTTCAGAAGCGAAAGCAGCTTTTGGTGATGATGCTGTTTATATAGAGAAATATTTAGAAAAACCCCGTCATATTGAAATTCAAGTCATAGGTGATGGTGCAGGAAATGCTATTCATTTAGGAGAGCGCGATTGTTCAATTCAACGACGGCATCAAAAAGTATGGGAAGAAGCTACGTCACCTGCACTTAATGAAACTGAACGGAAAAAAATTGGCAGTATTGTTGCAAATGCCTGTGCTGAACTTGGATACCGTGGAGCTGGTACTGTTGAATTTCTTTATGAAAATGGTGAATTTTATTTCATTGAAATGAATACGCGTTTACAAGTCGAACATCCTGTAACTGAAGAAATTACAGGTATAGATTTAGTCCATGAACAAATTCATATTGCTTCAGGCTGCAAGCTTTCAGTGACACAAGATGATGTTTGTTTTTCCGGTCACGCCATTGAATGCCGTATTAATGCAGAAGATCCTCTTACCTTTACACCATCACCGGGAACCATTACACATTTCCATACACCTGGAGGTTTAGGAATTCGTGTTGATTCAGGTGCTTATTCAGGTTATCGAATTCCTCCTTATTATGATAGCATGATTGGAAAGCTGATTGTTCATGGGCGTACCCGTTTGGAATGCATGATGCGTTTACGGCGTGCTTTAGATGAATTTGTCGTTGATGGGATCAAAACCACATTGCCTCTCTTTCGTAATCTCATTAATAATCAAGATGTTGCAAACGGTAACTATAATATTCATTGGCTAGAGAAGTATCTTTCTCAAAAACCAACTTCTTCAGATTCTTAATTCAAAAACAAAAGTACTAGACTATCATTAGATTCTATAAGATATCAACACAAGGATAATTTCAACGTTGCTGTAAACATTGTCAAAAAAGAAATAAGCTGATTATTTTTTATTTGTTATATAATTTTCTTTTAATATGTACAAAAATTGATAATTTTCTGTTTTCCTTTTTGTGAGTTTGTGCTAACTCCTACGTAGTTACGCCCTTATAGCTCAGTTGGTAGAGCACCTGATTTGTAATCAGGGGGTCGGGAGTTCGAGTCTCTCTGGGGGCACCATACAGTTTTATATCAATAATAACTTATTGATTTTATAGATCTTTTTTAAGGTACGGGGTGCGTGGATAAAAGTAAGGGAATAGGATTTTGCAACTTGCCTCTATAGGACGCCTGTTTTTTTACCTAATTTTTCCAATAATATTTTTAATTTTACTAAGTCATGTTGTGAAAAATTCTCTAAATTTCTAACAAGCATACCAATAATTTCACGGCAAAATGGATCTGAAGCTTTGATCGTGAAGCTCTTGCGACAGATATCCGCTTCTTTTCTTAATAGAGAAGCCTTCTCTTGATCTAAAGCGTACAGCTCTATGATCTTGTCTTCCATGCCTACCGGTACTGATTTCTTGCCAATTTCTACAGAAGATAAAAACGCTACAGATATACCTAATGTCTTAGCCATATCTAAGAGGCGTTCTGAGTGATCAATGCGAAGTTTACGTAAAATTTTACCAAAAGATGTAACCATATAAAAAGCCTGTTAGAGAAGAAATATTTCTTCTGATTCTAACAAGTCTTCTTGAAAAGTTCTTCAATTATTTCAAATCAAGAGCTCTTTTTGAGGTATTTTTTTAAGAAGATTTTGTGAGTTCTAACTCTTGGCTATCCACTTTTTGAAATATGATAAGATATTGTCTAGCGCGTCCATAAAGCGGGCAAAATCGATAACAAACATAAAGACAATAAAGGCTATCCACTTCATGATGCGTGACATCATCTTTAAGCCTTGGTAGGTCTCTATCATCTCATGAAGCAACTGTCGTTCTGTTTGTGAGAGATCTTGTTCCTCATGACGTTTTTTACTCATTTTGCCAACCACATAAGCGTGCTCCCTGTTGATTATGTTTCAAGATATCTCTTGCTAGGTTGGAACTGATGACGTTGATATCTTGCTTATCTAAATAAATGGGTAACCAACCAACACAAGAAACAGACTTATTTGCCCCGCACCCAACGAGACAAAGCAGAACGCACACCAGTATCACTTTTTTGATTAACTTCATTTTCAACCTCAAAACGGGTGATTGCTGTCTTTAAAGCTTTCTCTGTTTGCTTTTGCCGCTCGCTTTTCTTGCCAAGGTGAAAGGCTTTGGCGAATGCCATTAAAAAAACGGCTAAAGCCGCTAACAGAAGAGACAGATTTCTTTTGAACCAAAAAATCACAAGCGCTGCTCCCGAAAACGCTTGGCAACAATCACAAGACCTGTACAAGCGGCTAAAACCATAATCCCTGCTAAAGCCCACTGAATTGGTCCATTGCCTACCAAAAATCCCCCAAAACCAGAACAAGACCCTATAATCGGCGCGAGTGCTTCTACCTTGAAAAGACCTCTCGCCTCTTTCGTTTCCACTCTTTGATAGTTTGAAGAAACATAAGACCCTTTCGCCCACAAACCTGCTTCGGCTGCTCGACGGTTGGCTAATCCCGCAAGAAGCTTTCCACCGACCTTATTCCATTTCTGTAATTCTGCTGGAACGGATTCATAATCCCCTTGATTAAGTTTTTTCAAAAGACTCGACTTGCAAAAAGCTGTTGTTCCTACATTATAACAAAACGACACCAATGCCGCGAACTGGCAATCTGTTAATGAAACCGTGACCGATTCCTCTACCGTCTTCTCAAATTGCTTTAAGTCTTCACAAAGGATTTCTTCTGCTCGCTCTTTCGTAATACGCATACCTTTTTTGACAAGCGGGTTACCAGCATTGCTGGTGTGACCATAACCTATCGTCCAGATACATGCCGTATCTCTATACGCTTCTAAACGTAATCCTTCCCATTGTTTGATAAGCTCCAAACCTTCTTTGGATATCTTTCTCATCCCATCCTCCATAAAAAAAGCCCCACATCAGTGGGGCTGCATAAAATGATGCTCTAATCAATCTAGTTATAATTAGAATAAAATGGATCACTACATCCACGGGCGCCTATTTTTTCATCTTCGTCATAACGAGAATACGCAAAATTCCGCGCAAGCGCATCATTACTAGAATCACCAGACCAATCCCCTCCTCCCAACATAACACTTACGTCTACATGTAAACTGCTTCCTTGTTCCCCTGTATGCCATTTAGTCACTGGATAACAACCAGACAAAAATTGCCAAACATAACCGCAACCATCCTCACAACCGATAGCCGAAATCATACGACGATTGGCTGTATCAACGTGTCCCCCAGACGTTTTAGGAGAAGGCGCTTGATTGCCTATAATACTGCTTCCCGCATTGCTTCCTAACATGCAAGACGAAAACTCATCACTCGTCAAAAATCTCTTATTAACATACGCAAAATCCGCGAGATGATCAGAATAGCTACGATTGGTTGTAATCGGAGCACCATAAGCAGACTTCGTATTTTCATCTATCCCTGATTGAAGATAAATATCAACCCAAATATTCTTCCACGAATCGTAAACCATTCCCTCTGGATCACTTCTGGGACGGTGATTTAAACACCAAACAGAATCAGGGAGGATATCCCCTGCTTGATAACCCGATAAGGGATGATCTTCAATCTCACCAACATCTGCACAAAGCGTATGAAATCCACCTATCTTGAGAGAATTATGCTCTGTATAGCCATCAGGAGCCGTCGGATTTTCTGAAATATCCAATTTGATCTCATTATGATCAAGGAGGTTTGGTATAAAATAGATATAATAATCTTTTCCTGCTTCAAGAGGCATTGTAATAAGTATATTCGTACCCTTTGCAAGACGGTGCAAGGTGTACTTACCCCCATGCTCTCCACCATGATAAAAGCGAAAAATTACGCCGCCTTTGATCATAATACCTCTTCTTTTTTGCAAATCTGCTTCCAAAATTTTTTGAGGTTGAACAAAATACGCATCCTCAAAAATATAAGCGGAAAGGACACCTACATCACCTTGAAGTTTAGAAAGACTGTCACTGTGACTCTGGGACTTCTCTTGCACTTCTGTTAATGCACTCTTCGCTTCTTCCGCCAACACTTTTGCTTCAGAGGCCGCTGTACTCGCAGAGTTTGTCGTTGCTGTCACCGCGTCTAAAGAACTCTTAACCTCTCCAAGACCTTGCTTCGCCGTCTCAGTTTCTTCTTTTGCTTGCTCTGCTTTTGCCGTTGCACTATCGGCTGTATTTTTGGCTTCTAAAGCTATCGATTTGGCTTTACTTGCCTCTTCTTTCGCTTCTTCCGATACGCTCTTCGAAGAGCTAGCTGTTTGGTTTGCTTCAGTCGCAATTCTCTCTACGCTTGCTGCTTTAACCTTTGCTTCTTCTGCTGTCTCTTGTGAGGTTGATGCCAACCGTTTTGCTTCTTCTGCTAACGTCTTTGCTTCACCAGATTTCGTGAACGATTCTGAGATTTGTTGGCTTATCTCATCTCCTTTCTGCTTCGCTGTAGTGGCTGTCGATAAGGCATTCTCTGCAACGCTTTTAACATCACCTATCGTTTGCTTGATTTCATCACAAGCATTCTTGCTTGTCTGTGCTAACGTCTTTGCCTCTTCTGATACTGTTTGGGCTTGCTCCGCGCTTCCCTTTGCATCAGTGGCTGTGCTGGACGCCATATCCGCCGTTGTTTTCGCAGAAGTCGCTTCTCTTAAAGCTTGGTCTGATGTCTTTTGCGCCTCTGTAGATGCCCTACTCGCTTTTTCTGCTAACCCTTTAACTTCTTCAGAAATATTCTTTACATCATTGACTGTGGTAAGCGCCCTAGATGCTTTCTCCTTCGCAGCAGTCGCTTCTGTAAGCGCATTAGTGGAGGCGTTTTTCGCTTCTGTTGCTAATTGCTTGGTTTCTTCACAAACTCTCTTACTGTCTTGCGCAACTCTCTCAGCTTCCTCTGTTTTCTTCTGAACAGCTTCTACCAAACTCTTGGTGCTTTCACTTCCTTCACGGACCGCTTGTCTATCTGCTTGCAATGCTTGCTCTGCCACTACCTTCGCTTCAGAAGCTAATCGAGAGGCTTCTGACGCTTCTTGTTGGGCTTGCTCTGCTTTTGCCGTTGCACTATCGGCTGTACTTTTCGCGGTTTCCGCTATTCCCTTCGCTTCTGATGCCGTTTGCGAAGCTTGTTCCACGCCTGTTTTCGCCGCTTCTGCAACTTTCTCAACTGACGCAACGGAGGCTTTAAATTCATCACAAGCACCCTTTGACTGTTCTGAAAGAGCCTTTGCCTCTTCTGACCTGCTTACCGCTGTCTCGGATTGTGATTTGGCATCTTTCGACGCTGTCAATGCATCAGCAGCTGTCTGTTTAGCTTCTTCTGAGAGAGTCTTAGATGCCTCTGCTATCTGCTTGGCGTCCCTTAAGTCCGTTAATGCTTTCTCTACTGCCGTTTGTACTTGTGACGTTGTTTTTGTAAGTTCTGTAATAGAAGATGTTGTCCCTTCCGATAACTCTTTTGCTTTTTCTGCAATATCCTTGGCATCATCGGCTGTCTGTTTGGCGCCATCCGCCTTTAGACTTGCTTGTGTCGCTACTGTCTTAACTTCATGACACGTCGCTACCGCTTTTGCTGCTACTTGCGTCGTCTCTGTTGCTGTTTGTGAAGCTTCTCTTGCTGTTTGTTCTGCACGGGTTGCAATGGTCTTCGATTCATCAGCTAACCTCTTGGCTTCGGTCGAGATATTAACGGCATTCTCACTTACCTGCTTAACCTCTTCAAAACGTTGTAATGCCGTAGCCAATGAACCTTTCGTACCATTGATTTCCCCTGAGGCTCTATCGACTGCTGCTTTTGTCTCTTCTGCCATGTGCTTCGCAGCATCAGAAGCATTCTTGGCTTCTTCTGCTAAGCCCTTGGCTGTATCCGCTGTATCTTTCGCAAGACTAGCCGTTGTCGTTGCTGCTGTAACCGCTTCACCCGTTTTTGTAGCTTCGCTAAGCGCTTGTTCCGACACCCTCTTCGCTTCTTCGGCAACCTGTTGTGCTCCATTCGCACGTGCCATCGCCTTTTCAGACTCCTGACGTGCATTAACAACCTGTTCTAACGGCGCAAAAGTTTCATACGAATACAAAGATGCCGTTCCTAAAACCTTTGGAACAACAACACTACTTTGCGAAGTGCCTTCTCTAATTTCATCTTTCGTCGCTATCGGTATCAAATATTCATGACTATGATCAGGTATCTTCATCTGCTTTCTTCCTCCATTAACTTAAAATGAACACTCTTTTAAATCTTCAAACTCTTCCCTTAAGGCTTCTAAGCGCTTCTCTAAATCTTTCAGCGAACCATCAACCTCGCTTTTCAAAGCTGTTTTCAGTAAATCAAAAACACCATGAAGCGGCGCGTGAACAAAATGATCCCCCGAATACAAAACGACCCGTACTTGAGACGGGTCGCTAAGCTCTGATATGGCAAACGGTTTTAAGGTCATTTCAACTCCTCATGTCTTGATCCCATAAACGATACTTACATTAACCGGGCGCGTCTCAACACCACCAACACTCTCTGCCATAAGGTGATGTTCATGATGCGCTGTCATGACGCCCTCTTTGATCGGCGTCGAATAATATAAAAAGTTTGCAAAGGGACTCCGGATAAACCAAGGCAAACGAGCTGGCTTATCTTTTTCTGTGAACCAAAAGGGAACCTCTACCTGTGGACTTCCTGCTATTTGGTCAAATTCTTGATTACACTTGTCTAAAGCATCACCGTCTAAGCCTAAACACTCTTCGTCTATAGCTCTCTTGCGCCTTGTCACAGGCGCTTGAGAAGAAGAAACATCCCGTCTTTTTCGAGAAGAATGATCATTTGGAAATGCTGGACCGATAAAATGTTCATGTGCTTTCAAAGAGCAGCCCTGTTGACTCGCAAAAGAACGCCAAGGGTCTAAATTGCGTTCATAGTCCATACCTCGTAGAAACATTCCACGAAAATCGGGAACATTAAACGTCGTAGAACCATCCCCTTCACCCCACGTCGTTCCTATCCCATCAAACAAAGCTCTATACGTTCTTCGCGAATAAGCACGCCCATCACACAACAACCAACCATCCGGCAAGCGTTCCATGGCAAAAGGACCGATTAAACCAGACGGTAAACGTTTTAAGAAAGAAACTTTTCCCCTTGTGGGATTGAGTATTTGCCAACCGGTTATATCTTCATCGTAAATAACGGTATAAAGACAGCCATCTTGGATTTCTCCTCCCGTTAAAGCTAATAAACCAGTGTCTGTTGCCTTATAAACGGGCTTGCCGGTTAAATTATTCAAAGCAATCGTGGTTGCCCCTACATTCTTACCCTTTGCTTTAAAACAAAGCGATATCCCATTCTTATACGCTAAAAATTGAGAGGGACTTTGAAGACGTATCGCACTCGTCTTTTGTTTATCATCAACAGTAACAATCCCTTCAATGACACCCCCTATATCGGATAAATATTCACGCATCCTTTGCATCATCACACGGGCGCTGTTATTAACCGTATTTGGATGTTGTCCTTCTGACCAATTAATCAGATTATCCGCACCACCATTCTCGGAGGCGCTTAAAGACCAATCATAAATCGTCGACATCTTGACCTCACGTCTTGATCGCAAACACAACACTCATATTAATCGGACGTGTCTCACTGACACCAGAACTGGTCAACGCAACATCACGCATATGAAGGTGGGTATGCGGAAAGGCGAGCTTATGATGAACCCGTATATCCTCTGCTCTCACACCCAAACGTTCGGCTAACTTTAACCTTTGCTGGTCATTAAGCACGTAACCCCAGATAATCGTCATATCGCCATGCCAACTCTCCTCCTGATTTTCAGCATTCAAAATCGTAAAGGATTGACCTCCATGATCATGCTTTCTTATCGCGTCATTCTGTAAAGTCCCCAAATAACGAAAACGGTCTATATCGCGGTCATCATCAACGCCACGCAAAAAAACACCACGCAAATCCGGAACGTTAAAATGGGTAACACTATCACTGCCCCCCCACCTGATCCATATCGCTTTGTAAAGAGCACTATACTCACTGCGCAAATAAGCCTTACCATCACACAACAACCAGCCCTCCGGCAAAACTTGCATCCCAAAAATCCCTATCGTCCCTGCAGGATAAACGGGGAGAATCGGCTCTGATGGTAAAGAAACCGGCGTAGGATTTAAGACATGCCAAGCATCTGCTCTATAGACCAAGCTATAAATGCACCCCTTTTGAAATTCCCCTCCCGATAAAGGACTGATGCCTAATTCCGTCGCCTTGTAAACGGGCTTGGCGGATAAATCATTCAAAGCAATCGTGGTCGCCCCTACATTCTTGCTCTTCGCTTTAAAACAAAGCGATATCCCATTCTTATATTTCAAAAAACGCGATTGGCTTTGAAGTCTTATCAACGTTGTCTGCTGTCCAACATCAACCGTAAACGTGCTTTCAATCACACCACTCGTATCCGATAAATACTCACGCACACGCTGCATCATCCCACGCGCACTATTATTCCGCTACTAGGGCGCTGTCCATCTGACCAATTAATCAACCCATCACAATACGCATTCTCAGAGGCTCTCAAAGACCAATCATAAATCGTTGACATCTTAAACCTCATGTCTTAATCGCAAACAAGACAGAAACATTGACTGGACGCGTTTCACCTTCTCCAGTGCTTTCCAAAATAACTTCTTGATTCTCATCAAAGGAATAGGGAGTTGCAACGTGACTCTTTAAATTCTCACTCTCTATACCCATAAAATTCGCTAGAGCTCCCCCTCCAAACAAGCCTAGACGATAACCTAATACCTCCGTCGTATTCCCATCCCAAAAGTTTTCGTTGCTGGTAAAATGAGGCATCGAAAGAGTTTGACCTTCATGTTGGTGAGACTGGATTAAATCTGTCTGAACACTTGCAAACCGACGATTGGGGTCTAAATTACTTCCACCATCAACTCCCCGTAAAAACATTCCTCGAAAATCCGGAACATTAAATGTCGTTACACTATCTCCTTCTCCCCAAACCGTTCCTATCGTCTCAAATAAATCGCGATAGTCACGACGCAAATAAGCCTTCCCATCGCAAATTAACCAATCTTTTGGAACATCACGCATACCAAACGTGCCTATAAATCCAGTAGGATAAAGACTGCTTTCTTCTTCTCTTGGCATAGGGGTAGGATTAACAAGATACCAACTATCTCCACGAGACACCAATGTATAAATACACCCTTCTTGGATTTCTCCTCCCAATAAAGGACCAACCCCTAATTCTGTTGCTTTATAAACCGGCTTGCCATCTAAAGCATTAAGGAGCATCGTGCTTGCCCCAACATTCCTGCCTGTTGCCATAAAGCGCAAAACAATCCCATTCTTATACTCTAAAAATTGCGATTGGCTTTGAAGACGTATCGTGCTCGTTTGTTGAACATGATCATTGCTAACAATGCCTTCAAGCGCTCCACCCGTATCGGATAAATATTCTCGCACGCGCTGCATCATCACACGGGCGCTCTTGTTTACACTGCTAGGATGCTGTCCCTCTGACCAGTCAATTAAAGCATCACAACGCGTATTATCCGCCGCTCTAAGCGACCAATCATAAATCGTTGACATCTCTCATGAATCCTAATTTCGGCAACACATTGATTTATAATGATAATTTACTGTTTTGCATATTGAATGAGAGGACTGAATATAGTAAGATTTTCTTATTCTAAACCCTCTCAGATTGAATCAATTCATATCACTTGCTTGCACGTCACAAGCGGGGTTGGCGTATGGGTAAAAACTATAGAAGAAAGGACTAAAAATGGCTCTTATGAACCGTCTTAATGCAAGGTCTGTCGCAACATTGGGGGCTGGCAAATATAATGATGGTGCCGGCTTGTTACTTCATAAGCGTAAAGATGGGGGTGCTCAATGGCTTTATCGTTATACCATTCACGGGCGCCGCCGTGAAATGGGCTTGGGTGCCTTAAGACATGTTTCTTTAAAAAAAGCCCGTGAATTGGCAAACCAATGGCGTTCTGTTTTGCATGAGGGTCGTGACCCCATTAAAGAACGTGAGAAACAAAAGCGTGAAGCAATGCGTAATCTCCATTATTTAAAAGATATTGCCTTGGATACTTTTGAAAGTCGGAAAGCTGAATTAAAAGGTGACGGTAAAGATGGACATTGGTTTTTACCATTACGCCTTCATATTCTCCCTAAATTAGGCTGTCTGCCCGTTTCTGAGATTACGCAAACAGAAATACGCAATACCCTTGCTCCTATCTGGCATACAAAAGCTGATACCGCGCGTAAAGCACTGAATCGTCTTAATCTTTGTCTCAAACATGCGGCTGCCTTAGGATTGGATGTTGATTTACAAGCTGTAGAAAAAGCACGCGCGCTCTTAGGCAAACAACGTCATAATGTTATTAATAGACCAGCCATGGATTGGAGAGATGTGCCGGCTTTTTATCAAACGCTTTGCCAAAAAATAACTATGACACATTTGGCTTTGCGGTTGCTTATTCTGACAGGAGTTCGTACTAATCCCTTACGTCATATTCGTGAAAATCAGATTGATGGGGATATATGGACTATCCCTGCTGAAAATATGAAAGGAAAGCGTGATACAACAAAAGAATTTCGCGTGCCCTTATCAACAGAGGCATTAGATATTTTAAAACAAGCGCGTTTGCTCTCTCGCAATGATTTCTTTTTTTCTGCTAAAGGTCGCGGTCCCCTTGGTGTAAATTGTATGGCTCAATACATGCAGCAAACTGGTCTTAAAGCCTGCCCCCATGGTTTTCGCTCTAGTTTACGTGATTGGCTCGCTGAAACAACCGATGCCCCCTATGAGGTCGCTGAAACCATTTTAAGTCATACGGTCGGCGGTAAAGTAGAGCGTGCCTATCGTCGTACTGACTATTTAGAACAGCGTCGGGTCTATATGGATAAATGGGCGGCTTATGTCACTGGTCAATCTTAAGATATGGGGTGCATAACCCCATGATCTGTGGATAACTTTAGCTCTCTTTTCTCTCATTCTCTCTCAATAAGACTCATAAATCATCACATCAGAAATTGTATGATAAAATATTGTTTTCTATAGACTAAATACCTTTCCAATGATTCAAAAATATGGTTAATAAATGCTTATGATTTGTTACCATTTTTTTATTATGAAAGGATTTTAGAATGACAGAAAATGATATTCTTTTAACAGACCGTGAAAGTGCAAAATTGCTTCATATGAGTGTCTCAACTTTTCGCCGTCATGTTACCAATGGCTCTCTCCCAAAACCTTTAAAATTTGGTTTTTTATCCCGTTGGTTACAATCGGATCTCTTGAATGTAATCGAACAAGCGAAACAGCAACGTTATAACGACGTGGCATAAAAAAACCTTGTCACGTAAGGACGGACAAGGCTTTCTCAAACTCATCACCTTAGAGCTAGCACAATCCGTCCTGTGACGCAACGTTATAGGATTTAAAATGATGTGTTCTTTTAAGAATGCGCGGGGTATTACACATGCCTTGCGTGGAGGTTGGCATGGGCGTTATGGACTTGCTCATTGCCCTGCTCATGATGATAGGCTGTTATCCCTTAATAAATTGGCTTACCTTATAAATTACGCTCACTAACATCTTTAAGAAGTTCTAAAACATTAAGAGAAAATCGGCTATACAAAAAACTCAAATGTCAATAACAATCCCCTGCTCTGTTTTTTCGATTAAAGCACTAAGCTTTCCTTCTATTTACAGTTTCTATTCAATATGGAGTGAAGCAAAACCATTTTTGTTAGCTTATTCTAACAATCCAAGTTTTTGATTTTCTGTATCTTGTCCATCAGGAGAAATCCGTAAGTATGCATAAAATTGTGTCACGTGCAATAAAGAACGTCAATTAAGTGTATACATTAGTATCAGAAAAAACGATAATTTTCTTTGATACAAACAATCAAAATGATCAAAGATCAAAAACAGATATTTTATTTAATTTTTATTTAATTTCAACAACAAATTGAAAAATTCATAGGAAATTTGATTGATCAGATCTAACCATTAGATTAGTATTTTAAGACAGATTACAGAAAGGAATTTCCTATGCAAAAGAAATTACCCAAAAGTTATATGACTGATGCTGAACGTGAGGAGTTACGAGCAGGTGGTCTCCCTCAAAACAGTATCTATATGGTCGAGGCGGAAGCAGCTTCTAAGGCGAATGATAGCAAAACAACGTGGGAGTGGTTAGCAATGGCTGAATATCCAGCACATGCACTTTTACATCTTAGACATCAACGTGGAGCACAATTTATTCGTGATATGGGCTTTTCTACAAAGAATGCTGATGAGGAATATGGTCCAGACTGGTTAGATAAAGGGGTTGTAATAGGAGGTCATCATTTCTGATAAATTAGAAAAGCTTTTTTTACAACAAAGTGTACTAGTACAAGACCTTGAAAAGACATTAGTATCTCAAAAATTACACAATGTACGAAATAATTTGTGTGATCATATTCGTGATGTTGGTAAAAATGGTGATTTACCATTGCTTATTGATACGGAAAGTGACTTTATAAAGGATGATTTGCTTCGGTATGCTAATAGTAAAGCTATGGTTAGTAGCCTTGAAACAGCATTAATTGAAATAGGTGTTGTTAAGGATCACATAAAACTAGTTTCCAATCCTGAGAAATATGATGCGATAAATAGGGGACATAGTCTATCAAAGCACCGAAAAGGCGGATTGCCTTATGATGAAGCACGGAAAGCGATGGCATCCCATTATACACGACTAGGAAATCTGGACAAAGCGCGTTTAACATCTATTGAAAAATCGATTATTGATGTGCGAAGAGAAAATATCAAGGCAATGCAAAAACTCTACGAAAAAATGCAAGCCAAAGCTATTGGTATAGATTTCTAACTCAATAAAGTACTTATAACAAAGGTTTTTACACATCTTTAAAAATAATGGTTAAATGAAAATCTCTCGTTTATATAGCTTTTTTGAAGGGCAAAACTACCAAACGAAATATTTCTACTGGATATTAGTCATGCTATTTCTTTCTTCATAAAATCAAAAAAATCTTTATTTCTCATTTTCTTAGTTCTGTTTGTATTCTTCATAGCAATATTTAGCTAAGTCTAAAGTCATTTTTGTATATACCAAATTCGTATTCGAAATGTAATTATGGATCACTTAAATTAATTGAAAACATACTCATTATTGTTTGAAATACATTTTCATCACTAACAGAAAAACTAAAAAGTTTTCTTTCATTGTGTAAATCTGAAATGATTACTGTTATTTTTTTCCTTTAATAAAAAATCATAATGGAGGGCTCACTCAGAAAGTTTACAATCGCATCTTTTAAAAATGCCTAAGACCATAGCAACCCTTGCGTTGATTTTTGAACTGGTTGAGGATGGTCATTTTGAAATCAATAGAGATGCCCTTGAAAGAGCCTTGTATTGGGAAAAATATTTATTAAGTCATGTCAAAAAGCTTTATGCGGCGGCGGATAGCTTAGCAACAGAGGGAGCAAAATTAATTGTCGAGCGTTGTGATTGTTTACCCGATGTTTTTACAACAAGGGATATTTATAAACGTGATTGGAAATGTTTCAAAGATAATGGAGCCGTTAAGCAAGCTTTAGAGCTTTTATGCCGTTGTAACTATATACGTGAAATCTCTGAAGACAAGAGCTCACAAGGCGGTCGCCCTACCATACGCTATGAATGGAATCCCTTAGTGACAAGCCATAAAACATCACACTGAGGCAATTTGGAAATCTTATAGAACATTAACAATATAACAGTGAACTCTTCAAAGCACTCCCCATTATGAGTTTTGGGGGGGGCTTTTTGTACGTATTATTTTATTTTTTTAAACAAAAACAAAAGTTATTATATTTCAATATGTTAATGTTTTAAAGAAACAACCTATATTAAATACAATCCGTAAATACAATCTATGATATATATAAAAAGGGGGTTTGTAGGGGTTTTGGGGGTTTTAAGAACCGACAAAACCTATCAAAATACTCATTATGATATTTTAAAGAACATAAGTGCATTTATCTTGATTAACCCGTGAAACGAATAGCAAATTTTACTACTTTGCTGATCTAACCATGCATCATAGGCTGTGGATAAACAACCTTTAAAAACCCCTTTTGAAAAAAATTATCCGTTTTTATGCATTTTTCTGCATTTTTTCTCAATTCGTTCAAAATGGATTTAATAAGCTTCATTTTGATTCTTTTGAAAAGAATTAACCCTCTCATACCAAAACGGAGCTCTGTTATAATATGCTGCAATCTCTTAAGTCTGATCATGAACATGTCACGCTACGCTCTCTGTTGGAATATTACCGTCAACAAGCAAAATCACTTCGTGAATTAGGAACTCTGTTTGAAAACCTTGTCATAGCTTATTTGACGAAAGACCCTCTCCATTATGGACGCTACGAAAAGGTAGAAACCTATTATGAATGGGCGAAAGAGCGTGAAGGTTGGAATAAAAATGATATCGGTATTGATCTGGTTGCTAAGCTTCGCAATCAAGAGGGCTATGTCGCTATTCAATGTAAGTTTTATCAAGCAGACCACCAGATTAGTAAAAAGGATATTGATAGCTTTATCGCGGCATCTGGAAAAGACATCTTTAAATATCGTCTTCTTGTTGATAGTACGGAAGTGGAATTAAGTGACAATGTGAATGCCATGATTAAAGGACAAGCGATACCCGTTTATCGCATTGACCTTCGTCATATGGAAAACAGTCGGATAGATTGGCAAATCTATGCAACCAAAAAAGAAGTTCTTCTTAAATCAACAAAAAAGCCTCGTCCCCATCAAGAAGAAGCTATCAAGAAAGTCTGTGAAGGTTTAAAAGAAGCAGACCGTGGCAAGCTCATTATGGCATGTGGTACGGGGAAAACTTTCACCAGTTTGAAGATAGCAGAAACCCTTGCTGGGAAAGGCAAGCGTGTTTTGTTTCTGGTTCCTTCTCTGGCTTTAGTCTCACAAACAATCCGTGAATGGACAACCGATGCACAAGTCCCGTTGCGTTCCTTTGCGGTGTGTTCGGATACAAAAGTAGGCAAGCGTCGTAAAAACCAAGAGGATATTGTTGGCATGGAAACATCAGATCTTGTTCTCCCTGCTACCACGGATGCCCAAGCCCTTGCCAAAGAAGCTTGTGAAAACCTAGAAGATGCAATGACGGTGGTTTTTTCAACTTACCATTCTATCCAAGTGATTTCGGATGCGCAAAAAGAGCATGGATTACCCGAATTTGATTTGATCATCTGTGATGAAGCGCATAGAACGACTGGGGCTTCATTGGGAAGTGAAGACAATGAATCCGAATTTATCAAGGTTCACGATAACAGCATCATTCGGGGCAAAAAACGTCTGTATATGACTGCAACGCCTCGTATCTTTAGTGACACTGCCAAAAGGCGTGCTGATGAGATTAATGCCGTTCTCGCATCTATGGATGACGAAACGCTTTTTGGAAAACAACTCCATCATTATACCTTCGCGGAAGCTGTCGATAATGAACTTTTAACTCCTTACAAGATTGTGGTCTTGGGTATTAATGAAACCTATATCACACCAGCCATACAGGAGATTATTGCCAATGAAAACCGTGAAATTGATTTAGATGATGCGGCAAAAATTATTGGTTGTTATAGAGCACTGACTAAAATAGATAAGCAAGCAGCTATCGATGATGATGATACAGAGCCCATGCAATGTGCTTTAGCTTTTTGCAAAGACATCAACACCTCTCAATATATTACAAAGCTCTTCAATAAAATTATCAAATCTCATATTGATGATTTCCTTCAAACCGTTCCTTTTTTGAACTGTGAAGTAAGACATATCGACGGAACGCAAAGCGTCAAAAAACGCAATGAGGAATTGGATTGGCTTAAAGAAGATACGGGTCAAAACGTTTGTCGGATTTTAAGCAATGTTCGGTGTCTGTCTGAAGGGATTGATGTTCCTGCTCTTGATGCCATCATGTTTTTACACCCGCGCAATAGCCAAGTCGATGTGATACAGGCGGTAGGGCGTGTGATGCGTCGTGCTCCAAATAAGAAAACAGGCTATATCATTTTACCCATTATCATTCCTTCACACTTAGAAGCCAAAAAGGCTTTAAAAAACAATAAGAGATACCGTGTTATTTGGCAAGTTTTGGATGCTTTACATTCTCATGATGAAAGACTTGCTCGGACGATTAATCAAATGTCTTTAGGACAAGATAGCAGCCATACGATTGAGATTATAGAGATTAAGCGTGCCAATGAATTACAAGAACTCACCACAACGGTTGATGAGATCTCGATACCATCAAAAACAGAAAGTTCTGGGCATACCATTGGAACAGCAGAAAGCAAAACTCAATCGGTATCTGGAGGACAAGGAGACTTATTCCCCCGTTCTGAATTTTTTGATTTTGTCAAAGCCATTTTTCTGGATAGTTTTAAAATCACGGATTATTGGGGCATATGGGCGAACAATGTTGCTGAGATTGCTCAAAACCATATCAATCATCTTAAAGATATGATTTCCGATGAAAAGAGTGAAGCCTTTCATGCTTTTGATGCCTTTCATAAGGAATTAAAGAACAACGTCAACAGTGAAATCAAAAAAGAGGAAGCCATTGAGATGTTAGCCCAACATCTTGTCACGCGTCCCGTGTTTGAAGCTTTATTTGACGGTAATGAATTTGTACAGAACAATGCCATTTCGCAAGCTATGGATAAGATCTTAACGGAACTGGATAAAACGAATATCGAAGAGAAAACGAAAGATCTTGATAAATTCTACAAAAGTGTCACATTCTGTACAGCAGGCATCACCGAAACTCATGCAAAACAGAATCTTATTATCAAACTTTATGAAAGTTTTTTTGCCAAGGCATTTAAGAAAACCACGGATAAGCTTGGAATTGTTTATACGCCCGTTAAGGTTGTTGATTTTATCATTCATTCTGTTGATGATGTGTTGCGTAATGAATTTGGAAAAAGCTTAGGGTCACGTGGTGTGTCTATTCTTGACCCCTTTACGGGAACGGGTACTTTTATCACACGGCTTTTACAATCCAATCTCATCAAACCAGAGGATATGGAATATAAGTTCCGTCATGATATCCATGCCAATGAAATTGTTTTGCTAGCCTATTACATAGCAGCGATTAACATTGAAACGACGTATCATAGTCTTATGAAAGGTGAGTACATCCCTTTCAAGCATATTGGCTTGACCGATACATTCCGCATGCTTGAAGAGAAGAATCTGCTACAGGAATTGTTTAAAGAAAACAGTGAATATTTGGAATATCAAAAGAAACTGGATATCAAAGTTATCTTTGGTAATCCTCCTTATTCGGTAGGACAAAAAAATGAAAATGATAATGCGAAGAATACCCCTTATCCTATACTCGATAATCGTATTCGTGAAACCTATGCTGCTCAATCTAAAGTAACGAATATACGAGCGCTTTATGACAGTTATATTCGTGCTATACGCTGGGCTAGTGACCGTATTGATAATGCGGGGGTAATCGGCTTTGTCTCTGGATCTGGTTACATAGACAAGCCAACAATGGACAGTTTACGAAAATCTTTAGCCAAAGAATTTACGAGTATTTATGTACTTAATTTACGGGGGGATATCCGTAAAAATATGATGAATAAAAATAACGCCCAAGAAGGAGAAAATGTTTTTGGCAATGGAAGTATGACGGGTATTGCTGTGACACTATTTATCAAAAATCCCAATGTTTCTGGAGATTGTAAAATTTACTATCACGACATTGGTGATAATCTCACAACAAAAGAAAAACTTACAGCTCTCGAATACTTTGGTAGTATTGGTGGTGTCATGCGTGAAAGCGGTTGGCAATTGATTAAACCAGACGAGCATGGCGACTGGATTAAGCAACGTGATGACAGTTTTGCTACCTTTCTAACCTTGGGTGATAAGAAAGGTAATAATAATAAAAAGCTCTTTGAAACGTTTTCTCGTGGAATTATAACCACTCGCGATATTTGGGCATATAATGCAAGCCATCAGGCTTTAGCTAACAACATGAGTAATATGATTGCCTTTTATAACAGTGAAGTGGAGCGTTTTAATGATGCTTACACAGATACTGACCGTAAAAAACGTGCAAAGGCTGTAAATGATTTCGTCAATACAGATGAGAGAAAGATAAGTTGGAGCCGTGCACTTAAACAAGATTTGGTAAAAGGAAAAATTTTTGAATTTGAAGAGACATACCTTACGCAAAGTTTGTATCGCCCATTTACACGACAGTGGCTCTATTATAGTCGAACCTTCAATGAAATGGTTTATCAAATCCCGCGTATATTCCCTATGGAGAAGGTAGTTGAAAATATGGTAATACAAGTTGCTTCTGTAGGAACTATGAGTGGTTTTTCTGTTTTGATGAGTAAGGATTTACCTAACCTTCATGCAATAGATACTGGTCAATGCTTTCCACGCTATATTTACGAAGATACTACGGTTTCAGAAAGCAAAAATGAGAGGCAATCCCATTTATTTACAGAAGCAAACACAACAGCTGGTTTACAACGCCGTGATGCCATAACTGATGAAGGATTAGCGCATTTTAAAGCGGCTTATCCTAATGAAAAAATCACTAAAGATGATCTATTCTATTATGTTTACGGTTTGCTTCATTCGGAAGATTATCGCGCCCGTTATGCTGATAATTTATGCAAAGAATTACCTCGTATCCCTTGTGTAAAGAATGCTGATGACTTTTGGAAGTTTGTAACAGCAGGGCGTGAACTGGGTCATCTGCACGTGAATTATGAAGATGTAGAGCCTTATCCAGTAACTTTTAAAAAGGGTAATCCAAAATTAACTGATATCTCTAATCCAGAAAAATTCTATTATGTAACTGAAATGAAATTCGCTGGGAATAGTAAGGAAAAGGATAAATCAACAGTTATTTATAATAGCAATATTACCATAACAGATATCCCTCTTGAAGCTTATGAATATATTGTCAATGGTAAACCCGCTCTTGAATGGGTTATGGGGCGTCAATGTGTTAAGACTGATAAAAAGAGTGGCATTGTGAATGATGCCAATCGCTATGCTGTTGAGACCATTGGCAACCCCGCCTACCCTCTAGAGTTGTTTCAAAGGGTTATTACCGTAAGTTTAGAGACAATGAAAATCGTAAAAAACTTACCAAAATTAGAAATAAGAGAAACTGAATAACTTATAAAGCATGCTCACATAATGGGTATGATAAACGCATAAGGGGTATAGAGCTTATAACCATAATCTATACCTCTTTTGTTAAGTTTATTACATCTAATCTTTAAAAGGATAATTTGTCATGCGTTATTCTAAAAAGAAAAAACTTGCACTTTTAGATACTCTCATTTGGATTGCCTTTAAGAGGTTATACCGTAATCTAAAATGAGTGCTTTATTGTTCTCAAAAGCTTTGTTTAAAGAGAGTTATATATATTCATTTTACTTATAGGTTTTGTCGGTTCTTAAAACCCCCAAAACCCCTACAAAACCCCTTTTTATATATATTATAGATTGTATTTACGGATTGTATTTAATATAGGTTGTTTCTTTAAAACATTAACATATTGAAATATAATAACTTTTGTTTTTGTTTAAAAAAATAAAATAATACGTACAAAAAGCCCCCCCAAAACTCATAACCTAATGATCTTGATAGCATTTCTTATGAGTTACAAGCTATCTTTTGAAAAGCTTTAAAGGATCATATGCTTTTTATAAAAGCACGTTGTAATCATTCTCTAAATCATAAGGTTATCATTCAAAAGAACTGATAAAATTCAATAAAAGGGATTTTGCTAATCTCTATAGTTATCAGTTTCTCTTTAAATGTTTTCATAACAGTCTATAAATCGCAATTATCCTATTTATCGTTTCTCTTATGAAAATAAAAAATGATGCCATGGTTATAAAGAAGATAACAGCTATAAAGAATGCGTAAAACAGCAAGGTCTTATATTCATAATGCAAATGAAAGGGTTGGTTATAAGAGCGCGGTGCCTATTAAGATAGTGCAAATGATAAATGTGTTATAAACAAAATTCACAAAAAAATTTAAATTCATTTAGTGAAAAAACTGATAGGTTATAAAGTTAAAAAAACGCATTATGAGAGCATTTCTAAATATTATAAATGTATAGATTCAAAAAATAACGCCATTGTTTCAGAAAGCCTATAATATAGCTTTAAAAGCGCATAAATATAAAAGACGCAATTCATAAGCATAAGATATTATCAATACACAATGCATTTAAAAAAATACAAAAAAATATCAAAAAAGATAAAATATTAATTGACAATAAATACGTATTTTGTTATATAAATAATCAAGTGATAGAAACACTTAAACATCAAGCGGGTAGATTACGAAACAATCTTTCCCATCTTTTAAAATACTGACTGTCTTTTATGTTATGATTAGCATATAATGAGTTTGTCGGGTGTAGTTACGCCATACAATACTCTTATGAGAAAAGCGTAACAACGGACTTGATGCCGTGTTTCTAGCGCCCGGCGCTCTTATCGAGTGTCAATAGAAACGTCATTAACATCAAGGTTTTAATTATGACAAATATCTTAAAAAACACCCCCCTTCTCTCTAACATTTCAAATGAAATTGCATCTGTTAATCAAAAAGAACCTGCAAAAAAATACGAATTTATTGATGATTGTGAATATATCGATGGTCATTTCTTAACTCGAATTAGAGCTTTAAGAGATTTTGATGATGTCAAAAAAGGGGACTTAGGTGGCTATATTGAAAGTGAAGATAATCTCTCTCATGAGGGAAATTGCTGGGTTTATAATAAAGCAAGGGTCTTTCAAAATGCACGCGTCTTTGGAAATGCTAAAGTAAAAAGCTTTTTTGTTGACGTTTATGGCAATGCTCAAATTTATGGTAATGCTATTTTTGAAGGAAGAACATTAAAGGACAATGCTAAACTTTCAGGCAATGCTCATGCTAGCAATGCCGTTGTAATTGAAGGCAATGCACAACTTTATGATAATGCCTATGTAACTGATTATGCTCATATTTCTGATAACGCCGTGATTTGTGATAATGCTCATGTCGGGGGCAATGCAAAAATAAGTGGCTCTGCTTATATTTGTGATGATGCACGGGTTTTTGATGATGCCATGGTTTGTGATGCTCTTATCTCAGGGAATTCTTATATTCATAGCAATGCCTCTTTAACTGCCAATGAAGATGTTTGTGATGATGCATATCCTGAATTTGGGAGTGAAGATGATTATTACCGTCATGAATATTATGCTGATTGTGAGGGGTATTATGATGATGATAATGACAGCGAATATGAA
The DNA here is from genome assembly GCF_000196435.1 of Bartonella tribocorum CIP 105476. Taxonomy (NCBI): domain Bacteria; kingdom Pseudomonadati; phylum Pseudomonadota; class Alphaproteobacteria; order Hyphomicrobiales; family Bartonellaceae; genus Bartonella; species Bartonella tribocorum. The sequence goes on along the minus strand of NC_010161.1, from coordinate 1,171,459 downwards.
AGTGACGCTGCGTAAATAACGCGCGGGCGCGGCGGGGGCGCCCCTCTTTAAACATCTCATTTTAAAATTTATCAAATATAAACTTAGGGAGTTACCTATGTCCACTATAACTGCATCTAAAAAATATGAATTGACTAATGAAAATCACACTTTTGAAGGGATTACTGTACACCGCATTCGTGCTTTAAGAGATTTTGATGATGTTAAGGCGGGGGCATTAGGTGGTTTTATTGAAAATGAAAGCAATCTCTCTCATGATGGCAATTGCTGGGTTTACGATAATGCTACCGTTTTTTGCAATGCCGTCGTTTCTGATAATGCAAAAATACGTAATGACGCCATTATTGCTAGGGGGTCTAAAGTTTATGGGAATGCCGTGGTTTGTGATAAGGCATGGGTATTCGGTCATGATGCTAGCATTTATGACAATGCAAAAATTAGTAACAATGCTAGGATCTGTGGTCTAGTTTATGGCAATGCCATGGTTTGTGATAATGCTAATGTTTCTCCTAATGCACATATTTATGATAATGCCCGTGTATATGAAAATGCTCATGTGAGTGGCTTTGTTTATGGGAATTCCCATGTTTATGGTAAATCACGCATTTATGGGGGGGCGTGTATTTATGGCAATGCCCATGTCTTTTGTAATGCTTGGATTAAGAGTTTTGCAAGTATTTTTGATGATGCAAAGGTTTCTGGCTCGGCTCGGGTGGGGTCCTTTGCAAGAATTTATGAAAATGCAAAGGTCTATGGTAAATCCAATATTGATCATGATGTACAAATCTATGGTAATGCCGTGGTTAATAGCCGTGAAAAAATTACGAATGATATTTGTGATGATAATCAGTCTATAAAAGACGCTGCGTAAATAATGCGCGGGCGCGGCGGGGGCGCCCCCTTTTAAATTCTTCATTTTAAAATTTAAATCTATTTATAAAGGAATTGTGCCATGCAAAAAAAGTTTGCACTCACAAATGAAACGCGTGTATTTGGTAATCATACCCTTTATCGTATCCAAGCATTAAAAGACTTTGCTGATGTTAAAGCTGGTGCCTTGGGCGGCTTTATCGAAAAGGAAGATAACCTCTCTCATGATGGCAATTGCTGGGTTTATGATGATGCTCTTGTGTTTAAAAATGGTCACGTTTATGAAAACGCAAGGGTTTTTGGCAAGGCTGTCGCTTGTGGTCATATCTATGGTCATGCCCGCGTTTATGATAATGCTATCGCTGCTGGCTATATTTATGATAATGCCCATGTTTATGGCAATGCCGTTGTTTCTGATAATTCCCGTGTCTATGGCAATGCTCATGTGTATGGCAAGGCTATTATTTATGATAATGCCTATGTTTATGACAATGCTAGGGTTTATGAAAACGCGCGTATAGCAAATGACGTGCATATTTATGAAAATGCTCATATCCATGGCATTGCTGTTATTCGTGAAAATGTCGGCGGGTCTACTAAAATTAAAACCTATACTGAACGTCTCTCTCCTTATGGCGAGTTAGAAATTGTCTGGGTTTAATCAATAAAGCAGCGGCGGGCGCGGCGGGGGCGCCTGCTTTCAATCCAATTTTCCATTTCAAATTTTAGAAAACGTTTATCACATTAGATTGTGAGGGTACTCCTATGTGCAAAAAATACGAATTAACCAGTGAAATCAAAAAAATCAAACATGCTCTTACTCGCAATATCACAAGCCTTTATCGCATTCGGGCTTTAAGAGATTTTGATGATATAAAAGCGGGTGCTTTAGGCGGTTTTATCGAAAAGGAAGTCAACCTAGCCCATGATGGCAATTGCTGGGTCTATGATGATGCTTGTGTCTATGGTCATGCCCGTGTTTATGATGATGCAAAAATACGGCATTATTCTCAAGTCTGTGGTCTCGTCTATGGCAATGCTGAGGTCTATAGCAAGGCTTTTATCTCTCAATATGCAAAGATTTATGATCAGGCTTGTGTTTATGGGAGTGCTCATGTGTATGGCAATGTTTATGGCAATGCTCATGTGAGTGGTGCTGCCCGCGTTCTTGCTGATGCTCATATTTATGACCATGCCCATGTTTCTTATGATGCTACGGTTTTTAGTTATGCACGCGTCTATGGTCATGCTAGGGTTTGTGGCTCTGCTTGCATTTATAGCCATGCGAAAATTTATAATTATGCTGTGATTAATGGTCGTGCAAAGATTTATGGCAAGGTCTATGGCAATGCGCGCGTGGGGGGCTCTTGTGAGGTTTATGGCTCTGTCTATGGCAATGCAAAAATCTTACATTGTGCAACAATCTGGGGGCGTGCTTATGGCAATGCAACAATCAATACAAAAAGCAAAGCAAAGTTGGTTCCCAAAAATTGTGAGGTTTATCAAAGCGATAATGTCGTTAAGATTATTGATAAAACAGAATAAAAATAGGTATGGGAGCGCCTTCTTGATGGTTATAAACCCATCATAAAAGAGAGAATGCAAAAAAAAGCCGTGCCAAATGATATGACGCGGCTTTCAAATGTCTATCCTTATGAATCAACCCTAATCAAGGTAATGACACATATATACAAAACGTATTATATTACAAGCGCTCTATTAGAGATATGAAAACTTATCAAAAGAAATGTAAATGATGCGTATGATCTTTAATCACTCTTTTGAATGAGAAAGCCTATAAACGCTTTTCGTTGCTATTAAATATATCAATCATAACGCCCTCATTTGTGAGGTGGTCATTTGAAATAAAGCACATGATCAAAATGCTTCTTTTAAAACGTTTCAATATACTGGCTTTAAAATTGAGTTGAGTAAATTGAAATAACGCATTGTCTAAAGTCAAAGCCTATCAAACAAATCAAAATACTTGGTAGCTTTAACAAAATCCGTTTTTTACATTTACGAGCGTTGGCTTTTAAAACAATCTCTCATAAGACAAATAAACAACCGCTTTTATCAAAGGTAAGGCTTTAAAAACTGTTATAAACATCCGTTTCAAACGTTTCTTATAAAAATCTCATTTTATGTTTCAAATGTTTAAACGTGTATTTAGAGAGGCTCTCATAAGCGTATTTTTACTTTTCATTAAATGTAACTTTTTACAAATAAGCTGGCTTAATTTTGAGTTGGCAAAATCAACCAGCTCAAATTCGAGCTCGTTATCTTTAGAATAGAGCATTCTTTAAACAATGGCGTTTTGTCTAAAAATTTAGAAAAATTCCGTACCTTATGATGTTATAACGATTTTGAAATTTGTTTGCTTATCTTTATCTCAATAGGTGCCCTCAAATTTGAGGAGACTAAAATCACTCAATCCAAATTTGGGGTAACCTCGTTTGCTTTCATATTATGCTCTTAAAACGTTTTTTGCTTGCTTGCGTTATCTCATTAGAAGGCTTTCAATTTCATAAGATATGATGTTTTGAATTTCATTACCTTTATTTCCTACCTCGGTAAAAAAATACCGTGGTTATAAAATCAATCTTGTCTTTAAATCCTTTGTGCAATCTTTATGAATTAAACCTATAAGCTTATGAATGCTTCAAACTGTTAATTTCTTTAATGCCATTTTAAAGGTTTTACCCAATTTTGGGGAAAACTATATGATCTCTATTTTCTATAAATGCGTATCTTTTGATACAATTTACCTTATAACAGTTTCAAACGATTACCTCTTATAGAACGATCTAATATTGCTATAACACTCTTTAGATTTTGCGCTCGCCAATTTTGGCGAACGTTAATTTGTTATTTTATGCGATTAACAATCCAATCTTTAAAATAAGAAGTAATCTTTAAACATATGTTATCGATAGTTCCAAACGACTAAATTTTAAACAATGCGATTTGTGCTGTGATAAAAACGTATCATAAAATTTATAAACTGTTATGAATGATATCTGTTTTTCATTTCATTTGAATGCACCCATGCGTTATAATATTTACATCATGATTTGCTTTTTATGATCTATTCATACATGGCAATCTTATATAAAAATGGTCAAATGAATCACGTATAAAAGGATGGATTCTTAAGTGGATTCATATAAAATAATTACACTCAACATATTGACTTTATTGTATTTTTCTGTATAATATGAATCCTAATTTCGGGTAAAATGGTCCGTAAAATGCCCGCATGAATGGCGTCATTAAAGGGTTATCATCTTCATCACTCTCTTCTTCTTCCGAAGACTCTTCTTGTGACGCTAATAATGCCCGTAAAACCTCTAACATGTTGTCTCTATTGCCAAAACCACCTTGCACAATAGGGCTTGCTCGATAAGGCTGTCCCCCATACATCTGTAACACACGATTAACAAAATCACTTGCGCGCATTGCGTTATTGCCTGCATTCAAACCAACCGCATTACTTCCAACCAATTGCGCTGCATTAGCATGGGGATTTTGCAAAAGACGCGCGGCTCCACCTGCCCCTTGTTGATGGGCTAAATACAATTCTGCATCAGTAGGCGCTCTTCCCAAAACACGGCTTAAATGATTGCGATTATCAAGGGTCAAACGCCCCATGGCATCGGCTGCCTGCATGGGATCAAAACGGTCTTGCAAACCATATTGTTTGGCTGTGCTGTCTATAAATTGGTACAACCCACCCGCAGAAGAACGGGGATTCCTTGCATTGGGATTGCCGCCACTTTCAACTTGCGCAACACGGTACAAATAGCTTTCGGGCAAACCATATCGCGCTGCTGCTTGACGGATCGCTTGATCAACTGAAGGATTATAACGAGGCATAGCTTAAATCTCTTCTCTTATTCAAATGCACTCAGGACATTCAATTCCTCTGTTAAGGCTTTCCCTCCACCTCCAAACAAAGCAGCAGATAGTTTTTTCACCCATTCTTTTGTAGCGTATCCATTATGATGCGCTTTCACCATGCGTTGAATGAGATCGACAATTTGAGCATTCTTAATCTCTGTCCCCCCTGTTAATAATTTGACAACGTCCTTTTCAATCCGTTGACGCTCTCTAAACGCTGCCTCTTTGAAAGGAATCCAAGAGGCTTTCACCGCTGCTCTTCCTGTTTGAAAGGCGGCATCACGGGTACTCGTTGGTATACTGATATTATGGGTAAAAGATATATCTTTATCTGCTATACGACCTGGTATTCTGTTATAAAAATCGGCATAATCGGCTTCTTTATCGACAACCTTCTTGACCGCAGAAGCTTTATCGGCTCCATAAATCTTTGCAAATCGTTCATATAAATCATCCGTATCAAAAATCTCCTTTGCCTTGGAGACTTTATCTCCTGTTTGCCCCATGCCCTGTAAAAGTTCTGCCCTTGATCCCTTTTTAAAGTATTCCTGTGATCCCTCTGATAATTCATCAAAGATTTTACTGAATTCATCCTTATTAACTGCCTTGCTAAGGATTTTCGAACCTTCATCCATGGCGTCTATACGTGAACTATATTGATGATACAATGCCCGTCCTTTCTTATATTCAGACGAGATATCATCCATAAGCTCTAATAATTTTTTCTGAATGCCAACTAAAGTATGAACTTTACTATTATCTCCTATCTTCTCGGCTGCATCTTTCATAATCCCAAGTTTAACCTTCGTTTCATGGAGAACCCCCATGTTTGGTTTTTCTTTTAGGAGATTAAATTTCTCAGAAGAAAATGAACCAACTTCTTTGCCTTTACTCGTGAACTCCTGTAGCCCTTCTTTATAAGCCTGTTTGAAGTATGGACGTTTCATTAATTCATTAAGCGCGCCATAATATTTTTCTCCTATCGGAGTCTTCTTAGCTATTTCGTAAAGAGTATGAGATGCTGCTTCCCTACTCGCGGTAAGATCACCTTCTAAGCCTGTAATATTTTGACGAGGAACAAAGTGTTCATCAGCAGCTTGATGAATACGCTCCCCTCCTCCCAGCGCTCTCTGTTCAGCTCTTTTGGTTAAATCAAGATAAGCCCCTTGGTTTCTTTTCGCGATATCAAAAACAAGATCCTGTAAAAAAGGACTATGATCAGCTATGTAATCGGTAGGAACTGCATTCTTAACAGATTCTCCTAGCTCTTCAGACGCCTCCTTACCTAAATGTTTACTGATTGCTCTTAACGTGTCTGTTGCAACTCCTTCTTTTGTATGAGAAGGAGAAAAAAGTCTTCTTATTCCACCAACAGTAGAACCAGCCAAATGACCTAAAGCACTTCCAGCTAATGCCCCACCCGCTCCTAAACCTGCACCGGATAACGTACTTGTAAGTGTATTGCCAAACCCTTCCCCTTCTCCTGCACCATGTAATGCACCAGATGCCGCCCCTACTTTAAGCAAATGAGGAAGTGTTGTGTTTTTTGTGATGCCTAAAAACGGACTGGCTTTCCCACCTACATATTTCACTCCTGCGCCTACCCATTTCCCTCCCGTACCTACCGGTGTTGGAACGGCTTTCAAAAAGGCTTGACCTAATTTTGAAGTAGCAGAAGGTGCTATCCGCCCCGCTAGTCCTGCAACCGCTCCTGTTCCTAACGTCGCAAGTGAAGGTAAAGCAGCCCCTACAACATTTCCTAACAAAGACGTCCAATAATGTTGATCACTCATCCTACGATAATAATCACGTAGTCTATTGGCTTCTTTCTCATACTTCTCTATGGCTTGCTTATCTCCAGTCCAATAGTTGTAAAGCCCATTCAAAAAAGCACTTATTGCCCACTGATCATCAGAATCACGTCCTGCCGCTGTAATCCCCGCAATCTCATCATCTAAATTAAAACTCAATCCATGCTTTAAAGAGTTCCAAAAAGCCTCACTTTGCGTGATTTCGGGATGTTCTGCGTCTTCCTCATAAGAATTATTATATAAAGGATAGTCGGCTACATAAACATCATCACCAAGTTCAAGAACTCGATCTCCTGGTCGATAACGTTTACCTGAATTGCTGGGATTAAGAGGATAATCGGCTACGTAAACATCATCACCAAGTTCAAGAATTCGATCTCCTGGTCGATAACGTTTATTGTTTATCATCTTTTTGCTCCCTTATATACTGGATGACCATTATAATTAACTATTGTTCCAAGAGGATAACGATCTAGCTCTTCTCTGCTGCTTATAATTGGCAAGCTTGCACTACCTCCTTGTGAAACCGGTGAATCTACAAAATATTTTTCAGAGATTTCTTGGGGGGTATCTATAGGTTGACCTGTTAATGCGTTGTACAGTTGAAGATCATTATGCCTATTGAAAAAATCAAATGCTGTTTTAATTACTTTTAAAGTCCTCTCCAACCCCTCTTTATCTCGCCCAACATCCAAAGAACCAAACATTGATGATAGTGCCTGACTTTCAAAATTTGATATAGGACCAGTTCCTACTGTTCCGCTAGAACTCATTGATTTTAGGTTCTCAAATACCGTCCTTAGAACACCACCTCTAATTCCCTCCAATAATTTGTCTAATTTGTACCCATCACTTCCACCAGCTTTTTTCGAAAACCACCCCTTAAATCCTGTAGCCTTACCTTTTTGAATGAGTTTAAAAGCAGCTTTCAGATCATTTAAACCAGCTCTCAACTGCTGCTTGGTGGTGAACATATTTTTTATCCTTCTACCTTCCCATTCTTTCTGGGCTTGTAGCTTCTGATTATATTCAAGTTCCTGCATAGACCCCTTAACCGGTCTATATTCAAGTTCACCTGTCTCTGGATTGGTATACGATTGAAAGCCTTCTGGGGACTTACCACCTGTTAGCAAAGCACTAAGCATTTGCGGATTACGTGCCATAATAGCAGCTTCTTCTTCACTATAGCCTTTGGACTTTAGATACTCGACGGTTTGATTAACCTGCCCTCTTTGTTTATCACCTTCATTAAGACGCTTCACACCACTTGCAAGCGCATCCCATCCTGAACCGTCTGATGAAGATTCCGCCATACCTGCAAAAAGATCTTTGAGCTTCTGATACGCATCTGATTGAAAAAACTTATAAGTATTAGACTGTAAAAATTTCTCTGCATCTGTTGGTTCACGAGGAGGTGTTTGAGAAGCAGGCGCTAATGATTGCATTTGTTCGTTAACATGAGTTTTAAGATCTTCTGGGGCTTCCTCCAGTGCATTTGGCATAGGTGGCTGTTGATCAACTCCAAGTGGCATTTCCACTCCAGGAACCGTATAGGGCATAAATGGTCCATATGGATTCTGCATACTCTGTAAATAGGGGTTGTTTGGAGCATGTGCTTTCTCTGGTGTCATCATACTTTCAATGGCTGCCCCCCCAACCGTAAATGCACTGGATTTGGGGTTCTTTGTTACGAATTTTCCCACGGGGCTCTTTGTTATTAATTGTCCCAACCTGTTCGCCCCTGTAACCGCTTTGGGAGCAATATATCTAAAAATATGAGGCGCAGCTCTCGCTGCCATAAAAGCTGCCCCAGCTAATGGAAATAATAATGGAAATGCCATCACATTCTCCTACAAAACTATTCTTTAATGATTATACAGCTATTGTTTCTTATTCATGTAATCTAAAAAAGCATAAGGGGCTCCTGCTGCCAATGCTGCTCCCATTGGACCACCTGCCATGTAACCAAAAGCCATAGGTGCTGCCTGAAGTGCCAGAGAACCTATAACTCCTGCATTTTTCCACGGGCTATTACCCTCCATCTTAGAACTTGTACTATTGTTGGTTGTCGTACCGTAATTCCTTGCAAAGCCATGACCGGCGTTCATAAGCATATTCAACCTATTCCAACCGCTATTGTCTTGCTCCAGCCAACGTTCGCGATTGGCATCAACAACTCTCTGATTGTGAGTATCAAGCACTCCTCCCCCCTGTATGGCATTGGAATAAGCATTCCCATAACCCTGTAAGAAGTTATTGGAGGCTCCCAATTGATTTTGATTGGCTTGGTCTATCATGGCATTGGCTTGCATCATGCGGTCCGCATCACGATTATATTGCTCTAACATAGCACGCGCGTAGATAGAATCTCTTCCTTTCCGCACTTCCTCTCTGTGATCAGGAGTTGCATAACGACCAATCCCTGAGAAATATCTGTTAATTTGAGTGTCTGAATCATCTAATGCTTCTTGAAGTGCTTGTTTGAAATACGAATTTTCTCCCATCATACCACCAGAAGCTACATGTCGAAGATTCATCATTGATGATGTCGGATTGTAAATTGTATTCATCAAAGAGCGATTTTGATAATGGTTAGGAATACTACCAAGACCACCAATTCCATAGAGCGTCTGATCACTTAATGGCGCTACACGAGGACCGCCATAAACATTCCCACCCATCCCTGTATCATACAGATTATACGCATCAGCACCACCTCGCTTAAAGACATTCTGCATCCAAGCGGGAGGGGCACTTGTCTGCACCTGTTTTTGTTGTGTTGTTGACGGTGTTTCGCTCCCCATTTTACAATTCCTTCCTATAATAAAGCATCGTTATGCCATAGCCTTGTTTGGTCAGTGCACGTTTCCAGCCTAAACGCCCTAAAATCTCTATCTCAAAAGCGCCATTCTCACGCGCCCAATCCTCTGCAATCTGCAAATTGTCAACTTGATCAAGAACACCCTTGCCACTACATTCACAAATCAGTGCGCGCTTCTTTCCTAAAACTGTCTGCTGTATCTGGGTTGTAACCGCCGCTAAAAAGCGCGCGTCATCATCCAAAACAAGCCATAACTGTTTCTTGCCACTGCAAATCGCTTCAATAAGATCTTGCAACGTGATTTCATGTTTAAAACGTTCTACATATGCTCTAAAGGATGCAATGATGTCTTCCAGATAAGGCGCTATACGCTCCATATCCCAAGACGTGGTCAAATAGACTTTTGCCATTACCCTCTGCCTAAAGGACGTAAATCAACATCAAACCCCGTAATTGCCGTCCAAGGTTCATTTTTAGGAATGCGTAATTTAAACCGGTGATAACGATTGCGTGAACGACCGTGATAAGCACCTGTAGCATAGGAACATTCTCTCTCCTTGTGCCATGTGATCGGCGTCTGATGATTGCGAAGACGACGTTCTCCGATACTTAAAAGACCTTGCGTCGTATCAACTTCGGCAAACATCTTCGTGATAAAGTTAAAACTTCCATCCGGTGCCCCCATCTCTTGCGAAACAACCGTTGCCTCCATCGGTGCGCCCGTAAACATAACAAGACAATTGTTTTCATCAAAAGCACCAAGCATGGGAGCGCCACTTTGCCAACGAGGGCTGTCTAAAGAAGCAGGCAAGGACTCAAGATTGATCGAGATCTCATCTAACTGTTCTAAAGTATAACCTGTCGTAAATACGGGAAACAATGTGAAAGGCTTTCCCTGTATCGTCGACCATTTCTGCAAGCCCCAATCATAAACAAAGGTCGTTTGCTCGTTATTACCTCTCTTTAATGACCAGTAAATCCGGTTATCAATGGGATCTATAACCCCTTGCATCTCATCAAGAGCAAACTTATCAAAGCTTTTAAAAACCGTTCTATCAACTTTCTCAAAGCCTATCGGTAAAAATTGACCATCAGCACTCATCTGATAAAAGCCACCATCACCAGCAAAAAAAGCATCACTCCCTCGACAAGCTATAGAAGCTGCACTGCGCGCCCCGCGCTTGTCTTGAAGCTTTTGAAAAATAAAAGGAACCTTAGAGCCTAACGTAAAACAACCAGCATAAATAGCAGAACGCAAAAAAACGAGTGGATTGCTCGATTCTGTCGCACCTTGCACATATTCTCCATCATTAAAATTATGATAATAACAATCTTTATCACCTACCGTCCAATGAGTTGCGTCATTCAAACCCGACCAATGAATACGATTGGGATGATCTGTCAATTGCATCAAACAAACAAAATCACCCCAAACCTTGACCAATCCTGCTTTCGGTGGATTGCCTCCTAATTCTTCAAACCGTTCAGAACTACGAACCTTGAAAATTTGCGGTTTATCATTTTTGTTTACCGCAATAATGGATTCGCCAAACAACGCAAAGGACCATTGATTATCCTCATTTGCTTGATACATCACACCACTTTGGCTAATATCTTTCCAACCCTTGGTTTGGCTATCATAACTATAAAGCTTTTGCTTGCCTCCTACGATTATCTTAACACCATCGCCACTTCGAAACGCTATGCACCCCAAAGGCTTTTCTTCCAAAGGATGAGACACAACCATTGCACTAGGCATCGGAATGTAGCCTCCATCTGCCGGTAAAACATTCACAAGCGTATCCGTAAAGCTCCCATTGACGACCGCAACATCGGGGCGGTAATCAGCGATTGGAAAATAAACCATTTTAGAAATCCGTTGGAATTATCCGCGTGACGTTATGACGTTTAGACGTCTCTGCCCGTAATTCATGCAATTGCTCGGTAAAGTCATTATAAGCTGCCGTTGCACAATCGGGTTCTTTCAGAATATTCTTGTACAGTTCATATTTTGCACGCGCTTTGATCAAGTCAAATCCATGCACAAACCATGGGTGCTCTTCATCTACACGCTCTATCTCTGATAAACGTTGTGGAGAGAGGATGAGTTGAATCTGATACGCTTTATCCGGTGTGGGATAAAGATACAGTTTCCTATCAAAATAACTGTAACAAACCGGTGTTCCTTGCTGCTCTGATGACAACGAAGCCTCTAGAGCAAAAGGACTTCTCCGCTCTAGTTCAAGCTTATGATGTTGATCGGACTTAAGATAAACGCTTTTGATTTTGACAGCTGTTTCAAGATGGCGGGTATCGCTTGCATCATAAATCCCCTGCCCCGCCCGTGTTTGAAACGTAACATCACGGCTTTCGTTAAAGTAAAAACTTTCCCTCTCACAAAAACGAATAGCAGCAAAAATACTTTCTTGGATTTGCGCTACATACTCATCCGTGGTGTCATCAATCTCATCTTGGATAACAGACACCAAGTGCGAAAGCGTTTTTCTATGACGATAAACATTTTGACTAGCCGGTATTGGTCCCCCTGTCCTAACTCGAATATAATGACGCGTCATCAAAATACCTTTTCAATGATACAAAAATTATAACTAACTTGATATTACATATTATGTGTATTATAGTGCACTAATGGTAGCGATAATAAAAACAACAGATGAATTCGATGAATGGTTAGAAAAGCTTAAAGACAGAAAAGCTGCTAATATAATTCTTACAAGACTTCATAGAATTCGTTCAGGACTTTTGGGTGATGCGAAGTTCTTTAATGGCATAGGTGAATTACGTATCCATTATGGGGCTGGTTACAGAATTTATTTCACACAAAAAGGCGATAGAATCATTATATTACTTTGTGGTGGTGATAAATCCACACAATCCAATGATATTCAAAAAGCCTTATCTCTTGTAAAGGATCTTAAAAATGAAATTGAAAACCTTTAACTTTGAAAAACACCTCACAACACCAGAATCTCAAGAAGTCTTTTTAAATGAAGCCTTCAAAACCGGTGATGCTGCTCATATAGCGGATGCTATTGGTATCGTTGCTCGCGCTCAAAATATGTGCACCTTAGCAAAAGAAACCAATCGCGAACGTAGTGGATTATATCGTTCTTTAAGCAAAACGGGTGACCCTAAGCTTTCTACCTTAGTCGCTGTCTTATCTGCCCTTAATTTACAACTCTCGGTACAATCTGCTACTTCATAAAAAGGAGAGTTAATAGATCTCTCCCTTCAATTTCAGTGATTGGTCACGAATTCAACGACGATACTTGCTTGACCAGCTTGGACTGTTTTATCGGCTTTCGCATAAAGCGTGATCTCTTTATCAGAGGGAACAAACTCCTTCTGATTAGAAATCGTTGCTGCTTTAATACCCGCTTGTTTGATCTCTAACTCACCAAATTCAGTCCCACCAGCAGTGCTGCCTATTTTGACCTTCGTATCCGAAAACGCTGTCTTAATAAAAGCCTTGATTGAAGTAATCAAAGCACCTCGAGGCAAAGTGCCTATCTTCATCACCTTTTCTTTATCTTGGTAGCTAAAATTAAGACGCAAAAAGCTTACCTGCTGCGTATGAAGGTTTCTCCCCTGTAAGGGTTCTGGTAAATAATCTGCCATATCTTGTCCCCTTAATGATTTGCCACAAATTGCACGACCACAACACACTCACCAGCATCTGTGGTTTTATCTCTTGTTGCATAAAGGGTCATTTCTTTATCCTCTGGAGCAAAAACCTTTTGGTCTGTGGGGGTAAAATCTTGCGTATTTTGGGCTTTGATATCTTTTTCCCCAAACTCATTGCCACCATAGGTACTGCCAATCTTCAACTTCGCTTCAGAAAACGCTGTCTTCACAAACGCTTTTATCGAGGTAATCAAAGCGCCACGAGGCAAAATTCCGATTTTCTCTGTAAGATGCTTCTCTTTATGTGAGATGTTCAAACGTAAGAAACTCACCTGCTGCGTGTGAAGATTTCTGCCCTGTAATGGAGGGGGTAGTTGATCTGCCATGTCTTTTCCTCCTTAATGATTACGCTGCTGCTTCACCGCTGTAGGTAGGAATAACAATCGTTCCAAAATCTTGGGCTGTCTGTGCGCTATTTGGCATTTGGAAACGGGTTTTCTTCATTCCTATTAATGTCTTGGCGCATACGCCAAGTTCACGTTTATAATCAAAATATTCTTCCTCAAGCGTATAATTCGTTGCACTGTGATTTTTCCCAAAGCCTATAATCGCACTCTGTGCTCCTAAGAACACCGCACGACGAACACTCTTTACTGCTGTATGATCTGTCGATTTTACACCGTGTAACACATTGATTTATAATGATAATATAGCGTTATTCATATTGAATTAGAACACCGAATAACGTAAGATTCTCTCATTTCAAATCTGTTTATGTTGCATCAATTAAAATCACTCATTTGCACATCACAAGCGGGATGAGTGTGTGGATCAAATTTGTACAAGAAAGGAGTAAAAATGGCTCTTATGAACCGTCTTAATGCAAGGGCTGTCGCAACATTGGGGGCTGGCAAATATAATGATGGTGCTGGCTTGCTTCTTCACAAACGTAAAGATGGAGGTGCTCAATGGATTTACCGTTATACCATTCACGGGCGTCGTCGTGAAATGGGCTTGGGTGCTTTAAGAGATGTATCTTTAAAACAAGCTCGTGAATTGGCAACTGGGTGGCGCTCTGTTTTACGTGAAGGTCGTGACCCCATTAAAGAGCGCAATAAACAAAAGCGTGAGGCAATAAGCAATCTCCATTATTTAAAAGATATTGCACTAGATACTTTTGAAAGTCGTAAAGCTGAATTAAAAAATGATGGTAAAGATGGGCGTTGGTTTGCGCCTTTACAACTTCATATTCTCCCTAAATTAGGCTGCTTTCCCGTTTCTGAGATTACACAAACTGAGATACGCAACACGCTTGCCCCTATTTGGCATACAAAAGCTGATACTGCTCGGACAGCATTGATACGTCTCAAACTTTGTCTCAAACATGCGGCTGCCTTGGGATTAGATGTCGATTTACAAGCAACAGAAAAAGCACGCGCTCTCTTAGGCAAACAACGTCATAAAACACAAAACTTTCCAGCAATGGATTGGAAAGATATTCCAGCTTTTTATAAAACACTTTGTGAAGCATCAACTCTAACACAACTGGCTTTACGTTTGCTTATCCTTACAGGGGTTCGTACCAACTCTTTACGTCATATTCGTGAAGATCAGATTGAAGATGATATATGGACTATTCCTGCCGAAAATATGAAAGGAAAGCGTGATACAACAAAAGAGTTTCGTGTACCCTTATCATCAGAGGCATTAGATATTTTAAAACAAGCGCGCCTTTTATCTCGCAATGATTTCTTTTTTTCTGCAACTGGTCGCGGTCCCCTCGCTGCAAATTGTATGGCTCAATATATGCAACAGACTGGACTAAACGCCTGCCCCCATGGATTTCGTTCTAGTTTACGCGATTGGCTCGCTGAAACAACCGATGCCCCCTATGAGGTCGCTGAAACCATTTTAAGTCATACGGTCGGCGGTAAAGTAGAGCGTGCCTATCGTCGTACTGACTATCTAGAACAGCGCCGTGTCTATATGGATAAATGGGCGGCTTATGTCACTGGTCAATCTTAAGATATGGGGTGCATAACCCCATGATCTGTGGATAACTTTAGCTCTCTCCTCTCTCATTCTCTCTCAATAAGACTCATAATTTATTACATCAATAAAACTATGATAAAATATTGTTTTCTATAAATAAAATACCTTCAAAAATGAACCAAAATGTGCTTAATAAATAGGCATGATTTGGTTCTATTTTTTATTATGAAAGGATTTTAGAATGACAGAAAATGATATTCTTTTAACAGACCGTGAAAGTGCAAAATTACTTCATATGAGTGTCTCAACTTTCCGCCGTCATGTTACCAATGGCTCTCTCCCAAAACCTTTAAAATTTGGTTTTTTATCCCGTTGGTTACAATCGGATCTCTTAAATGTAATCGAGCAAGCAAAACAGCAACGTTATAACGACGTGGCATAAAAAAAACCTTGTCACGTAAGGACGGACAAGGCTTTCTCAAACTAATCACCCTCACAATAGCAAAATCCGTCCTGTGACGCAACGTTATAGGATTTAAAATGATGTGTTCTTTTAAGAATGCGTGGGGCATCACACGTGCTTTGCGTGGGGTTTGGCATGGGTGTTATGGAAGCCAACCAATCAAAAAGACTTTAGCTGATTTTACCTTTGCTACGCGTGCTTATAGCCAAGCCTTTGAGGTCCTTATGAGGCAAACCCCGCATAATGCATATTTAACGATCTCCTCTATTTTCTAAGGTAAATAACATGATACAAGATAACAAAAATATTTTAGAGAATAATACTCCTTTAAATGATAATGATAACGGCTCTTTAAACGAAAATACTTGTTTAGAAGCCATTCTTTATAAACAAGCATTGCAACAAAATGGTTGGGGGGGAATTGCAATCGATTAATACGGCTCTCTTACCCGTCAAGCCTTTTAGCTTATTACAGTTGCCAACGCCATTAATGAACTATGTTTATGACGTTGCGGATAGCCAACAAGCCCCTATGGATTTTATTGCTATCTCTGCTCTCTGTGCCTTGGCTGCTGTTATTGGCAATGGCGTGCGGGTTGCCCCAAAACAACATGCCAATTGGAAAATTGTTCCTAATCTCTGGGGTGTCATTGTGGGGGAAACTTCGACCATGAAAACAGGTAGCATGGACGCTGCTTTAGAACCTCTCTATGAATTTCAAGATGAATGGCATCAAGAGTGGGTAAAGAAGAAAAAACAGCAAGAAACAAAAGAGATTCTTAGTGAATTAGATAAACGAGAAAAGAAAAAACAAGCCTATAAAGCACTCAAAGATCATGATGAAGAACAAGCCCTTGCTCTTCTTTCACAAACTCTTGAACACAAAGAAAGTGAGGAAGATGATAGTTCTATAAAACGACGCCTTATCGTCAATGATGTGACCGTTGAAAAGCTTGGGGAACTCTTAAAAGAAAACCCCCGTGGTCTCTTGTTGGTGCGTGATGAACTGGCTGGTTTTTTATCTAATCTAGAAAGAAAGGAATATCAATCAGACCGTTCTTTCTATCTAACCGCTTTTAATGGTAATAAGTCATACACCTATGACCGTATAGGGCGGGGAACCATTTTTATTCCCAATGCAACTGTCTCTATTATAGGGGGTATTCAACCTGCACGTATTATTCCCATTATTCAAGACATGCACCGTGGAATAAACGATGATGGTCTTATGCAACGGTTTCAAATGCTGATCTATCCCGATGAACGACAAGAGCAGTTATGGGTTGATAGACCTCCCAATCAAAAGGCATGGGAAAGTTATCAAGGGGTTTTTCGTTCTCTTTATGATAAACCGTTTGGATCACCAAAATATCCGATAACTATACGCTTTTCTGCCGAAGCCCAAGAAATGTTTCGTGAATGGTGGGAAGATTTTCAGAAAAGAATAAAGAATGGTCATTTCTCATCAAGTTTAAAAGCACATCTTTTGAAAATGAATCAAACCATACCAACCCTTGCGTTGATTTTTGAACTGGCTGATGGTGGTCGTTTTGAAATCAATAGAGATGCCCTTGAAATAGCCTTGCGATGGGAAAAATATTTGTTAAGTCATGTCAAAAGGCTTTATGCGGCGGCGGATAGCTTAGCAACAGAGGGAGCAAAATTAATTGTCGAGCGTTGTGATTGTTTACCCGATGTTTTTACAACAAGGGATATTTATAAACGTGATTGGAAATGTTTCAAAGATAATGGAGCCGTTAAGCAAGCTTTAGAGCTTTTATGCCGTTGTAACTATATACGTGAAATCTCTGAAGACAAGAGCTCACAAGGCGGTCGCCCTACCATACGCTATGAATGGAATCCCTTAGTGACAAGCCATAAAACATCACACTGAGGCAATTTGGAAATCTTATAGAACATTAACAATATAACAGTGAACTCTTCAAAGCACTCCCCATTATGAGTTTTGGGGGGGGCTTTTTATAGGTATTATTTTATTTTTTTAATTAGAAATAAAAGTTATTATATTTCAATGCGTTAATGTTTTAAAGAAACAACCTATATTAAATACAATCAGTAAATACAATCTATGATATATATAAAAAGGGGGTTTGTAGGGGTTTTGGGGGGGTTAAGAACCGACAAAACCTATCAAAATACTCATTATGATATTTTAAAGCACATATCAAATTTGTCTTTTTTTTCATAAAACAAATAGCAAATTTTACTACTTTGCTGATCTTATTCCATGTCATGGGCTGTTGATAAGCAGCCTTTAAAAACCCCTTTTGAAAAAATATCCGCTTTTTTTATCAGTTTTTTTCCATTTTTATCGTTATTTGCTTTAAGTCAATTTGATTGAATTCGTTTTGATTCTTTTGATGATTATTGATCATCTCATAAGGCAAGGGATTTTTATTACAATATGCTGCAATCTGTTAAATATGATAATGAACATGTCACTTTACGCTCTCTGTTGGAATATTATCGTCAACAGGCTCAATCACCCCGTGAATTAGGAACCATGTTTGAAAACCTTGTAAAGGTTTATTTAGCTGAAGACCCTCTTCAATGCCAAGAATACGAAAAGGTTCAAACTTATTTGGAATGGGCGCAAGAACATGATGAAGATGGAACGGATATTGGGATTGATCTGGTCGCTACAATCCGTGATGAAGGGGGTTATGCGGCTATTCAATGTAAATGCTATGATGCCTCTCACATAATAAAAAAAGAAGATATTGATAGTTTTATTGCTGCCTCGGGCAAAAAGATCTTTACCCGTCGCATACTGGTTGATAGCACCGAAACAGATTGGAGTGACAATGTTGAACTGACTTGTGAAGGACAAGAGGTTCGTATTCAACGGATTAATCTATTTGATTTGGAAAGCAGTCAAATCGATTGGGGGGCTTATAAAGAACAAGGACAAGCTGTCCTTAAAGAGAAACCGAAGAAAAAGCTTTTAGATCATCAAAAAGAAGCCCTTGAGAAAGTCTGTGAAGGTTTACAAGAAGCAGACCGTGGCAAACTCATTATGGCATGTGGAACGGGAAAGACTTTCACCAGTTTGAAGATAGCAGAAACCATAGCAGGTCAAGGCAAACGTGTTTTATTTTTGGTACCCTCCCTTGCTCTTATCTCTCAAACAATTCGTGAATGGACAGAAGATACAGAAGTGCCTTTGCGTTCCTTTGCTGTGTGTTCGGATACACAAGTAGGTAAGCGTCGTAAGAATAAAAATGATGATGAAGCTGGTCTCGATGCATCAGACCTTGTTTTACCGGCTACGACCGATGCCAAAGAGCTTGCGCGTAAAGCCAATAAAACTTCTCTTGATGTAATGACTGTGGTCTTTTCTACTTACCATTCAATCCAAGTGATTTCGGATGCGCAAAAAAAGTATGATTTACCCGAATTTGATCTGATCATCTGTGATGAAGCACACCGTACCACTGGAGCTGTGTTAGGAACAGACAAGCGTGAATCTGAATTTATCAAGGTTCACGATAACAGTATCATTTTTGGCAAAAAACGTCTGTACATGACGGCAACCCCTAAGATCTTTACCGACAAGTTGAAAAAGAAGGCTGACGCATCTGATGCTGTTCTGGCGTCCATGGATGATGAAAAGCTCTATGGAAAAAATCTTTACACGTATACTTTTTCAAAAGCTCTAAAAGATAAACTTTTAACACCCTATAAAGTTATCGTCTTGGCTGTTGATGAAGCAATTATTAACGCAACGATTCAGAAACGCCTTAAAGATAAAAATTCCGAACTTATCCTTGATGATACAACCAAAATCATTGGCTGCTACAAAGCACTTTCCCAAATAGAAAAGAAAGAAGAAGATGGCATAAAACCTATGCGTCGTTCTCTGGCTTTTTGTAAAAATATCAAAACGTCTCAACTCGTTAGCGAACTATTCAATGACGCCATTGATGAATATCATAAATTTGTTCCAGAAAGTAAGACTTCTCTTATCTTTGATGTTAAGCACATTGATGGCTCTTTTAATGGCAAAAATCGTAATAAATTACTTGATTGGCTTAAAGAAGATACAGATGAGAATAACTGCCGTGTGTTAACCAATGTCCGCTGTCTCTCTGAAGGCGTCGATGTCCCTGCTCTTGATGCGGTTATGTTTTTACACCCGCGTAAAAGTCATGTGGATGTGATACAGGCGGTGGGGCGCGTGATGCGTCGCGCAGAAGGTAAAACAACAGGCTATATTATTTTACCCGTTGGTATTCCCTTTAATATTCCACCACAACAGGCTTTAGAAAACAATACAAAGTATGATGTCATCTGGCAAGTTCTCAATGCTTTGCGTGCTCATGATGACAACTTTAAAAACAAAATAAAAGCCTTAGAGCTAGACCAAAATGTTCGTCATGTGTTTGAGATTGTAGGAGTCACTTTTGACCCTGCTTTACAAGCAATGACCGCAGTTGTTGACGAACTCTCTTTCCACACGAAATCGGAAGGTGCTGGGCTTCATATTGGTTCAGTAGCAAGTGAAAATTCTCATAGCTATGAAGGACAAAAAGAATTCGAGTTTTATGTTGATGAATTATCGCGTGCTATTAAGCCCATCATTGTCAAAAAATGTGGGGAGCCTAATCAGTGGGAAAAATGGGCTGGCAATGTGGCTGCAATTGCACAAAATCATATTATCCGTCTTAAAAGCATACTCGCTGATAAAAAGAGTGAAGCTTATCGCGCCTTTCATGCCTTTCATAAAGAATTAAAGAACGGTTTAAATGACAGTATCGAACAAGAGGATGCACTCGAGATGTTGGCGCAACACCTTGTGACACGACCTATTTTTGAATCCTTGTTTGATGGAAATGAGTTTGTGAGTAAAAACGCCATCTCGCAAGCGATGGAAAAGATCTTATCTGAACTTGATAAGATGAATATTAAAGACGAAGCCAAAGATCTTGAAAAGTTTTATCAAAGTGTAAAGGATGATACAGAGGAGATTATTGAGACGCGAGCAAAACAGAATCTTATTATCAAACTTTACGAAGATTTTTTTACCAAGGCATTCAAAAAGACAACAGATAAGCTTGGGATTGTTTATACGCCTATTGAAATAGTTGATTTTATCTTACATTCCGTCAATGATGTTTTAGAGCAAGAGTTTGGACAAAGCTTAAGTTCTCGAGGCGTCTCTATTCTTGACCCTTTTACAGGTACAGGAACCTTTATTACAAGGCTTTTACAATCTGGACTGATAAAACCAGAGGATATGGAATATAAGTTCCGAAATGAAATCAAAGCCAACGAGATTGTTCTCCTAGCCTATTACATAGCAGCCATTAACATTGAATCGACTTATCATAGTCTTATGAAAGGAGATTATATACCCTTTGAAGGAATTTGTTTAACTGATACGTTTCTGATGTTAGAGGAAAAAGATTTTTTTACACGCTATATGTTTGAGAATTCAGAGCGGTGTAAAAAACAGCAGGAAGCAGATATCCAAGTTATTGTTGGCAACCCTCCTTATTCCGTAGGGCAAAAAAATGCCAATGATAATAATCCAAATGTGCGTTATGATACGCTTAATGATAGTATCTATAAACAATATATAACGAGATCATCAGAAAAAATGAATCGAAATAAGCTTTATGATAGCTATATTCGAGCAATTAGGTGGGCAAGTAATCGCTTAAGTTCACAAGGAGGTATTGTCGCTTATATTTCTGGGAATGGATGGATAGATAAAATCTCTGCGGATGGTATGCGTAGTTGTTTAGAAAATGAATATTCCTCTATTTATATCGTTAATCTTCGTGGAGATATTCGAAAAAACAGATTATCGAACAGAATGGCAAAAGAAGGACAAAACGTCTTTGGCTCTGGATGTCAAAATGGAATATCAATAACTCTTTTTGTACGTAATCCAAAAAAACAACAGCCTTGTAAGATTTTCTATCATGATATTGGGGATAACCTTTCTACAAAGGAAAAATTAAAACAATTGCGTGAATTTAAGAGTATAAAAGGAATAACACACTCCAAACAATTTATTGAAATTACTCCTAATGAAAAGCATGACTGGATAAAACCAAGAGATGTCAATTTTTATCAATTTATGCCTATGGGAGATAGGAATACGTCGATAGATACTAAGCTTTTTGAGGAAGTGTCGCTTGGTATGAGAACAGCAAGAGATTCTTGGGTTTGTAATTTTTCAACAGATGCACTAAGTACATCTGTGCAAAAGACAATTGATTTTTTTAATGAACAAAGGCGTCTCGTTGCTGAAAATCCGTCTATATCTATGAAAAAAATCATTGATTATGATACTACAAAAATCAGTTGGACGGATGCTCTTATCTCCAAATTAAAACGGAGCATAGAAGCAACATTTGAATCTCATCTAAAAGCTCTCATTCTTTATCGCCCGTTTATGACACTATGGCATTATACATCACCATTCTTAAATGAAGGTCTAGGACACACGCATCAATTTTTTAACTCAAATATTCTTGGCAACCTTGGAATTTGTGTTTCTGGAATAGGAAATCGATCAGGATTTTCTTGTCTTATGACAAATAAGCCAATCAGTTTTGATACATTGGAAAAAACGAGATGCTATCCACTTTTATTATATTCTGATGAAAAAAAACATCATAACCAGAGTTTATTTGCTGCAAGTGTAAAAAAGAAAGTTCGTGATGGCATTACAGATGCGGGATTAGCACATTTTAAAGCCGCTTATCCTAATGAGAATATAACAAAAGAAGATATCTTTTATTATGTTTATGGAATTTTGCATTCGGAAGATTATCGTGCCCGTTATGCTGATAACCTCTCTAAAGAATTGCCTCGTATCCCGTGTGTAAAGAGTGCTGATGATTTTTGGAAATTTGTAACAGCAGGGCGTGAATTGGGTCATTTGCATGTGAATTACGAAAGCATAGAGCCTTACCCCGTGACCTTTAAAAAAGGCAATCCAAAAGTTACAGAGATCTCTAATCCCGAAAAATTCTATTATGTAACTGAAATGAAATTCGCAAAAGCAGCTAAAGAGAAAGGAAAATCCGAAAAGGATAAATCAACTGTTTTTTACAATAGCAATATTACCATGACAGATATCCCTCTTGAAGCTTATGAGTATATCGTCAATGGCAAGCCTGCTCTTGAATGGGTTATGGGGCGTCAATGTGTAAAAACAGATAAAAAGAGTGGCATTGTTAATGATGCCAATCGTTATGCTGTTGAAACCGTTGGCAACCCCGCCTACCCTCTAGAGTTATTTCAAAGGGTTATTACGGTAAGTTTAGAGACAATCAAAATTGTTAAGAATTTACCAAAATTAGAAATTAGAGAAACTGAATAACTTATAAAGCATGCTCACATACTGGGTATGATAAACGCATAAGGGGTATAGAGCTTATAACCATAATCTATACCCCCTTTATAAATTGCTTACATCTAATCTTTAAAAGGAGTGTTTATATGCGTTATTCTAAAAAGAAATCATTTGCACTTTTAGATACTCTACTTTGGATTGCTTTAAGATTTATAAGAAACCCCATCTTAAATAGAGTTAGATTTTTTTACATTGCCTTTAAGAGATTATACCGTAATCTAAAATGAGTGCTTTATTGTTCTCAAAAGCTTTGTTTAAAGAGAGTTATATATATTCATTTTACTTATAGGTTTTGTCGGTTCTTAAAACCCCCAAAACCCCTACAAAACCCCTTTTTATATATATTATAGATTGTATTTACGGATTGTATTTAATATAGGTTGTTTCTTTAAAACATTAACATATTGAAATATAATAACTTTTATTTCTAATTAAAAAAATAAAATAATACCTATAAAAAGCACCCCCAAAACTCATAACCTAATGATCTTGATAGCATCTCTTATGAGTTACAAGCTATCTTTTTAAAAGCTTTAAAGGGTCATATGCTTTTCATAAGACACGTGTTAATCACTCACTAAAATGATCACTTTTGTCGGTTCAATTTACTGACACATAACTGACAAGTTTTATTCAACTCACATCATTGGTTATCTTTAAAGATTGTATTCTTGATATAAGTTATGTTTTAAAGATATTAACATATTGAAATATATTGATTTTAATTTTTTACCATTCAAAAAAATAATAGAGGGTCTAAAAAGAACTGACAAAAGCCTATTAAAAGGAATTTTACTGATCTCTATAATTATCAATCTCTCTTTAGATGTTTTCATAACAGTCTATAAATCGCAATTATCATATATTCTATTTATCATTTCTCTTATGAAAATGAAAAATGATGCCATGGCCATAAAGCATATAACAGCTATAGAAAATGCGTAAAAACAGCAGCTTCAAATAACTAAACTGTAAATGAACGCATTGATTATAAAGAGAGCACCTATAAGAGGCTATTAAATTTTAAATGTATTATAAACAAAATTCACAAAAAAAATTAAATTCATTTAGTAAAAAAACTGATAGGTTATAAAGATAAAAATACGCATTATGAGAGCCTTTTTAAATATTATAGATGTATAGATTCAAAACATAACGCAATCGTTTCATAAAGCCCATAATATAGCTTTAAACGCATATAAATATAAAAGAAGCAATTCATAAGCATAAGATATTATCAATACACAACGTATTTAAAAAATACAAAAAAATATAAAATATTATTTGACAATAAATACGTATTTTGTTATATGAAGACGATACGTTAATTTTTTTATTGTTATCCCCATTTCTTCTAAAAAAGCTACTTTTAGAACTTCACTAGAATGGGCGGGGTTATGCGTCATTTGTTTTCATTCCTTTCATCAATGGTAATCTTGATAATCAACAAGCTCCACATCTGTTCCGATAAAGCGAAAAATAACACGCCAATTTCCATTCATCTTAAAAAGTATATTACTCTTTATGCGCATTGGGAACGGCTTTTCTAGATCCTAGTAAGCTGAATATATAGCCTTGTCCGATTAGAACTCCAAAAATCGTAACAAAAACGCCTATGATTTGCATGATTTGAGGGATGAAGCCGAACAGGATTTGCACCAATAAGGCTGAAATAGGTACAAAATTGAAAAATATCGCCGTCTTACCCGGACCTCGGATCGCTATTCCAATATTCCAAAATAGGTAGGCTAAAACTGATCCTGCAACCCCTATCCAAAGGAGTGCGAATAAACTAGCGCCGGACATAGACATCGTTTCTTGAAGAGGGGATTCGAATAAAAAGGTTAGGACGCCAAGGGCGACGGTGCCAGAGAGCATCGTCCAGCTTGTTGTTTCAAGCGGGGTTGCGTTCTTGACAAATGACCGCGTGCCCACGGTATAGAACGCCCAACCAATGGAACCTAAAAGAATCATAATATCTCCTTTGGCAAAGGAAACATGGTTAGACAAAAATCTCCCATTTGTTATGACTAAATAGACCCCGAACATGCTAATGAGCATCCCTATAACCCTCTCACAGGTTGGGAAAGATTTATTCATGATAGCTTCAATAATATTAGCACTAATAGGGGTTGTCGCCATGATGAGGGAGGCTGTTATGGGATTTGACGTTTGCAAGCCAACAAATAAAGCGCCATTAAACCCTGCCACACCGATAATCCCTAGGAAAATATAAGAAATAAAATTTTGCGATAAAACATGCCACCGCAAGCCTTCTTTGAAAATCATAATTAAAAATATGGCGATTACGGCAATGAGAAACCGCTCAAAAGAAGCTGTCCATGGAGAAACAGTCGTTAAAGCTATCTTAGTGGCTTGGAAATTGGAACCCCAAAAAAAGGTTCCTACGAGGGTTAAGACAAGAGCTATTCTGGGCGTGATTTTCATTGGATAGATCCTTATACTTGATACCAAAGTGGAGCATCGAGACGTATAGAAGAAATTTGTGCGGTATTAGATGAGGAAAGAATAAAGTTGACCGCGGAAGCAATGTCATCTGGGTGAAGCATTTTGGCAAAATTCTCTGGAGGTATCTCTGGGAATCCTTTAAAATTGCGACGAAAATCCGTATTAACTTTATCAACTTGGATTGAACAAACACGGCTTGTTAAGTGAGGTCGCTCATAAATTTCTCCATACACAAAAGAGATGATGAATTTTGCGAGATCAGGGGCAAGATCGACCATTTCTTCAAGAATCGAAGGGGCTCGACCAATTCCATAGAGCGTAAACGCTCCACGCCCAATTCATAAGCATTTTTCTTATAATTTACAAATGTTTGTTCTTGCATGTAACGGCCCCCTCCCCACGGAGCCTTAGTTGGATAAGGCTTTTACTTTCCTTAAAAACTAAACCTTCAATTAAAATGCAATACCTTATCTCCTCTTGCGGACTTGCGTTGCATGAATCGTTATCGTGCTTTAATATCCTAGTCAATCATTTTTGTAAATTTATTTTATATTATTTTTCATTTTTTACATTATAGGCAATCCTTATGAAGCTATAGCAGATAGTAAGGGATTTTTCTATGGCATTAATATTACGTTGATGCAGCAGGCACGTGTAGCCTTTCCAGACGTTGTACTTAAGACTGAGCTAAAATTAGCAAATTAAACCCTTCTTATTCGTATTTGCGCAAGAGAACTGAGGTGTAACTTGTTGAGCGTAGAAACACCATGCATGATTATGTGCGCATTGAGCTATAGGACTTAGTTGTATTTAGTATTTTGCGGCTTGAATTTACCGAGGAAAGTGCGAAGCGTTAATTTATAACAGATGCTACTGACTTACCTCTAATCTAGTAAAGTTCTATCATGACAAAGCCATTTGTTGGGGTGTACGGAAGAGCTTTGTTTTTAACTCAAGTTAGAGGTATGTAATAGCAGATGAGTGCAGTACTCCTTTGCTGCAAAGTCCTCCAATCGGTTTAGCTAAAAATATTATGCCGCAATTAGGTGCCCAATATAGCTTGATCATGTCTATAAATTTTGGTTTAATACCTTTAGCACTGGAGAACTTTAGTAAAATTAATGCTGTGTGCCTCTATCAAGTTGTAAAATATATTATGCTTTAAGATCTCGGTAAAAATTTTCATGAGAGCCAAGTGCTAACAAGGTCAAAGTAATCGTGTGATCTTCATAGCTGTAAGCAAGCAGCGTCAATTGCTTGGCCATTTTAAATTTATAGACAAAAACACCAGAAAGATCACCTGTTTTGGCTTGACCAATGGTGGGCGTTTTCATAATGACGCGAACAGCTTGGTCTAGATCTTGTTTTTGGTTGGCATGCAGTTTTTTGACAGTTTTTTTAAATGAATGGGTTTGTAAAACTTGCATAGATTCAGCCAAATTCGAATGCTGTTACATCGCCATCTGCATTTTCTTGTTGTCCAAGTAAGATTGCTTGAATAAATTGAAAGGAGAGATCTGGATTTTCTTCGGCTATTTTGCCCATACGCGACCAATATTCAATTTGCTTAGGAACCGAGCGGCTATAAACAGACGCGTAACGCTTAGCCTCATTAATGAGATCATCAGACAGTTTAACAGTTGTAGCCATGACTATACTCCTACCCTACAATAAGGTGGTAATATAGTTCAAAAGGTGTTAAAAAGCAACCTTTGAAACACAATAACCTTAGCAGATCTCTAACACAATTCCTTCTCTCACAGCCATCTTTCTTAATATCTGAAAGAAGAGAAAATAAAAGATAAATTTAGAACTAAATGATCGAGAATAAGCTCTAAAAAGGTTCGGGATAGGCAGAAAATAAGTTAAAAGAATCAACGGAATCAAAATTCCCGAACTTCTATATAATCTATTGATTTTATATAAATATAGCATTCCTACCCCCTCCGCCACAGCACTTTTGTCGTGCTATAAATTATTGATTCTATATGTCTTGTATGTAGCTTGTCAGCAGGTTTTGCAGAATTTGACAGCAGGTTTTGCAGCAATTCATTTTTAAAATTCACGTCTTTTTTAAAAAATTAAAGGGGTTTTCAAAGGGTCTTCAAAGACCTTTCAAAGATCATTTAAAGACCCTTTAAGGCAGCTTTTTCTCCTTTGCTAAAAGTCGCAATTTGAGATGATGAGTTCTTGAGCTGGAATTGGATTATTTGAACTGCATGTATAAGATATGGTGACCTCTTTTATCTTAAATGGGCTAAAGCTTTTGCGAATCTCCGGCACATCATTGAGTGACAGAAGAAACTTTCCCTTTAATTGTGCAAGCAGTGTGGACATCCTCTGATAATCCTCTCGCTTAAAAAAATCCTTGCCATAGTAATCCTCAACACCCCAATAAGGCGGATCAAGGTAAAACAAGATGTTGGGACGATCATAGCGCCTAATAAACTCAAACCAATCTAAATGTTCAATGGTCACACCTGCTAAACGACGGTAAATAAGCTTTAAGGAGGATTCAAGTTTGAGACTATTAAACCGTGCACCACGGTGTGGATCAACTCCAAACGTCTGTTTTGCCACTTTGCCACCAAAACTCAACCGCTGCAGATATAAAAACCGCAATGCCCGCTCTAAATCTGTCAGGCTCTTGGGATCTTGGGTGCGTAACCGTTCAAACGCCTCACGGCTACTCACCTGGAACTCCAACAGATCCATGAAAGGGTAATAATGGCGTTGCAACACCCGAAAAAAATTCACCACATCATCTGAACGATCATTGATCACTTCATATAAAGGAACTAATTTTCTCCTTAAAGATACAACGTATTGATTTATAATGATAATCTAGCGTTATTCATGTTGAGTGAGAGTCCCGAATAACGTAAGATTCTCTCATTTCAAACCTGCTTATCTTGAATCAATCAAAACCACTCATTTGCACATAACAAGTGGGATGAGTGTGTGGATCAAATTTGTATAAGAAAGGATTAAAAAATGGCTCTTATGAACCGTCTTAATGCAAGATCTGTCGCAACATTGGGGGCTGGCAAATATAATGATGGTGCTGGCTTGTTACTTCATAAGCGTAAAGATGGAGGTGCTCAATGGATTTTACGGTATACCCTTCACGGGCGTCGTCGTGAAATGGGCTTGGGTGCTTTAAGACATGTTTCTTTAAAACAAGCCCGTGAATTGGCAACTGGGTGGCGTTCTGTATTACGTGAGGGGCGTGACCCTATTAAAGAACGCAATAAACAAAAGCGTGAGACAATAAGCAATCTCCATTATTTAAAAGATATTGCTTTAGATGCTTTTGAAAGCCATAAAGCTGAATTAAAAGGGGATGGGAAAGATGGAATTTGGTTTTTACCTTTACGCCTTCATATTCTCCCTAAATTAGGCTGTTTACCCGTTTCAGAAATTACGCAAACAGAGATACGCGATACCCTTGCCCCTATTTGGCATACAAAAGCTGGAGCTGCTCGGACAGCACTGATGCGTCTCAAACTTTGTCTCAAACATGCGGCTGCTTTGGGTTTGGATGTTGATTTACAAGCAACAGAAAAAGCACGCGCTCTTTTAGGAAAACAACGTCATAAGATCACTAATAGACCAGCAATGGATTGGAGAGATATACCCGCTTTTTATAAAACACTTTGCCAAACAACAGCTATAACACAACTGGCTTTGCGTTTGCTCATCTTGACAGGCGTTCGTACGCATTCCTTACGTTATATTCATAAGGATCAGGTTGATGGGAATATATGGACTATTCCTGCTGAGAATATGAAAGGAAGGGTGATACAACAAAAGAATTTCGCGTGCCTCTATCAACAGAAGCACTGAAAATTATTGAACAAGCGCGTCTGCTTTCTCGTAATGATTTCTTTTTTTCTGCAACTGGTCGAGGTCCCCTTGCTGAGAATGTTATGTCAAAATATATGAAAAAAATAAACTTGATGCCTGCCCGCATGGATTTCGCTCTAGTTTACGCGATTGGCTTGCTGAAACAACCGATGCCCCCTATGAGGTCGCTGAAACCATTTTAGCTCATACGGTAGGGGGTAAAGTAGAGCGTGCCTATCGTCGTACTGACTATTTAGAACAGCGTCGTGTCTATATGGATAAATGGGCGGCTTATGTCACCGGTCAATCTTAAGATATGGGGTGCATAACCCCATGATCTGTGGATAACTTTCTCTCTCATTCTTTATCAATAAGACTCATAAATTATCACATCAGAAATTATATGATAAAATACTGTTTTCTATAAATAAAATACCTTCAAAAATAAACCAAAATGTGCTTAATAAATAGGCATAATTTGTTTCCATTTTTTGAAAATAAAAGGATTTTAGAATGACAGAAAATGATAGTCTTTTAACAGACCGTGAAAGTGCAAAATTGCTTCATATGAGTGTCTCAACTTTCCGCCGTCATGTTACCAATGGCTCTCTCCCAAAACCTTTAAAATTTGGTTTTTTATCCCGTTGGTTACAATCGGATCTTTTGAATGTAATCGAACAAGCGAAACAGCAACGTTATAACGACGCGGCATAAAAAAACTTGTCACGTAAGGACGGACAAGGCTTTCTCAAACTCATCACCTTAGAGCTAGCACAATCCGTCCTGTGACGCAACGTTATAGGATTTAAAATGATGTGTTCTTTTAAGAATGCGCGGGGCATTACACGTGCCTTGCGTGGTACTTGGCATGGGCGTTATGGACTTACTCATTGCCCCGCTCATGATGATAGGCTGTTATTCCTTAATAAATTGGCGTACCTTATAAATTACGCTCACTAACGTCCTTAAGAAGTTCTAAAACATCAAGAGAAAATTGGCTATACAAAAAACTCAAGTGTCAATAACAATCCCCTGCTCTGTTTTTTCGATTAAAGCACCAAGCTTTCCTTCTATTTACAGTTTCTATTCAATATGGAGTGAAGCAAAATCATTTTTGTTAGCGTATTCTAACAATCCAAGTTTTTGATTTTCTGTATCTTGTAATCACGAGAAACTCATAAATATGCACAAAATTGTATCATATTAAGTAAAAATATTAATTTAGATCAAAATTAATATTTTATCCCATAAAATAATGTGAATTAAATTATAAGTTTTTTATATGTAAACAACAATCATGTTTTGGATATGAAAATGCAAGATAGATAGAAAATATCTATTCTAACAGTACCTATTGAAGAAATAGTCAAAATGTATTACATTAGAATTATTTTGTAACACATTAAGAGGTAATAAAATGGCTGAGACGACATTTACCTTTCGCGTTGATGATGTATTGAAAAATGAATTTTCCAAAGCAGCAAAAGCGTGTGATAGATCTGGTGCACAATTGTTGCGAGATTATATGCGCGATATCGTAAAAGAACAAAAAGAAAGAAGTGCACACGATTTATGGTTTCGGGAACAGGTTCAATTAGGGATAAATTCTGCTAATGCAGGCGATATAATATCTTCTGAGGAAATCGAAGCAGAAGCAAAGGAATGGCGCTTAAAAATACAAAGTAAACTAGATAGATCAACTTTATGAAGCTAATTTGGACACAAGTAGCACGCGTTGACCGCAAAAAGATACGTGAATACATATCACAAAATAATCCTTCTGCTGCCTTAAAGTTTGATCAACTTTTATCTGAAAAGATAGAAAAACTCGTTAAGTTTTCTACTCTTGGTCGTTTAGGACGAGTTGTAAATACACGTGAATTTATTGTACATCCAAATTATATCATGATTTATGATATTTCAGATGGCGTTGTTCGTATTTTACGTGTGCTTCATACAAAGCAAAAATTCCCTTAATCAACTGTATTTTTATTTATTTGGTAATTGAAGCAAATTATTTTTTTAAATACTGCACTCTATATCAGTAAGTAATGATAAATTATTACTTTTCTAATATTGCGAGAATATGATTGCATGATCGCTTTGCACACCATTTAGTTTCTTACTCGTAAAAGTGACGATGATGTCTCTCGTTTTATTGTCAATGATACGAGCGTGGAAAAGCTTGGGGAACTCTTAAAAGAAAATCCCCGCGGTCTCTTGATGGTGCGTGATGAATTATCCGGTTTCTTAACAGATATGGAACGCAAGGAATATCAAACAGAGCGTGCCTTTTATTTGGAAGCTTTTAATGGAGATGGTCAATTTACTTATGACCGGATTGGGCGTGGAACCATTTTTATTCCTAATGCAACCGTTTCTATTATAGGGGGCATTCAACCCTCTCGCATTCTCCCCTTTATACGCAATGTTTTATATGGCAAAGGCAATGATGGTTTCTTACAACGCTTTCAAATGCTGGTCTTTCCCGATGAGACAAAAGATTGGAAATGGGTTGATAGACCTCCCAATCAAGAGGCATGGGAAACGTATGAAGGGGCATTTCGTTCTCTTTATGATAACCCCCTTGGTTCACCAGAATATCCGCTTGTGATGCGCTTTTCTGCTGAAGCTCAAGAGATCTTTCGTGAATGGATGCAAAAGATTTTTAAAGAAGCCAAAGAGAACAACCTTTCTGAAAGCTTACAAGCGCATCTTTTGAAAATGCCTAAGACCATAGTAAGTCTTGCATTGATTTTTGAATTAACTGAAGGGGGGCGTTTTGAAATCAATAAAGATGCCCTTCAAACAGCCTTGCGATGGGAAAAATATTTGTTCAGTCATGTCAAAAGGCTCTATGCGGCGGCGGATAGCCTAGCAACAGAGGGGGCAAAATTGATTGTCGAGCGCTGTGATCATTTACCCGATGTCTTTACTTTACGTGATATTCATCAAAGAAGTTGGACGCATTTAAAAGATAATCAAACCGTTAAGCAAGCTTTAGAGCTCTTATGTCGCTCCAATCATATTCGTCCAATAGCCAATGAAAATAGCTCTCAAAGCGGTCGCCCTACCATACGTTATGAATGGCATCCTTTCGTTAAAAACAACAGCATCAAACAATGAAGTCATTGTCATCTTTTGTTATCCTTAAAACCTTCAAAGATCTTATCGTACCAACAAAGGGTTTACGTAGTATCTTTGAGGGTTTTTGTTTTATCATTTTTAAAAAAAAAGACATACAGAGGTTCTTTTAAATCTTGTGTCTAAAGATATCCAAAACACAACCTCTATAGGTTTTGAAGGGGTTTTGAGTTTTGAGGGTTGCTGCTATTATGTAAAAAAACGATAAAAAAATAAAAACATTATATTTCAATAGGTTAATATTTTATAGACCTTAAAAAAACAACTCATATTGATAATGCAATCTCTAAATTCAACTAACAATATACGTTTTGAGGGGGTTTTGACGATTTTTACACCTTCAAAACCTATAAGCAAAATTCGTAATAAAACTTATCAAAATACTCATTCTGATATTTTAAAGAACATAAGTGCATTTATCTTGATTAACCCGTGAAATGAATAGCAAATTTTACTACTTTGCTGATCTAACCATGCATCATAGGCTGTGGATAAACAACCTTTAAAAACCCCTTTTGAAAAAAATTATCCGTTTTTATGCATTTTTCTGCATTTTTTCTCAATTCGTTCAAAATGGATTTAATAAGCTTCATTTTGATTCTTTTGAAAAGAATTAACCCTCTCATACCAAAACGGAGCTCTGTTATAATATGCTGCAATCTCTTAAGTCTGATCATGAACATGTCACGCTACGCTCTCTGTTGGAATATTATCGTCAACAAGCTAAATCACCCCGTGAATTGGGAACGCTGTTTGAAAACCTTGTCATGGTTTATTTGAGTGAAGACCCGTTGCAAAAGCAAGAATACGAAAAGGTTCAAACTTATTTGGAATGGGCTAAGGAACATGATGAAGATGGGCGTGATATTGGGATTGATTTGGTGGCTACAATCCGTGATCAAGGAGGATATGCGGCTATTCAATGTAAATGCTATGATGCTTCTCACATCATTAAAAAAGAAGATATTGATAGCTTTATCGCTGCCTCAGGGAAAAAGATTTTTACGCGTCGTATTCTCGTTGATAGCACCGAAAGCAATTGGAGTGATAATGCTAACAACACTTGTGATGGTCAAGAAGTTCGTATTCAACAGATTAATCTGTTTGATTTAGAAAACAGTCAAATTGATTGGGGCGCTTATAAAGAACGAGGACAAGCCGTCCTTAAAGAGCAACCGAAAAAAAAGCTTTTAGATCATCAGATAGAAGCGCTTGAAAGAGTTTGTGAAGGTTTACAAGAAGCAGACCGTGGCAAGCTTATTATGGCATGTGGTACGGGTAAAACATTCACCAGTCTTAAGATAGCAGAAACCATAGCAGGAAAAGGCAAGCGTGTGTTGTTTTTAGTGCCCTCCCTTGCTTTGATGTCACAAACAATCCGTGAATGGACCCTTGATACAGAAATCCCCTTGCGTTCCTTTGCGGTGTGTTCGGATACACAAGTAGGCAAGCGTCGTAAAGGCAAACATGATGATGAATCTGGTCTTGATGCATCAGATCTTGTCTTGCCGGCGACCACGGATTCACAAGAGCTTGCGCGTAAAGCCAATAAGACCTCTCTTGATGTGATGACGGTGGTCTTTTCAACTTATCATTCCATTCAAGTGATTTCGGATGCACAAAAGGAATATGATTTACCCGAATTTGATTTAATCATTTGCGATGAAGCGCATAGAACAACTGGGGTTGTGTTAGGAACAGACAAGCATGAATCTGAATTTATCAAGGTTCATGATAACAGCATCATTCGGGGTAAAAAACGTCTGTATATGACTGCAACGCCTAAGATCTTTGCTGATAGTGCTAAAAAACAAGCCCATGAAATGAATGGCATTTTAGCGTCTATGGATGATGAAGCCCTCTATGGAAAAAATCTTTACACCTATACATTCTCAAAAGCCGTTAAGAATGAACTCTTAGTTCCTTATAAGATTATTATCTTAGGCGTTAATGAAGAGGAAGTGAGTGAATCCATTCAACATCTGATGACCGATGAGAATTATGAACTTACTCTTGATGATAAAACCAAAATCATAGGCTGTTATCAAGCTCTTAGCAAAATAGATCTAAAAGTTGATCTGAGTGATGACCCTAACCCTATGCGTCGGGCTTTGGCTTTTTGTAAAGATATCAAGACTTCTGAACGTATCCGTGACACATTCAATTCTCAAGAAATACAGAAAGAATTATATAATCTTCATAAGCTCTATAAAGAGACGCCGCCTCTTCAGTGTACCTTTGCTCATATTGATGGAACGCAAAGTGCCAAGAAGCGCAATGAAGCCCTTGATTGGTTAAAGGAAGATGCGGGGGAAAATACTTGTCGTGTGCTGACCAATGTAAGATGTCTTTCTGAGGGTGTTGATGTTCCTGCTCTTGATGCGATCATGTTTTTACACCCGCGCAAAAGCCAAGTGGATGTGATACAGGCGGTGGGGCGTATCATGCGCCGTGCCAAAGGCAAGAAAAGAGGCTATATCATTTTACCCGTTGGGGTGCCGGCTGGGATTTCTGCTGAAGAGGCTTTAAAATACAACAAGAGATACAGTGTTGTCTGGCAAGTGATCAATGCTTTGCTTGCTCATGATGAGAATTTCGAAATCACCCTTAACCAGATGATTTTAGGGCAAGACGTTAGTGATGTTTTGGAGATTAGCGCCTTAAAGAGCATGACAGCGGTTGAGGATAAAATCTATGTTTATGAGAAACCAGAAAGCGCGGGGCTTGAGATTGGAAAAGCAGCCTATGAACCACAAAAATACATTCATAGTGTTACAGGAAGATTACCCTTTTATAAAGAGTTTCCCAATGCCCTTAAAACCCTTTTGGCTAAGAAATTTACCCTTGCCGATTACTGGGGCATATGGGCGGGCAATGTTGCTGAAATTGCTCAAAACCATATCAATCGTCTTAAAGATATACTTTCTGATGAAACCAGTGAAGCTTTTCATGCTTTTGAGAGCTTTCACAAAGAACTCAAAAACAACTTAAACAGTGAAATAAAACAAGAGGAAGCGCTTGAGATGTTAGCACAACATCTTGTGACGCGTCCCGTATTTGAAGCCTTGTTTGATGGCAATGAATTTGTGCAAAACAATGCCATTTCGCAAGCGATGGAAAAGATTTTAGCTGAGTTGGATAAAACCAATATCAAGCAAGTATCAAAAGAGTTACAAGAGTTTTATGACAGTGTGAAATTCCGTGCCTCTGGGATTACCTCCCCCCAAGCAAGACAAAACCTTATTATCAAGCTTTATGAAGATTTTTTTACCAAGGCATTTAAGAAAACTACGGATAGGCTTGGGATTGTTTATACGCCCGTTGAGGTTGTTGATTTTATCATTCATTCTGTTGATGATGTATTGCGGAATGAGTTTGGAAAAAGCCTTGGGTCACGTGGTGTTTCTATTCTTGACCCTTTCACTGGAACTGGAACCTTTATCACAAGGCTTTTACAATCCAATCTCATCAAACCAGAGGATATGGAATATAAGTTCCGTCATGATATCCATGCCAATGAGATTGTTTTGCTTGCTTATTACATAGCAGCGATTAACATTGAATCGACTTATCATAGTCTTATGAAAGGTGAATATATCCCTTTCAAGCATATTGGTTTGACCGATACGTTCCGAATGCTTGAAGAGAAGAACCTGCTACAGGAATTATTCAAAGAAAACAGTGAATATTTAGAGCATCAAAAGAAACTGGATATCAAAGTTATCCTTGGTAACCCTCCTTATTCAACAAAGCAAAAAAACGAAAATGATAATGCAAAGAATACTCCTTATCCTATTTTAGATAAACGTATTAGTGAAACTTATGCTGCTCATTCAAAAGCAACCAATATGCAAGCTCTTTACGATAGCTATATCCGTGCTATACGCTGGGCTAGTGACCGTATTGGTAATGCTGGGGTAATCGGATTTGTTACAAATGCCGGTTTTATTACTGGACATTCTATGGATAGTTTACGCAAATGCCTCGTTGAGGAATTTTCAAGCCTTTATATTTTCCATTTGCGGGGGAATGCTCGGACTTCTGGAGAACAACGTAAGAAAGAAAGTGGTGGAATTTTTGGTTCTGGCTCTCGTGCCCCTATAGCGATTTCTATTTTGGTTAAAAATCCAAATGCACAGCAGCATGGTAAGATATATTTTCGTGATATTGGCGACTATCTCAATAGAGAAGAAAAACTCACGATAATTGAAAAACTTAGAAGTATTGATGGCATTACACGAAGCAAAAAAGGTTGGCAAATAATAAAACCGGATAGACATAATGATTGGCTTAGTCAACGCGATGATAGTTTCAAGACGTTTCTAGCTTTAGGTGTTAAAAAAGGGCATGATCAAAAGCTTTTTGAAAATTTTTCTCGTGGTATTATGACAAGCCGTGATGCTTGGGCATATAACTCAAGCCGTGAAACACTAGCAAAAAATATGCGTAATATGATTGCCTTTTATAACAGTGAGGTTGAACGTTTTAATAATAGCTATTCACATGCTGATCATAAGTTACGTACCAATGCTATAGATAGTTTCGTAAACTCAGATGAAAGAAAAATCAGTTGGAGTTATAATCTCAAACGAGACTTGGTAAAAGGAAAGTCTTTCAACTTTGAAGAAGCTTGCCTTACACAAAGTCTTTATCGCCCTTTTACACGACAGTGGCTTTATTGTGATGCTGCTCTAAATTGCGATGGCGCTTATCAGATGCGAATATTTCCGATAGGACAAGCGGTTGAAAACAGAATGATACAAATTACAGGCATAGGAGCAAAGAAAGACTTTTCTGTGCTTATGACTAAAGTTGTATCTGATGTTAATATGATGGAAGGTGGTAGTCAATGCTTTCCACGCTATATTTACGAAGACACTACGGTTTCAAAAAATAAAAACAAGGAACAATCCCATTTATTTACGAATTCTACAGAAAATAGTAAAACAGCTGGTTTGCAACGCCGTGATGCTATTACTGATGAAGGATTAGCACATTTTAAAGCTGCTTATCCTAATGAAAAAATCGCTAAAGATGATTTATTCTATTATGTTTACGGTTTACTTCATTCAAAAGATTATCGCTCTCGTTATGCTGATAACCTTTCTAAAGAACTGCCTCGTATCCCTTGTGTAAAGAGTACTGATGATTTTTGGAAGTTTGTAACAGCAGGACGTGAACTCGGTCATTTGCACGTGAATTATGAAACTGTAGAGCCGTATCCAGTAACTTTTAAAAAGGGTAATCCAAAATTTACAGAGATCTCTAATCCCGAAAAATTCTATTATGTGACTGAAATGAAATTCGCAAAAATTAAGAATAGTAAGGAAAAGGATAAATCAACAGTTATTTATAATAGCAATATTACCATAACAGATATCCCTCTTGAAGCTTATAAGTATATCGTCAATGGAAAACCCGCTCTTGAATGGGTTATGGGGCGTCAATGTGTAAAGACTGATAAAAAGAGTGGCATTGTTAATGATGCTAATCGCTATGCTGTTGAAACCGTTGGCAACCCTGCCTACCCTCTAGAATTGTTTCAAAGGGTTATTACGGTAAGTTTAGAGACAATCAAAATTGTTAAGAATTTACCAAAATTAGAAATAAGAGAAACTGAATAACTTATAAAGCATGCTCACATAATGGGTATGATAAACGCATAAGGGGTATAGAGCTTATAACCATAATCTATACCTCTTTTGTTAAGTTTATTACATCTAATCTTTAAAAGGATAATTTGTCATGCGTTATTCTAAAAAGAAAAAACTTGCACTTTTAGATACTCTCATTTGGATTGCTTTAAGACTTTTAAGAAACCCCATCTTAAATAAAATTAGATTTTTTTACATTGCCTTTAAGAGGTTATATCGTAATCTAAAATGAGTGCTTTATTGTTTTCAAAAGCTTTGTTTAAAGAGAGTTATATATATTCATTTTGCTTATAGGTTTTGAAGGTGTAAAAACCGTCAAAACCCCCTCAAAACGTATATTATTGGTTGAATTTAGAGGTTGTGTTATCAATATGGGTTGTTTTTTTAAGGTCTATAAAATCTTAACATATTGAAATATAATGTTTTTACTTTTTATCGTTTTTTTACATAATAGCAGCAACCCTCAAAACTCAAAACCCCGTCAAAACTCATAACTATAATGATCTTGATAGCATCTCTTATGAGTTACAAGCTATCTTTTGAAAAGCTTTAAAGGATCACATGATTTTCATAAAGCACGTTGTAATCATTCTCTAAAATCATAAGGTTATCATTCAAAAGAACTGATAAAAATTCATAAAAGGGATTTTGATAACGTAATCAGTTTTTAATTTCATACGCTTTTCATAAGACACGTGTTAATCACTCACTAAAAATATAATTTTATCTTTTAAAAAGAACTAATCAAAATAACAAAAGCCTATTAAAAGGGACTTTGCTAATCTCTATAATTATCAATCTCTCTTTAGATATTTTCATAACAGTCTATAAATCGTAATTATCCTATTTATCGTTTCTCTTATGAAAATGAAAAATGATGCCATGGCTATAAAGCATATAACAGCTATAAAGAATGCATAAAAACAGTAGCTTTGTTTGAATAAAGCAAAAATGCAAATGAATGCATTGGTTATAAGAGCGCGGTGCCTATTAAGATAGTTCAAATGATAAATGCGTTATAAACAAAATTCACAAAAAAATTAAAATTCATTTAGTGAAAAAAACTGATAGTTTATAAAGATAAAAATACGCATTATGAGAGCGTTTCTAAATATTATAAATGTATAGATTCAAAAAACAACGCAATCGTTTTATAAAGCCCATAATATAGCTTTAAAAGCACATAAATATAAAAGAAGCAATTCATAAGCACATGATATTATCAATACATAATGTATCTAAAAAAATACAAAAAATATCAAAAAAATAAAATATTAATTGACAATAAATACGTATTTTGTTATATAAATAATCAAGTGATGAAAAACACTTTAAACAGTAAGCGGATAGGTTACGAAACAATCTTTCCAAAGCTTTTAAAACTGACTATCTTTTATGCTTTAATTAGCATATATGATGATTTTGTCGGGTGTGGTCACACCATACAATACTCTTTATGAGAAAAGTGTGACGACGGACTTACTGCCGTGTTTTTCAACGCCCGGCTCCCTTATAGGGTTGTCAATGAAAAACGTATAATCAGTAAGGTTTAAATATGAAAAATATCTCAAAAAACACCCCCATTAATAAGAAAAAAACATCTAAAAAATATGAGTTTACTGGCGAAATGGATTTTGTGACTGGTCTCATATTATACCGTATACGTGCTTTAAGAGATTTTGGGGATGTCAAAGCGGGCGATCTTGGGGGGTATATTGAAAACGAAAGTAACTTATCTCACAAAGGCAATTGCTGGGTGTATGACAAAGCGCGCGTCTTTCAAAATGCAAGGGTTTCAGGCAATGCTAAAGTAAAAAGCTTTTTTGTTGACGTTTGTGGTAATGCAAGAATTTATGGTAATGCTATTTTTGAAGGCATGTTATTAAAGGACAATGCAAAGCTTTATGGCAATGCTCATGTTAGCAATGCCGTTGTAATTGAAGGTAATGCTAAAATTTATGATAACGCCCGCGTCACTAATCATGCTCATATTTGTGATGGCTCGCGTGTTTTTGATGATGCCGTGGTTTGTGGCGCTCTTATCTCTGGCGATTCTTATGTTCATAGCGCCGCCTCTTTAACTGCTGATGATCATATTTGGGATGAGGCATATCCAGAATTTGGGAGTGAAGATGATTATTACCGTCATGAATATTATGCTGATTGTGAGGGGTATTATGACGATGATAACGAATATGAAAATGATGCTGCGTAAATAACGCGCGGGCGCGGCGGGGGCGCCCCTCTTTAAAAATCTCATTCTAAAATTTAATCTTCTTTATAAAGGAATTGTGCCATGCAAAAAAAGTTTGCACTCACAAATGAAACGCGTGTATTTGGTAATCATACCCTTTATCGTATCCAAGCATTAAAAGACTTTGCTGATGTTAAAGCTGGTGCCTTGGGGGGCTTTATCGAAAAGGAAGATAACCTCTCTCATGATGGCAATTGCTGGGTCTATGATGATGCTCTTGTGTTTAAAAATGGTCACGTTTATGAAAACGCAAGGGTTTTTGGCAAGGCTGTCGCTTGTGGTCATATCTATGGTCATGCCTGCGTTTATGAGAATGCTATCGCTGCTGGCTATATTTATGATAATGCGCATGTTTATGGCAATGCCGTTGTTTCTGATAATTCCCGTGTCTATGGCAATGCTCATGTCTATGGCAAGGCTATTATTTATGATAATGCTTATGTTTATGACAATGCTAGGGTTTATGAAAACGCTCGTATAGCAAATGACGTGCATATTTATGAAAATGCTCATATCCATGGCATTGCTGTTATTCGTGAAAATGTCGGCGGCTCTACTAAAATAAAAACCTATACTGAACGTCTCTCTCCTTATGGTGAGTTAGAAATTGTATGGGTCTAACCTAATGTAACGTAAATAAAATGCGGGCGCGGCGGGGGCGCCTGCTTTCAAAATAAATTTTCCATTTCAAATTTTATCAACTGTTTATCACATTAGATTGTGAGGGTACTCCTATGTGCAAAAAATACGAATTAACCAGTGAAATCAAAAAAATCAAACATGCTCTTACGCGAAATATCACAAGCCTTTATCGCATTCGGGCTTTAAGAGATTTTGATGATATAAAAGCGGGTGCTTTAGGCGGTTTTATCGAAAAGGAAGTCAACCTATCCCATGATGGCAATTGCTGGGTCTATGATGAGGCTTGTGTCTATGGTCATGCCCGTGTTTATGATGATGCAAAAATACGGCATTATTCTCAAGTCTGTGGTCTCGTCTATGGCAATGCTGAGGTCTATAGCAAGGCTTTTATCTCTCAATATGCAAAGATTTATGATCAGGCTTGTGTTTATGGGAGTGCTCATGTGTATGGCAATGTTTATGGCAATGCTCATGTGAGTGGTGCTGCCCGCGTTCTTGCTGATGCTCATATTTATGACCATGCCCATGTTTCTTATGATGCTACGGTTTTTAGTTATGCACGCGTCTATGGTCATGCTAGGGTTTGTGGCTCTGCTTGTATTTATAGCCATGCGAAAATTTATAATTATGCTGTGATTAATGGTCGTGCAAAGATTTATGGCAAGGTCTATGGCAATGCGCGCGTGGGGGGCTCTTGTGAGGTTTATGGCTCTGTCTATGGCAATGCAAAAATCTTACATTGTGCAACGATCTGGGGGCGTGCTTATGGCAATGCAACAATCAATACAAAAAGCAAAGCAAAGTTAGTTCCCAAAAATTGTGAGGTTTATCAAAGCGATAATGTCGTTAAGATTATTGATAAAACAGAATAAAAATAGGTATGGGAGCGCCTTCTTGATAGCTATAAACGTATCATAAAAGAGAGAATTCATAAAAGAAAGCCGTGCCAAATGATATGACGCGGCTTTCAAAGAATGATTCTTATGATAAAAATAACCACCTACAATGGAGTAATGAATGCATATATAAAAAATGTATCATATTTCAAGTGCTCTATTAAAAATATGAAAACTTATCAAAAGGAACGTAAATTATGCATATGATCTTTAATCACTCTTTTGAATGAGAATGTCTTTATCTTAAAGAGATGCATTTAAAACAAAGCCCATAATCAAGATGCTTCTTTAAAACATTTTAAAACACTAAGCTCAAAATTGAGTTGAGTGAATTTCAAATAACGCATTTTCTAAAATCAAAACATATTAAAACGTTTGGTAGCTTTATCAATTCAATCAAAAGAAAATGCCTATTAGACTAATATCTTTTTTAAAAACGTTCTTTTTACATTTACGAGCGTTAATTTTTCAAAACAAGCTCTCATAAGACAATAAACAACTGCTTTTATCAAATGGAAGGTTTTAAAAATTATTATAAACATCCGTTTCAAACGTTTAAACATTCATTTAGAAAGGCTTTCATAATAAGCGTATTTTAAACAAAGCTTCTTTGCAAATTAATTGCTCTATTTGGCTAGCAAAATTAAGTAAATCCTATGCCTTATGATGTTACAACGGTTTTGAATTTTACTTGCTTATCTTTGTCTAAAATAGATGCCCTCAAATTTGAGGAGATCTCATTTGGTTTCATATTTTAAAACGATAACTTTTAAAACGTTTTTTATACCATGTCTAAGGTATATAGTATTCTACTTCTATGGCATTATGCGCCTCCATTTTTTTATGGAAGCGAATATAGTTCTGTTCTAAAAACTAGTCTGCAATCTATTCATTAAAAGGCTTTTCATTTCATAAGATATAAAAGACCTCTTTATCGTTTTCTAAACTTTTAGAAAGCGTTTAAAAGCGATCTTGTCCTTAATCCTTTTATGCAATCTTTATAAATTAAACCTATAAGCTTATGAATGCTTCAAACAGTTAATTTCTTTAATGCCATTTTAAAGGTTTTTCCCAATTTGGGGAAAAATTATATGATCTCTATTTTCTATAAATGCCTATCTTTTGATACAATTTACCTTATAGCAGTTTCAAACGATTACCCTCTTATAGAATGATCTAATATTGCTATAACACTCTTTAGATTTTGCGCTCGCCAATTTTGGCGAACGTTAATTTGTTATTTTATGCGATTAACAATCCAATCTTTAAAATAAGAAGTAATCTTTAAAACGTATGTTATCGATAATTCCAAACGATTAAATTTTAAACAATGTGATTTGTGCTGTGATAAAAACGTATCATAAAATTTATAAACTGTTATGAGTGATAACTGCTTTTCATTTCATTTGAACGTTTACATGCGTTATAATATTTGCACCATGATTTGCTTTTTATGGTCTATTCATACATGGCAATCTTCTATAAAAAATGGTCAAATGAATCACGTATAAAAGGATGGATTCTTAAGTGGATTCATATAAAATAATTACGCTCAAAATATTGACTTTATTGTGTTTTTATGCATAATGTGAATTTTACACCGTGAGTGACATGAATAGCTTCACGTAATACAACACCATTATACATGCCAAGAGAGCCATCAAAGATTGGGTTCTTCGCACGAGAGGTTGCATAAACCGATTTTTGGATATCTAACCATTCACCGGTTTCTGTATTGGTGCGCAATTGCATTACTTGTGTTGGGTGCAAATAGAGAACGTAAACATCATCACCATTCACATGAACCGGCGAAATTTGTGGATTGGCAAGTTTCGCTTGTTTAACCGCTTCATCAATAAGCTTCAAACTAAAGCTATGTTTGGCTTTATCGGTAAGGTCTTCATCCTTGGTTTTCCCATCAGGTCGAATAATCCGTTCACTGCTTGGTGCCATAATTTCATTAAAGCCGTAATAAACTGGTTTAATATATACTTCTCGACCATCAATACTGATCGTACGTGCTGTATAACCACACACCTGCAAAAAGAACATGATGCTTAAACGATTGGCGTACCAGCGAACCAAGCCTTCTTTGGCTTTCTTACGTAAATTTGGGAGGATTCTCTGTTGGTCAATCGAGTCATTATTGGCAACACGCGCCGCATGTAAAAGCTCATTAATAACCAACCGATCATTCATAAATTGAAGGGCTTCTTCATTGCCCTCTAAGGTTTCACCTTGCGTGACACCATCTCCAAACAGATTGACCAACAAACTGAATGTGACACTATCCCCTGCACTCTTATGGGTTTCGTTATAAAGCTGGATAATACTGTTCGAACTTTTGCCAATCAGAGGGGCAATTTTCGTTGCTTTCAAAACTTCATTGCTTAATTTCTGTGACCACAATTTCACCGATTGCGGATCATGGGTTCCTATATGTGTTGTTGCCATTGTTTCACCTTTCTTTGCTATAAAAAAACCGGCTTAAAAGCCGGTGGAAAACCCGCTTCAAAGGCGGATTATACTGTAAAACTTATATCTCATCGGGGTCTGCACCCATAATTTCATAAAAACGGGCTTCATTTTTTGGATTGGATATCCACGCGTTAAATTCTTTCTCTGACATATTCGCAAGAGTTTCTTTAGTCATTGGTCCAGTACTCCCTCCTCCACCAGATGCCGTTAAGGTTCGCGCAGAATTCTGACGGCTTTGAAGCGCTGCAACTTGATCATTGGCTTGGACCGCTTGGTTCTGATATGTAAGATATAATATCAAAAAACACAATAAAGTCAATATTTTGAGCGTAATTATTTTATATGAATCCACTTAAGAATCCATCCTTTTATACGTGATTCATTTGACCATTTTTTATAGAAGATTGCCATGTATGAATAGACCATAAAAAGCAAATCATGGTGCAAATATTATAACG
This sequence comes from Bartonella tribocorum CIP 105476, assembly GCF_000196435.1. NCBI lineage: Bacteria > Pseudomonadati > Pseudomonadota > Alphaproteobacteria > Hyphomicrobiales > Bartonellaceae > Bartonella > Bartonella tribocorum. The sequence continues at coordinate 1,126,726 of NC_010161.1, read as the reverse complement.
CATGTAAACGTTCAAATGAAATGAAAAGCAGTTATCACTCATAACAGTTTATAAATTTTATGATACGTTTTTATCACAGCACAAATCACATTGTTTAAAATTTAATCGTTTGGAATTATCGATAACATACGTTTTAAAGATTACTTCTTATTTTAAAGATTGGATTGTTAATCGCATAAAATAACAAATTAACGTTCGCCAAAATTGGCGAGCGCAAAATCTAAAGAGTGTTATAGCAATATTAGATCATTCTATAAGAGGGTAATCGTTTGAAACTGCTATAAGGTAAATTGTATCAAAAGATAGGCATTTATAGAAAATAGAGATCATATAATTTTTCCCCAAATTGGGAAAAACCTTTAAAATGGCATTAAAGAAATTAACTGTTTGAAGCATTCATAAGCTTATAGGTTTAATTTATAAAGATTGCATAAAAGGATTAAGGACAAGATCGCTTTTAAACGCTTTCTAAAAGTTTAGAAAACGATAAAGAGGTCTTTTATATCTTATGAAATGAAAAGCCTTTTAATGAATAGATTGCAGACTAGTTTTTAGAACAGAACTATATTCGCTTCCATAAAAAAATGGAGGCGCATAATGCCATAGAAGTAGAATACTATATACCTTAGACATGGTATAAAAAACGTTTTAAAAGTTATCGTTTTAAAATATGAAACCAAATGAGATCTCCTCAAATTTGAGGGCATCTATTTTAGACAAAGATAAGCAAGTAAAATTCAAAACCGTTGTAACATCATAAGGCACAGGATTTACTTAATTTTGCTAGCCAAATAGAGCGATTAATTTGCAAAGAAGCTTTGTTTAAAATACGCTTATTATGAAAGCCTTTCTAAATGAATGTTTAAACGTTTGAAACGGATGTTTATAATAATTTTTAAAACCTTCCATTTGATAAAAGCAGTTGTTTATTGTCTTATGAGAGCTTGTTTTGAAAAATTAACGCTTGTAAATGTAAAAAGAACGTTTTTAAAAAAGATATTAGTCTAATAGGCATTTTCTTTTGATTGAATTGATAAAGCTACCAAACGTTTTAATATGTTTTGATTTTAGAAAATGCGTTATTTGAAATTCACTCAACTCAATTTTGAGCTTAGTGTTTTAAAATGTTTTAAAGAAGCATCATGATCATGGGCTTTGTTTTCAATGAATCTCTTTAAGTTAAAGACATTATGATTGATATATTTAATGGCAACGAAAAGCGTTTATAGGCTTCTCATTCAAAAGAGTGATTAAAGATCATACGCATCATTTACATTCCTTTTGATAAGTTTTCATATCTCAATAGAGCGCTTGCAATATAATACGTTTTGTATATATGAATTCATTACTCCATTTGGAATGATTCATAAGGGTAGACATTTGAAAGCCGCGTCATATCAGTTGGCACGGCTTTCTTTTATGAATTCTCTCTTTTATGATACGTTTATAGCTATCAAGAAGGCACCCCATGCCTATTTTTATTCTGTTTTATCAATAATCTTAACGACATTATCGCTTTGATAAACCTCACAATTTTTGGGAACCAACTTTGCTTTGCTTTTTGTATTGATTGTTGCATTGCCATAAGCACGCCCCCAGATTGTTGCACAATGTAAGATTTTTGCATTGCCATAAACAGAGCCATAAACCTCACAAGAGCCCCCCACGCGCGCATTGCCTTAGACCTTGCCATAAATCTTTGCACGACCATTAATCACAGCATAATTATAAATTTTGGCATGGCTATAAATGCAAGCAGAGCCACAAACCCTAGCATGACCATAGACGCGTGCATAACTAAAAACCGTAGCATCATAAGAAACATGGGCATGGTCATAAATATGAGCATCAGCAAGAACGCGGGCAGCACCACTCACATGAGCATTGCCATACACATTGCCATACACATGAGCACTCCCATAAACACAAGCCTGATCATAAATCTTTGCATATTGAGAGACAAAAGCCTTGCCATAGACCTCAGCATTGCCATAAACGAGACCACAGACTTGCGAATAATGCCGTATTTTTGCATCATCATAAACACGGGCATGACCATAGATACAAGCATCATCATAGACCCAGCAATTGCCATCATGGGATAGGTTGACTTCCTTTTCGATAAAACCGCCTAAAGCACCCGCTTTTATATCATCAAAATCTCTTAAAGCCCGAATGCGATAAAGGCTTGTGATATTTCGCGTAAGAGCATGTTTGATTTTTTTGATTTCGCTGGTTAATTCGTATTTTTTGCACATAGGAGTACCCTCACAATCTAATGTGATAAACAGTTGATAAAATTTGAAATGGAAAATTTATTTTGAAAGCAGGCGCCCCCGCCGCGCCCGCCGCTGCTTTATTGATTAAACCCAGACAATTTCTAACTCGCCATAAGGAGAGAGACGTTCAGTATAGGTTTTTATTTTAGTAGACCCGCCGACATTTTCACGAATGACAGCAATGCCATGGATATGAGCATTTTCATAAATATGCACGTCATTTGCTATACGCGCGTTTTCATAAACCCTAGCATTGTCATAAACATAGGCATTATCATAAATAATAGCCTTGCCATACACATGAGCATTGCCATAGACACGGGAATTATCAGAAACAACGGCATTGCCATAAACATGCGCATTATCATAAATATAGCCAGCAGCGATAGCATTCTCATAAACGCGGGCATGACCATAGATATGACCACAAGCGACAGCCTTGCCAAAAACCCTTGCGTTTTCATAAACGTGACCATTTTTAAACACAAGAGCATCATCATAAACCCAGCAATTGCCATCATGAGAGAGGTTATCTTCCTTTTCGATAAAGCCCCCCAAGGCACCAGCTTTAATATCAGAAAAGTCTTTTAATGCTTGGATACGATAAAGGGTATGATTACCAAATACACGCGTTTCATTTGTGAGTGCAAACTTTTTTTGCATGGCACAATTCCTTTATAAAAAAGATTAAATTTTAAAATGAAGAATTTAAAAGGGGGCGCCCCCGCCGCGCCCGCGCATTATTTACGCAGCGTCTTTTATAGACTGGTTATCATCACAAATATCATTCGTAATTTTTTCACGACTATTAACCACGGCATTACCATAGATTTGTACATCATGATCAATATTGGATTTACCATAGACCTTTGCATTTTCATAAATTCTTGCAAAGGACCCCACCCGAGCCGAGCCAGAAACCTTTGCATCATCAAAAATACTTGCAAAACTCTTAATCCAAGCATTACAAAAGACATGGGCATTGCCATAAATACACGCCCCCCCATAAATGCGTGATTTACCATAAACATGGGAATTCCCATAAACAAAGCCACTCACATGAGCATTTTCATATACACGGGCATTATCATAAATATGTGCATTAGGAGAAACATTAGCATTATCACAAACCATGGCATTGCCATAAACTAGACCACAGATCCTAGCATTGTTACTAATTTTTGCATTGTCATAAATGCTAGCATCATGACCGAATACCCATGCCTTATCACAAACCACGGCATTCCCATAAACTTTAGACCCCCTAGCAATAATGGCGTCATTACGTATTTTTGCATTATCAGAAACGACGGCATTGCAAAAAACGGTAGCATTATCGTAAACCCAGCAATTGCCATCATGAGAGAGATTGCTTTCATTTTCAATAAAACCACCTAATGCCCCCGCCTTAACATCATCAAAATCTCTTAAAGCACGAATGCGGTGTACAGTAATCCCTTCAAAAGTGTGATTTTCATTAGTCAATTCATATTTTTTAGATACAGTTATAGTGGACATAGGTAACTCCCTAAGTTTATATTTGATAAATTTTAGAATGAGATTTTTAAAGAGGGGCGCCCCCGCCGCGCCCGCGCGTTATTTACGCAGCATCATTTTCATATTCGTTATCATCGTCATAATACCCCTCACAATCAGCATAATATTCATGACGGTAATAATCATCTTCACTCCCAAATTCTGGATATGCCTCATCCCAAATATGATCATCAGCAGTTAAAGAGGCGGCGCTATGAACATAAGAATCGCCAGAGATAAGAGCGCCACAAACCACGGCATCATCAAAAACACGCGAGCCATCACAAATATGAGCATGATTAGTGACGCGGGCGTTATCATAAATTTTAGCATTACCTTCAATTACAACGGCATTGCTAACATGAGCATTGCCATAAAGCTTTGCATTGTCCTTTAATAACATGCCTTCAAAAATAGCATTACCATAAATTCTTGCATTACCACAAACGTCAACAAAAAAGCTTTTTACTTTAGCATTGCCTGAAACCCTTGCATTTTGAAAGACGCGCGCTTTGTCATACACCCAGCAATTGCCTTTGTGAGATAAGTTACTTTCGTTTTCAATATACCCCCCAAGATCGCCCGCTTTGACATCCCCAAAATCTCTTAAAGCACGTATACGGTATAATATGAGACCAGTCACAAAATCCATTTCGCCAGTAAACTCATATTTTTTAGATGTTTTTTTCTTATTAATGGGGGTGTTTTTTGAGATATTTTTCATATTTAAACCTTACTGATTATACGTTTTTCATTGACAACCCTATAAGGGAGCCGGGCGTTGAAAAACACGGCAGTAAGTCCGTCGTCACACTTTTCTCATAAAGAGTATTGTATGGTGTGACCACACCCGACAAAATCATCATATATGCTAATTAAAGCATAAAAGATAGTCAGTTTTAAAAGCTTTGGAAAGATTGTTTCGTAACCTATCCGCTTACTGTTTAAAGTGTTTTTCATCACTTGATTATTTATATAACAAAATACGTATTTATTGTCAATTAATATTTTATTTTTTTGATATTTTTTGTATTTTTTTAGATACATTATGTATTGATAATATCATGTGCTTATGAATTGCTTCTTTTATATTTATGTGCTTTTAAAGCTATATTATGGGCTTTATAAAACGATTGCGTTGTTTTTTGAATCTATACATTTATAATATTTAGAAACGCTCTCATAATGCGTATTTTTATCTTTATAAACTATCAGTTTTTTTCACTAAATGAATTTTAATTTTTTTGTGAATTTTGTTTATAACGCATTTATCATTTGAACTATCTTAATAGGCACCGCGCTCTTATAACCAATGCATTCATTTGCATTTTTGCTTTATTCAAACAAAGCTACTGTTTTTATGCATTCTTTATAGCTGTTATATGCTTTATAGCCATGGCATCATTTTTCATTTTCATAAGAGAAACGATAAATAGGATAATTACGATTTATAGACTGTTATGAAAATATCTAAAGAGAGATTGATAATTATAGAGATTAGCAAAGTCCCTTTTAATAGGCTTTTGTTATTTTGATTAGTTCTTTTTAAAAGATAAAATTATATTTTTAGTGAGTGATTAACACGTGTCTTATGAAAAGCGTATGAAATTAAAAACTGATTACGTTATCAAAATCCCTTTTATGAATTTTTATCAGTTCTTTTGAATGATAACCTTATGATTTTAGAGAATGATTACAACGTGCTTTATGAAAATCATGTGATCCTTTAAAGCTTTTCAAAAGATAGCTTGTAACTCATAAGAGATGCTATCAAGATCATTATAGTTATGAGTTTTGACGGGGTTTTGAGTTTTGAGGGTTGCTGCTATTATGTAAAAAAACGATAAAAAGTAAAAACATTATATTTCAATATGTTAAGATTTTATAGACCTTAAAAAAACAACCCATATTGATAACACAACCTCTAAATTCAACCAATAATATACGTTTTGAGGGGGTTTTGACGGTTTTTACACCTTCAAAACCTATAAGCAAAATGAATATATATAACTCTCTTTAAACAAAGCTTTTGAAAACAATAAAGCACTCATTTTAGATTACGATATAACCTCTTAAAGGCAATGTAAAAAAATCTAATTTTATTTAAGATGGGGTTTCTTAAAAGTCTTAAAGCAATCCAAATGAGAGTATCTAAAAGTGCAAGTTTTTTCTTTTTAGAATAACGCATGACAAATTATCCTTTTAAAGATTAGATGTAATAAACTTAACAAAAGAGGTATAGATTATGGTTATAAGCTCTATACCCCTTATGCGTTTATCATACCCATTATGTGAGCATGCTTTATAAGTTATTCAGTTTCTCTTATTTCTAATTTTGGTAAATTCTTAACAATTTTGATTGTCTCTAAACTTACCGTAATAACCCTTTGAAACAATTCTAGAGGGTAGGCAGGGTTGCCAACGGTTTCAACAGCATAGCGATTAGCATCATTAACAATGCCACTCTTTTTATCAGTCTTTACACATTGACGCCCCATAACCCATTCAAGAGCGGGTTTTCCATTGACGATATACTTATAAGCTTCAAGAGGGATATCTGTTATGGTAATATTGCTATTATAAATAACTGTTGATTTATCCTTTTCCTTACTATTCTTAATTTTTGCGAATTTCATTTCAGTCACATAATAGAATTTTTCGGGATTAGAGATCTCTGTAAATTTTGGATTACCCTTTTTAAAAGTTACTGGATACGGCTCTACAGTTTCATAATTCACGTGCAAATGACCGAGTTCACGTCCTGCTGTTACAAACTTCCAAAAATCATCAGTACTCTTTACACAAGGGATACGAGGCAGTTCTTTAGAAAGGTTATCAGCATAACGAGAGCGATAATCTTTTGAATGAAGTAAACCGTAAACATAATAGAATAAATCATCTTTAGCGATTTTTTCATTAGGATAAGCAGCTTTAAAATGTGCTAATCCTTCATCAGTAATAGCATCACGGCGTTGCAAACCAGCTGTTTTACTATTTTCTGTAGAATTCGTAAATAAATGGGATTGTTCCTTGTTTTTATTTTTTGAAACCGTAGTGTCTTCGTAAATATAGCGTGGAAAGCATTGACTACCACCTTCCATCATATTAACATCAGATACAACTTTAGTCATAAGCACAGAAAAGTCTTTCTTTGCTCCTATGCCTGTAATTTGTATCATTCTGTTTTCAACCGCTTGTCCTATCGGAAATATTCGCATCTGATAAGCGCCATCGCAATTTAGAGCAGCATCACAATAAAGCCACTGTCGTGTAAAAGGGCGATAAAGACTTTGTGTAAGGCAAGCTTCTTCAAAGTTGAAAGACTTTCCTTTTACCAAGTCTCGTTTGAGATTATAACTCCAACTGATTTTTCTTTCATCTGAGTTTACGAAACTATCTATAGCATTGGTACGTAACTTATGATCAGCATGTGAATAGCTATTATTAAAACGTTCAACCTCACTGTTATAAAAGGCAATCATATTACGCATATTTTTTGCTAGTGTTTCACGGCTTGAGTTATATGCCCAAGCATCACGGCTTGTCATAATACCACGAGAAAAATTTTCAAAAAGCTTTTGATCATGCCCTTTTTTAACACCTAAAGCTAGAAACGTCTTGAAACTATCATCGCGTTGACTAAGCCAATCATTATGTCTATCCGGTTTTATTATTTGCCAACCTTTTTTGCTTCGTGTAATGCCATCAATACTTCTAAGTTTTTCAATTATCGTGAGTTTTTCTTCTCTATTGAGATAGTCGCCAATATCACGAAAATATATCTTACCATGCTGCTGTGCATTTGGATTTTTAACCAAAATAGAAATCGCTATAGGGGCACGAGAGCCAGAACCAAAAATTCCACCACTTTCTTTCTTACGTTGTTCTCCAGAAGTCCGAGCATTCCCCCGCAAATGGAAAATATAAAGGCTTGAAAATTCCTCAACGAGGCATTTGCGTAAACTATCCATAGAATGTCCAGTAATAAAACCGGCATTTGTAACAAATCCGATTACCCCAGCATTACCAATACGGTCACTAGCCCAGCGTATAGCACGGATATAGCTATCGTAAAGAGCTTGCATATTGGTTGCTTTTGAATGAGCAGCATAAGTTTCACTAATACGTTTATCTAAAATAGGATAAGGAGTATTCTTTGCATTATCATTTTCGTTTTTTTGCTTTGTTGAATAAGGAGGGTTACCAAGGATAACTTTGATATCCAGTTTCTTTTGATGCTCTAAATATTCACTGTTTTCTTTGAATAATTCCTGTAGCAGGTTCTTCTCTTCAAGCATTCGGAACGTATCGGTCAAACCAATATGCTTGAAAGGGATATATTCACCTTTCATAAGACTATGATAAGTCGATTCAATGTTAATCGCTGCTATGTAATAAGCAAGCAAAACAATCTCATTGGCATGGATATCATGACGGAACTTATATTCCATATCCTCTGGTTTGATGAGATTGGATTGTAAAAGCCTTGTGATAAAGGTTCCAGTTCCAGTGAAAGGGTCAAGAATAGAAACACCACGTGACCCAAGGCTTTTTCCAAACTCATTCCGCAATACATCATCAACAGAATGAATGATAAAATCAACAACCTCAACGGGCGTATAAACAATCCCAAGCCTATCCGTAGTTTTCTTAAATGCCTTGGTAAAAAAATCTTCATAAAGCTTGATAATAAGGTTTTGTCTTGCTTGGGGGGAGGTAATCCCAGAGGCACGGAATTTCACACTGTCATAAAACTCTTGTAACTCTTTTGATACTTGCTTGATATTGGTTTTATCCAACTCAGCTAAAATCTTTTCCATCGCTTGCGAAATGGCATTGTTTTGCACAAATTCATTGCCATCAAACAAGGCTTCAAATACGGGACGCGTCACAAGATGTTGTGCTAACATCTCAAGCGCTTCCTCTTGTTTTATTTCACTGTTTAAGTTGTTTTTGAGTTCTTTGTGAAAGCTCTCAAAAGCATGAAAAGCTTCACTGGTTTCATCAGAAAGTATATCTTTAAGACGATTGATATGGTTTTGAGCAATTTCAGCAACATTGCCCGCCCATATGCCCCAGTAATCGGCAAGGGTAAATTTCTTAGCCAAAAGGGTTTTAAGGGCATTGGGAAACTCTTTATAAAAGGGTAATCTTCCTGTAACACTATGAATGTATTTTTGTGGTTCATAGGCTGCTTTTCCAATCTCAAGCCCCGCGCTTTCTGGTTTCTCATAAACATAGATTTTATCCTCAACCGCTGTCATGCTCTTTAAGGCGCTAATCTCCAAAACATCACTAACGTCTTGCCCTAAAATCATCTGGTTAAGGGTGATTTCGAAATTCTCATCATGAGCAAGCAAAGCATTGATCACTTGCCAGACAACACTGTATCTCTTGTTGTATTTTAAAGCCTCTTCAGCAGAAATCCCAGCCGGCACCCCAACGGGTAAAATGATATAGCCTCTTTTCTTGCCTTTGGCACGGCGCATGATACGCCCCACCGCCTGTATCACATCCACTTGGCTTTTGCGCGGGTGTAAAAACATGATCGCATCAAGAGCAGGAACATCAACACCCTCAGAAAGACATCTTACATTGGTCAGCACACGACAAGTATTTTCCCCCGCATCTTCCTTTAACCAATCAAGGGCTTCATTGCGCTTCTTGGCACTTTGCGTTCCATCAATATGAGCAAAGGTACACTGAAGAGGCGGCGTCTCTTTATAGAGCTTATGAAGATTATATAATTCTTTCTGTATTTCTTGAGAATTGAATGTGTCACGGATACGTTCAGAAGTCTTGATATCTTTACAAAAAGCCAAAGCCCGACGCATAGGGTTAGGGTCATCACTCAGATCAACTTTTAGATCTATTTTGCTAAGAGCTTGATAACAGCCTATGATTTTGGTTTTATCATCAAGAGTAAGTTCATAATTCTCATCGGTCATCAGATGTTGAATGGATTCACTCACTTCCTCTTCATTAACGCCTAAGATAATAATCTTATAAGGAACTAAGAGTTCATTCTTAACGGCTTTTGAGAATGTATAGGTGTAAAGATTTTTTCCATAGAGGGCTTCATCATCCATAGACGCTAAAATGCCATTCATTTCATGGGCTTGTTTTTTAGCACTATCAGCAAAGATCTTAGGCGTTGCAGTCATATACAGACGTTTTTTACCCCGAATGATGCTGTTATCATGAACCTTGATAAATTCAGATTCATGCTTGTCTGTTCCTAACACAACCCCAGTTGTTCTATGCGCTTCATCGCAAATGATTAAATCAAATTCGGGTAAATCATATTCCTTTTGTGCATCCGAAATCACTTGAATGGAATGATAAGTTGAAAAGACCACCGTCATCACATCAAGAGAGGTCTTATTGGCTTTACGCGCAAGCTCTTGTGAATCCGTGGTCGCCGGCAAGACAAGATCTGATGCATCAAGACCAGATTCATCATCATGTTTGCCTTTACGACGCTTGCCTACTTGTGTATCCGAACACACCGCAAAGGAACGCAAGGGGATTTCTGTATCAAGGGTCCATTCACGGATTGTTTGTGACATCAAAGCAAGGGAGGGCACTAAAAACAACACACGCTTGCCTTTTCCTGCTATGGTTTCTGCTATCTTAAGACTGGTGAATGTTTTACCCGTACCACATGCCATAATAAGCTTGCCACGGTCTGCTTCTTGTAAACCTTCACAAACTCTTTCAAGCGCTTCTATCTGATGATCTAAAAGCTTTTTTTTCGGTTGCTCTTTAAGGACGGCTTGTCCTCGTTCTTTATAAGCGCCCCAATCAATTTGACTGTTTTCTAAATCAAACAGATTAATCTGTTGAATACGAACTTCTTGACCATCACAAGTGTTGTTAGCATTATCACTCCAATTGCTTTCGGTGCTATCAACGAGAATACGACGCGTAAAAATCTTTTTCCCTGAGGCAGCGATAAAGCTATCAATATCTTCTTTTTTAATGATGTGAGAAGCATCATAGCATTTACATTGAATAGCCGCATATCCTCCTTGATCACGGATTGTAGCCACCAAATCAATCCCAATATCACGCCCATCTTCATCATGTTCCTTAGCCCATTCCAAATAAGTTTGAACCTTTTCGTATTCTTGCTTTTGCAACGGGTCTTCACTCAAATAAACCATGACAAGGTTTTCAAACAGCGTTCCCAATTCACGGGGTGATTTAGCTTGTTGACGATAATATTCCAACAGAGAGCGTAGCGTGACATGTTCATGATCAGACTTAAGAGATTGCAGCATATTATAACAGAGCTCCGTTTTGGTATGAGAGGGTTAATTCTTTTCAAAAGAATCAAAATGAAGCTTATTAAATCCATTTTGAACGAATTGAGAAAAAATGCAGAAAAATGCATAAAAACGGATAATTTTTTTCAAAAGGGGTTTTTAAAGGTTGTTTATCCACAGCCTATGATGCATGGTTAGATCAGCAAAGTAGTAAAATTTGCTATTCATTTCACGGGTTAATCAAGATAAATGCACTTATGTTCTTTAAAATATCAGAATGAGTATTTTGATAAGTTTTATTACGAATTTTGCTTATAGGTTTTGAAGGTGTAAAAATCGTCAAAACCCCCTCAAAACGTATATTGTTAGTTGAATTTAGAGATTGCATTATCAATATGAGTTGTTTTTTTAAGGTCTATAAAATATTAACCTATTGAAATATAATGTTTTTATTTTTTTATCGTTTTTTTACATAATAGCAGCAACCCTCAAAACTCAAAACCCCTTCAAAACCTATAGAGGTTGTGTTTTGGATATCTTTAGACACAAGATTTAAAAGAACCTCTGTATGTCTTTTTTTTTAAAAATGATAAAACAAAAACCCTCAAAGATACTACGTAAACCCTTTGTTGGTACGATAAGATCTTTGAAGGTTTTAAGGATAACAAAAGATGACAATGACTTCATTGTTTGATGCTGTTGTTTTTAACGAAAGGATGCCATTCATAACGTATGGTAGGGCGACCGCTTTGAGAGCTATTTTCATTGGCTATTGGACGAATATGATTGGAGCGACATAAGAGCTCTAAAGCTTGCTTAACGGTTTGATTATCTTTTAAATGCGTCCAACTTCTTTGATGAATATCACGTAAAGTAAAGACATCGGGTAAATGATCACAGCGCTCGACAATCAATTTTGCCCCCTCTGTTGCTAGGCTATCCGCCGCCGCATAGAGCCTTTTGACATGACTGAACAAATATTTTTCCCATCGCAAGGCTGTTTGAAGGGCATCTTTATTGATTTCAAAACGCCCCCCTTCAGTTAATTCAAAAATCAATGCAAGACTTACTATGGTCTTAGGCATTTTCAAAAGATGCGCTTTTAAACTTGATGAGAAATGACCATTCTTTATTCTTTTCTGGAAATCTTCCCACCATTCACGAAACATTTCTTGGGCTTCGGCAGAAAAGCGTATAGTTATCGGATATTTTGGTGATCCTAATGGTTTATCATAAAGAGAACGAAAAACCCCTTGATAACTTTCCCATGCCTTTTGATTGGGAGGTCTATCAATCCATAACTGCTCTTGTCGTTCATCGGGAAAGATCAGCATTTGAAAGCGTTGCATAAGACCATCATCGTTTATTCCACGGTGCATGTCTTGAATAATGGGAATAATACGTGCAGGTTGAATACCCCCTATAATAGAGACAGTTGCATTGGGAATAAAAATGGTTCCCCGCCCTATACGGTCATAGGTGTATGACTTATTACCATTAAAAGCTGTTAGATAAAAAGAACGGTCTGATTGATATTCCTTTCTTTCTAGATTAGATAAAAAACCAGCCAGTTCATCACGCACCAACAAGAGACCACGGGGGTTTTCTTTTAAGAGTTCCCCAAGCTTTTCAACGGTCACATCATTGACGATAAGGCGTCGTTTTATAGAACTATCATCTTCCTCACTTTCTTTGTGTTCAAGAGTTTGTGAAAGAAGAGCAAGGGCTTGTTCTTCATCATGATCTTTGAGTGCTTTATAGGCTTGTTTTTTCTTTTCTCGTTTATCTAATTCACTAAGAATCTCTTTTGTTTCTTGCTGTTTTTTCTTCTTTACCCACTCTTGATGCCATTCATCTTGAAATTCATAGAGAGGTTCTAAAGCAGCGTCCATGCTACCTGTTTTCATGGTCGAAGTTTCCCCCACAATGACACCCCAGAGATTAGGAACAATTTTCCAATTGGCATGTTGTTTTGGGGCAACCCGCACGCCATTGCCAATAACAGCAGCCAAGGCACAGAGAGCAGAGATAGCAATAAAATCCATAGGGGCTTGTTGGCTATCCGCAACGTCATAAACATAGTTCATTAATGGCGTTGGCAACTGTAATAAGCTAAAAGGCTTGACGGGTAAGAGAGCCGTATTAATCGATTGCAATTCCCCCCCAACCATTTTGTTGCAATGCTTGTTTATAAAGAATGGCTTCTAAACAAGTATTTTCGTTTAAAGAGCCGTTATCATTATCATTTAAAGGAGTATTATTCTCTAAAATATTTTTGTTATCTTGTATCATGTTATTTACCTTAGAAAATAGAGGAGATCGTTAAATATGCATTATGCGGGGTTTGCCTCATAAGGACCTCAAAGGCTTGGCTATAAGCACGCGTAGCAAAGGTAAAATCAGCTAAAGTCTTTTTGATTGGTTGGCTTCCATAACACCCATGCCAAACCCCACGCAAAGCACGTGTGATGCCCCACGCATTCTTAAAAGAACACATCATTTTAAATCCTATAACGTTGCGTCACAGGACGGATTTTGCTATTGTGAGGGTGATTAGTTTGAGAAAGCCTTGTCCGTCCTTACGTGACAAGGTTTTTTTTATGCCACGTCGTTATAACGTTGCTGTTTTGCTTGCTCGATTACATTTAAGAGATCCGATTGTAACCAACGGGATAAAAAACCAAATTTTAAAGGTTTTGGGAGAGAGCCATTGGTAACATGACGGCGGAAAGTTGAGACACTCATATGAAGTAATTTTGCACTTTCACGGTCTGTTAAAAGAATATCATTTTCTGTCATTCTAAAATCCTTTCATAATAAAAAATAGAACCAAATCATGCCTATTTATTAAGCACATTTTGGTTCATTTTTGAAGGTATTTTATTTATAGAAAACAATATTTTATCATAGTTTTATTGATGTAATAAATTATGAGTCTTATTGAGAGAGAATGAGAGAGAAGAGAGCTAAAGTTATCCACAGATCATGGGGTTATTCACCCCATATCTTAAGATTGACCGGTGACATAAGCCGCCCATTTATCCATGTAGACACGACGCTGTTCTAAATAGTCCGTACGACGATAGGCACGCTCTACTTGCCCCCCGACCGTATGAGCTAGAATAGTTTCAGCGACCTCATAGGGGGCATCGGTTGTTTCAGCAAGCCAATTGCGTAAACTAGAGCGAAAGCCATGGGGGCAGGCTTCAAGGTTATTGTCTCTCATATACTTTGACATAACCATAGGTGAAATAGGAGCCCGACTAGAAAAAGAAAAGATGAAATTACTTTTAGAGATACAACGGGCTTGTTCTATCACTTTCATTGCCTCTGATGATAAGGGGACGCGAAATTCTGTTGTAGCATCGCGCTTTCCTTTCATATTTTCAGCAGGTATAATCCATATATCTCCATCAATCTGATCTTCACGAATATGACGCAAGGGATTGGTACGAACCCCTGTAAGGATAAGCAAACGCAAAGCCAGTTGTGTGGGGTTTGTTGTTTGGCAAAGCGTTTTATAAAAAGCGGGTACATCTTTCCAATCCATGGCAGGTAAGTTTTTGATTTTATGGCGTTGTTTACCTAAGAGAGCTTGTGCTTTTGTTACTGCTTGTAAATCAACATCCAAACCCAAAGCAGCCGCATGTTTGAGACAAAGATTGAGACGAATGAGAGCTCTACGCGCTGTAACAGCTTTTGTATGCCAGATAGGGGCAATAGTGTTGCGTATCTCTGTTTGGGTAATCTCAGAAACCGGCAGACAACCTAATTTAGGGAGAATATGAAGGCGTAATGGTAAAAACCAATCTCCATCTTTACCATCATTCTTGAGTTCAGCTTTACGAGTTTCAAAAGCATCCACGGCAATATCTTTTAAATAATGGAGATTGCTTATTGCCTCACGCTTTTGTTTATTGCGTTCTTTAATAGGGTCACGCCCCTCACGTAATACAGAACGCCACCCAGTTGCCAATTCACGGGCTTGTTTTAAAGAGACATCTCTTAAAGCACCCAAGCCCATTTCACGACGACGCCCGTGAATGGTATAACGGTAAATCCATTGAGCACCTCCATCTTTACGTTTGTGAAGAAGCAAGCCGGCACCATCATTATATTTACCAGCTCCCAATGTTGCGACAGATCTTGCATTAAGACGGTTCATAAGAGCCATTTTTATTCCTTTCTTATACAAATTTGATCCACACACTCATCCCACTTGTTATGTGCAAATGAGTGGTTTTGATTGATTCAAGATAAGCAGGTTTGAAATGAGAGAATCTTACGTTATTCGGGATTCTAACTAAATATGAATAACGCTAAATTATCATTATAAATCAATATCTTGAATCTGATAGCCAAGATTTTGCGCTATCCTATAAAGCTCTTCTGCCGGATTAATCCCTTTTTGGGCGCAAGTTGCTACAATTGTACGCAATTCATCCCCTATAATCGCATCTATCGTGCTCTTTTGTGCATAATCCGGATAAACAGAGGACCATGCATTCAACTGCTTTGCACGCTCTTCATAAAGAAAATTTGCTGCCGCATCAAAATCACTGTACTTCTTCTTCGCAGTTTCAGCAGAACTTTCTAAAAACTGGTTCAAATGTCCATTAAATTCTTGGTATTCAATGGCTTGTCTTTGTTCTTCTTGCTGTGCACGAATATACGCATCTTGCTTTTGAATCTTATCTAACATCCACGTTAATGCGAGAATTGGGTCCTCACGTAAGTCTGGGGGCGCACTTTCTCCTTCAACTTTCGGCGTTTGGGATTGTGCTTCGTAGAACCTTTTAAGCGCTTCACGCGCCTCATTAGCTTTTTGCTCCACACGCTGTTGCTGCTCTATACTAGGAACGATTTCTGAAGGCTTTTCAACGGGCTCTGTAATCGGCTCTGGAGATGTTGCATCATGACTCTCAACTGTCTCGACCTCATGATCAACATCAAAAGAGCTCTCATCATCATCAAAAACCGGTGCTGCAACCCTATAATCTTCATTCATCACTTCGTTCATTTCTGCATTCATTCTCTAACCTCTCTTAAATGCTTCTTCCCCTGTACGTTGCGGCTCTCTCCCGCATAATCTGATTTTGCGCTCGTTCATTAAGAATACGCTCCCGTTCAAGCTCATGGCGTTGTTGCATCAAGGCAATGCATTGATTTATAATGATAATTCACTGTTTTGTATGTTGAATGAGAGTCTCGAATAACGTAAGATTCTCTCATTTCAAAGCGGTTTATCTTGAATCAATCAAAACCACTCATTTGCACATAACAAGCGGGATTTGTGTGTGGATAAAATTTGTATAAGAAAGGATTAAAAATGGCTCTTATGAACCGTCTGAATGCAAGATCTGTCGCAACATTGGGGGCTGGCAAATATAATGATGGTGCCGGCTTGTTACTTCATAAGCGTAAAGATGGAGGTGCTCAATGGATTTTACGGTATACCCTTCACGGGCGCCGTCGTGAAATGGGATTGGGTGCTTTAAGACATGTCTCTTTAAAAAAAGCACGTGAATTGGCAAATCAATGGCGTTCTGTTTTGCATGAGGGGCGTGACCCCATTAAAGAACGCAATAAACAAAAGCGTGAGGCAATAAGCAATCTTCATTATTTAAAAGATATTGCTTTGGATGCTTTTGAAAGTCGTAAAGCTGAATTAAAAGATGATGGCAAGGCTTGTGATTGGTTTTTACCTTTACGTCTTTATATTCTCCCTAAATTAGGCTGTTTACCCGTTTCAGAGATTACCCAAACAGAGATACGCAACACACTTGCCCCTATCTGGCATACAAAAGCTGTTACAGCGCGTAGAGCTCTCATTCGTCTCAATCTTTGTCTCAAACATGCGGCTGCTTTGGGTTTGGATGTTGATTTACAAGCAGTAACAAAAGCACAAGCTCTCTTAGGAAAACAACTCCATAAAGCACAAAATATACCAGCTATGGATTGGAGAGACATTCCTGCTTTTTATAAAACACTTTGCCAAATAACAGCTATAACACAACTGGCTTTACGTTTGCTTATTCTGACAGGCGTTCGTACTTTTCCTTTACGTCATATTCATAAAGATCAGATTGATGGAAATATATGGACAATTCCTGCTGAAAATATGAAAGGAAAGCGCGATGCTACAACAGAATTTCGCGTACCTTTATCAACAGAAGCAATGAAAGTGATTGAACATGCTCGCTGTCTTTCCAAAAGTGATTTTATCCTTTCTGCAACCGGTCGTGCTCCTCTTGGTGAAAGTAATATGGCAAGGTATATGCAAAAAACTGGACTAAACGCCTGCCCCCATGGCTTTCGTTCTAGTTTACGCGATTGGCTCGCTGAAACAACCGATGCCCCCTATGAGGTCGCTGAAACCATTCTAAGTCATACGGTAGGCGGTAAAGTAGAGCGTGCCTATCGTCGTACGGACTATCTAGAACAGCGCCGTGTCTATATGGATAAATGGGCGGCTTATGTCACCGGTCAATCTTAAGATATGGGGTGCATAACCCCATGATCTGTGGATAACTTTCTCTCTCTTCTCTCTCATTCTTTCTCAATAAGACTCATAAATTATCACATGAGAAATTATATGATAAAATACTGTTTTCTATAAATAAAATTCCTTCAAAAATAAACCAAAATGTGCTTAATAAATAGGCATGATTTGTTTCTATTTTTTTGAAAATGAAAGGATTTTAGAATGACAGAAAATGATATTCTTTTAACTGACCGTGAAAGTGCAAAATTGCTTCATATGAGTGTCTCAACTTTCCGCCGTCATGTTACCAGTGGCTCTCTCCCAAAACCTTTAAAATTTGGTTTTTTATCCCGTTGGTTACAATCGGATCTTCTCAATGTAATCGAACAAGCAAAACAGCAACGTTATAACGACGTGGCATAAAAAAACCTTGTCACGTAAGGACGGACAAGGCTTTCTCAAATTCACAATCCTAGAGAGTGCACAATCCATCCTATGACGCAACGTTATAGGATTACTAAGTGTATTCCCTACGTTATACTGCTTCACATACAGTGTTGAGATTGTTGGTTGAGAGAACAATCCCGCACAAGCATTAAAAACATGAATGTGGGGATTGTTTCCATCAACAGTAAAATTTAAGGATAGCATTCATATTGTTCTGGATGCTTTTTACAAAAAGGGCTGTTTAAGCGCTTCTTGACACTAGGCCTTGGAACAACAGCGCCTAGTCGACAAATGGGCAAGTTTTCGGCTTTATGGTTTTCACACCAAGTCCCCCCTCCCACTTTATCACGAAAACCTGATTGAATCATACAAGCTTCTATGGTTGCTATTGCATTGTAGCTGAGCTTTCTGCTTTCTGGATCGCGATCATAAGGGGTTGGCATTCCACATTCTAATAAGGCTTTTCCTACCTCTGTAAAATCAGTAACACCATTTTTCTCCCACGTAGCTATCTCTCCTAGAGGAGGTTTATCGATATTACACCCAGTTACACTCACCAAAACTATTCCACTTAATAACTTTAAAATGTGTTTCATTTTTTACTCCATGATTTACTTAAAGGAAATTGTTTTAGATGAGATGTGCCGTAAAACTTTTGGCATTTATAACTCACATCTCCAAGGCAAGTATGGGGACTTACGGGATTTCTGATCACTCTCCACCATTCTTTCAACATGTTACTACCAGCAGGTATTGTCTCGTAAGTAGAGCCATTGCCGCCAATAATTCTGCTGACAAGATCATATCTATGACCATCAAAACCAATCATGGTTTGTTTGCCATCACTCACATAACCTAACAGACCAGATGCAACTAAAACATTAAAGGCTGGTCCATAGAGATTGATATTTGTGTTTTCGTTGGCTATCCCGTGCACACCTTCTTGTTTTAAAGAATTCAGCATATTCCCCAATGTCATCGTCCCGCGACTATGGCCGTAAAGTTCTAATCCTGTAAGACCATAGCGATAGATCAGATTTTTTGCTTCTTGTGTGGAATTGGTCAAACCCCAAAAGTTATTTTCCAGAAACTTCTGGTATCCCGCTACCAGAAGTTCTGAGATAGCAGAATCGGCTTCTGGGAACACAACAAAATAAAGCGGTGCATTTTTATCCTTTGCATGTTGCTCTGCATAAACAGCAGCTTCCTCTGGTGGTGTAAAAATGCCATTAAAGGAGACATGCACCTTACCATCAGCACCTTCTTGTAAATGCTGCTTTTCCTCATCCGTTAAATAATGAAACTTAGGAATTGGTTGTCCACGAGCGTCTTCTATAGGCTCCCCATTTGCATCTGTCTTATAGAGGATATGTCCCTGTTCATCACGGTCGACCACGGCGATAGGGTGCTCTTTGATAAACATGGTTCTATAGGAGTCATCACTGTATTTAAACCCTTCTTCCAACAATTGCGTTGCCATTTCACGGTTTTCATGAACAATTTGTTCCAGCTTGGCAACATCAAGCTGTTGTACACCCTTATGGGCGTTGGCAGTATCACGGTTAAGGGAAGCGATGGCTTGTTCCACATCTTGCCCTGTCAATGCCTTTTGCCCTGCTTCATTTGTCAGCACAATGGTGCTATCGCTGATGGCAGATTTGGTATAGCCTTCCTCTGTATCTTTGGCTTTTGCATGATCTAAGACATTTTTAGCAATGTTTTTTGCAACACCATATTTGCCTTGGTACATGGGTCCACCCGCAGAAATACTAATCCCATCGCTGTTGGCTTGAGCATGCGCACTGTTGGTGATATCACTGGTACTGATGCTTCCGGTGGTCAGATTATTTTTATCCGCTGATGCGCTGCTGTCAATAAGGCCTCCGGTCATGGTTGTTGCACCCGCCACTGTAATATCAAAGCCACCATCACCCGCTTTGACGCCGGATTGCTCTACAACGCTGTGATAATCACTAGAGGATTTATCTTTGTTAAAGGCAATATTGGTTGTCGCTGCATCATCCTTTTTTCCACCATTAAAGCCAACAGAAACAGAGTTTTGCTTGCTGGAAGTTTTTCCGGTATCGCTCTGGCTAGTAATGCTGAAATCACCACCAACATTCATCTCTACACGGTTTGCAGAAACCACGGCGCCATTCAGTGTAGTGTTTCCTCCACTATTGCTATGAACAGTGCCGGTACCTATAATATGGCTGTTCTTGTGTTGTACTTGTTCACTGGAGCCCTTTTTAACGATGGGTAGGACGCTTTAATGGTCGCTTTTGTAAAGCTTTTGTCTTTTGCTGATGTTTTCTTTCATCCTCAAAATGCGCTAGTAAAGCCCGTTCCTTCTTCGTTTTGTTGGTCACACCAAAAGTGTCATTGTCCATAAATTGCTGATATCCAGCTACCATCAAATTAACTAAAAACGAGTCACTTTTCACAGGGGGGATAAAATAGATCCCTTTTGAATCTTGCATTTTGTACCGGAAACCGGCTTTTTTCATGCACTCATAAACTGAAGCAAATTCACTCGCATACGAATCCATATTGTCAGAAGAAGCATAGACTGGTTTCCAACCACATTTTGACAAGGCTTGTTGGAGCATCGCTTTATCGGCACCTGGTTTTTCCCATAATGCTAAAGTTGATGGAGGAGGTTGGTTAATACATCCAGCCATAATAAGAAAAGCCATGCTGCTCAATAATTTCAAGATTTTTTTCATTTTTCCCCTCTTTGAATGGATTAATTGAAGGAACAATCCCGTACAAGCATGGGAACACATGAATGTGGGGATTGTGATTTCCACAAATAGCTTAAGGTTGGCATTCCGGTGCTTTTTTATATTTTTTACAAAAAGGGCTGTTTAAGCGCTTTTTGACACTAGGCCTTGGAACAACAGCGCCTGGACGACAAATGGGCAAGTTTTCGGCTCTAAAAGTGTAACACCACCCACCCGCTCTTGCTACCTCTTCATCTTTATAACGGAAACCTGATTGAAGCATGCAAGCATAAATGGTTGCTTTTGCATTGATGCTCTGCTTTCTGTTTTCTGGATCGACATCATAAGGGGTTGGCATGCCACATTCTAATAAGGCTTTTCCTACCTCCGTAAAATCAGTAACACCATTTTTCTCCCACGCGCTCAAATACCCTCCAGGAGTTTTATTAAACTGACATCCTGCAATACCTAACAAAGTTACAGCACCTAATAGTTTTATAGTTTGTTTCATTTTTTACTCCACGATCTAATTCAAGGTTTTTGTTCACGATGAGATGAGCCATAGCGCACTTTACACTTATCACTCACATCTCCAAGGCAAGTATGGGGACTTACGGGATTTGTGATCACTCTCCACCATTCTTTCAACATGTTACTACCAGCAGGTATTGTCTCGTAGGTATAGCCATTGCCTCCAATAATTCTGCTGACAAAATCGTATCTATGACCATCAAAGCCAATCGTGGTTTGTTTGCCATCACTCACATACCCTAACAGACCGGATGCAACTAAAACATTAAAGGCTGGTCCATAAAGATTGATATTCGTATTTTCGTTGGCTATCCCGTGCACACCTTCTTGTTTGAAAGAATTCAGCATATTCCCCAATGTCATCGTCCCACGGCTATGGCCGTAAAGTTCTAACCCTGTAAGACCATAGCTATACATCAAACCTTTTGCTTCTTGTGTTGAATTAGTCAAACCCCAAAAGTTATTTTCCAGAAACTTCTGGTATCCCGCGACCAGAAGCTCTGAAATAGCAGAATCGGCTTCTGGAAACACAACAAAATAAAGTGGTTCATTTTTATTCTCTGCATGTTGCTCTGCATAAACAGCGGCCTCATAGGGTGGAGTAAAAATGCCATTAAAGGACACATGCACCTTGCCATCAGAGCCGGCTTGCAAATGCTGCTTTTCTTCATCGGTTAAATAATGAAACTTAGGGATTTTTTGTCCTCGAGCGTCTCTTATAGGTACACCATTTTCATCTGTTTTATAGATTGTATTGCCCTGTTCATCACGGTCGACCACAGCGATGGGGTGTTCTTTGATAAACATGGTTCTATAGGAGTCATCGCTGTATTTAAACCCTTCTTCCAGCAATTGTATTGCCATTTCACGGTTTTCATGGACGATTTGTTCCAGCTTGGCAACATCAAGCTGTTGTACACCCTTATGGGCGTTGGCAGTATCACGGTTAAGGGAGGCGATGGCTTGTTCCACATCTTGCCCCGTCAACGCCTTTTGCCCTGCTTCATTTGTCAGCACAATGGTGCTATCACTAATGGCCGATTTGGTATAACCTTCCTCTGAATCTTTGGCTTTTGCATGATCTAAGATATTTTTAACAATGTTTTTCCCAACGCCGTATTTGCCTTGATACATGGGGCCACCCGCAGAAATGCTAATCCCATCGCTGTTAGCTTGAGCATCAGCACTGTTGGTGATATCACTCGTTTTAATGGTTCCTGTAGTCAGTTTATTTTTGTTCGCCGGTGCGGTGCTGCCGATAATACCTCCGGTCATGGTTGTTGCACCCGCCACTGTAATATCAAAGCCGCCATCACCGGTTTTAATGCCGGATTGTTCCACAACGCTGTGATAATCACTAGAGGTTTTATCCTTGTTAAAGGCAATATTGGTTGTCGCCACATCATCCTTTTTTCCACCATTAAAGCCAACAGAAACAGAGTTTTGCTTGCTGGAACTTTGTCCCGTATCACTGAGGCTGGTAATGGTGAAATCACCACCAACATTCATCTCTACACGGTTTGCAGAAACCACGGCGCCTGCAAATGTAGTATTTCCCCCACTGTTGGTATGAACAGTGCTGGTGCCTATAATATGGCTATTCTTGTGTTGAACCTGTTCACTGGAGCCCTTTCCTTTTCCAAAAGAAGCATTGCCCATCCACCCAGAACCGCCACTCCCGTAGCTGTAACCAACATTTGCAGAAATATTTTGCGAATGGTTTTTCGTGCTTTGCGTGTTTTGCGCACTTTCAAAGAGGATATGTTCTTTTGCATCCAAGGTGATATTCCCGCTCTGTTCATCATTGCTCAGAGGGTTTGTGCCAGCGATAAGATCAGCGCCAACACCATGGATACTCCCATTGTTGGCATGCATGTTGATAGAACGCCCACCTTCTATTGTTGTGGTCACCGCGGTGGAAACTTGAGAAGAGGCCTCTGCCTTTTCAGCCTTAAAGCCTGCCGTAATGCTGGCTGAAACATCCGCCATATTACGAAGGTCACTTTTGCTTGCTCCACCCTTTATCCCATTGTAAAGGCCTTTGCCTTTGTTATAGAGATCATAACCTTTTAAACCACCAAGCAAACCATTGCCGATTTTGTGTTTTGTATCCCCATGACCAAAACGTTTTCCGGCATCCCTTATATCTTGTACACTACCAAGAATGCCAACATTGACAGAACCTGTCACACCAGCAAAGAACTTTTCATGCTTTTCTTGTGCATGAGAGGTATCATAGCTTTCCGATAGTGTGATATTATTTCCAGCATTAATGTTGACATCACGATTTGCTAAAACATTTGTCGCTTGTAAATTTACATCATTGCCAGCATTAAACTGTGCATCATTACCTGCTTTGAAATTGGACGCTGTATTGAACTTTTCCCATTGATCGCCTTTATCCTTGGCGCCTGCAACCCCAATCCCTACAGAAACACCACTTTTGTTCTTTTCAAACTGAATCCCAAAGCCTGTACGTTCTTCCTTTGAGTTGGTGCTATGACTATTGTGACCAGGCAAAACATTCACATTATGGACTGCCGAAACATTAATATTTTCCTCTGCAATAAAGTCAGAGCCCACCACATTCACATCTTCTTTTTTGGCGGTGATGGTGATATTTTTTCCATTGAGCGAAGAACCTTGATGTTCAAAACTTTCTTCATTCTCTGTCTTTGATTTACTCCCAAAGATCGAAGCAAAGCCCTTGCCTGATCCCACACCAAAACCTGTTTTATGGGTTTCTGAATGGCTCTCATGGTGATCTGTCATGCCATCAATCGTCACGCTTTGTCCTGCCACATTGATATCTCCATTGGCAATCATATGAGAAGCCGTGATTGTGGCATCCCCTTGTGCGTCTAACACAATATTGCCCGTCGCCCCCAGAATAGAGGAAACCGTTGTTGTATGGGATTGAGATGTATCGGAAGATTTGCTACTCAAAAATCCACTTTTTGAGGATTGTGCTTGCTGATCATACTTTTCTTGCGCCCCTTTGATGAGAATATTGCCACCAGAGTAAATTTTAATATCCGCTTTTGTTTGGTCTTCTGGCGTTTCTCCTGTTTTTCCGGCTGTGAGCATCGAGGCAACAACTTCCGTGTTGTTTGCTGCTTCAAGAGCAACGCCTTTGCCCCCCGATATGAGTGAACCCACAACTTGGGACGCATCAGTCTTGTTATGCTGAGATTTACTGCTACTAAATGCTCCCCCCTCTTTATGATACGACATCTCATAATGTAAACTATTTTCTGCATTGTTGATGAGAATATCGTTGCTGGATTTCAGCCCTACCTTGCCATCAGCCGCAATGGAACTGCCCGTGATGGTGAGATCATGTGGTTTGCCATCTTGCCCTGCAATAGCGGTAAAATCACCCCCAGCATTGATCGAAGAGCCAACGGCTCGCGAGCCTTGCATATCCACTTTTAGGTTTTTATTCTGAAGATGATACGCCATCTCATCGGATTTGGTATCTATTGTGATATCCCCTTGAGCACCAAGAGCAACATTGCCCTTCGCATCGATATCGGACGCAGAAACATGGATATCTTTTCCAGAGAGAACAGTGGTCTCTTTTCCAGAACTTAAATGAGAGCCATTGTGCACAGCAACATGAGATGTTTGATCCCCCCGATGGCTATTGGCACTGTTGCGTGTGGCATCAATCGAAACATTTTCTTTTGCTTGTAAGAAAAGATTATCCTTTGTTTGAACCTCAGAGCCTAAAATATTCAGATCTTTTCCAGAAAGAAACGTTGTTGAGCCCCCAGAATTAACTTCTGATTGTTGGTGCATGGTGGCATCACTATGCTGGCTGTAGTGATGGGTTTCTGTTGCGCCTATCGTTAAGTTACCTTCTTCTGTAACCATGGCAAGATCACCCTTCGTGGTGATCTTTACCCCTGAGGCTGTCATATCTTTTTTAGCAAGAACTGTCGCATTGCCCCCAGAAGACAAGGCATTGGTGTTTAAAATAGTCTCCACACCGTCAACCGTTGTGCGCCCTGCATCTAAACGAATATTCTTCTCCGCAAGCAAAACAGCATCACCACCAGCTGCAAAATGCCCCCCTTGACTGAGAATATCCCCGCCATGCACATTCAATTGGTGATTTGCCGCAATACGACCTGAATTGATAATCGTTGAAGTGCTTGTATTTGGGCTGGTGATATTGACATCATCGCCCATGATCAAAGCCCCAGCAGAAACAAAGGAGGCTCTGTCTTTTTCAGGGATATAAAGCACCGGTGCATAAACATCCATGCCCTTGACCTGTTGACGAACATAAATCACCATCGGTGCTTCTAAACTTGCCAATTGTTCTTCACTTAAAGGCTCACCAAAAACAAGATTGTGTGCTTTGGCATAGTCTGCCCCGACATCCAGCAAACTTTTGACTTGTTCAATGGCATCACTTCCTGGAATAAAGGAGCCTTTACCCAAACCTTGCCCCACAAGATCACGCATTTGTTTTTCAATCAGTTGCTTTTCAAAATAAGCATCCCCTAAGAAGAAAATCTCCCGATCTGGCTTATAACCAATTCTGTTCAAAAAATAGGCTGAACCATAAAACTTACCGACATCAAGGAAATCTGCCCGCGTTTCATAAATGAAATTCTGGTTGGGCAGCGTGCCCCCAACACCGCCCGATTGGGGCTTTGGCAAAGGCAAAGTACTGCCCTCAGCTAGTTCTTCTGTACCATTGAGATCCACTTTTGGTGTAAACAAAGCACCAGCCCCAGTCAAACCACTCAGCGCCTCCAGTGGATTACCTCCAGCTGCTTTTGCTTCAAAATGCGCATCCCCTGTAATGGACCCTTCCGCTGCCTTGTTGTTGAGTTGATCGACCACCAAATTCAACGTGCCACCCGCTTGAACAAGACCAGGAACAGTATCGAGAACTTCCGAGCCAGTCTGGCGATCCTTGCCATTGGCTATATCGAGGCTACCATTGCGGCTGCCATCGGCGTTATAGGCATAACAATAAGCATCTGTATTAGCATGACAATGCATAAAGGTATTTTTATAGGCTGTTGCTCCTACATTGGTCAGCGTCTCGGCATGGATATCCGCATTGCCCCCAGCTCTCATGATGCTATAGTTATTCTCAATATTATCAGCGTTAATGATCAGATTGCCGTGAGATTGTATCATCCCCTGAGCCGCCGGTTTATGCGAAAACGTCTGCGTGACAGTCTCCTCCGTCATATGAGACCAGTTATTATTGTTTGACCCGAACCATCCTCCTCTTCGCCGAGAACCATTCCATACAAATTCTTCTATGTCTCCTTTTAGAGCATTACGTTCCCAAGTAAATGCCTTATAGACTGTCCCATCTTTTAAAGTTGCCGTACCATAGGTTCCTTCTTTGTTATTCCAAAGTTGTTGCTCAAATATAAAGTGTTTTGGTCCTACTTTCCCATGCTTTCTCTTAGAAAGCTTTCCTTTGCCCCAACGATCCCAGTTTGTATCATGGTATAATGGCCTACCATCGAGAAAATTATATTTATCTGGTTTTTCGAATGCGATGGTAATTTCTTCAGTTTTTTCCTCTATTTTAGGCGTACTATCGGTTTCATTTTGCAAGGTTTTGGTTTGGATATTTAAGTTTCCCCCTACCTGAATTAAACCCGCTTTATTGACAAGGGAAAGGCTCTTTCCAGTACCCACCGCATTGGTGAAAGATAAATCACCCTCTGCCATAACGACACCAGCATCATTCAACAAAGCCCCATCAACTTTGAGAGCACCATTGCCCTTCACGTAGATTAAACCTGTTTTGCTGTTGGTCGCATTCCCTGTCACGCTGAATGCTAAATTCTGACCTGCTGCCAATTGACCACTATTGTGCAACTCTCCTGTTTTGATGACAAAATCTCGTGCCGCTAAAACCGACGTTGTCTCATCAATCATAACACCTGGTGCAACAAAAAGAATATCTCCCGTCCCCCCCTGATCTATCACAGCTTGCAACCGTGCATGGTGAATATCAAGGACATTGGTGCTTTGAAAGTCCAAACCACCATAAGTCAATTCACTCCCCGAAACATCAATATGATCCCCCTTTAAATACAGCGTTTGCGGCGTGTAAATATGAGAACGATTATTGCTTAAATCCAGTGTCTTTGCTGTCAACCTCACATCCCCCATAACAGACAGCACATTCTCCACACTGATCCCTCCTGATACCGATGTTAATGTTGCACTGCCGTACCCTATGATCTGATCATAATAAATGTCGTTGCCAGCAAAAAGGTCAATATTTTCACCACTGATAATATGTCCAACCTTTATCCCCCTTTGTACTGTGATAGAAAGGGAACCTTTATCATAAAAAACAAGAGCACCTGTAGGATTCCAAGGGCTCACCTGAGAGCGAACAAAATCTAACCCTGTCATCAGGGTGCCAGCATTAAGGCTGCCACCCTTTAAAACAGCATCTCCACCCGCCATCAACGAAGAAAAATCAATCGCTCCACCATCAATATCTACCTTTCCATAAGCAATCAGTTGTCCAAAATGAACTCTAGCATCAGGTTGGGTATGAATGACAACATGATCATGAGAGAGGATTGTTTGAGAAACCGAAATCCCGTTATGAGAAACCAATGTGATATCTCCCGCTCCATAAATGCTTTCCGCGGCTATCGCACCTTGACGACTCTGGAGATCAACGCCCCCTTGGTTGCCCAAAATCAAACTGCCTGCTGCCCCCGTTGCTGCCATATCAACCCCACCAGCTAAAAGATCCGCCCTGATATCACCACCGGCATGGGCTTTTAAATTGCCCCCAGACAAAACAGTGCCAGCAAGGGTCAGATCACCGCCCGTTTCAAATGCCATATCAGCCCCAGACCCTAGCCCTGAGACTTTGATGGCTTCGCGTGAAGACAGTTTCATATTGCCCCCAGAGGTCGCTTGCCCTGCAATGGTTAAAAGCCCTTCTTGTGCCTCTGCTGTAAAATGGCCATCCGCCCCAACGGTTTCTAACGTCACATCTTTTTTTGCAGCAATATCAACATGCCTTTTGGAAGTGATGCGTTTTGCCAAGATGCTCTGGCTTTTCGACTTGAGAACAACACCCCCATGACCAAAAGCACTCTGTAGGGAAATTTTTCCATCCGCAGAAAGGTGTAACTGCCCTGCATTGGCTGCCATATCATGGCGCATGCGAACCCCAACACCTTTTTCGGTTGCCACAAGTTTAATCTGATCCGCTTGAAGAGCCCCCAAAGCAGAACCATCTATCGCATATTCTGGTTTACCAGTGATATCGGTGAGCTCTTTCATTTCACGCGAAGCATAATCATAACGACCCGTTCCAGCAACAACCCCAATATCCTTCCCCGCAACAGGACCTTCAAAATGCACTGTGCGAGAAACAATATCAACGATATCAACCGCTCCCTTGCCTGAGAAAAAATTCGCGCCCTTTGTCCCAAAAGTGATATCCCCACCTCGTACCACAAAACCTTTCAGAAAACCAGAAGCATCAATTTCAGGAACACCAGTGGTTAAGGTCGCATGGGGCGTATTGATAAACCCACAACCATCACAACTGATCCCATTGGGATTGGCTATAATCACATCGGCTGGACGCCCAAAAACCTCTCCTGGACCATTCAAGGCACTGCGCTTACTGCTGGTCACTTCATTTAAAATAACCTTCGCTGAACCGGTAACACGCAAATGCGGATTGCCCGGCATAATACCCCCCAATTGCGATTGCCCTACTTCTTGCGCATGATTGTTCCAAATCACACCTCCATTGCCAATATTAAAATCATTATATTTATTGTGCGATAAACCGCTGCTGTTTGGGGTAACAATATCAATGGAAGGAACCCCATTGGGCGCTGCCACAATATCTGGACGATAGCCTGCACCTGCGCTCGCATCAACGGCAATTTGTGCCTGTAACGCTGAAGGGACTAACAAACAAGAAAAACCAAGCCCCCCCAATAAAACCTTCTTGAGCATCGTACTAGAAACTAAAACGCTTAATAAAGTTGTTCTTTGTTCTCTCTTCTCATGTCCCATGCTTTAACTCCCCAATAAATACGCTTAAAGTTCCATTGCTAATGTCATTAAAAATGTGCCTGACTTCTTATGTTTGACTGTGCTCCAGAAAATACTGGAATAACTGGCATCAAGAGAAACCATCCCCCCTGAAAGCTTGATGCCTGCTGTCCAACCCGCAAGCTGTTCACTCGTAAATCCATACAAAGCTTGCGAAAAAACACGACCATAGTCCAAACCAACATAAGGGCGAAGTTCACCCAAAGTCTTTTTGAGCGTCGCACTATTGCTCCACGGAATGGTTCTCAGCATCAAGTCATTACGGGTAAAAAAACCGTTATTGCCAAAAATCAAACTCTCGCGCGTGCCACGAACATTGGAAGTGCCTCCCAACGAAATCTGCTCTGCAGCCAATAAATTATGTGGTGAATATTGACCACTCAAAAGATTGCTCAACAGAAAATTCCACTCACCAACCTTAAAAGGCGTCATAACACTCAGTGTGCCGGTAAATTTTGCAAATTGAGGCTCCCCATCCCCCGCTCCTGGAGTATGTTTCTTTACAGAATGGAAAAGGGGAGGTCCTTGCAAATAACTCACATCAAAGGTCCAAGTCCCCCCGAACATCTGACGAGAATGCGAAATGCCAAAATTGGCGACACTATATTGACGACTGCCAACCTCTATCTTATTGCCAAGAAGGTAGTTGTTGGTTCTTTTATAGGAAAGCCCCACATTCAAAGTTGTCAGGGAAACACTATCACGGTGAAGAACCCTGCTTGTACTGGCATGTAACTCACTGGAATCCCCCGTCGTCTCAATATCGGTAAAATTGCCATGGATAATGCTTTGATAATTATAAACAGTGCCATTTAAACCAAAGGTCCAATAACCATAGGGAATGCTCACACTCGCTGAAATATTATTGCTATGTCCTTCTTGTTCGCTCCCACCCCAATAATCTGTTTGACTGCGTTGATAGCTAAAATTCCACGCATCATTGAGACCTAAAATATTTTCGAGCTTTAAGCCTGCACTATAACGCGCATAACCCGTGGAGGATTGTCCCATATTGTCATGGGAAACACGAACCTTGAAAGCTTTACTAGGCTGATTGTTAATATTCACAATGGTGCTACCCTCTTCACGACCTGGGAGAAGTTCGCTTTGAGCGTGCCCTGAAAAAAGCCTGTTGATTTGATCAAGCCCCTGCTCAATATCGCGCATATTCAAAATATGCCCTTCCAAACCCGGAAAAGCACTCCAAACAACATAATTATGAGAAGAAGCCGGTAAACCGTTGTAATAAATATCCGAAAGTTTGCCCTCAACCACAACAAATTTGAGCACCTTGCTGTTTTTGATATCCTGATCTGGGATATAAAAACGCGCCGTTACATAGCCTTGATCCAAATAAACCTTGGTTAACTGCTTGATTAAGAGCTGGATATCGACAAGACCGATACATCTTCCAACATAGGGATTTGTTACAGCTGCTATAGCGCTCTTCTTGATATGATAAACCCCATCAACAACTATATCATGAATTGGAAAGCAGTACCCACTCCCCCAAAGTGCTCCTTGATTTCCTTCAGAAGGCATTGGAATGCCTTTAGGCGTTAAGGCGCGTAAATTCTCAATTCTTTCTAATTGCTGCTTTTCTGAATATCCGCGAGAAAAATTATCTGTTGGAGAATGAAAAACAGCCGGGGACCGCGCATAAACACTCACACCACTCAACATGCTAAACAACACTAAGGCAAGAAAAAACCTTAAAAAACTCTTCCAATGTAAAAAGATGAATAACAATACAGATTGCCCCGCTTTTATCATTCATGAAGCATTGTTAAAAAAAACTTCACGAACCTTTGATAACACCATTCAAAATGGGTATTATCCTATGAAGATTTCTAATAACAGGGTCCATCTCTGTATTCAAAGACAATCCGCACCAAAACCCTGCTTTATTTTAACTGCTGAAGATCTCTCCCCCACATTTACGCTAGAAAAACCGTAACCAAAATTGTTTGGCAAGTCAATGTCTAAGCCTCAATATCCCCAGTTTAACGCTACAATATACTTATCAATCATTAGAGATAAATTCACTCTCCAGTTCCTTTAAGCCACTCAACACGCATATAAACGAGACATCATACTATCAAGTACATCCAGTCGTCAAAAACAACAGCATAAAACAATAAGAAATCTCTTTGAGAGCCTTTCAAGACAATTACGCAAAACTCTTTTTCCTGCCTTTGCTCGCCAAATTTGGCGAGCAAACAAAGTCTTGATTTTCTAATAAGTTATATTTAATGGCATTTTCATCAAAGAATTTTTCTCTTAAAAAATGATCTGAGTGATCTTATAGAAAGAGTTTTGTCCAGTGTTATCAGTTCCTTTTAGACCCTATAATTATTTTTTCAAATGAGTGAAAATTAAAAACTTTATATTTCAATAGGTTAATGTCTTTAAAACACACCCCATATCAAGAATACAATCTTTAAAGATAACCAATGATATGGGTTGATTAAAACTCGTCAGTTATGTGTCAGTAAATTGAACTGACAAAATAGACTATTTTAGTGCCTCGTAAAACACTTCAAAATACTCATTCTGATATTTTAAAGCACGTAGTACATTTGTCTTTTTTCCATAAAATAAACAGCAAATTTTACTACTTTTCTGATCTTGTCCCATGTCATGGGCTGTTGATAAAAAACCTTTAAAAAACCCTTTTGAAAAAAATTATCCGTTTTTTCGCATTTTTCTACATTTTTTTTACCATTTACTCAAAATGGATTTAATAAGCTTCATTTTGATTCTTTTGAAGAGAATCGATCTTTAGAATATATTGTCATGGAGTCGTTCTTTATGTCTCACCCTCTTTATTCTGATAACAAACATGTCTCTTTACGCGCGCTCTTACAATCTTATCGTGAACAAGCGATATCAGAGCAAGAAAAGCAGGCTGCTTTTGAAAAGTTTGTCATTGCCTATTTGACGCAAGACCCGCTTCAATGCCAAGAATACGAAAAGGTTCAAACTTATAGAGAGGTCGCTGACGAAAAGGGATGGAAAGGAAGCGATACAGACACCGATATTGATTTAGTGGCTAAAATTCGTGATCAAGACGATTACGTTGCTATTCGCTGTCAATTTTATGAGACCAATCATCAGATTACCCAAGATGATATTGAAAGCTTTATCGCTATTTCTGGTAAAAAGAGATTTAAATACCGTCTGCTCATTGATAGTACAGAAAGAGATTTAAGCGAAAATGCCAATACCATGATTGAAGGGCAAGCGGTTCCGGTTTATCGGATTAATCTGTTTGATATGGACAATAGTCAAATCGATTGGGGTATTTTTGATAAGACGGGCAACATTGTTCTTTACGAGCAAAAGAAGAAAAAGCTTTTAGATCATCAGAAAGAAGCGCTCAAAGCGGTTTGTGAGGGTTTACAAGAAGCAGACCGTGGCAAGCTGATTATGGCATGTGGAACGGGCAAGACTTTCACCAGTTTGAAGATAGCTGAACACATAGCAGGAACTGGCAAGCATGTATTGTTTTTGGTCCCTTCTCTTGCCTTGATGTCACAAAGCATTCGTGAATGGACAGCCGATGCACAAGTGCCCTTGCGTTGCTTTGCGGTGTGTTCCGATAAGCAAATCGGCAAGCGTCGTAAAAACCAAGAGGATGATGGGGAAATATCGGCATCTGATTTAGCCCTCCCTGCGACAACCGATGCCTCTAGGCTTGTCGAGAAAGTAGGCAACTCTTCTCCCCATGCGATGAGTGTTATTTTTGCGACCTATCAATCAATACAAGTCATTGTTGATGCACAAAAGGATCATGGTTTAGCAGCCTTTGATTTGATTATTTGTGATGAGGCGCATAGAACAACGGGGGCTTCATTAGGAACAGAGGACAATGAATCTGATTTTATCAAGGTTCATGATAACAGTCTTATTCGAGGCAAGAAACGTCTATACATGACAGCAACGCCTCGTATCTTTAGTAACCATGCCAAAAGGCGTGCTGATGAGGTTGATGCTGTTTTAGCCTCTATGGATAATGAAACGCTTTATGGAAAAGTGCTTTATACCTACAGTTTCACCGATGCGGTCAAGAATGAACTGTTAACCCCTTATAAGATTATTGTTTTAGGTGTTGATGAGGGGAAA
Organism: Bartonella tribocorum CIP 105476; assembly: GCF_000196435.1. NCBI lineage: Bacteria > Pseudomonadati > Pseudomonadota > Alphaproteobacteria > Hyphomicrobiales > Bartonellaceae > Bartonella > Bartonella tribocorum. The sequence goes on along the minus strand of NC_010161.1, from coordinate 1,093,248 downwards.
ATCAGTAAAACCATGGAGATGCCTACCACAAGTAAAGATTATGAACTTCTTCTTGATTATAGAACAAAAATTGTTGGCTGTTATCAAGCTTTAGCCAAACTGGATCTGAAAACTGATCTTGGGGATGATACGGCTCCCATGCGTCGTGCCTTGGCTTTTTGTAAAGATATCAAGACCTCTAAACAGATCCGTGATACCTTTCAAGGAAAAGGTGTTAAGAGGATTTTCAACAGACTTTATCAAAACCACCCCGATACGCCTCCTCTGATCTGTGAAGTGGACCATATTGATGGGAAGGATGGCGCAAAAGAACGGTCAAGAAAACTGGATTGGCTTGAAGAAAATATGGGAGAAAATCATTGCCGTGTTCTCACCAATGTAAGATGTCTGTCTGAAGGTGTAGATGTTCCTTCTCTTGATGCGGTGATGTTTTTACACCCGCGTAAAAGCCAAGTGGATGTGATACAGGCGGTCGGACGTGTAATGCGGCGCGCTCCGGGCAAAAAAAGAGGCTATATTATTTTACCCGTTGGGGTCCCTGCTGGGATTGACCCCGAAAAAGCTTTACAGAACAATAAGAAATACAGTGTTGTTTGGCAGGTTCTCGATGCGCTGCTTTCTCATGATGAGAATTTTAGTAAAACGCTCAATCAAATGAATTTAGGACAAGATGTCAGCCCTATTTTAGAGATTATAACGGTTTCTCAAAATATTGATATACAGAATGTCACCACGGTTGTTGATGATATCCCTCTTCAAGCAAAACCAGAGCATGCAAGCGCAAGCAATGTCTCTCCAATCCGTAAAGCGCTTTCTACTCATCATGGACAAACAAACTTCAATTTTGTAGCAGCATTTCCTAATGCACTTAAAACCGTTCTGATTAAAAGATCGACCCTTTCTGATTATTGGGGCATTTGGGCGAACAATGTTGCTGAGATTGCACAAAACCATATCAATCATCTTAAAGATATTCTTTCTGATGAGAAAGGCAAAGCGCGGTGTGCTTTTGAGGCGTTTCATAAGGAATTAAAGAGCAATTTAAATGACAGTATTACGCAAGAGGAAGCCCTTGAGATGTTAGGACAACATCTTGTGACGCGTCCGGTATTTGAAGCCTTGTTTGAGGGCAATGAATTTGTCCAGAACAATAGCATCTCACAAGCCATGGAAAGGATTTTAGCTGAGTTGGATAAAACCGATATCAAGCAAGAGTCTTTGGAACTCCAAGGGTTTTATAACAGTGTAAAATTCCGCGCCTCTGGGATTACCGAACCCCAAGCAAGACAAAACCTTATTATCAAACTCTACGAGGATTTCTTTTCCAAGGCATTTAAGAAAACCACGGATAGGCTTGGGATTGTTTATACGCCCGTTGAGGTTGTTGATTTTATCATTCATTCTGTTGATGATGTGTTGCGGAATGAATTTGGCAAAAGCTTGGGATCACGTGGTGTGTCTATTCTTGACCCTTTCACTGGAACGGGTACCTTTATCACAAGGCTATTACAATCCAATCTCATCAAACCAGAGGATATGGAATATAAATTCCGTCATGATATCCATGCCAATGAGATTGTTTTACTCGCCTATTACATAGCAGCGATTAACATAGAATCGACGTATCATAGTATCATGAAAGGTGAATATATTCCTTTCAAGCATATTGGTTTGACCGATACTTTCCGCATGCTTGAAGAGAAGAACCTTCTGCAAAAATTGTTCAAAGAAAACAGTGAATATTTGGAGCATCAGAAAAAGCTCAATATCCAAGTTATTTTTGGCAACCCTCCTTATTCTTTTGGTCAAAGAAGTGAGAATGATAATAATCCGAATACATCTTACCCCATATTAGATGAACGTATCCGTGAAAAATATATATTGAAATCAACAAAAATTATAAATCGGAACAAACTTTATGATAGTTATATTCGTGCCATTCGTTGGGCTAGTGACCGTATTGATAATGCTGGGGTAATCGGCTTTGTCACAAATGCAAGCTTTATCAATGGAAGTTCTATGGATGGTTTACGTAAGTGCCTTGTTGAAGAATTTAGCAGCCTTTATATTTTCCATTTGCGTGGTAATCAACGAACCTCTGGAGAAATTTCTCGTAAAGAAGGTGGTAAGATTTTTGGTGAAGGTTCTCGTGCCCCTATTGCTATCTCTATTCTCGTAAAAAATCCAAATGCACAGCAGCATGGAAAAATATATTTTCGTGACATTGGAGACTATCTCAATAGAGAAGAAAAGCTCACGATAATTGAAAAATTTAGGAGCATTGATGGCATTACACGAAATAAAAAAGGTTGGCAAATAATTACACCAGATAAACATGGTGATTGGATAAAGCAAAGAGTTGCTGATTTTGATCAATTCATACCTATGGGGAATAGGAATACCCCAATAGATGCTAAGTTATTTGAGGAAGTATCGCTTGGTATAAAATCAACTCGTGATTCTTGGGTTTGTAATTTTTCGAATAACGCACTAAGTACCTCTATTCAAAAAACGATTAAATTTTTTAATGAACAAAAACGTCTTGTTACTGAAAACCCATCTATATCAGTAAAAAATATTATTGATTATGATGCTACCAAAATTAGTTGGACGGATACTCTTATTTCTCGTTTAAAACGTGGAGATGATGCAATCTTTGAACCCCATCTAATAGTTCCTGCTCTCTATAGTCCGTTTGTAACAATGTGGCATTATACATCATCATTTCTTAATGACATGTTAGGACAAACACATCAGTTTTTTAATCCAGATATGCCTGATAATCTTGGGATTTGTGTTTCGGGCATAGGAAATCGATCAGATTTTTCATGTCTCATGACAAATAAACCAATTAACTATGCTACATTAGAAACAGCAAGATGCTATCCGCTTCTATTATGTTCTAATTATAAAAAAACTCACGACCATAGCTTATTTACTACAGATGCACAAAAGAAAGTTCGTGATGCCATTACTGATGAGGGGGTAGCGCATTTTAAATCGGCTTATCCTAATGAGACTATAACAAAAGAAGACATCTTTTATTACGTTTACGGTCTTTTGCATTCGGAAGATTATCGTGCCCGTTATGCGGATAATTTATGTAAAGAATTGCCTCGTATCCCTTGTGTTAAAAGTGCTGGTGATTTTTGGAAATTTGTAACAGCAGGGCGTGAATTGGGTCATCTGCACGTGAATTATGAAACTGTAGAACCTTATCCAGTGACCTTTAAAAAGGGCAATCCAAAATTTACAGAAATTTCTAATCCTGAGAAATTCTATTATGTAACTGAAATGAAATTCGCAAAAGCAGCTAAAGAGAAAGGAAAATCCGAAAAAGATAAATCAACTGTTATTTATAATAGCAATATTACCATAACAGATATCCCTCTCGAAGCTTATGAGTATATCGTCAATGGTAGACCTGCTCTTGAATGGGTTATGGCGCGTCAATGTGTTAAGACTGATAAAAAGAGTGGTATTGTCAATGATGCAAATCGCTATGCTGTTGAAACCGTTGGCAACCCCGCCTACCCTCTAGAATTGTTTCAAAGGGTTATTACCGTAAGTTTAGAAACAATGAAAATCGTTAAGAACCTACCAAATTTGGTATTAAGAAAAACTGAATAACTTATAAAGCATGCTCACATAATGAGTATGATAAACGCATAAGGGGTATAAGGTCTTATACCTATAGGTTCTATACCCCTTTATACTCCATACCCCCTTTATACATTGCTTACATATAATCCTAATATGCATTATTCTAAAAAGAAGAAACTTGCACTTTTAGATACTCTACTTTGGATTGCTTTAAGACTTTTAAGAAACCCACTCTTAAAATGAATTAAATTTTTTTACATTGCCTTTAAAAGATTATACCGTAATCTAAAATGATAGCTTTATCCTTTTCAAAAGCTTTGTTTAAAGAGAGTTATGTATATTCATTTTACTTATAGGTTTTGTCGGTTCTTAAAACCCCCAAAACCCCTACAAAACCCCTTTTTTTATATATTACAGATTGTATTTACGGATTGTGTTTAATATAGGTTGTTTCTTTAAAACATTAACATATTGAAATATAATAACTTTTATTTCTAATTAAAAAAATAAAATAATACGTATAAAAAACACCCCCAAAACTCATAACCTAATGATCTTGATAACATTTCTTATGAGTTATAAACCATCTTTTGAAAGGCTTTAAAGGATCACATGCTTTTTATAAAGCACGTTGTAATCATTCTCTAAATCATAAGGTTATCATTCAAAAGAACTGATAAAATTCATAAAAGGGATTTTTATAACGTAATCAGTTTTTAATTTCCTATGCTTTTCATAAGACACGTTTTAATGACTTACTAAAATGATCACTTTTGTCAGTTCAATTTACTGACACATAACTGACAGGTTTTAATCAATTCATATCATTGGTTATCTTTAAAGATTGTACTCTTGATATGCGTTATGTTTAAAAGAAATTAACCTATTGAAATATAATGTTTTTAGTTTTTACGCATTTAAAAAAAATAATAGAGTGTCTAAAAGGAACTGACAAAACTGACAACACTGACACGGTCTATTAAAAGGTATTTTTCTGATCTCTATAATTATCAATCTCTCTTTAGATGTTTTCATAACAGTCTATAAATCGTAATTATCCTATTTATCGTTTCTTTTATGAAAATGAAAAATGATGCCATGGCTATAAAGAACATAACAGCTATAGAGAAGGTGTAAAAACAGCAAGGTTTTATAATCATAATGAATGCGTTGGTTATAAGAGCGCGGCGCTTATTAAGATAGTTCAAATGATAAATGCGTTATAAACAAAATTCACAAAAAATCTTAAATTCATTTAGTAAAAAACTTTATAGGTTATAAAGATAAAAATACGCATTATGAGAGCTTTTTAAAATATTATAAATGTATAGATTCAAAAAATAACGCAATCGTTTAAGAAAGCCAATAATATAGCTTTAAAAGCGCATAAATATAAAAGAAGCAATTCATAAGCATATAATATTGTCAATACATAACGTATTTAAAAAAATACAAAAAATATCAAAAAAGATAAAATATTATTTGACAATAAATACGTATTTTGTTATATAAATACTCAAGTGATGAAAACACTTACAGTTAGCGACTAGGTTACGATAAACCTAATCCTATTAAAAACTGACTATCTTTTATGCTCTAGTTAGCATATATGGTGATCATGTCGGGTGTAGCTATGCCATACAATACCCTTATGGGAAAAGCGTAGCAACGGACTAACTGCCGTGTTTTCAACACCCGGCGCCCTTATAGGGTTGTCAATTGAAAACTTTTTTACAGTTAGGTTTTAAATATGACAAATATCTCAAAAAACACCCCCATTCTCTCTAACATTTCAAATGAAACTGCATCTGTTAATAAACAACAGCCTGCAAAAAAATACGAATTTACAGGTGAGACAATAGAGGTGGGCTTTAAAACACTTCATAGAATTCGCGCTTTAAGAGATTTTGGAGACGTCAAAAAAGGTGAGTTAGGCGGGTTTATACAAGGTGAAAGTAATTTATCCCATGATGGCAATTGCTGGGTCGGCGGTAAAGCCAAGGTTTATAGCAATGCAAGGGTTTACGATAATGCCGTTGTAAGTGGGTATGCCCATGTGAATAATATGGCTTGTATTTATGAAAATGCAAGGGTTTATGGCAAGGCGGTTGTGGCTGGCCATATTTATGGCAATGCTCATGTGTATGGCTTTGCACGTATTTATCCGGATGCTCATATTTTTGGTAATGCTCATGTTCATTATTACGCTTGTGTTTTTAATGATACAAAAATTTATGATAATGCGAAAATTTCCGGATATGCTTGTATTTTTCCAAATGTAAAGATTTTTCGCAATGCGGTTATCAAAGGTGACACTTGGGTTCGCAATAATATTGAAGTCTGTAGTAAAGAAATTGTCTATAATGACCAGTCTATAAAAGACGCTGCGTAAATAATGCGCGGGCGCGGCGGGGGCGCCCCTCTTTAAAAAATCTCATTCTAAAATTTAATCTTCTTTATAAAGGAATAGTGTTATGCAAAAAAAGTTTGCACTCACAAATGAAACGCGTGTATTTGGTAATCATACCCTTTATCGTATCCAAGCATTAAAAGACTTTTCTGATGTTAAAGCTGGTGCCTTGGGCGGCTTTATTGAAAAGGAAGATAACCTTTCCCATGATGGCAATTGCTGGGTTTATGATGATGCTCTTGTGTTTAAAAATGGTCACGTTTATGAAAACGCAAGGGTTTTTGGCAAGGCTGTCGCTTGTGGTCATATCTATGGTCATGCCCGCGTTTATGATAATGCTATCGCTGCTGGCTATATTTATGATAATGCGCATGTTTATGGCAATGCTGTTGTTTCTGATAATTCCCGTGTCTATGGCAATGCTCATGTGTATGGCAAGGCTATTATTTACGATAATGCCTATGTTTATGACAATGCTAGGGTTTATGAAAACGCTCGTATAGCAAATGACGTGCATATTTTTGAAAATGCTCATATCCATGGCATTGCTGTTATTCGTGAAAATGTCGGCGGGTCTACTAAAATTAAAACCTATACTGAGCGTCTCTCTCCTTATGGTTCATTAGAAATTGTATGGGTCTAACCTAATGTAACGTAAATAAAATGCGGGCGCGGTGGGGGCGCCTGCTTTCCAATCCAATTTTCCATTTCAAATTTTAGAAAACGTTTAACACATATCTATTATGTGAGGGTATCTCTATGTGTAAAAAATACGAATTAACCAGTGAAATAAAAAAAATCAAACATGCTCTTACTCGAAATATCACAAGCCTTTATCGCATTCGGGCTTTAAAAGATTTTGATGATATAAAGGCGGGGGATTTAGGCGGTTTTATCGAAAAGGAAGTCAACCTTTCCCATGATGGCAACTGCTGGGTCTATGATGATGCTTGCGTCTATGGTCATGCCCGCGTTTGTGATAATGCAAAAATACGGCATTATTCTCAAGTCTGTGGTCAAGTCTGTGATAATGCTGAGGTCTATGGCAGGGCTTTTATCTCTCAATATGCAAAGATTTATGATCAGGCTTGTGTTTATGGGAGTGCTCATGTGTATGGCTATGTTTATGGCAATGCTCATGTGAGTGGTGCTGCCCGCGTGCTTGCTGATGCTCATATTTATGACCATGCCCATGTTTCTTATGATGCTACGGTTTTTAGTTATGCACGCGTCTATGGTCATGCCAAGGTTTCTGGCTCTGCTTGCATTTATAGCCATGCGAAAATTTATAATTATGCTGTGATTAATGGCCGTGCAAAGATTTATGGCAAGGTTTATGGCAATGCGCACGCGGGTGGCTCTTGTGAGGTTTATGGATCTGTCTATGGCAATGCAAAAATCTCATATTATGCAACGATCTGGGGGCGTGCTTATGGCAATGCAAAGCTCGATAAAAGAAGCAAAGTAAGATTAGTTCCCAAAAATTGTGAAGTTTATGAAAGCGATAATGTGGTCAATATAACTGATAAAACAGAATAAAAAACAGGCATGGGGGGCGCCTTCTTTATGGTTATAAACCCATCATAAAAGAGAGAATTAAAAAAAGCCGTGTCAGTGATATGACGCGGCTTTCAAATGTGATTCTAATGATTAAAATTAATCATCCACAATGGAGTGATGACACATATATACAAAACGTATTATATTACAAGCGCTCTATTAGAGATATGAAAACTTATCAAAAGAAATGTAAATGATGCGTATGATCTTTAATCACTCTTTTGAATGAGAAAGCCTATAAACGCTTTTCGTTGCTATTAAATATATCAATCATAACGCCCTCATTTGTGAGGTGGTCATTTGAAATAAAGCACATGATCAAAATGCTTCTTTTAAAACGTTTCAATATACTGACTTTAAAATTGAGTTGAGTAAATTGAAATAACGCATTGTCTAAAGTCAAAGCCTATCAAACAAATCAAAATACTTGGTAGCTTTAACAAAATCCGTTTTTTACATTTACGAGCATTAGTTTTCAAAACAATTTCTCATAAGACAATAAACAACCGCTTTTATCAAACGCAAGGCTTTAAAAACTGTTATAAACATCCGTTTCAAACGTTTCTTATAAAAATCTTATTTTACTTTTCAAACGTTTAAGCATTCATTTAGAGAGGTTCTCATAAGCGTATTTTTACTTTTCTTTAAATGTAACTTTTTACAAATAAGCTGGCTCAATTTTGAGTTGGAAAAATCAACCAGCTCAAATTCAAGCTCGTTATCTTTAGAATAGAGCATTCTTTAAACAATGGCGTTTTGTCTAAAAATTTAGAAAAATTCCGTACCTTATGATGTTATAACGATTTTGAAATTTGTTTGCTTATCTTTATCTCAATAGGTGCCCTCAAATTTGAGGAGACTAAAATCACTCAATCCAAATTTGCATTGACCAGTCTTAAAAGAAAGCGTTTCAAACTTTATAACGATTTTGCTATTCGCTTGCTTGCCTATATCATAAAGGCTTTCAATTTCATAAGACAGGACGTTTTGAATTTCATTACCTTGATTTCCTCCCCCAGTAAAAAAATACCGTGGTTATAAAATCCATCTTATCTTTAAATCTTTTTATGCAATCTTTAAAATGTTCGCTGTTATGATGATGCTGTTATGACAGCTCTCTATTTTGCGCTCGCCAATTTTGGCGAACGTTAATTTGTTATTTTATGCGATTAACAATCCAATCTTTAAAACAAGATGTGATCTTTAAACGTATGTTATCGATAATTCCAAACAACTAAATTTTAAACAATGTGATTTGTGCTGTGATTAAAAACGTATCATAAAATTTATAAACTGTTATGAATGATATCTGCTTTTCATTTCATTTGAATGTTTACATGCGTTATAATATTTGCACCATGATTTGCTTTTTATGGTCTATTCATACATGGCAATCTTCTATAAAAAATGGTCAATTTAAACACGTATAAAAGTGTGGATTCTTGAGTGGATTCATATAAAATAATTACGCTCAACATATTGACTTTATTGTATTTTTATTTATAATGCGTTGTTGCATCAATTCCGCTTCCAATTTTGCTCTCTCTTGACGCATGACCAATTCAATCTGCTTGCCTTGCAAATCCATCTGTTGCATCTGACTTTTAGCAGCAATATCCTGCTGCTTTTCTTGCAACTTCATTTCTTGTTCCGGATTCATTTGCTGTTGCTGGGCTTGTTGTGCCATTTGCTGCTGTTGCATCTTCTCGCTCACACGATTAAGCAGAGACGCAGGCAAGGGTGAGTAACGAAGCAAATCAAGCATAATATCCGGTGTAACAGCATTTTGAAGCAACGGTAATAATTGCGTGATAATGCCAAAGGTCCGCTCTTTCTCATTCGGGCTGGTGGGCGCATCATCCACCACAATATCATAATCAACACTCATTACCGCTTCACGGGTCAACGGAATATATTGCGCATTCTCCTCACCCGATATCCGTACCAAGCGACCATCAGACAAATAATTCTGTATCAGGTGCAAAATGATCTTGCCCTGCCTTTTGCGATACAAACGCAAACCATCAAACAAACAAGCAAGCAGGTTAAGACTGGATTGACGCCGTTGTGCCTCTAAAATCCCTGCTTGTGAAACTTCTCTCGTTCCAATAAACTCTGGTGAGAGACCTGTAACTTGATTAATTGCTTCTTTCGCTTCATTAAACAGTTGGAAAAAACCGGTTGGAAACTGTGCTACGGGTTTGGGCTGTATCTTACCCCCTGCCAAAGCGCCATTTTTTAAAACCGTAATACTATCTACCCTGCTCCAACTCTTTACAGCTTCTCTCTCATCTTCAAATGCACCCCTCTCAGCCATAATCCCACCTTTGGATTGGCTATTGAGAATATGCATCACCTGACTAAAATATTTATTCGCCCACCGTTGTGGGTCTTTTGTCGGACGGACAACCCCATAAAATTGCCGTTCTATCTTATCAAAATACCCCGTGATACACTCCCAACCCAATTGACCCGCTGGAACCAAAGGTTGATCAGGGCATTCAAGCAGTTTTCTCCCTAAAAAGGCGCGTTTTACAACCTTTTTATTGAAAGCCGCCCCTTGGATATCGGGCATCATGCATTGGAGCTGCTTAAACTCCTCTTCGCTGTAATCACGAAGTTCACCCGTTTCCAAATCGGGCGCCTTGTAATATCTCTCGCTTTCAAACCAACGGCATTCCACTAGTGTGACCATCCGTCGACCGTTTTCAACATCAATGCCCTTCTCATCATCGTAAGCTTCAAGATCATTATGATGAACCCCTTCATAAGCAGCCCCATCACGCGCCCAATCCGCACTAAGTTCACTCCAATGAGCTTTGGGAAACATTTGCTTGGCTACGTCTAATGGCTTGCGGTCTACATACCACATGCGTTGTGCATCCGTTAAATTCGGTTGCACTGCCGCACTATCCCAAACCATTTTCAAAGGGTCTAAACGCGTAATGACCGGTTCACCATCAAGACTATTTTCGTAATCAAGCCGCGTATCGGTCCACCCCATACCGCAGATGACAGCATCTTGGAAAGCATCACTGTCTGCGTATTCCGCATGTGCCATATCACGAAACCATTCTGCTGCCCCTGTAAGCAATTCACTGGGCAATGCCTTGCCTATTTGACGGGGAATAAATTGCACTTCGCGCTTATTGTTGCGTTCTGAACCCACAACAGCATTCACAAGTGGGGCAATGCGATTAAAGGTCATAACGGGGCGGCGTTGCTCTTTTAAAGCCGCTAAATCTTGATCATTCCACTGATCACCATTGTAAAATTGAAAATCCTCCCTTGCGTGTTCACGCCATTTGTTCACATGCTCCACATCTTCTTTGTACCAACTGACTAACTTGCGAAACAAACCTTCTGTTGACAGATCTGATGCATTATGTTCTTTTTCTAAATGCTCTTCATCATCCATCATTCTGCCATCCATGACGTACTCTCATAGGCTTCTCTACCGCTATAAGCTTGTCTCTTTTGTCTCTGCATCGGTTGTTCATACCCCACACACATTAATCCAAAAGCATCTGCACCATGACTGGACCAATCATGTTCTGCTCCCAAACCAATATTACGCTTCTCATCCCATTTCTCATGATACCAATTCAGTGCCTTACGCCCTGCTACAGTCGTCTCTTCATTGAACCAAACTGAAGGCAAAATACGTCGCACTGCCTCTATTCGCATTTTGACAGCCCCAGCCCCTTGATTAGGAATGACCTGCGTTTCAAAACCCGCATCATTTAAAGCGCTCTCAAAACTCACATTGTGCACACGGTCTCTGGTCGCACCATCATGGGGGAGGACCATCAGTGCCTTCTCATAGCCATTGTGACGCAACCAACCGATATGCTCTGATAACGGCTGTCCTTGTGCTTCATAATAATCAAGCACTCTAATCTCTCTGCCTACAAATTGCGCTATCCATATCGCTGTCGCATCTGCCTTGGCTCCTGTGCCCCCAATATCCCAAAAGGCGCGTATCTGCATTAAAGGATCACGCGCAACACGCCCTATCCGCCCCTCTTGCTCCGCTGCCAACATTTCTTTTTGATAGTAAGCACCTTGAACCGCTGTAAGATAAGCCCCTTCCCATATATGCTTATAGGTCTCGGGGCGGTTTCTCAAATCATCAAGCCGCGCTTCATTCAAGATCTTGGGAAACTTCGGATTGTCTGACCAATTGATCTCTACACGCTTAATGGCTTCATTGTCTGAAAAGCGAAACCGACTTTCAACCGGTGCATTATCTCGCAATGGGTTCCATGTCACCCATAACTCTGCTCGCCACCCATCTCCCTCTTCACGCAAAGTTGGTATAAGCGTCTGCCAAGCTGTTTCTGTTACCGGCTCTGCCTCATCAACCCAACAGAGCAAAATACGCCCCATGGATTTGATACTGGCTATATTACGGTCCAGTCCAGAAAACTGAAAAGCTATACGACCATCATTTGACTTAATCGAAGCCTCTCCAACCTTGTAATATTCGCTTAAAAAGTCATGGGCTTCAATCGCCCGCTTAATCTCCTCCAATGAACTCTCTGCTAGCGAATTTTGAAACTGACGTGCACAAAGAATAGTCCCCGATATCCCTTGCATACCAAATTGATAGCCTTTTAAAGCAGCCATCAAGGCAAATGATCTTGTTTTACCAGACCCTCGTCCACCCCAAGCCGCGCGTACCAAAGCATCCCCTGCAAAAATAGGGATAAGTTTTGGTACAATCTTAATCTGTCTTGTCGTCATTCATTAAAGGAGCAATTTCTACACGCCCTATGATCTTAATCGCCCCCCCATCTTCTCCTGTTACCTGTAAAGGCAAGATCTTACCAAGCAACGCTAGATAAGCCGCAGGGCATCTTATTGCCTGCTTTTCGAGATAAGAGATTAACCCCTCTTTCCCATACTTATTGCCTGCCAATTCAGCCGCTTTAAGAATTGCCTCTTTCAAAAGTCGTGTATTCTTATTTGGATAACACTTTGATTTATAATGATAATCTAGCATTATTCATATTGAATGAGAGTCCCGAATAACGTAAGATTCTCTCATTTCAAAGCTGTTTATCTTGAATCAATCAAAACCATTCCCTTGCACGTCAAAAGCGGGGCTGGTGTGTGGGTAAAAACTGTATAAGAAAGGACTAAAAATGGCTCTTATGAACCGTCTTAATGCAAGATCTGTCGCAACATTGGGGGCTGGCAAATATAATGATGGTGCCGGCTTGTTACTTCATAAGCGTAAAGATGGAGGTGCTCAATGGCTTTATCGTTATACCCTTCACGGGCGCCGCCGCGAAATGGGCTTGGGTGCCTTGAGAGATGTTTCTTTAAAACAAGCTCGCGAATGTGCAAATCAATGGCGTGCTGTTTTACGTGAGGGTCGTGACCCCATTAAAGAACGCAATAAACAAAAGCGTGAGGCAATGCGTAATCTCCATTATTTAAAAGACATTGCACTAGATGCTTTTGAAAGTCGTAAAGCTGAATTAAAGAATGATGGTAAGGCTAGTGATTGGTTTTTACCATTACGCCTTCATATTCTCCCTAAGTTAGGTTGTGTTCCCGTTTCTGAGATTACGCAAATAGAGATACGCAATACCCTCGCTCCTATTTGGCATACAAAAGCTGGAGCTGCTCATGCTGCACTGAAACGTCTCAATATGTGTCTTAAACATGCGGCTGCTCTAGGATTGAATGTTGACTTACAGGCAATAGAAAAAACAAAAGCTCTCTTAGGAAAACAACGTCATAAGGTCACTAATAGACCAGCTATGGATTGGAAAGATGTTCCGGCTTTTTATAAAACACTTTGTGAAGCATCAACCATAACAAAACTGGCTTTGCGTCTGCTTATCCTTACAGGGGTTCGTACCAATTCCTTGCGTCATATTCGTGAAGATCAAGTTGAGGGGGATATATGGACTATCCCTGCTGAGAATATGAAAGGAAGGCGTGATGCTACAACAGAATTTCGTGTGCCCTTATCAACAGAAGCATTAGATATTTTAAAACAAGCGCGTCCGCTTTCTCGCAATGATTTCTTCTTTTCTGCAACCGGTCGCGGTCCTCTCGGTGAGAATAATATGTCACAATACATGCAACAAACTGGAGTAAAAGCATGTCCCCATGGATTTCGTTCTAGTTTACGCGATTGGCTCGCTGAAACAACCGATGCCCCCTATGAGGTCGCTGAAACTATCCTAGCTCATACAGTGGGCGGTAAAGTAGAGCGTGCCTATCGTCGTACGGACTATTTAGAACAGCGTCGTGTCTACATGGATAAATGGGCGGCTTATGTCACCGGTCAATCTTAAGATATGGGGTGAATAACCCCATGATCTGTGGATAACTTTAGCTCTCTTCTCTCTCATTCTCTCTCAATAAGACTCATAATTTATTACATCAATAAAACTATGATAAAATATTGTTTTCTATAAATAAAATACCTTCAAAAATGAACCAAAATGTGCTTAATAAATAGGCATGATTTGGTTCTATTTTTTATTATGAAAGGATTTTAGAATGACAGAAAATGATATTCTTTTAACAGACCGTGAAAGTGCAAAATTACTTCATATGAGTGTCTCAACTTTCCGCCGTCATGTTACCAATGGCTCTCTCCCAAAACCTTTAAAATTTGGTTTTTTATCCCGTTGGTTACAATCGGATCTCTTAAATGTAATCGAGCAAGCAAAACAGCAACGTTATAACGACGTGGCATAAAAAAAACCTTGTCACGTAAGGACGGACAAGGCTTTCTCAAACTAATCACCCTCACAATAGCAAAATCCGTCCTGTGACGCAACGTTATAGGATTTAAAATGATGTGTTCTTTTAAGAATGCGTGGGGCATCACACGTGCTTTGCGTGGGGTTTGGCATGGGTGTTATGGAAGCCAACCAATCAAAAAGACTTTAGCTGATTTTACCTTTGCTACGCGTGCTTATAGCCAAGCCTTTGAGGTCCTTATGAGGCAAACCCCGCATAATGCATATTTAACGATCTCCTCTATTTTCTAAGGTAAATAACATGATACAAGATAACAAAAATATTTTAGAGAATAATACTCCTTTAAATGATAATGATAACGGCTCTTTAAACGAAAATACTTGTTTAGAAGCCATTCTTTATAAACAAGCATTGCAACAAAATGGTTGGGGGGGAATTGCAATCGATTAATACGGCTCTCTTACCCGTCAAGCCTTTTAGCTTATTACAGTTGCCAACGCCATTAATGAACTATGTTTATGACGTTGCGGATAGCCAACAAGCCCCTATGGATTTTATTGCTATCTCTGCTCTCTGTTCCTTGGCTGCTGTTATTGGCAATGGCGTGCGGGTTGCCCCAAAACAACATGCCAATTGGAAAATTGTTCCTAATCTCTGGGGTGTCATTGTGGGGGAACCTTCGACCATGAAAACAGGTACCATGGACGCTGCTTTAGAACCTCTTTATGCCTTTCAAGATGAATGGCATCAAGAGTGGGTAAAGAAGAAAAAACAGCAAGAAACAAAAGAGATTCTTAGTGAATTAGATAAACGAGAAAAGAAAAAACAAGCCTATAAAGCACTCAAAGATCAAGACGAAGAACAAGCCCTTGCTCTTCTTTCACAAGCTCTTGAACACAAAGAAAGTGAGGAAGATGACAGTTCTCTAAAACGACGTCTTATCGTCAATGATGTGACCGTTGAAAAGCTTGGAGAACTCTTAAAAGAAAACCCCCGTGGTCTCTTGTTGGTTCGTGATGAACTGGCTGGTTTTTTATCTAATCTGGCAAGAAAGGAATATCAATCAGACCGTTCTTTTTATCTAACAGCTTTTAATGGTAATAAGTCATACACCTATGACCGTATAGGGCGGGGAACCATTTTTATTCCCAATGCAACTGTCTCTATTATAGGGGGTATTCAACCTGCACGTATTATTCCCATTATTCAAGACATGCACCGTGGAATAAACGATGATGGTCTTATGCAACGGTTTCAAATGCTGATCTTTCCCGATGAACGACAAGAGCAGTTATGGATTGATAGACCTCCCAATCAAAAGGCATGGGAAAGTTATCAAGGGGTTTTTCGTTCTCTTTATGATAAACCATTAGGATCACCAAAATATCCGATAACTATACGCTTTTCTGCCGAAGCCCAAGAAATGTTTCGTGAATGCTGGGAAGATTTCCAGAAAAGAATAAAGAATGGTCATTTCTCATCAAGTTTAAAAGCACATCTTTTGAAAATGAATCAAACCATACCAACCCTTGCGTTGATTTTTGAACTGGCTGATGGTGGGCGTTTTGAAATCAATAGAGATGCCCTTGAAAGAGCCTTGTATTGGGAAAAATATTTATTAAGTCATGTCAAAAGGCTTTATGCGGCGGCGGATAGCTTAGCAACAGAGAGTGCAAAATTAATTGTCGAACGTTGTGATTGTTTACCCGATGTTTTTACAACAAGGGATATTTATAAACGTGATTGGAAATGTTTCAAAGATAATGGAGCCGTTAAGCAAGCTTTAGAGCTTTTATGCCGTTGTAACTATATACGTGAAATCTCTGGAGACAAGAGCTCACAAGGCGGTCGCCCTACCATACGCTATGAATGGAATCCCTTAGTGACAAGCCATAAAACATCACACTGAGGCAATTTGGAAATCTTATAGAACATTAACAATATAACAGTGAACTCTTCAAAGCACTCCCCATTATGAGTTTTGGGGGGGCTTTTTATAGGTATTATTTTATTTTTTTAATTAGAAATAAAAGTTATTATATTTCAATATGTTAATGTTTTAAAGAAACAACCTATATTAAATACAATCCGTAAATACAATCTATAATATATATAAAAAGGGGTTTTGTAGGGGTTTTGGGGGTTTTAAGAACCGACAAAACCTATCTATAAAACTTATCAAAGTACTCATTCTGATATTTTAAAGCACGTAGTGCATTTGTCTTGATTAATCCGTGAAACGAATAGCAAATTTTACTATTCTGCTGATCTTATTCCATGTCATGGGCTGTGGATAAGTAGCCTTTTAAAAACCCTTTTTGAAAAAAATTATCCGTTTTTCTGCATTTTTCTGCATTTTTTCTCAATTCGTTCAAAATGGATTTAATAAGCTTCATTTTGATTCTTTTGAAAAGAATTAACCCTCTCATACCAAAACGGAGCTCTGTTATAATATGCTGCAATCTCTTAAGTCTGATCATGAACATGTCACGCTACGCTCTCTGTTGGAATATTATCGCGGACAAGCAAAATCACCCCGTGAATTGGGAACGCTGTTTGAAAACCTTGTAAAGGTTTATTTAGCTGAAGACCCTCTTCAATGCCAAGAATACGAAAAGGTTCAAACTTATTTGGAATGGGCTAAGGAACATGATGAAGATGGGCGTGATATTGGTATTGATCTGGTGGCTACAATCCGTGATGAAGGTGGCTATGCTGCCATTCAATGTAAATGCTATGATGCTTCTCACATCATTAAAAAAGAAGATATTGATAGCTTTATCGCTGCCTCAGGCAAAAAGATTTTTACGCGTCGTATTCTCGTTGATAGCACCGAAAGCAATTGGAGTGATAATGCTAACAACACTTGTGATGGTCAAGAAGTTCGTATTCAACAGATTAATCTGTTTGATTTAGAAAACAGTCAAATCGATTGGGGCGCTTATAAAGAACGAGGACAAGCCGTCCTTAAAGAGCAACCGAAAAAAAAGCTTTTAGATCATCAGATAGAAGCGCTTGAAAGAGTTTGTGAAGGTTTACAAGAAGCAGACCGTGGCAAGCTGATTATGGCATGTGGAACGGGCAAGACTTTTACGAGCCTTAAGATAGCAGAAGCCATAGCAGGAAAAGGCAAGCGTGTGTTGTTTTTAGTGCCCTCCCTTGCTTTGATGTCACAAACAATCCGTGAATGGACCCTTGATACAGAAATCCCCTTGCGTTCCTTTGCGGTGTGTTCGGATACACAAGTAGGCAAGCGTCGTAAAGGCAAACATGATGATGAATCTGGTCTTGATGCATCAGATCTTGTCTTGCCGGCGACCACGGATTCACAAGAGCTTGCGCGTAAAGCCAATAAGACCTCTCTTGATGTGATGACGGTGGTCTTTTCAACTTATCATTCCATTCAAGTGATTTCGGATGCACAAAAGGAATATGATTTACCCGAATTTGATTTAATCATTTGCGATGAAGCGCATAGAACAACTGGGGTTGTGTTAGGAACAGACAAGCATGAATCTGAATTTATCAAGGTTCATGATAACAGCATCATTCGGGGTAAAAAACGTCTGTATATGACTGCAACGCCTAAGATCTTTGCTGATAGTGCTAAAAAACAAGCCCATGAAATGAATGGCATTTTAGCGTCTATGGATGATGAAGCCCTCTATGGAAAAAATCTTTACACCTATACATTCTCAAAAGCCGTTAAGAATGAACTCTTAGTTCCTTATAAGATTATTATCTTAGGCGTTAATGAAGAGGAAGTGAGTGAATCCATTCAACATCTGATGACCGATGAGAATTATGAACTTACTCTTGATGATAAAACCAAAATCATAGGCTGTTATCAAGCTCTTAGCAAAATAGATCTAAAAGTTGATCTGAGTGATGACCCTAACCCTATGCGTCGGGCTTTGGCTTTTTGTAAAGATATCAAGACTTCTGAACGTATCCGTGACACATTCAATTCTCAAGAAATACAGAAAGAATTATATAATCTTCATAAGCTCTATAAAGAGACGCCGCCTCTTCAGTGTACCTTTGCTCATATTGATGGAACGCAAAGTGCCAAGAAGCGCAATGAAGCCCTTGATTGGTTAAAGGAAGATGCGGGGGAAAATACTTGTCGTGTGCTGACCAATGTAAGATGTCTTTCTGAGGGTGTTGATGTTCCTGCTCTTGATGCGATCATGTTTTTACACCCGCGCAAAAGCCAAGTGGATGTGATACAGGCGGTGGGGCGTATCATGCGCCGTGCCAAAGGCAAGAAAAGAGGCTATATCATTTTACCCGTTGGGGTGCCGGCTGGGATTTCTGCTGAAGAGGCTTTAAAATACAACAAGAGATACAGTGTTGTCTGGCAAGTGATCAATGCTTTGCTTGCTCATGATGAGAATTTCGAAATCACCCTTAACCAGATGATTTTAGGGCAAGACGTTAGTGATGTTTTGGAGATTAGCGCCTTAAAGAGCATGACAGCGGTTGAGGATAAAATCTATGTTTATGAGAAACCAGAAAGCACGGGGCTTGAGATTGGAAAAGCAGCCTATGAACCACAAAAATACATTCATAGTGTTACAGGAAGATTACCCTTTTATAAAGAGTTTCCCAATGCCCTTAAAACCCTTTTGGCTAAGAAATTTACCCTTGCCGATTACTGGGGCATTTGGGCTGGCAATGTTGCTGAGATTGCACAAAACCATATCACCCATCTTCAAAACCTGCTTGCTGATGAAAACAGTGAAGCCTTTCACGCCTTTGATGCCTTCCATAAAGAATTAAAGAACAATTTAAACAGTGAAATAAAGCAAGAGGAAGCCATTGAGATGTTAGCGCAACATCTTGTGACGCGTCCCGTGTTTGAAGCTTTGTTTGAGGGCAATGAATTTGTACAAAACAATGCCATTTCGCAAGCCATGGAAAAGATTTTAGCTGAGTTGGATAAAACCAATATCAAGCAAGTATCAAAAGAGTTACAAGAGTTTTATGACAGTGTGAAATTCCGTGCCTCTGGGATTACCTCCCCCCAAGCAAGACAAAACCTTATTATCAAGCTTTATGAAGATTTTTTTACCAAGGCATTTAAGAAAACCACCGATAGGCTTGGGATTGTTTATACCCCCGTTGAGGTTGTTGATTTTATCATTCATTCTATTGATGATGTGTTGCGTAAAGAGTTTGGCAAAAGCTTGGGGTCACGGGGTGTCTCCATTCTCGACCCTTTCACTGGAACGGGTACCTTTATCACAAGGCTTTTACAATCAGATCTCATCAAACCAGAGGATATGGAATATAAATTCCGTCATGATATCCATGCCAATGAGATTGTTCTCTTAGCTTATTACATAGCAGCCATTAACATTGAAGCAACCTATCATGGATTGATGAAAGGTGATTACATTCCTTTCAAGCATATTGGTTTGGCTGATACGTTTCAGACGCTTAAAGAAAAAAATTTGATAGACGGTATGCTCAAGGAAAACAGTGAATATTTAGAACTTCAAAAGAAACTAAATATCGAAGTTATCTTTGGTAACCCTCCTTATTCTATAGGACAAAAGAGTGAAAACGATAATGCGAAAAATACTCCTTATCCGATTTTAGATAAACGGATCAGTGAAACTTATGCGGCTCAATCGAAAGCAAGTCTTATACGAGGTCTGTATGACAGCTATATACGTGCCATTCGCTGGGCAAGTGACCGTATAAAAGACCGTGGTGTTATTGGTTTTGTTACAAATGCCGGTTTTATTACTGGACATTCTATGGATAGTTTACGCAAATGCCTCGTTGAGGAATTTTCAAGCCTTTATATTTTCCATTTACGGGGAAATGCACGAATTTCTGGAGAACCGCGTAAAAAAGAAGGTGATGGAATTTTTGGTGAAGGCTCTCGTGCCCCTATTGCTATCTCTATTCTCGTAAAAAATCCAGAATCTCAACAACATGGGAAAATATATTTCCGTGATATTGGAGATTCTCTCACGAGAAAAGAAAAGCTTACGATAATAGAATCCCTTGGTAGTATTGATGGCATTACACGGAGTAAACAAGGTTGGAAAATAATTACACCGGATAAGCATGGGGATTGGCTTAGTCAACGTGATGATAGTTTCAAATCATTTTTAGCTATAGGTGATAAAGATGATAAAAAAGGTCATGGTAAAAAATTTTTTGAAAATTTTTCTTGTGGAATTATCACTAGCCGTGATGCATGGGCATATAATGCAAGCCGTGAAGCTTTAGCAAAGAATATGAATAACATGATTGCATTCTACAATAGTGAAGTGGAACGTTTTAATGATACTTATGTACATGCTGATCATAAAGCACGTACAAGGGCTGTAAATGATTTTATCAATACGAATGCCAAAAAAATCAGTTGGAGTCATAATGTTAAACAAGAATTGGTAAGAGAAACAATCTTTGAACTTGAAGAAAAATGCTTCACACAAAGCCTTTACCGTCCTTTTACACGACAGTGGTTTTATTATAATCGCGTTTTCAATGAAAGAGTTTATCAAATGCCGCGGATATTTCCTATAGGGCAAACGGTTGAAAATAGAGTGATACAAATTACAGGTATAGGAGCAAATAAAGATTTTTCTGTTATTATGATTAAGACAGTATCTGATTTTCATGTGATAGAAAATGGACAATGTTTTCCACGCTATATTTATGAAGACACTACGGTTTCAAAAAGTAAAAATGAAAAACAATCCCATTTATTTACAAACTCTATAGAGGAAAACCAAACAACTGGTTTACAGAAGCGTGATGCTATTACTGATGAAGGTCTAGACCATTTTAAAGCTGCTTATCCTAATGACACCATAACAAAAGATGATCTATTCTATTATGTTTACGGTCTTTTGCATTCGGAAGATTATCGCTCTCGTTATGCTGATAATTTATGCAAAGAATTACCTCGCATTCCTTGTGTAAAGAGTGCTGATGATTTTTGGAAATTTGTAACAGCAGGACGTGAATTGGGTCATTTGCATGTGAATTACGAAAGCATAGAACCTTATCCAGTGACCTTTAAAAAAGGTAATCCAAAACTAACAAAGATTTCTAATCCCGAAAAATTCTATTATGTAACTGAAATGAAATTCGCAAAAGCAGCTAAAGAGAAAGGAAAATCCGAAAAGGATAAATCAACTGTCATTTATAACAGCAATATCATTATGACAGATATCCCTCTTGAAGCTTATGAGTATATAGTCAATGGCAAGCCTGCTCTTGAATGGGTTATGGGGCGTCAATGTGTAAAGACTGATAAAAAGAGTGGTATTGTGAATGATGCTAATCGCTATGCTGTTGAAACCGTTGGCAACCCTGCCTACCCTCTAGAGTTATTTCAAAGGGTTATTACCGTAAGTTTAGAGACAATGAAAATCGTTAAGAACTTACCAAATTTGGTATTAAGAGAAATTGAATAGCTTAAAAACATGCTCACATAATGGGTATGATAAACGCATAAGGGGTATAGAGCTTATAACCATAATCTATACCTCTTTTGTTAAGTTGATTAGATACAATCCTAATATGCGTTATTCTAAAAAGAAACCCACTCTTAAAGTGAATACACTTCTTTTGAATTGCCTTTAAGAGGTCATACCGTAATCTAAAATGATAGCTTTATTGTTTTCAAAAGCTTTGTTTAAAGAGAGTTATGTATATTCATTTTGCTTATAGGTTTTGAAGGTGTAAAAACCGTCAAAACCCCCTCAAAACGTATATTATTGGTTGAATTTATAGGTTGTGTTATCAATATAGGTTGTTTTTTTAAGGTCTATAAAATATTAACCTATTGAAATATAATGTTTTTACTTTTTATCGTTTTTTTACATAATAGCAGCAACCCTCAAAACTCAAAACCCCTTCAAAACTCATAACCATAATGATCTTGATAGCATCTCTTATGAGTTATAAGCTATCTTTTGAAAGGTTTTAAAGGGTCACATGCTTTCATAAAAGCACGTTGTAATCAATTCTCTAAATCATAAGGTTATCATTCAAAAGAACTGACAAAATTCATAAAAAGGATTTTGATAACGTAATCAGTTTTTACTTTCATACGCTTTTCATAAGACACGCTTTAATCACTCACTTTTGTCGGTTCAATTTACTGACAGATAACTGACAGGTTTTAATCAATTCATATCATTGGTTATCTTTAAAGATTGTATTTTTGATATGGGTTGTGTTTTAAAGACATTAACCTATTGATATATAATGTTTTTAGTTTTTACGCATTTAAAAAGAATAATAGAGGGTCTAAAAAGAACTGACAAAACTGACAACACTGTCAAAAGCCTATTAAAAGGGATTTTTCTAATCTCTATAATTATCAATCTCTCTTTAGATATTTTCATAACAGTCTATAAATCGTAATTATCCTATTTATCGTTTCTCTTATGAAAATGAAAAATGATGCGATGGCTATAAAACAGATAACAGTTATAAAGAAGGTTTTATAATCATAATGCAAATGAAAACATTGGTTATAAAGACCATCTCTATAAAAGCAGTTAAGTTGCAAATATGTTATAAACAAAATTCACAAAAAAATTAAAATTCATTTAGTGAAAAAAACTGATAGGTTATAAAGTTAAAAAAACGCATTATGAGAGCCTTTCTAAATATTATAAATGTATAGATTCAAAAAATAACGCCATTGTTTCAGAAAGCCTATAATATAGCTTTAAAAGCATATAAATATAAAAGAAGCAATTCATAAGCATAAGATATTATCAATACACAATGCATTTAAAAAAATACAAAAAATATCAAAAAAGATAAAATATTATTTGACAATAAATACGTATTTTGTTATATAAATAATCAAGTGATGAAAACACTAAACATGTAGCGAAGAGGTTGCGATAAACCTAATCCTGTTATAAAAATTGACTATTTTTTATGCTCTAGTTAGCATATATAGTGATTTTGTCGGGTGTGGTTATGCTATACAATACTCTTATGAGGAAGGCATAACAACGGACTACATGCCGTGTTTTCAACGCCCGGCGCCTTTATAGGCTGTCAATTGAAAACACTAAATCATGTAGGATTTAAATATGACAAATATATCAAAAAACTCCCCCATTATATCTTCAAATGCAACCGCGCCTGTTAATCAACAAGAGCCTGCAAAAAAATACGAATTTACAGGTGAAACAATAGAGGTTGGCTTTAAAACACTTCATAGAATTAGAGCTTTAAGAGATTTTGGAGACGTCAAAAAAGGTGAGTTAGGCGGGTTTATACAAGGTGAAAGTAATTTATCCCATGATGGCAATTGTTGGGTTGGCGGTAAAGCTAAGGTTTATAGCAATGCAAGGGTTTACGATAATGCCGTTGTAAGTGGTTATGCCCATGTGAACAATATTGCTTGTATTTATGAAAATGCAAGGGTTTATGGCAAGGCGGTTGTGGCTGGCCATATTTATGGCAATGCTCATGTGTATGGCTTTGCACGTATTTATCCGGATGCTCATATTTTTGGTAATGCTCATGTTCATTATTACGCTTGTGTTTTTAATGATACAAAAATTTATGATAATGCGAAAATTTCCGGATATGCTTGTATTTTTCCAAATGTAAAGATTTTTCGCAATGCGGTTATCAAAGGTGACACTTGGGTTCGCAATAATATTGAAGTCTGTAGTAAAGAAATTGTCTATAATGACCAGTCTATAAAAGACGCTGCGTAAATAATGCGCGGGCGCGGCGGGGGCGCCCCTCTTTAAAACATTTCATTTAAAATTTAATCTTCTTATAAAGGAATAGTGTTATGCAAAAGAAGTTTGCACTCACAAATGAGACACGTGTATTTAATAATCAAACTCTTTATCGCATTCGTGCTTTAAGAGATTTTGATGATGTTAAAGCTGGTCAATTGGGTGGCTTTATTGAAAGTGAAAACAATCTCTCTCATGATGGCAACTGCTGGGTCTATAATGATGCTCTTGTTTTAAATCCTGCCCATATTTATGAAAATGCCAAGGTTTTTAATAACGCTATTATAATGGGCTTTGTTTATGGCAATGCTCATGTCTGTGATCACGCCCGCGTTTATGCAAATGCTCATGTTTATGACAATGCGCATCTTTCTTATAATGCTTGGGTTTATCATCAGGCGCGGGTTTATGGCAATGCAAAATTATCAGGAAGCGCTCGTATTCATAGGAATGCTGTGGTTTATGATCATGCTGTTATCAGTGGCGCTGCAAAAATTTATGGCAAGGTTTATGGGAATGCTAGCGTGGGCTGTCATACTGATGTTTATGGCTCTGTTTATGGCAATGCAAAAATCTCTAGTTATATCGTGATTAGAGGTAATGTTTATGGCAATGCAAGGATAAAAAGACATAGCGGTTTATGTTCGGTTCCCATAAATTGTGAGGTTTATGAAGGCAATAACGTTGTAAAGATTATTGAAAATAACGCTGCGTAAATAATGGCGCGGGCGCGGCGGGGGCGCCCCTCTTTAAAAATCTCATTCTAAAATTTAATCTTCTTTATAAAGGAATTGTGCCATGCAAAAAAAGTTTGCACTCACAAATGAAACGCGTGTATTTGGTAATCATACCCTTTATCGTATCCAAGCATTAAAAGACTTTGCTGATGTTAAAGCTGGTGCCTTGGGGGGCTTTATCGAAAAGGAAGATAACCTCTCTCATGATGGCAATTGCTGGGTCTATGATGATGCTCTTGTGTTTAAAAATGGTCACGTTTATGAAAACGCAAGGGTTTTTGGCAAGGCTGTCGCTTGTGGTCATATCTATGGTCATGCCTGCGTTTATGAGAATGCTATCGCTGCTGGCTATATTTATGATAATGCGCATGTTTATGGCAATGCCGTTGTTTCTGATAATTCCCGTGTCTATGGCAATGCTCATGTCTATGGCAAGGCTATTATTTATGATAATGCTTATGTTTATGACAATGCTAGGGTTTATGAAAACGCTCGTATAGCAAATGACGTGCATATTTATGAAAATGCTCATATCCATGGCATTGCTGTTATTCGTGAAAATGTCGGCGGCTCTACTAAAATAAAAACCTATACTGAACGTCTCTCTCCTTATGGTGAGTTAGAAATTGTATGGGTCTAACCTAATGTAACGTAAATAAAATGCGGGCGCGGCGGGGGCGCCTGCTTTCAAAATAAATTTTCCATTTCAAATTTTATCAACTGTTTATCACATTAGATTGTGAGGGTACTCCTATGTGCAAAAAATACGAATTAACCAGTGAAATCAAAAAAATCAAACATGCTCTTACGCGAAATATCACAAGCCTTTATCGCATTCGGGCTTTAAGAGATTTTGATGATATAAAAGCGGGTGCTTTAGGCGGTTTTATCGAAAAGGAAGTCAACCTATCCCATGATGGCAATTGCTGGGTCTATGATGAGGCTTGTGTCTATGGTCATGCCCGTGTTTATGATGATGCAAAAATACGGCATTATTCTCAAGTCTGTGGTCTCGTCTATGGCAATGCTGAGGTCTATAGCAAGGCTTTTATCTCTCAATATGCAAAGATTTATGATCAGGCTTGTGTTTATGGGAGTGCTCATGTGTATGGCAATGTTTATGGCAATGCTCATGTGAGTGGTGCTGCCCGCGTTCTTGCTGATGCTCATATTTATGACCATGCCCATGTTTCTTATGATGCTACGGTTTTTAGTTATGCACGCGTCTATGGTCATGCTAGGGTTTGTGGCTCTGCTTGTATTTATAGCCATGCGAAAATTTATAATTATGCTGTGATTAATGGTCGTGCAAAGATTTATGGCAAGGTCTATGGCAATGCGCGCGTGGGGGGCTCTTGTGAGGTTTATGGCTCTGTCTATGGCAATGCAAAAATCTTACATTGTGCAACGATCTGGGGGCGTGCTTATGGCAATGCAACAATCAATACAAAAAGCAAAGCAAAGTTAGTTCCCAAAAATTGTGAGGTTTATCAAAGCGATAATGTCGTTAAGATTATTGATAAAACAGAATAAAAATAGGTATGGGAGCGCCTTCTTGATAGCTATAAACGTATCATAAAAGAGAGAATTCATAAAAGAAAGCCGTGCCAAATGATATGACGCGGCTTTCAAAGAATGATTCTTATGATAAAAATAACCACCTACAATGGAGTAATGAATGCATATATAAAAAATGTATCATATTTCAAGTGCTCTATTAAAAATATGAAAACTTATCAAAAGGAACGTAAATTATGCATATGATCTTTAATCACTCTTTTGAATGAGAATGTCTTTATCTTAAAGAGATGCATTTAAAACAAAGCCCATAATCAAGATGCTTCTTTAAAACATTTTAAAACACTAAGCTCAAAATTGAGTTGAGTGAATTTCAAATAACGCATTTTCTAAAATCAAAACATATTAAAACGTTTGGTAGCTTTATCAATTCAATCAAAAGAAAATGCCTATTAGACTAATATCTTTTTTAAAAACGTTCTTTTTACATTTACGAGCGTTAATTTTTCAAAACAAGCTCTCATAAGACAATAAACAACTGCTTTTATCAAATGGAAGGTTTTAAAAATTATTATAAACATCCGTTTCAAACGTTTAAACATTCATTTAGAAAGGCTTTCATAATAAGCGTATTTTAAACAAAGCTTCTTTGCAAATTAATTGCTCTATTTGGCTAGCAAAATTAAGTAAATCCTATGCCTTATGATGTTACAACGGTTTTGAATTTTACTTGCTTATCTTTGTCTAAAATAGATGCCCTCAAATTTGAGGAGACCTCATTTGGTTTCGTATTTTTAAACTATAACTTTTAAAATGTTTTTTGCTCACTTGCTTGCACTATATTCATTAAAAGGCTTTTGATTTCATAAGATATAACGTTTTGAATTTCATTATCTGTTTATTTCCTACCGCGGTAAAAAAATACCGTGGTTATAAAATCAATCTTGTCTTTAAATCCTTTGTGCAATCTTTATGAATTAATCCTATAAGCTTATGAATGCTTCAAACAGTTAATTTCTTTAATGCCATTTTAAAGGTTTTTCCCAATTTGGGGAAAAATTATATGATCTCTATTTTCTATAAATGCGTATCTTTTGATACAATTTACCTTATAACAGTTTCAAACGATTACCCTCTTATAGAATGATCTAATATTGCTATAACACTCTTTAGATTTTGCGCTCGCCAATTTTGGCGAACGTTAATTTGTTATTTTATGCGATTAACAATCCAATCTTTAAAATAAGAAGTAATCTTTAAAACGTATGTTATCGATAATTCCAAACGATTAAATTTTAAACAATGCGATTTGTGCTGTGATAAAAACGTATCATAAAATTTATAAACTGTTATGAGTGATAACTGCTTTTCATTTCATTTGAACGTTTACATGCGTTATAATATTTACATCATGATTTGCTTTTTATGGTCTATTCATACATGGCAATCTTATATAAAAAATGGTCAAATGAATCATGCATAAAAGTGTGGATTCTTAAGTGGATTCATATAAAATAATTGCAAATAACATATTGACTTTATTGTGTTTTTATTTACAATGTGTATTCTTATTGGGTACACCTTTAACCCGCCCCATTCCTGCCTTAGGGGGTTTATATTTTTTCTTTGTTTGAGAAATCTGTTCTGTATTTTGTGATGTCATAAAATACACCCTCCAGATAATAAAAAACCCCGCAAATGCGGGGATTTTCGACTGTACCACACCCTCATTTAGATACAGTACGACCAGTGCCGTATTTGTCATTAAATACGATTTGAAACACTTTGTCAACATAAAAATAACACATATTGATAATTTCAAAGGGAATCTGTTAGACAGCGTTAATTATGATAGTTTAAAGGATTAAATAATGAAGCTATTATCCATAATGCTCGTAGTAATATTTATAGCTTTATTTTCGATATCAGTATTATCAAGCTATACTAGCATAGATAGTTTAGAACAATACGATAGACTTTACGAAGAATATGTGCATAAAAATTATAAAAACTTAGAATACCACAAGAAATTAGCAAAAGCAAAAGAATCGATAAAATTTTTAAAAACGCAGATGGAAGAGACTGTAGACATACCCCATGATAATAGCCCATTTTGGAAGTATTTAATAACATTACCAAACAATCCTCCAGAATTTAATATTTTCAAACATTATCACATATTGCTTGTTTTTTGTGGGCGCTTTGCCGATTTATGGCAAGGTGATAAAAGTATGCCGACACTTACATTTAATGACTTAACAATAAGACTGGAAGCTTTTAAAGCTAACGGAATGGAATATAGAAAACATTGGGCTTATATAGAACATATTTTCTTCAAAGCAAAATTTGACACCAACTTTAATGATCCAATGTTTGCATACGCAGAAAAATTTTTAGACTCTCCAAATGGCATTAGTAGAAAAGAACAAACCATTCGTACAGAGCAAATGATCGTAGAAAATGAACTCACTCGTTTTCAAAACACAGCAATGATGTGCGCTATTGCGAGAAACGTATACCTTGAAATGATGCCCAAAGAACATGTAAGACCACCTGTGAGATATAGCACTTTTGAAAAATGGAAGCGATATTTAACAAATTTTTAAATTAACAATCAAAACGCTTCTGAAGCACATTAAGAGCAACTCGCAATGAGTTCACAAGATGTGGTAGCATTTGATCTTCTATCACGAGGTACTGTAGCGCAGCATGAAGATTATACTGTCTATAGAGGCATTGGGTTTCTTTTAATGCCTCTTGTACGGCTTGATAGCGATTTGTTGCTTTTTGAACCCATTGTTCAAAACTATCTGGATCTGAATTTGTAGACACATCATCATAAATCGCATTAGGCAATCCTTTTGCACAAAGGTAGTTGTTTCTTATCTGTAAATACTGTTGCGCGGCGTCATATTGCTCTTGTGTAAGCACACCTTGCAAGCAAAGCCGCCCTATATAAGAACCAGAAAGTGGATTTTTTGCCTCGTATAGCGTTAAGCCGAAGCGCTTTGCACGTATTTCTATTGCCAATTGATCAGCAGCTTCACGAGGTGTTTTGCAACGTGATATACGCCCATTGGCTTCTCTTAGCTGCCCTGTTATTTTAGGGCGTCCCCTCTTGTTTTTTTTCACAACACCGCCTTTCGTTTAAAAAGGAACATCATCATTCATAACGGTATGGGGTGTATCAAGAGGTCTGTAAATGCTTCTGTCATAAGGGGATGATTGCTCTTGATTATCATCATTTTTACCATCTAAGAGCTTTAAGTCGCCTTTGTACTTAGGCAAAATGACTTCTGTTACGAACCGGTCAATACCGTTTTTATCTTGCCATTTACGCGTTTGAAGTTGTCCTTCAATATAAACTTTGCTGCCTTTGACAAGATATTGATTTATAATGATAATTTAGCATTATTCATATGGAATTAAAGACCAGAATAACGTAGGATTCTCTCATTTCAAATCTGTTTATCTTGAATCAATCAAAACCACTCATTTGCACATAACAAGTGGGATGAGTGTGTGGATCAAATTTGTATAAGAAAGGATTTAAAAATGGCTCTTATGAACCGTCTTAATGCAAGATCTGTCGCAACATTGGGGGCTGGCAAATATAATGATGGTGCCGGCTTGTTACTTCACAAGCGTAAAGATGGAGGTGCTCAATGGATTTACCGTTATACCATTCATGGTCGGCGCCGCGAAATGGGATTGGGTGCGTTGCGAAACGTTTCTTTAAAAAAAGCCCGTGAATTAGCAAATCAATGGCGTTCTGTTTTGCATGAGGGTCGTGACCCCATTAAAGAACGTGAGAAACAAAAGCGTGAGGCAATAAGCAATCTCCATTATTTAAAAGACATTGCTTTAGATGCTTTTGAAAGTCGGAAATCTGAATTAAAAAATGATGGTAAGAATGGAAGTTGGTTTTTACCATTACGCCTTCATATTCTCCCCAAATTAGGCTGTCTGCCCGTTTCTGAGATTACCCAAACAGAGATACGCAATACACTTGCCCCTATTTGGCATACAAAAGCTGGAACTGCTTATAGAGCTCTTAATCGTCTTCATCTTTGTCTCAAACATGCGGCTGCCTTAGGGTTGGATGTTGATTTACAGGCAACCGAAAAAGCACGCGCTCTCTTAGGTAAACAACGCCATAAAATAAAAAACTTACCTGCAATGGATTGGAGAGATGTGCCCGCTTTTTATAAAACACTTTGTCAAAAAATAACTATGACACAATTGGCTTTGCGTTTGCTTATTCTGACAGGCGTTCGCACAAATCCTTTACGTCATATTCGTGAAGATCAGATTGAAGATGATATCTGGACTATTCCTGCCGAAAATATGAAAGGAAAGCGTGATGCTACAACAGAATTTCGTGTGCCTTTATCATCTGAAGCATTAGAAATTTTAAAACAAGCGCGCTTGCTTTCTCGTAATGATTTCTTTTTTTCTGCTAAAGGTCGCGGTCCCCTTGCTGAGAAGTGTATGTATCTTTACATGAGAAAAAATAAAATTGAAGCCTGCCCCCATGGTTTTCGCTCTAGTTTACGCGATTGGCTTGCTGAAACAACCGATGCCCCCTATGAGGTCGCTGAAACTATTCTAAGTCATACGGTCGGAGGACAAGTAGAGCGTGCCTATCGTCGTACTGACTATCTAGAACAGCGCCGTGTCTATATGGATAAATGGGCGGCTTATGTCACTGGTCAATCTTAGAATATGGGGTGCATAACCCCATGATCTGTGGATAACTTTCTCTCTCTTCTCTCTCATTCTTTCTCAATAAGACTCATAATTTATCACATCAGAAATTGTATGATAAAATATTGTTTTCTATAAATAAAATACCTTCAAAAATGAACCAAAATGTGCTTAATAAATAGGCATGATTTGGTTCTATTTTTTATTATGAAAGGATTTTAGAATGACAGAAAATGATATTCTTTTAACAGACCGTGAAAGTGCAAAATTGCTTCATATGAGTGTCTCAACTTTTCGCCGTCATGTTACCAATGGCTCTCTCCCAAAACCTTTAAAATTTGGTTTTTTATCCCGTTGGTTACAATCGGATCTCTTGAATGTAATCGAACAAGCGAAACAGCAACGTTATAACGACGTGGCATAAAAAAACCTTGTCACGTAAGGACGGACAAGGCTTTCTCAAACTCATCACCTTAGAGCTAGCACAATCCGTCCTGTGACGCAACGTTATAGGATTTAAAATGATGTGTTCTTTTAAGAATGCGCGGGGTATTACACATGCCTTGTGTGGAGGTTGGCATGGGCGTTATGGACTTGCTCATTGCCCTGCTCATGATGATAGGCTGTTATCCCTTAATAAATTGGCTTACCTTATAAATTACGCTCACTAACATCTTTAAGAAGTTCTAAAACATTAAGAGAAAATCGGCTATACAAAAAACTCAAATGTCAATAACAATCCCCTGCTCTGTTTTTTCGATTAAAGCACTAAGCTTTCCTTCTATTTACAGTTTCTATTCAATATGGAGTGAAGCAAAACCATTTTTGTTAGCTTATTCTAACAATCCAAGTTTTTGATTTTCTGTATCTTGTCCATCAGGAGAAATCCGTAAGTATGCATAAAATTGTGTCACGTGCAATAAAGAACGTCAATTAAGTGTATACATTAGTATCAGAAAAAACGATAATTTTCTTTTATACAAAAAATCAAAATGATCAAAGATAAAAACAGATATTTTATTTAATTTCAACAACAAATTGAAAAATTCATAGGAAATTTGATTGATCAGATCTAACCATTAGATTAGTATTTTAAGACAGATTACAGAAAGGAATTTCCTATGCAAAAGAAATTACCCAAAAGTTATATGACTGATGCTGAACGTGAGGAGTTACGAGCAGGTGGTCTCCCTCAAAACAGTATCTATATGGTCGAGGCAGAAGCAGCTTCTAAGGCGAATGATAGCAAAACAACGTGGGAGTGGTTAGCAATGGCTGAATATCCAGCACATGCACTTTTACATCTTAGACATCAACGTGGAGCACAATTTATTCGTGATATGGGCTTTTCTACAAAGAATGCTGATGAGGAATATGGTCCAGACTGGTTAGATAAAGGGGTTGTAATAGGAGGTCATCATTTCTGATAAATTAGAAAAGCTTTTTTTACAACAAAGTGTACTAGTACAAGACCTTGAAAAGACATTAGTATCTCAAAAATTACACAATGTACGAAATAATTTGTGTGATCATATTCGTGATGTTGGTAAAAATGGTGATTTACCATTGCTTATTGATACGGAAAGTGACTTTATAAAGGATGATTTGCTTCGGTATGCTAATAGTAAAGCTATGGTTAGTAGCCTTGAAACAGCATTAATTGAAATAGGTGTTGTTAAGGATCACATAAAACTAGTTTCCAATCCTGAGAAATATGATGCGATAAATAGGGGACATAGTCTATCAAAGCACCGAAAAGGCGGATTGCCTTATGATGAAGCACGGAAAGCGATGGCATCCCATTATACACGACTAGGAAATCTGGACAAAGCGCGTTTAACATCTATTGAAAAATCGATTATTGATGTGCGAAGAGAAAATATCAAGGCAATGCAAAAACTCTACGAAAAAATGCAAGCCAAAGCTATTGGTATAGATTTCTAACTCAATAAAGTACTTATAACAAAGGTTTTTACACATCTTTAAAAATAATGGTTAAATGAAAATCTCTCGTTTATATAGCTTTTTTGAAGGGCAAAACTACCAAACGAAATATTTCTACTGGATATTAGTCATGCTATTTCTTTCTTCATAAAATCAAAAAAATCTTTATTTCTCATTTTCTTAGTTCTGTTTGTATTCTTCATAGCAATATTTAGCTAAGTCTAAAGTCATTTTTGTATATACCAAATTCGTATTCGAAATGTAATTATGGATCACTTAAATTAATTGAAAACATACTCATTATTGTTTGAAATACATTTTCATCACTAACAGAAAAACTAAAAAGTTTTCTTTCATTGTGTAAATCTGAAATGATTACTGTTATTTTTTTCCTTTAATAAAAAATCATAATGGAGGGCTCACTCAGAAAGTTTACAATCGCATCTTTTAAAAATGCCTAAGACCATAGCAAGCCTTGCGTTGATTTTTGAACTTCTTGACGGTGGTCGTTTAGAAATTGGACCCTATGCCATCACAACAGCCTTGCGTTGGACAAGTTATCTATTAAGTCATGTCAAAAGGCTCTATGCGGCGGCGGATAGCTTAGCAACAGAGGGGGCAAAATTAATTGTCGAACGTTGTGATTGTTTACCCGATGTTTTTACAACAAGGGATATTTATAAACGTGATTGGAAATGTTTCAAAGATAATGGAGCCGTTAAGCAAGCTTTAGAGCTTTTATGCCGTTGTAACTATATTCGTGAAATCTCTGGAGACAAGAGCTCACAAGGCGGTCGCCCTACCATACGCTATGAATGGAATCCCTTAGTGACAAGCCATAAAACATCACACTGAGGCAATTTGGAAATCTTATAGAACATTAACAATATAACAGTGAACTCTTCAAAGCACTCCCCATTATGAGTTTTGGGGGGGCTTTTTGTACGTATTATTTTATTTTTTTAAACAAAAACAAAAGTTATTATATTTCAATATGTTAATGTTTTAAAGAAACAACCTATATTAAATACAATCAGTAAATACAATCTATGATATATATAAAAAGGGGTTTTGTAGGGGTTTTGGGGGTTTTAAGAACAGACAAAACCTATCAAAATACTCATTCTGATATTTTAAAGCCCATAGCGCATTTGTCTTGATTAACCCGTGAAACGAATAGCAAATTTTACTACTTTGCTGATCTTATTCCATGTCATAAGCTGTGGATAAACAACCTTTAAAAAACCATTTTGAAAAAAAATTATCCGTTTTTATGCATTTTTCTGCATTTTTTCTCAATTCGTTCAAAATAGATTTAATAAGCTTCATTTTGATTCTTTTGAAAAGAATTAACCCTCTCATACCAAAACGGAGCTCTGTTATAATATGCTGCAATCTCTTAACTCTGATCATGAACACGTCACTTTACGCTCCCTTTTACAATCCTATCGTGAACAGGCAACATCAAATGCTCTACGGGGGAAAGTGTTTGAAGATTTTGTGACAAAATATCTTATGCATGACCCTCTCCATTATGGGCGATATGAAAAAGTTGAGAGCTATTATGAATGGGCGAAAGAACGTGAAGATTGGAATAAAAATGATATCGGCATTGATCTGGTTGCCAAGCTTCGTCATCAAGAGGGCTATGTCGCTATTCAATGTAAGTTTTATCAAGCAGATCATCAGATCAGTAAAAAGGATATTGATAGCTTTATCGCGGCATCTGGAAAAGACATCTTTAAATATCGTCTTCTCGTTGACAGCACGGAAGTGGAATTAAGTGACAATGTGAATGCCATGATTAAAGGACAAGCGATACCCATTTATCGCATTGACCTTCGTCATATGGAAAACAGTCGGATAGATTGGCAAATATTTGCAACAAAAAAAGAAGTGGTTCTGAAATCAACAAAAAAGCCTCGTCCCCATCAAGAAGAAGCCATCAAGAAAGTCTGTGAAGGTTTAAAAGAAGCAGACCGTGGCAAGCTGATCATGGCATGTGGTACGGGGAAGACTTTCACCAGTTTGAAGATAGCAGAAACCCTTGCTGGGAAAGGCAAGCGTGTTTTGTTTTTGGTTCCTTCTCTGGCTTTAGTCTCGCAAACAATCCGTGAATGGACAGCCGATGCACAAATCTCGTTGCGTTCCTTTGCGGTGTGTTCGGATACGAAAGTAGGCAAGCGTCGTAAAAACCAAGAGGATATCGTTGGCATGGAAACATCAGATCTTGTTCTCCCTGCTACCACAGATGCACAAGCCCTTGCCAAAGAAGCTTGCGAAAACCTAGCCGATGCAATGACCGTGGTCTTTTCAACTTACCATTCTATCCAAGTGATTTCGGATGCGCAAAAGGATCATGGTTTACCCGAATTTGATCTGATCATTTGCGATGAAGCGCATAGAACCACTGGGGCTTCATTGGGAAATGAAGACAATGAATCCGAATTTATCAAGGTTCACGATAACAGCATTATTCGAGGCAAGAAACGTTTGTATATGACAGCAACGCCTCGTATCTTTAGTGACACTGCCAAAAGGCGCGCTGATGAGATTAATGCCGTTCTCGCATCTATGGATGACGAAACGCTTTTTGGAAAACAACTCCATCATTATACCTTCGCGGAAGCTGTCGATAATGAACTTTTAACTCCTTACAAGATTGTGGTCTTGGGTATTAATGAAACCTATATCACACCAGCCATACAGGAGATTATTGCCAATGAAAACCGTGAAATTGATTTAGATGATGCGGCAAAAATTATTGGCTGTTATAGAGCACTGACTAAAATAGATAAGCAAGCAGCTATCGATGATGATGATACAGAGCCCATGCAATGTGCTTTAGCTTTTTGCAAAGATATCAACACCTCTCAATATATTACAAAGCTCTTCAATAAAATTATCAAATCTCATATTGATGATTTCCTTCAAACCGTTCCTTTTTTGAACTGTGAAGTAAGACATATCGACGGAACGCAAAGCGTCAAAAAACGCAATGAGGAATTGGATTGGCTTAAAGAAGATACGGGTCAAAACGTTTGTCGGATTTTAAGCAATGTTCGGTGTCTGTCTGAAGGGATTGATGTCCCTGCTCTTGATGCCATCATGTTTTTACACCCGCGCAATAGCCAAGTGGATGTGATACAGGCGGTGGGGCGTGTGATGCGTCGTGCTCCAAATAAGAAAACGGGCTATATCATTTTACCTATTATCATTCCTTCACACTTAGAAGCCAAAAAGGCTTTAAAAAACAATAAGAGATACCGTGTTGTTTGGCAAGTTTTGGATGCTTTACATTCTCATGATGAGAGACTTGCACGGACGATTAATCAAATGTCTTTAGGACAAGATAGCAGCCATACGATTGAGATTATAGAAATTAAGCGTGCCAATGAATTAAAAGAGCTTACCACAACGGTTGATGAGATCTCGATACCATCAAAAACAGAAAGTTCTGGGCATACCATTGGAACAGCAGAAAGAAAATCTCAACCGGTATCTGGAGGACAAGGAGACTTATTCCGCCGTTCTGAATTTTTTGATTTTGTCAAAGCCATTTTTCTGGATAGTTTTAAAATCACGGATTATTGGGGCATATGGGCGAACAATGTTGCTGAGATTGCTCAAAACCATATCAATCATCTTAAAGATATGATTTCCGATGAAAAGAGTGAAGCCTTTCATGCTTTTGATGCCTTTCATAAGGAATTAAAGAACAACGTCAACAGTGAAATCAAAAAAGAGGAAGCGATTGAGATGTTAGCCCAACATCTTGTCACGCGTCCCGTGTTTGAAGCTTTATTTGACGGTAATGAATTTGTACAGAACAATGCCATTTCGCAAGCTATGGATAAGATCTTAACGGAACTGGATAAAACCAATATCGAAGAGAAAACGAAAGATCTTGATAAATTTTACAAAAGTGTCACGTTCTGTACAGCAGGCATTACGGAAACTCATGCAAAACAGAATCTTATTATCAAACTTTATGAAAGCTTTTTTGCCAAGGCATTTAAAAAAACCACGGATAAGCTTGGAATTGTTTATACGCCCGTTAAGGTTGTTGATTTTATCATTCATTCTGTTGATGATGTATTGCGGAATGAATTTGGAAAAAGCCTTGGTTCACGGGGTGTCTCTATTCTTGACCCTTTTACAGGTACAGGAACCTTTATCACAAGGCTATTACAATCAGATCTTATCAAACCAGAGGATATGGAATATAAGTTCCGTCATGATATCCATGCCAATGAGATTGTTTTGCTTGCCTATTACATAGCAGCCATTAACATTGAATCGACTTATCATAGTCTTATGAAAGGTGAGTATATCCCTTTCAAGCATATTGGTTTGACTGATACATTTCGGATGCTTGAAGAGAAAAATCTGCTACAGGAATTGTTTAAAGAAAACAGTGAATATTTGGAACTTCAGAAAAATCTAAATATTAAAGTTATCTTTGGTAACCCCCCTTATTCCGTAGGACAAAAAAATGAAAATGATAATGCAAAGAATACTCCCTATCCCATATTAAATAAACGTATCGGTGAAACTTACGCCGCTCAATCTAGAGCAACTAGTACGCAAAAGTTATATGACAGTTATATTCGTGCTATACGCTGGGCAAGCGACCGTATTGAGAATGCTGGGGTAATCGGCTTTGTTTCTGGCTCTGGTTATATAGAAAAGTCGACAATGGCTGGCTTACGAAAATCTTTAGCCAAAGAATTTACAAGTATTTATGTGCTTAATTTACGAGGGGATATACGTAAAAATATGTTAAGCAATGGAACTGCTCAAGAAGGAGAAAATATTTTTTGCAATGGAAGTATGACCGGTATTGCTGTGACACTATTTATCAAAAATCCTAGTGTTTCTGGAGATTGTAAAATTTACTATCATGACATTGGAGATAATCTTTCTACTACAAAAAAACTTAAGATAATCAAGTTCTTTGGTAGTATTGATGGCATTACGCGTAAACAAAAATGGCAAACAATTACGCCGGATGAACATGGTGATTGGATTCATCAACGTGATGAAAATTTCAAAGCGTTCTTAGCTCTAGGTGTTAAAAAAGGTCATGGTAAAAAACTTTTTGAAAATTTTTCTCTTGGAGTTTCAACCAATCGTGATGCTTGGGCGTACAATTCAAGCCGTAAAGTTTTAGCAAAAAATATGACTAATACGATTGCTTTCTATAATAGTGAAGTAGAACGTTTTAATAATGCTTATGGGCATGTTGATAGCAGGATACGTAAAAATGCTGTAGACAATTTTGTTAACGTTGATGCTAAAAAAATCAGTTGGAGTAGTAGTCTAAAAGAAGAGTTTGTAAGAGGAAAAGTTTCCGAATTTGAAAGTAATTGTTCAGTTCAAAGTCTTTATCGTCCCTTTACAAAGCAATGGCTCTATTACAATCGTATTTTTAATGAAAGAACTTACCAAATGCCGCGTATATTTCCGATGGGGCAAGTAGTCGAAAATAAGGTAATACAAGTTACAGGTATAGGCGCAAGAAGTGGTTTTTCTGTTTTGATGGCTAAAAGTATACCTAATCTTACTACAATAGAGAGTGGTCAATGTTTTCCACGTTATATTTACGAAGACACTTCGGTTTCAAAAAGTAAAAGTGAAAACCAATCCCATTTATTTACAGAAGCAAACACAACAGCTGGTTTACAGAAGCGTGATGCCATTACTGATGAAGGATTAGCACATTTTAAAGCCGCTTATCCTAATGAGACTATCACTAAAGATGATCTATTCTATTATGTTTACGGTTTACTTCATTCAAAAGATTATCGCTCTCGTTATGCTGATAACCTCTCTAAAGAATTACCTCGTATCCCTTGTGTAAAGAATGCTGATGATTTTTGGAAATTTGTAACAGCAGGGCGTAAATTGGGTCATCTGCACGTGAATTATGAAGATGTAGAGCCTTATCCAGTGACCTTTAAAAAGGGCAATCCAAAACAAACAGAGATCTCTAATCCCGAAAAATTCTATTATGTAACTGAAATGAAATTCGCAAAAGCAGGTAAAGAGAAAGATAAAACCACTGTTATTTATAATAGCAATATCACAATAACAGATATCCCTCTTGAAGCTTATAAGTATATCGTCAATGGTAAACCCGCTCTTGAATGGGTTATGGGACGTCAATGTGTAAAGACTGATAAAAAGAGTGGTATTGTTAATGATGCCAATCGCTATGCTGTTGAAACCGTTGGCAACCCTGCCTACCCTCTAGAGTTATTTCAAAAGGTTATTACCGTAAGTTTAGAAACAATGAAAATCGTAAAAAACTTACCAAATTTGGTATTAAGAGAAACTGAATAACTTATAAAGCATGCTCACATAATGGGTATGATAAACGCATAAGGGGTATAGAGCTTATAACCATAATCTATACCCCCTTTATAAATTGCTTACATCTAATCTTTAAAAGGAGTGTTTATATGCGTTATTCTAAAAAGAAATCATTTGCACTTTTAGATACTCTACTTTGGATTGCTTTAAGACTTTTAAGAAACCCCATCTTAAATAAAATTAGATTTTTTTACATTGCCTTTAAGAGATTATACCGTAATCTAAAATGAGTGCTTTATTGTTTTCAAAAGCTTTGTTTAAAGAGAGTTATGTATATTCATTTTCTTATATTACTTATAGGTTTTGAAGGTGTAAAAACCGTCAAAACCCCCTCAAAACGTATATTATTGGTTGAATTTAGAGGTTGTATTATCAATATGAGTTGTTTTTTTAAGGTCTATAAAATATTAATCCATTGAAATATAATGTTTTTATTTTTATCGTTTTTTTACATAATAGCAGCAACCCTCAAAACTCAAAACCCCGTCAAAACTCATAACCTAATGATCTTGATAGCATCTCTTATGAGTTACAAGCTATCTTTTGAAAGGTTTTAAAAGGTCATACACTTTTCATAAGACACGTTTTAATGACTTACTAAAATAATCTAATTTGTCGGTTCAATTTACTGACACATAACTGACAGGTTTTAATCAATTCACATCATGGGTTATCTTTAAAGATTGTACTCTTGATATGAGTTATGTTTTAAAGATATTAACATATTGATATATAATGTTTTTAATTTTTCTCATTTAAAAAAATAATAGAGGGTCTAAAAAGAACTGACAAAACTGACACAACTGACAAAAGCCTATTAAAAGGGATTTTTCTAATCTCTATAATTATCAATCTCTCTTTAGATATTTTCATAACAGTCTATAAATCGCAATTATCCTATTTATTGTTTCTCTTATGAAAATGAAAAATGATGCGATGGCTATAAAACAGATAACAGTTATAAAGAAGGTTTTACAATCATAATGCAAATGAAATCATTGATTATAAAGACGGTCCCTATAAAAAGCTGTTAAGTTGCAAATGCGTTATAAAAGAAATTCACAAAAAAATTAAAATTCATTTAGTGAAAAAATTGATAGGTTATAAAGATAAAAATACGCATTATAAGAGCGTTTCTAAATATTATAAATGTATAGATTCAAAACATAACTCAATCATTTCAGAAAGCCCATAATATAGCTTTAAAAGCACATAAATATAAAAGAAGCAATTCAGAAGCATAAGATATTATCAATACACAACGTATCTAAAAAAATACAAAAAAATATCAAAAAAGATAGAATATTATTTGACAATAAATACGTATTTTGTTATATAAATAATCAAGTGATCAAAACACTTAAACATCAAGCGGGTAGGTTACGAAACAACCTTTCCCATTTCTTAAAATACTGGCTTTCTTTTATGCTAACATTAGCATATAACGATTATGTCGGGTGTGGTTACACCATACAATACTCTTTATGAGAAAAGTGTAACGACGGACTTGATGCCGTGTTTTGAACGCCCGACACCCTTATAGGGTGTCAATTTCAAAACAATATTAACATCAAGGCTTTAATTATGAAAAATATATCAAAAATTACCCCCGTTAATAAGAAAAAAACATCTAAAAAATATGAGTTTACTGGCGAAATGGATTTTGTGACTGGTCTCATATTATACCGTATACGTGCTTTAAGAGATTTTGGTGATGTCAAAGCGGGCGATCTTGGGGGGTATATTGAAAACGAAAGTAACTTATCTCACAAAGGCAATTGCTGGGTGTATGACAAAGCGCGCGTCTTTCAAAATGCAAGGGTTTCAGGCAATGCTAAAGTAAAAAGCTTTTTTGTTGATGTTTGTGGTAATGCAAGAATTTATGGTAATGCTATTTTTGAAGGCATGTTATTAAAGGACAATGCAAAGCTTTATGGCAATGCTCATGTTAGCAATGCCGTTGTAATTGAAGGTAATGCTAAAATTTATGATAACGCCCGCGTCACTAATCATGCTCATATTTGTGATGATGCCGTTATTTGTGATGATGCTCATGTCGGGGGCAATGCTAAAATAAGCGGCGCTGCTCATATTTGTGATGGCTCGCGTGTTTTTGATGATGCTGTGGTTTGTGGGGCTCTTATCTCTGGCGATTCTTATGTTCATAGCGCTGCCTCTTTAACTGCTGATGATCATATTTGGGATGAGGCATATCCAGAATTTGGAAGTGAAGATGATTATTACCGTCATGAGTATTATGCTGATTGTGAATGGTATTATGACGATGATAGCGAATATGAAAATG
Organism: Bartonella tribocorum CIP 105476; assembly: GCF_000196435.1. NCBI lineage: Bacteria > Pseudomonadati > Pseudomonadota > Alphaproteobacteria > Hyphomicrobiales > Bartonellaceae > Bartonella > Bartonella tribocorum. The sequence goes on along the minus strand of NC_010161.1, from coordinate 1,051,614 downwards.
ATGCTGCGTAAATAACGCGCGGGCGCGGCGGGGGCGCCCCTTTTAAACAACTCATTCTAAAATTTATCAAATATAAACTTAGGGAGTTACCTATGTCCACTATAACTGTATCTAAAAAATATGAATTGACTAATGAAAATCATACTTTTGAAGGGATTACTGTACACCGCATTCGTGCTTTAAGAGATTTTGATGATGTTAAGGCGGGGGCATTAGGTGGTTTTATTGAAAATGAAAGCAATCTCTCTCATGATGGGAATTGCTGGGTTTACGATAATGCTACCGTTTTTTGCAATGCCGTCGTTTCTGAAAATGCAAAAATACATCATGATGCCATTATTGCTAGGGAAGCTAAAGTTTATGGGAATGCTGTGGTTTGTGATAAGGCATGGGTATTCGGTCATGATGCTAGCATTTATGACAATGCAAAAATTAGTAACAATGCTAGGATCTGTGGTCTAGTTTATGGCAATGCCATGGTTTGTGATAATGCTAATGTTTCTCCTAGTGCACATATTTATGATAATGCCCGTGTATATGAAAATGCTCATGTGAGTGGCTTTGTTTATGGGAATTCCCATGTTTATGGTAAATCACGCATTTATGGGGGGGCGTGTATTTATGGCAATGCCCATGTCTTTTGTAATGCTTGGATTAAGAGTTTTGCAAGTATTTTTGATGATGCAAAGGTTTCTGGCTCGGCTCGGGTGGGGTCCTTTGCAAGAATTTATGAAAATGCAAAGGTCTATGGTAAATCCAATATTGATCATGATGTACAAATCTATGGTAATGCCGTGGTTAATAGCCGTGAAAAAATTACGAATGATATTTGTGATGATAATCAGTCTAGAAAAGACGCTGCGTAAATAACGTGCGGGCGCGGCGGGGGCGCCCCTCTTTAAACATTTCATTTTAAAATTTAATCTTCTTTATAAAGGAATAGTGTTATGCAAAAAAAGTTTGCACTCACAAATGAAACGCGTGTATTTGGTAATCATACCCTTTATCGTATCCAAGCATTAAAAGACTTTTCTTATGTTAAAGCTGGTGCCTTGGGGGGCTTTATCGAAAAGGAAGATAACCTCTCTCATGATGGCAATTGCTGGGTTTATGATGATGCTCTTGTGTTTAAAAATGGTCACGTTTATGAAAACGCAAGGGTTTTTGGCAAGGCTGTCGCTTGTGGTCATATCTATGGTCATGCCCGCGTTTATGATAATGCTATCGCTGCTGGCTATATTTATGATAATGCGCATGTTTATGGCAATGCTGTTGTTTCTGATAATTCCCGTGTTTATGGCAATGCTCATGTGTATGGCAAGGCTATTATCTATGATAATGCCTATATTTATGACAATGCTAGGGTTTATGAAAACGCGCGTATAGCAAATGACGTGCATATTTATGAAAATGCTCATATCCATGGCATTGCTGTTATTCGTGAAAATGTCGGCGGCTCTACTAAAATAAAAACCTATACTGAACGTCTCTCTCCTTATGGCGAGTTAGAAATTGTCTGGGTTTAATCAATAAAGCAGCGGCGGGCGTTGTGGGGGCGCCTGCTTTCCAATCCAATTTTCCATTTCAAATTTTAGAAAACGTTTATCACATTAGATTGTGAGGGTACTCCTATGTGCAAAAAATACGAATTAACCAGCGAAATCAAAAAAATCAAACATGCTCTTACGCGAAATATTACAAGCCTTTATCGCATTCGGGCTTTAAGAGATTTTGATGATATAAAAGCGGGTGCTTTAGGTGGTTTTATCGAAAAGGAAGTTAACCTATCCCATGATGGTAACTGCTGGGTCTATGATGATGCTTGTATCTATGGTCATGCCCGTGTTTATGATGATGCAAAAATACGGCATTATTCGCAAGTCTGTGGTCTAGTTTATGGCAATGCCGAGGTCTATAGCAAGGCTTTTATCTCTCAATATGCAAAGATTTATGATCAGGCTTGTGTTTATGGGAGTGCTCATGTGTATGGCAATGTTTATGGCAATGCTCATGTGAGTGGTGCTGCCCGCGTTCTTGCTGATGCTCATATTTATGACCATGCCCATGTTTCTTATGATGCTACGGTTTTTAGTTATGCCCGCGTCTATGGTCATGCTAGGGTTTGTGGCTCTGCTTGTATTTATAGCCATGCGAAAATTTATAATTATGCTGTGATTAATGGTCGTGCAAAGATTTATGGCAAGGTCTATGGCAATGCGCGCGTGGGGGGCTCTTGTGAGGTTTATGGCTCTGTCTATGGCAATGCAAAAATCTTACATTGTGCAACGATCTGGGGGCGTGCTTATGGCAATGCAACAATCAATACAAAAAGCAAAGCAAAGTTAGTTCCCAAAAATTGTGAGGTTTATCAAAGCGATAATGTCGTTAAGATTATTGATAAAACAGAATAAAAATAGGCATGGGGGTGCCTTCTTTATGGCTATAAACCCATCATAAAAGAGAGAATTCAAAAAGAAAGCCGTGCCAAATGATATGACGCGGCTTTCAAATGTCTACCCTTATGAATCATTCCAAATGGAGTAATGAATTCATATATACAAAACGTATTATATTACAAGCGCTCTATTGAGATATGAAAACTTATCAAAAGGAATGTAAATAATGCGTATGATCTTTAATCACTCTTTTGAATGAGAGAGCCTATAAACGCTTTTTGTTAATCTCAAACGTATCAATCATAACACCCTCCTTTGTGAGGTGGTCATTTAAAACAAAGCCCATGATCACAATGCTTCTTTTAAAACGTTTCAATATACTAAGCTCAAAATCGAGCTGAGTGAATTCAAATAACACATTATCTAAAATCAAAACCTATCAAACAAATCAAAACGTTTGGTAGCTTTATCAATTCAATCAAAAGAAAATGCATCTTAAATGAATGTCTTATAAAAACGTTCTTTTTACATTTGCAAACGCTGGTTTTTAAAACAAGCTCTCATAAGATAAATAAACAACCGCTTTTATCAAATGGAAGGTTTTAAAAATTATTATAAACATCCGTTTCAAACGTTTAAACATTCATTTAGAAAGGCTTTCATAATAAGCGTATTTTAAACAAAGCTTCTTTGCAAATTAATCGCTCTATTTGGCTAGCAAAATTAAGTAAATCCTGTGCCTTATGATGTTACAACGGTTTTGAATTTTACTTGCTTATCTTTGTCTAAAATAGATGCCCTCAAATTTGAGGAGATCTCATTTGGTTTCATATTTTAAAACGATAACTTTTAAAACGTTTTTTATACCATGTCTAAGGTATATAGTATTCTACTTCTATGGCATTATGCGCCTCCATTTTTTTATGGAAGCGAACAGTTCCGTTCTTCAAAACTAGCTATGCACTATATTCATTAAAAGGCTTTTCATTTCATAAGATATAACATTGTGATTTTCATTACCTTTATTTCTACCCCGGTAAAAAAATACCGTGGTTATAAAATCAATCGTGTCTTTAAATCCTTTATGCAATTATGCAATCTTTAAAATGTTCGGTGTTATGACGATGCTGTTATAACAACTCTCTATTTTGCGCTCGCCAATTTTGGCGAACGTTAATTTACTCTTTTATGTGATTAACAATCCAATCTTTAAAATAAGATATAATCTTTAAACGTGTGTTATCGACAATTCTAAACGACTAAATTTTAAACAATGTGATTTGTGCTGTGATAAAAACGTATCATAAGATTTATAAACTGTTATGAGTGATAACTGCTTTTCATTTCATTTGAACGTTTATATGCGTTATAATATTTGCATCATGATTTGCTTTTTATGATCTATTCATACATGGCAATCTTATATAAAAAATAGTCAAATGAATCATGCATAAAAAGATGGATTCTTAAGTGGATTCATATAAAATAATTACAAACAAGCTATTGACTTCATTGTATTTTTTGATATTATATCGAATCTGCCTTTATTGAGATATTGAAGCGCTATTTTTGCAAGATGTGGATTAAACACCACAATGGAATGCCATTCTGTTTTGTCTATTTTCTTATTGGTAGCCTTATCTGTATAGCTTTCGGATGTTGCTATACGAAAATTGACCACCTCGGCGCCAGATGACATTGTTTTGCTTTCTGGATTTGCACCTAAATGACCAATTAAAATCACTTTATTAAGCATATTTGTAAGTTCCATTAAATGATATAAAGATCATAACATACTTTATGTGTTTTTACAATGTTTTCAATTGATAAAAAAGATATTTTCACATAAAAGATTAAGTTTTAAAAGCTGTTTTGATATTGCATTTTGATACGTTTTGTGTAATAAAAGGAATGTTCGTATACTTTCGAATAACAAAACAACATTCATGCATTGTAAAACAGAAGCCGTGTCAAGAAATTGGCACGGCTTTAATGCATTTAAATGGAATAAAGAAAACCAAACCCCAGCATAAAAGAAAGCCCCGTTACGTAAACACATAACAAGGCTTTCACGACTTTTCAATTTCTCAGGTCATACAATATGTAGTATATTATGTGGAAAATTACAAGCGTTAAGACACAAAAAAACCGCGTCAAATTAATTGACACGGCTTTGTTTTGTAGCGATTCTTAAAAAGTTTTTTAACCTAAGGAACGGTTAACATGCAACGTTATAATAACGTTGCAAATGAATGGTAACATGATCTATTTTAAGATGCAAATTGAGAAAAAATAAACTTGCGTTTATACACAAAATATGTGATTTATTAGTTAGTTTGTTTATAGCAAATTCCTTACTAATGAGATGTTTTGAAAATAAAAGCCGTATCAATTCATTTTGATACGGTTTTTATATATTAAGGCTTGTGTTTTTACACGTTTTGTGTAATATGTATTTAGTGTGATGTATATATTTCCTGTGAAAACAAAAGCCGCGTCTTTAAAGGACACGGCTTTCTTTTTTGCTATAAAGAAGCCCCCCGCCCCGTTATTTATGCTGTTTTATCTAAAATTTGTTCACTACCATCAGTATCATCACAAATTTTTTGATTGCCATTAATAACGGCATTGCCATAAATGTTTACATATGTATGATCAACCCACCCATCAGTACGAGGCTTTCTATAAACCGTTGCATTGCCATAAATACGTGCATTGCCAAAAACCTCACCATTCACACAAGCATCATCATAAATTTGTGCATTATCAGAAACAAAAGCGATAAAAAAGAGCTTTGCATTATTACAAACAACAGCATTGCCACTAACAGTGCCATTGACCATGGCGTTATCACAAATTTTTGCATTTTCAAAAACCCTAGCATTATGAAAAACCAATGCATTATCCAGAATAACAGCATTATCAGATACTTTTGCACTTCTGAAAACACGTGCATTATTGCGCACTTGCGCATTGTCAGAAACTACAGAATCTGTAGCGACCATGGCATCATCATAGACCCAGCAATTGCCATCATGACTTAAGTTTTTTTCCTTTTCGATAAAGCCCCCGAGATCCCCAGCCTTGACATCAGCAAAATCTCTTAAAGCACGTATGCGATAAAGCGTTATAGTCCTTTTAAGTTCTTTATCATTGCCTTTTATGCTTTCATCTGTGAGTTCATATTTTTTGGATACATTTTTAGTGGTCATAGGTAGCTCCCTAATCTAACATTTGAATAAATTTTTAATAAGAGGTTTAAAGAAGGCGCCCCCGCACCGCCGCTGTTTTTTTATGCTGCTTTTGCAACAGCGTTTGTTAAAACACGCTTGGCTTCTGTTGTAACCAATTTGTAATGATCAAGCTCTTTTTGTAAATCATTTACATACGATAAACGCGCTGCAATCATTCCCAAAACTTTACCAATTCCCTCAGGAGCCTTTAAACTTTCATAAGAAAACAAATCATGCTCCGTAGAAAATAAATCACGAGCTGTTGATTGGCTTTTTAATTCATAGAAAGCTTTGACAAGCGCCTTTTTAAATGCACGCACCGTGTCATTATTGCGCATATATGTCATAAGTAAAGTTGCTTGCGATTCATTAAGAATAGCAACTTCTCTTTTTTGTTTTCCACCCTTCGTTTTAAAGGGTAGCATTTCAAATGCGACCCTTCCAAATTCTTCAAAATCTTTAATATTTTTACGAACCAACTGTATAACTGTTTTATGCGTATTACCCACTCCCTCAGCAATTTTAAAAGAAGTTGTGACAGCAATACCATTATTGATTGTTACTAAATTGTTCATTTGAAATTCTTTCTTAACGTAATGAAGTTTTCAATTGACACCCTATAAGGGCGCCGGGCGTTGAAAACACGGCGTTAAGTCCGTCGTCACACTTTTCTCATAAAGAGTATTGTATGGTGCGACTACACCCGACATAATCGTTATATGCCAATGATAGCATAAAAGAAAGCCAGTATTTTAAGAAATGGGAGAAACCTTACGTGGTTTAACCGCTTAACGTTAAGTGTTTTCAGCACTTGCCGACCTTAATAAACGACCTTTTCTTTAAAGTCAATACGTATTTTTTATTTTTTTCACTTTTTTTCATTTTGATAAATACCTAATTGAATGCCAAGTGCTTTTTCTAGTTCACTGTCTATATCATCATAAGTTCTCACTGATTTCACTGTACGTTTTTTAATTTTCGCATTCACCTCATCTATCAATGCCTCACAACTCAAAACGCTTTTTGGTAAATCACCTCCGTATATCCATGCTTTCACTTGCGCTTTGGTACTGTAATCAACTTTGTTAGGCATCTCTTGATACTGCCCACCATCGAATTCCTCGTATTCTCTCATACCATCTTCGTATTCATAAAGGTTGTAAAAATACTCTGCCACCCCTAATCCCCATGGTGCATGCCCCACCGCCGTTGCAACAAATTTCTTTTGAATAGGCTGTTTACGTTTTTTTAAAAACATTTGGTTTAATATCCCCTTGCTTAAATCCATAACTTTACCAATGGGTTTATTTACCTCGAAATGGGCTGTACAGAAGCGTTTTTAATTTCAATGTGGTTTCTATCATAAAATCTTAAAATCGCTCTGTACAGTACCTTTTTATCGATTTAAACGCATATCTAATCCAATATGAATACCAAACTTCACTATTTTGCTATTCATCTTCAATTCCTTTTAAAACCTCTTCAAGCTCTCTTTGAAGCTTTTCAATGCGCTCTGATGATACCGGTGGCTTTTGATCCGTTGCATTTATCTCTGGCTTTTCAAGGCTCTTAAGAATGCGATTGGCTTGGTAGCGAATATCGCTTTCAAGTTTTTCACAATAGCGATAAAAATCTGCTGTTGATGGCATAAAGGTTGCGTTTAAACCCTCTGCTTTGCCTTTCAAAGCGTTCTTGGTTGCTGCTTGCAATACCCAGCTGCTTATGCCTTCAAGAGTGTAGAGATACGCAAGTGCTGTCGCTTTCTCATCTGATCCCATGGGGCTCTTAAGTCCGTTTGAAAGGACAAGATACGTTGTTTGAATTTCTTCTTCGGTTGCTTTTTTCTCAAGCTTTTGCAACGCATCATGGACTAGTGAAGTAACCCTCTCCGCTTCTGCAATCAGTGGCTTTTGCCCCGTTTTCCAATGGAATGGTGGTTCGGTTATCATCCTCGAATAAAAATTTGTACACACTGTCTGAATTTTTAATATTGGACATGTGCTGTGCAACGCGATAACTCCATCCACGCTGCTGTTCTGTTTTTTCAATGCGTTGTTTTGCATATTGTTTTTCCCTTTCTAACTTTTCCTTTTTCTTGGCTAAAAGTCCATATTCTGGATGTGTAATCCACTTGTACCAAGCCTTTTGCCAATCACTTTTTTTAGCATTTCGATTTGGATTATCTTGCCAATGAAGTTTAAATCTTTCGAACTCTAATAACGCTTCCTCATGCGTTAACCCTTGATCGATTGCGTATTGCAAATTAGGTTCGAAATCAGCAGGCAATCGACACTCTCGATTAGCTTTCGCTCGTTTTGCTTTCTTAGGAACGCTTTCTTGCTCGTGAATGGGTGGTTGGTTTGTTTCTATCGTTTCGATTAGCTCTGATTGGCTATCAACATCATCACACTCGATTGGTTCGTAAACCAAATCGGTTGTTTCTAAATCTTCAAATTCAGTTTCTTTTTTTGATAAAACGATAGTTTTATTTTTTTTATTATATATGTTAATGTTATTGTTAATGGCATTGCGGTCGCATTGCGAAACGCATGCGGTCTGCATACAATCCGCATAGGCGGTTTCATTTACATGATTATTGTCATTTTTACCTTTTGTTTTATGCCATCTAGAATGAGCTGCTTTTGATGCCGCTTCTGATTTTTCTTTGCTATCATTTAATTCTAATTCAACATCTGGATTCCATAAGCGACCATCTTCTAAACAAATGATATGTCCAGTTTCCAATAAAAGATCTAATGCTTTCTGAAATCTTTTAATTGAACACCCAGCCAATAAAGATAACACTCGAAAATTATTCGTAAGCGGTTCACCAGTGCGAAGCATCTGAAATCGCAACTTCACATAGATAAAACCTTCAAAAGAAGGCAAATGTGCAAGATCAAGTAGCCACTTGTCTGCAAAAAGCCTCGTCCATGGCAACTTAGTTGACATGTATTGCCTCCTCTCTTTTCTTACTCCACCTTGCTAAAGCTGCTTTCGAAGCGTTTTTTGAAGCTTTATCTATTGTCTCAAAATCAAAGGCTAGTGACTTATGCCATAAGCGACCATTCTCTAAACGCGTGATATGATCCGTGCTTATTAAAGTCTCTAATGTCTTTTGAAACGTTCTTATTGAACACCCACACCAACTCGATAAATAAGACGCATTATTTACAAGAGGCGCTTTCCTATCATTCATTAGCAACACAAGTGTTGTATAAACAGCCTTCTCGGTCGCTTTTAAGCCCATAAGATCCTTTAAAAAATGATCTGTACTAAATTTTACAAACGACACTTTATTACTATTACTGGACATCATTTGAGATCTCCCTCTCTTTAACTAAATGTAAAATCGCTAAAGCATCTGCTTCATTATCATCACATGGCTTGTGTCCTTTAATACACATTGCCTCTATCATCTCTTCTTTCGACGCATTCCCCTTACCCGTCGTCGCTTTCTTAATCGTGCTAACTGGTATCCCCTCATACGGTATCTGATGATGTTCACACCACGCCGTTAATGTTGCTAACAAACCACCGTAAACATGCGCTGCATCAGTTCCAACATGACGCCTCACCTCTTCAAAATACACCGCGTCAATGCCACCGGCTGTATGCTTTATTTCTGTAAGCCATTGCTTAAAGCGTAAATAACGCATTCCGCCGCCTTCAAAACGACGGGGTTGGAAACTCATCGTACCACTTATGATACTATCGTCCCCTCCACGTATCGCCCACCCCGTCTTCGTGCCTAGATCAAAACAAAGAAGCGTGTTAATCATCTAAAACCTGTATTTAATGATTGTTTTTTCTTAGAATGGTGCTTTAAACGGCTTCTTTGCACATAATTTTACTGCAATTCACACAATAAGAAACGTTAGAACGAGATAATTTTTTAATGAGATTTTCTTGCTCTTTTATTATTTCATCTTGTTCATCTATCTCTTGTCTAAGCCTTTTTGTGGCTTTAAAAGCGCGATAAACCGCATAAAATGAACACCAATTAGCAATACAAGATATAATAAGCGCAATTAAGCCCATCTCTCTCTCCTCACTTACTTTTCTTCTTTAAACCGGTCATCACGACCAATCTGTTTTGCTTCGCATTCCATTAAGAAAAGAAGGCAACAAACCGCATGTGCCAAGTGTGATAAATCACTCTCAGCATCCTTACTTTCTCCACCAAACCATGCTAATAAATGACGCAAAGCTGCACCGTGAAAACGGCTCCAATCCATGCCATGACGCCAATTGTTTGCGCCGTATTTATTGGCTCCAAAATCTAATACTTTACCGATTTCAAGCAGTGCCAACGGCGGTACAAGCTCTAAACGCGCCTTGCCGTCATCATTCTTATGCGCTTCATTTGTGCTCTGTGAAACGTGTTTACGCATGTAAACTTCGTCGTTATCGCGAAAATCTTCATTACCACAAACTTTTGCATTTCCATAAATTTTGGCATTACCAGAAACCTCGGCATGACCAAACACCTTGGCAAAACCACAAACCTTGGCAAAACCACAAACATGGGAATTGCCATAAACATGGGTATGAGCGAAAACTTGAGCATTATCGTAAACACGTGCATCACCATAAACATAGGCATTGCTAAAAACCATAGCATTACCATAAACCTTGGCATTGCCATAAATCGCAGCTGCTAAAAGAACATGGGCATTGCCATAAACACGCGCTTTGTCAAAAACATGAGAAAAACCATTAACATGGGCATTGCCAAAAATACAAGCATCATCAAAAACCTTGGCATCTCCATCAACCCAGCAATTACCATCATGGGATAGATTGCCTTCCTTTTCAATAAAACCACCAAGGTCACCTTCTTTTACATCACCAAAGTCTCTTAAGGCGCGGATACGGTGTAAAGTACGTCCATTAACTTCAATTGTTTCATCTGTTAGTTCATATTTCTTTTTAACAGCCATCATAAGCTCCTTAATGCTGCAAAGTCTCGCCGGTGGGATCAACACCGCAGCTCTTGCAAATTTTCGACAATGGGGGGCGTTGCTCTTGCATTAATGACTGCAAGCGCTCGGGATAAAAAAAATCTTCGGGACGCAAATCTATCCCATGTTCACGCGCATAATTTAAAAGTACAATTTGGTATTTAGCTGGGATAATGCCGCCTTTACCCTCTCGCTTTTCAAAAGGATAAGTCCATTTATAAACAGCAGACACATGGCATTGAGAAATCAACGACACACGCTTTGCACCGCCTAAATACTTTATAATCATAACTGCTGGAGTAATCATGTAATCCAAAATTTTCTGTCATATATTTACGTATTACGCAAATATAAACAAAATTTTCGTAATACGCAACATTGATTATTTAATAATTTTAATAGAGAAAAATAAAATGGATTTTCAAAAGCTAATAAAAGTGTGGATTAATGAAAAATTAAATGAAATGGGGCATGGAAGCCGTAAGGCTTTAGGGCAACATTTAGGATTGAGTCCATCATCTATTACGCGCTTATTATCGATTGATGACTCTGACTCTAAAGCCTACCGTGATATCACCGCAGAAGAGCTAGTGAATCTACACAGTTTCTTTAAGGAGTATCCTCCGTATCCTGCTTTAAGCAAAATAGATCAAGATTTTTATGATCTATATTCGTCTTGTAATGAAGAAGAACGGAGGGCAACTTTAGCGTTTCTTCATACTTTAATCGAATCAAAAAAGCGATAGTTGCTATTTTTTCTTCATTTGATAATTGTGAAAATTTTCTTTTTGCAATCTTATAACCTTTCATAAAATCTCCAAATATCTATAAAAAAATACACTAATTTAGATAAATATTCATAAAATAATTTTCGTAATACGGTATTTTTGATATTGACATTACCGTAAAACGAAAATATGTTCACTCCATATCGTAAAAAACAACCATTGCCAATAGGCTGTATGGAGGCATTTGTGAAAAAACCAGTGTTTATAAATTCTGATGAAATTCTCTTAGTCATCTGCGAAAATGAAGAACAAAATCTCGCTAAATCGGGTCCTTTCTTAGAAGAAAGTGATATGATCAAATTTATCGACCAAGCCGATAATGCTGTTCAAATCTTCCGTGTGGAACCAACAACTAATCGTTGTGAAGATATTTCTGAAGATCTTGCCGAATGCTATCTTAAAGAACGTGAAGAACAGTGCTTCAATGGAAATATACCTCACGACTTTGTTCTACACAGCTCCGCATACGATTTTTTTTTAGAAGAAATCGAACAGCAGCGATATGAAGATGAAACTTACGGTACTTATGAACAGCAGCACCGTCTAACTCTTTCGGATGTCATTCCAAACTACCCATACTATACACACTACAGAGGGCGTTTTTAACAGCGCCCTCCTCTTTCCTCTTATTCAATTATCGGATGGAGTAAACTTATGGATAATCCTATTGCTATTACAAATAACACCATTAACGAAGAAAGCGTTCAAACAGTCAACGCACGTGAATTGCATGCCTTTTTAGAAGTAGGTAAAAAGTTTGCAGACTGGATTATGGAACGCATTAACAAATATGATTTTGTCGAAAACAGAGATTATATAGTTTTTCCCAATTTGGGGAAAAACCTCCAAGGTGGTCGTCCCTCTAAAGATTATGCTCTCACATTAGACATGGCAAAAGAACTTTCCATGGTAGAGCGTAATGAAAAAGGAAAACAAGCTCGTTTATACTTTATCGAATGCGAGCGACGTGCAAAGCAGGCAGCAATACCACAACAAATCGACTATTCAAGTCCAAAAGCTATGATGGGCTTTTTGAATTACCTACAAGGACAAATAGATCAACAAGATACTATCATTGAATATTTAAAACCAAAAGCAATGGCTTTGGAAAGCTTGCAACGCTCTGATGGGCTCTTCGGTCTTACTGAAGCGGCTAAAATTCTCGAAATGCAACCAAAACAGTTCATTCAGTTCCTACAGAAAAAAGGATGGGTGTATCGACGCACTTTCGGGGCTCCTTTGTTGCCTTATCAAGATAAAATCCAAAAAGGTCTTATGGATTGTCCTACACACACCATTCAAACAACAGAAGGAACAGAAAAAGTCGTACCAGCTGCTAAAATTACCACAAAAGGCATGGGGGTACTGTCTCAAGAAATGAAACGACAAAACATGCATTAATAAGGAAATAAACCATGGAAAAGAAGTACGAACTGACTGATGAGACAATCGAAGTTAATAGACATACTCTACACCGCATACGTGCATTAAAAGATTTTGGATATGTCAAAAAAGGTGACCTTGGTGGTTTTATACAAAAAGAGAGCAACTTAAGCCATAAGGGAGACTGTTGGATTTTTGGCAATGCACAAGTTTATGATAATGCCAAAGTTTATGGTGATGCGCGGATTTATGGGAATGCACTCGTTTCTGAAAATGCACAAGTTTCCGATTATGCCGAAGTTGGTGGTTCTTCTGTTAGAGATAATGCCAAAATTTATGGCTATGCACGGATTTATGAAAATTCTGTTATAGGGGGGAGTGTACACGTTTACGGAAATGCTAAAATTTATAATCAAGCATATATTCGCTGTCGTGTAGACATTGCTGGAGATTGTAAAATTAGTGGATCCACCGTGATCTTAGATCGTGAGAAGCAATAAACCATGGAAAAAAAATACGAACTTACTGATGAGACAACTTGGATATACGGAAATAAGTTAACTTATCGCATTCGTGCATTGAGAGATTTTGGAGATGTAAAGGCTGGTGATTTAGGTGGTTTTGTAGAGCACGAAAGAAACCTCTCGCATAATGGAAATTGTTGGGTTCGTGGTTTGTCCGCTGTTTATGATGATGCTGTAGTTTGTGATAATGCGATAGTTGATGTTGCCTCGCAAGTTAGTAAAAATGCCAAGGTTTTTGGTAATGCGCAGGTTACCAATGGTGCTAAAGTTTCCGATAATGCACGTATCTACGACAACGCATGTGTTTCCGGTACAGTGATTTATGAAAATGCGCAGATTTATGGAAATGCAAAAGCTTGCTGCGGTGCATCTATCTACGGAAATACAAAAATTTACGACAAGGTATTGGTCTGTGGTTATGTAAATGTTTATGGAGACTTTGAACTTTCTGGACTAGCCATGATTGGCGATAACCGCAAACCTTCAACAGAGGATTACAATCCTTTCTAACAACCAAACCAAACAACTTTTAACACAAGCGTGATTCACGCCACGGGGGAATTGCGCGCAAATCAAGGAAACAATAATGACAAATGCACAATTAGCCACTATGGCAAAAAAATATGGGTTTTCTCATGATGAATTTCGTAAAACAATTATCAAAACATGTATCAATCATAACTTCTCTGATGAAGAATTCGCTGCTTTTATCTCTGTTGCCAATACTTATGGATTAAACCCATTAACAAAAGAAATCTATGCATTCCCTAAAAAAGGCGGCGGTATTATCCCTGTTGTCTCTATTGATGGGTGGATTAAAATCATCAAATCTAATTCTCAATTCGATGGCATGACTTTTCAAGATCAACTCGATAAAGACGGTAAGTTGATTGCTATCAAATGCGCTATTCGTCTCAAAGGCATTAAAGATCCTATCGAGGTCACTGAATATTTATCGGAATGTAAAAAAGAAAACAGTGACCTATGGGGAAAATATCCAGCACGCATGTTACGTCATAAAGCAACTATACAATGTGCACGCTATGCTTTCGGTTTTTCCGGTATTTATGAAGAAGATGAAGCGGCTCGTATTAATAATACCACACCAGTACAACTCATTTCTTATGACATGCTTGAACAAATCAAAGAGTTAATTAAAGAGACTGGAACGAACGAAAATAATCTTCTTTCTTACGCAAATGTAGAAAACTTAACAGATCTGTCTTGTGAAAAAGCACAAGAGGTTTTGGCGCTTTTGGAAAAAAGGAAAAACATTCAAAGAGAAAGAGCTCTACAATCTCACCCGCAACAAGAGCAAATAGACGCGCCTATACAAGATGCCGAATATATTCATATCCAAGATATCGAATATGCACCAACTCAACAACAAACGGCGGTGTGAGATGGAACAAAGAACAGCACAATGGTTTCAAGCACGGTTAGGTAAAGTCACCGCTTCAAACGTTTATAACGTCATTAGTAAAACAGCAAAGGGAACTCCTACAAGCAAATATGAAGATTACAAAATCAAACTTATGACAGAGCGTTTAACGGGTGAAATAAGCCAATCTTATCCAACGCCGGCTATGCAATGGGGCATTGAACATGAAGAAGATGCTCTAAAAGAATATGCATTCATTTATGATACAGAAATCACTCAATGTGGTTTTATCCAACACCCCACAATCAAAATGGCGGGGGCTAGCCCTGATGGGCTTATTGGTGAAAACGGTTTAATCGAAATCAAATGTCCACAATCAATCAACCATTTACGCTTTTGTATAGATGATGAAATTAAACCAGAATATCATGCGCAAATGCAATTCCAAATGGCTTGTACAGAGCGAAAATGGTGTGATTTTATCAGTTATGACCCGCGTTTTGCGGGGGATTCATCTCACTTGCGTATGAAAATCAAACGCATCTACCGTGATGACAAACAAATTGAACAGATTAATCAAGCCGTCGAAGCCTTTTTAGCAGAAATAGAACAAGAGATACAAAGAATCTCAATAAAAGCCGCTTGAAACTATGGGGGTGCTTATCCTCACCAACGCCTCCTAGCACCCCCACCCTTTCCTAACAATTTTTAATCAATTCGTGACTCACCACACGAGTGAATTGCGTCTCAATGTAAGGAGAAGAGATATGGCGCCTCGTAAAGCTATCATAACGCAAGCAGACATTGCACGAGCTTTAAGAGAAGCAAAAAAGCAAGGCTGCGAACTCATAGAAATCAAACCTACCGGTGAACTGCTTATCTATCTGAAAGCAGATATTCCAATACCAAATTCCGTTAGCCATCCAGACACACTTTTAGATTTGTCAAAGAATGAATATTACGAAATCGCACTCTCTAAGATGTAAAATTGATCATGCCTAAACCACGCCCCCCCTATCTTCTAAAAGAAGTCACACGCCATAACAAAATCATATGGTATGTACGTATTGGTCATGGAAAACGTATTCGAATACGCGGAACCTATGGAACGCAAGAGTTTGTTGACAACTACAAAAGCGCACTTGCCGAATTACAAGGCATAATCCCTCCAAAACCTAAAACCGGAAAACTGATTGAAGGGTCATTTGCATGGCTGCTTAAACAATATTTTAATAGCTCTGATTGGTATTGCCTTGCTAAAGCTACGAAAAGACAAAAAGAACTCATTCTTATGAAGGTATGCGATAGCATAGGAAATATCCCATACCAAGCAATTGAAAAAAAACATATCGTAGCCGGTGTTGAACGCCGTAAAGAAACACCGGCAATGGCTAGAAACTTTCTGAAAGCACTTAATGGACTTTTTAATTGGGCGATTGACCAAGGTCTTTTGGAAAGTAATCCAACAGTAGGAGTAAAAAGACCAGCTCTTAACAATAAAGACGGATTTGCTGTTTGGACAGAAGATGATGTTGAGAAATATTACCAACGCTGGTCACATGGTACCCATGAACGGGTTTGGATTGATGTTCTTCTTTACACGGGTTTGCGCCGTGGTGATGCGGTTCGTATTGGTTGGAAAAACGTCAAAGATAATATCATTCACCTCAAGACAGAGAAAAGCAAATATCAAACAGATGTTTTTCTGCCTATTTTACCAGAATTAGCAGAGACTCTTAAAATTGGTCCTATTGGAAATGAAACATTTATCTGTAGTAAAACTAATCAAAAATTTATCAAAGAAAGCTTTGGTAATGCATTTAGAGACGCTTGTAATGCGGCTGGAATTAAAAAATCAGCCCATGGATTGAGAAAATTAGCAGCTACACGCGCAGCAAATTCTGGAGCAACAGTTTCACAACTCAAAGCAATTTTTGGCTGGACAGAAGATCAAATGGCATCTCTTTATACAAAGAGCGCAGATCGTAAAAGACTAGCTCTTGAAGCTATAAAAAAGCTCCAAAAAAGTTAGGGAGTAGAGACAAAAAAACGTAATAGAATCAAGACTCGGGTATTCCCTTACATTCAACATAATTTTTTGATTTTATTTGCTTTCTTTTCGCTCTCTGGGGGCACCATTTTTTTTATTTAAGTTATTAAAATACATATATTTTTCCTTTAAACAGTAATTTTCAGACCACCTCTTGTAGTTTATACAATTTTACTTAATTTGTTGTTGTTTGTTCCCTATTTTTCTTTGGAGTAAAGGCTAAGATCTCCTTTTTTCTCCATCTTACGGCTCTTCCTAGCTTATAGGGTTGCGGAAACTCCCCTTGAAGCACCCAATTGCGAATCGTTGTGGTTGATACACTAAAAAGCTGTGCACATTCACGGGTTGTTACATATCTATCGCCATCATCAAATATCATCTCATTATCTTTCTATTTTTATATTACTTATTACTTAAATGGGTGGGGGTGCTGGGAGGAGAGAGCACCCCCATAACTTCATGCAGCTTTTGTCGAGATCTTTTCCATCTCTTGCTCTATTTCCTCTAAAAAGACTTCAATCGCTTGATTAATCTGTTCAATTTGTTCTTCATCACGGTGGATGCGTTTGATTTTCATGCGCAAGTGAAGTGATTTGCCTACAAAATGCGGATTATAGCTAATGAAATCACACCATTTTCGTCCAGTGCAAGCCATTTGGAACTGCATTTGCGCACTATATTCGGGCTTTATATTGTCATCTATAAAAAAGCGCAGGTGAGTATTTTTTTGCGGGCATTTGACTTCAACTAAACCGTCATCGCCAATAAAACCATCAGGGCTTGCACCAGCCATTTTGATTGTGGGATGTTCGATAAATCCGCATCTTGTGACAATCGTGTCATAAATGAATTCATATTCTCTCAAGGCATCTTCTTCATGTTCAATGCCCCATTGCATAGCAGGTGTCGTATAAAACTGGTTTACTTTCTCTGCTAATCGCTCTGTCATAAGTTGGATTTTATAGTTCTCATATTTGCTTGTAGGGGTTCCCCTCGCTGTTTTACTGAGTACATTATAAACGTTTGATGCGGTGACTTTGCCTAGACGGGCTTGAAACCATTCTTCTGTTCTTTGTTTCATTTCACACCGCCGTTTGTTGTTGTGTTGGTGCATATTCAATATCTTGTATAGGTGCGTCTATCTTCTTTTGTTGTGGAAGAGATTGTTCTTTTGGAGCCTTTTGCTTGTTTTGTTTATCTTTCAAAAGATGCAAAACGATTTGGGCTTGTCCCTCAGACATATCGGCAAGATTTTCGACTTTCACATAATCAAGTACCTTTGCTTCTTCTGATTGGGTTTGCACTATGAGTCTTCTGATTTCATTGATTTGCTGCGGAAATGCCTTTTTGATAGGGGGATTTCCATCTGTATCATCATCTTCACTCACAATATTAAGAAGCATACCTAAGAGATATCTACGTGCGTACGTGATTGTAGAACCAACTGCTTGTACGTTGTTTTTACTCCCTGTAGTGTCAAAAGGAAATGTTCCTTGTGTTGATATTTCATTGCCTGATATATGCTTTAAAGTCATTTCTACAGTTATGGCATTTGAATTCTGCTCTTTGATACGAGAAAACAAGGAAAAGCGATATTTTGAAAGACTATCCTTTATGGCATCAAGATATTTATCAAGCGTAGCATATTGGCTATTTGTATGGGTGTTTGTAGCATTTTTATGTATTTTTTGATATTCCATTTGCATAGTAGAAAGATCACGAACAAAGTTCTTGCGCTCTTGTCGTTCTATCTCCTTTTCTCGTAATTCGAGAAGGCTCTTGAGACGATCCAGATTAACATCATTTTCTAAAGCTCTTTCTAAAATAAGTTCCATAGCTGTAGGTTTGATTTCATAATCGTTTGTTTTGTTTACTTCTGTTAAGTTCGTGTTTTGTTCATTCATTTTGCTTTCCTCCATTGGAGCGCAATTCACCCGTGGCGTGAATCACGCATGTGTTAAAAGTTGGTTTGTGTTGCTAGAAACGGCTTATGTAGCTTATATCGCTTGCTGAATAGTCACTTTCGCAGATGATTGAATTGCGTCCACGAATTTCAAGATTACCAAAAATATTTACATTATCGAAAATATATACTCCATCTAGAATTTTCATATTTCCGGAAATGTGTGCTTTATCACTTATATAAGCATCTCCATAGACACGGGCATTGCCATAAACATGGCCCAAAACTCGAGCCTCACCATAAATTTGTGCATTGCCGTAAATTTGCGCATCATATTCAACATATGCTTCACCGCAAACTTTTGCATTTTCATAAACACGCGCCCTGCCTGTAATTTTTGCGCGTTCAAATACTTGTGCATTGCCGAAAATTTTAGCGTCACCATAAACCATAGCTTTATGCCAAACCCAACAATCGCCTTCATGCGATAGGTTGTCTTCTTTTTGTATATAGCCGCCTAAGTAACCTTTTTTAATATTTCTAAAATCTCTTAATGCACGTATGCGATAAAGTTTTTTACTTTTATCGGTTTTTGCATCATAAAATTCTTTTATTTCATCAGTAAGTTCGTATTTCTTTTCCATGATTTATCCCCCTACCTTAAAATAGCGTCACTTCCATAAAATGCTGTATCGCCGGCTACTATGGCATTACCACGAACTTTTGCGTTATTATAAACTTCGGCATCATCATAAACCTTGGCATTTTCAGAGATATATGCATTTTGATAAATACAAGCATTGCCTCCAACCCAGCAATTATCATCATGGCTAAGATTCCATTCACTCTCGACAAAGCCACCAAGGTCGCCTTCTTTGACATCATCAAAATCTTTTAAGGCGCGTATGCGATAAAGCGTTATTCCATCAATTTGGATTGTTTCATCAGTGAGTTTATATTTCTTTTTTATCATGATAGCCTCCTCTTAATGTATGCTTTGTCGTTTAAGTTCTTGAGACAACACACCAATGCCTTTTGCTGTGATTTTTGCGCAAGGAATGACTTTTTCTATTCCACTGGCGGTTTGAAACGTGATGGTTGGACAATCCATTAGTTGCTTTTGGATTTTGTCTTGATACGGTAGCAAATTTCCACCCGCTGCGCGTCTGTAAATCCACCCTTTTTGCTGTAAGAATTGAATGAATTGTTTTGGTTGCATCTCGAGTATTTTAGCAGCTTCTGTAAGACCAAAGAGCCCATCATGGCGCTGTAAGCTTTCAAGAGCCATGGCTTTTGGTGTTAAATCTTCAATGTTGGTGTCTTTTTGATCTATTTGACCTTGTAGGTAATTCAAAAAGCCAATCATAGCCTTTGGACTTGAATAGTCGATTTGTGGTGTTACTGCTTGCTTTTCCAATTCTTGCCAACGATCTATAATCCTAGCACGTAATGTCATGCTGTAACCCGAAACTAAAATGAGGCATTCACGTTTAGGGAGGTTGTAGCAGTTTTGGAGCTTACTCTGTTTATCTAAATAGGTGGATCCAAATTTGGATTACCCCCCTTCAGGATATAATTCTCCTAACATTTGCCGAATATCACGCATAATATGCGCATGTTGCTTACCGCATAACTCTGCAATTTCACGACTAGACATTGTTTGAACTGTTGTGTTTTGAAAATTGTTTTCAGATGTTGTAATAAAGTTTCGCATCATCACTTCCTAAATTAATGAAAACACAAGTCTTGGTATAATATTCTGCCATAGTTTCTATGGCGTTCTGTTTGAGCGATTTTCTTTGCTGCGTGAATTTTGAAGTGATGATTATCGGTTTTATCTGTTTCTATTTCAGATTTTGGACAAATCTTTTTTTTGTTCCATTCTTGTTTTGTAAAAACAAAATCCACACCTTCTTTTAGATCAAGCTTTTCAACACAATCATTAAATCAAGTATTAAAATCTTGTTTTAAATTTAAGTACCTATGCATGACATGGGCATTGACCATTTGGACATAACCAATACTATTGTCTGCCTCGTTTTCAGGTATGAGATATCCTTCACTATCATTATCATGTGTGTTCATAAGTTTACTCTAATCAATTATTGATGGGAAAAAGGGGCGCTTTTTCAAACGCCCTTAAGAATTTTAAAGTACATCACAAGGACGCAAACGGTGTTGTTGTTCGTAAGTACCGTAAAACTCATCATTATATTTTTCGTCTGCAATCTCGTCTAAAAGTCTATTGTAAACATCACTTTCGCGTATAAAGTAATGAACCTCACTATCCTCATAGAGATCTTCAATATTTGCTTCTACATATGCTTCTGCAATATCTTCAGAGATATCTTCACAACTCTTCTCAGAAGGATTGATGCGAAAGATTTGGATTGCATCATCTACCTCATCAACAATGCTTAGAACTTGGCTTGCATCAAGTGGTCCAGACTCTGCAATGTATTGCTCTTTATCGTAGGCAACTAATAAGATTTCATTGGAATGAATAAGTATTGGCTTTTCCATAATTTCCCCTCCCTAACGCCCCTTGGCAATAGTTTGTGTTAATTTATGGATATATTAGTACAATATGAATGAAATACAGTCGGGTACAAAATGTACTATTTTTCAAAAAAATTAAAAAATGACGAATCATCGACTAATTTAAGAATCAATAAGTATGCAGTTTATTGTAGAATTAATAATCTGCTATGACTTGCTGATGGCATCTAATTGATAATTTAAATAGAGAATCTTAATTGTACTTACATATCAAGAATAGTGCGTCGTACACGACCTATTATAGAAATGGCACCTTCAAGTTTTGGAGCTTTTATTGTTTTATCGTACGAAGCAGGTTGAAAAGGAGGATTATCATTTGGTCTATATCGCTTATATGTAGCTTGCCCAGTTTCATCTGCAATTACATAGCAAGCATTAGGTACAAGCTTTTTATCTCGCATATTTACAAGTATTATGGAATCTGGAGGACTAATTTTATTCATGGATGCACCATCTACACGCAACGCAATCCATTCACCGGCCGGAAGATTAACAGCTTCTGTCATAGGATAATCTGAAAAATCCATTATCCCATCTTGCTCGCTTAACTCTCCAGCACTAATCCATGAAATAAGAGGAATACTTATATTAAGACTAGGATTTTCTTGAGGAGATTCACCATATAAAATCCATCCCGGATCGACGTTAAATACTTGTCCATAGAGTTCGGCTTTTTGTCGAGAAACAGGACGATTTCCATTTTCATGACTAATTAGAGTATTTTGATTAAGAGCTGATATAGCGCGTGCAGCCTCGCTCGGTGTTGCATACCCAGCATTTTTACGCGCTATTTTAAGTCTATCTTTTGGCAAATAACTCATTCGTACATTATCTACTATTTTTTTCATTCATTGTGTACTATTTTATCTTGATTTAAAATTGTACGTAATGTACTATTTTGATCATGGTTAATAATTTTTATGTCAAAAATTTGATTGAGTCTTGGGGATCTATAGGTCAATTTGCGAAGGAAATCGGTTGTAGCTATGAAGCTGCACGTAAAATGCGCGATCGCAATAGTATTTCTCCAAAATATTGGAACATAATTATCCAATTGTCTGAATCCAAAGGTCCACCTTGGGTTACACTAGATTGGTTTCTTCATATGTATGAGAATAAATCTCATGGTGTTTCTCTTCTAATAACAGAAAAAAGAAAAAGTACGATTTCTTTAACGGAGAAATTTACAACATCGAATGGGGCAATTTGTATGAATAATTCTACAGACAACAACAAACACCCACAGCATAATTCACAGGCTTAAAGAAGAAAGATCATGAAAAACGGGATATTGAAGAAACTCTATACGCAGCTTTGTAGATTAATAGGTTGTAATACGAAAATGAAGAATGGAGATAAATTTGTGAAAGAATTTGCACGGATAGCGGATCGTGATTGTAGCATAGAAGATCTTGTGAAACGACACGAAACTCACACAACAATTCTTAAAAAACGAGAAGAATGGCATAAGTCAAAATTTGATAGTTGGATGAGATGGCATGAAGCCACTCTTGCAGAGCGAGATAAGTCAATTGAACAACAGCGAGTAGTACTTGAAAACCTATCCACTTTAATTAAGCAAAAAAATAAGACACTGTATGAACAAAGATTAAAGTTGGCTTCACAAATGGAGCTAATTGATGAATTAAATAATAAACTCATTGAGTTAATCAACAAAAAAGAAGAACTGAGATTGAGAGATTTTCTTTTCGCAGGAGAAGTTTTTTAATTCTTGCGTCATCTGAACCAAAAATGAGGGTCGTTAATTAAAAGCGGATCTTTGGGATTAACTTCATAATAGGTCTGTTTAATCGCAATAAAGGTGTTTGTAAGGTGTTTCTAACGCCCAGAAATAATCAGTGATTAATTCATCTGGATTTTTGGGTGAAGTATATTCAAGAGTACAATTTACAATGTTGTGAGCATTGTATTC
Organism: Bartonella tribocorum CIP 105476; assembly: GCF_000196435.1. NCBI lineage: Bacteria > Pseudomonadati > Pseudomonadota > Alphaproteobacteria > Hyphomicrobiales > Bartonellaceae > Bartonella > Bartonella tribocorum. The sequence continues at coordinate 1,028,500 of NC_010161.1, read as the reverse complement.
AGATTCGCTTATGCTTAATAGGAAGTAAAGAACAATGCACTCACTATCAGTTATACGAAATAAATCTAAAGTAAACGATAATGTAGCATTCGATTTGACCTCTTTGGGATCTAAAGAAATGCGTTTGGGTGTTGTTCTCTTAATGACGACAGGATCTTTTTCTTTTGATAGATCAGACCGCCACTTATCAGACCTCCCCTCATCAAATCGACAAGCATTTTCAAGAAATTCAAAGGAGCAGTGTTCCGTTATTTGTATGTTTTTTATTAAAATATCTTTTTTTGTTAGATTTCTAACCTTCAATGTGAGCTCACCATATAAGAGACCACTTTTTCGGTCTATTATATCGGTGCACGCTTCCCACTCTAGGTATCTCCTTGAAGGGCGTAACAAAATTCTAATATGTTCTTCTGACCATTTGGCAAGATCTTTTATCGATTGCGCTTGCTCTTTAAGGGCTGTCGTCTGTTCTTGGCTTTCTGCAAATTGCTTGCTTATCCATTCTCTATCTTCTTCTCGTTTTTTTGCAGCTTTTTCTAAATCATCTTTGCGGATTTTGGCTGCTTCTTTACGGTCTTTATTTCTTAAAATAAGCGCTACTGAAAGTGATCCTATAAATGACAGTAAACCTGTAAGAAATATCTTTATCAATTCTTGCATCATAACTCCCCCCAATTTTTTAGAATCGTTGGGAGGTTACTTTTTCAAAAACATTTTTGCAAGACAGGCAATCGCAACGCGCTCTGTCATAACGCACGCATAAATACACAACAGCCTTAAGGGGGGGATTATGATCAATAACACGCGAACCATTCTCTGTCTTGATCTAGGTAGCAAGACTGGCTGGGCTATTTGTGGTGCTGATGGTCACATCGTCAGTGGTGTCATGAATTTCCAGCCACGCCGTTTTGAAGGCGGTGGTATGCGTTACTTACGCTTTAAGAGATGTCTATCAGAAATAAAGCAGGCAGTAGGCAGCATTGATGCGGTGTATTTTGAAGAAGTACGCCGGCATGTGGGTACAGACGCTTCTCATGTTTATGGGGGCTTTCTAGCAACATTAACAGCTTGGTGTGAACATCATCAGATACCGTATGAAGGCATTCCAGTTTGTACGATAAAAAAAGCGACGACAGGAAAAGGAAACGCCTCAAAAGAAGAAATGATTAAGGTAATGCGTGCAAAAGGGCACGCGCCTGAAGATGATAATGAAGCAGATGCTTTAGCAATTTTATATTTAAAGAAAGAAGGGGGCACACATGTCTAATGGTATGCCATGGATAAGATTCCATTTGTATGACTGGATAAGTGGTACAGATGGAATGACATTGGAGCAAAGGGGGGCTTATATGACGCTTCTCGTTCGCATGTATGATAAAAAAGCACCAATTAAAACAGACTTTCAAACGCTTGCACGTGCTTGCAATTGTTCGCAGAAAAAATTTGCAACGATTGTCGAATATCTCATGAGAAATGATAAACTTATTGAGATAGATGGCGGGTTGTGGAATACGCGCGTTGAAGAAGAGCTTAATAACTTCAGTGAAGAGCTAGATAATTTTACCTCTAATAATAATGAAGAAAAGGAGGTAAAATATGTCAACTAAATTGGCTTGGACGAGACTTAATACAGACCAGTGGCTATTTAAACTCTCTGATTTACCACCTATGGAAGTCAATGTTTATGTGAAGTTGCGGATAAGAATGTTACACACGCGTGAGCCTCTTTTGAATGATGCAGGAATATTATCTCATTTTACTTGTTGTTCAGTAAAAAGATTTGAAAAGGCGTTAAATTATTTATTTAGATCCGGACACATCATTTGTTTAGAAGATGGACGTTTGTGGAGTTCAGATGTTGAAGAAGAACTCAATAACTCAAACGAAAATTTAAATAAGTTTTCAGAGAGAGCAAAGAAAGCAGCACAGGCAAAATGGGAAAAACATCATAAAGCAAAAACAATGAGTGATGCTAAAAATGCTAAGCATGATGCTAACGGTATGCTTAAGGATGCTAAGCATGATGCTTGTGGGGATTTTAGCAATGCACAAGCAATGCTTAATGATGCCATTAACAATAACAATAACATATATAATAAAAAAACTAAAACTATCGTTTTAGCAAAAAAAGAAATTGGTTCTGAAAATTTACAAACAACCGATTTGGTTCACAAGCCAATCGAGGTTCATGATCTCGAGAGCCATGCAGAGCAAATCGAAACGGTAGAGACCAACCACCCACCCCTTCACGAGCAAGAAAGCATTCCGGAAAAAGCCAAGCGGGTTAAAGCTAATCGAGGCTGTCGATTACCGGATGATTTCGAACCCGATTACGATTTTGCCATTGCAGAGGGCTTGCCTCCAGAGCGTATCAAAGTCGAAATCGCAAAGTTTCGAGATTACTGGCGTTCAAAAGCTGGAGCAAATGCAACCAAAACCGATTGGCAAGCAACGTGGCGTAACTGGGTAAGAAATGCAAAGGATTACAAACAAGGAGAAAATTATGGAACACAAACCAATTCCCAAACAGGACAACAGCGCGGTCGTGCCTATAGAATTACACAACACATGTCCGATTTCAAAAATGCAGACAGTCCGTACAAATTTTTGTTCGAGGATGATGCAAAACCCTCCATTCCATTGGTTAGCGGGCAAAAAGCCATCACCTGCAGAAGCGGAGAGAATTATCTCGTTGGGTAATGAAGCTTTGCAAATGCTTGATGAAAAAGCTTCTGAGGAAGAAATAAAAGCTATGTTTCTCATGCTTTCTGGTGGACTTAAAAGCCAACCTGGAGAAGATGAAAAAGCCACAGCTGTTGCTTATCTTTTTTCTCTCGATGGTTTAAGCCGTTGGGCAATCAAAACCGCAACAAGGGATGTGATGAAGGGTAAAGCAGAAGGCTTGTCGACAACATTCATGCCCGCTTCTGCTGATCTTCTGCTTTACTGTGAAAAGCTTGAAGACGATATTCGAACTACTGTTAAAGGGATATTTACCTCACTCGATAGACCAGAGATTAAGCCGAAAGGAGAACCTGTTTCTGCTGAAAAATGGGATAAACTGATGCAAATGCTTGAAAAAACGGAGATTGGTTTAAATCCTTTTCAGTGAAAAGAGCTGATGGTTTTGTAATTAGATATGCGTTTAAATCGATAAAAAGCGCCGTACAAAGCGATTTAAAGATTTTATGATGAAAACACATATGTAATGCAAAACGCTCTGTACGGTCAAATTTGAGGCAAATTAACCTATTGGTAAAAATAGAAATTAAAATGGAAATATTAAAACGACGATTCTTTAAAAAACGTAAACAGCCAATACAAAAAATGCACAAAAAATTTATTGCAACGGCTGTTGGGTATGTTCCTTGGGGAGATGGGGCGGCAGAGTATTTTTATAATCTCTACGAATATGAAGACGGCACAAGAGAGTGTGAAAAGTTTGACGGCGGTCAGTATTACACCATACCAGAAAAGGCAGATTTTAGCACCAAAGCGCAAGTGAAAGCATGGGTTTACGGTGGTGCTATTCCGAAAAGCGTTCTCAATTACGAACCTCTTATAGATGAGATCAATAAAGAGATTAAAAAGTTATCGGAAGCTTCTGAAAAAACAATGATTAGATACCAACTCATATCAGAAACAACTTGACAAATTTTTAAAAGCCATTAGGTTACGAGGCAGGCTTAAAACACCTGTAACCAATCGGTTCAACAGTATCCCGAAAGATCTGTTGCCCTTCATTTTATTATTCCAGGGTCTTCACGTGTATGTCCAAGGGTAACCTAAAGATGTGAAGGACTGAATTGGTTCGGTTGTTTTAGCCCTGGATACTTAAACTTTTAAAACAAAGGAACCAATATTATGAACACACTCATTAAAATATCAGAAAAAATTATTGAACAAGAAATTGTGCAAACGGTCAATGCGCGTGAATTACATGCATTCATGGAAATAGGAAAACGTTTCGCTACTTGGATTACAGATCGTATTAATCAATATACATTTGAAGAAGGTAAAGACTTTATAAAAACACAAGATTTGCGGTTCCCAAAATTGGGAAGCGCAAAATCTAGAGCTGTTACAGTCATAGAATATCATCTTACTCTAGACATGGCAAAAGAACTTTCCATGGTTGAACGCAATGAGAAAGGCAGACAAGCTCGTCGTTACTTTATTGAGTGTGAGAAAAAGTTAAAAAGCCAATCTGTTGATTATGACCGTGATACACGCTTTGATTTTCCAAAAGATTGGGATAAAATGTCTCCAACTAAAAAAGCTGTTTACATTTATGGACCTCTCCACATGCATCTTGTTAAAGCCTTTACATTGGTAGAAGAAAGCAAACAGTATAAAACACTCATTGAAGAAGCAAAACAGGTTTTAGAAAAATCTGTCGTAAGAGCTGCTTAGATTTAAAAACATGATTTTATCTTCTCGTCTTCAAAGACGAGGAGATAGTTAAGCCGCGTTTTTGATTGTAATAACGACTTGCTTGCCAAGAACACTCAGTGCTTGCTCTAAAGTTTGAAGCTTCGTTGGATAATTGGGGTCAAGAATGCGTCTTGCTTCTGTTTCTTTTTTACCCAAACGATGTGCCAATTCTGTTTTTGTAATATTCGCTTCATTAAAGGCTTCTACCACTGCAAGCTTAAGAGCATTCCACGCATCTACCGTAATCTCTACAAGACCTTTATATTGCTGTGGTACAGGTAAAGGTAGACCACGCATAGAATAGCTCCGTAATGCCAACCCTAAAGCTTCAACAGCATTCTCTAATGCCTCTACTCTATTTTCTCCAGCTGTTATTGCTTCAGGTACATCCGGAAAAGTCACAACAAAACCACCATCCGGATCAGTTTCAAATTTTGCTTGATACGTATATTCCATGTTTAGGTCTCCTCACTATGATCAAAATGCTTTTGAAACGAAAATTTAAAAACATTTGAATTATAAATTTCATATTCCCAATTGTTTTTTTATTATCTTCACATAAAGTGGCGTTAATTCACCCGATTTTATAACAGTTGTCTTGTCTCCAAAAGTTACCAAATAATGTGACCCTTTGCCTGCATCTGGAGCTTCACTGTAATGAAGACCTCTTTTTCTGGCTTCTTTGCGTAACTCTCTAAGCAGCGCTTCTCGTTTCATTTAGCCTCCCCTTAATTTCATAAAACCAATATCGCACAAAAAGGTTCGATTGTCAATAATAAATCGAACAAAAAAAGCCTTGCCTTTTTATAACACAGCTATTTAGTGAGTTTATCAAATAAAATTATAATGCAATACTTTAAAAAACTGTGATTAATTAACTGAAATAATTGAAAAAAATAAACAAATTATGCTAAGGTTTTATGTGTATAAAATGCAAATCAAATGGAACTTACAAACATGTTGAATAAAGTGATCTTAATTGGCTATTTAGGGGCAGATCCCGAAAGCAAAACAATGAATTCTGGTGCCGAAATAGTCAATTTTCGTATGGCTACTTCTGAAAGCTATACGGATAAAAACACGCATCAAAAAGTAGATAAAACCGAATGGCACTCCGTAGTGGTTTTTAATCCGCATTTGGCAAAAATAGCACTTCAATATCTACACAAAGGTTCAAAGGTTTACATAGAAGGCAAATTACAAACCCGTAAATGGCAAGATAAAAATGGTCATGACCGTTACACAACAGAGATTGTCTTGTCACAATATAAAGGTGAACTGCATTTGCTTGATGCAAAGAAAGAGCAATCTGCACACCCCTCACCCATTACTTCTCAAAGTTATGCTATTGCCTCAGGTACTCAAGATTATAGCGCATCTCTTAATGATAGCGTCCCATTCTGATTGAAAAAATATGGCTAAAAGAAAAAAACATGCAAAACGTGGGCGTCCACGGATTAAGGGATGTATCAGAGAACCCAACGGTCGTATCTCACGGACAAAAATGCCTCATGACCCCATTGAGAAATTAGCAATAGAAATGCGTGCCAAACGCTTTGGCTTGACCATAGAAGAAGCAAAAAATCCGCTTTCCGGTACCTATATCGGACGGCTTTATCTGAAAGGTGTGATTAATCAAGATCAATACGATGTTGCACAAAAATATATTGAAGTCAGAAATGATTATCTATGTGCAAAAACATTGCCTAGTGCAATTTATGATAAAATGCCCTCATCTTCTGATGAAGCAGCTAGAAAAAAATGGATTGAATTTGCAACAAAACAATTTTTGAATATGCAAGAGGTAATAAAAGAAACACAAAACCTATATAAACAGCATAATTTTTATGCTGCGCTACAGTATCTTGTTAGTGAAGATCAAGAATTACCGTACCTTGTACCTTCATTGCGGATAGTCCTTAACGCTCTCCAGAAACATTGTGGTTATTAAAAACCTTGACTTAAAATAAGAAAAAGTATAGTGTGTAAATATATACACATTATGAGATTAGGGAATGGAACAAAACAGCCGAAAGATAATTGCAAAATTAAAACGCGATGGCTTTGAACTTGTAAAAGTAAAAGGTTCGCACCATAAATTTGAAAAAGACGGTAAGGTTGTTATTGTTCCACATCCTAAAAAAAATCTTCCAATTGGTACAGCGCGTTCTATTGCACAACAAGCAGGCTGGTTTAAAAAAGGAGAAGAAGAATGAAAAGATTTTTTGCTCTTGTTCATAAAGATGAGGATTCTGCTTTTGGTGTTCAATTTCCTGATTTTGAAGGTCTATTCTCTGCTTCTGATGAAGAAGAAAATCTTATCATAAATGCAACCGAAGCTTTACAACTTTACTGTGAAGATATGGATACAGTGCCTGTTCCTTTAAAATTTGAAGAAGTGATACAACAGAAAGCTGTCAAAAAAGCCTTGTCAGAAGGAGCTTTTTTAATACAAGTTCCTTTTATTGAAAATGATTCAGAAGTCGTACGTACAAATATATCAATTGAACGAGGGCTTTTGCGTGCAATTGATAATTGTGCACAAGAGAGAGGCTTAACAAGATCTGCTTTTTTGGCAACAGCAGCCCGTCACGAGCTTAATATTTAGCCCATCAATATGGAGAAATTTCTCACTCTAGATTTTTTTTGCAAAAGCGTATAATTACATATGATATACAAAATATTAATGAAAATCAAAAGGTGGCAGGCAAACAAAACGCTATAGTCAATAGTGATATAACTATCATTGATATCACTAACACGGCATCTAATATTTCTGGACCTGTCATTTCCTTTCTCTCCTATACTGCTCAATATTTATAAATATTTAGATAAAAAATACAAAATATAGATTTTTCCCCTTGACAATGTGTAAAAAATTTTATTTAATGATCATGCTGTCCCTAGTTGTATTGTGTCTAAAATTCAAAAATATCCCCTAAAATTTGATAAAATCTTAAGCTTTCAAGAGGGCTTGAAGTACTGTTTTTATTGATAAAACAGACTAATCTATTTTGCAAAGATCAAATGCCATTAAGTGACCAATGATGTCATTAATTCATTGCCTCAAAAGGAGCGAAGATGAAAGTAATCATCACCAAGCCAATGTGTGTTGTTGGCGATAATAAAAGCACTGTTCGTTTTGAAACTTCAACTCCCAATAATCCATTTGTTGAGATTTCTAATCAAGTCTACGCACGTCTCAAGCGTGCAAATGCTGCTAAACCCTTTGTTGATGTCAAAACAAAAATAAAACCCGACAAGACAATTGAACAGATTAAGCAGGTAAAAAAAGAACCCAACCAAACATCATCTGAAACAGTAACAGAGGAACCCTCATTCGAAAAACCAAAAGCACCTACAGCTTCCAAGCCATCAATATCTACCCCCCAAAAGGCTTAAAAGTTGAAATTAATTATCCACCAAAAATGGTATCTTCAACAGGTAAAAGATACCTTCACAAGCCTTCAAGCCCCTCGCCTTAATTGGGCTCTGCGTAATGCTCTAAACACTGCAGCAAAACAAGTTGAACGCTTTACTGAAAAGCAAGTTACCGACATCTCATCAGCCCAAATAAAGCGTATAAGAAGAGGTGTTTATATTAAAGACAAGGCTACCGCACAGTTTCTCGAGACAGATATCATTGGTTCTGGAACACCGATACCTCTTAAATTTTTTAAAGCAAGAGAAACAAAACGCGGCGTAACTTACACACTGTTTAAAAAGAAAGAAATCTTGCCCCATGGTTTTATCATGGGAGGCAGTTTTCCAAAACGTGTTGAGTTAAAAATGGGAGGGAATGTGTTTCAAAGAGATGATGGAGACCAATTCCCCATTGCAAAACAAGAAGGACCATCAATTGCTAAAGTGATGTCCAAGCCAGAGATTGCAAGCGCTATTGCACAATATGCCAATGAAAGATTAACCAAAAATATACAGAGACAACTTAAACGTCAAGAATACGCTGCTAATAAAAAAGGCTAGATCATGTTCTCAAGCTTTATCTCTATATTCCATATCTTTATGAGTTTAAGCATTCCCTATTCTTATTGCAATTTAAAAAAAAGACCATCATTTATGCTTTGTTTTTTCCATAAAAAAGTCAATAAAATCAATTCAAAAGGTACTTCCCAGCGGGTTGGCTTCGTTGCGGGGCGGACGAGCGCGAACTATCGCTAGCGACAGAATTTTCAAAATGACTGTACATTGTACACATAATATATTGAAAAATAACGAATTTAATGTGTATTCATATACACACTGTACAATAGCGTATTATTTTTAGAAAAAAGTTTTTATCACTTGACAAGGCAGTGACGTTATGCATATTGTCGAATCAGGTGCCTAAGAAACACCTTAAACACATAGCGGATAGATTGCCGAAACAATCTTTTCACCGCCAATTAAAAGCTTTGACTCATTATATGCTACGCACATATAATGACCTTGTCGGGTGTGGTTATGCTATACAATACCCTTTTGGGAAAGGTATAACGACGGGCTATGTGCCGTGTTTCTTAGCACCCGGCACCTGTTAGGGTGTCTACTAAGAAACCTTTAAGCACATAGGAACCCAATCATGGCACAATATTTAATCGACATACATCAAACCAGTATTGATGGCGATACTGTTCAGACAGTAGATGCACGTGATCTACATGCGTTTTTGGAAATAGGAAAAGATTTCTCTACTTGGATTACTGACCGTATCAACAAATATAATTTAGTAGAAAATCAAGATTTTGTTTGCTCCCCGATTTTGGGGAGCAAAGGAAGAGGTGGTCACAATCGTAAAGACTATCACCTCACTTTAAGTGTAGCCAAAGAACTTTCTATGGTGGAGAACAATAAGAAAGGTAGAGAAGCTCGTTTATACTTTATCGAATGTGAAAGACGGTTAAAACAAGTAGCAACACCACAAGTAGATCTTGCCAATGCTTTGGAAAATCCTCTTACGATTAAACAGCTTCTTTTAGAGAGTATCAATCAATTAGAAGACTTAAGAAATGAGGTGAGTACACTCACGCCAAAAGCAGAAGCTTTGGAAGGTTTAAAACGTTCTGATAGGCTGTTTGGTTTAATCGATTACTTGCGTAAACATGACTGGGTTTATCGACGTGCTCCAGGGGCGCCTCTGTTACCTTATCAGGATAAAATCAAGAAAGGCTTCATGAATTGCCCTGCTATCACCATTCAAAGACCAGATGGTACAGAAAAGGTACTCCCTTCGACAAAAATCACATCCAGAAGATTGGCATGTTTGAGAGAACAAATCCATGGAGGTGTGCTATGAAGATAGATACCAACTTCTTATGTGATTTATGGATGGCACTGTTTAAATTTTCCAATCATCGAGGCATTGGAGATAAAAATTGTAATGCCATAGTTGAAGTTATGGAATTGATAGAAAAAGTTTTAGTTTTAAAACTTCAAAATGAACTACCCAATATTACAAAGATTTTAGCAATGATTACAAATTTTGGATCTTCAGAGTTACCGCATAGCATGGATTCTTTGTTGCGCACTTATGAACCAAATTTCGAGAGCCCCATTAGAAAAGTTGCTTAAATTCAAAAGCATGCCCCTTTCCCACTTCGAAGGTGGGGAGGTGGCTAAGAGGCTGCTTCTAAAGGTGCGATATACGAAATCGGATTATTATGCCGTGCTTGCCAAAGATCATGCTTCTGTTGCAATTTAAGCCAAAATTCTGCATCATTTAAACCAGCCATCTCCAAACGTAAGGCTAGGTTAATGCTAATTGCTGCATTACAGTTTAAAACACGTGATAAAGTTAAACGTGCAACACCAAGACGATTAGCTGCTTCTGTTACCGTTAATCCTAGCGTATCCAATAACTCTTCTCTTAAAATGCCACCGGGGTGTGGAGGATTGTACATCATAATAATACCTTAAAATTAATGATAATCTTGATAATCAACAAGTTCAATATCTGTTCCAATAAAACGAAAGGTAACGCGCCAATTGGCACTTACACGCATCGACCAATAGCCTTTTAAATCGCCAGTAAGTGCATGTAAACGATATGATTTAATTGTTACTTGTTCCGGCGAGGATATTGTATCTAAAATCACCAAAATATTTGCTAATTTTTTAGCATGTGCGGACTGTATACCCTTATGTGATCCTGTTTCAAAAAACAACTTTAATCCTTTATGCTTAAAACTAACGATTGCCATACACTTACCTTTTGATACTTGATACTATACACCATGCACTTGTGTCAATCAAGTGTTTTATCAAAAGGAAAATTACAGTTTAGAAGAAATGTATCTGTTTAAACTTACACCATTTTCGGCGGCTTGAATTGCAAGTTTTCTATGAAGTTCTGGTGGAATTCTTAATTGAAACTTACCACTATATTTACCATGTGACAAAGGCACAGGAACCTCTTCTCCGTTGTGTTGCATATCCTCAACAACCTCTGAAACGAGATCCATTCTGCTTGAGCGTCTAACCATGAAAGAGATGGGAATTCTGCACATAATCCGACATATTCCTCATCTTCTTGTAACAACAAAACACGATATGTATAATGATTATTGTTCATGCTTTAACTCAATACTTTCTTATATCCTTCATAAAGGAAAACTAATTACGATGGCTTTTTCGTAAATCTTGTTCAATCAGATGCCTAACATAACGTGTGTAAGGGATAGCTTGATTTTTAGCTTTTTCCTTTAAAGCCTTCATAAGAGCTTGAGGCAAGCGAATATTCATAGAAGCTTCTTTAGGTAAGAATTCAAAATGAACAGGTTTAAAACCCGTTAAATCGTAATCCGTAAGATCAGCAGTATCGACAAAGTTTTCTGCTTCTTCATCCGTTTTGAAAACAGGTATTTGTTTTAATTTAGAGGTGTTCATAAAAATCGATCTCCTTCTGGTGCATATAACGGGCGCTAATAGGACGCACAAACAGTTCGCTCTCTATTGTTCTCAAAGTAAAAACTAAAAAAAATATCTTTTATTATAGCTTCTTCCAATAGCTCTGAAACGCTCTTCTTTAACATTTGGGTCGTGCTTTATGACGAGATTTCCCGGATTGGTGAATAAATATTCTATCTCTTTTTTACAAACTCCATGTTTGGCACATTTAGGCCAGTTCCCGTCATCCCAATTTATGCCATGAACTTGGATATTTGTTACCATAACGCATGTATATCAAAATGTATCCACAAATGCAATAAAAATGACTAAAAACAAATTTGTCTAAAAGGAGCTCCCATGCATCCCCGAGAAACGATAAGAAAAACATTTGTTGCGTTAATCAAAGCAGCAAAAACAGCGGCAGGTGACAATGTTTTCAATATGCGTGACTTCAATTTATTTATTGAAGCAATACCAGCATCTTTTCTCCCTTTGCAATCGCACTTGGAGTGCTCTATTAACTGATATTATAAAAAGGCGAAAGAAAGAGAAAAATAACTGCAATCTAAATGCACTGTTTGCTCGTAAAGAGGAAATATTTTTATCAATGTGCTTGTTTTAAAAAATCTTTTTTTGATTTTAACATTCTTTTTCAAAAAGGTGTGGACTTTCAACGATAAGCTTTTCTCGCGCTTTTTGTAACTGTTTAATGACTTCATCAATTTTTGATGGAGAACAAAGAGCTTCTTCGCTATTCAACAAATGCAGCCTCTCTTTTCCCTCATATAAACATTGCATCTGAGACTGAAGTATTCTAACTTCTTGAAAAAAAAGACGTCCAGTTTCTTTAAAACCATTGTTAAGTGAAAAAAGTTGATCGGAAATGGAGAGCAAAATTTGTTTTAAAAAGCGCTCATTTTCTTGGCGTTTACGATATTCTAAAATAAGAGCATGGCTTATCTCATCTAATTGTTTTTTTGTAGAATCAATTTGACGCAATAAATTTGGTTTTTCCCCCATATCACCTTTTCTCACCTTCACAAGCATAGCATGAATTTCTAACAACTTAATTGCGGAATGAGATAAATAATCAACAACTGTAGGTGCATTGAGATAGCTTTTCTGTGCAATCATTACAAACTCACCTAATAACTGTTTTTACACTCAGTCCGCTATTTCTTTTTTATTTTACAAAGTCATTCTAAAGAAAGTGCTAAAAAATACCCTTCCAATGCATTATTAGACGGTCTCTTTTTTTGCTATCGACGTAAAATCCGTGGAGAGAGAAAACGTAAAGGTGTATAAAGGATAAGATGTGTTGTTTTTTCCAACACACTACTACTATCTGCAAGAAGAGCTTGACTAGGTGATAATTCTGTACCTTGCATAATTGTTGAAGCCAAAGAGCCTTCTCGAGAAAGAGCCATTAACGTTGGAGAAGACGCAAAAACATTGTGTGCTCCCCCATCCACATGAGAAAAGTCAAGAACAGTTATTCCATTTTTACGCAACATTTCAATATCTGAGCCATCACCCACGCGGTGATGTCCACCCGTAAGACGCCCAGAAACTGCGAGAGCTTTATCTGCTCTGGATACTAAAATTGCTGTTGGCTGTGGAAGTGTCTTTATATCATTAAGTTGGCGTTCAAATACATCAATATCAATGTCTGGTGCTGCCATTAATAAACTTGTAATACGACGAATAGGCTTATATTTTCCCTGTAGAGCTAAGGTTCTAAATGCCTCCATTATAACAAAATTGCCCATAGAATGTGCAATAACTGAAACTTGATCAGCATTGGTTTCGTTAATAAGTGTCAAGAGCTCTATTAATCCGTCACGGGCAAAATTAGCACTATCACGATCATAAATATAAAGAGGAACTGATCCAGCAGAAGGCCAAGAATAATGCACAGCGACAACATTTAAAGAATAATCGTGTGTAAATTGCGCTGTACGAAATGTACCATCTGCAAAATTATTATTATATCCATGGATAAAAAGGAAAATTTCTCTTTTTCCTTTTGGCTTTTTTGCTAAAGCAGCATTTAATTGCTGTTTAAACTGTTCTTTGTTATCGTATTTTCGCAATGAGACTGCCGCAAAATACTTATCATGTGTAGGTTTATATGCATTTATTTCAACAACTCCCTTTACATGTTGCTGAGGAATTCCTACGTCAACGCGATTGTAATGTACTTTATTTGATCGCTCTGAACCATAAGGCTGAGCATAATTATTTTGCATCATACGACTTGTTGCAACATACACTGGAACGATGGCCTTTGGAGAAATCGGTTTTCCTTCAACTTCTCTTTCTACTGCGGTCATAGAAGGCGTTGCATGCACCCCATGCCAAAGAACAGCACGCGAATCGCTACACGCTGATAATAAAGAAATACAAATAAAAAGTGTTAAATACCTTATAACAACTATACTTCTCACTGCAACTCGGCCCCATCTATAAAAAATATAACCTTTCAAATGCACAGATTAAAGCAAAAAAATGAAACGTTATGAAGAAAAAACCAGAAGATAACACATAAAGAAAGATTTTTCCATAATTTGCACAGATTCCCTCTCTATATACAACCTCTTATCGTTACAGAGAAATTAATTGTTAATGGTGCAGATGGTCGGTACAATTTAATGATAACTTAACAATATTTTTCAATAAGTTAATAAAAACGTTAAATAACAAAACAACCTTTTGAACCACCTGATAGATAGAATCCGTAACGCTATCAAATAGCATCAGCATCTATATATTGCAATTACGAATCAGAACTTCTTTCCGGGGTGTTTTTTTGCCATACCGGATGTCCAAAGCGTCTCAACTTCTAAAAAGTCAAAATCCTTAAAGATCTCTCGAACCGTATCACAATCATTCAGACTCAAAATAAACTTCCCTTGAATGCCCTTGAGAACTTTTGCCATACTTACAAAATCGTCTTCAACAAAATTCCCAGAACTATAAATACTTCTTGTTTACAAGATAAAGTGGCTCTAAATAAAATAAACTGTCGGGCGCATCAAAGAGCTCGACAACTCGTTCCCATGATAAATTTAAGATAACCGTATCAAGCAATTTTTGTCTAACACGTCTCATCCTAGCTAAAAGCTTATCGGGGTTAAATGCTCTATAGGCTTTTTCCTTCCAAAACTAAAAGAGACGTAATCTTTTTCCCATATAAGACACAACGTTGGAGAAACAAAAAGCGCGCGGCTCTTTCAACCTTGTGATAACAACGACGCACGGGACCGCTAAACCCTGTTTGATGCTTGACTTGGCATTGTTGCCCTTTTGCGCGATCAAAATAAGAAGTTTCAATGGTGCCGTATTGGGTGCGCGGCTCTAGGGTAAATTCCCAGCTGGAACAGTCATGCTTATGGAGGGTGAGGGCTGGTAAATTGTCACCGCTTAAAAATAAAAACTTATTGTCCTTGATTAAAAAACGTGCCCGCATGCGGTCGGCAAGGCGGGTTAAAAAGTCAACCGCCGATTGATCGGTGCGCACCACATAAGGCAAGGTTTGTTTGGTAAATTGTGGACTGACCTTTGCTTGATAACCATGGCGTTTGGCAAGGGCCTCAACAATCTCAGCAATGGTTTTGTGGTCAAAATGTTCACTCGCTTGTTCTTTAAGTTCTTTACGCATCGAGGCACTTTTGCCACAAAGGCGCAAAATCTCTCCATCACTGCTCCCACAACTTACCACTGATTCGACAACAAAACGCCCCATAAAGGCTCGGATGCTGTTTTGATAGCCAAAGGTGACATGGAGTGCGCTGTTACTGGAGGGAATCTCTAAATCATTGCCACTATCATCAAACTCCGCTTCAAATGTATCGGCTTCATTGCCCGCATGGTCCGTAATGGTTGCCGTTAAAAGACGCTGGTAAAAAACCTCATGAACAAGTTTCTCTCCCACCCTCACCTCAATAAAGGGATGTGTGCGCATTAATCCCATAGCCTTCTCACCACGCTGTTCTTTTCTTGGCTAACAAATTCAGGCAGAATGACCTTTAAGCCCCGCGGCAACAGAGCACCATACCCTGCAATACCTGGATTGGCTTGCAAAGTAGCCTCACAATACCCTTTGATCGCTCCAACTTGAAAACGATCCCCTAACACAGCCATAGCATGTTGAAAGCAGATTAGATCAAGACTCATATCCTCTAGCTCTACCACGAGATGCTTTTCTGGTATCTTCATGGCGTTTCTCCTCCTTGGGAATATTGATCATATCCCTCTTGATATTGTCCCACCTGATATTGACCTTGTGGTTTTCCACCATCGAAAAACGGTAACAAGCTAATGGCATAGCGAATACGCCCCGATTGACCAGAGCGACTGATGTAATCATGGTCTTTCGTCACACTGGTGATCACTACAGATCCATGGAGAATGGCACTATAGCCGTTGTCACTCATCCAACGAATCATCTGAACGGGCTTGGCTGCACGAATGGTTCTGGTGATAGCATCTATCGCTACCCGGTCCCCAAACTCTTCTGGAAACAACACCCCGTGAATGGTCTTGGGATCATTGCCATAACCGGTAAATTGCAAACCGGGCGCCTCTCCAAAACGCTCTAAGCAAACCCAGGAGGCAGAAAACTCTTCCTCAAACGATTGGAAATTTAGCCAGTCCACATAAAAGAGATGTGGACCTAACATCAGCAAAGGATCTCTCATAGACGACCTCCCATTGATTGTATCCCTTCCAGCACGTCATTTCTTTCGAAACGTATCATTGCATCTCTCCTACCATTGCGCCATCCTAGCACTTCATCCCTCCCCTCATTGTGTTCTTTCCAGCACGCTGTCTTGTCCCTTATTCTGTCGTCCTTATCATTCTGTGCCACCATGCAGCGCATTGGTGCGTGCCCGTTGCAGAGCATGAGCAACCGCACGACCAGTGGCCATGGGGTCACGCGCCCCATTAACATGCACTGTGACATTTTGATTGTGGGTAATGGGGGAACGGTCTTTGTCTCTTGGTTCTCTGGCAGATGAATTTACAGGAGAAGCCCCCGCAAATTGTACTATGGGTTGGATGGACGTTTTGCCCCTCAAAAAACTTGGCAAAAACTCTCTTACATCAATCGACCCAATCCACCCCTTTATGCGGTGAGGTAAAGATTTACAATAATCCATCAATTGTGAGATGGACGACATAAAACCATCAACAATCCAAACAGTAATAAGCTGATCACATAGCCAATACACTAGAATTGATCAGATTTATCATAAAATACAATAGAGTTATTCACTATTTAAAGTTTTTCTTAATTTTGTAACTGGAACACCGCCAATGCTCTAATTATCCATCTCCACTTCATTAATTACTACAACAGTCGTTATCGGATTTGTATTCAAAACATCAACCAATAATTGAGTTACTCCAGCAATCAGCTGTCGCTTTTGTTCAGGGGGAATATCTTCATTAATAATTTTAATATTTACGTAAAGTATAACGTCTCCATAATTTATAAGTGTTGAATAAAAAGCTCAAATAAACGAATGCAAAAAGATTAAACATTAACACATAACAGATGCATATCTTAAAACTAATATCTACCGGAGAGCATGCAAATTTCTAGCAGAAAAATAGCGTTATTGATATATGAGAAAGAAGTTGAATAGAGTCATCAGAAAATAGATTATGCCAATAAAGCCTGAACTTTCGAGAATACTAATCACACGAGGAACAACACTCAAAATAGCAACGGTAGAGTGAAGAACGCTGTAAATACCCCTCATTAGAATAATTCGACTTTCATAAAATATCTTAAGAAAGAGTTTAATAAATTTCCTAAAATTTTTAGTGAAGATTGCGTGTTTATGAAACGCTAACTGTCTTTTTACAAAGGCAATATTGGCAGATTCCAGCAGCTACAAAAAGTGCTACAGCACCACAAATAATGGAAAGTGCAATGGTGTATGAACCAAACTGTAGAAAACTCGTCAACAGAGGTCCTAATATTTGACCAATACTATAAGTTAAAATAGCTAACCCCAGCAGATTTATGCCATACGGTGTGTGCAAACGCTTAGCTAACGGCATAACTAAAGAAGTCGTCCCCATAAAGGTAAATCCAAACCCTATGCAACTGAGAACTATTAGTACAGGAGACTGGCTAAATAATGTCAGTAATACGCATCCCCCTTGAATAAGCAAATTGAGCATCAGACAACGTAATACTCCCCATCGATTTGCTCCCCATAACCAAATAAAACAACTGGGAACAATGGCTATTCCAACAAACGACCATAAGTGGCTAGCAAGCAGTTGAAAATTAAACGTTTTCGCCATCAAAGGAAGATATGTTGCAACAATAATATAACCAAATCCAGCGAGTCCATAAAGCAGAACGAGTTCCCACCAAACAATATTTTCGTGTACTAATGGCTCATTAATAGCAAATTGAGACGTATCAACACGACGCGGGAATAAAATAAACAATAATAACAACAAGATAATAGATATTAAACCAGCTCCAAACCAAATATTTTTCGCATTCAGTGATCTACTCAAACCGATAATAACATACTCATTACCTAATAGAATACCAACTCCTACACCTGCATAGAGCGAAGCAATAACCCGCAGATTGTGACTACGCTGCATAACCGTAATAGAACCAAAAATCATCATTGCTGCACTTGCAATACCAGCAGCAAAGCGGATCAAGACAACCAAGTAAAAGTTTGTTGTTAACGTCACTGTAAAAATAAGTATACTCGTTACTATGGCTGCACCAAATAATACGTAGGGAGCACGGGATATATTCCCAACTCTGCAAAATGAAAAAAACAGACTCCCAACTAAATAACCGCCATAATTAGCGCTCGCTATATAAGAGAGTTGATTAAAGGTAAACAATCCTTCACCCAACATAACTGGAAATATTGATGTATAGAAAAATCGCCCAATCCCTATCCCCAAAATCATAATAACCATACCGAATACAGCTATTTTAAAATAATGTAAATCCTGATGATTATTTTTCTCCATCATTTCCCTTATTCCCTTAACTGATCATTTTTTCCCATCTGCATGCTATCTCATCATAGTCGTAACCTAATCTCAGAGAATAAAAGAAAATCTAGCCATTTATTTAAGAAAGTAGAGGAACATATTGAGTGATTATTGTCAATATTACTGATTAATGGATTAGTTATATAATAATATATATTTTTATGTTATATGTGTTCATAGTTAAGTTGAAAACATATCTAGATAATCTTGCTTTTTTATCTCGATATTCAAAACAACTAACCCCCAAATTATAAATGCCACCGTAAATTTTACCTCTCTTAAAATCGTTTGCTCATTCGCTGTAAAACTTAATAAACAATTCAAACGGCTATTTTCATAAAAGAGGAATTTTTTTCTTTTTAGATGATATTATTATTTAGGGTGATATTAAGTTGAAAAGTTTGGTGCACCCGACAGAATTCGAATCTGTGACCTCTGCCTTCGGAGGGCAGCGCTCTATCCAGCTGAGCTACGGGTGCTTCAAACTAATTATTAAAATCAGTTGTGGTCTTTTAACTAATCATACTCTTAGCTTCAATGCTAAATTATCATTCTGGTAAAAAAATTGCTTATTTGTAAATTATCTAACAACGCGCAATCTTCTTTCTTTTCTACAATGATACTTTACTTTATCTTGATAATGACTTTTCTTTTTGTCTTCAACACTCTTTTTATTGTAAAAAGAGTTTTTATTACAACTTCAAAACTCTCAAAAAATAAATTACAAGATAAGTTATAAGTATCAGGATAATTCTTAAATGACTACATTACCAAGTCGCTTTCATTTTATCTCCGCAGAAACTGAGGAAGCTATCAAAGCTACTCATAAATTAATTTCCGTTTATGGTCATTCTTCTCTGGAAGAAACTGATATTGTTGTTGCAATCGGTGGTGATGGAACAATGTTACAAACCGTACGAGACGTTATGAACACTGGAAAGCCTATTTATGGTATGAATCAAGGTTCTGTAGGATTTCTTATGAATGAATTTCATGAAAAAAAGTTGCCCAATCGTATTGCTGTCGCCCATAAAAAAGAAATTCATCCCTTGCGCATGATTGCAAAAGCTGAATGTCAAGAATCTATCGAGGCGCTTGCAATTAATGAAGTATCCCTCTTTCGGCAATCTTATCAAGCAGCAAAAATTCGCATCACCATTGATAATAACGTACGCATGGAACAATTAAGTTGTGATGGTATCCTTGTTGCGACACCAGCAGGATCAACTGCCTATAATTTATCAGCACAAGGACCTATTCTTCCCCTTATGGCCCCCCTTATGGCCCTCACTCCCGTTAGCCCTTTTCGCCCGAGACGTTGGCATGGTGCACTGCTTCCCAATACAGTAACAGTGCGTTTTGATATGCTTGAACCTGACAAACGCCCTGTTAATGCTGCCGCTGATAACGTTGAAGTTAAATCTGTTCATTCAGTGACTATTTCAATGGCAACAGAAGTAACAGCTTCAATCCTTTTTGACGCAAGTCATTCATGGGATGAGCGCATTTTATCAGAACAATTTCGCTATTAATGATTGTATTATGCGCTTTATATGTATATGATTGTTATAGTTGGCTTTTTTTAAAAAGCGTCTTAACACTCTTTAAGAGTGGAGAATATTGTTGTACTTATCATTGAGATAGCGAAGCTAAAAGCACAGAGCAATTGATAAAAATGATACCATCTTTGAATAGTTTTGATGATTTAGGTCTTTCCGAAAAGGTTATTAATGCAGTAAAGTCAGCAGGATATACAGTTCCAACACCTATTCAAAGTGAAACAATTCCTCATGTCCTTCAAAGAAAAGATGTCCTAGGAATCGCTCAAACAGGAACGGGAAAGACCGCCTCTTTCGTATTGCCTATGCTCACTCTCCTTGAAAAAGGTCGCGCAAGAGCACGAATGCCTCGTACGCTCATTTTAGAACCAACGCGAGAAATTGCAGCTCAAGTTGAAGAAAATTTTGATAAATATGGAATAAATCATCGTTTAAATGTTGCTCTTTTAATTGGTGGGGTTTCTTTTGAACATCAAGATCGTAAACTTGAACGAGGCGCTGATGTTCTTATAGCAACACCAGGGCGTCTTCTCGATCATTTCGAGCGCGGTAAATTACTCCTGATGGGCGTTGAAATCCTTGTTATTGATGAAGCTGATCGCATGTTGGATATGGGCTTTATTCCTGATATTGAACGGATCTGTAAACTAACCCCTTTCACACGTCAAACTTTGTTCTTTTCTGCAACAATGGCGCCAGAAATTACAAAGCTAACAAAACAATTTTTACATTCTCCTGTATCTGTTGAAGTTACAAAAGCATCCTCAACAGCAACCACAGTTACACAACGGCTCGTCAAATCTGGAAATAAATCATGGGATAAAAGAGCGGTTTTACGAGAGCTTATCCAAAATGAAGGTTCTAAACTTCAAAATGCTATTATTTTCTGTAATCGAAAGAGAGATATCTCTGAACTTTTTAGATCGCTCATCAAACATAACTTTAATGTAGGAGCACTTCATGGAGATATGGATCAATATTCACGCATGAATACCCTAGCTGATTTTAAAAATAATAAACTGACACTTCTAGTTGCTTCTGATGTTGCTGCCCGTGGACTCGATATCCCAGCGGTAAGTCATGTGTTTAATTATGATGTTCCTACACATGCTGAAGACTACATCCATCGAATTGGTCGTACAGGGCGTGCAAATCGTCTTGGAAAAGCTTTTACCATCGTCACAAAAGCTGATCAAAAATATATCAATGCCATTGAGGAAATGAGTCATGAAAAAATTGAATGGCTCAATGGGGATCTCTCGACTTTAAGCACCGATGATCAAACAGAAGATAGTGTTGTAAAAAAGAAATCTTCACAATCATCAAAGAAAAAGGCTCCCAAAGAGCCTATTGCTCACCCTAAAAAAACTGTAAAAGAGAATAAAATAGATTATATCAAAAACGTGAAGGGTAAAGAAAAACCATCCGAGCAACAGCGCCTTCGAAAAAATAGGAATTATGCGCCCCTTGGATTTGGTGATGATATTCCTGCATTCATGCTCATAAAAACACGTAGATAGACCCGCGTTTCAATCTCTGTAAGCGTACAATAAATAAAAAATGCTTTTAAAAAGTTTCTCTTATTTCCTAGAGAGTCTTTCTATTACCTTTTCGCGCCCTAAAAGCTGCAAAAGCTTTCCCATTTCAGGTCCATGATCCATGCCCGTAAGTGCTTGACGCAATGGCATAAATAAAGACTTTCCTTTCCGACCTGTTTTTTCTTTTAATGCTGTCGTCCAAACTTGCCAACTTTCATCCTTCAAAACACCTTCAGGTAAGAAATTGAGTGACTGCTGCACGAATGCGCGATCCTCTTGTGCCACTGCATCAAAATTCTGTTCATCATGAATGATTTTCCACCACAAAACAGCCTCATTGACTTTATCAATATTGCTTCTTATCGCATTCCAGAAATACTCTGCTTTTTCTCCTTCAATAGAAAGATTTTTAAGACGTGTTTTAACGTCCTCATAATTTAGTTCATGAACAAGATGACTATTCAAAGTACAAAGATCTGCAATATCAAATTTTGCAACCGATTTGGATGTATCTTGTAAATTGAAATGTTCTAAAAGCGCTGCTTGATGGGGATAGGGATGTACATTTTGTGATGTTCCAATCAAAACAGCAAGACACTGAACAGCGATCGATTCAAATCCCTCTTCCCTTAGAGAACGAATAGAAAGATCATTATTACGTTTTGAAAATCCTTTTCCTAAAACTGTTGCCAATAAATTGGTATGACCAAAAACAGGTAATTCTGCATCAAGAGCTTTAAAAAGAGCAATCTGAACACCTGTATTTGTAATATGATCATCACCACGAATAATATGTGTAATGGCCATATCGACATCATCCACAACAGATGGTAATGTATAAAGATAGGTTTCATCTTCACGAATAAGCACAGGATCTGAAAGAGAAGCCAAATCAATTGTCTGCTTTCCCTTTACGGCATCATTCCAGCAAACTTCTGTTCTCTTTGTTTGCAAAGGATCATTTTCAAAATTAGGAAGAAGAAAACGCCAATGGGGTTTACGACCTTGTGATTCACAGTTTTTTTTCTCTTCTGCTGTCAATTTCAATGCTGCACGGTCATAAATGGGAGGTAGTTTGCGTGAAAGCTGGATTTTCCGACGCCGCTCTAATTCTTCCGCTGTCTCATAACAGGGATAAAGCAGACCACGTTGTTTGAGAATTTCTGCCACTTCATCATATCGATTAAATCGCTTCGATTGGTAATAAATTGCATCTGGTTGAATACCAAGCCATTCAAGATCAACAGCAATAGCATCGATATATTCCTGTTTAGAACGCTCAACATCTGTATCATCATAGCGCAAAATAAATTCTCCTTTATGCGCTTGTGCATAAAGCCAATTGAAAAGCGCACTACGGATATTGCCAATATGAATATAACCTGTTGGAGAGGGAGCAAAACGAACTTTAACCATAAAATAATACTCAACTTTTATCACGAAAATGATTGACTATGGGATAACGACGATCGCGTCCGAAATTCTTGTAACTGATTTTTACACCGGGTGCAGACTGGCGCCTTTTATATTCAGCTGCATAAAGAAGATGTTCAATTTTCTCAACAGTTTCCCGCAAATACCCACGTTGAACAATATCACCAATACTCATGTCATTTTCCACAAGAGATTGTAAGATATCATCTAAAATGGGATAAGGCGGTAGAGAATCTTCATCTTTTTGATTTTCCCGTAGCTCTGCAGAAGGCGCTTTTTTTATAATATTGGATGGAATAACAATTCCTTCTGGACCCTTTAAATGGTGCAAATAATTTTTATTGCGCCAGTCAGCTAAGGCATAAACCTGCATTTTATAAATATCTTTAAGAGGATTAAATCCACCATTCATATCACCATACAGTGTTGCATATCCCACAGCCATTTCTGATTTATTGCCTGTCGTTACCACCATTGAACCGAATTTATTTGAAAGCGCCATTAAAAGTGTACCACGTATACGACTTTGAAGATTTTCTTCTGTCACATCAGAAGACAACCCCAAAAAAACAGGTGCCATCGTATTCAAGAATGCTTCAACTGGTTGTGCAATCGGTATAATTTCATAGCGACATCCCAAAAGATCGGCACATTCTTTGGCATCTTTCAATGATTCTTGTGAAGTATAATGATAGGGCATCATAATGGTGCGGACCCTCTCAGCACCAAGAGCATCCACCGCCATTGCCGCGCAAAGTGCTGAATCAATTCCTCCGGAAAGACCAAGAATAACATCCTTAAAGCCGTTTTTATTAACGTAATCTTTCAAGCCCAAAACACAAGCTTGATAATCGGCCGCTAAATCCGTTAAGAGATTTTCATTAGGACCTGAAACATAGTGCCACCCTGTCGTTTTTCGTTGCCAATGACTTACAGAAATATGACTTTCAAAATGTTTCATTTGAAATACCATTTTGCCTTGTCCATTCAAGGCAAAAGAGCCTCCATCAAAAACCAGCTCATCCTGACCACCAACTTGATTAGCATATATAATCGGCACTCCAAATTGAAGTGCATGCGCACGAACAACTTCTATACGTTTTAAGGTTTTATTACGATAATAGGGAGATCCATTGAGAACAAGAATCATCTCAGCCCCTTTATTGCAAAGTTCTGCACACAAAGAGGAATCATTCCAAATATCTTCACAAATCACTATTCCCAATTTTATTCCATGATAATCAATCGGCTCAGGACGTGGTCCAGGAGAAAATAGACGCTTTTCATCAAACTCAGCATAATTAGGTAAATCAAACTTCAAGCTTTCGGTAATGACGCGCCCTTCATCAAGAAGCATGAGACCGTTGTAAATATTGCCATTACGTCTTAATGGAAGACCAATGATAATTCCTGGTCCGCCTACGGTTATTTTTGCTAATTTTTCAACAGACTCTTCACATGCTTTTGTAAAAGCAGGTTTTAGAACAAGGTCTTCTGGTGGATAAGCGCTTATAAAAAGCTCTGTGAATAAAACAAGGTCTGCCCCCTCTTCTTTAGCCTTTTGATGCGCCATAACGGCTAGAGAAAAATTTCCCCCAATATCACCGACAATAGGATTTAATTGGGCAACTGCGACCCGAAAGTTATTTTTCATAAGCCTTTGTATCACTTCATCAGTTTGGCAACCACAACTTTATCTTTTATCATCAAAAATATCACTTTTTTAAAAGTTCTCTTCTACCATAATGATCTAAAATAAAAAATGTCAGACAAATTTTTGCCTACCCACCAACAGCAAGCGCTAATGGATCAGTCACACGTTTTTTTTTAAGAAGTTCAGCAACAAGAAAAGCTAATTCTAACGCTTGATCTGCATTTAATCGTGGATCACATTGCGTATGATAACGATCAGATAAATCATCTACAGAAATAGCATGCGCTCCTCCCGTACATTCAGTGACATCACGACCTGTCATCTCAATATGAATGCCTCCTGGATAGGTTCCCTCTCCATGATGCACTGCAAAAAAATTCTCTACTTCTTTTAAAACATAATCAAAGGGACGCGTCTTATAACCATTAGCAGTAATGGTATTGCCATGCATTGGATCGCATGACCATATAACCTCACGCTTCTCGCGTTCAACGGCACGGATAAGTTTAGGCAGATAACTTTCAACCTTATCATAACCAAAGCGCGTAATAAGAGTAAGACGCCCCGGTTCGTTTTCAGGATTTAAAATATCAATTAATTTTAAAAGCTCGTCAGGCTCAATAGAAGGACCACACTTTAATCCTATAGGATTTTTAATGCCGCGACAATATTCAACGTGAGCGTGGTCAATCTGACGTGTACGGTCACCAATCCATAACATATGACCAGATGTTGCGTACCAATTTCCTGAAGTTGAATCAATCCGCGTCAACGCCTCTTCATAACCAAGCAAAAGCGCTTCATGACTGGTATAAAAAGATGTTTCACGCAACGAAGAATGCGTTTTGGATGTAATTCCTATGGAACGCATAAAATCAATTGCTTCAGAAATACGCTCTGCCAATAATTCATAACGTTCCCCCTGCGGACTGTTAGAAACGAAACTCAACATCCATGTGTGAACATTTTCTAAATTAGCATAGCCACCTTGTGAAAACGCACGCAATAAATTAAGTGTTGCCGCAGATTGGCGATACGCCATAGACATCCGTTGCGGATCTGGAATACGAGAATCGGCTCCAAATTCAATGCCATTAATAATATCTCCCCGATAAACAGGAAATTCAATTCCTTCTTTTCTTTCGATATCAGAAGAACGGGGCTTTGCAAATTGACCAGCAATACGGCCAATTTTAACAACGGGTTTAGAACTACCAAAGGTTAAAACAATCGCCATTTGCAAAAATACACGAAAAAAATCACGGATATTATCAGCTTCATGTTCTGCAAAGCTTTCAGCACAATCACCACCTTGCAATAAAAAAGCCTTGCCTTTCGCAACAGCTGCTAATTCATTTTTTAAATCACGTGCTTCACCGGCAAAAACCAAAGGAGGATAGCTTCTCAGCTTTCGTTCTACATCTTCTAACATAGACTTATCCGGATAAGTCGGAACTTGTTTAATTGGCCTTTCTCTCCAAGAGTTAGGCGCCCATTCTTTTATCATTATACTCTCTCTAAAAATGAAGCTTCCAAGCTTAGCATATCAAAAACTTTTTACCACACTATGAATGTTGTTTAATTTTCTATTTTCTTCCCATTTTCATATATATAACTTGGTTTATACATCGTTACCAATTCTTCTGCCATCGTTGGATGCACCGCCATCGTTTCATCAAAGATATCCTTCGTCAGCTTCCCCTTGAGCGATATTCCAATAAGCTGTGCCATTTCACCAGCATTTTCTCCTAAAATATGAGCCCCTACAACGATGCGGCTTTCACCATCAACAATGAGCTTCATAAACATTTTCTCTGAACTACCGGAAAGAACATTACGCATAGGACGAAAAACTGTACGATAAATTTCAAGACTCTTATAACGCTGTATCGCCGCTTCTTCTGAAAGACCTACCGTTCCAATCTCGGGCTGTGAAAAAACTGCTGTTGTAATTAAATCATAATTAGGTTTTGTGGGAATATTCTCAAAAGCTGTCTTAACGAAACACATTGCATCGTGTATCGCAACAGGTGTTAATTGAATATGCCCCGTTACATCCCCTACAGCCCAAATATGAGGGATATTTGTTGTCATTTTCTCATCAACAATAACAGCCCCAAACGCATTAACTTCTACACCTGCCTTCTCAAGTCCTAACCCTACTGTATTGGGCATACGCCCCGTAGCTAACATAACTTGGTCGGTGCTGATCGTTTGCCCATTTGATAAAAGAACATTATAATAATTTTCTGCTGCCTGCACTTGAGAAACTGTTACCTCATAGAGAATAGAAATCCCTTTTTCAATCATTGCATCGTTGAGTAATCGCCGCAAATCATGATCAAAATCACGGAGAATTAAATCACCACGATGAAGGAGTGTTGTTTTTACACCGAGCCCATGAAAAATATTAGCAAATTCAACACCAATATACCCTCCACCAACAATGACTATTGATTTTGGGAGTTTATCAAGATCAAAAATCTCATTAGAAGTCAGACAAAAATCACCGCCTTCTACAGTCGTATTTGGTGCAACTCTTGCCCCCGTTGCAATCAAAATTTTTTCCGCAGTTACCCGCTCACCTGTAGCAGAAAGCTTTAATGTGTGATCATCGATAAAAGTAGCACGACTTTCATAAATACGCACATTGTTATTTTCTAACCCCCGACGATACAGCCCTTCTAATCTTGATATTTCTTTATTTTTAGCCGCAACCAACTTTTCCCAGCTAAAAATTGGATCCGCATATTTCCACCCAAAACCAACGCTTTTCTTAAATTCTTTTGCATATTGTGAAGCATAAACATAAAGCTTTTTGGGAACACAACCACGAATAACACAGGTTCCCCCTATACGATATTCTTCTGCTATAGCAACACGCTTCCCAAGACCTCCAGCAAGCCGTGCTGCACGCACCCCACCAGAACCACTTCCAATAACAAATAAATCAAAATCAAAAGAGCCCACGAACTATTCCTTCTCATATATTTGCTATGATAGGCTAAAATCATTTATTATCAAATGAAAGTCTTTTTTTCTTTTAAAGAAGCATTTTTCTATAAAGCAATAGTCTAAAAAGACAGAATCTTAATTAAAATACTAAAAACGGCGGAAAAACCGCCGCTCTTAAAAAAATCAGAAATTGCCGATCTCTGCCATGATATCAATCAAATTATTTTTTATTTTCTGAAGCTTCTGATTTTGTAGGAATCGTAGAATTATTCAAATTAAGTGTTTCAGACATTTCTTTTTTCACATTTTCTACAAGATCCTGCATAAGAGTAGAACGCCATACATCAAATGCAGAATAGGAATCACGTGCAATATTGGGAACTTCTGTCAAAAACTTTTTACCGGTATCAGAATTATAAAATGCTGTGATTGCATCAAGCTCTTTTTGCGTAAAATATTTTGCATACACATGAGCAATCTCTTTTTCTAGATCAGAGCGCCTTTTAATTAAAGCAAGCGCCTGCTTATCAACGATATCAGAAATAGCTGTGGCCAAATTCGGATCATCACTGATCAGTTCATTTTTAAAATCTTGAACTGCATTTGGTAAAAAACTATCAAATTGATCCGTTGCATGAATGGCCCTAATCGCCTTTCTGGCAGAATCTAAATGTTGATCACTCACACCTTGTGCATGAACCATTCCAATATTCACCCAAAAAATGGCAATTGCACCAAAACATACGAAAAAACGCTGAAAAGAAAATATTATTCTCATTTTAATGATTACCCCAATCGCTAATTATAATTTAAATTCGTTATTCTACTTAAAATCTTTTTTATTGTGCTAACATATCACCATGTAAATGTCTTTTCTAAAAATCAAACGGTTCTAAAACTTTTATTTGACCATCCGCCATAGCAACAATTGCACGTGAAGCCATCCCCAAAAAAAGGCCATGCTCAACAACGCCAGGAATGACAAGAAGTGCATCCGATAATAATTTGGGCTGCAAGATGCACCCCCAAAACGCATCAAGAATAAAATGACCCCCATCTGTTTTAAAAGGATTTTTTCCATTCATTCGCAATACAATTTCCCCAGAAAGTCCTAAATCATCAGCAACTTTTTCGATGGCTTTGCGTGTTGTATGAACACCAAATGGATTCACCTCAATCGGGAGTGCAAAAGCACCAAGTTTTTTGACCATCTTTGTTTCATCAGCAATGATAAGCATTGCACGAGATGCTGATGCGACAATTTTTTCATATAACAAAGCTCCCCCTCCCCCTTTAATGAGCATCATCTCAGGACCAATTTCATCTGCTCCATCAATATCAAGATCCAGTTCAGGTATTTGTTCTAAAGTGCTAACAGGCACTCCAAATTTATGACAAAGTTGTTCAGAATATCGCGAAGTAGCAACACCAGTCACCCGCAGACCATCCGCAACACGCTCACCAAGAAGACGAATAAATTCATTAACAGTTGAACCAGATCCGATACCAAGCAGCATATCATCTTCAATAAATTCAAGTGCTTTAACAGCGGCTCTTTTTTTTAACTGCTGAACATCCATGAATGACTTTACCTTTTATCCGCAAACAACATTTATCACCACTCTTACCACCAATAACAATGATAATAAAAGGCAGACTCTTGACTTGAATCTATCTAAACCTAACCGTCATCTTTTTCTCGAAAAGATGTTACTCGTTATAGAAATATATGATAAGGATAAAATAGAATAATCAACAATTATCTTTTTTGTTTCTTCGAGAAAATTCGTTTTCCTCATTCACAATGAAATTGATAAACTTATCAATTAAAAAACGCAAAATATATCAGAAAAATTTTCTATCATTTTTTGTTTTATCAATTGTCCAAATATGAAAAAATGCGATAAATTATATGTTTTTTTTGTGAAGGCTGTCTGTGCATATTCCATGGTCTATGAAACCCTAGCGAAGACCAAGTAATATCCCTACTTTTAGTCATCATAACGCTTCCTCTTGATAATAATTGCTGGGGAGTAAATATTATTTTTGCCTTCTTATGACATGTTTGATTATGCACTAAAAATGTCTGAATAAGGATATCCGCCTCTATGCAGTGATCTACTTCTCCACGTAAAACGATAACTTTTAATCCATTCTCTAATAAGGATGTACATACATCATGATCACAAATAAATTGTCCATGAAACGAAGGACCATACCTTGTTGGTTTAATCGTTTCATTCAAACGAAATGACTTTTCCCATATGGATGTCGTAAACTTAGAATGATGGTAACGATCAATATATAATTTTTTATCATGAATAACGCCCACCAGACGCATATTATCTGCTATAATCAATTGTACAGGTGAATGCATAATGCAAATAGAAAAACCAGCCAAAATAAAAAGACTAAAAAAAAGCCTGATGGGTGTTTTGCAAAAAGTCAGTCCAACCAAGCCTATACTCAATAAAACCAACGCAGACAACGGCATAAAACCAGGATTCAAATCAGGAGAAATAGCCTTGATAGCGTGTGCTATCTTTATCACAAGATCAACCCCAAAACCCATAATTTGAAGGGGAAGCCATTCGAAACCTCCTAACATTGCAAGAACTGCGATTAAGCCAAAAGGAATGACCAAAATTGAAATGATCGGCAAAGCAAAGGCATTACTGATAATGCTCAAAGATGCCGTATTAGAAAAATGGTAAGCAGCATAAATTCCACTTGCACTCCCTGCTACAAACGAAGAAGCACATGTTGACAATATTGATAAAAAAGCAAAATTTATCACTCCTTCTCTTACATAAGAGGAGACTATTTTTCTTTTACGAAAAATTGATCTTCCGCTCCACCAATCAAAAAAAGCAATCAAAGCAGCTGTCGCAGAAAAGGACATTTGAAAGCTAGGGCCTAATATTTCATGAGGTCTAATCGCTAGAGTTATCAACCCCGCAATAGAAAAATTACGCATTGTTACAGCCGAGCGATTACACAATATAGCAACCAACATAACAGCAATCATCACAAAACTTCTTTGCGCTGATATTGCTAAGCCCGACAAGAGCAAATAAAAAGCTGTTATCATAAATGCAACAATAGCAGCCAATTTTTTACTGGAATAATAGGAAGAAAAAATTGGAAAAAATGCTAAAAAGCTACGGATGCTCAAAAGAACGAGACCGCTCAACAGAGCCATATGTAAACCTGATATTGACAAAATATGCGCTAATCCAGCTTTACGTAATGCTTCATTTGTCTCACTTGAAATCCCAGCACGCTGTCCTGTTATGAGAGCCGCCGCAACACTCCCCTTTTCCCCTTCAAGAGCGAAACGGATTCTTTGTGTCATCTTCATGCGTAAATTTTCAGTTTTCTGTAGAATGATAGCCAATATTCCATCAGGCTGCGAAACGGATATTTTTTTTGGTTTTCCTAGATAAACGCCTTGAGCCCCAATCCCTTTAAAATAATTATGAAAACTAAAATCGTAACCTCCTGGACGCACAGACCCAGAGAAAGCACGAAGCTTAACTTTTCCATACAAGCCATCACCAATTGCTAATCCAGAGGGCAAATATCTTGCCGATAAACGAACACGATGAAGACCATGGCGTAATATGGGTTTTTCTGTACTCAAAACATCCAATACTAAACGAAATCCTCCCTTGGTAACTGCTTCAATAGAAACAATTCTTCCTGTCAATGTAGTGATAATATCACTGCTTAACATGGGTGTTGCAATACGCCACGTTTCTATTTTTGCCGCCAAAGCCCCCAATACGATACAAAACAAAAATCCTGTAGGAATCCATATTTTTGGATAAAAACGTGCAATAGAGAATATTCCCAGAAAAATGCTAACCAATGCCCCCAATTGTTCCCAACTTGGCTCCTGATCTAAATGAAAATAAAAAATGATTCCTAGGGAAAAAAAGACTAAAATCAGTGAAAAAAGAATACCAAAAGAAACTTCTTTATTGATACAATCTGACAACCATTTTCTAACAAAAATAATTGCTTCTTTTAAGAATCTTAATAAAAAAAGTTTTTGTTGGTTATAATTGCCATTCTTTGCGTCATCACACTTAAAAAAAATACTCCGCCCTATTTGACATGCGCTTTTTCTTTCTGTAGCAGATCCTACAGATAAAGCCTCTTTAACTTTACTTTGATTAAACATTCGCAAATCCCCACTTTAACTTGCAATGCAGCTATTGCACACCCCGCTACCTATGCTAACATAACCTTTCTATAAGTTTCCATAAATAATATCTCAATTTAAAGGAAAATATTCGTGTCTGTTATTACTCGTTTTGCCCCCTCCCCCACAGGATTCCTTCATATTGGTGGCGCTCGTACTGCCCTTTTTAATTGGCTTTATGCAAAACATACCGGTGGAAAAATGCTTCTACGTATTGAAGATACAGATCGAGAACGCTCAACAGAAGCAGCGGTAAGAGCCATTATAGATGGCTTGCACTGGATGGGGCTTAGTTATGATGGTTCCCCTATTTCGCAATTCGAACGTGCAGAACGTCACCGTCAAATCGCCGAACAGTTGGTTGAAAATGGCAAAGCTTATTATTGTTATGCCTCACCTGAAGAGTTAGCTGAAATGCGTGAAAAAGCCCGTGCAGAAGGACGTCCACCACGTTATGATGGACGTTGGCGTAACCGTGATCATTCTGAAGCTCCTCAAGGTATCAAACCTGTTATTCGTATAAAAGCTCCTGAAGATGGAGAAACCATTGTACACGACCGTGTGCAAGGTGATGTTCGTTTTCCTAATAAAGATTTAGATGACTTTATTATTTTGCGTTCTGATGGTTCGCCTACCTATATGCACGCTGTTGTCGTTGATGATCATGATATGGGAGTTACACATATCATACGGGGTGATGATCATCTAACCAATGCAGCCCGACAAACGATCATCTTTAAAGCGATGGGATGGGATATTCCTGTTATGGCCCACATTCCTCTTATCCATGGGGAAAACGGTGCAAAATTATCAAAGCGGCATGGTGCACTCGGTGTTGATGCTTATCGAACAATGGGATACCTTCCTGCTGCTTTGCGCAATTATCTTGTCCGTTTAGGGTGGAGCCATGGTGATGACGAACTCATGTCACTTCAAGATATGATTTCTTGGTTTGATATTGAAGATATTAACAAAGGTGCTGCTCGTTTTGATCTCAAAAAGCTCGATTCCATAAACGGACACTATATGCGCATGAGCAATGATCAAGAACTTTTTGATGCCGCTCTTGATATTCTACCAGAAACCGATGGGGGAACAGAAATCATTGAAAGACTTGATGAACAACGCCGTGTTCAATTTTTAAAAGCAATTCCACATTTGAAAGAACGTTCAAAAACATTGTGCGAACTGATTGACAATGCCTCCTTCATTTTTACGCAACGACCATTACAGCTTAATGAAAAAGCACAAATGCTCTTAGATAAAAATGGACGAACTATTTTAAACGATCTTTATCTTGCCCTGAAAGCTTGCCCTTCTTGGGATACAAAAGCCCTTGATGAAACGCTTCGCTCTTATATCCAAACACAGAATCTCAAATTTGGATCTATCGCTCAACCCCTTCGTGCAGCTCTTACAGGATGCACAACATCGCCAGGTGTCTTGGATGTACTTATTTTATTGGGACGCGATGAATCTCTTTATCGCATCAATGACCAACTTATTACAACAGTAGGTTTATAATGTGTACTGAATATATCTCATCAATGGATATCTATGTAGATATTTCAACGTAATCTAAAAGAGTTTTTTATCTTATATCATTGAAATACAGTTTTTATTGAGTAATAATGATTAGTAAGGGAATATTTTTAGATTGCATGTCCTCACTTTTAGAGGCAAATTACCCTCAATATAAGTAAAAAAAGCTTCAGTTATTATATATCTCATACTCTGATGCAGCAGAGTCTTAATTTTTAGAAGAGAAGGATCTGAAAGGAATACCGAATGTCTGAGAATAACGCACATATTATTGTGAATGATAAAAAAGTAGAGCTCCCCTTGCGTAAAGGCACCAGTGGACCTGAGGTCATTGAAATTTCTTCTCTCTACAAAAAAACCGATATTTTTACTTATGATCCTGGTTTTACTTCAACAGCTTCTTGTGAATCAAAAATTACTTATATTGATGGCGATAAAGGCATACTGCTTTATCGTGGTTATCCTATCGATCAATTAGCTGAAAAAGGTGACTTTCTCGAAAGTTGTTATCTTCTCCTTTATGGAGAACTCCCAACACAGCAAGAAAAAAACGACTTTGATCGATGTATTATGCAACATACCATGGTCCACGAACAGTTTGCACGCTTCTTCCACGGTTTCCGCCGTGACTCTCATCCTATGGCTGTCATGGTTTCCTGCCTTGGCGCTATGTCTGCCTTCTATCACGACTCTATTGATATTACAGATCCTCACCAAAGAATGATTGCTTCTGTTCGTCTTATTTCAAAAGTTCCAACACTTGCTGCTATGGCCTATAAATATAGTATTGGACAACCATTTGTTTATCCACGCAATGATCTTAGTTATGCTGCAAATTTCCTCCGTATGTGCTTTGCTGTTCCTTGTGAAGAATATAAAACAAACCCTGTGCTTTCTCGGGCAATGGATCAAATCTTTATCCTTCATGCTGATCATGAGCAAAATGCTTCTACATCTACGGTACGTCTTGCTGGATCATCGGGTGCCAATCCGTTTGCTTGTATTGCAGCAGGTGTTGCATGCCTTTGGGGACCCGCACATGGTGGTGCCAATGAAGCATGTCTAAAAATGCTACAAGAAATAGGTTCTATTAAAAGAATTCCTGAATTTATTGCACGTGCAAAAGATAAAAATGATCCTTTCCGCCTTATGGGCTTTGGTCACCGTGTCTATAAAAATTATGACCCACGTGCAAAAATCTTGCAAAAAACCTGTCATGAGGTTTTAAAAGAGCTCAACATTCAAGATGATCCACTTCTTGATATTGCGATAGAACTTGAAAAAATTGCGCTAAATGATGAATATTTTATTGAGAAAAAGCTTTATCCCAATGTTGATTTCTATTCCGGTATTACGTTAAAAGCTCTAGGCTTTCCAACTGAAATGTTTACTGTTCTTTTTGCATTAGCGCGCAGTGTCGGGTGGGTGGCACAGTGGAAAGAAATGATTGAAGATCCTGCACAAAAAATTGGGCGTCCTCGACAACTCTACACAGGTTATGCTATACGTGACTATGTTTCTATAGACAAACGGACCAATTAAAGAAAAAAATCAATAAAGCTTCAGTCAACTGAAGCTTTATTGTAAATGATTAAAAAGTATCCTTTAAAATTTTTTACAAAACCTCATTTAAAAACTCTTTCTACAGAGATAACAGCATCATAAAAGTTTATGAAAAAACCTAAGTTTTTCCTTATAATTCTCATTATCTTTGATGAAGCGTATCTTTCATCATTCACTCATCTTTAAAAACCTTATATTTGACTCTTTATCTTCCTTCAATAAAAGGGGCTTACCTTGAGTACTTTTTACCATGTAAAAACTTTTTATTCTCTTGAAGAAATTAGAATAAACATGAAATGCACTCTTAAGACTCTCTCCCTAAAATGATATTTTTCTATAGGAATGATTATAAAAATCACTTTATAATGGCTATGTCTTGTGCAAGTACTCATCTTAACATCATTTGTTAAAGCTGCGCTTCTATTTACAAGAAAAATTTTTCCAAATACCAGAAAATAAATTCATTTTGACATTTTTTAATATCAAAGACATTTCACACAACAGATGAGAATATTGTACATTTTGTCCTGTTAAGAGCTGAAATTTTCTTTACATTTAAACGAATAGTTTTTCTTTTAAAGATAATTTATTGATTTTAAATAAAAATATTCAATCTCATCCCTTTATTAACAAGAGCTTTCCTTCTTTCCTGTATTTCTCCCCCATATTGATACGAATAAATAATTTTTTTGACAGTAATATCCAACGTAATGATAACAAAATGGAGGCAAATAAATTTTTACATTGCTCCAAAAGAACTTACGGATTATAAAAATGCCTCATGGTTTCATATTTGCCAGCTTATTGAATAGGAGAACATCATGAAGTTATTAGCAAGAGCTCTTATAATAAGTGCAACATTGTTTACCTTATCAGCCAATTCTCAAACGTTGAAAATCGCGAGTGATGCTTCTTACCCTCCGTTTAGTTATATTGACTCAAATAACGAACTTCAAGGGTTTGATATTGATATATCTTATGCACTTTGTAAAAAAATGAATGTTGAATGTACCATTGTTACGCAAGACTTCGAGGGAATGATTCCCGGTCTTCTAGCTAAGAAATATGATGCTATTATTTCTTCACTTTCTCCTACAAAAGAGCGCTTACAAAAAATTGATTTTACAGATCCTTACTACAACACAGCACTGGCTGTCATCGTTACCAAAAATTCGGAAATTAGAGAAATCTCACCACAAGCCTTTAGAGGTAAAAACCTTGGCGTACAATCAAATACAACACAAGCTGCATATGCAGAAGATCATTATGCCCCTGAAGGTGTGAATATCAAACTTTATCCTACAACAATAGAAGTGAATCGTGATCTTTTAAGCCATCGGCTTGATATCATCATCTTTGATAAATTAAAGGCATTAAATTGGCTTGAAAATGAAGGAAAAGATTGTTGTAAGCTTCTAGGAACTTTAGAAGAAACAAAATTTCCTGTCGCAATTGCACTCCGTAAAAATAATCATGATCTTAAAAACAGTTTCAATAAAGCAATAAAAGAGATACGCGCTGATGGAACCTATGATAAAATCATGAGAAAATATTTTAC
The DNA here is from genome assembly GCF_000196435.1 of Bartonella tribocorum CIP 105476. Taxonomy (NCBI): domain Bacteria; kingdom Pseudomonadati; phylum Pseudomonadota; class Alphaproteobacteria; order Hyphomicrobiales; family Bartonellaceae; genus Bartonella; species Bartonella tribocorum. The sequence continues at coordinate 992,124 of NC_010161.1, read as the reverse complement.
ATTCGATATCGATTAAATATTACTGTCAATTAAAACTGAACCTTTTCCCAAAATATCTTTTAACTTCTTGTTGAACAAGAAAAAATGTTGAAAATTTAGCATTTTCATAAGAAAAATTTATATTTATCAAAAAGTTAATTTTTAATTGTTTCTCGATAATTAAATGTTTATGAAATCTAATAGCAACGATAAGATTGTATTTTTATCTTATCTCAATCTAGTTTTTTATGTTCAAAATGATTTAGACTTATTATTTAGCGTCACACAGCAGTAAGATGTTTATTCTTCTTTCAATCAATAAAAAAGATATTTTTTTGATAATAATGTCCAGCATAATAATCTAAAATAAACACCGATAAATTTTTGCATTGCTCCAGAAAAGCTTACAGATTATAAAAACGTCAATGATTTCATATTTGCCCGCTTATCCAATAGGAGAATATCATGAAACTATTCGCAAGAGCTCTTATAATAAGCGCCGCGCTATTCACCCAATTGGCTGATGCGAAAACATTAAAAATCGCGAGTGAAGGTACTTACCCTCCCTTCAGTTATATTGACTCAAATAATAAACTACAAGGATTTGATATCGATATATCTTATGCACTTTGTAAAAAAATGAATGTTGAGTGTACCATTGTCACGCAAGATTTCGAAGGAATGATCCCCGGACTTATTGCAAAAAAATATGATGCTATTGTTGCTTCCCTCTCCCATACACAAGAGCGTTTACAAAAAATTGACTTCACAGATCCTTATTACGATACAGCACTGGCTGTCATTGTTACCAAAGATTCGGGAATTAAGGAAATCTCGACGCAAAGCTTTAGAGGTAGAAATCTTGGTGTGCAATCAAATACAACACAAGCTACTTATGCAGAAGATCATTATGCCTCTAAAGGGATAAAAATCAAGCTCTATCCTTCCACGATAGAAGTGAACCGTGACCTTTTAAATCATCGACTTGATTTGATTATTGTTGATAAATTACAAGCATTAAACTGGCTTAAAAATGAAGGTAGAGATTGCTGTCTCCTCTTAGGAACTCTGGAAGAAACAAAATTTCCTGTTGCTATTGCTCTGCGTCAAAACAATAATGATCTTAAAACTAAGTTCAATGAAGCAATAAAAGAGATCCGTTTGGATGGAACTTATGAGAAAATTATGAAAAAATATTTCACAAGCGATATCTACTAAATATCACTATAATATTTCAATGAAGCCCACTGTTTATTTCTAAAACGTTATCTAACTCTTTCATGAGGAACACGAGGATGATTGAAAATTTAGCATTGCTATCATTTAGCAATGGTGGATGGGGAATGGTTATACTTTCTAGTGCAGGAATGACTTTGTCATTGGCGTTATGTTGCGGCCTTCTAGGACTTCCTCTAGGGCTTCTAAATGCTGTGATGATTCGATCCAATATTAAGATGGCTAAAGCTATAGCACATCTCTTTTCAACAGTGTTTCGTGGGCTACCAGAGCTTTTAACCTTGTTTTTAGTGTACTACGGATTACAAAGTCTCATTCAAAATATCTTTGACTATTTTAATCTTGAAGTCATGTTCAGTATCAATGCTTTTGTTGCTGGTGTTCTTGCATTGAGTATGGTTTTTGCCGCTTTTTCTTGTGAAGTTTGGCTTGGAGCATTCAACATTTTTGATAAAGGACAATATGAGGCGGCCAAAGCTTTAGGTCTTTCACGATCAACCACATTTTTTCGTATTGTCTTCCCTCAACTCATCCGAAATGCCTTGCCAGGACTTTCCAATAATTGGCTTACTTTACTGAAAGATACATCCCTCGTTTCAACTATCGCGCTTGTTGATCTCATGCGACAAACGAATTTAGCTGTCGCTGCGACCAATAAACCCATGCTATTTTACCTTGTCGCATGTTTACTCTATTTATTATTTTCAGCATTTTTTGCTGCAATCTTACGCCATTTGGAAACATACACTCAAAGAGGCTATAAAAAGGTAGCAAGTCAATGATTCCTGAGTGGCTTTATTTCATTTTTAATCCTGATCTTTTAAACCGTTATGGGTCCAAATTTATTGATGGTTTCATTGTTACTGTTGAACTTGTCTCTATTTCTTGTTCCCTTGGTTTTTTCCTTGGTATGCTTATTGCTTTTGCACGTTTATCAAAGAATATGTTTTTACAATATTTTGCAAATGCTTATGTCTATTTTTTTCGTGGTTCTCCTTTATTAGCCCAACTTTTCCTTTTTTATTATGGGCTTGGTTCAATGAATAATTTTTGGCAACAGATTGGTCTATGGTGGTTTTTTCAAAACGCGTGGTATTGTTGTCTTTTTATTTTCACACTCAATTCTGCTGCTTATCAATCTGAAATCTTTAAAGGAAGTTTTCTATCCGTAACAACTGGGCAACGTGAAGCATCAAAAGCTTTAGGTCTGAGCAATTCTGTCACATTTTTTAGAGTTATTCTTCCACAAGCAATGATTGTCGCATTACGTCCCTTAGGAAATGAGTTGATTTTAATGATTAAATCAAGTGCCATTGCCTCACTTGTTACTGTTTATGATTTAATGGGGATTGCCAAACTCACTTATTCACGTACATTCGATTTTCAAGTTTACGTTTGGGCCGCTCTTATCTATCTTTTTATTGTTGAACTCATTCATCGCTTTATTGTTTTTATCGAACATCACCTCACGCGATATTTACGATAAAATACAATGATCATAAAAAACTTTACCAAACCAAAATGTTGAATTAATCAGTTTATTCATCAATGAAAGAATAAAACAAGATGAATTTAGAAAATAATCTACCGATCTCTCCCAGTAAAAATTCTGTAATCTCCATTCGAAACCTCAATAAGTGGTATGGAGATTTTCAGGTCTTACACGATATCAACTTTGATGTTCAAGCTGGTGAACATATCGTTATTTGTGGGCCATCCGGATCAGGAAAATCAACCTTAATTCGTTGTATTAACCAATTAGAACAAGCAGAAAAAGGTTCAATTTATATTCATAACGTTGATATCCATACCGCTCCTATACAACAGCAAAAAAATGTCCTGCGAAAGATAGGAATGGTTTTTCAGAACTTTAATTTATTTCCCCACATGAGTGTTATACAAAACTGTATTTTAGCCCCTATGACAGTTCAAGGACTTTCCAAACAGCAAGCAAAAGAACGGGCGATTCGCTATTTAACGCATGTCGGTATTGAAAAACACTGTGAAAAATATCCTTTACAACTTTCTGGGGGACAACAACAGCGTGTTGCGATTGCCCGTGCACTTTGTATGGAACCTGAAGTCATGCTTTTTGATGAACCCACTTCAGCTCTTGATCCGGAAAGTGTGGGAGAGGTTTTGGAAGTGATGGCTCAATTGGCCAATACAGGGATTACAATGCTTTGTGTTACCCATGAAATGGGCTTCGCAAGAAAAGTATCAGAAAGAATACTCTTTCTAGAAAATGGAAAAATTGTTGAAGACACAGCCTCTGACAAATTCTTTACCAACCCTAAAAGTCAGCGTGCCCGTGATTTTCTTGCTAAAATTAAGCATTAGTCATCAAAACATTGTTTTATTTATATAATTATGCCCCTACTTTTTAAAAGAGTGATAATTTTTTGCGCACCTATAATTCCCGATGGGATTTCAGTTTTCATTTTCTGTTCGACCACCTCAAAAGCATCGAGTTGAGCTTGGCGCAATAAAGGATTAGATAAAAGTTGTTCTATCTGTCTTGCTAACATGCCAGGACGTATAAATTCATTCAAATATTCTGGAACAATAGGCTTATCAGCAATAATATTCGGAAGAGCAGCACTCCATAACGTTATTTTAGGAAAAATAAATAATTTAGCAAAACGATCAAGTTTATAGCAAAGAACCGTAGGAACTTTTACTAAAGCTAACTCAAGTGAAACCGTTCCATGGGAAGCAAGAGCAACATCTGCTTGTGCAAAAGCACGCCATTTTTTATCTTCACCAACAACAATTTCTACTTTGCTTTTCCAGTCCTGAATAAAGTCATGGATTCTATCCACCAAATGGGGTAAAGTGGGTAAAATAATCTGTAAATGAGGAATACGTTGTACAAGAATCTCTACCGTTTCTCGAAAAATAGGCATTAAAGAAAGAATCTCTGAATTGCGTGATCCTGGCAAAATAACCAATGTAGGCGATAATATTTGTTGATCATACAAATGTCTTTGTTCTACTTGGCGCCTTTTTTCTGACTGAACTTTCAAAAGAGGAGGATACGTCGAAAGACGATGTCCAACATAGGTGGTAGCAGGACCACCCAAATCCTGCATAACCTTTTCTTCAAAAGGAAAAACCGCTAAAACATGATCAACAAATTCCCGCATAGCTTTTGCACGCTCTGGCCTCCATGCCCAAACAGTTGGTGCGATATATTTAATGATCGGAATAGAAGGCGCTAAAGCACGTACCTTTTTTGCAACACGATGCGTAAAATCAGGACTATCAATAATAATTAAACAATCAGGTTGTTCTTGTGCGATAAATTTGGATAAATTGCGAATATGGAGCAACAACAACGGTAATTTTTTCAACACCTCCTTTAAACCTATTAAACCAATATCATGGGAATCAAAAAAGCTTTTTAAACCTAAAGCCTCTAAATGCCTCCCCCCAACCCCTATCAAATGAATATTGCATCCTATTTGTTGTGATAAACAAGAAATTAAATCAGCCCCAAGAAAATCACCAGATTCCTCACCCGCAATCACAGCAATCTTTAATAAACTATTATTCATGATCACACTTTTCAAATGTTTCTATAAATAGAGAATGTTTATTGGCTTTTTCTATTGTTTTTTTCAACGATAATATTATACTTCTATTTGCTTCCACTGCAATACCGGACAAACCACTCTTTGCAGTGTTCATTATTGTCACGGGCCCAATTGATGGCAAATCAACGCGATTATCCTGTTGTGGTTTTGCACATTTAACAAGAACACCACCTTTAGGGGGAATTTGCCCTCTTTCTCGCATTTCACAAACACGCCACAACATATTATCAGTTCCCTCAGCGCCCTCCAGAGCGACCACCCTTCCTTGAACAACAACAACGGCTTGCCCGATATCCAATTGACCTAAAATTTTTGCTGCTCGTGCTGCTAAAAAAATATCTTTCTTCTCTTTCTGCGTAGCACGCCGTACTGTTAAATTAAATTCTATGGGCGCTAAAAGATCTGGGACTATTTCATGAGCACCGATAACACAAAAACCATGCTCCTCAATAAATCGTATAAAAGCTTTTAATAATGCATCGTCCCCTTTCCTCAAAGCTCCAATTAACTTAGGAAGCGCTAAAAATGTCGTCCAGTCCAGTCGTAACTGTGTAAGAAGCGGTCGCTTTTTTACACCACCTGCCAAAACAACATTATAAACTCCAGCCTCTTTTAAAACTTTAATGAGTCGCGCTAACTCTACAATTGATAGCTCGCAATGTTCATAACGATAAAGAACAGAATCTGCTTCGCCCTGCAAAAGAACAAGAAAAGGATTCTCTCCATTCTTCTCAAGAGCTTGTGCAACGGTAATCGGTAAAACACCACTTCCTGCTATAATAGCAGTGCGGCCGGAAAGAAAATTTCTGGTACCACAAATTAGCATTTTTAATCCTTACATTATTTTATTCTATCACCTCCAAATTTTGGTGTACAATAAAAACGCTTTCCTTCTTCTTTAATAAAACGAACAACGTCAGCAACAGATCGAGAAGAAGAATAGCAAGAAGCAACATCATTGACACGCTCTTTAAATGGCTTGCTATGATCAAAAAGCATGGCAACCGCATGGCGGAGTGCGTGAATATCTTGACGCTCAAGCCCTGCACGCTTCATGCCAATAATATTGAGTCCGGCAAGTTTTGCCTGCACACCAACAGCTGTTCCATAAGGAATCAAATCACCTACCAGTGCAGATACACCACCGATAAAAGCATGATGCCCAACACGAACAAATTGGTGAACAGCAGCACCACCACCGATAATCACATAATCACCAACGGTAACGTGACCAGCAATCATTGCATTATTCGCAAATGTTACATGATTGCCTACATGACAATCATGAGCGATATGCGCATAACAAAAAAATTGGCAATTATCACCAACAACTGTCATTCCCGTACTCGAATCGGAGCCTCTATGCATTGTTACGCCTTCACGGATCATACAATTTTTACCAATAGAGAGAATCGTAGCCCCCCCTTTATGTTTATTATTTTGCGGATCTGCCCCTAAAACAGCATGAGAAAATACTTTACTCTTGGCTCCTAACATTGTCTTTCCCATTATTACAACATGACTTGTCAAACTACATTCATCACCAATAACAGCCTCTGAACTAATATGGCAAAATGGCCCAACGCGTACATTCTCACCAAGCTGCGCTCCCTTCTCCACGAGAGCAGTTGGATGGATTTTCGTACCGGACATTTTAAAATTCCCATCAAATATCGTTTATTCTTCTTCAACAATCATCGCAGCAATTTCTGCTTCAGCGACGCGAACATTTTCTACTTTTGCCACACACGAAAAACGCCTCATACCCGATCTCTTTTTCAAAAGCTGAACATGAATTTTAAGCTGATCACCAGGCATAACCGGCTTACGAAATTTCGCATTATCAACCGTCATAAGGTAAACTAAATTTGTTCGCTTATTGCCTAAATTTAAAAGTGCTATTGCTCCTGCCGTTTGTGCCATAGCTTCTAAAATCAAAACGCCAGGCATAACAGGCTTTGTGGGAAAATGTCCTGTAAAATGTGGTTCGTTAATCGTTATATTTTTAATACCAATCGCTTCTTGTTCCCCATCAATATTAACGATACGATCGATCAATAAAAATGGATAACGGTGCGGTAATATTGATAGCAATTTTTCAATATCAACAGCCTCTAAATCTTTAATTCCTTCAGTGCTGATCATATCAGCTTCTCTCCTTTTTAACTTTTCCCATACTGCGCAACGTCGCTACTTCACGAAACCATTGTTTAAATGGCCGTGCTGGACTGCCTCCCCATTTTTCACCATCCGGAATGTCATTCATAACACCACTACGAGCAGCAATCTGAACACATTTACCTATTACAATATGATCTGCTACTCCAACCCCCCCTCCAAGCTGAGACATATCTCCTATAGATGTACTTCCGGCAATTCCACATTGAGCGGCAATAAGGCAATAACGACCAATTTTTACATTGTGGGCAATTTGTACAAGATTATCAATCTTGCTTCCTTCTCCAATAACAGTATCTTGAAATGTTCCTCGATCAATCGTGGTGTTCGCACCAATTTCTACACCATCCTCAATAATAACGCGACCAAGTTGTGGAATTTTTTCGATTCCAGAAATACCCCCAACATAACCAAAACCATCTTGCCCAATGCAAACACCAGGATAAAGCTGAACCGTATCACCTATTAAAGAACATTGAACGGTTACTTTAGGAGCAATATAGCAGTCACGTCCAATACGGCAATTTTCACCGATAACAGCTGTGGATGAAATAAGAGTCCCTGCACCAATCTCAACATTTCTACCGATAACAGCTCCCGCTTCAATACACACATCATGGGCAAACTTAGCCGTTGGATGAATATGCGCGTGCGGTGAAATCTCCTTCTGTCCAAACCAAGGCATTGGCTTGACAGAGTCAGGAAACAAAATACGACCAATCTGAGCAAAATCACGTTGTGGTGTGGATGTCACCAAAACTGCCATCGTGTCAGGAACTTTAAAAACAATCTCATTCGTACAAAAAACAGCAACAGCAGAACTGCCCTGTAGAGCATCAGAAAATTTCCGATGCTCCACAAAAACAAGAGAGCCTTCTACAGCATTCTCAAGCGAAGAAAGAGTATTGATAACCTTATGAGAAAACTCTGGATTAAGAAGCTTTGCACCCGTCAACTCAGCAACATTTGCAACTGTCAATTGCCGGGACGGCGTAAAAAAAAACGTATCCGCCATCAAAACACTTTCTCTCCCAGCTTAAGTTATTCTCTTCAAGTTTTTCCTTCTTAAAAAAACCACTCAAATCAAAACTTCGTAGAAATACCAAAATTCAATTGCTGCAAACGATCTCCCTCCCGCTTTGTTATTGGCCAAGCATAATCAAAACGCAAAGGACCAAACGGAGAATCCCACATCAAACTCACACCTGCAGATGAGCGCCAAGCATTTTTGGTATTGGTAACAGGCGGTTCTCCCTTAAAAACGGCTTTATAATTATTGCCATAGAGCGTAGCAATATCCGCAAATAAAGCACCACGCAATCCGAATCCTTCAGGGACAACAGGAATAGGAAACTGTACTTCAGCAGTCGCATTCATATAGGTCGTTCCCCCTAAGAAATAAACTTCACCTTTACTGGAAACCTGACGTGGACCTATCCCATTGTATTTGAACCCTCGGATCATATCAGTATTCGCTTTAAACATATCGAAAATACGAACACCTTCTTTGCCTATTTCGTGGATATAACCACCACCAAAAGAAAGCAAACCAACAATATCCTTCTGATCAGAAAGAGTCTTGTACATCATCGCCTTACCCGTGGTCTTCAAAAACTTTGCACTCCCACCAAGTCCTGCATATTCCTGAAGAAGATGCACGTACCAGCCATCATGGGGGTTTCTCATATCATCAATCGTATTATAGGTTAAACCATAACTAATTGATGAACGTTTCCAAGGACTTTGCTTCGCTGCTTGAACAATCGCACCAGAATATTTCCCATATAATTCTATTATATCACTCTCTTTGTTGAAATCATACTCTCCACCAAAGTCATATTCTTCCTGTACATAAGAATAAGCAACATTCGCAGATAATTTATTATTAATAGGAAGCGAAAACCGCAGTGATCCCCCTGTCTGTCGTACATCATAAGCTTTATCAGCACGGTAAGTGCTGCGAAAAACATCAACGCCAGCCGATAAACGGTACCCTAAGAAATAAGGATCAACAAATGATAAATTATAATTACGGGACTTTTCTTGCCCCGCTCCTAATCCTAAACGAACGTACTGACCACGTCCCCCAAGATTACGTTCAGTAACAGAAACTTCAAGGGACATACCAGGGCTTGTTCCCCCCGTTGTATATCCTCCAGAAAGAGAGAGATCTCCTGTTGAAGCTTCAACGACATCTATCACCAAAACAACCTGGTCAGATTGCTCAGTGGGAACCATTGAAATATTAACGGCTTTGAAAAAACCTAAACTTTCTAGACGACGTTTTGCTCGCTGTAATAAAGTTTGATTGTAAGCATCTCCTTCGTTTAAGTCAATTTCACGGCGAATGACGTAATCACGCGTTTTCTCATTGCCACGTATATCAATACGCTGAATATAAGCACGTGTACCTTGTTCAATGTTATATAAGATTGAAATTGTATGATTTGCTAAATTACGGTTTCCCCGTGGTTCAACTTTAGCAAAAGCATATCCCGAATCAGCAACCTTATTATTAATAATTGCAACAGATTGTTCAATATCTTCTGCACTATAAACATTACCTGGCTGGGTTTTAAGCATCCCTTTTACAGATTGAACGTCAATTCCATCAACATCACTTTCAACCTGAATATCACTAATTTTATAGCGCGCCCCTTCATCAAGAATGAAAGAAATTTTATACGTATTGCTTGCAGCATCAAAAATCGCTTTAGAAGAGACGACACGAAAATCTGCATAACCACGATTATAATAAAAGCGACGTAAAGCCTCTTCATCAGCAGCGAGGCGCTCTTCACTGTACACATCGCCTCCCAACAACTTCGAAAAAATTCCTGAAGATTTTGTTGAAATCACATCACGTAACCGGCGGCTTGCAAAGACACTATTTCCCTTAAAAGTGATATCACCAATCTTTGTTTTTTGTCCTTCAACAACATTAAACACCACATTAACACGCCCTTTTCCAAGGTTAATCGTTTGAACGTTAACAGTGATATTATTACGACCAAGCGTTTTATAAGCTTCACGAATTGTATTTATATCAGCAGAAAGCTTAGCAGAGTTAAAAGGCTCATTTGGTTTTAAAGAAATAAACCGTTTAAGATCTGGATCTTTAAAAGATTTATTTCCCTGAAATAATATTTGATTAACAACCTCATATTCTTTTACGAATACAACCAATTTATCACCGACTTGATTTATTTTAACATCATAAAATAAACCTAATTCGAAAAGATTCTTCACAGCATGATCAACATCACCACCGGAAACTCCTTGTCCAGCCTTAATACCCATATTGTCCCGAATCGCCTGAGAACTTACAAACTTATTCCCACGAACCTCAATAGAACGGACTACAGATGCTTGTATTTCTCCAACTGCAGCAATTGACATAAAAACCGCTGCTGGGGCAATCATGCCCATCTTTAACACCAACACAGATGCTGCATTTAAAAACTTTGAATTCGTAGTCATTGGCTTTTTTTACCTTACTCTTGTTCCTTGGACATGATGCCTTAAAAAGCTAACTGCCATAACAACCTTTTTACAGCGAGACTTTTTATCCCTTCATTACTCATTATAATGTACAACGCCACAATATTTTGCAGACATGGTAAACAACCTTCAATTTGTTTTTGCTATTATTACCCAATTTACAAAGCGTTTTCCATAATTTAATTAGTTAAACCAACAAAAATAATCATTAAAGAAGACAAAAATCATAAAAAGGAGAAGAAGGGAAAAACCTAAACGAAAAACAATTCCCTGAACTTTAGTGGATATTTTTCTCCCAGTAATGACCTCAATGACATGAAATAAAAGATGCCCACCATCAAGCGGTAGAATCGGAAAAAGGTTAATAAACCCAACGCTTATTGAAAGAAAAGCAGCCAAATTCAACAAAGAGATAAAACCTGCTTCGCTCACTTTCCAAGCAATCTTAACGGTTTTAGAAGGCCCACTTAGCCGACAACGATCTTCTTTTCCTCCGATCAAACGACTCATAAAAAGAAACGTTTGAGTGGTAATAAACGCAGTACGGTTTAATGCTTCTCTTATAGCTGTTACAAAACCATAGTGAATATTTTTTATATAAGTTTGATCTAAACGTGCAGGATTATTTGAATCAACAGGCACACCTACGCCGATCATAGCACTTTGTGTTCGATTCCCAAATCCATCATCTCGCTCAACGACTTTCGGAGTAATGACCGTTGTAAACACACGCCCCATGCGTTCTATTTTAAACTCTATCGGTTCTTTTCCGTGAAAAGCGACGTAATTCATCAAATCCTCAAAACTTTCAACCCGTCGACCATCCATTTCAACAAAACGGTCCCCTAATTCCAAACCGGATTGAATAGCAGGGCTATCTTTTACCAAAGAACCAACAACGGGTTCAATGACAACACGACCATACATAAAGAAAAAAAACGTTAGAATAACAACAGTAAAAAGAGCATTGAAAAAAGGACCAGCAAAAACAGTTGCTGCTTTTTTCCAAGCATGTGCATTGGCAAATGAACCATCAACAATCGGAGATGATGGGGATAATAGCGTATCGTTTTTTTCCTCATCCCCAACAAACTTTACATATCCCCCTAGGGGAATAAGCGCTAAACGCCACTTCGTGCCATGCTTATCTGTGTAACTGGCTATTTGTGGTCCAAATCCAAGTGAAAAAACTAACGCTTTAATACCACACCACCGCCCAATGAGATAATGCCCAAGTTCGTGCACAAAAATGATAAGTATAATGATGAAAAGAATACTCAAACTTCTTAAAAGAAAATCACCCATCGCGACCATATGATTTAAAAGTCCCAAAATATCTTCTCCCTATTAAATCATACTAAAAAGATTAAAAGGTGTATCCATATCAAACATCAATGAACCAATTAAATAAAGAAGACAAGTTGCCCCTACCAATCCATCCATACGATCCATAAAACCACCATGTCCAGGCAATAAAGAACTGGAGTCTTTAACAGAAAACCGTCTTTTAAACCATGATTGTCCTAAATCACTCAATTGCGAAACAACGGACAAAACAAGTGTAAGGAATGGTACAAAAAAACTTGCTAAATTTATATCAAAAAATACAAAAGCAACCCATATACCACCAAAAACACCGACAAATGTACCACCAAGTGCTCCTGACCATGTTTTATTTGGAGAAAATTGTGGTGCTAATTTAGGCCCCCCCAATGCACGTCCGATAAAATATCCACCAATGTCGGTTCCCCAAACTATCGTAAATAAGAAAATAACAACTTGGAACCCCAATATCTCATGATCCCGTAAAAAGCATAAAGCTACAACAGGAAAAGATGCATATAAAAAACCACAAAAAACCCAACCACTGTTTTTTATAGATATAATAGCCAACACCGCAGCCAATACGATTAAAACACAAAAAACCAGCACAGCAGAGACATTCAACACCAAAAAAAAGCCAAAGAGAAAATAAAAAATACCTGCTAATATCTTTTGTAAAAAACACCACTTCTCTTCAGTAATCCTCATCCACTCATAAAGAATAAAACCGCCAATACACCACGCAAACAGAAAAAAAGTGGTTCCTCCCAACCATGTCAGATACAAAGCGATAATGCCAAACACAAAAGCTGTTAAAACACGATAAACCAAATTAGACAAAACAACATCCAAACAATAAAAATAGAAAATACAAGCTCTAAAATTGATGCAATAAAAACTTCCCTACCTCGTATTTTTATTTCATACTCGTACAAGTTTCTCTTATAATTTACCATAAATGATCTCGTCTACCAAGATAGCGCTTATAAGACGAATAATCAATGAAAACAGCTTCAAAAATCTTTCTTATCAAGAGTTAATCCTAAAATAAGTTTTCAAATATTTTCTCATTTTCAAATATTTTCTCAAACGTAAAATAAAAAAGCAGCTATCTACGCCCCACATTAATCAACTATATAGGTTTCTGTATAAAAAGCTTCTCTATCAACTCTTCATCATTAAAAACGAATGACGCCCCACAACATCCGCTTTCCCCATCCTACGTGCATGTTTTATAATGGGTGGTAAGAGAAAGATTAAAGCATTATTTTTTGCGCTATATTATTATTTCCCCAAATCCATCTTAGAATATTTGAATAATCCCTCATAATATTTCTCATCATGCTGTTAAACAGTGTCCTCCAATAAAGGGCAGAATTCACTCACAAATTAAAGAATAAAAGCATCACCCTCAAATCAATCTTTCTCTTAATCAAGATGATAAAACGATAAAATAACTTCCTGCATCACACCTTGCGATCACAGTGCACATTACTCCCTGCTCTTATCCAATAAAAATAATTTACACGCTGGGAGTAGAATATTTTTTCTAGCGAAAAAACCGCCTTAAACGTGCATAATTTCAGATTCTTTTACGGCTAAAATTTTATCGATATCAGCAATAGTTTCATCTGTGAGTTTTTGAACTTTCTCGGATAAACTATGGGCTTCATCTTGTCCAATTTCGCCATCTTTTTCTAACTTTTTCAAATTGTCCATACCATCACGACGAACATGACGTGTCGCAACACGCGCTTGCTCTGCATAGTGATGCGCAATTTTCACAAGTTCCTTACGGCGCTCTTCATTCAACTCAGGCAAAGGAATACGTAAATTCGTACCATCAGTTATAGGATTCAAACCAAGACCAGAATCGCGAATAGCACGCTCAACAGCTCCTACCATCGTTTTATCCCATACAGAAACGAAAAGCATCCGAGGTTCGGGAACAGAAATATTAGCAACCTGATTGATGTGTACAACAGAACCATAAGATTCAACGGTTAATGGTTCTAATAAACTCGCCGATGCCCGTCCCGTCCGCAAGCCACCTAATTCATGTTTAAAAGCCACAATAGCGCCATCCATGCGACGTTTCAGATCATCCATAATTGATGCAACATTCATATTTCTGTCTCCTTCAATTGTCCTTTGAAGCTTATCCTTATTCCGATACCATTGTAAAGCGCCCTGTTCCATTCAAGACCTTAGCTAAACCGCCTTTTTCATGAATGGAATATACAATAATCGGTACATTGTTCTCACGGGCTAAAGTGACCGCCGTTGAATCCATAACCGATAATCCCCATTGCAAAATTTCAACATGTGTCAATTGATCAAAACGCTTAGCTGTAGGGTCTATCTTTGGATCTGCTGAATAAATACCATCGACTTGTGTTCCTTTAAGAAGGACATCTGCACCAATTTCTGCTGCACGTAAAGTCGCAGCAGAATCAGTGGTAAAAAAGGGATTTCCTGTACCACCCGCAAAAATAACAACTTTTCCCTGATTCATATAAGCTATTGCTTTACGTTGCGAGAAACTTTCACAAATTTGTGGCATCGCAATCGCAGAGAGCACGACCGTTTCAACCCCTAGCTTTGTCAATGATGTTCGCAACGCTAAAGAGTTAATAGCCGTTGCAAGCATTCCCATATGATCGCCTGTCACGCGATCCCCACCATGCGAAGCAACAGCAACACCACGAAAAATATTCCCCCCACCGATAACAACCGCAACTTCTATCCCCATTGCGCGCACTTCTGCAATATCAGCTGCAATACGGTCGACAACAGAAACATCAATGCCAAAGCTCTGCCCCCCCATAAGAGCTTCACCAGAAGCCTTTAAAAGAATACGTTTATATGGACGTGCTAATGCCATCAATAATCTCCCCAAAAGCACATTTACTTTTTGCTTTCGACACCACGAAGGGCACCACTTTTTTTCACGTGACGCCCTCACAACACTCACATTGTCTCCATCAGAGTTTCTAAAACCAATAATGATTTTAAATCTCTGATCAAGAGTTTGCAATAACTAGCCTTTTACAGCTGCTGCAACCTCTGCAGCAAAATCAGTCTCCTCTTTTTCTACACCTTCCCCGAGTGCAAAACGAATAAAGCCTGTGATTTTTGCTGGAGCACCTATTGATTTCTCAGCGTCCTTTAAAGCAGCCTCAACAGTCATATCAGGATTCATAACAAAAGCTTGAGAAAGCAAAACAACCTCTTCAAAAAACTTACGCATACGCCCTTCTACCATTTTTTCAATGATATTTTCAGGTTTTCCAGACTGACGTGCTTGATCTGAAAAAATTGCTTTTTCACGTTCAACAGCACCAGCATCAACATCCTGTGCGGTAAGCGCTAATGGATTGGTTGCCGCAATATGCATCGCGACCTGCCGACCAAAAGCAAGAGCAGCTTCTTTATTTCCCGTTGTTTCAATTGCAACCAAAACACCAAGTTTCCCAAGCCCATCAGACACACTATTGTGTATATAAGTCGCAACAACACCATTCTCAACAGATAATTTAGCGGAACGACGAAACGTCATATTTTCGCCAATCGTACCAATTGCATCTTTAATTGTAAGCTCTACAGTCTTCTCAGAGCCTGGATAAAGAGAAACAGAAACAGATTCAACATCACCTGGCGTATCTAAAGCAGCCGTTGCTACATTACGCACAATGTCTTGAAATCCATCATTGCGTGCAACAAAATCTGTTTCAGAATTAATCTCAACCAAAACTGCATGTGAATCTTTTGATACAACTCCGATTAATCCCTCAGCTGCTGTACGACCTGCCTTTTTATCTGCTTTAGCTATCCCTTTTTTACGAAGCCAATCAACAGCAGCGTCCATATCACCATTGGTTTCTGCTAGAGCTGCTTTACAGTCCATCATACCGGCGCCAGATAATTCTCGAAGTTCTTTTACTTGTGCAGCAGTAACGCTCATATTTGCCTCTTCATTCTGTAACAGTGAAAGCGTGCAAATTTCCTCTGCACGCCTATAACTTTTTCTTTAGATAATAAAAGTACCTTAACTAGGCGTTTTATAATTACTCAGAAACTGCCAAAACCGCACTTTCTTCCAAAACAGGCTCCACTTCTTCCAAAACAGGCTCCACAGGTGCATCAACTTGAGCTCCTAAATCGATACCCATTGCACCTTGCTGACGAGCAATACCATCAAGAGCAGCACGAGCAAAAAGATCGCAATAAAGAGAAATTGCACGTGAAGCATCGTCATTACCTGGTATGGGATGTGTTACGTCGTCGGGATCACAATTGGTATCAATAATAGCAATCACCGGAATACCTAAACGTTTTGCTTCTTGGAGTGCAATATTTTCTTTATTTGTATCGATGACAAAGATAAGATCTGGAACAGAGCCCATATCTTTAATACCACCAAGCGCACGATTAAGCTTTTCACGATCACGTTCAAGATTTAAACGTTCCTTTTTGGTAAAGCCTTGCGCTTCAGCAGCAAGAATTTTATCAAGCTTCCGCAAACGATGTATTGAATTGGAAATTGTTTTCCAGTTCGTCAGCATACCGCCAAGCCAACGCGCATTAACATAATATTGGGCGGAACGATTCGCTGCATCAGCAATAATTTCAGACGCTTGCCGTTTTGTTCCAACAAAGAGAATACGACCACCACGCGCAACAGTATCTGAAACAAGTTTAAGCGCTTGATGTAAAAGCGGAACGGTCTGAGCAAGATCAATAATATGAATATTATTACGCTGACCATAAATATAGGGAGTCATTTTGGGATTCCAGCGATGAGTCTGGTGACCAAAATGTACACCTGCTTCTAAAAGCTGGTGCATAGTAAAATCGGGTAGTGCCATAAATTTTATCCTTTCCGGTTCAACCTCCGCGGAAAAAGCAGGAAAACCTGCTACCGGCGGATGCTTGCTAGACTTTTCTCTCGAGATCATCTATAAGCACCCAAACTCCGCGTGTGGAATAGCGCAAACATACTAAACTTTGATTCTTTTTCAAGTCATTTTCTTCAATCATTTAATATTTGCATTTTCACATTGACCAAGATCTTTCCCAAGTTCGAGGAATTCAAGGCTGTTCAATTTTGCACGTACTGAAAAAGTTCCATAATCTATATGAAGATCACGCATGACACCATTCTCATGTAAGAGAAAACTGCTTCGATAAACCGGCAAGCCATCTTTATTTTCACTATCATCAAAATAAGAGATTGTAACAGGCCAATATTCTTCTTCATCCAATTTTCTCATTTTTTCCGTCTCACTGTCAGATAAAAGCGCCTTCTTTTCCCCTATGGCGATACTTTCTTTTATAACTTTATCTGCTTTATTTGTCCCATCAAATACAGTAGCGTTATAAAAATGATCCCCCGCTTTTGCATGGCGGATAATATTCTTTAGTTGCATCATTGGAAATTCTGCCATCGCGAGCTTATATTCTTTTTCCTTTGGCGTCTTTAAGGTAACCGTAATACCATCTTCCGTTCGCTCCGCGACCCCTTCGGCACGATGTGCAACCTCTTCTCCCTCTTGATCGGTAATATTAAAACGAAATGTACGACTATCTCCTGTTTCATAACTCGTCGTCTGTTGATCCGTTAAACGTACCGGCATATCTTCAACATGAAGACGGCTAATGAAACGAAAACGTGTGCTATAGCCTTGGCATGCCGAACCAGTAAGCTCGTAAACCATTCGCCCTGACATCCCAGAAATTGTCATTTCATGAGAAACACTATCGAGATGAAAATCATAAATTGCTCGATGAGGTGCAATAAAAATAGGCTCTTCAGCTCTCACTGTACAGAAAAAAACAATATATAAAATTATTATAAATAATGCTCTAATCATTCCCAACTTCCAAACTTTATCCCCGTTGCATAACATCATACAATAAGGCAAAAAAGGCTAATTTCTCCATTAACCACACATTTCCTTAAATTAAAAAATAGGTTATGCAATGAATATATAGAACAGCTATGGAGTTTAAATTATGACCAATGGGATTGAAAGAAACTTAGAAAAATTGGGAATCACCCTTCCGGCAGCAACGCAACCCCTTGCTAATTACATCAGCACTTCACAAAGTGGCAATCAACTCTTTATTTCTGGGCAGCTCCCTCTTATCAATGGAAAACCTATAGCCATCGGTAAAGTTGGTGCAACTGTGAATGCTGAACAAGCCCAAAAAGCATCTGAAGCTTGTGCTCTCAATATTCTCGCTCAACTCAAAGCAACGCTGGGTGATCTCAATAGAATAAAACGCGTGGTAAAAATTACTGTTTTTGTGGCTGTCGATTCTCATTTTACTGATATCCCTTTTGTCGCTAATGGAGCTTCTGATTTATTCGTCGACATTCTTGGTGAAATTGGGAAACATGCCCGTTCTGCTATTGGCGTTGCCTCTCTTCCTATGGATGTTCCTGTAGAAGTTGAAGCCATCATAGAAATCTAAATCTTCATTAAAATAGTGCGTCTCTTAAAGATAACTGAAGTCAAAATATTTTTTTGTCTTACACTCTGATAAACCTTGCATTTTTCCGTTTTGAAATTAGAATTCTAAACTTATCCATAAAGGAAATATTTGTATGAAACAAACTTATGACAATAACAATATTTTTGCTAAATTAATTCGTAATGAAATCCCTTCTGTTCGTGTTTACGAAGATGATGATGTTATTGGCTTCATGGATATCATGCCACAAGCACCAGGTCATACGTTGGTCATTCCCAAAAAAGGTTCTAGAAACTTACTTGATGCCGATACTGAAATATTATTTCCTGTTATTAAAGCTGTTCAAAAAATTGCCAATGCCGTCAAAAAAGCCTTTCAAGCAGATGGTATAACGATCATGCAATTCAATGAAGCGGCTAGTCAACAAACCGTTTATCATCTCCATTTTCATATTATACCACGTATGGAAGGAATAGAACTTACCCCTCACAACGGGGTGATAACGCCTACAGAAATACTTGAAGAAAATGCAAAAAAAATTCGTGCCGCCTTGTAACATGTTCTTAACTCGTAACATGTTCTTAAGATGTTGTGCTTTTCTTTCCTGCATGTTTTTTTGTAAAATTTTTTATTTTACTTTTCTTTGAGCCAACAGATAGATCGGAAGAAGAAATTTCTAACTGTAATCTTTCTTTTTCACCATTTGATTTTTGCGTCAATACGCGAACGATGCCACCATTGCGTAACTTTCCAAATAAAATTTCATCCGCTAATGGCTTTTTAATATATTCTTGTATAACACGGCCTAATGGGCGTGCTCCCATCTGAGAATCATATCCTTTATTGGAAAGCCATAAAGTTGCAGAAGGGCTTAATTCAAAACAGATCTCCCGATCAGCTAATTGTGCTTCAAGCTGAAAAATAAATTTTTGCACGATCTGATTGATGCTTAAGTGAGATAAAGGCGCAAACGGAATAATTGCATCTAACCGATTACGAAATTCTGGTGTAAATAACCGGTTGATTGCTTCTATATCCTCACCATCACGATGGACTTTCCCAAATCCAATAGCTGATTTTGCCATATCTGAAGCACCAGCATTGGTTGTCAGAATCAAAATAATATTGCGGAAATCAATTTTCTTGCCATTATGGTCTGTTAATCGACCATAATCCATGACCTGCAATAAAATATTAAATAACTCTGGATGGGCTTTTTCAATCTCATCGAGCAATAGGACTGCGTGAGGCTTCTGATCAACTGCATCTGTAAGGAGACCTCCTTGATCAAAACCTATGTAGCCTGGAGGGGCACCGATTAAGCGCGCTACCGTATGACGCTCCATATATTCTGACATATCAAAACGTAATAGTTCAATGCCTAAAGATGATGCAAGCTGTTTTGCAACTTCAGTTTTTCCAACACCTGTTGGTCCTGAAAATAAATAACTGCCTATTGGTTTATCTGGTTCGCGTAAACCTGCTCGTGCCAATTTTATGGATGAAACTAAGACAGAAATTGCCTGATCTTGCCCATAAACAACGTGCTTGAGCTCTCTCTCAAGCTTACTCAATATCTTCTGATCATTCCGCGAAACTGTTTTGGATGGAATCCTTGCAATTGTAGCGATAGTTGCTTCAATTTCTTTAACACCTATCGTTTTTTTACGCTGTTTTTGTGGCAAAATCTTTTGCGCTGCACCACTTTCATCAATAATATCAATTGCTTTATCAGGTAATCTACGATCAACCATATAGCGTGAAGATAATTCTACGGATGCCTTCATCGCCTGATCTGTATATTTGATCTGATGAAAATCTTCAAAGTAAGGCTTCATCCCCTGCAAAATCTTAATCGCATCAGAAACAGAAGGTTCATTAATATCAATCTTCTGAAAACGGCGCTCTAAAGCACGGTCTTGTTCAAAGAATTTTCGATATTCTCTGTAAGTCGTCGCCCCAATACACCGCATAGCTCCAGAAGATAATGCAGGTTTTAAAAGATTTGCTGCATCCATATTTCCCCCTAATGTTGCCCCTGCACCGATTAAGGTATGAATTTCATCAATAAATAAAATAGCATCTGGATATAGCTCAAACTCTTTAATAACTTGCTTTAATCGTTCTTCAAAATCGCCGCGATAACGTGTACCAGCAACGAGTCCCCCCATATCAAGAGAAAATATCGTTGCATTTGATAAAACCTCAGGCACTTGCCCATCAACAATACGCTTTGCCAATCCCTCAATAATCGCGGTTTTTCCTACTCCAGGATCACCAACCAAAAGCGGATTATTTTTTGATCGTCGACATAAAATCTGAATCATGCGTGAAATTTCTCTTTCACGACCAATTAATAAATCAATTTTCCCATTCCGTGCTTTACAATTGAGATCAACACAATAACTTGTTAAAGCACTTGTTATTCTTTCACCATTGTCTGAAATCTGTTGATCTAATTGCTCTTCAAGACCTTCAAGTAACATGGATAATCCATCATCACGCGTAATACTATGTGAAATAAAACGTACAGCATCATAGCGTGTCATTCCCATCTCCTGAAGAAAATAGGCAGCATGGCTTTCACGTTCAGAAAAAATTGCAACAAGAACATTTGCCCCTGACACTTCATCTTTTCCCGCAGATTGCGCATGAATCACCGCACGTTGGATAACACGCTGGAAGAAAGCTGTGGGCTTTGTATCCTCATCAGCTCCAATCTGTTCATCTAGCTCTGAGCGAAGATAGTTGGTTAAGCGTTCGCGCAATTCTTCCACATCTACTTGGCATGCCTGAATAACAGAATTTGCATCGGCATCATCTAACAGCGCAAGGAGAAGATGCTCTAATGTTGCATATTCATGCCGCGCTTGAGTGGCGATTGTTAACGCACGATGCAAAACTTCTTCAAGACTAGGTGTAAAAGATGGCATAATTCCTCACTTCCATTCCATTACACATTGTAATGGATGTTCATTTTGACGTGCACACTCCCTCACTTGTACGATTTTCATTTCAGCAACTTCATAAGTATAAGTTCCGCATTCGCCTATCCCATTGTGATGAACATTTAACATAATCCGCGTTGCCTCTTCGAAACTTTTTTTAAAAAAGTTCTTCAAAACGAAAACAACAAAATCCATAGGTGTATAATCATCATTAAGTAAAAGAACGCGATATAATTTAGGTTTTTGGAGTTTTGCTCTCGCCTTAGGTATTATAACCGCACTATGCCTACCTTCATCCCAATTCTTGCCTTTTTCATTATGCATAATATGAGGTATAGAGTTTATTATGAGTGTTTGTCCCATTATCGTTTTCCATAGAGCAAATTTTTTATTAATTTTAAGTTGTTTCAAAACTATTGCAATACCTCTTTCGCATCAGAAAAGACTTTCCTCCCATGATTAAGATTTAAATCATTCATAAAATAACTTCTGTAAACAAATTAGTAATACCATTCGTCTAGACTAAATTAACACATTACAGAAAAGGAAGCTGTATAGATATTTTTCAGGGGAAATGGAGAAATAGGATACGACAAGTGTATATTAACAATCAAAAAATTATGCGCTGCTATAAAAAGATAGCAATTTCTTTCATTATGTTAGTTTCTTCTTACTGTTGGGCATTTGCAACACCTCAAGGAGCCTATCCTGATAAGTATGCAGCTATTGTTATAGATGCCACTACGGGAAAAACTCTTTTTCAAGCCAATGCAACGCTGAAACGTTATCCTGCTTCCTTAACAAAAATGATGACATTGTACCTACTGTTTGAAGCTATGCAGATGCGCCGTGTGACACCTAATACTCCAATTCCTGTTTCGCATTATGCAGCAATGCGCCCACCAACAAAAATCGGATTTAAAGCAGGACAAACAATTTCTGCAGAAGCAGCCGCTAAAGCACTCATTACAAGATCTGCAAATGATGTTGCTACAGCCATTGCAGAGTATCTTGGAGGAAGTGAAAAAAATTTCGCTCGAATGATGACAGCAAAAGCGCGTAAACTTGGCATGAAACATACACATTTTGCCAATGCTTCAGGACTTCCGGATGTGCAAAATTATTCTACGGCACGAGATATAGCCACTTTGTCATTAGCCTTACGTCAACATTTTCCAAAACAATATAAACTATTCAAAACAAAAAGTTTTAATTTCCGTGGACATACGATTAATAGCCACAATAAACTCGTCAAAGTAATGAAAGGTGTCGATGGAATTAAAACAGGTTACACACAAATGTCAGGTTCTAATTTAGCAACTTCGATGCGTCTTGAGGGGCGCTCTGTCGTCGCTGTTGTTATGGGAGGTAAATCATCTACTGCACGTGATGAGCACATGGCGAGCTTATTGAATCAATATTTGCCCAAAGCAAACCAAATGAAAAGTGGGGAACGTTTAATGGCCTCTGTACACTATCAATTACCCACTGGCGCAAAGACTCCTATACCGGCTATTAAAGCTGATTCAAGCAATGTTGATGATGAAATTTCAACTATGTTGACAGCATTTGCAGAACAACCTAAAAACTCCAATATCGCAATAATGGCTGTAAATAGGGTCATTGTACCGATACCTAATCCTCAAAAAACTATACCTGTTGAGACACATAAAATTGTAAATGTTTCTTTATCTACAAATGCCGGATGGGCTATCCAAATTGGTTCTCTTCCTAGTAAAGAACAAGCAAATACTCTGCTTTTAAAAGCAAAAAATACAGCTTTTTCTACTTTAAAGAACACCTCTTCACATATGCAACTGTTTGAAAAGAATGGGCAGCGTTATTATCGAGCTCGATTTACAGGATTTCAATCAAAAAAAGCTGCATTTGATGCATGTTCTACATTAAAGAAAGCAAATTTTAACTGCTATACTGTAGCCTACTAAAAGTTTTTGAATTTTGCGTTAAGGATAGTATTATGACAGATAATGCTTTTGCTTCATTCCATGAAAAAGAAAATTTATTGAAGCAATCATCCTTCCTTTCATTACGTTCTCTTCATGCCGCTGCAGCAAAACTTGCTGATTTAAAATATAATTCAACTGCATTAGATACACAATCTCTTGTTAATCTTCTCATTTGTCAAACAATGCGCAACCGTCGACTCATGATGCCTCCTGTACGCATTCATTTACGTGTTGCGAGTCAAACTGGTAATGTTCCTATTAAAATCCGTCTAGGAGCAACAAATATTTAACTCTACAAACCTTTCTAAAAAATTATTTTATTATTGCACCATTATCTACAGTCTCAGAAAGTCCTTTAATAGACATACCTTTTTCTTAAATCGTAGGAATTGTACTGACAGCTTTTTCAAGGATCCTAATGATATTTCAAGCTTCCAAGCAAATTGTTTTTTAGAACACAAAAATACGAGATGTTTCTCAATTTTTTATTTAATATCAAAAAGTGTCCTTGATATTTTTCTGAAAAAATGCCCTCTACATGGGATCAAAGCTTTTCACTTTAGAGGTTATGGTAAAAGTACAATAAAGAGAATCCCCTTGATGACAATTCTCCCCACAATATCAATACTCTAGTAAAAAAATAATTTAAGTCCTTTTACTTTTATTTCTTTCAACTAACAAAGAAAATTTTAAAATACAAATGCTAGCGGTAAAAAAACGTAAAATAAATTATCAAATTAAATATCATGATACGATTTTAATTTATAATGATAATTTATTTTTTGCATATGCCTTAACATAGCAGCAAGTGAAATAGGACAATGATGAAGCGATGAAAATAAAATCACTTTTAGGGATGCAACAAGCTTTTTTAATTATTTTCATTGCTTCTAATGATAAAGATACAAAAAATTCTTCTTTAGCATCTCATTGACTTTTATTCCTTCATCAGAAATTATCCAATATTTCATCCCCAATTTGACTGTCACAATAACGCAATGTATGCGTACGAATGCCTGTAATAATAAACAAACGCAAAGACAAATATGGTATGGTTGTTGTTTCGCAAAGTTTTTTATAAAAAGCAGGCTCTTCTCTTCAATCTATTGCTGATAAATTTTGTGTTGTATGGAGTTGTAATCCTAAGAGAGCCCATGCTTTTTTTCTATTGCCTGTAAATCATATTCAATCCCAAAGCAGCCGCATGTTTGAGATAAATATCAGATGACTTAGTGCTTTTTCTGCTGTTTCAGCTTTTGGTATGCCAAATGAGAGCGATATTGCATATCTCTGTTTGTATAATCTCTAAAACAAGCAGAAAACCTAATGTTGGAAGAATATGAAATTTTAAAATCCTCTAACCTTGCCATCTCCTTTTAATTCAGCTTTACGGCTTTCAAAAGTATCTAAAGAAATATTCTTTAAATAAGGGAGATTATGCGTTATCTCATGCTTTTATTTATCGCATTCTCTAATGCTGTCACAACTTTCACATACGATAAAGAACCACTGGATTGCTCATTCATGAGAATTTTGACAAATATTTTTTAGCGTATACATTTTTATTTATTTTAATTTTTTTGGACAGTACAGGATTTATAAATAAAGTTGGAGAATAAGATTTTCTGAGATAGCTCTTAATTATTGCAAATTAGAGTTTCTTTTCAAGGTATTTTTTTATCATATCAGCTGTCCAAAGATCTTTACTTTTAACTTTTAAAGCTCTCTCACAACTCATCACAATCGTTTAAATTTAAAACAAATTTGCCTTGGATACTAGAGTATAATCCTCATTCCTTAAACGATATTGCTCCGAAAACTTTTAAAAGCCATAAAATCCAGCTAGAGAGTAATGAAAGATTGATCACTCATTTTACCTTACGCTTTTTTTACTTTTTCCCAATGAGACTGTTTTTCCATTTCTGAGACAAATCAAGCAGATATAAGCAATACTCTCTTCTCAATCTTGCAGGCAAAAGCTATTACTCGTTCAGAAAGCACAAACCCATTTCAAATTTATCTCAAGCATGCTGCTGAATTAAATTTGAATTTTGATTTATAAGCAACAAAAAAATACAAGCTTTCTTAGGAAGAAAAACGTGAGCCCTCCCCAAAGAGTCCAGTTATGGATAAAAAAAATACTCTAGTTCTTAACAAGAGATCACACTCTTAACAAGATATTGCGTTCACTGCAAGACCACCTTTACTTGTTTCTTTATAGCGTTCACTCATATCATGACCCGTCTGACGCATTGTCTCTATACAAGCATCAAGAGAAACAAAATGTTTTCCATTACCATGTAATGCAAGAGAAGAAGCCGTTACTGCCTTAACCGCCCCCATTGCATTACGCTCAATACAAGGAACTTGTACAAGACCTGCAACCGGATCACACGTCATTCCCAAATGATGTTCAAGCGCAATTTCCGCTGCATTTTCAATTTGAGCCGGTGTTCCACCTAACGCTGCAGTCAAGCCCGCTGCAGCCATTGAAGATGCCGCTCCAACTTCACCTTGGCACCCAACTTCTGCACCAGAAATAGAGGCATTATGTTTGATAACACCGCCGATAGCTGCTGCCGTCAATAGAAAATTATGTATTCCCTTTTGATCCGAATCATCATTAAACTGAAGATAGTAACGCAAGACTGCGGGGACAACACCAGCAGCCCCATTTGTTGGTGCTGTAACAACACGACCACCTGCTGCATTTTCTTCATTGACTGCCATAGCATAGACTGACAGCCAATCGTTTGCCCAAAGTGGATAATTGCAATTTTTCTTTTGATTCTCCAAAAGCGTTTCATGCAGCTTTTTAGCACGCCTTAGAACACGCAATCCACCAGGCAACTCACCTTCTTGTGAAAGACCTCTATCAATGCAATTTGTCATCGCTGAAAAAATTTCATCAAGCCCTGCATCCAAAGAAGAACGCTCTATCTTTGTTTCTTCATTTAAGCGCTTCATTTCAGCAATTGAAAGTCCGGATTTTTCTGCCATTGATAACATTGCACGCGCAGAATCAAAGGGATACGGTACCTCAAATGCTTCTGGTACCATATCAGCATTCATATGGCTTAACTCATCCTCAGTAACAACAAAGCCACCACCGATAGAATAATAAATCTGCCGCAACAGAACATTCCCATCCGTATCAAGTCCTTCAAATGCGAGTCCATTCGTATGTCCAGGTAAAATTTCTTTTCGTTCAAAAATAAGATCACATTGCAAATCAAACTGATAAGCTGGATGGCCTTCTGGTTGCACTTTTTTTTCACGGATAACTTTTTCTAACAGAAATTCCATATTATCAGGATCAACAGTAGAAGCCTTTTCTCCTAAAAGCCCTAATATAATAGCCCTATCTGTCGCATGACCAATACCCGTGAAAGCTAAAGAACCGTAAAGATAAACACGTACATGAGAAACTTGAATATCGGATGATTGAGAAAAATCTCGTATCTTTTGCAAAAACATATTAGCAGCCGTCATCGGCCCCATCGTATGTGAGCTAGAAGGACCAATTCCAATTTTAAAAAGTTCAAAAACAGATAAAAACACGCATCACCTCAAAACTCTAGTATGGTTTGAGCATACGCTTTCATAACGTTTGTCCCGTTTAAAATCAAATTGCGAGATAAACTAAAAAAATAACCGCAATAAACACGAATGTCGCTCGTCTTGCTACCACCCAACACTTTCTTTCTATAGTGCTTTCCATAGTCAACCTTCAAAATGGACAATGCCCCTAGAGTCATCACTCTCTTAATTTTCTAAGCGTAGTAAAATAAGTGTTAATATGCAATACTGAATTCAATAAGAATGTGGAATTCTTACCGGAAAGATTTTTCATAATACAGCAAGTTCTTCAAAATACATGCTTAATTATGTAAAATATTTTATGGGTATGTTTCAATGAAACGCACAAAGTTTTCTAACGGTTCTCGTTCTGTCTTGAAATTGTTTTCTGGAGCATTCATATCGCGATAACCAAGTGCCATACCACAGATAATATGACGATCAGAAGGAATCGATAAAAGTATACGAATCTGTTTATGATAATCAGCAAAAGCTGCTTGGGGGCAAGTATCTAATCCGAATCCACGTGCTGCTAACATGATAGTCTGCATAAACATGCCCAAATCAAGCCAACTCCCCATTTCCATGTCGTGATCCATTGTAAACAAGAATCCTACAGGTGCATCGAAAAATAAAAAATTTCGCGCCTTTTGATGAAGCATTTTTTCTTCATCACCTTTTTGAATTCCAAGACTCTGATAAAGATCCAAACCAACTTTGCGACGCCTTGAAAGATAAGGCTCACGCCACTGACGTGGATAATACTGATATTCACGCTCTCCTTTTACACCTGAAAGCACAAGTTGTGAAAGCTCTTGCCCTACTTTCTGCAATACACTTCCCGTGAGCACAATCACTTGCCATGGCTGAATATTTGTTCCAGATGGTGCACGGGCTGCAAATTTTAAGATTTCTTTGATTGTTTCCAGACTCACTGGCTGATCAGTAAAAGCGCGAATTGACTTTCGCGACAAAATAGATTGAAAAATACTCATGGGGGAAACTGCCATTGTCTTTACTTTCTTTATGAAAAATATTTCTTATCTACCAAGAACAATATATTGCGAAAATATCTTTTTTGCTTTTTTTTCACACGCTCTATTTCTTCAAATGTCTTACACATCTCATGCAGCGTTAAAGCCCTCACCCCCCACTAGGAGTGCACGACCTATCTCTTTTAATAGCAAGAAAATTGTCTAAAAGTAGATGAAATGAATTTCATAATCAACGATTACCCCCCAACTCCGCTAAGCTCTCAAAAAAAATCTCCTCAATTCATCCTAAATCCTGTAGAAGATCATCAATATCATGCTGCATCTTCTTTAAATCAGCTCGTTTTTTTGTGAATTCCTGCAATTAATTTCTTCAGCTTTTTTCATCATCAGGTGGTTTTCCAACTATAGCCAACATATCAGATATTCCAGACAATGAAAATTTAACTCTTTTAGCACGCAGTATTTGTTTTAACTTATGACGATCCGTTTGTGTATAAAGTCGTGTACTTCCACGTCTGAAAGGAATAAGAAGCCCCTCTTCTTCATAATAACGCAGAGTTCGAGCTGTTATTGAAAACTCACACGTCACAATTCTCCAATTGAATAATATTCGTACGTTTTATCATTCTGTCTTCATAGACCACATTGTTATGAGAAATATTTCTATTTTTTTATAAAAATTTAGTTAAGCATTCTATCCTCTACTTTCCCGCACTCTAAATATAAAGGCTCACATGCTTATCATAGAAATATTATAATAGAAAAAAACAATTATTTTTTAGATTACAGAAAAGACTATTTGTCTTTCATTATAAGACCTTTTAAATCTTTATAGAAGATATCAATCAAAAACTTTCTTAAAATTTGAAATTAGTCATTATCTCACTTGTAGAGAATCCTCTCTTTTTCTTGAAATATGGCTTCTAGACTTCATATGTCTTGGAAAAAATTTCTATACTGTCTTCAGACATAAGAAAACTTTAAAATGAAGCAACAAAAAAGATAAGCATCATTACCAAATAATAAATGACTAAGAATATTTGAAACACTATCAGCATATAATTTTTTATTAATATATTTTTCAGGGAAATATGCAACTTCCATATTTTGAAATAAAAAACGTCTGAACTTCCTTATTCAGACGTTCTTATATCATGTGATATTGTCTTTAAATTATTTAGAAACGGATTCAGCTGTCATATTTGTCAACATAGCTTTGGCCACTTCGTTATTACTAGACTTACGTTGCTCATCTACAATCAAATCATCACGAACTGCTGCAATACGACGGATTTGAGAAATCGTGCCCCCTGTACCAGCAGGAATAAGACGGCCAACAATAACGTTTTCTTTAAGTCCTTGCAAAGTATCAATTTTACCAGAAACCGCTGCTTCGGTCAGAACACGCGTTGTTTCCTGAAACGATGCCGCAGAAATGAAAGAAGGCGTTTGAAGAGAAGCTTTTGTAATTCCAAGAAGAATGGGATTACCAGATGCGGGTTTCTTCCCTTCTGCAATTAAATTATCATTGATTTCATCAAGTTCAATACGATCAACATTATCACCTGGAATATAACCAGAATCTCCTGATTCAGTAATTTCAACTTTTTGCAACATTTGGCGAACAATCACTTCAATGTGCTTGTCATTGATAAGAACACCCTGCAAACGATAAACCTCCTGAATTTCATTAACAAGGTAAGATGCCAAAGCTTCAACACCCTTAATCGCCAAAATATCATGAGGGGCTGGATTACCATCAAGGATATAATCACCCTTTTCAATTTGATCGCCTTCTTGGAAGTGAAACAACTTACCTTTTGGAATCAAATATTCTACTGGCTCAAGAGTTTCATCATTTGGTTCAATAATAATACGGCGTTTATTCTTATAACCGCGGCCAAATCGAATTGTACCACTGACTTCAGCAATAATCGCATGATCTTTTGGACGACGCGCTTCAAAAAGCTCTGCCACCCGTGGTAGACCGCCCGTAATATCTTTCGTCTTGGCACTTTCCATTGGCAAACGAGCAATAACATCACCCGCTTTAACATGAGCACCAAGTTCGACAGAAAGAATAGTTTCCACCGACATCATATAACGGGCTTCACCTCCTTTATACAATTTAGCAATGGATTTACCTTCTTTATCCGCGTGGATAATAATAGCTGGTTTGAGCTCTGCACCACGTGGATTAGCGCGCCAATCAATCACCAAACGCTTTGTAATCCCCGTCGATTCATCAGCTGTTTCAGTGACCGATAAACCATCAACCATATCTTCAAAACCCACATAGCCTTCAACTTCCGTCAAAATTGGACGTGTATAAGGATCCCATTCCGCTATACGTTGGCCACGTTTAACCACATCACCATCATCAACAAAAATATGTGCTCCATAGCTAATACGATGCACAACGCGCTCTTTTCCTAACTCATCCTTGATAAGAATAGCCATATTACGCCCCATAACAACCAAATGGCCTTCAGAGTTACGCGCCACATTACGATTACGAATCTCTACCGTACCTTCATAAGAGGCTTCTAAATACGATGAATCAACAACCTGCGCAGTTCCTCCTAAGTGGAAAGTACGCATAGTTAGCTGTGTTCCCGGCTCACCAATTGACTGAGCAGCAATAACACCAACCGCTTCTCCCTGATTAACCGGTGTACCACGCGCCAAATCACGACCATAGCATTTTGCACAAACACCAAGACGTGTTTCACAGGTTAAAGCAGAACGAATTTGAACAGATTGAATTCCGGCTTCTTCAATCTTTGCGACATCAGCCTCCTCAATCATCGCTCCACCTTCAAGAATAACCTCTCCAGAGACAGGATGTAAAATATCAACAAGGGCTGTACGACCAAGAATTCTTTGCCCAAGGGAGGCAACAATTTGTCCTGCATCAACAATTGGCTGCATGGTAAGCCCTTTTGCCGTACCACAATCAACGGCTGAAATAATAGCATCCTGTGCAACATCAACAAGACGCCGTGTGAGATAACCAGAGTTCGCCGTTTTTAACGCAGTATCAGCAAGCCCTTTACGCGCACCATGTGTAGAGTTAAAGTATTCGTTAACAGTTAGACCTTCCTTAAAATTGGAAATAATAGGTGTTTCAATAATTTCACCCGATGGTTTTGCCATTAATCCACGCATACCAGCCAATTGTCTCATCTGGTTAGCAGAGCCACGAGCACCAGAGTGCGACATCATATAAATCGAATTCATAGGCCGTTGACGACCGGTTTTAGGATCAAAATCGACGGCTTGAATTCGTTTCATCATTTCATCCGCAACACGGTCTGTACATTTACCCCAAGCGTCTACAACCTTATTGTATTTTTCACCTTGTGTAATCAAACCATCATTGTATTGCTGTTCGTATTCTTTAGCCAAAGCTTCTGTTTCTGCAACCAAACGTGACTTGCTATCAGGGATAACCATATCATCCTTACCGAATGAAATTCCTGCACGACAAGCATAAGAAAAACCAAGCTGCATAATACGGTCACAAAAAATAACCGTCTCCTTTTGTCCACAGTGGCGA
Source organism: Bartonella tribocorum CIP 105476 (assembly GCF_000196435.1). Classification (NCBI taxonomy): domain Bacteria; kingdom Pseudomonadati; phylum Pseudomonadota; class Alphaproteobacteria; order Hyphomicrobiales; family Bartonellaceae; genus Bartonella; species Bartonella tribocorum. Next base: position 960,786 of record NC_010161.1, on the reverse strand, counting down.
TAAACATAATCAATCATTTTAGAAATATTCTTTTTTGTCATTTCTTGATTGACAATATCAAATGAGATATTCGGATTTCTGGGCAAAAGCTCACCGATAATCAAACGACCAGGTGTTGTATCATAAAGTTTAGCAACTTCTTTTCCATCCTTGCCCATATTCTTAACACGGCCCTTAATCTTCGTATGAAGCGTTACGACCTTATTTTCTAAGGCATAATGAAGCTCACCTATATCAGAAAAAGCCATTCCCTCACCGGGTTCTTTTTCAGAAACAATCGAGAGATAATAAAGTCCAAGAACCATATCCTGTGATGGAACAATAATGGGGGCACCATTAGCTGGATGAAGAATATTATTGGTCGACATCATCAAAACACGGGCTTCAAGCTGTGCTTCAAGAGAAAGTGGAACGTGAACAGCCATCTGATCTCCATCAAAATCCGCATTAAAAGCGGTACATACCAATGGATGAAGTTGGATAGCCTTTCCTTCAATTAAGATAGGTTCAAAAGCCTGAATCCCCAAACGGTGCAATGTTGGCGCACGATTGAGTAAAACAGGATGTTCACGAATAACCTCATCTAAGATATCCCAAACTTCTGGATGCTCTTTCTCAACAAGCTTTTTTGCTTGTTTTACAGTTGAGGAATACCCTTTCGCATCAAGCCGTGCATAAATAAAAGGCTTAAATAATTCAAGGGCCATTTTTTTGGGAAGACCACATTGATGTAATTTTAATTCAGGACCTGTCACGATAACAGAGCGCCCCGAATAATCAACACGCTTTCCAAGCAGGTTTTGACGAAAACGGCCTTGCTTCCCCTTTAACATATCTGAAAGAGATTTTAACGGACGTTTATTGGCTCCCGTAATCACACGCCCACGCCGTCCGTTATCAAACAATGCGTCAACAGCTTCTTGCACCATACGCTTTTCATTACGCACGATAATCCCAGGAGCACGCAATTCAATCAGCCGTTTCAAGCGGTTATTACGATTGATAACACGTCGATAAAGATCATTTAGATCTGATGTCGCAAAACGTCCACCATCAAGTGGAACCAATGGACGCAAATCCGGTGGAATAACCGGAATTGTTTTCATAATCATCCACTCTGGTTTATTCCCAGATTCAAGAAAATTTTCAACGATCTTAAGCCGTTTAATTAATTTTTTCTGTTTTAACTCTGAAGTTGTTTCCGCTAATTCGAGACGCAAATCATTGGCAATTTTATCCAACTCCATCCCCGCTAAAAGCTCATAAATAGCCTCAGCACCAATCATAGCTGTAAATTGATCTTCTCCAAACTCATCAATAGCAAGCATATATTCTTCTTCAGAAAGAAGCTGGTGGAGTTTAAGAGATGTCAACCCTGGCTCGGTTACAATATAATTCTCAAAATAAAGAACCCGCTCGATATCTTTTAAAGTTAAATCTAAAAGTGTAGAAATACGACCTGGCAACGATTTAAGAAACCATATGTGTGCAACAGGTGCGGCAAGCTCAATATGCCCCATACGCTCACGACGTACGCGCGAAAGAGTAACTTCCACACCACATTTTTCACAAATAATGCCCTTATATTTCATGCGTTTATATTTGCCGCATAGACATTCATAGTCCTTAATAGGGCCAAATATACGCGCACAAAAAAGACCATCCCGCTCTGGTTTAAAAGTTCGATAATTAATAGTCTCAGGCTTCTTAATCTCACCATACGACCAAGATAAAATCTTCTCAGGACTCGCAATGGAAATACGAATAGAGTCAAATGTTTGCGCTGGCGCTTGAGGATTGAAAAGATTCATGACCTCGTGGTTCATGCTGTTCTCCTTCAAAGATTCTTAGAACCTGTTGTAATATCTCTTTTTCATTTTATAACAGATCTTCTTTAAAATACATTGACTTTTAAAAATGACCTATATGATCCGAATAAGGTTATTGAGCCTCTTAAAGTAATCAGAGCGCACTCGTTTCTAGTGCGCTCCTTGAATTATTGTTCTACCCTATCAGATAAAACACGCTGTGCAATAAGTTCACGCGCATCATCAAGCTCTACATTAAGAGCGAGTGAACGCATTTCTTTTACCAACACATTAAAGCTCTCAGGGATACCGGCTTCAAATGTATCATCACCACGCACAATCGCTTCATAAACTTTCGTCCGACCAGCAACATCATCCGATTTTACTGTCAACATCTCCTGCAAAGTGTATGCAGCACCATAAGCTTCAAGTGCCCACACCTCCATTTCACCAAAACGTTGTCCACCAAACTGTGCCTTTCCTCCCAATGGCTGCTGGGTAACAAGTGAATAAGGACCAATAGAACGTGCATGAATCTTATCATCAACAAGGTGATGCAATTTCAACATGTAAATATACCCCACCGTTACTGGACGATCAAAAGGTTCTCCTGTGCGACCATCATAAAGCGTAACCTGCCCTGAACTATCTAGCCCCGCATCTTCCAGCATCATGTTGATATCAGATTCATGTGCTCCATCAAAAACAGGCGTTGCAATTGAAACCCCTTTCTTCATCTGAAGTGCCAATTTATAAAGGCTTTCGTTATCATACTGACGAACAGGTTCATTATGATTATCATCAGGCATAAGATTTTCAATACGCTGACGTAAAGGAAGTATATCACCAGTCTCTTGATATAACTCCAACAAATCACCAATCTTTTTGCCCATCCCCGCACATGCCCAACCAAGATGCGTCTCAAGAATTTGCCCAACATTCATACGGCTAGGCACACCAAGCGGATTTAAGACGATATCAGCATGCGTTCCATCTTCAAGAAAGGGCATATCTTCTACGGGAAGAATACGTGAAACAACACCCTTATTCCCGTGACGTCCCGCCATCTTATCACCTGGTTGGATTTTACGCTTCACAGCCACAAAAACCTTTACCATTTTCATGACACCAGGAGGCATTTCATCGCCTCTTTGGACCTTTTCAACTTTATCCATAAAGCGACGTTGTAATGCTTCTTTTGATTCATCATACTGCTTACGCAAAGCTTCAATTTCATTTTGAAGCTTTTCATCCTCAACAGCAAATTGCCACCACTGCGAACGTGGATAACGCCCCATCACCGTACTATCAAGCTTTTTGCTCTCCGAAAAGCCTTTCGGACCTTCTACAGCGACTTTACCGGTCAACATATCAGTAAGACGCGCATAAACATTACGATCAAGAATGGACTGTTCATCATCACGGTCTTTTGCTAAACGCTCAATTTCTTCACGCTCAATTGCCATAGCGCGCTCATCTTTTTCCACACCATGGCGATTAAAAACGCGAACCTCAACAACAGTACCAAACGTCCCAGGAGGCATACGCATAGAAGTATCACGAACATCAGATGCCTTTTCACCAAAAATTGCACGCAGAAGTTTTTCTTCCGGTGTCATGGGACTCTCACCCTTTGGTGTAATCTTTCCAACCAAAATATCACCCGGTTGAACTTCAGCACCAATATAAATAATGCCAGCTTCATCAAGATTCCTTAATGCCTCTTCCGCAACATTAGGAATATCACGCGTAATTTCCTCAGGCCCAAGTTTTGTATCCCGTGCTGCCACTTCAAATTCCTCAATATGAATTGAAGTAAACACATCATCCGCAACAATGCGCTCAGATAACAAAATGGAATCTTCGTAGTTATATCCATTCCAAGGCATGAAGGCGACAAGAACATTCCGCCCAAGAGCCAAATCACCAAGATCCGTCGATGGACCATCTGCGATGATATCCCCCTTCTCTACCCGATCACCGACATGCACAAGAGGACGCTGATTAATACAAGTGGATTGATTAGAACGCTGAAATTTTTGTAAGCGATAAATATCAACACCTGATTTTGAAGGATCTAAATCTTCTGTTGCACGGATAACAATACGGGTCGCATCAACTTGATCAACAATACCACTGCGTTTTGCACTTACAGCAGCTCCTGAATCTCGTGCAACAACAGCTTCCATTCCCGTACCAACAAATGGTGCTTCAGCACGTACAAGAGGAACTGCCTGACGCTGCATGTTTGATCCCATCAGTGCACGATTCGCATCATCATTTTCCAAAAAGGGAATAAGCGCAGCTGCAACTGAAACCAACTGTTTTGGTGAAACATCCATCAAATCAACATGATCGCGCGGCGCCATTAAAACTTCACCAGCATGACGGCAAACAACAAACTCTTCTGTAAAACGTCCTTCACTATCTAATGAAGAATTTGCTTGAGCAACATAATGCTTTGCTTCTTCCATTGCTGAAAGATAAATAACTTCTTTGGTAACTTTACCATCAATAATTTTACGATACGGGCTTTCAATAAAACCATATTTGTTAACCCGAGCAAATGTTGCTAAGGAATTAATCAGACCAATATTGGGACCTTCTGGTGTTTCAATCGGACAAATACGACCATAATGGGTAGGATGGACGTCACGAACTTCAAAGCCCGCACGTTCACGAGTCAACCCCCCTGGGCCAAGAGCAGAAAGACGACGCTTATGGGTGATTTCCGACAATGGATTGGTTTGATCCATAAACTGCGACAATTGTGAAGATCCAAAAAACTCACGAACTGCTGCTGCAGCAGGCTTTGCATTGATCAAATCCTGCGGCATAACTGTATCAATTTCAACCGATGACATACGCTCTTTTATCGCACGCTCCATACGCAGCAAACCAATGCGATATTGATTTTCCATCAACTCCCCAACGGAACGAACACGACGATTGCCAAGATTATCAATATCATCAATTTCACCACGGCCATCACGCAACTCAACCAACATCTTAACAACAGCAAGAATATCCTCTTGACGTAAAACGCGAACGGTATCTGGACAATCAAGATCCATACGCAAATTCATCTTAACACGTCCAACGGCCGAAAGATCATAACGCTCTGGATCAAAAAACAATGAATGGAACATTGCTTCTGCTGTATCGATTGTTGGAGGCTCACCTGGGCGCATTACTCGGTAAATATCAAACAATGCATCCTGTCGACTTTCATTTTTATCCACCTTTAAAGTATTGCGGATATAGGCGCCAATATTCATGTGATCAATATCAAGGATATTGATTTGATCAGCACGAACATCAAGCAAAATTTTTAATACTTTTTCGTCAATTTCATCACCAGCTTCAAGGTAAATCTCACCTGTCTCGTAATTGACAATATCCTCGGCAAGATAACACCCTAATAAATCATCTTCACTAACTTTAACCGCCTTAAGTCCCTTTTCTGCTAAAGATTTTGCGGTGCGAACTGTTAGCTTTTTACCGGCTTCTGCAACAACTTCACCACTATCTGCATCTATAAGGTCGGAAATGAGCTTCATTCCTTTAAAACGATCAACAGAATAAGGAACACGCCATCCTTCTCCATCACGCTCATAAGTTACCTTATCATAAAACGTTGACAAAATATCCGACCCATCCATACCTAGGGCCATTAAAAGACTGGTAACAGGGATCTTGCGCCGCCGGTCAATACGCGCATAAATGATGTCCTTAGCATCAAACTCAATATCCAGCCAAGAGCCACGATACGGAATAACACGAGCAGCAAAAAGCAGTTTTCCCGATGAATGGGACTTCCCTTTATCGTGGTCAAAAAAGACACCAGGAGAACGATGCATCTGAGAAACAATAACTCGTTCCGTACCATTAACAATAAAGGTACCATTGGTCGTCATTAAAGGCATATCGCCCATATAAACGCCCTGCTCTTTAATGTCTTTGATATCTTTGGAGCCAGTATCCTCATCAATATCAAAAACAATCAAACGCAATATGACCTTTAATGGGGCAGCATAAGTTAAATCACGTTGACGACATTCTTCAACATCAAATTTTGGTAAATCAAATTCATAACCAACAAACTCAAGCATCGCTGTACCGGAAAAATCGGAAATAGGAAATACCGATTTAAAAACAGCTTGCAAACCTTCATCTGGTCGTCCACCTTTTGGTTCCTCAATCATGAGAAACTGATCATATGACGCTTTTTGAACCTCAATAAGATTCGGCATCTCTGCTACTTCAGGAATCTTACCAAAAAATTTGCGCACCCGCTTACGACCATTGAATTGAGACATCATTGCGTGAGTCTGAGCCATCGTCGCTCCTTGATCCTTACTCTTCAAGGTAGACCAACCTTGAAAGCCTTATATCATTAACCTGCATATGCAGATCAGTTCACTTGACACCCAATAATGAGCATCGTTAACTTTCCTCACCAACACAAGCCTTTTTTTGACTTGGCTCTATGATGAGAGATGAGTAATCCAACCCTATACCCACTACTGTAATTAAACCGTTGGTAAAAGTTTTTTTACTCTTTACTTTCTCTCTTTTTAAAGAAAGAAAATCGGCGAACATCAATGTTCGCCGATAAAATTAAATTTATTTAAGTTCAACTTTAGCACCAGCTGCTTCAAGTTGAGATTTAATTTTTTCCGCCTCTTCTTTAGAAGCGCCTTCTTTAATAGGCTTAGGTGCTCCTTCAACCAGATCTTTTGCTTCTTTAAGACCAAGTCCCGTAAGAGCACGAACTTCTTTAATAACATTAATTTTTTGTGCGCCACCTTCAACAAGAATAACATCAAATTCTGTTTTTTCTTCAGCAGCTGGAGCAGCAGCACCAGCAACAGCAGCAACAGCGACAGGAGCAGCAGCCGAAACGCCCCACTTTTCTTCAAGTAACTTAGAAAGCTCAGCAGCTTCCAAAAGGGTTAGATTAGAAAGGTCTTCTACGATCTTCGCTAGATCAGCCATTTTTAAATTCCTTTAATTAAAAGATTTGAACCATTATTAAAACTTATTCAAAAAAACAGAAAAGCTTTAAAGCTCTTCCATCAACGTGAATACAAACAGCCTTAAGCCGCCTTATCCTCCTGAGCATATGCTCCAATGACACGTGCAACCTGACCTGCAGGTGCATTAACAACCTGTGCAATACGGGTCGCAGGGGTAGAAATCATACCCACAAGTTTTGCCCGCAACTCGTTTAATGAAGGCAATGAAGCCAATGACTTCACAGCATCTACAGTTAAACTTGTTGCACCCATTGAACCGCCAAGGATGACAAATTTGTCATTGCTTTTTGCAAAATCAACAGCAACTTTTGGTGCTGTGATTGGATCTTCTGAATAAGCAATAAGGGTTTGTCCTGTAAACAAACCCGCTATTGATTCAGATTCCGTGCCCTGAAGAGCGATTTTAGCAAGACGGTTTTTGGCGACTTTAACGGCACCGCCAGCTTCACCCATTTTCGAACGCAAATCGTTCATCTGTGAAACTGTCAGACCGGAATAATGTGCAACAACAACAGAACCAGACTTTTGAAAAGCCTCGTTAAGCCATGTAACAAATTCGCGTTTTTCCGCTCTATTCACTGTCTCTCTCCATTTAACAGATTTGCTTAAAACAAACCTGTTGGTTACCTTTGATAACATAAAATACTTCATGTCACCGATGAGGATCCTGTCCCCTTTTTCACGCACAGCGTTCAAAGGCAACCTTGGTTCAAACCCTTTAAGTCTTTTAACTCTCAGTTTTTACACCAGTCTCATGCAGGTTTTTTTTGATTAAGATACCTAAAGCATCACCTACAATCTCGGACAGGATATTCCGGAATTTCTCCCGGTACAACCTAAGCTCTATAAAGCTTAGATAGCTAAATGCCAGTCAAAACCGGCATTTAAAATATAATTTTGTTCGTCACTTACCTCAAAAAAAAATTATAAATCAGCTTATACTGACTCTGAACGAACCGTTGCTGGATCAACTTTAACACCAACTCCCATAGTTGAAGAAACAGCAACGCGCTTAATATACTCACCCTTTGCACCTTGCGGTTTTGCTTTAATAACTGCACTTGCAAAGGCTTTAATATTTTCCACGATTTTTTCAACGCCAAAAGAAGCCTTCCCGATACCAGCATGCACAATACCAGCTTTTTCAACACGAAACTCGACAGCTCCCCCTTTAGAAGCTTTGACTGCACCGGCAACATCAAGTGTTACAGTACCAACTTTCGGATTTGGCATCAAACTCCGTGGACCAAGAATCTTACCAAGACGACCAACAAGAGGCATCATGTCTGGTGTTGCAATACAACGATCAAAGTCAATCACTCCCCCATTAATACTTTCAAACAAATCTTCAGCACCCACAATATCAGCTCCTGCTGCCTTAGCTTCCTCAGCCTTATCACCACGAGCAAAAACGGCAACACGAATATTTCGCCCCGTTCCATTAGGCAAATGCGCAACACCTCGAACCATCTGATCAGCATGACGAGGATCAACACCCAAGTTCATTGAAATTTCAATTGTTTCATCAAACTTAGCTACGGCACGCTCCTTAACCATTGAAACGGCATCATTCAAAGCGTAAAGTTGATTAAAATCAACATCTTTGCGGATATTTTTTATTCTCTTTGCTACTTTTGCCATAACATTAGCCCACCACTTCCAAGCCCATCGAGCGCGCAGAACCTTCAACCATACGCATTGCTGCCTCAATGTCATTTGCATTAAGATCTTTCATCTTTGATTCCGCAATCGAACGAATTTTATCGCGAGAGATACTTCCTACGGACACTTTACCAGGCTCTTTTGAACCAGATTTCAGTTGTGCTTCTTTCTTTAAAAAGAATGATACAGGAGGTGTCTTGAGAGAAAATGTGAAAGACTTATCTTGGTAATACGTAATAACAACTGGAATCGGTGCCCCCTTTTCCATTTCTTGTGTCGCTGCATTAAACGCCTTACAAAATTCCATGATATTAATACCACGTTGTCCAAGAGCCGGACCAATCGGTGGAGACGGAGTAGCAGCCCCTGCAGGAACCTGCAACTTGAGCTGACCTATACTTTTCTTTGCCATAATAATCTGCCTTCAATTTCACTGGTATGCTAACAATTTATCTTACTCGCTACCCGCTGCAGTCATGTGGTTCGGATCATTAAGCCGACAAAAGCCGTAAATCACCTCCCACTCCTTCCTTAAAGTAATCAAAACTACCCTAAGTTTAATCAGAGTTTCTCAACCTGACCAAATTCCAAATCAACAGGCGTAGGACGCCCAAAAATGAGCACTTCAACCTTAAGACGAGAGCGCTCTTCCTCAACCTCTTGAACAACTCCATTAAACGAAACAAAAGGACCATCAGCAACGCGAACTTGTTCTCCAACCTCAAACAACACAGAAGACTTTGGAGATTCAACCCCTTCCTGAACTTGTTTGAGAATTTGATCAACCTCTCGATCAGAAATGGGGACAGGACGGGCATCCGACCCTAAAAAACCTGTCACCTTAGGCGTATTCTTAATAAGATGATAAACCTCATCTGTTAATTCAGCACGAACAAGAACATAACCAGGAAAAAACTTTCGTTCAGTATCAACTTTGCGTCCACGACGAACCTCTACAACACGTTCCGTTGGAACAAAAATCTTTTCAAACAGATGATCAAGTCCTTTTTGCTTCGCCTCCTTATCAATAGCTTCCGCTACTTTCTTTTCAAAATTCGAATATGCCTGAACAATATACCAACGAGCCGCCACAGTCACACTTCCTTACATTCTCAACCAAAAAGATATTTCAGAAGATCAATAACCCGCCAAACACCAAAATGCATAACCTGATCCACAATAAAAAAGAAAGCTGAAGCCAACGCCGTTACCAACAAAACCATAATAGTAGAAATAACCGTCTCGCGACGCGTAGGCCACTTCACTTTAACTGTTTCTGCATAAACCTGCTTCAAAAAGGCAATTGGATTGGTTTTAGATGCCATCGTCACACTATACTCTCTCTAGCCCTAATATACTCTCTTCTAGTCTCACTGTGTTTTAGGTTGTGTTTTATCCAACAAAACAAATACGAAAAAACACAAAAGCCAATTTCCAAACTGATGCAATTTTCTAATTCTTAATTCAATAGCGTTTCACACACAAAAAAACAAGCCCCCTATAAAAAAAAGCAAAAAGGCAGCAAAACCCACCCCCATATCTAAAACCCCATCCCCTTTGGCAGGGGCAGCAGGACTTGAACCCGCGACCTGCGGTTTTGGAGACCGCCGCTCTACCAACTGAGCTATACCCCTAACTCTCAAAACTAAAACACCTTTAGTAACCTTTCAGCAAGCATTATTTATTCAATGATTTTAGAGACGATACCGGCACCAACAGTACGACCACCTTCACGAATAGCAAAACGAAGTTTCTCTTCCATCGCTATTGGAACAATCAGAGACACATCCATTGCAACATTATCCCCTGGCATAACCATCTCCGTTCCTTCTGGAAGCGTGACAATACCCGTAACATCCGTCGTACGGAAGTAAAACTGTGGACGATAATTCGTGAAAAACGGTGTATGACGACCGCCTTCATCCTTCGTCAAAATGTAAGCCTCTGCCTTAAATCGTGTATGAGGTGTAACAGATCCGGGCTTCGCCAATACTTGACCTCGCTCAATCCCTTCACGATCAACACCACGAAGAAGAGCACCGATATTATCACCCGCTTGCCCTTGATCTAAAAGCTTGCGGAACATTTCAACACCCGTGACTGTTGTCTTAGACGTTGGACGAATACCGATAATCTCGATTTCTTCCCCAACTTTAATAACACCACGCTCAACACGACCTGTAACAACCGTCCCACGACCTGAAATCGAAAAAACATCTTCTATCGGCATCAAAAATGGCTGATCAACAGGACGCTCAGGGGTTGGAATATACTTATCAACTTCACTCATTAACAGACGAACCGCATCTTCACCAATGCTTTTATCCTTGTCCTCAAGAGCAGCCAACGCTGAACCTTTAACAATTGGCACATCATCACCTGGAAAATCATATTTGGATAAAAGTTCCCGAACCTCAAGCTCTACAAGATCCAAAAGTTCGCTATCATCAACCTGATCAACTTTATTAAGAAAAACAACGATCGCAGGAACACCAACCTGACGAGCAAGCAAAATATGCTCACGTGTCTGAGGCATTGGACCATCAGCCGCAGAAACAACCAGAATGGCACCATCCATCTGCGCGGCTCCAGTGATCATGTTTTTCACATAATCGGCGTGTCCTGGACAATCAACGTGGGCATAGTGACGATTTTCCGTTTCATACTCAACGTGGGCTGTAGAAATGGTAATCCCACGTGCACGCTCTTCTGGTGCTGCATCAATTTGATCATATGCTTTAAACTCACCAAAAAATTTCGTAATCGCTGCTGTCAACGAAGTCTTTCCATGATCAACGTGACCAATCGTACCTATATTAACATGCGGTTTTGTACGTTCAAATTTGCTCTTCGCCATCGCTATTAATCTCTTGTTTTTTCTCTATCTTTGTTAGCACCTAAAAAAGATCTGCAGAACTGAATCCAACTGGACCGTACACCAAGCCCAATCACCACAACCCTTAGACGAGAAATCCCGCCCACTTTGAATAATGGAATATCTTCCATCATACCTATTTGCCTAATCATCAACAACCATTTGGAGCGGGTAGCGGGAATCGAACCCGCATATTCAGCTTGGAAGGCTGCTGCTCTACCATTGAGCTATACCCGCATGACTCACTTACTAACTCTCCTTCGATGAATGGTGGAGGGGGTTGGATTCGAACCAACGTAGCATACGCAACGGATTTACAGTCCGCCCCCTTTAACCACTCGGGCACCCCTCCATTACACCGGCAAAGTCGCGCGATGAGGCATCACGACAATCATCTCGAATACCCATTCAATTCAATCTGATTGCGAAGTGGTTATGACGATTACGATTGTATCTGTCAACAGAATAAATACAATTCTGTACAAATTTCCTGCTCATATCTTTAAATCATAGATTTTTTCTAGCACTTTTTATTATTAAAACGCTATAAAGAGGTTATGAAAGAAAAAACATCACAAAATTCTCATTATGCTCGTTTACGTCGCCGGTATCGCGATACAAAAGCTTCCTCCTCTCGATCTTCTAAAAACATGAAGAAGAAAACCGCTTCTTTACAGCAAGGGATAATCCATCTTTATGGCATTCATTCCGTTCAGGCTGCTTTAAAAAACCCAAAAAGAATTTTTAAATGTCTTTACGTTACACAAAATGCCTTAAAACGATTAAATATGTCCGAATCAGATTATCCTTGCCCTGTTACATTATGCACCCCCAAATATCTTGATTCGCTGGTTGGAAGTGAGGCAGTTCATCAAGGAATTGTTTTGGAAACTTCTCCTCTCAAACCATGCAAACTATCGGAACTCACCAATACTGATCTGGTCATTGTCATGGATCAAATTACTGATCCACATAATGTTGGTGCTATTATGCGCTCTGCCGTTGCATTTAAAGCTAAGGCACTTATTACCACTTGCCGTCACTCGCCCCACGAAAGTGGCGTTCTTGCGAAAGCAGCATCAGGAGCTCTGGAAATGATTCATTATATTACCGTACGAAACCTCGCTGAAACTCTTCAAGAAATCCACCAAACAGGTTTTACAAGCTTTGGACTCGATTCAGAAGGGGATCAACCTCTAGAAACAACATTAACAGGGAGTAAAATTGCTCTTGTTTTAGGAGCAGAAGGTAAAGGCTTACGAAAAAAAACACGTGAAACCGTTTGCGCTCTAGCACGCCTTGACATGCCTGGAAATATTAAATCATTAAATGTTTCAAACGCAGCAACAATAGCGCTTTATGTGGCGCATAAATATCTTAGATTCTAGTTTTTAATTTTTTGTGAAACATCAAAAAAGCCAACCAACAAAAAACCCGCTAAAAACCCACCAATATGCGCTTCCCATGCTATTGAGAGACCATTTTCTTCAAACAGAACGGAAGAAATACCTATGATAAAATCAGCCGCCAGCCATACACTTATATAAATAAGTACGGCCTTGGAACAAAGGGCTTTTTTGATGGATAATAAAGTCCCCAAAGGTTTTTCGTTCTGCGCATTGACACCTAAATAGCTGCTAGGAAAACCGTAACGTGCAATAGCTCCCATCATTCCAGATACGGAACCTGATGCCCCAACAAGTGATATGATACTTTCTTGATGAAATGTAAAATAAGTCAAAACAGAAATAATTGCCGTTAACACCCAAAAAACTAAAAAACATAAAACACCAAAATGTCTTACTAAAGGAGAGCCAAAAACCAAAAGCCAAATCATATTAAGAGCAACATGTTTAAAACTACCATGCATAAATGAATAACTCACCATGGTATAAAAAAATGCAATAGGATCCGTCTTAAACAATGCTGGTGTAAATGAAAAAAACTCAAGGCTTTTAATATAAAGCTGATGAGAAAAAAAATACTGCGGAATGCAATAAAGACAAAAACAAAATGCGATCAAAACAACAATGATAAGTGGAACATTCAATAAAGGTTCTTTAGGTTGTCTCGGCATTTGCGAAATATTCTTATATTGATGACGAGAAACTTTCATTATATAAAATCTCTTATTTTTTAGGATAATTGGTTCTTCTTTACGCAAAATAAAGATACCATACCCAATGATATGGAATCTTTTAACGCCTCTTCGACGCCACCTTTTTAAATCTTCAATAGCTCACCGTAAAAACATGTGTCTCTTATACAAAAGATTTTGAAAAGCATGGATAATCAAAAATATGATTTACAAAATAAATGATCCCCTGCTTATTGAAATGTGAAGTTTTTCAATGTAATATACAAGAGCTTATGAATAAACAAACTCACTTATAAAGTACTCTATCACAAAAATGTAAAATACATAAATGTTGCTTTTTGTCAGAGATATACCAATTTTTGCATTTTTTTAATCACGCTACACTTCAATTGAAACTTTAAATAATCTTAGATATCAGTTTTTTCAAAAACAGAGTTTGAATTTCTTCTACTTTTTGAATAAAAAAAACTCCATGAGAATAAAGGTCCGCTCAAGACATTTGTTTGCTCTTGATATCATCATTGGTTTTCATAAATTATGTATTTGACATTCTGTTTTCTCATAAAGTCAATTTTTTGATTTATAATGGTAACTTAGTTTTATTCCTACTGCGTTAGAGCTTTAAATATCGTAAGATTCTCTCATCTCAAGCCTATTTATATTGAAGCAATCAAAACCATTCACTTGTACGCTACGAACGAGAAAAGCTGCACAAAAGAGGAATAAGAATGTCTCTTATGAAAAGTTTTTAAGTGCTCAGGACAGGTTAGCAATATTGGGAGTTGGCAGAGTATGTGCTGGTGTTTGCTTCCTCCTTCACAAGTGTAAAGGTAGAGAATACTCAATGGATTTATCATTATACCATTCTTGGGCATCATTGCGGAATGAATATAATGAGTCCTAAGAGAGACCTCTTTAAAATACACCCGTAAATATGCCTTTCATTTCTACCTCTAACAGATATACTTAAGAATTGTCTCCTATGGAACACTCGAAAAAAATAATACGTTGATTTGCATAGTGCATCCTTGGATTTAAACGGCTCATGAGAGAAACTTTCATTCCTTTCTTAAACAGTAATATCCACACGTCCTCCATTTGTAACGTGCAAGAAAATAGTTTTAATCTTTCAATATAAGAAGGTTTGAAATGAAAAAATCATAGAAATCCGAACCTCTCATTCAAATTATAAAATGATAAATCCTCATTATAAATCGATGTATTACAAATAATAACACACTATTACTGAAGAGGTAGATTTTGAGAATTCTGCTTGCAATCTTTTAACCACACATCATAAATAGGATGCTCAACAGCGTTCAAACCAGGACTATCTGCAAACATCCATCCTGTAAAAATACGCCGTATTTTTTTATCTAATGTTACTTCGTTGACTTCAACAAAACCTGTTGTACGCGTTGGTTCATCTTTAGAGCTCGTATAACAAGCACGGGGTGTTACCTGTAATGCACCGTACTGATAAACTTCACCAAGAGAAACCTCAAAACGTGTCGTCCGCCCCGTAATTTTATCAAGACCTGCAAAAACAGCAATTCCATTGCTAATACGCTCTGCCCGCCCCCCACTATTTAAGGATAAAAACACTAAAATTCCTATTAAAAAAATATGTATCCTTAACAATAAAAAAAACCTCACCATATCAAAACCAATCGCACCTTAAAAATAACTTTTGTTACAACGTAGAGCCAAACAAAACAAAAATACACGCGCCCATTAAAACATTTTATTTTTTAGGTGACCACGCATCATAATCTTCATGCACACAAGGAGGCTCATCATTGTAAGGAATAGCCCCCTTTGGTCGATAAGCCTTACTTGTTCCTGTCATATTTGCGACATGAGGCTTTTCCCATTCATAGGGATGATAATCTTCCTGGGTTGGTGGACACTCAAAACGATGATGAATCCAGCCATGCCAACCTGGTGGAATAGTAGATGCTTCAGAATAATCTTTATAAATAACCCAACGGTGCGGATAACCATCCTTATGAAGCCCCCCCTCATAATATATATTTCCAAATTGATCTTCCCCTATTCGCTTACCTTTGCGCCATGTAAAAAAACGTGTACCGATAGTATTACCACTCCACCAAGTAAAGATTTGCTTTAAAAAACGCGCCATTCTCTATTCCATTTCTTCAGTATGTTGATGAAACCAATCGTCGGTATACAATTGTTAATGCGTAAAATACAGAAAAAGCAACTGGTAAACTCATCTACAAATCCAATTTATAGGATAACTTGCTCCCTCTTAATTTCAAGAAAATATCATATTTATGGATTGTTCTCCACCCCATAAAGTTTAATCTATGCCAAGTTTCATCTTAACTAATTCATTAACAGTTTGAGGATTTGCTTTACCACCTGTTGCTTTCATGACCTGCCCAACAAACCAACCTGCTAAAGCAGGTTTTTGCTTTGCCTGCGCAACTTTATCAGCATTATTGGCAACAATCTCATCAACAGCTCTTTCAATAGCCTTTGTATCTGTTACCTGTTTCATACTGCGCTCTTCTACAATTTGACGCGGATCTCCCCCCTCATTCCAAACAATCTCAAAAAGATCTTTGGCAATTTTTCCAGAAATTGTTCCCTCTTTTATAAGATCAATAATGCTTCCCAACTGATTTGGAGAGACTGGTGACTCTTCAATTTCACGATTATCTTTATTTAAAGCCCCTAAGAGATCATTAATCACCCAATTGGCAACTATTTTTCCATCACGCCCATACGCTACTTCTTCAAAATAATCAGCAATAGCTTTTTCTGTCACAAGAATGGAAGCATCATACACTGTCAATCCCATTTCCTTAACAAAACGTGCTTTTATCGCATCAGGCAATTCTGGTAAATCCGCCGCCAAAGAATCCACAAATGCTTGATCAAATTCTAATGGTAAAAGATCAGGATCAGGGAAATAACGATAGTCATGCGCTTCCTCCTTTGAGCGCATAGAGCGGGTTTCTCCTTTAGTGGCATCAAAAAGCCGAGTTTCTTGCTCTATGACGCCGCCATCTTCTAAAATTGCAATCTGACGGCGCGCTTCATATTCAATCGCTTGACCAATAAAACGAATAGAATTAACATTTTTGATTTCACAACGCGTTCCAAAATCTTCGCCAGGACGACGAACAGACACATTGACATCTGCACGCATAGAACCTTCATCCATATTGCCATCGCAGGTCCCTAAATAACGAACAATCGTACGCAATTTTGTCATGTAAGCTTTGGCTTCATCTGATGAGCGCATATCAGGTTTGGAAACAATTTCCATAAGAGCAACACCAGAGCGATTAAGATCCACGAAAGACATTGTTGGATGTTGATCATGCATCGATTTTCCAGCATCTTGTTCAAGATGTAATCTTTCAATTCCTACTTCGATATCTTCAAATTGACCATTCGAATCTGGACCAACAGATATGATAATCTTCCCCTCTCCTACAATGGGATAGTGAAACTGAGAAATTTGATATCCCTGCGGTAAATCTGGATAAAAATAATTTTTACGATCAAAAACAGATTTTAAATTAATACGCGCTTTTAATCCCAAACCTGTTCGAACTGCTTGACGAACACATTCTTCATTCAGAACGGGCAACATCCCTGGCATAGCCGCATCAATAAGTGATACATGATTGTTCGGTTCTGCACCGAATTTGGCTGATGCTCCTGAAAAAAGTTTCGAATTTGATATGATTTGCGCATGAACCTCCATGCCAATGATGACTTCCCAATCACCTGTAACGCCAGAAATAAAATGCTTAGAATCAGGAGTACGCGTATCAATGATGCTCATTGCCAATCCACTACAAAAATTTCAAATATACTCATGGTTTATCTAAAACCATTCACACGGCAAGCCTAAGGTATAAATCTCACAACAAGCCCGATAGAATCAGGCTTGTTCTATTTGTGTAAAGATTAAGCTTTTTTAGGAGCCTTTTTCTTAGCTGATGTTTTCTCTGCAGACTTTTCTTTCACTGCAGATTTTTTCTTTGCAGGCTTTTCTTCAGGGACATCTGTTTCGTCATATTCTTTCATCAACTCTTCAATCGTCACTTCTTTATCTGTGACTTTTATCTGTGCTAACAAATAATCAATGACCTTTTCTTCAAAAATCGGAGCACGTAGATTTTCAACAGCTTCCGGTGTCTTCCGGAAAAAATCCATAATCTCTTTTTCTTGTCCAGGATACTGACGAACTTGCTCAAAAACGGCTGCTTTTAGCTCATCTTCATTAACTTTAACACCAACCTTCATTCCAATTTCAGAAAGCACCAAACCAAGACGAACACGACGTTGCGCAAGGACATGATATTCCTCCCGTGCCTTTTCTTCTGTAACACCCTCGTCCTCAAAACTACGTCCAGCCTTTTTCAAATCATCATTAACCTGAGCCCATATATTATTGAACTCAATTTCTAAAAGTCCCTCAGGAATCTCAAAATTATAATCAGCATCTAAAGCATCAAGAATTTGACGCTTAACTTTTTGACGTGTCATTGAACCATATTGGCTTTCAATCTGCCCACGAACAACCTCACGCAAGCGATCTAGAGATTCTAAACCGACTTTTTTCGCCGCCTCATCATCAATTTTCAATTCATCTGGTCTAAAGACAGCTTTGACAGTAATGTCAAACTCTGCTTCCCGCCCTGCCAAATGTACCGCACTATAATTATCAGGAAATTTAACAGAAATCGTTTTTGCATCTCCCGCTTTTACACCAACCAATTGCTCTTCAAAACCAGGAATAAATTGTTTTGATCCAAGAATCAGTTGCGCATCATTATCGGCCCCACCTTCAAATGGAACCCCCTCAAGCTTACCCAGATAATCTATGGTAACACGATCACCTTCTTCAGAAGATCCCTCTTTTAGGGAATAATTACGCGTAGAAGAAAGAACACGATTGACTTGCTCATCAATATCCTTTTCAGGAATAGCTGCAATTTCACGAATAACTTCAATATGTTCAAAAGCTTTAATTTCAATTTTTGGTAAGACCTCATACTTTAAACTAAAAGTAAAATCGGCTTTTCCATCTAGAATTTTTTCATCTTCATCGATATCAATTTTCGGCTGCATCGCTGGACGTTCATTCCGGTCCGCTAAAATAGAACGTGGCGCATCATTAAGTATCTCATTGAGAATCTCTGCCATAAAAGATTTACCATACATTTTTCGCAAATGCCCACCCGGCACTTTACCGGGACGAAAACCATTAAGTCTGACCTTACCCTTGGTATCATCCAATCGTTCATTCAACTTTTCTTCTAAATCTTTCGCTGGAACCACGATCTTAATTTCGCGCTTCAGTCCTTCATTAAGCGTCTCGGTAACCTGCATTAAACACCTTCATTTTTCTAAGGAGAGGGATAACCCCACTCTAATCATCATTACATTCTAACACTTCAAGTGTTACATTACCATGAAGCGGAATTCCAGACACGTAGAAATCCGTAGCACTTAAGGGATTGCTTTGGTGCGGATGGAGGGACTCGAACCCCCACGGTCTCCCGCCAGAACCTAAATCTGGTGCGTCTACCAATTTCGCCACATCCGCTCAAACTTAGTAAGCTAATAACCTTATACAAGCGGTGTTTCTATACCATTAATTATAGAAAAAAAGCAAACAAATATATTAAAAAAACGCAATACACGTCATTCTTACAAAGAACAAAAACAAAATCTATGCTTTTCATACACAGCGGCTTACGCTAATAAGACAACTATGTTAAAAACATTTGATACTCCAATTCATATTATCGGTGGCGGTCTTGCAGGGTGTGAAGCAAGCTGGCAAATCGCTCAATCAGGAATTCCTGTTATTTTGCATGAAATGCGTCCCCAAAAAAAATCAGACGCCCATAAAACCGATAAATTGGCAGAATTGGTTTGTTCAAACTCCTTTCGCTGTGATGATTCATCAACAAATGCCGTAGGACTTTTACATGCTGAAATGCGATTAGCAAAATCGTTAATTATGAAAGCTGCTGATGCTAATAAAGTTCCGGCTGGGAGTGCTCTTGCTGTTGATCGTGATGGATTTTCAAAAACCGTGACATCCGCACTTGAAAACCATTCGCTTATAACGATTAAACGCGAAGAAGTTCAAGAGATTTCTAAAGATTGGAAACATGTTATCGTTGCAACGGGCCCCCTTACCTCACCTGCATTTGCTCAAGAATTAAAAGCAATAACCGGTATAAAAGCTCTTTCTTTTTTTGATGCTATTGCACCTATTATCCACACTGATAGTATTGATATGAATATTTGTTGGTATCAGTCTCGCTACGATAAAATTGGTCCTGAGGGAACAGGGAAAGATTATCTTAATTGTCCTCTCAACAAAGAACAATATGAAACATTCGTTGAAGCACTAAAAAACGCAGAAAAAACAGAGTTTCGTGACTTTGAAAAAACGCCCTATTTTGATGGATGCCTCCCCATTGAAATTATGGCTGAGCGCGGACTTGAAACTTTAAGACATGGACCGATGAAACCTATGGGCTTAACCAATGCCTATAACCCCACCGTAAAACCCTATGCTGTTGTTCAATTACGCCAAGATAATAAACTCGGAACGCTTTACAATATGGTCGGCTTTCAAACAAAACTGAAATATGGTGAACAAGTCCGCATTTTTAGAATGATTCCCGGTCTTGAAAAAGCAGAATTTGCACGTCTTGGCGGACTTCACCGCAATACCTATCTCAACTCTCCAATCATTCTTGATCAGACTCTTCGTTTAAAACAAAAAAAACAACTACGCTTTGCAGGACAAATTACCGGATGTGAAGGTTATGTAGAATCAGCGGCTATAGGGCTTCTTGCTGGACGTTTTGCCGCTGCCGAATATCATCATAACTGTCCTTGCCTCCCCCCACAAACCACAGCATTCGGAGCTCTGTTGAATCATATTACAGGAGGGCATATTATAGATGAAGAAGCAGAAAGACCGTCTTTTCAACCAATGAATATCAATTTTGGACTCTTTCCCCCTATTTCTCCTATTAGATATTCGGGAAAGCGCTTGCCAAGTAAAGAAAAAAAATTAGCAAAAAAACAAGCTATAACAGCGAGAGCTCTCAATGATTGTATTCAGTGGTTAGCAGATAAAGAATCCAAGAGCTCCTGTTTATCAAAAAACACATGATTCGCCTCTCATCTACTGAATAGATTCCTATCACTTTCGTGAAAAAATCATTCTAAAACCTTGTAAACTACTATCTCAATCAATAGACGCTGTTCTACATTTCATCATTTATTCAATAATGTAAAAGATATGAAATAATTTAAATATAATTCAGATGTATAAAATAATTATCTCAATATATTAAAAAATAAATGGCAAAAGTAAACAAATAATACTGTATTTTTATTACTATTAATATTTTTATACTCTATATATTATTTCAATAGGGATTTTTATCTCTTTTTATTTCATTTCTTAATATTAATAAGACTCTCTGATTTTAACTTTTGTGTAATGAAGAAAAAATATTCGCTTGCATAGCACAAAGAGACTAAAAATAGGACCCCAAAATATTTAAGACAGAGCTGAATATATCTTTTCCCACTCAAGTGTTAAGAAAAATCACAATATTGAAATGATGATACCACTTTGTAAACTTACAATACATTGATTTATAATAATAATTTATCTCTTTTGATGCTCTACCTCAAATGACGAAAGTTAGTCGCAGCATTATAGAAACTAAGAAGAATAGTATGATGGTGTCAACGTTCACCTCTATTAAGCGAGAAAATGGTGATTTATGTAGATTTTATTTTTTCGCAGAGTTTTTTCCTTACACCATTTATAGGTAGATACTGTTCTGAACAGACACTTTAGCTCTTCCGCATAATAAAAGTTAATGCAGCACTTTATAAACCATACAATGCCTCACCATTATTAAAGTGAAATATTTATTGAAAAGGCTAAAAATTATACATTTCAAGCTTATGATATTTTAAGCAATTTTTACAATCATTTGCAAAAGCATTAGCAATTCATGAACTGAGAAAAAGAGTACAAAGACTCAAAATTTTTTATATGAAAAACGTATACAAAATGTCTGTATATCTGTCTAAAAAATACCTGTAAAAAAACCCGCTTATAAATAAACCGGGTTTTTTTTAATGTTGTTTAAATTATTTTTTATTAACTGCTTCTTTAAGGCTTTTTCCTGCTGAAAATTTAGGTACAGAACGTGCTGGAATATCGATTTCAGCACCAGTTGAAGGATTACGCCCCTTTGTCGCAGCACGATGAGAAACTTCAAAAGAGCCAAAACCTGGAAGACGAACATCGCCCCCTGAAGCTAAAGCTTCTGTTACAGAAGCCATAAAAGCGTCAACAACAGCACCAGCTTGCGCTTTCGAAACACCTGCCTTTTCAGCAACGGAACTAACCAATTCACTTTTATTCATGAAATATTTCCTTTTCCTATATTACCTGACAACATGACCTAATCATGTTATTGGTTAGTTTATTGAAAAGTACAGCAAACAGAAGTCTTATTTTTATCCAAAACATTGTTTTTTTAGCAATAATCACAGTTATTCACGGAATTTTTCACTTTTTTCAACAAAAAATAAAATAATAATCACGACAACATCCTCTCCTCTCTAAAAATGCCGATAATAAATGAGATGAGTGAATCAGTGCGCAATCTGTATTCCTTCACTATCACTGCTCTCTGACCGGATAGGAACAGCTACTGTAGAAGGTTCTTTCCACTCAATAGTGTCAGGAGAATGAACCAAAGCGTGTTTCAAAACTTCACTCACATGATTTACCGGAATAATTTCCATGTTATTTTTGACATCATCAGGAATATCAACCAAATCTTTTGCGTTTTCTTCCGGAATAAGGACTTTTTTTATTCCTCCTCGAAGAGCAGCTAGAAGTTTTTCTTTTAATCCACCAATTGGTAAAACACGTCCACGTAAAGTAATTTCACCCGTCATTGCAATATCTTTATGCACAGCTATCCCTGTAAGAACTGAAACAATTGCTGTCACCATTGCAATTCCAGCAGATGGACCATCTTTCGGTGTCGCCCCCTCTGGAACATGAACATGGATATCGCGTTTTTCAAAAAGTGGAGGTTCAATACCAAAATCAACAGCACGCGAACGTACATAAGATGCTGCCGCGGAAATAGACTCTTTCATAATATCGCGCAAATTTCCCGTTACAGTCATCTTGCCTTTGCCGGGCATCATCACACCTTCAATAGTCAATAGCTCTCCACCAACTTCTGTCCAAGCAAGACCTGTCACAACACCAATATGATTTTCTCCTTCAATCTGATTATAATGATAACGTTTAACACCCAAGAAATCATTGAGATTATTTTCTGTGACTTTTACAGATTTTTGGTGCGTTTTGAGAATTTTTGTAACAGATTTACGGGCAATTTTCATGAGTTCACGCTCAAGATTACGAACCCCTGCTTCACGTGTGTAAAACTGAATAATCGACCTTAGTGCTCCATCAGAAATGCTAAGTTCTTTTTTAGATAAACAGTGATCTTTGAGTGCCTTTGGTAAAAGATGCTGCTTAACAATTTCCATTTTTTCACATTCAGTATAACCAGCAATACGAATAATTTCCATTCGATCCATTAACGGACTTGGAATATTAAGCGTATTGGCAGTTGTGATAAACATGACATCAGAAAGATCATATTCAACTTCCAAATAGTGGTCAATGAATGTACCATTTTGTTCAGGATCAAGAACTTCTAATAAAGCAGAGGAAGGATCTCCACGAAAATCTTGTCCCATTTTATCAATTTCATCAAGCAAAAAAAGTGGATTAGACTTTTTTGCTTTTTTCATAGACTGAATAATTTTTCCAGGCATCGAACCAATATATGTTCGGCGATGTCCGCGAATTTCTGCTTCATCCCGTACACCTCCCAACGAGATACGAACATATTCACGCCCCGTCGCCTTGGCAATAGAGCGCGCTAATGATGTTTTTCCAACACCAGGAGGACCTAACAAACAAATAATGGGACCTTTTATCTTTGATGCGCGACTTTGCACCGCCAAATATTCAATAATTCTCTCCTTAACTTTTTCAAGACCGAAATGTTCATTATTCATGATCTTTTCAGCAAAATCTAAATTATTTTTAATCTTAGATTTTTTACCCCAAGGCATTGCTAATAACCAATCAAGATAGTTCCGCACAACTGTCGCTTCTGCAGAC
Source organism: Bartonella tribocorum CIP 105476 (assembly GCF_000196435.1). Taxonomy (NCBI): domain Bacteria; kingdom Pseudomonadati; phylum Pseudomonadota; class Alphaproteobacteria; order Hyphomicrobiales; family Bartonellaceae; genus Bartonella; species Bartonella tribocorum. The sequence continues at coordinate 937,049 of NC_010161.1, read as the reverse complement.
ATAGGAGACATATTCCGTAATTTTCTCAATTCTGCTCCAGCTTTTTCCTGTGCTTCCTTGGAAAGTTTTGTACTCTTAATACGGTCTTCTAGTTCAGAGAGCTCATCGCGACTATCATCTCCTGATCCTAACTCTTTTTGAATAGCCTTCATCTGCTCATTGAGATAATATTCCCGTTGGTTTTTTTCCATTTGCCGTTTAACATGGGAACGAATGCGTTTTTCAACCTGCAAAACAGAAATTTCTCCTTCCATGAAAGAAAGAACACGTTCAAGACGGGCACGTACAGGTAAGAGCTCTAATATTTCCTGTTTTTCTGAAAGTTTAATCATCAAATGAGAGGCAATTGTATCAGCAAGCTTAGAAGGATTATCAATCTGGCTAATCGCATTGACAACTTCAGGAGAGATTTTTTTATTAAGCTTTACATAATTTTCAAAATAAGCAATCACCGACCTTGAAAGAGCTTCAATCTCAACATCACTCTCTCTAAGTTCTTCTGTAACAGTCGCAAAAGCCTGATGATAATCTTCACTTAAAGAAAATTGACTAATTTTTGCACGTGCAGTCCCTTCAACCAAAACCTTTACAGTGCCATCAGGAAGTTTTAAAAGCTGGAGAATATTCGCAAATGTACCAATATGATAAATATCTTCTGATTTTGGATCATCATCAGAAGCGTTTTTTTGTGTCACCAAGAGTATTTGCTTATCAACCGCCATCGTTTCTTCAAGAGCACGAATCGATTTTTCACGCCCCACAAAAAGTGGAACAATCATATGGGGGAAGACAACAATATCACGAAGAGGCAAAACAGCATAAACCCCATCTCTTACTTCATCTGTCTTTTCATCAATATATTGCATAACTCTCCTTTCTGGAGCCTATGAGCTATCTACAACACCAAACCCACCCTTAGAAAACCTCAGCTCTCCACAATAAATGAAGTGGTAATTGCTAACACATAAATCAAGCATTATAACGATATTATTAGAAACGCCCATTAAATACCGTTCATGAACAACTTTTTATATTGTATATCGCACAATGTCATGCTGATACATTTTCTTTATCTTCTGCACGTTCTGAGTAAATATAAAGAGGACGCGCTTTTTCATCAACGACATCGCTCGAAATAACCACTTTTTGAACACCTTCAAGAGCCGGTAGTTCAAACATCGTCTCAAGAAGAATCTTCTCCATAATAGAACGTAAACCACGTGCACCAGTTTTACGTTCAATGGCTTTCTTCGCAATAGCACGTAAAGCATCTTCATGAAATGCTAACTCAACATTTTCCATTTCAAAAAGACGCTGATATTGCTTTACTAATGCATTTTTAGGTTGTGATAAAATTTGCATGAGAGCGTTAACGTCTAAATCCTCTAAGGTAGCCACTATAGGAAGACGCCCAATAAATTCTGGTATTAAACCAAACTTTATAAGGTCTTCAGGTTCTAAATCACGAAAAATTTCACCAACACAACGTTCATCAGGGGCCTTAACAGTCGCAGAAAAACCAATAGAAGTTTTTTCACCACGCCCTGAAATAATCCGCTCTAAACCTGCAAAAGCTCCCCCACAAATGAATAGAATATTTGTGGTATCAACCTGAAGAAACTCCTGTTGCGGATGTTTGCGTCCACCTTGTGGAGGAACAGAAGCAATCGTTCCTTCCATAATTTTTAATAATGCTTGCTGAACCCCTTCTCCAGAAACATCTCTTGTAATAGAAGGATTGTCAGCTTTACGAGAAATCTTATCAACCTCATCGATATAAACAATACCACGCTGCGCACGTTCAACATTATAATCTGCCGCTTGCAGAAGCTTTAAAATAATATTTTCAACATCTTCCCCTACATAACCGGCTTCAGTCAAAGTGGTGGCATCCGCCATCGTAAAAGGGACATCAATAATACGTGCCAATGTTTGTGCGAGATAAGTTTTACCACAGCCTGTTGGACCAACAAGAAGAATATTTGATTTAGCCAACTCAATATCATTGCTTTTAGACTGATGCGCTAACCGTTTATAATGATTATGCACTGCAACAGAAAGAACACGCTTTGCATGCTGCTGACCAATAACATAATCATCAAGAACTGCTATAATTTCCTGTGGAGTAGGAACACCATCACGCACCTTAACCCCAGAAGACTTATTTTCCTCCCGAATAATATCCATGCAAAGCTCTACACATTCATCACAGATAAATACAGTAGGCCCTGCAATAAGCTTACGCACCTCATGCTGACTCTTGCCGCAGAACGAGCAATAGAGAGTATTTTTTGATTCGTTCCCGCTATTGCTAATTTTGCTCATTTTTCTTTCCTTTCACCACGATATATGAATACTTCGCCTTTTCAAAGAAAGCTTTTCATCATGAAAACTAAAAGACATATAGAAAACCATGAATGTCTCAATATTTTTAGGTGTTTTTCTTAATTTTTGCTATATCTTTTATAAAACTCTTTATTTAAAGTAGATGTCTTTTCTATAAAAATTCTTAATCTTTTTCTTCTTTTTCAGTTTCTGCACGATAGTGTATAACATCATCAACTAAGCCAAACGCTTTAGCTTCTTCTGCTGTCATAAAATGATCGCGATCGAGCGTTCTCTCAATAACCTCGTAACCTTGACCTGTATGTTGAACATAAATTTCATTTAAACGCCTTTTCATCTTTATAATATCTTGTGCATGTCGCTCAATATCTGAAGCCTGACCTTGAAAACCGCCCGATGGTTGATGCACCATAATACGTGCATTTGGCAATGCAAAACGATGACCTTTTGCTCCAGCTGTTAGCAATAATGATCCCATAGATGCCGCCTGTCCCATGCAAAGTGTAGAAACAGGAGGACGAATGAACTGCATAGTATCATAAATAGCCATACCAGATGTCACGACACCACCTGGAGAATTAATATAAAGACTAATTTCTTTTTTAGGATTTTCCGCTTCCAAGAAAAGTAATTGTGCACAAACAAGCATCGCCATACCATCTTCAACAGGACCATTAATAAAAATAATCCGCTCCTTTAAAAGACGAGAAAAAATATCATAGGCCCGTTCACCACGATTGGTTTGTTCAATAACCATAGGAACAAGGCTTAATGCTGTTTTCATTGGATCACTCATATTTTTACTTTCCTTGTCATATAACAATCACTCTTTACACATTCAATATTTTTATCCATAGGTTAACATTACTCTCTTGTGCAAGCGACAATCAAGAGCTGTCCCAGATAGATTAAAATCTCAATGATTAAAATAGCAATAATAACTCTACCTAAACAAATCATGAATTTCAGGAATGCGAGAGACTGCCCAATGGTAAAAACTTCCCTCCTGAGGTCTTTGCGTCGTTTTGATCTTTCTGTGAATATGGAATCCTATCAAGCGTAAATCTGTAAGCGGTTTTAGGCCAAAAGCTGGTTCAAAGATGTACTCAGTTTTTCGCCCAGTCCAATAATAAAAAGTTTCCTTTTCCTTTGCCTCATGAAAAAAACCATATTGTTTTGCTAATCGTGAAATACCGTCATTACCAAATATTGTAACGCCAAGATTTCCCGGTAAAATTGGCATTTTTTTTCTCTTTAACCAGAATGGTCTCCAAACACGACGCTTAAATCCAAGCCAATGAGGAATCATTTCTGTGCCTGCCCAATAATCTTCAAACACTTTTATAATAGGGTTATCTGAAGGAAAATAAAGGGCAGAAACGCCTACCCTTATATTATTTTCTCTTGCCAACCAAACCTTATTCGCATCTGGATGAAATTGTTTAACGAGGTAAACATCTGTATCTAACCAAACACCTTGTTGATATTTCATCAGCATAACACGAAAAAAATCCGAGAACTGAACAATTGTAAATCCTGGTTTATCATCAGAAAAATTGGGATCAAGGCGATAAATTGCTGAACGTGGTAAAATTGATTCGGCTTCATGCAACTCAACACCAACAGGTAAATTGTCTATTTTTTTATCATAACTAAAAAGCTTAACGCGCTGTCCCGTTCTAACCATTGAGGACAAACAAAGCCTATCCACCAATCTTAACTGTCCACTATACCAAAAAGTACAAATATCCATAAATAATATATCAAAAATATTCCAAACTTACGCGAAAAAGTTGTTCAACATCACGAACTCTATCAGCAAGGGCAAAAATCACTATTCTATCACCAGACAAAATACGCGCCTCTGCTGAAAGCTGTATGATTGTCTTATTACGATAAATTGCCCCAATTCTCAAACCATCTGATAAATTAAGCTCTGATAATGACTTGCCAACCAATGAAGATGTTTGCATCACTTCAGCTTCAATAATTTCTGCTCGACCATTAAAAACTGAATGAACAGAACGAATACGCCCACGGCGCATTTGTTGTAAAATTCTCGATATTGTAACGCTATGGGGATTCAGATAGGCATCCACACCAACTGCACGGCTAAATTCTTGGTAAGCGACATTATTAATCAACACCATATTAGCTTTGCAGCCTAATCTTTTAGCAATAATAGCGCTTAAAAGATTAACCTGATCCTGATTGGTCAATGTAATCATTAAATCGGCCTGATCAATTCCCGCATCTTGAAGAATCACTGGATCTAACACGTTACCATATAAAACGGTTGTTTTTTCAAGCTGATCAGCAATTGTGAGGGCTCTTTCTCTATGCGCTTCTATAATCTTCAATTTTAATTTATGGAGACGCTTTTCAATAGCCTGAGCAACATAAAGACCAATGTGACCACCCCCTGCAATAATCATGCGGTGGGCATCTTGTTCTTTATGACCAAAAAGCCCGACAGCACGACGCATCTGCTCACGAGCAACAACAAGATAGGTTATATCACCAACGCGTAATTGCGTTTCTGAATGTGCAATCAATAATTCCGTGCCACGTTTAATAGCGGTAACGGTTGTTTGAAGATCTGGAAAAAGCTCTGTTAATTGACGCAAAGGTGTATTAATAACGGGACAATCTTCCATACATTCCAAGGCTAGCGCAACAATATCATCATTACAAAAATAAAGAACATCTATTGCACCAGGCAGAGCAATACGACGTAAAACCATTTCCCCGACTTCAACTTCTGGTGAAATAACCACATCAATGGGAATATTTTCTCTGGAAAAAAGCGTCTTATAGCGTGGTTCTAAATAAGATTGTGAGCGAATACGAGCAATTTTTGTAGGAACATCAAATAACGAATGGGCGACCTGACAAGTAACCATATTCACTTCATCAAACAAAGTAACAGCAATCAACATATCAGCCTTGTCTGCACCTGCAGCCAAAAGAACTTCAGGACGAGAACCGTGACCAACAAAACCTCTCACATCCAATGTATCGCGAATTTTTTCAATTAATCTGGTTTCAATATCAATAACAGTAACATCATGATTTTCAGCAGCAAGACGCTCTGCTATTCCATAACCAACCTGTCCTGCACCACAAATAATAACACGCATTGTTTTAAGAAACTCCAAGCGCTTTAAGTTTACGGTGCAAAGCTGAACGCTCCATGCCTATAAATTCAGCAGTACGCGATATATTCCCCCCCAAACGCCCAATCTGCGCCACTAAATATCTCTTTTCAAACAATTCCCGTGCTTCACGCAATGGTAAATCCATTATACTCTCATCCGAATCCATTTGAAGACGCGGTAAAGAATCACTCACTTCACTGGGAAGAAAGTCCGCTGTTATAGGGCCATCACCATCCCGTACAAGAATAAGAAGGCGCTCGATATTATTCCGTAATTGCCGTACATTACCCGGCCAAGCATGCGTTTGCAAAATAGCGATCACATCATCACTGATTTCACGCGGTTTAATTCCAACCTGCTGTGATATTGTTTTTACAAAATGATGGACAAGTTCTGGAATATCTTCACGGCGGGCTGAAAGAGGCGGAACAGCAATAGGAACAACGGAAAGGCGGTGGAAAAGATCTTCTCTAAAGCGCCCGTCAGAAATGAGGTTTTCAAGATTTTGCGCGGTTGAAGAAATAATACGAACATCCACCTTAACACGTTTTGTACCGCCAACTCTCTCAAATGTCTGTCCCGTTAACACCCGAAGAATCTTACCTTGAGTCTCACGTGGCATATCAGCAATTTCATCAAGATAGAGTATCCCACCATGGGCTTCTTCTAAGGCACCGATCTTGCGCTCTCTTCCCTCCATTTCGCTACCAAACAACTCTATTTCCATTCTTTCCGGTGTAATCGTTGCTGCATTTATTGTAACAAAGGGCCCATTCGAACGTGTTGAGAGCGCATGAATAGTTCGTGCAACAGTCTCTTTTCCAGCCCCTGAAGGACCTGTTATCATGACGCGACTATTGGTTGGCGCTACTTTTTCTATGATTTGACGCAAATTTCTTATAACTGTCGATTTTCCGAGCAGCTCCAATGTCTCGTTTGAACGTTTTCGCAATTCTAAAAGCTCACGTTTTAAATTTGAGTTTTCAAGCGTTCTCTCTGCAACCAATACAAGTCTATCAGCTTTAAAAGGTTTTTCAATAAAATCATAGGCCCCACGCTTTATAGCAGAAACAGCGGTCTCAATATTACCATGACCTGAGATCATAACGACTGGAAGAGCTGGATATTGCGTTTTAATTTCATCAAGCAGTGCCAAACCATCGAGGCGACTCCCCTGTAACCAAATATCTAAAAAAATGAGCTTTGGAATACGCTCACTAATTTGTGCTAATGCTTCATCAGAATTACAAGCAACACGCGTTTCATAACCTTCATCATCTAAAATACCAGCAACAAGCTCCCGAATATCTGCTTCATCATCAACAATCAAGATATCTGATACCATACTATTCCCCTATCTTATGATTTATGGCTTGTATAATACTACCCTGCTTACCCCCATCTGAGGGAAATATCAAACGGATCATCGCACCACGACCTTCATAAAAACTCTTCGGTGCATCATGAAGCTCCATGGAACCACCGTGATCTTCAATAACTTTGCGCACAATGGCTAGGCCTAGTCCTGTCCCTTTCTCCCGCGTTGTTATATAGGGTTCTAATAACTTTTGTCTTTGCTCTTTAGGAAGTCCTTTCCCGTTATCAACAACATCCACAACCACCCATTCTTCTTGACGGTAAGAACGGACAAGAATATGACCGTGAATACTTTCCTCTCGCATAACCGAATCTATGGATTCGCTCGCATTTTTGATAACGTTGCAAAAAGCCTGTACAATGAGACGGTTATCAAATGCCCCCATAAGGGGTAGACTTCCTAAGTCTTGCTCAAATTGAATATCATGTCGCGTCACTTCTATCAAGAAACATGCTTCACGCAGCAATTCACGTATATCTAAAACATGCATTTGTGGTTTGGGCATACGTGCAAAAGAAGAAAACTCATCAACCATACGCCCAATATCTCCAACTTGGCGAATAATTGTTTCAATACACCGCTCAAAGACCTCTCTATCTTGTGTTATAACTTTGTTATAACGTTTACGAATACGTTCAGCGGATAATTGAATAGGTGTGAGGGGATTTTTAATTTCGTGTGCAATACGCCGTGCAATATCCGCCCATGCCGCTGTACGTTGCGCTGCAACCAGGTCTGTAATATCATCAATTGTGAGAACCCAAGATTGTCCCTGCCCATCATCCTCTTCCATCGTAACTTGGACATTACAGACGCGCTCTTTTCCTGCAACGTTTAAAGTGACTTGCTCACGGTGATTTTTACGCCCCAATGAACGTGCAAACTGAAAAACCTGCCAAATTTCAGCACTTAAAGATAAAAGACTTTGTCCAACAACCTGTTCAGAACGAATATCAAACATCGTTTCAATAGACCGATTGATAATGGTAATATCACCCTTATCATCGATACCTGCTACTCCCGCTGTTACACCCGATAACACAGCTTCAGAAAAACGCCGCCTCTCATCAATTTGATCACGCACTGCAATCAACTCATTGCGCCGACTTTTCAATTCACTGACCATGTAATTAAAAGTTTTGGATAATTGCCCAATATCTCCATCTTTTGCTCGTACTGGCACAAAAATTTCCATATTTCCAGAAGCAACATCATCAGCAGCACTAATGAGAAGACGAATAGGACGAACTAAGCGATCAGCAACCGCAATAGCTGCCCAAATAGCGGATAAGAATAAACTAAAAAAAAGACATAAATAAAGCATACCAAATGCAATTTGTGTCAGTAGGCGATTTTCATTTAAATCACGATAACGATCTGTATTAACTTCTGTCAAACGCAAAGCCGATAAAACGCCTTTATCAACGTCACGCACCAAATATAAAAATGTGTTTGGAATATTGTTAAATTTTAAAATAATACCAAAATAATCATGAATGCCTGGTTGAAAAGAAAAAGGCCGCGCACTGGTTGCACGTTCAATAAGATTGGACGGAGGAATTGGGAGTTTATCCTCATCACCAAGAGCGCTCGATACAAAAATAGTTCCGCTAGAACTTAACAAAAATGCACCACGCAAATTGCGTCCTAGAGCATGACGCGTCAATTGCATCCGATATTCAGCTGGATTACGTTCTAAAAGTTTTTTGTTATCAAGCGCAAATGCCATAGCGTAGGATAAATTTTTTAAATTTTGAAGCATTTCATCTGCATAAGCATTTGCTAAATCAATAGAAGAACCTACAATTTGCCGCGTTGTTGTATCAAACCATCGGTCAAGTCCTAAATTGAGTGCTGGACCCGATACAAGAGCGACAGCAACAGCTGGCATGGTTGCAACAAGTGCAAACAATGAAATAAGGCGCACATGAAGACGCGAGCCAGCACGCCTTGAACGCCAAGCACGGATGATGGGGATCATCTCATAAAAAACGATGACAACAAGCCCTAAAACCCAAAAACTATTAATCCCTATAAGAATAAGGGTTACTGTTCTACTAGGAACAACAGGGGTTAATCCAATAAGAATAATAAACGAAACAGAAGCTGTAAGTAAAGCTAATACAATAATTGCAATCCCTAAAAAGATATATACCTTACTTAAACGATATAACTCATCGTTATAAGTATTTTTATCACTATCTTGAGGCTTCATCACAGATGTTGCATTCATCATAAGCTTACAGATCCTTATCCCATTATTCTCATATAACCTTTTGTGACAAAAATTGACAATAATAATACTCCATTTAAAATAGAGCAAATAAATAAAGGACTTCTTCATTTCGCAAAATATCTTTAAAATAAACTGCGCTCGACGATACTTTACAAAGGAAATGCGATGCGATTAACAAAACAAACAAATTATGCTCTTCGAATGCTCATGTATTGCGCAGATAATCAGGGATCACTCAGTCGTGTTTCAGAAATTGCTAAAGCGTATGCTGTTTCAGAGCTTTTTTTATTTAAAATCCTTCAACCGCTTGTTCAAGCAGGCTTTATACAAACAGTGCGTGGACGCAATGGTGGTGTTAAATTGGCTAAACCGGCAACAGAGATTTCTGTTGCTGATGTTTTGAAAGTAACAGAAGATAACTTTTCTCTCGCAGAATGTTTCGATAATGCAGAACCTACTTGCCCATTGATCGATTTTTGTAGTTTAAATATCGCACTTCAAAAAGCATTAAGTGCTTTTTTTGATGTGTTATCCGTGATATCCCTTGCTGATCTACAACGACCGTCCTTTCACAATCATTTTAAAGTTAATAAACAATAAACTAAAGTTATAAAATAAGGAGATTGAGTATTTCTATTGCAGCAATAATATTAGCCGCTGGACGTGGTGAAAGAGCAGGATCTCCTCATAAAATTCCAAAACAATATCGGCTTCTAGGAAAAAAGCCGATTATTTATCATACCGTGTGCCGTTTTTTGCGGCATCCCGCTATCACAACAATTATCCTTGTTATTCATCCAGAAGATCGCCAAATCTGTGAACAAGCACTCGCCGAATTTAAAGAGCGCTTTATTATCGTTGAAGGAGGCAGTACGCGTCAAATCTCTACCTTACATGGGCTTCAGGCACTTAAAAAATTCAATCCCCAATATGTGCATATTCATGATGGTGCACGTCCCTTTATCGAAAATGAGCTCCTTGATAATATTCATAACACTCTCACACCTCAAGAAGGCGTTCTTCCTGTTCTGCCCATCTCTGATACCCTTAAACGCGTCAATCACCAGTATGTTTTAGAAACAATTCCCCGTACCCATCTTTATAGTGCACAAACGCCACAGTGTTTTCCCTTTGAACCTATCTTAGCGGCCCATAAACAAGCAAAAAGAGTTTGTAAAGAAGATTTCACTGATGATTGTGCAATTGCCGAATGGTTTGGTCTCCCTATGCGCACCATTCCAGGTGATCCTCATAATATAAAAATCACATGGCACAAAGATTTTGATACCGCCCATTTATATCTCCAGAAAAAAATGCAAATGTTCCCTGATATCCGTGTTGGCAATGGTTATGATGTTCATTCTTTCGAAGAAGGGGATTTTCTTATATTATGTGGTATAAGAATCCCTTTTCATAAAAAATTAAATGGACACTCTGATGCGGATGTCGCTCTTCATGCATTAACAGACGCTCTTCTTGCAACCAGAGGTGCAGGAGATATCGGTACACATTTTCCTCCTTCTGATCCCCAATGGAAAAATGTCTCATCAGAAATTTTTCTCCGTCATGCTCTTAGCCTTCTAAAACAAGCAGGAGGGCGTATTGCCAATGTTGATATCACAGTTATCGCAGAAAACCCTAAAATTGGTCCCTATCGTCATGCTATGATAGAAAATCTTATGACAATACTTGCAATAACACCGGACCGAATCTCTATCAAAGCAACAACAAATGAAAGGCTCGGATTTATTGGTCGTGGCGAAGGCATTGCAGCTTTGGCAACAGCAAGTGTTCTTTATCCAGGAGAAATTCCCCAATGACATATTTTTATGAAAAACAAGCGCGTGAAGTTCTTAATGCCTGTCGCCAAAAGAGTTTATTGTTAACAACTGTCGAGTCTTGTACAGGAGGACTCATTGCTGCAAGCCTCACAAATATTGCAGGATCGTCAGATGTCCTCGATTGTGGATTTGTTGTTTATTCCAATGAATCCAAAATGCGCCTTGTTAGCGTGTGTGCTGAACTTATAAAAACCTATGGTGCCGTTTCAAAAGAAGTTGCTCTTGCAATGGCTGAGGGCGGATTAAAACATTCACAAGCTGACATTGCAGTTTCTGTAACAGGAATTGCTGGTCCAGGAGGTGCAAGTCTGAACAAACCTGTAGGACTTGTGCATTGCGCAGTTGCTTACAAAAATCACTCCCCCGTGCACAAAGAAATGCACTTTGGTCATCTTGATCGCAAGGCTATCCGCCATGCAACTGTTGAAAATGCTTTTCAAATGATTCTGGAACGACTTCACTGAATTTCCATATCAATTTCAAAACTCTCTGTTCCTCAGAGGAGTCCATAATCATCAGTATCTTGAAAAAAATAATTTATTATCTCCCAACTTAGAAATGAAAGATCTAAATATCATAAGATTATCTCCTGTCCTGTTTATGTTGAAACAAACAAAACCACTCGTCTCTTGCACGTTACAAGCAGGGAAAACTGTTGCAACATCTAAGAGATAACCAATTTAGTGCAGACTCACTTCTTCATAAGTGTCAATGGAGTGCACAATAGATTTTATACACTTTTACAGGGGTTTTATACTATTTATAAGCGCTGCCGTGAAATGGGTATAACTTGTGCTGAGAGATATTTCTTTAAAGCAAAGCCCATGAATATGTAACACAAGCCAACATCATCACACACTTTGTCAGCTCCCAATATGACGATAACCCTAGGCACTTGAGACCGTTCATAAAAGGCATAACATTCCTTTCTTTAATAGTTTTTTATCCACACGGCTCTCCCCACTTGTAACGTGCAAGAAAGTGGTTTTGATTGATTCAACATAAAAACAGACTTGGAACGAGAGAAACGGTATTAAGAGTTTTAATTCAACATCAATAACGCTAGATTATCATTATAAATCAACATCTTTTCTAATTCTATTGTGATGTTCTGTTTAAAGGATGTGCCCTAAAAAAGAAAGAAATTATAAAGATGGAAATCGGTTTTCATCTTTACGCCTTTATAAACAATGTGTCTTGTTAAAAAATAACAGAATAGATTATGTTATTGCAGAACCATAAATCTGATGAGCACGCTTTTCAAAAGCATCGGTAAATTTACGAAACGCAATATCAAACATTGAGCCCATTACACGTCCAAGTATTTTACTTTTAAATTCATAATCAATGAAAAATTCTACATTACATGCATGAGTATTTTTAATATTATGAAAAATCCAACGATTTTCAAGATATTTAAATGGACCGTCAATATAGTTAACCTCTATCAAACCTTTTTGGGGCTGAAGAAAAACTTGGGTCGTAAATGTCTCTCGAATAACCTTATAACCAACGGTCATATCTGCAAGAAGCAATGTCTTTTCCTCACATTCTTTGCGAGAACGTATTCTTAAAGCCTCACACATGGGTAAAAACTCAGGATAACATTCAATATCTGACACAAGATCAAACATCTCACGAGCACTATGGGCAACTTGCCGATGTGTTGAAAAAGTTGGCATAATTATCTCTGTAAGGCAAATTTTTCATCACGCGCTTTTTGCAAAATGGCAAAATCATCTCCTGCATGATGAGATGAACGCGTCAGAGGATTGGAAGCCATATGTAAAAACCCTTTTACTTTACCAATTTTGGCAAAAGATTCAAACTCTTCAGGAGGCACAAAACGAATAACTGGATGATGTTTTCGCGTAGGCTGCAAATATTGTCCAATTGTCATAAAGTCCACATCAGCAGTACGTAAATCATCCATCAATTGCAGAATTTCATTTCGTTCCTCTCCAAGGCCAACCATAATTCCTGATTTTGTGAAAATTGTTGGATCAAGTTCTTTAACGCGTTGTAACAGTCGAATTGAATGGAAATAACGCGCTCCTGGACGAACCTTCAAATATTTAGAAGGAACTGTTTCTAAGTTATGATTAAAAACATCAGGCTTAGCAGCAACGACAACTTCTAAAGCACCATCCTTATGACGAAAGTCAGGTGTCAAAACTTCAATTGTCGTTTTAGGCGCTTTTCGACGAATCGCATAAATAACTTTTGCAAAATGCTCAGCGCCACCATCAGCAAGATCATCACGATCAACAGATGTAATGACAACATGCTTTAATTCCATCCGTGCAACAGCATCAGCTACACGTTCTGGCTCATCATCATCAACGGCAAGCGGAATACCTGTTGCAACATTACAAAAAGCACACGCACGTGTACATATCTCACCTAAAATCATAAAGCTGGCATGCCGCTGGCTCCAACATTCACCAATATTAGGACAACCTGCTTCTTCACAGACAGTCACTAACTTATGTGTGCGGACAATACCATGCGTTTCTTTATAAACTGGTGATGTCGGTGCTTTTACACGAATCCAATCCGGCTTTTTCTGAACGCTTGTATCCGGACGATGTGCCTTTTCAGGATGACGCAAACGTCTATTCGTAACTCTATCAACAACCGTAACCATTTAAGCCTTTGCCTTATAAATACGAAGTCGCAATGAAAAATATAAGATTTTTCACTCAAAACCAAATCATCAAGCGTTTAAAACTTGACCATAAGCATCCAATACACTTTCTTTCATCATTTCCGATAAGGTCGGATGTGGAAAGACAGTATGCATTAATTCTTCCTCTGTTGTTTCCAGATTCATGGCAATAACAAAACCCTGTATCAGTTCTGTTACCTCCGCCCCTACCATATGGGCGCCAAGAAGCTGTCCTGTTTTTTTATCAAAAATCGTTTTTACTAACCCCTGATCTTCACCCAAAGCAATTGCCTTGCCATTTGCGGAAAAAGAATAACGACCAACACGTATATCATGACCCGCTTCCTTTGCTGCTGCTTCTGAAAGACCTACAGAAGCAACTTGCGGTGTGCAATAGGTGCACCCTGGAATTTTTCTTTTATCAAGTGGATGCGTATTTTTCAAACCTGCAAGGTGTTCAATGCATATCACGCCTTCTTCTTCTGCTTTATGGGCTAACATAGGAGGACCAGCCACATCACCGATAGCATAAATACCTGTAATCCCTGTCCAACTCCATTCATCGGTTACAATACACCCACGATCGGTCTTTATACCCAACGCTTCTAAGCCGATATTCTCAATATTACCCTGCACCCCAACAGCGGAAATCACACGATCAACAGTCATTGTTTCTGTTTTGCCCTGAACATCAATATGTATTGTCACAGAATTGGAAGCTTTTTCAACCTTTGTTACTTTTGCTTGGCAAAGAATACGTAAACCTTTTTTCTCTAACTGTTTACGAGCAAATGTTGAAATTTCAATATCCTCAGCGGGCATGATGTGAGGCATCATTTCAACAACAGTAACCTCAGCGCCCATATCACGATAAAAGGAAGCAAATTCAATACCAATAGCCCCAGACCCTATAACCAAAAGCGATTTTGGCATTGCTGGCGGGATCATCGCTTCAAAATAAGTCCAAATGAGCTTTCCATCTGGCTCAATACCAGGAAGAACACGAGGTCGTGCTCCTGTTGCAATAATGATGTGCTTTGCTTGATAAGTTCCCTTCCCTAATATTCCTTTAGGGATTGGATTTTGCGGTTGCATAACCGGTTTGGAGGATGAAGAAACCATAATTTCCGCTGGTTGGTTTCCTTTTGCTTCTTTCGTAAGCTTCGCTTCACCCCAGATGATATCAATTTTGTTTTTTTTCATTAAAAAACCAACACCAGCATTTAAACGTGCTGAAACGCTGCGTGAACGTGTCACAACATCTTTGATGTTTGCTTCAATTGAACCATTAATTTTTAGTCCATAATCCTTCGCATGTTCAGCAAAATGTTTCATTTCCGCCGAACGTAAAAGGGCCTTTGTTGGAATACATCCCCAATTTAAACAAATCCCTCCCAGATGTTCACGCTCAACAATTGCAGTCTTAAAGCCACATTGCGCGGCACGAATTGCGGTTACATATCCGCCTGGACCTGATCCAATTACAATTACATCATAAAGATTTGCCACAGTAACTCCTCCATGGATATATATAAAATGGATATGAACTTTTTGAACTTAAGACTGAAAACCAACATGATAAACTTATCTTATGTTTTTTACTCTATGCTTCACATAAATGCTTTACCCAAACCAGAAACAGCAATAGCATTCCTCTTCAAACTTTTTAAATTCTCTTTTACTCTCTTAACACACACGCTCATAATTTACGTGAAGAACTATCGTTCAAACCAACATTGCTAATGGATTTTCAATCATCTTCTTAAAAGTTTGTGCCAGCTCTGCTGCTAAAGCACCATCAACAGCACGATGATCAACAGAAAGTGTAACCGACATAACTGTTGCAACGGCTAATGCACCATTTTTAACAACGGCGCGTTGCTCCCCTGCGCCAATCGCAAAAATCGTCGCATGTGGTGGGTTAAGGATAGCAGAAAAACTTTTTACACCATACATCCCCATATTTGATACAGCTGTTGTTCCCCCCTGATATTCTTCCATTTTTAACTTGCGTTCACGCGCACGCTTTGCAAAATCCTTCATCTCTTTGGAAATAAGCGATAACGGCTTTTCCTCTGCATGGCGAATAATCGGCGTAATTAATCCATTGGGAACAGAAACAGCAACCCCAACATCACAATGTTTATGATAAAGCATGCCACCTTCAAGCCAAGAGACGTTCGCATCAGGAACGGCTTTCAAAGAAAGTGCAACCGCTTTAATGACCATATCATTAACAGAAAGCTTATAAGTAGGCTTAGCTTCTTCCAGAGTCTTAACCATTGGAGCAGCAGCATTCAATTGTGTACGCAACGCTAATAGCGCATCAAGTTCACAATCTACGGTCACATAGAAATGCGGAACTCTTTGCTTTGATTCCACCAAACGTGTGGCGATCGTTTTACGCATATTATTATGGGGTGCGAAAATATATTCATCCTCTTTGAAGAGTTGCAATATCTGTTTGTCAGAAACACCGGCTGCGGCTGCCTCTCCAACCCGGGACGAGTCTTGAGAAATATCACCGCCCATAGCTTTTTCTACATCGCACTTAATAATACGTCCATGAGGACCACTCCCAGAAATAAGCGATAAATCAAGACCTGCCTGAGAAGCTAATCGCCGCGCTAAAGGAGAGGCAAAAAGACGAGTCCTCTTTTTATCTTGCTGTATTAATTGCTGAGCTGATGATTCATGAGACATTTTTGCTCCCTTTGCGTCCGTCGGCTTCAGAGAATCTGGTTGTTTTATGCCCTCTGATTCTTGTCTTGTAGAAGAAGAAGTCTCTTCTACAACTTTTGCAGCTTCAGCTAACTCTTCACCTTCTTCTGCTAAAACAACAATCAAAGAATTCACTTTAACGCCTTGTGTTCCAGCAGGAACAACGATTTTGGCAACCGTACCTTCATCAACGGCCTCAACTTCCATCGTCGCTTTATCCGTCTCAATTTCAGCAATAACATCTCCAGAAGAAACCTTATCGCCCTCCTTAATATTCCATTTTGTTAAATTTCCCTCTTCCATCGTAGGGGAAAGCGCTGGCATTGTAATTTTAATGGGCATTGTGCTTTCCTCCGTTATGCTCTGTACGTCACAGCCTTAACAGCCTCAATAATTTCAGCAGTATCAGGCAAAGCCAACTTCTCAAGATTAGCAGCATAAGGCATTGGAACATCTTTACCAGAAATCGTCGCAATTGGTGCATCAAGATAGTCAAAAGCCTGCTGCATAACACGTGTTGCTATTTCAGTTCCTACAGATGACTGAGGAAAACCCTCTTCAATTGTTATCAAACGACCCGTTTTTTTAACGGAAGAAAGAATTGTCGGAAGATCCATCGGACGAATGGTTCGTAGATCAATTAATTCAACGTCAATACCAAGTTTCTCAATTTCTGGTAACGCTTGAACAGCATAATGCATTCCAATTCCACAGGCAACAATCGTCACATCTTGTCCAGACTTATGAATACGCGCTCGACCAATAGGCAAAATAAAATCATTGAGTTGAGGAACCTCAAATTGATGCCCGTACAAAATCTCATTTTCAAGGAAGATAACAGGATTATCATCACGAATAGCAGCTTTTAGCAAACCTTTTGCATCTGCTGCACTATAAGGCATGATAACTTTCAGACCTGGTATATGACTATACCATGCAGCATAGCATTGAGAATGTTGAGCACCAACACGAGCTGCCGCACCATTGGGACCACGGAAAACCATAGGAGCCGTCATTTGTCCACCAGACATATAACGTGTTTTGGCTGCTGAGTTAATAATTTGATCCATTGCCTGCATGGCAAAATTAAAGGTCATAAACTCGACAATAGGACGTAACCCTCCAAAAGCAGCACCAACAGCCAACCCAGCAAAGCCGTGCTCTGTAATGGGGGTATCAATAACGCGCCGTTCTCCGAATTCTTCCAACAAACCTTGGCTAACCTTATAGGCCCCTTGATATTGCGCAACTTCTTCCCCCATGAGAAAAACTTTTTCATCACGCCGCATTTCTTCAGCCAAAGCCTGATTAAGCGCTTCACGGACTGTCATTGTCACCATTTGTGTTCCCGCTGGAATATCAAAATCAGCAGGGATAGCAAAAGTCGGAGACTGCGGAACTGACAAGGAAAGAGAAGGGGAGGATGCTTTAGGGGCTTGTGCTGTATCTGTAGGTTGCGAAATATCCTCAGCACGCTCACCTTCTTCTAATAAAACCGCAATAACACTATTAACCTTTACGCCTTCAGAACCTTCAGGCACAAAAATTTTACCAAGAGTTCCTTCATCAACAGCCTCTACTTCCATTGTCGCCTTATCCGTCTCAATTTCAGCAATAACATCGCCAGAGCTAACCTTATCACCTTCTTTCTTGAGCCATTTAGACAATTTACCTTCTTCCATAGTTGGTGAAAGCGCCGGCATCAAAATATCAATAGACATACTTGCTTCCCTCGCATCAAACTAAAATATCAGTGTAGAGCTCAGAAGCATCTGGCTCTTGATCACTTTGTGCAAAATCCGCCGCATCAGCAACAATTGCACGGACCTCTTTCTCAATAGACTTAAAATCATCTTCGCTCGCCCAATTTTGTTTAAGAATCCGACTTCTTACTTGATCAATCGGATCGTGTTCCTCTTTTATTTTTTGGACTTCTTCTTTAGAGCGATATTTTGCCGGGTCAGACATGGAATGACCACGATAACGATAGGTTTGCATATCAAGAATGATCGGCCCTTTACCCGAACGAGCCCAAGAAATTGCTTCATCAGCAGCGCCTTTTACGGATCGAACATCCATACCGTCAACAACAATACCTGGAATTTCAAAAGAAAGACCACGACGAGAAAAATCAGTTTCTGCAGATGCCCGTGAAACGGATGTTCCCATAGCATACTGGTTGTTTTCAATAATATAAACAACGGGCAGCTTCCAAAGTGAAGCCATATTAAAACTTTCGTAAACCTGCCCCTGATTTGCAGCACCATCACCAAAATAAACCAATGTCACATTATCTTTACCAAGATATTGATTCGAAAATGCCAAGCCTGAACCTATGGGAACCTGCGCACCAACAATACCATGTCCACCATAAAAGTTCTTTTCTTTAGAGAACATATGCATCGAGCCACCTTTGCCTTTGGAAAATCCCCCTTGGCGTCCCGTTAATTCTGCCATGACACCACGCGGGCTCATCCCAACTGCTAACATATGGCCATGATCGCGGTAAGACGTAATAACTTGATCACCTTCTTTTGTTGCCTTTAATGTTCCTATAACAACAGCTTCCTGTCCAATATAAAGATGACAAAATCCCCCAATAAGCCCCATACCATAAAGTTGTCCTGCTTTTTCTTCAAAACGGCGAATTAAAAGCATTTCACGATAGGCATCAATTTCTTCCTCTTTTGTAAAAACTGCTATTGGTGCTTTTTTCGTGGTGCTTGATAATGCAGTGTGCGTTACCGACGCAGAATTTTTTTTAAGTCGTTCTGCCATATTAAACTCCCTTTTATGATTATCTAGGAATAACCTTTACGAACGAAAGTTACAAGCCTTATCAATCGGCTTAAATAATATCATTGCTGATTGTCGTTTAAATTAAGCGATTTCTCATTTACCTTTGGTATCATTTCAAGGCATTAAGATTGTCAATTCATTTGGCTTAGAAAAATTTAAATTCTTTCGGACATACTCATCCAACATGTCCTTTTCAATATGTCCATTGCGTAAAAGAGAAATGCGCTTTTCAATGAATTTCCGCTCAGCTTCTATTTTATGAAGCTCCTTTTCTAATTCGCTAATATACTGATTAACTTCACTGCGTGAATATAATCCATACTCACCATGATAAATATGGTAACTGAAATAGCTTAAAACACCCACCGTCATAAGAGGTAGTACAAAGCGTACTTTGATTGATCGACGTTTCTGCTTTGTCCACATACAATAGCACAGTCTCTAGCACAAATTTCTTAATATTCTGCCCAACTATGCACGATTTTGATTAACACCTCATTACCAAATCTACACACGCAAACAATTTGTTACCACCAATTTATCCCCCCCCTCAAGACAATCAAAGTAAGCTGAATGCCCCACTTTGTTATATGACAAATATTGGATAGCCTCTAATTTGTGATTTTACACCCATCTTTGTCCTTAAAATTTCCTGTTAAAATGACTATAAAATCAATCAATACCCAAGGTATAATTATAAAGGCAATTAAAATAAACCCTATCCACATAAATAGTACAGTTATTATACTTATTATACTTATAAGAAGCATTACAATGCCTGTTATAATTTTACCAACCATAAAACGATGAATTCCTAGTCCACCTAGAAAAAAACAAACAACCGCTAACGTCACTTTTGATTGTTGTGACTGCCCTGCTGACAAGATAGGGGAAACAGATTTAATGCTATCCCCTTCACACACAAAATCAACAGAATCACCCACCTTAGGCGGCTTTTTCCCTGACCAATCCTTACTCAAGAACTGATAACGTTTACCATCAGCACCTGAAATAAAATAATTTCCCTGATCCAGACCAATAATCTTACCTTTCATCTTCACCACCTATAAAATTGTTATTCATAAAGAAGTTTTTCTTCTAATATGATAATATATTGGATAAACCTCACAGCATGAATACAATCTGTATTCACCGTGCATATGACAATCTAAAAAGCTAAAAATCCCCCAACAACTTAAAATTCCCGCAATTATAAGTGGTAATACAAAGCACGTTGTTCGATCTGCACTTTTGTTTCTTATATGAAATAGTACAGTCTTTTTCAATATTTTTATTTAAATATTTATAATTTTATTTAATATTTAACATTAGATACACATACTTAAATAATTTACATTATTAAATTAATACCTTAATAAGAATAAATAAAATGTTTGTTTGTGTATAACTTTATATGATTGCTACCACTTTGTAATTTTATTGCCATTTACATCCCTAAAATACCCAGATAAAATAACTATAAAATCAATAAATGACCAAGGCATAGTTATAAAAAGAATAAAAAAAACAAATCCTACCCCAAAAGTAAAAAATCCAGTTATTATACCTAGTATACTTATAACAAGCATTACAGTACCTGTCGCAATTTTACCGGCCATAAAGCGGTGAATACCCAAGCATCCAAAAAACCAACAAATAAGAGCTAAAGCTAATCGCGATTGTTCTGTTGTTGTTCGATCCCAAAAAGGGAGAACAGACTTAACGCTCTCTCCTTCACACACAAAATCAACAGTGTCTCCTACCTTTGGTGCTTTTTTTCCTAACCAATCTTCACACGAAAATTGATAACGTTTGTCATCATCTCCCGAAACAAGATACATCCCTTGATCTTGACCAATAATCATACCTTTCATCTTTGCCCACCTATAAAGCTGCTCCCCATGTATTATTCATAAAGAGATTTTTCTAATTTTATAATATGCTGATTAACCTCACGGCGTAAATAAAATTCATAGCAGTCGTGATAAACGTGAAATTAAAATAGCTAAGCCCCCCGATAACCTAATGCTTTCCACTGCTATAAGCTGCAGCTCAAAGTACACTTTAATCGATTTGCGTCTTTGTTTCACCCATATAAAATAGCACAGTCTTTTTCAATAGTTTTATTTAACTGTGCATATTTTTCTTAATATCTCACATTAAAGAAATAGAGTACAATAATTCTGCATGATGGACTTAATATATCTGTAAAAATAAAAAGCAATTCCCTGCTCTTTACATTATTATAAAAATTATAAAATTTTTACAAATCTGTAATCTGATTTCCATTTTTATCTGTAAATTTTCCTGCAACAATGAGTATAAAATCAACGATTGCCCAAATACCAGTGATCACCAACCCAGCAACCGATAAAGATAGAATGAGCATTAAAGCACCGGTACGAACTCTCCCAACCATAAAACGATGAACACCAAAGATCCCTGCAACCCAACAAAGAAGTGCAAACATTATCTTTGAGTTCTCTGCACCTGATCTCAACAACGGAAAAACAGAACTGACCACACCTCCTTCACAGACAAAATCAACAGTATCACCAATCCTTGGTGGTTTCTTTCCCAACCAATCCCAAGTCGCAAACTGATAACGCTTACCATCATCACCTGAAACGAGATATGTTCCTTGATCTTGACTAATGATTATACCTCTCATCTTAATCCCTATAAATTTAAATGCCTATAAAATGATTGCTCCATACCTTTGATAAGAAATCTCAATTTCATAATTTAAATGATATGATATTTTCAGATTTTATGCTCACAACGATTAACGATATATATCACCCGCATAACGTGCTTGAGATCCTAGCATTTCTTCAATACGAATAAGTTGATTGTACTTTGCTAATCTATCCGAACGGGCAAGAGAGCCTGTTTTAATTTGTCCACAATTCGTTGCAACCGCAAGATCTGCAATGAAAGAATCCTCTGTTTCGCCTGAGCGATGAGATATAATGGCACGATAACCTGCTTTATGGGCGACTTCTACAGCATCAAGTGTTTCACTCAATGTCCCAATTTGATTAACTTTTATGAGAATAGAATTGCCTACCCCCATTTTGATACCATCACGCAAACGCGCTGAATTTGTTACAAATAAATCATCGCCAACCATCTGACATTTTGTGCCAATTGTATCAGTGAGGAGTTTCCAACCTTCCCAATCATCCTCTGCCATTCCATCTTCAATGGTAACAATAGGATAACTTTTCACAAGTTGTGCCAAATAGTCTACCTGTTCTGCAATGTTACGACATTTTCCCTCACCTTTATAAAAATACGAACCATTTTTATAAAATTCAGTGGAAGCACAGTCTAAACCAATGGCAATTTGTTCACCTGGTTTATAGCCACAAGCTATAATAGATTCCATAATAAAATCAATAGCTTGGTCTGCGCTTTTAAATTGAGGTGCAAAACCACCCTCATCACCAACATTGGTATTATACCCGGCATCTTTTAAACGCTTTTTCAACGCGTGGAAAATTTCAGCACCATAACGGATGGCTTCTTTCACGCTGGGAGCTCCTACAGGAATAATCATAAATTCTTGAAAATCAATCAAGTTATCAGCATGAACGCCACCATTAATAATATTCATCATAGGTGTTGGAAGAATATGCGCTTGCGTACCTCCAATATAACGATACAGAGGTAAATTTAATGAGTCCGCGGCAGCTTTTGCAACAGCCAATGAAACACCAAGAAGCGCATTGGCACCAAGACGGGCTTTGTTCGGCGTTCCATCTAAAGCAATCATGGCTTGATCAATAGCGATTTGGTCTCTGGCATCCCGCCCACCAAGCTCTTCAAGAATTTCGCCATTGACTGCAGCAACCGCTTTTTCAACACCTTTCCCTTGATAACGCAAATCACCATCACGAAGTTCTATAGCCTCATGTGCCCCCGTTGAAGCTCCTGAGGGGACCAAAGCGCGACCAAAAGCGCCATTTTCCAAATAAACATCAACTTCTACCGTTGGATTACCACGGCTATCCAGAACTTCACGTCCAATGATATCAACAATTATAGTCATCTGTATTTCCTTATCCAATCAAAGCCGCGATTCATCTCTAATGTTCTATTCACGAAATATTTTTTCTCTTCTTAATTCAACTTCTTTGACAGATCATCAAATTCCATTAAAGTTTCAATCAATCTTTGTAAATCATCAATTTTAATCATATTGGGTCCATCAGAAGGTGCATGATCTGGATCTTGATGTGTTTCTAAAAAAATACCAGCAACCCCAACAGAAACAGCTGCACGCGCTAAAACTTCAACAAATTGACGCTGTCCACCAGATGAAGCTCCCTGCCCTCCAGGTTCTTGAACGGAGTGTGTGGCATCAAAAATAACAGGAGCCCCAAATGAACGTAAAATAGGCAACGAACGCATATCTGAAATCAGTCGGTTATAACCAAATGATGTGCCGCGCTCACAAAGCATAACATTGGGATTACCACTGTGAACAACCTTTTTTAAAACATTCTCCATATCCCACGGAGCCAAAAACTGACCTTTTTTAATATTAACAACACACCCTGTTTTGGCGGCTGCGACCAAAAGATCTGTTTGACGACATAAAAAAGCAGGTATTTGTAAAATATCAACCGTAGAAGAAACAATTGTACACTGCTCTTCGGTATGCACATCAGTTAATATAGGACAATCAAACTCTTTTTTTAAATCAGAAAAAATAGCCATTGCTTTTTCAAGACCAATGCCACGTGCAGCACTCAAAGAGGTCCGGTTAGCTTTATCGTAACTTGATTTATAAACAAATCCGATACCAAGCTGATCGGTCATTGTCTTAATACGACCAGCCATTTCAAAAGCATGATCACGACTTTCCATTTGACATGGCCCTGCAATTAATGAAAGAGGCATTTCATTTGAAAAAATAATATTTCCAACTTTTACACGCGCATTTGGTTTCGTCATTTTATCTTATCCCTCAAAAGAAAAGTAACCAAATTTATGCATTAAACCAATCGACTTTGTTCTACAGCGGCTTCAATAAAAGAAGAAAAAAGCGGATGTGGATCAAAAGGACGTGACTTTAGTTCTGGATGATATTGAACACCAATGAACCATGGATGATCTACATACTCTATCGTTTCCGGCAAAACACCATCTGGAGACATGCCAGAAAAAATCAAACCACACTGTTCCAATTTATCTTTATAATCAATATTGACCTCATAACGATGACGATGTCGTTCAACAATCTTTGTCATCCCATAAATCTTAGCAATATGACTTTCTTCTTTTAATTCAGCAGCAAAAGCACCAAGGCGCATGGAGCCGCCAAGATCACCATTTCTTGTCCGTTTTTCAAGAACATCACCTTTAAGCCATTCTGTCATTAAGCCTACAATTGGATTTTCTGTTTCGCAAAACTCACTTGATGAAGCATTCTCAATCTGTGCAATATTGCGCGCAGCTTCTATACAAGCCAATTGCATTCCAAAACAAATCCCTAAAAATGGAATTTTACGCTCTCGTGCAAATTGAATGGCTCGAATTTTCCCCTCTGCCCCTCGAGCTCCAAAAGCCCCAGGAACCAAAATTCCATGCGCTTTTTGTAAAGCTAAAACAGAATTTTCTTTTTCAAAAAGTTGCGAATCAATCCACTCGATATTAACTTTCACTTTATTTGCTAAGCCACCATGCGCAATCGCTTCGATAAGAGATTTATAAGCATCCTTTAAGCCCGTATATTTTCCTACAACAGCAATCGTCACTTCTCCTTCAGGATGATGAATGCGATGCGTAATATCTTCCCAAAGATCCATCTGGGGAGGCGGAGCCGAATCGATTCCAAAGGCGCAAAGAACTTCAGAGTCTAAACCCTCTTTATGATAGGCCATAGGAACATCATAAATTGTTGGCATATCTAATGCCTGAATCACAGCATTGGCGCGAACATTGCAAAAAAGTGATAATTTGCACCTTTCTGTTTCTGGAATAGATCGATCTGCACGCACAAGCAAAATATCTGGAGAAATACCAACTGATTGCAATTCTTTGACAGAATGCTGTGTTGGTTTTGTTTTTAATTCACCTGCCGAGGGAATAAAAGGCATTAATGTAAGATGGATATAAATGACATTTTGTCGGGAAAGTTCATTCCCAAGTTGACGAATCGCTTCCAGAAAAGGCATAGCCTCAATATCACCAACCGTTCCACCTATTTCACACAAAACAAAATCAAATTCTTCATTCCCTGTCGTAATGAATCGCTTAATTTCATCTGTAACGTGAGGAATAACTTGAACTGTCGCTCCCAAATAATCACCCCGACGTTCTCGTTCAATGATATTGCGATAAATACGCCCTGTTGTAATATTATCTTGGCTATTTGCAGAACGCCCAGTAAAACGCTCATAATGACCAAGATCAAGATCCGTTTCCGCACCATCATCGGTCACAAATACTTCACCATGTTGATAAGGAGACATCGTCCCTGGATCAACATTTAAATAAGGATCAAGTTTGCGAAGGCGTACACGATAGCCACGTGCCTGTAATAACGCTGCTAACGCCGCCGCTGCGATGCCTTTTCCAAGGGAAGAAACCACACCACCAGTAATAAAAACATAACGTGCCATGGGCTTATGGTGATAAGCAATTTATAATGATTTTTCCAGCAAAAAATACAAAAAGAAACAATTTTTCTTTTAAAATAAAAAAAGGTGAAAAAATCACCTTTTTAAAAGTCTATATTTTCTTCAAAAAACTATTTTTTACTATTATCCGGAACTGGATTTTCAAGAACCGGTGGAACTGGGTTTTCCGTTTCAGGTTTTATAGACTGTTTTCGTTCCTGCTGGAAATCCGAAGTGCCTCCGAGCTGTTCAAGAATAGAAGGTTGAGACTCACCATCTGATGATGGAACTGATTCTGAGTTTTTATTGGTAGAGTTCTGCTCTGAATTAACCGGTATGCGTTTTAAAATATCAAAACCAGAATTTGATATACTTCCCACAACAGTAAGGGCAATGGAAACAACAAAAAAACAACAGGCTAAAATAGCTGTCAAACGTGTTAAAGGGTTTCGAGACCCACGGGTTTTCATCAACCCTGAGCTATTACTCACACCAAGCCCACCACCTTCTGAAGGCTGGATTAAAATCACCCCAACCAAAGTAATCACAATCAATAAATGAATAACAATAAGTACTGTTTGCATAAACCCTACTCTTCAAATAACTCTTTCACAATTATTTATACATAAATAACACACAATCCAAGGGGAAAACTCAAATTTCTCTACTATAATTTGCGACAAACATCGCAAATCGTTAAAAAATCAATGGCTTTTAAGCTGGCTCCACCGATCAAAGCCCCATTAACATGAGGAATGCTTAAAAGCTCAAAGGCACTGGATGGCTTGACGGATCCACCATAAAGCAAACGTATCTTGTTTCCTTCATCACCAAAACGAGAGCATATCTTATCACGAATGAAATAATGCACTTTTGCAATATCTTCTGAAGTTGCCGTATTACCAGTACCTATCGCCCAGACAGGTTCATAAGCGATAATGGTATTCTCTGCTGTTGTATCATCTGGTAAAGATCCTTCAAGCTGCTGCGCAAGAACATCCATTACTTTATTATTATCGCGCTCCTCTAATGTTTCACCAATACACACAAGAGCCACAAGACCAGCGTGCCACGCTGCTTGCACTTTAGCACAGACAATTGCATCATTTTCTTGATACACTGTACGACGTTCCGAATGCCCAATAATAACGTGACTTGCTCCTGCTTCTTTAAGCATAAAAGCTGAAATATCTCCCGTATAAGGACCATAATCATCAAAGTGACAATTTTGTCCTCCTAAAAGGAGACTCTCACCATTCAGCGTATCATAAGCACGCGATAAAAGCGTTGCAGGAACACAAATGAGTGCTTCAAATAGATGACCTGAATTAGAGCTAACGCCCGTTGCAATAGCACGTAACTCTCCAAGCGATTCTCTCGTTCCATTCATTTTCCAATTTCCAGCAAGAAAAGGCCGAATATTTAGAGACATATTTTCACCTCAAGAGCTCTTATAACACTTTATTTATTTGTAGTATCAAATTATAAAACGAAAGCAAGTCTTTAAAAGCTTGCATCTTTCGTTTCTTTATTGCAAATTCCATTCCTGCTTTAATAATAACTTATGTTTAAAATGGAATTGAATAATGCTTGACGTCATAAGAAGTGCTGCAAATTCTTGGATTTTCAGAATTTTTCTTGCTATTTTACTCTTATGCTTCATTCTCTTATGGGGAATACCACAGTTACACACAAAAAGCGAAAGAGATCTTATTACTTCTGGAAAGTCCATAATCACTATTGATGATTATCGTCTCGCACTTGCCGATCAAAGCGCACGTTTAGCCCAGGCTGCTCATCTTGGACGAATGTTTACACCAAATGAAATGCAGCAATACCAAATTCCTGCTTTTGTGTTTAATCAATTGCAACAAAATGTACTGCTTGATGAACAAGCCCGTAAAATGAAAATAAGTCTTTCAAAAGATACAATCGCTCATACGATTGGTTCTGATAAGATGTTTCAGATAAATGGCACTTTTAATAAAGATTTATTTTATAACTATCTTCAGCATTTACGGATCGGTGAAAGTGCTTTTCTTAATTATTACACCAAACAAGAAAAGCGTAACCAACTTATTGCCGCTTTACTTTCTGATATGAAAGCCCCCAATCTCTTTTATAAAGCGCTTGCTCTTTATCAAGAAGAAAAGCGGAGCGCTGATTATCTCATTATTGATCTAAAAGAGCAAACAATTGCTGATCCTGATCACGAAACACTGCAAAAATGGTTTGAAACACATCAAAGTGAATTTCGCGCTCCGGAATACCGTACTGTCTCTTTGCTATCGATGGAACTTAACGATTTCGTAAAACCTAAAGATATCTCAACAGATGAGGCAAAAGCTTATTATACCCAAAATACTTCACATTTTGTAACGCCTGAAAAGCGTACATTCGAAGAACTGCGATTTCCCACACGCGAAGAAGCCGATAATGCAGCAAAAAAAATAGCCGATGGATTGAGTTTTGATGAACTGGTAAAAGCTGAAAAAAAGACTCTTAATGACATCAAAAAAGGGCCTCTTGCAGAAAATGAACTTCCTAATCATCTCGCATCTGAAATTTTTGAACTCCAACAAGGGCAAGTCAGTCCTGTAATAAATGACTTACAGGGACCTGTCCTCATTCGCGTCACACATATTGAACCTTCAAGTTCTCTTCCTTTTGAAAGTGTAGAAGAAAGTATTCGCCAAACACTTGCCAAAAATCGTGCGACTGATGATATCCGTAACAATTATGTCGCCATTGAAAATGCTCGTTTTGAAGGTGCTTCTCTCAAAGAACTTGCTGACCAATACAAATTATCTCTGCGCACAATTACCCTTGATAAAACGGGCAAAACGCTTGAAGGTGAAACCCTCACGGATTTGCCTCAAAAAGATGCTTTACTCGATGCCATCTATCAATCCAATGAAGGAGTCGATCTTGATCCTCTCTCTTTTCAAAATGGTGGATATCTCTGGTATAAGGTCGATAAAATTATTCCGGCCCGCGATAAAACACTTGAAGAAGCTGAGCTCGATGTTCTTTCTCAATGGAAAAGTGAGGAAACTCAGCGCCTTCTTGATGAAAAAGCCCAAAATGCTCTCAAACAGTTTATGGAAGGAAAAAGTCTTGTTGACCTTGCTCGGACACTTGGTGTTACAAAACAAACAACACCACCCCTCCGGCGTCAAGATCCCTTTGAAATTCTTGGTGTTGAAGGGGTTAAAGCATTATTTTCTGGTCCCAAAGGTCATTATGGCATCATAAAAGGTCCGGTTGCAACAAACCGTATCATTTATCAAATAAATTCTGTAACGATGCCTAAAGATATCACGCCTCATACTCTTTCACCTGAGGTTCGGACCAATATAGATATGATGATAAGAGAAGATCTCAAGTTAGAAATGTTACAAATTGCCAATAAAGAACATCCTTTGGAAATTAATAGCAAAAACTACAATCAGATCTTTAACGCTCTCCAATAAAAAGGATATACATAATTTAAAAAGCTTATTTGATAGAGTTTTTATCAGTACTTCGTCTATCGTTGAAAAGGTAAGAGCGATCTCTTGTTTGCTTATATTTAAAAATCGGCATTATAATGAGCTCTCTCGCAAATCAGTGTATGTGTCAATTTGCGAGAAAATAGTCAATAGACAATGTGGAGTCCCTTTTTTCAATGCAGTAAGCAATTCATCCATCCAAATTAAGCTATAAATCTCGTCTCTATTATCATCCATTTACAGCTCGTCATATTACTAATCTTAATATTCATTCATAAGGAGCCTATTGTTTCTTCCTTAAATGATTTTCATTGACACACCCAAACTTATGATATGGAAAAAACTATTTTAAAAATTCATTCTAAACATGATCTAAAATGAGGAAATCTTCTTCCCTTCAAGACTTTCATGCGATATGAGAGAAAAAACTTCATGATAAATTAATATTTTTAATATATCATAACAGTTATCGATTATGGCTTCATCATTTTAATTTCTCAAAAATGAGCGTTTTTTTTTATAGACTTAATAGGCCGCTAAGATCACTGCTCTCATAAAAAACAGAAATTATATTTCATTTAAAAATAAAACGCGACCAACACATTCAGAGCACTTAATATCAAAATTTTTCATCAAATGAATCAATGTATTAAGCTTTATCTTATGTTTTCCTTTATCAGATAATGCATTGATTTATCATGACAATATAGTTTATTTATGCTGAATAAAAATCCTGCATACCGTAAGCTTCTTTTATTCCAAATCTGTTTATGATTGAATCAATCAAAACCTCTCGCTTGCACGCTATAAGCAGAATTAGCGTTTGGATAAACATTAAAGAAAGGGCATACTTCTTATGAAGAGGACAAGGGCTGCACAATATTGGAAGGTGATCGATATAACAATGGTGCTTGTCCCGCAGTTATCCCATACACCGTATTTTCAAGGTCTTAAAATTTCTCATTCTTTTGCATTCATAGAAAGAACGATATCAATATTTTTGATAACAAAGAAATGATTTGGAATGACAATATCTCCCTTTATCTTCAACATGAAAAAAATCAGCCTAACTCTAACGTCGTCATATCCTTTTATAATATCTTTGGAAAATTACCGCTTATTGCGGCTCTTGTTATCAACCAATAGCGATGTATCAATGGTAAAGTTGCGCTTTCTTGAAAAATTGCAGACCTCAGCTGTAAAGCTTTTTGAA
Source organism: Bartonella tribocorum CIP 105476 (assembly GCF_000196435.1). Lineage (NCBI taxonomy): Bacteria > Pseudomonadati > Pseudomonadota > Alphaproteobacteria > Hyphomicrobiales > Bartonellaceae > Bartonella > Bartonella tribocorum. The sequence goes on along the minus strand of NC_010161.1, from coordinate 906,569 downwards.
GAGAAGCCGGTATAATGACCAATGGAAGAAATGCTGGCTTAAGAGCTCTAGGTAAAGCATGAGAATATGCGTAAAATTTGCTATAATGATCGCGTGATAATGCGACCATAGCTTCAACAATATGGCCCTTTTGTTGATCACTAAGATGATGAGAGTCTAAATCCTTCCTATTCACCCCTACAGCCTTCAGCATATCGGTAGGTAAATAGTAGTGATATCGTGATTGCATGAATGATAAAAGTCGTAATACACCGCTTAATCCTTGAGCAATCCCTCCATGTTCATAGATATCCGTAAAGTCTTGTGCGGCATCAGGATCTAATACCTGACAAGAAAGCTGTAAAATTATACTTGCTGTCTCACCACAATAATACTCGAGATCATGAAGTGTTTCTATCGGATTGTGATAGAGATCTAAAATTTGTGCATCACAATACCGTAAAAAAGCTGTCTTAGGTAAATTAAAAAGAGTCATTGCTGCCCATAAATCACTCAAAATCGGATTATTTCCACTCGTTTGCATTTCACCATGTGCGATAGAATCATACCACCAGCGTAATCGTATTTCTCCGATGAATGGATCATGGACACTTTCACGAATACGAGAAATCTCAGCATTAAATGCGTAGAGAGCAGCCAATGCTTTGCGCTTTTTTTTAGGTGCAAATAAAACCGATATATAGCGATCACGATCTATGTTGCGTAAAATATCAAAACTATAAGGAAGAGAACCTATCATTCTATGAGCCTATTAACGTTCCTTTTTTAGCAATTAAATTAAAATTCTCTTTTTATTCATATTAAAAAATGAGAGATAAGAAAATACAGCTCAGAGAATAAGATTTTTAAATGTGTCTTTTAACCGTATTATGAATGAAAATTTCTTCTTAGGGTCTTTTCTTTTCAAAAAGAAGAATCTTTAAAATTAAATAAATCATTTTTTTGATAAAATTTATCTTATAGGATTTAAGCTTTTATTTATCGTAAAAACAGCCAAAAATGAACCGTAACATGCATCATGAAACTTAGAACAACAGACAATGCAAAACACTTTTTGACTGAATAGATGATAATGTACTGATCACAAAGACTTAAAACAAATTATTGACCTCTTCCCGCCACCTCAAAGAACAAAGATTTCCACCCACATCTGTCTGTCAAAAATCCAATTGCTCTTAACATGTTCCTACTGCTCATAACAAATTAATTTATAATAATAATTTATCGTTTTGTCTGTTGAATGAAAAAAACTAAGATTTTATGACTTGACTCTCTTGTTTCAAATCTATTCCCTTTCACTTCACACGTAGAGCGGGTATGTAAGTACTCTTTAAAAAGGACTAAAAATGCTTCTTATGAACCGTCTTAATGCAAGATCTGTCGCAACATTGGGAGCAGGCAAATATAATGATGGTGCCGGCTTGTTACTTGAGACGATCATAAGAAGCATTTTTAGTCCTTTCTTATACAAATTTGATCCACACATTCATCCCACTTGTTATGTGCAAATGAGTGGTTTTGATTGAAGCAATATAAACTAATTTAAAATGAGACAATCTTAGGTTATTCGGGACTCTCATTCAATATGAATAACGCTAAATTATCATTATAAATCAATGCGTTGTTAGTGCCAGAGGCTTATCACCTTATGTGATACACTAGATACCACAGACTAGCCTAATTCTGAATATTTGCTGCTGTATTAAAATACACTTAATGCGTTAATGTATATTATGTTCCTTATATGACCACCCTAAACAACGGTATTTTGCCGCACAATAAAATAATACCCCCCGTCTTTTATGGCTAAGCAAGAATATTTATTTTATTAAATAATACTTTATTCTACCGCAAATAATAAGGCTGCAACAGCGCGATCTTCAGCCAATAAAACATTAAATGTACGCACCGCTGCACCCGTACCCATTGTATCTGATGAAATACGCTTTTCCCATAAAAGGCCCCGTAACTCTTCAGGTAATCGTAATAATTCAGTTCCAGTACCTATTAATAAAACTTCAATCTCATTTGCTTCTTCTAAAATACGAGATAGATCCCGTTGAGTGGGAATAGGCCCTGCCATATCAATGCCATAAATTCCTGATGGGACACAAATAATAGAACCTTTATGTGACATATCAGCAAAACGAAATCCACCATTTCCATAAGCATCAATAGGCGCACGACTTGGAAAATGTGCTTCACGAATTTGAATTGCATCGGACATAAATAAGCACCTTTTATTTTTGAAAATCCGCTTGTCTTTTACTTCTCACTATAAAAGTTAATGGCAATACAAACATTGATATGTTAACCATAGCCTACCGACATATTGAGGTAGAAATTTTTACTATAAATCTTGATTGAATCATACAAAAATATATGAAAAACTAGCAATAACCCGCGAGGCTATACTTATCTACGTTTTTAAAACTGTCCTCAACTTAGTTGACTCAAAAGTGAGAAAATTCTTTTTATAGAAATAAGGACTTTATTTAAAAGACAGAAAAATTTTCCGTAATATCCCATAAATAAATTAACTATTTTAATCGTCTACAAAAAACAAAGACACTATTTCTTTTTAATGACTATAAAAATTATTCCTTCTAATGAAACTATCTTTATATCTCGACATTTTATATAAAAATACTTTTAAAATATAAATTACATTTACACTCTAAGATGCATTTTCTTTATTTTCCTTTGATATAGCTTTTTTCTCTTTAGAGATACTCACATTCTCGTTCGTTGCCGTTTTAGATTTAGACTTTTGTGGTGTTTTTGCTTTAGCATTAAGCTTTGATTTCTTTTCTGCAATCGGCTCACCTTTAACGCGCACATCAGCTAATGTTGAGCGAAGAACACGAATATTCATACTCTCACCAATTTCAACCTCTAATTCACCACTCTCATTGTGAACCTTCGTAACCTTGCCAATAATACCACCACCCGTTATAACTGTATCACCGCGACGTACTGCATCAAGCATTTCCTGACGTTTTTTCATTTGTGCACGCTGTGGACGAATGATAAAAAAATACATAATTGCAAAAATTAAAATGAGTGGGATAGCGCCAACAAATGAAATTCCACCGGAAACATCGCCTGCGCCCTGAGCATAAGCGTTCGTAATAAACATTTTTATCTCCTATAGTTAAACTTCAGGTATTATTTTCCACTCTGTTAAAATAAAATCCTGATTCAGAAAAACTTTCCTAAAGAATTCATTATAAAAAGCGATGACAAGATAATTTAATCTCAGCTTTATAAAAATGCAATAAATCCTTAAGAGATAGAATACAATAAGAAAAATATTTAAAAAACAGATTTATTTCTCTCTATCATATATCCTACAACGAGAAGCCTTCTTACTCACTCAATAAATGATATAAAATAATTTTTCTAATGAAAAAAATTTAATTTATAGAGATAATTCATTATTTTAAATGTCAAATGATAGAGCTAAATACCGCAAAACTCCCTCATTTCAAACCCTTTGAATGAATCAAAATGATTTTCTTGCACATCACACCTGTGAAATGAACATGGAGAGAAAATTTATTTATGATAGGAAGTGAAATATCTCTTTTCATGCCTCCTCTTAACTGCAAAAGCAGTCGGAACATTGAATGCTGACAGATAGTACGATGCTATCGTCTTATACTTCATCAACACAAAGATGATAGTAATCGAATGAACCCAGCGAACGGCTCTTCTAAACCAATGGTTTTCTGCTATCACATGACATTAGACACAAGTAAACACCTTTCAATGATCAAGCATAATGATAAAGTATATGAAGCACGTCAGTACTTTATCATATATGAACAGCTTGAAAAGAAAGAGCAATACCACAAATTGGTTATTCGACTCCTCAAGCATTACTTGGTATCTTGAATCATCGAAAAGAGCAAAGCGAGCAGAAAGATCATGTTATTGCAGAATTAGCTCCGAAAGCAGAAGATTAAAACGTTCTGATGCGTGCCTATTGGTTTAAGAAAATAAATTGTTTTTCACGAAATTTCTATAAACTATAAGATTATTCAAACTTAACGTCATCAATAAATTAGTTTTCTAAATATTTAAGCGGATCAACTGGTAATGAATTCTTCCGCATCTCAAAATAAACACGTGGCGTTTTAACATTTCCTGAAACACCTGACTTAGCAATCTCATCACCACGTCTTATCCTTTGTCCTTTGTTAACAGTAATCTTACTATTACATCCATAAATAGTGATAATATTATTCTCATGTCGAATCATGACAACATTACCCAGCTCTTTTAATCCATCTCCCGCGTAAATAACGACACCATTTTCTGATGCCTTTACCGATGATCCTTCAGGCACAGCAATATCTATTCCTCGATTCATTACCGTTCCTTTTTTTTGACCAAATTGGCTTAATAAACGCCCCCGTACTGGCCAACGCATCTTAGAAATTCCTGTAGCTTGCGGCGTCTTAATATTATCTGTATTCGTAACAGTACCTGATAAATCAGCGTCATGATTCAATTGCATCGTCTGTTGAGAAGATTTTTTTTCAAAATTTGACCTGTTCATCTGTGCAGAAGGTGGTGGTGTTACAGGAGCTTTATATATAGGAGAAGTCTTCTTCGGCTTTATAGAAGACATCACTTGAGATTGAGATGAAGATTCTGCTGTTGACGCTGCCCAATCGTTACGACTGGGTGCTTTTGAAGTTGCTAATGTACGCCTGCTTGGAAGCACAAGAACCTGGCCGATATAAATGGAATTGCTGTTTATACCATTTGCTGATTTTAATGCCTCAACACTAACCCCTACTTGTCGTGCAATACTCAAGAGCGTATCTCCACTCTGGACAATATAAGAATTCCGTCGAAAAATAGGAGAATTATCCATTTGTGAACGGGAAAGTGTGCCAAGATTACGTGGAGGCCCCCCCATAACGCGACCATCAGAAGAATCTCCCCTACCTTGCTGTGGAGAATTGTCATCAATCCACGAATTATTACTTGGTTCCACAGGTGGCAATTCAGTGCTTTGTATCATATCCCCACCGTACGCTAGCACTCGTGGATCTGTAGACATAGAATTCGATATATTTGATTGAGATGATACCGTATGATGAGAGAAAATATTGGAAAAACGTTGTGTCCCAGAACTACAACCAGCAACAATAGTTGCCACCGCTAAAAAAGTTATTTTCTGAAAATTATGCCGGAAAATTTTATCCAAAGCTTTTAAACACATCGTTTTGCTCACTCATCAATACTCAACTCACTCCATTAAAGCTTTTTTAAATTACCGAAGAGTTAAAATGATATGTTTTATTCATAAATATCTTTAATCAAGATCAAAATGAATTTAAAGGAAATAAAAAAGTGAAATAATTTGCGCTCTTTCTTAAATTTTAAAAATTAAAGTATCTCCGCAATACCTTTAATAAAAGGTTGATAACGCACTTGAAACAATTCTAAACACTCAAATCGACACCCAATTTTTGTATAGCGCGTCACCGTTTGTACCCCTTCATCAGGTCCTATCGCCTGAATGAGAATTCCATTTTCAGCTAAAAGTTCTAAAAATTCCTTGGGTTCATCAGAACGTGATGGCCAAATAAGGATGCGATCAAATGATCCCAAACCTGTCACACTATGATTTCCATCAATCTGCCGTATAACAATATTTTCGATGCCTAAAGTTTGAAATTTTTGGCGAGCCAAATCAACAAGCGTTTTATAACGATCAATCGTTGTCACACGGTCACTCAAACATGCCATAAGAGCCGTACAAAAGCCAGAGCCTGTACCAATTTCTAAGACACGGTGCTTTTTTTTCAATGATAGTGCCGCAAGAATCAAGAGTTGTTCTTCCAAACGTTCCATATATTCACCACACTCAAGGGGAATAACTTTATTATCATAAGCACTATTAAACCAAGGAGCAGAAACAAATTGTTGACGTGGAATTTTCTCTAATGCCGAAAAAAATCGCACGTCATCGATGCCTTTGCTACGCATTTTCAGTACAAGAGCAGCCAACTCCTCACGAAATTGTAAAATATCCTTTTGCCCCATAGTATCATTCACTCTCTCATAGAGATGTACTTTTATCGTCCCTAAAAACTGCCTCTTTTAAAATGGCAAAACCTTGCGTTTGCATACCATTACCTCTTTGCAATAAACGCATATTGTTTCTCCTTTCAAAAAATTAAGCAGAAATACAACGCATGCCTCCCATATAGGGTTGTAAAACATCTGGAACAATAATTGATCCATCAGCCTGTTGATAATTTTCAAGCACAGCAATAAGACAACGGCCAACAGCTGTACCAGAACCATTAAGGCTATGAACAAAATGCAATTTTTTATCACCTTCTTTACGATAGCGAGCATTCATACGTCGACCTTGAAAGTCTCCACAAACTGAACAGCTAGAAATTTCACGATAACATTCTTGACCAGGAAGCCAAACCTCAATGTCATAGGTTTTACGTGCTGCAAACCCCATATCCCCCGTAGAAAGAACCACTGTGCGAAAAGGCAAACCGAGTCGTTTTAATATATCTTCTGCACATTCCGTCATACGTTCCAATTCCATGAGAGACTGCTCTTCACTGGTAATCGAGACCATTTCTACCTTCCAAAATTGGTGCTGACGCAACATACCGCGCGTATCACGGCCAGCAGCTCCCGCCTCTGAACGAAAACAGGGAGATAAAGAAGAAAATCGCAGTGGCAAATCTGATACTTCAAGAATTTCATCGTTGACCAAGTTGGTTAATGGCACTTCTGCTGTTGAAATAAGCCATCGACCATCTGTTGTTTGAAAAAGATCTTCAGCAAACTTCGGTAATTGGGCTGCTCCATAAACAATCTCATCACGAACAAGAAGAGGCACAGAAACTTCTGTATAACCATGCTCATTGACATGCACATCAAGCATAAATTGTCCCAATGCACGTTCTAGCCGTGCTAACGCTCCTGAAAGCACCGTAAAACGAGTTCCAGACAAACGACTAGCGCGCTCAAAGTTCATCTGCTTGAGATCTTGACCAAGATCAAAATGCTCCTTTGGTGTAAAATTAAATGTTGGAGGTAGCCCAAAATGTCGAATGACGACATTATCACTTTCATCTTTACCCTCTGGAACATCATCCAATGGAATATTGGGAAGTGCTGAAAGAATTTTTTCAAGACTTTCCGTCAGCTGTTTCTCTTCCGCTGTTGCAGAAGAAAGAAAGACTTTAAGCTCTTCAACTTCAGACCTAAGACGTTCAGCCATTTTCTCGTCAGATACAGCTAAAGCTTGTCCTATTTCCTTTGAAACCGCATTGCGACGCTCCTGCGCCAACTGCACCTTAGCAACATGCGACCGGCGTGCAAAATCAAGTTGTATTAACCTTTCAGCTTGTGGCTCAAGACCTCTACTTACGAGCGCTTTATCTAATTTCTCAGGATTTTCACGAATCCACTTAATATCAAGCATCAAAATTCCTCATTTAATTATTTTTATTCTATATCGTTTTTACTCATTTCTCATCGCGTAAGATTATACACTTTTCTTAAGCGGATCTTCTTCTCTTTTCTATACCATAAGCAATTAAAATTGAGATCTCATAAAGCGCTATTGTTGGTAAAGCGACTGCAAACATCGTAAAAAAATCCGACGGCGTTATCATTGCCGCAATGATAAAAGAGAGCAGAATAGCCCATTTTCGTTTAGACACCAAATCATGAGACGTTAAAAGTCCAACTTTTATTAAAAGACTAATGACCAGAGGCAATTGAAAGATCAAACCAAAAATAAGGATAAATGACGTCATAAAACCCAAATAATCAGAAATACGCACTATAAACTCTATTTTTAAATGGGCATCTGGAAGAAATTGTTGATAAAGGCTAAACCATAGTATTATGGGTGCCAATAGAGCATAAACGAACGCCCCTCCGATACAAAATAAAATAGGACCACCAATGAGAAATGGTAAAAAAGCCATGCGCTCATCTTTATAAAGCCCTGGTGCAATAAAACGATAAAACTGAAAAGCTGTATAGGGAAAAGATAAAATAATTCCCCCAAAGGCAGAAAGCTTCATCTTCGTTAAAAAAGTTTCCCATACTTGCGTTGATTGCAAACGAATACTCTCAGGATACCCTCCTGCTATTTTCATTGCCCACTGATACGGCCATAGTAAAAAATTTAAGATATAATCTTTAACAAAAAAACACATCATAAAAGCGATCATAAATGCAATCAAGGAAGAAATAATTCGCTGACGAAGTTCAATGAAATGTTCTAAAAGGGGTGCCATATTGGCATCAACTTCATCTTTTTTTACATTCATGATACATCTTCTTTTTCTTTATCTTTAGAAGAAACAGAAATGTTTTCAGAATGATGAGAAACTATAGAGACCGCCCTATCTTTCTTGATTACCTTTTGATCACATTCCAAAATTTCTTTATCTTTTTTTGATTTATGGTGTGTTGCCTTAACATCCCAATTATCGTAGATATCCTCTAATGTATTTTGAGTGGGATCAAAAGTTTCTGCCAACTTCTTGCTTGAATTGTTAATATCTGGACACGTTTTTTGTAAATCATCGCGCTCGATTTGTTTTATTACATCATCAAACTGGTGACGAAGTTCATTTGCTGTTGAAGATACATACGCCCTTAGCTTTGCTATTGTCTTGAGTATTTTAGGTAAATCTTTCGGCCCAATGACAATGATGAGAACAAGTAAGATCACGACAAGCTCTGGTCCATCAATCCCAAACATCGCTTATACTCGACTTTCTCATAAAAAATAATGCACAATGATGATAAAGTTTTTGTTATTTGACACGCTGTTTTTTAGCAATAGATGCCTTCCCTCCTTTAGAGTCAGACGAAGCCTTTCTGCGTATTGCGGCACGTTTTACCGATAATGGCTGAGATTGTTGAGATTCTTCATTAATTACTTGAGAAGTATCAGCCATTTCAACCTTATCCTCAATGCTCTCCTCTTCTTCCTTCATATTCTTTTTAAAAGCTTTAATTCCCTTAGCAACATCGCCCATTAATTCAGCAACTCTACCACGCCCGAAAAGCAATAAAATAAGCAATAAAATTATAATTAAATGTGTCGGTGAAAAAATATTACCCATTATTCTCTCTAACTCTATGCTTTTAAATGCTATCTCACTTATTCATGCTTTCTTTGAAGAATATATCAAATATCGCATCCTCCTTATATATTTTTTCTTAACTTAAAAGCAATCACACGTTTTTTAACGTAAACGGTGTAAACGAACTTTTATCCTATCATCTCTTTTTAGGATATCAAACTATTCAAAAATTATAAACAACTTCCTCCAAAGTCCGAAAGGCTTAAAAACTTTTCTAAAGGAACTTTATATGATCCTTTGGACGACTCATCTTCCTGCAAAGATTGTATCCAATGTCTTTCCTTTTAAAAACGGTATCGTCCATGAAACTATAAATATCTCTTTGCAATCAACTTTACCCATGAGACCTAATATCATCACCTTCTATAAAAAAATTTACATGTATCTAAAAATTTTTCGAAAGTATACTCTCTGAAACAGCTTTCTTTGACACATCACTGAACATTAAAGTTTCCTCAACACCCATCTCTTATGAATAATATTTTTGATAATTCTTTGTGTTGCAGGAATCCTGTTATCGATTTTTCATAAGCAATATGAGCAATGATCAGCGTCAATCAATCAGTCACATTGTTTAAAAGATGCGACATCATATTTTTCTAAATATTAAGTGTGATACCGCAATATGCACTCACTCAAAATGCATATGAGGCAACATTTGTGCGTGTGATCATATCTGGAAATATGTTTTATTAACGTGTAAAATGTATTCATTTATAAAAATCATTCACTTGCACATCACAAACAAGGTTAGCATAGAGAGATCAAAATGATTAAAACGGCTCTTATAGACCAGCTTAAGTGTCAAAGACGCTAGCAAATAAGTTATAATATTTAGGGATATAATGATGCCAGCTTCCCTCTTTATTAAGTCGAAGAGCTTCCATTCAAATGTTTATCCTCTTACTGTCCAACTTTCATATAAAAAATTTAAAATCGTAATGAATAAATGCTCCCATGACATTCATATTTTATGCGTATAGTTTTTTGATGAGGGTCTTATTTGATTTATAAAAGAAAATTTTATGGATATCAATTCTATTATTCTATGCTAATAATCTGATACAATTATCCATATGATAGAGTTTCCTCCATGAATTATCGGCATATTTATCATGCTGGCAATTTTGCTGATGTTTTTAAACACATTATTGTCACGCGCATTGTAGAGTATCTCAAACGCAAAGAAAAAGCTTTTCGCGTTATAGATACGCATGCTGGTATTGGTATTTATGACCTCTCTTCTTTAGAAGCCCATAAAACAGGAGAGTGGCGCGAAGGTGTACAACGAATTTTTTCAACGCCTATCCCAGAAGATTTAAGAGTGCTCCTTTGTCCATGGTGTGATATCATTGATGCCCTCAATAAAGGGGAAAAAGAAATTGTATTTTATCCTGGATCTCCTGTTCTTATTCGTCAATTATTACGGAAACAAGATCGCCTCACTGCAATAGAATTGCACAATGAAGATTATTATATTTTAGCAAAAAATTTTTCCGGCGATTATCAGACAAAAGTTCTGCATTTGGATGGTTGGCTTTCCTTAAATGCTCATTTACCACCAAAAGAAAAACGTGGGTTTATCCTTGTTGACCCTCCTTTTGAAAGGACTGGAGAATTTTCCCGCCTTATTGAGGGATTAATGAAAGCCTATCGTCGTTTTTCTGGAGGGATCTACGCTTTATGGTATCCTGTTAAATACGAACAAGAAATTGAAAGTTTTCTTCACGCGCTTTATCAAACAGGAATTCCTAAAATTCTACAGCTTGAAATGCGTGTCCGAAAAAATTCAAATCCACCTACAATGAATGGAAGTGGGATGATTATTATCAATCCTCCCTATCTTTTGGAAGAAGAAATGAAAAAACTCAGCCCTTTTCTTATCAGCCGTCTTGGACAAGATGAAAATGCCCAAATAACGCATAAGTGGATTCAAAAGGAATATCTAGTAAGTTAGATTTTTTCTTGCATATTTTCCCTAAAAATACCCTTTTGTAAGATACAAAGGCTGTAAATTCTATTATTTTTTGGATAATATAAACATATAGTAGGTTTATAATTATTAGGTAATTCATAGAATATTAAAGCTCTTGAGTCCCCCCTCTTTACGCCTCATAAAAGAGGTAATTCAGTACTGTTGTATATCTTACCAGCCCTCAATGTGCAACAGTCGTTAGCACTTGAGACGACTCGTAAGAGAAATTTTTAGTCCTTTCTTGTACAGTTTCACTCCACACAGCTTTCCCCGCTTGTAACATGCAAGAGATATAGTTTTGATTGATTTAACATAGAATAGGTTTGAAATGAGAGAATATTACGCTATTTAGGAGTTTATAATTCAATATCAACAATGATAAACTATCTTTGTAAATCAATGCTTTATTTCGTAATTATTTTTTCTTAGAAGATCTATCCTCTTATCATCATAGATTTCCTATTCTAATCATTTTTAATGAATCAATGAGGCATATTCATAAAGCTATCTTAAATAACAACGCTTATATTTTTTATGAAAAATAGGCACTCTAAAATCAGGCTCTTATGCTATAATGTGTTATTGATGGACAAAAACTATTAAAGACATAAATAACCATTATTTAATAAAAAAGAATATTGAATAGAGTCAACAAAAAGCATTTCTTGATAAACGGAATGATTCTGAAAAATAATACAAATTGTCCGAAAAATAAACGAGAAAAGCTTTCTTTTCTCTCTAACCTTACATGGAACAATGCCAATCAAAGCAATGAAAAAAACCAATTCCAAGGTGTCAAATTCATACAAGAGTTTGTTAGACACCTTCCGCATAAGCCGGGCGTTTACCGGATGATTGGTGAAAATGGTGATATCCTCTACGTTGGCAAAGCCCGTAATCTCAAAAAACGTGTTTCAAACTATGCACGTGAACAAGGACATAATAATCGTATTACCCGTATGATTCGTGCAACATATCATATGGAATTTATTGTTACTCATACAGAAACAGAAGCACTCCTTTTAGAAGCGAATCTCATCAAAAGATTGCATCCCCATTTTAATGTATTACTCCGTGATGATAAAAGCTTCCCGTATATCATGATCACAAATGATCATCGAGCGCCTGCACTTTACAAACATCGTGGTGCTCGAACACAAAAAGCGCATTATTTTGGCCCTTTTGCGTCTGCTAGTGCGGTGACACAAACAATTCATGTTTTACAACGCGCTTTTTTATTACGGACCTGTACCGATACAATTTTTGAAAATCGTACACGCCCCTGTTTGCTTCATCAAATTAAGCGATGTTCTGCACCTTGTACCCATGAAATTAATGACATTGATTATAAAGAACTGGTAAGAGAAGCAAAGGCGTTTCTTTCGGGAAAAGATCAATCTGTTAAAAATGATATGGTTCAAGCTATGCATAAAGCCGCAGAAAATCTTGATTTTGAACAAGCTGCTTCCTATCGTGACCGCTTATCAGCCCTTTCTCACATACAAAGCCATCAAGGTATTAATCCTCAAACGATAAAAGAAGCCGATGTCTTTGCAATTGCGCAAAAAGAAGGAATGACCTGCATTCAAGTATTCTTTTTTCGCATGGGACAAAATTGGGGAAACCGTGCCTATTTTCCTAAAGCAGATCCCTCTTTTTCCCGTACTGAAATTTTGGCGAGTTTTCTGACCCAATTTTACGATGATAAACCCCTTCCCAAAAGCATCCTTTTATCTGAAGAAATTGAAGAAAAGACACTTCTTACAGAAGCATTGAGTCTCAAAGCAAACCACAAAATATCTCTCTCTTTACCCAAGCAAGGTGAACGGAAAACGCTTGTTAATCATGCCTATCTCAATGCTCAAGAAGCCCTTGAACATAAACTTGCTGAAACAGCTACCCATACAAAATTGCTTCAAGGACTTGCAGAAACATTCCAGCTCCCTTTTCCTCCGCGCCGTATAGAAGTCTATGATAATTCTCATATTATGGGAACAAATTCTGTCGGTGCTATGATTGTTGCTGGTCAAATGGGATTTGTTAAAAATCAATATCGAAAATTCAACATTCGCTCAACAGATATAACGCCTGGCGATGATTTTGGCATGATGAAAGAAGTTATTAAACGAAGATTTTCACGCCTTATCAAAGAGCATGATTTGCCCAATAAAAATCATGACATACACAATCAAGAGAATGATCTTTTTCCTATTTGGCCTGATCTTATCTTAATCGATGGTGGTGAAGGACAAATCAACAGTGTACATACAATCCTTACTGAATTACAATTAAATAACCTGATCACAGTTGTTGGAATCGCTAAAGGTGTTGACCGTCATGCAGGACGTGAACGATTTTTTATAAAAGGTACCCCTCCTTTTACATTTCCCCCCCGTGATCCTATCCTCTATTTTTTACAACGTCTGCGTGATGAAGCGCATCATTTTGCCATTGGAACGCATAGAATAAAACGAAAAAAAGCAACATTCAAAAATCCACTTGATGAAATCGAAAATATCGGTCCAACAAGAAAACGTGCGTTGCTTCATCATTTTGGAAGTGCCAAAGCTGTTGCTGATGCCTCACTTGAAGATTTGAAAAAAGTTACAGGAATCTCTGCCGCAATTGCACAAAAAATTCATAACCATTTTCATGAAAAATAGGCTTGTTTCATCACCTTAGCCTTGTTACTTTTAGGGGATATATTCTCTTTCACAAGAATTAAAAATAGCTCTATGAAAAATCATACTTTTTCTTTTCCAAATCTTTTAACTTATGCACGAATTGTTGCAGTCCCAATGGTTGTTGCCTGCTTTTTTGTAGAAGGACGCCTACAATCTAGTGATATCGCACGCTGGATTGCCGTTTCCATTTTTGTCATTGCATCCATTACTGACTTTCTTGATGGTTACCTTGCCCGTATTTGGGAACAAACATCCAATATTGGTCGCATGTTAGATCCAATTGCCGATAAACTTCTCGTCTCTGCCTGCTTGCTCTTGCTTGCAGCAGACAGTACCATTGCGGGATGGACTCTATGGGCCGCCATTATCATTCTTTGCCGAGAAATTCTTGTATCAGGATTACGTGAATATTTAGCTGAATTAAAAGTAAGCGTTCCGGTCTCTCGTCTTGCAAAATGGAAAACTTTTGTACAAATGATCGCTATTGTCTTTCTTTTAGCAGGACCAGCGGGTAACAAAATTTTCTCCTACACAGTAGAGTTTGGCATTACTATGCTATGGATTTCTGCCCTCCTGACATTGTGGACAGGATGGGATTATTTTCGCGCAGGTTTAAAACACGTCATCTCATGAAATTGTCTCTTGATTTATAATGATACCCTATCTTGCTGCAACTTAAACAAGAGAAGAGTTACCCTAAATCTACGTATTTCAAATCTATTGATGATGAATCAACTAAAACACTTCTTTTGCCCATCACAAACGAAGTTGGTGTACAGATAAAAGACATTGAAGAAAAGAGTAAATAGGCGCTCGAAAAAACAGTTGCAATATTAAAAGCAGAAAAAACGGTGAAACTGCATATCTATCAAAGAGATCTATAATCTTGTAAGAAAAAACCCGAAACATTATCTTTCGGGTTTTTTCTTCTTATTTACGCTTTTATTAACCAACAATTTCTATCTCAGAAAACCAAAAAGTAATTTCTGTTTTTGCCGTTTCAGCACTATCGGAGCCATGGACAGAATTTTCACCAATCGACAAAGCATGAACCTTACGAATTGTTCCTTCTTCTGCATCACTAGGATTTGTAGCACCCATCACTTCACGGTTTTTAGCTATTGCGTTTTCTCCTTCCAAAACCTGTACAACTGTTGGACCAGAAGACATAAATTCAACCAATTCGCTAAAAAAAGGGCGTTCTTTATGAACAGCATAAAATTTTTCAGCCTCACGCTTGCTCATCCACACACGTTTAGATGCAATAACACGCAAGCCCGCATCTTCAAGCATTTTCGTAATTGCACCCGTCAAATTACGACGTGTTGCATCTGGTTTAATCATTGAAAAAGTACGCTCTAAAGCCATTTAATCACCTTTATTTTATTTATAAAATTCTCTGGCTATTTCTATAACGAGCAAGCAGCCTTTTGCCAAGTGACTCTGCAAAAATCTATATAAATTCTTAAAAACATAGAATGAATTATAAAAAGACTTCAATAAAAATAGGTATGCATGCCATTTCTCACCCCATCATAAGAGCGCATCCGCTTCTTAGTAAATGTTAAACTCCTTTTATATTCCTCAATGCCTCCCATCAAAATGACCATTTAAGCAATAAAAATTATAAGAAAAAACCAACACGAAAAATATATACTTTTTAAAAAATCTTCTTCTTTTAAAGAAGACGGATCGAGACACTTCACATCTAAGTTCGAAAATCCCCTCACACACCGAGATCAATCAAAAAACACCCCTATCATTAGAAACTATAGCGTACCCCTATAATGCCCTGAAGAGACTGTTTTGTTTTACGCCCTTTAATATAATGGGCCTCTCCATAGAACTTCAACTTCTCACTCACCAAACTGCTTAAACCTATTCCTAATTTACCCGCATTCCCTGATACGTCCGTGGTAAATGGATGGCGCTGATTAATCAACGTTTGATTATCATCTTTATGCTCACGCATCCATGCTGCGGTAATATACGCAAGGGATGAAGAATTCATACGAGAGCCAAATTCATACCCTAAAGATAAACCAACCTCACTGCGTAATGAAGTAAACGGACGCATATCACCTGTCATATCATTCGATAACTTGATTTCTTTACCTTCAACTTTCAACCATGTAAATTGTCCATAAGGCTGGAGCCAACTGCTCTGTGAGGTCTGAAGTCGATACCCCACTTCAAAGGAGCTGCCCACCGCCCATTGCGTATAAGTTCCTTCAATCCCTAAACCATTCGTTGAAACGGCCTTTAGGGTATTTTGATAATGGTTATATTTTAAAATACTATCGAGATACCATCCACTATGATCTAAATACGTGACATAAGCACCAATGCCATAACTATTGATACCGCTGGTCCCCCCCCGTGCATGCGCAACACGGGCATGATCATAACTGCCAAAACCACCGATATAAAAATCTCCATTTTCCCATTCGCTTAAGCCATTAATCCCCAAAACGATACCGGTCTGATCCAGCTTAAAATCTATATGCTCTGTCGCAATGCTTTCTTTCGACTTAATCGCATAGGTCCATAAAACCGTATTCTTTTTACTTTTATCGAGAATTCCTCTTCCCGCACGCACGCTTTGCATTTCATTGTGAAATACCATCGCTGGCGCTACAGACATAGACAATACTGCATCTGTAGAAGGTGTGGTTAAAAAGTCAGAAACTGAAAGCTTCTCACTTAATTGTGGAGAAGTTTGATCTTTATGAACTGGACGTAAAGTCATTTGATCAGCTGAAGATTGAGAAGAGGCTGAAACAACAACCGCTTGCTTTTCATCAGAAAGAGGGCGAGAACCTGTTGGAGGGAACACCACATGCGTCCGTTTTTCTTGAGAAGAAGATACCGAAACACTAGAAACATTCTGTGTTTCTCTTAAATGACGCGGAGGCCGTTGCTTAGGTTGCTCTTTTTTAGTAGGTGGACGACGACCAGTCTTTTTTCCTCCAGATGAAGCACCTTGATCAGACAATGCAACAGGAATCTTTGTTTTCCTGTTTACACACTCTACTTCAGGACTAGAACGTTCCGTACCTCCGGCTCTACTTAAATACCAAATTGTAGCATTACCACTAGAGCTAGCACATCTTTCTCTCTTCAGCAATTGATACTGATAGACTCCACTATCAACAGCTGTAATGTCCTTGCCCGAAAGATCTGCCAAAGTAAAATTAGCTCCGCCATTGTGACTTCTATCGGTAATTAACGGAAACTCAGTAACAAAACTATTCCTTTGTGAGAGAGGACCTGTAATTTCACGACCAGAATCTGCAACTCTTATTTTGTGATTACCTCTGCCATCATCAATCGACAAATAATCACTCACATCCCCTGCAGCACTAATATTGAAGCGAAAATGTAAATCCCCTGAAAGCTTCTCAACATGAAGTGAAATATGTCGTGGATCATACGGAATAGAAGTAAAAATAACAGTCCCATCCTGCCCCCCTAAATCTTCAATTTTAACCTGAGGTTTTTCTCCTATATTCCGTTCACCAACCTCAAATATTGTTTCCTCAGCTCTCCCTTCTATAGGAATCTTTTTCTTAGTCGTATGATTTGTCCTATCACCAGCAAACAAATAAAGTTCTCCGTGACCATTGATCCTTACTTTTCCCACAACATCTTTCACATTAACATGTAACCACGATTGGGCAAAATCCGTAATCGTTAAAGTATCCACAAACCCTTGAGGATATACTACTTGAGTAGCTTGATCCTTCAAAGTAGTAGTATAAGAGGTTCCATACGCTAAGACATGCTGTCTACCATTCCCAGAGACCTCTGTAGCCATTGACCTACCCCCCTCTTTTCTTTCTCCCGCATAAAGATTTTGTTCTCCGTTATTTCCTACTTTCGTATACCAAGTCCATGCCCCATCATATACATTCTGCTGTCCTACTGCTCCACCACCCCCAGAAACTGTGGTATTATACGCACTACTTCCTCTAACCACACTTCTAAGATCAATGTTTTTTTCTTCATGAACAAACTGCTGACCTCCTAAAATTTTAGCTTCTAGTGCAGTTCCTCCACGTGTAACTATTTGCATCCCTCCTTTTTTAATAGTGGATTTCAAGGAAGTTTTTCCATTCTCAACAATCTCAACACCACCATCTTCGATTGTAACATTATTGCTGAAAGTACGGCTAATCAGTGCTGAACCTTTTGGTACCGTCCCTCCATTTCTCATATCTCCTACTTTTGTTAACTCTCTATTCCTACTCTCAACTGCATTTGCAACTTGCACAAGACAACTACTGATCATCAATACTGAAAAACTTAACTTGTATTTATACCTCATTATCCACACTCCACTCTTCAATTATTTAGAGAAATATCCCGCGGCTACGCAGGTAGCTCATTTTAAATTGTATCATAATGTGTTTTATTTATGTCTAAATGCAATTTTTTAGTGTATTTTTTTAACATAAAACAATTATAAGTTGTAATCTTATAAACCACAAAAAACTCTAAATGAAGATAAAAAACTGAATAAAATTCAAACTATTTACTTGAATTCAAGGAATAATTTGCATATTTGAAATTATGGATGAAAAAAATGCTTATGCCCTTTAATGGGATCATACCCCTCACGTAAAACAGAACACCCTTGGCGTTGCGCATTCACACGCTTGTTTTAAGGAAATATCTCTCAATACGCCCAAGCCCATTTCCCAATGTCGACAGTGAATAGTAATGGTAAATCCATTGAGTATAACTATCTTTACGCTTAAGACGAAGTAAGCCGGCACCATCACACACTTTTCCAGCCCTAAAATGTTGCAATACCCCTTGGCACTTGAAGCGGTTTATAAAAGGCATTTTTAGTCCTCTTATACAATTTTACTCCACACGGCTTTCCCCGCTTGTGACAAGCAAGCAAATATTTTTGATTAATTCAACATGGAGCAGTTTTTTAATAAGAAAATCCTACGATATTCAGGACTCTCATTCAACGTACACAATAATGGACATTCTTTATAAATTAGTACCTTGCCTTTAAAAAAGAGTATAAAGATATTCCTACCGTTTGAGATAGTCTCTATACTCTCTATAAGTCATAGCGATGCATTATCTTTTTAGGCTCGTAAAACAATGACATTTGTAAAGTTAATCTGCCGTGTAAAGGTGTACTTAGAAATTATAGCGTAATCCTAAAATACCTTGAAGAGCATTTTTAATCTTATGTCCTTTGAGGTAATGAGCTTCCGCATAAAGTGTTAGTTTATCATTGACCGAACTGTTTAAACCTATTCCCAATTTACCCGCACTACCCGATAAGTTTGTGATAAATTTATGCTGATTATTAATTATCGCAGAATTATTATTGATATTCTCACGCAACCAAGCAGCCATAATGTAAGCTGTTAATGAAGTTTCTGAATTCACAAAGAATTCATGTCCTGCCGTCAAGCCAACTTCACTACGAAATGAAATTAATGGTCTTAGATCACCGATCATTCCATTGGAAAGTTTTATTTTTTTACCTTCAACCTGTAGACCTGTTAGCTTGATATAAGGCTGCATCCAAGTATTTTGCGCTGGTTCAAAATAACAACCAATCTCAAATGATCCACCTATCGCCCACTGATTATAACGACTTTGAATCGCTAAACCATTCGTTGAGATGGCTTTCAAATTATCTCGATAATAATTATATTTCAAAACACCATCCATATACCATCCACGATGATCAAAATAGGTTGCGTAAGTTCCAATACTATAAGAGCTCAGATCACTGTCACCCCCTCGTGCATGAGAAATACGTGCTTGATCATAACTAGCAAAACCACCAACATATAACTCTCCATGCCTTAACTCATTCAACTGATCAGCCCCAAAGACTAAACCTGTCTGCCCAAGCTTAAAGTGTGTATGTCCTGTCGCAATGCGTTCTCGGCTCTTAATCCCATAAGTCCATAGCTCGATACCTTTTCTATTTCTGTTCCAAATTTTTCTACCATTCCGTACAGTTTGCAACTCGTTGTTAAAAATAAGTCCAGGGACTACAGACGACGTTAACACGGCATCCGTAGAAGGTGTTGTTGCTGTTCCCCCAGGAACGAACGGATTTGTGGGATCTGGAATAGAGTTTTCCGGTCCACTGAGGCGGTCTGCAGATAAAAACCAAACTTTTCCATTTTCATCCTTTCTTTCTTTCAGTCCATACATATAAGTTCCACCATCAATGGCGTTAATGTTTACACCCTTAAGATCTGTCAGCGTAAAATGCGCTCCACCACTTTGATCCGTAATTAAATCACGCTTATTTGAAAAAGGATCGGTGATTTCAACGCCAGAATCAGCAACACTGATCGTATGATTCCCTATACCTTTCTCAACGAAGAGATAGTCACCACGGTTTTGGGCAATCGTGGTATTGAACGCGAAATGTAAACTTCCCGAAAGATTATTCACATGAAGCTGAGAATAGTAGGGATCAGAACCCGTAAACGCAAAAATAACACTCCCCTCACCACTTAATTTTTGTATCAAAGAGCTTTTTCCATCAGACTCATCCGTGAGTGAATACAGTTTTGTCTCTTTTCCATTTAAAAGAATATCCTCTACTGTGGTGCGATGTTGTTCATTCCCAGCATAAAGATGAAGCTGCCCAGAGTGATTTACCTGTGTCTTGCCTTCTAATGTCGCTCCAGCATGCACCCATGATTTTGTTTCATCATTCATTGTTAGATTTTTTACAAATCCATCCGTATCTATTTCCTGAATAGCGTTCTCATTTAAAGTGACTCCAATAGCCTGACCGCCTCCTAAGATACGTTGCTTACCACCAGCAAAAACCTCTGTGTCAAACGCAAAACCATCATTTTTTGCACTTTGAGATTTTTTTCCAATCTCTTGTACGCCCCCTCGCATAACCTTTGTATTCCAAACTTTCCCCCCATCATATACTTTTTGTTGGCCTAATATTTCATCTTGACCATAAATGACTGTATGAGAAGCGCTACTCCCTTTAATCTCTCCTCCAACATCCCCCTCTCCGAAAACAAGCTGCTCACCACCATAAATTTTAGTCCCCTCTACTTTTCCTCCATTTCCAACACTTTGTTGTCCGCCTTCTTTAACGACAGCATTTTTTGAAAAGCCTTGTTTTCCCTTTAAAGCCTGAACATTTTCAATTCCACCATGTTCAATTTTACTATTCTCACTGAGACCTCCTGCATACACATAAAGCTCCGCACCATTTTTTACCGTGTTATCGATAGACCGCCCTGGACTATCAATCTCACCATCATTGGAAATGTATGCTTTACCTTCATTATCAAGGACATAGTTTTCGAGCCGTGCTCCATCTTTAATGAAGATAAGCTCTGGTTTTTTAAAAAACGTAGTATTTTGTTCATGTACATTATACCCAACATTGTTATGATGACTGCTGTCAAACTCCTGTTGACTTGCGAATACTCTAGTGCCTTTAACAAGAGTAAAATTGCTAGGCTTCTTTAAAAAGCCTAATTCATTGCGTGTTCTTACAATGCCATCATTCGATGCTCCAAGGATGCATCTTCCCGTTTTCATATCTTCATTGTATTGATCCTGAAATACTTGGTTATTTTCATAACTCGAAGATTGACAAAAAAGCGATGCCCCCCCCTCACTTGCAGCAGCAGCCTGTACAAAAAAGCTGCTCAACATGAGTACCCAAAAATTTCGTTTCCATTTATATTGTGTAGCCATATCCTCCCCCCTCTTCACGTCTGTATAGACACCAAACGTAACTAGCTCTACAAAATATATTTTCAACCTTAGATTGTAATAATTCTTCTGAGTAGCCCCATCACTTTACTCAAAAACTGTTCTTTACCATCTCTTCAACGCGTTTTTAATCGAAAATATAAGGGAATTCCTCCATTCCTTCAAAGTTTTTTCTTCAAAGAAAAAAGTAACACATAATAAACTATAATATAAAATTAGAGCATATAATCTGTCATGAAAAGTGAAGCTGCATGCTCTGAAAAATTGTTTACGCTTCATTAAAGACTTTTAAAAACAATTATACCTTTAAAGATAACTAAAAAATACCTCTATCATTAGAAACTATAGCGTACCCCTATAATGCCCTGAAGAGACTGTTTTGTTTTACGCCCTTTAATATAATGGGCCTCTCCATAGAACTTCAACTTCTCACTCACCAAACTGCTTAAACCTATTCCTAATTTACCCGCATTCCCTGATACGTCCGTGGTAAATGGATGGCGCTGATTAATCAACGTTTGATTATCATCTTTATGCTCACGCATCCATGCTGCGGTAATATACGCAAGGGATGAAGAATTCATACGAGAGCCAAATTCATACCCTAAAGATAAACCAACCTCACTGCGTAATGAAGTAAACGGACGCATATCACCTGTCATATCATTCGATAACTTGATTTCTTTACCTTCAACTTTCAACCATGTAAATTGTCCATAAGGCTGGAGCCAACTGCTCTGTGAGGTCTGAAGTCGATACCCCACTTCAAAGGAGCTGCCCACCGCCCATTGCGTATAAGTTCCTTCAATCCCTAAACCATTCGTTGAAACGGCCTTCAGGGTATTTTGATAATGGTTATATTTTAAAATACTATCGAGATACCATCCACTATGATCTAAATACGTGACATAAGCACCAATGCCATAACTATTGATACCGCTGGTCCCCCCCCGTGCATGCGCAACACGGGCATGATCATAACTGCCAAAACCACCGATATAAAAATCTCCATTTTCCCATTCGCTTAAGCCATTAATCCCCAAAACGATACCGGTCTGATCCAGCTTAAAGTCTATATGCTCTGTCGTAATGCTTTCTTTCGACTTAATCGCATAGGTCCATAAAACCGTATTCTTTTTACTTTTATCGAGAATTCCTCTTCCCGCACGCACGCTTTGCATTTCATTGTGAAATACCATCGCTGGCGCTACAAACATAGACAAGACTGCATCTGTAGAAGGTGTGGTTAAAAAGTCAGAAACTGAAAGCTTCTCACTTAATTGTGGAGAAGGTTGTTCCTGAGCACTTGGACACAAAATCATTTGATCGGCTAAAGAATGAGAAGATGTTGAAACAGCACCCTGCTGTTTTTCTTCAGAAAGAGGAGGAAGAGCTGATGAATCTGATACTTCTGTAACTTGTTTTTCTTGAGTTGAAATAGCTAGAGAAACAGAAGCTGGAGACTTTTGACTCAAGTTTTGGCGATTTTCTCTTTGACCTGACAACTTAATCGCACGCTCTTTTGTAGCCGTAAGAGTTGAAAGAGAAGAAATCGGTTGATTTTGACTTAAATGCCGCGCAGATCTGCTTCTACTTCGTGGCAAACTATTAAGAAATGAAGAATTATCAATAGAGATTGCAGATAAATACCAAACTTTTTGCCCTCCACCCTCAGCAATTCTTTGTTTTAAACCATACATGTAGGTTCCCCCATCAACAATTGGAATTTTTGCACCAGAAAAACTTTGTAGAGTAAAAGATGCGCCTCCACTTTGATCCAAAATTAAATCAAGTTCTGCTGACGAAGGCTCAACAATTTCAATACCAGAATCTAGAACACTTATTGTGTGAAAACCACTCCCATTCTTGACAAAGAGATAATCACCTTTTCCTTCTGCAAGACTGACATTAAAATCAAAATGGAGATTACCCGAAAGCTCATCAACATAAAGCTTAGAGTAATACAAACTATCTTCAGAAGAGGTAAAAATAACTTTTCCTACACCGCTTAATTGCTGAATGTGTGTACTTTTGTCATCAAATTCACTAGCAATGGCGTATAATTGAGCTTCTTCTCCATTTAAAGCAATGTTTTCTACTATAGTTTGTTGAGTATCATTTCCTGCATCAAGATGGAGACCACCAAAATCCTGAACCTTTATTTCTCCCCCTAATACCGCACCAGCAGAAACCCATGAATTGGCATTATCTTCAATCTTTAGATTCTTCACAATTCCACCCGCATAGACTTCTTGAACACCACCAGTATGTAAAATTACTGTATTCGCTTCACCTCCTGCTAAAACATGCTGCATACCCTCTGAAAAGACTTCCGTATTGATGGCTAAACCACCGTTTTTTTCTGCAAAGTTATCATCACCAGGAAACCATTTAGCAAGAGTTTGTATTCCTCCACTCATCACTTTTGTTCCCACTGCCATTCCATCATCATACA
Organism: Bartonella tribocorum CIP 105476; assembly: GCF_000196435.1. Taxonomy (NCBI): domain Bacteria; kingdom Pseudomonadati; phylum Pseudomonadota; class Alphaproteobacteria; order Hyphomicrobiales; family Bartonellaceae; genus Bartonella; species Bartonella tribocorum. The sequence continues at coordinate 882,554 of NC_010161.1, read as the reverse complement.
CATTCTGCTGTCCCGGTATGTCCCCTTGACCATGAATTGTCGTATCATAAACACTGCTCCCAACAATCCCACCGTCCACGTACCCATCTCCGAAAACAAGCTGCTCCCCACCATAAATTTCAGCTCTCAATGCAGAACCTCCCCCCTCCACTTTTTGTTTTCCACCCTCGTAAATAATCGTAGACTCTGAAATCCCCTGTTCCCCTACAATCTCAGCACCACCATTTTCAATTGTCGTATTCTTAACAAAACCACCAGCCTCAACATAAAGTGTTCCAGATCCCGCAACTGTAGTGTTAATAGACTGTCTAAGTGCACCTTGCTCTCCATCATAAGAGATATAAACTACCCTGTCATCACCAAGCCAAAAGTTTTGTAAAATGCCTCCTCCCTCACGAATACTGAAATTAATAACATCAGAGATACTAAAATCTTTTGAGGGGGTTATATTTTCTTCTTTTTCAGGAAGCTTATTTACAGGATACTCTGCATGAGGTGCGGGGATTACAGGAGTAGAAGGTGTTCCCAACGGTGCCAAATACCAAATCTTTCCCCCGTTATGATCTTTTTTCTTGAGATCATACATGTAGACTCCACCATCAATCGCACTAATCTCTTCACCAGAAAAATCCGACAGAGCAAAATGAGCATTTCCGCTTTTTTCATTAATCAAATCAAGCTCAAGAACTAAATTTTGCGTTTCTAAAGAAGAATTGGCAATTTCAATACCAGAATCAATTACGCTTATGGTGTGATGTCCTTCCCCCTTTTCGATAAGGAGGTAATCACCGCGTTGCTCTTCAAAATTGGTGTTCAGTCTAAAATGTAAACTCCCTGAAAGATTCCCGACCTCAAGTTTAGAGTAATGTGGATTAAATACGGTAGAAGTAAAAATAACGCTGCCATCACCACTCAGATTCTCAATCAAAGAACTTTCGCCATCCATCTTAGAAGCAATAGCGTACAATTTTGTATCTTTGCCATTTAAAACAATTGTTTCTACTTCAGTGCGAGATTGATCTGCACCAGCATAAAGGTAAATGCGTCCAGAATCATGAATCATGGTGCTTCCTTCTAATGTTGCACCAGAATGTAACCATGATTGTGCTTGATCCTTGATTGTTAAATCTTTTACATAGCCCCCTAAATCTATTTTCTGGAAAGCGTTCCCTTGTAAAAGAACGCCAATCGCGATTCCCCCTGCTAAAACGTGTTGTTGTCCACCAGAAAAGACCTTCGTATCAAATGCAAAACTGCTATAATCGTCTAGGTCCTGTTCTACATAAAGACTTTGTACCCCTCCTTCCATGATCTTTGTATTAAAAACCTCTCCATCATCGTACACATTCTGATATCCTAGTGCTCCATTGTCACCAGAAATAACGCTGTCATAAGCGCTGCTCTTTACCATCGCACCTTTAATATCAGACTTTCCTGAAACAAACTGCTCACCACCGTAAATTTTAGCCCCTTCAATTTTCCCCCCATCTTCAACCTTTTGTTTTCCCCTTCTCTTAACTGTACTATCTTGTGAAAGCCCCTGCCTTCCAATAAGCTCAGTCCCTCCTCTTTCAATTGTCGTATACAAGCTAAAACCACCGTTATAAACGGAAAGCTTTCCACCATCTTTAACTGTATTACTAATTGAAGTTTCTCCATTGCTATCAACTTTCTCACTGTTCCCATCAAAGCTAGGATCCGCAATCGTAACAATCATTCCCTTTTCAATTACAAATTCTGTAAGATCATTCGATAATGGAGCCATAACAGATGGTTGCAAGCTAAAATCAGAAAATAAAGAGGTATTCGCTTCATCAACAGCATAATTCGCATCTAAATACCAAATTTTACCAGTGCCCTTATCTTTTCTATGTTTCAAACGATACCTATAGGTTCCGGCATCAATCGTTTCGATTTTTTCACCAAAAGTGTTTGTCAGAGTAAAATGAGCATTCCCACTGTGATCAGAAATTAATTTAAACTTTTTGTGAGAAGAATTTGTCATTTCACCCCCAGAATCAGCCACACTTATTGTGTGAGAACCAGAGCCACTTTCTTTAATGACAAGATAATCCTTAAGGTGCTTGACAAAATCGATATTAAAATCGAAATGGAGAGAACCTGAAAGATTATCAATATTAAGCTCTGAGTAATGTTTACCTATCCCTAAAGACGTAAAAATAACTCTCCCATTTCCTTTTAAATTCTGGATATTAACGTGAGGTTTTTTGCTGTTATCTTCAGAAGCAATAATGTATAGTTTGGTATCTTCTCCATTTAAATTAAGATTTTCTACTTCCGTAACCGCTTCATCATTTCCAGCATAAAGATAGAGGCTGCCAAAATCATGAACATTTGTATCCTTATCTAATATTGCCCCCGCAAAAGCCCACGACCTTGCTTGATGATTAATTGTTAGATCATCCGTATATCCAGAATCATATATCTTCTGCGTAGCTCTATGGTATAAAGTAACTTCACTCGCATTCCCTCCTGCAAAGATATTCTGCATCCCATTTTTAAAAAGTTCGGTATTGAGTGCAAAAGCCCCCTCATTGATCGTAAAATCTTCCTCTTCTATATCGGCTGTATCAGCATCTTCTGAGGAGATGTTATTAAAATTCTCTTTACCATCAAGATTCTGAACACCTCCTTTCATAACCCTTGTGTCAACAGCCATCCCTCCACTATAGATACTTTGTATTCCTGGCATTCCATCAGCAGCATAAATTTCAGTGCCATAAGCACTGCTTTCCTTATCTTTACGCGACGAACCTTCTCCAAGGATCCCCTTACCAAAAATAATCTGCTCACCACCATGAATTTTAGTTCCTTCAGCATTTGCACCACTTTCAACAATTTGTTGTCCCCCTTTTTTAACAACGGCATATTCTGAAGTGCTCAAGCTTTGGACAAACTCAATCCCACCATGCTCAATGATCGTATCCCTACTCACACTTGCTGCATCAATGTAAAGTTTTCCACCCTCCTGAACCGTATTATTGATGGAATAGGCAGCATCTTCATAGCTAAAGCTATTTATTTCAGAACCTTCAGAGACACGGTTCGTAATATAAATAGTAGCACCATCGTTTATTATTGAATTTGTAAGAACTTCAAAGAGTAGATTTTCTAATCCCTTCTTTTCCTCTTCTGAAGACTTCCTTCTTTCTAGTGTCTTTTCATGCACTATCATTTTTGCCCCCTCTTTTTTCTCTTTTAATCCCCTCACTTTTGATAACAATTTTTTTGTCTCTTCTAGCTGTTCATTGATAACTACTGGTGTTAACAGCTTTTCTTTTAGTGTTGCTACTCCATCTGCATTCGCAATCTTGACAAAAAAACTACTAGTCATTAACGCACAAAAACTTAATTTCAATTTGCGTTGCATTCTTCACACTCCATCATTCTAAATTTAAATCCCTCATTTAGAAAAAAGTGCATAGACCAAAACAACATTCTGTAATGGCTCAACCTCATGTTTTTTTAGGCTAATAAACCATTCGATGATTAAGCTCTGACAGATCAAATATACACCATGTGTTTTAAATATATGCACAACTAAAAGATTTTGTTTTATTAAATGCAACTAAAAAGTGTTATAATTATATTCATAAAAAATTTTTTAATATTTTTGAGACACTAAACACTGATCTATGAATAAGATTGATCCCTCAATAGCTAAAAATTGCTCTTAAAACTTTAAAGAAAACAGCACTGTGAATGAGAGTAGTCTTTATGGCCAAATATTTTATCTTTTACAGCACTTAAAATAGTTTCTTTATTCTATTCAATTTTGATAATCTAAAAAAACACTTATTGATGTGCATCGGTCCATCATCATTGTTCTAATATATTAAGGAACTTTATAATATCGACTCGACACTGATTTGAAATTTTTATAATTATAGTTGGTTAATTCATATTTGATTTGCCATATACTGAAAGGGACATTCTATTCATGTCTATAAACTTAGAAATGCAAGGCACAAGCAACAGAAATTCCCCTCGTCGCATTTTATTTGCAAGCCTTATTGGCCCAACAATTGAATTCTTTGATTTTTATGTTTTTGCCACTGCCGCAGCTCTCATATTTCCTCATGTGTTTTTTCCAACACAAAATGATCAGATTGCCATTTTACAATCTTTCCTGATCTTTGGAGCGGCCTTTTTTGCGCGCCCCTTTGGATCAATTATCTTTGGACATTTTGGAGATAAAATTGGAAGAAAAGCAACACTTATTGCCTCTCTTCTTACAATGGGTCTTTCAACAGTCATTATTGGTTTTCTTCCCACATATGAGACCGCTGGATGGTTTGCCCCCTTCCTCTTAACCTTGTGCCGTATTGGGCAGGGAATGGGATTAGGAGGAGAATGGGGTGGAGCTGTTTTGCTCGCAACAGAAAATGCCCCTCCAGAAAAGCGAGGCTGGTATGCAATGTTTCCCCAATTGGGCGTTCCAATCGGTTTGTTTTTATCCATTGCTGTGTATTTAGGTCTGTTATACTTCCTTGATCATGATGCACTTGTCGCTTGGGGATGGCGTATCCCTTTTATTGCTTCAGTTGTTTTTATGATTATAGGATTATGGGTTCGTCTTTCAATCAATGAAACTGTTCAGTTCAAAAAAAATCTTGAAAGTCAAGAACGTGTCAAAGTTCCTATTATCGATGTCTTCTTAAAATGTCCACGAATCTTATTTCTTGGAATATTTTCTGGTATGGCCACATTTGTTTTGTTTTACTTGGTTACTGCATATTTGTTAAGCTATTCAACAAACCATTTGCAATTGTCATATTATCAAGCTCTTCAAGTCGAAATTGTCGGTGCTATTTTCTGCGGAATTTTTACGATCATTACTGGAAGACTCGCTGATCGTATTAGACGGAGAACTTTGATGATTTGGGTTACAATCATCACCGGTATCTATTCTTTTGCAATTCCTTATTTCTTAAATTCCGGAGTTATAGGAGTCCTTGCAATGTCTGTCATTGGTTTGTCTATCATGGGGATGATATACAGTCCTCTTGGTGCTGTTTTGGCTTCACCATACCCAACAGCCATTCGATACACGGGCTCTTCTATTACTTTCAACTTATCTGGTATCGTAGGAGCTTCTCTCGCACCTTATATTGCAGAATACTTGGTGCAACATTTTGATACGTCTTATATCGGCTATTATTTGCTTTTTGCTTCTTTTATTTCACTGATTTGTTTTGTCGGATTTACAGATGATGAAATATCCAACTAAAATATAAGAGCAAAGAATAAAATAAAGACTGGCAGAAAAAATGCTGCCAGTCTCATTTTAAAAGACATGGGTTGCGGTATGCTCCACCACAATATTCCTGCAAACAATGCACTCAAAAAGAAAAATAAAAAATCCGCGATATTGCTCATATCAGCAACAGCAAATACCCCTGATAAGATATGCGTTGTCCCTAACCACGAAACGCAAAAAAAAGCCAACATCACAGCCCATAAAACAAGCACAATTCGATCAATAATCATGATGATACCGTTTCATTTTTTTAATTATAGGCCATATCTTGATCATGCCTAAAAAAAAATAACAATAAAGACCCAACGCCCTCCCCCTGATCCTTCCACAATAAAAAGGGCTGGGTTTACGATTCCCGCCAATCCTATCAAAACCATAACAAAAGATACGAGGTGCATTAAACTTGTTTTTCCCAACAACGATCTTCAGTTTGTTGCCAATAGGTTAAATTATGATTTTCCATTTTATATTTTTTCCACTGTGCCCGAGCAAAATTCAACTGCTCATCATTTCTACCATCAAAGAGCACGACAAGCCGTTGATAAACATTAATATCCGAACAAACAGCTCCCTCTATGAGAAAACGAATCTTTGAATCATTCGGATTTTCTTGTCCTATCGTCAGAAATACAGGCTGAAGATTTGCATATTGATCACACTCCGTTCCATGTCCAATAAATGATTCATCAGCATAAACCCATAAATGCATATCGATAGAATCGCGTTGTTCTTTACTCACGCATTGTATTGTTACCTTACCAAAACGAGCCAATGCACGCTCCACAAGCGTTGGCAAAATATCTTTCAGCGTTGACTGCGTCAAATGATAGAATAAAATATCCAATCTCTTAAGCCCTCATCACTCATTATAAAAAAGCTAACATCTTTTTTAGAGAAAATTCTATATTCCTCCTATAAAAGGAAACGGTTCAAGATATAAACCTCTTTTTCGATTGAGATGCATTATCTTTTTGCCCGTGGTTTTAAAAGACTCTTTAAAAGATAAAAAAAATTTATTTTCAGCGTTAATAAAAAAGTTTTTTAAATTATTTTGTAGATTCTTTGTAGACTATCGTTAAAAATAAAATATAATATGTGAAAAATTAAAGGGGATTTAACGAGAGATTTTATACTATCTATTTGCTAAAAATGTCCAATTCAGGGAAGGATGTTTTTTGAATTTTATTACATTTTAACTAAAAGCAGTAAAAATATTTGCTATCGAATTAAAGACTAAGGGTGTTCCCCAATTTATGCGTATTATTGAGTTTTACATCCTGAAACGTGTCTTTTTTCTATTTAGTTCTGTTTTGATTGCAGCAGTGGGCGTTAGTTGGACAGTGCAAATTCTTGCACGGATAAATTTTCTCACAACAAGTAAACAAACACTCCTCACAGTCTTGCAATTTTCACTCTCATTGGTTCCTTCTGTTATTTTTCTTGTCATTCCATTTGCATTAGTGATCGCAGTTACAACCACCCTTTCAGCAATGAATCAAGAATCCGAACTTGCTGTCATCAATGCCTCTGGTTTTCCTAAGAGTACTGTTTGGAAACCAGTGCTTCTTCTTGCTATTGTTGCATCATGTATCTCCTTTTCTATAGCTAATTTTGTTGTTCCTCAAGCGCGTCTTCATATGCGACAAATGTTAGCCAGTGCTCACTTTGATCTTATTAATCTATTCATTAGTGAAGGAAGCTTTCAAAAACTCGCCAATAACCTTTACATAGAAATTGGCGAACGGAATCCAAACGGAACACTTGAACGTCTTTTCATTGCCGACCAGCGTGACCCTAAAACTGATCTTTTTTATTACGCAACAAAAGCCTCCATTGTAAGCAATAAAAATGGTCGTTTTTTAATCCTCAATAACGGTGAAATAGAAAGAGTCAATCATGAAAATAATAGCGTTTCAATCGTTCAATTTAGCGCATACACCTTTAGCCTAGGGGAATTTATTCCCAGCGATAAAACACCTACTCTTTATCCAAAAGATCGGTCTCTTTCTTATTTACAAAACCCTGACCCAAAAGATCCCTACTATCAACGAAAACCACTCCAATATAAAGCTGAGTTTCACCGACGACTAACCCAATGGCTTTATCCAATCGTTTTTTCACTTATTGCATTAGCAGCGGCGGGAAATGTAGGCTCCCATCGACAAGCACGCTACTGCGCAAATTTTTCGGCGATTGCCCTTTCTTTTCTGGTCTATTGGATAGGTTATTTTTTCGCCGAAAAAGCAAAAAACGATCTTGCATATGTTCCCCTTCTCTATATTACGCCCATAGGAACAAGTCTATTTGTCTTTTTTATGCTTTTAACGAATCATAAAATTGGACTCCCCGCAAAATTTCATGAGATACTGCAAATCACTTTTCAAAAAGTAGTGAACAAATTTGAACATCGAAAATCTCAAGATTCTCTGGATGAAATATCATGATTGGGTGGACACTTGGACGCTATTTTTTTATACGTTATCTTAAAATAACTTGTTATTTTTGGGGGAGTATTTTTGTTCTTGCTCTTTTAATTGATTTTACAGAAAACTCCGGTAGGCTGCCCTCCCTTCCGCATTATACCGCAAAAGATGCATTTCTCCTCTCTGTTTTACGCATCCCTTTTATTATGCAACAACTTATCCCTTTTATTGCACTCTTTTCTGCCATGACAACGCTTATCTCGCTTAACAAAAAACTTGAACTTGTCGTGACTCGCTCCATCGGTGTTTCTGCATGGCAATTTCTTATGCCAGCTTGTTTGGGCGCTTTTCTTTTGGGATTATTTTCAATTCTTCTTATCAATCCACTCGCTGCATGGGGATTTTCTCAAGCAGAAAAAATGATGACTGAATGGCGCAATAATAATGTGCTAACATCTCTTCATAATACGCGTATCCACTGGTTAACACAGCGTACAGATTTAGGCAGAACAACCATTGGTGCTAAATTTATCACCGATCAAGGATTTTCTCTTCTCGATGCAACCTTTGTACAATACAAAGACGACGCAACCGTCAAAAATTGGATTAACACCCCAAAAGCAACCTTGACCCATGGCGCTTGGTTCTTAACAAATGGAACAATCTATAAAATAGGACATCCTCCTGAAAAATTTACCGTGTTGAAAATAAAAACCAATCTAAAGCCTGAATTTTTAACGGAACGTTTAGTGAATCCCGCAACTATTCCATTTTACCAATTACCCAAAAAGATCATGATCGCACGTTCATTTGGCTATTCTGCTCATAATTTTGATATGTATTTACAATCTTTGATTGCCTTACCGGCATTGCTTGTGGCAATGACTCTCATTGCAGCAACTGTATCTTTAAATTTTACACGTTTTGGACAATCTAGAACGTTGATTCTTGGTGGCGTAATCGCTGGGTTTATGCTTTATGTTATTTCCGTACTTGTTCAGGCTTTTGGTAATGCTGGATATATTCCACCAATTATTGCCGCTTGGACACCTGTTGTTATTGCATTATTCTTGGGAATCTCTTTTTTACTTCATAAAGAGGATGGCTAAGTGAAAGCATTAACACGTAAGAAAATCATTTTAACAAAATTAAGTGCTCTCACTTTTAAAAGTGTTATAGCGGTTATCTTAGGGGGAGCATTGCCTTATTGCGCAAACGCTCAAAACCTTATGTCTCCTGCTCAAAGTCGCATTCAAAATCCGGAACGTCCTCTTTTGCTCTCTGCGGATGAACTCATTTACAATCGTGATGAAAACACTGTTTCTGCACAAGGTAATGTTCAAGTTGAATATGACGGCAATAAAGTTGTCGCTCAGAAAATTATTTACAATCAAAAAACAGGACGACTTATAGCACAAGGAAACGTTGAAATTACTCAAAAAGATGGTAATAAGATTTATTCCAATCAAATTGATATGACCAAAGATCTTGGCGAGGGTTTTGTCAACGCCTTACGTATTGATACAGCTAATAATGTGCACTTTGCCGCTCAAAATGCTACGCGTAAAAATAATCAAATAACAATCTTTGAAAATGCAAGCTATACAGCTTGTGAACCTTGCTCTTATAAACCAGATAAAGAAGTCCTGTGGAAAATTAAAGCCAGGAAGATCATATGGAATAATAGCGTTAAAAAAATTCGGTTTGAAAATAGCAGTTTTGAAGTTTTTGGTGTACCGATTATAAAATTTCCCAATTTTGAGCTCTACGATCCAACTGTCAGGCGTGCGAGCGGTCTGCTTACACCTCATTTTTTCTATACTGATTATCTTGGTATGGGAGTAAAGAATTCTTATTTCTGGAATCTTGCCCCCAATTACGATTTTACGCTTTCTTCTACGGTTTATACTCAACAAGGGCTTTTAACTGAAGGGGAATGGCGTCAACGTTTAAAAATGGGCAGTTATAACATTCGTTTTGCTCATATATATCAAATGAAACCACATAGATTTGACAATGATACGATTGATGCACAGCATAAAAACCGTTATATGCTAGCGACAAAGGGGGACTTTCGTCTTAATTCACACTGGACTTATGGATGGGATATTTTTACACAATCCGATCGACATTTTAGCCGTGCATACAAGCTGGAAAACTATAGCAATCCTACACAACTTTCTCAGATCTATCTAAATGGTCTTGCAGGAAAAAACTATTTTGACATGCGTTTTTATCATTTTAAAATTCAAGACTCCGTATCGAATGATCCTCATTATGAACGTCACTCTCAGCAAGCATGGGTTCTACCACGTATCGATTATTCTTTTACACCAGATGAGCCCATTTATAATGGAGAGCTTACCTTCCATAGCAATATACAATCAATTTATCGTCGTCATGCCGACTTCAGTTCACCCGACTGGAACGAAAATCCTCTCAACACTGTAAGACTTTCTGGTATGGCTGGAAATAGTTTGCGTTTGACAAATGAGCTTCAGTGGAAAAAACGTTTTAACACGCACAATGGACTCATCTTAACCCCCCTTCTTTCTCTACGGGCCGATATCCTTACAACAAATGTACACGAAAATCACGCTGCTTCTGTAGAAAACAATGCCTTATCCGCAATGCGTAGCTCAACAATTCGTAGTATGGCAACAGCAGGGTTGGAAGCACGCTATCCCTTCCTTATTACAGCTGCTCATTCTACACATATTATAGAACCAACCGCACAAATTTTTATACGCAATAACGAAAAATATATCGGACAACTTCCTAATGAAGACGCTCAAAGCTTTATCTTTGATGCAACCACTCTCTTTCAACGAGATAAATTTTCTGGTTATGATCGTGTAGAAGGTGGGACAAGAGCCAATATAGGTCTAAGATATTCTGGAAGCTTTAATGAAACTTGGTCCCTGTATGGTCTTATTGGACAGTCCTTTCATCTAGCAGGAAAGAATTCTTTTGCAGAAAAAGACTTTGTTAATGTCGGTATTCATTCTAGCTTAGAGGCAAAACGTTCAGACTATGTTGCTATGTTTGGTGCAACCCATAAAAGCGGCTTTTCCTTGGAAACACGTGGACGCTTTGACAAAAAAACAGGAAAAATCCGCCGTAGTGAAATTGAAGTATCACAAAAATGGAATCTTTTTTGGGCCTCTGTACAATATGCTTATATCGCAAGCCAACCGAATTATGAATATCCACAAGAGCGGCAAGAAATTTCTTTTCAAACGGGCTTAAAACTGGCAGACTATTGGTCTGTTAATAGTAATGCCGGTTATGATCTCGTATCCGGTACATTTATAAAACGAGGAATTAGCTTGAATTATGCAGATGAATGTTTCGGGCTCACATTCGGTTATCAACAGGTCATGAATCCGGGGAGAAAAACGCCCTTGCAAAACTTTAATTTCTCTCTTTCATTGCGTACAATCGCAGATATCGGAAAAAAGATAGATTCAAATTTATAAAGAGAATGTATAAGTGATTTAACTTATTATTGTTTTTATGAAAAAAAGCGTATAGTTTAAGTTATTGATGAGAATTAATAAACAATGCGAAAGCCTATTTACATGAATAAATTGAAAAAGCGTCTTCTTGCTTTATTTTGTATTGCGTCTTTGGGCGTAAGCAGCCTGCTCATAAATGAATTTTTGATTTCCTCAGCCTTTGCTCAAACTGCTATTGTTGTTACAGTTAATGGCAATCCTATCACAAATTATGATATACAAAGGCGCGTTGCATTTCTCAGATTGCAACAAAAGCAGGGCAGTTTGGCGGCACAAGCTAAAAAAGAGCTTATCGACGAAGAGCTAAAAAATATTGAAATAAAACGCCGTAATATTGAGGTAAGTAATGATGAAGTTAATAGAGCTTTTGAGAACTTTGCAACGCAAAATAATATGACGGTTGACCAGCTCAATCAGATTCTGATCCAAAATGATATTACTGTGCAACATTTTAAAGATTACATCCGTGGACAAATAGGATGGGGGCGTCTTGTTAGCGCACGCTATCAAGCTCAAACGGGTATGGTTAGCGAACAAGAAGCTGTGCGCAGAATATTAAAAAATGGTGGTGTTAAACCTTCAACCAACGAATATACATTACAGCGCATTGTTTTTGTTATTCCTGCTCATCGTCGTTCAGAAATCTTGGAAAGACGTCAAAGAGAAGCAAGCAATTTCCGCGCACATTTCCGTGGATGTGCAAATGCTCACAATCAAGCAAGAGGTATTTTAGATGTTACGATCCGCCCCTTAGGAAAGTTTCTAGAACCTCAACTTCCCAGTGCATGGGAACAAGCTATTCTTGCGACACCTGCTGGAAAAATGACAAAATTGCAAGAGACATCTGATGGAATCGAAGCCATTGCTGTTTGCAAAATAAAAAGGATTTCCGATGATTATGTCGCTCGGCTGATATTTTCTCTTCAAGATAATAAAAAAAGAGATCCAAAAAAACTTGAAGAATTAAGCGAAAAATATTTAGAAGAACTGCGGCGTGTAGCACGTATTCAATAATGATTGCTCTTGTTGTTAGTGGTGGTGATCCTGCCGGAATTGGTCCTGAAATAGCTCTAAAAGCGTGGAGTTTGCGCGTTACCCGCCAAGTTCCGGCTTTTGTTCTTATCGCCGATCCAGATGTTATTTGTTCGCGCGCTCGTTTTTTACAGATGGATGTTGAGGTGGAATCTGTTTTAACCACCAATCCTGTCAAAAATTTTCAAAACGCTCTTCCTATCATACCGTTAAAAAACAAACAAAGTGATCAATTAGGTTTTCCTTCTCCAAACAATGCTGCTGGAATCATTGAGGCTATTGAGCGCAGTGTTCAATTAATTCAAAATGGACATGCATGTGCACTTGTCACTTGTCCTATTGCAAAAAAGAATCTTTATGATGTTGGTTTTCAATTTCCAGGTCATACAGAATTTTTAGCCGATTTGGCCCATAAAGCTTTTCATAAATGTTATCATCCAGTTATGATGTTAGCGGGACCTCGATTAAAAACGGTACCAATGACTGTTCATATTCCATTCAAAGATGTTCCTTCAAAACTGAGCCGTCATTTAATCATTCAAACGGCCTTCATTACTGAATGTGACTTAAAAACACGATTTAAAATAACGTCACCTCGGCTAGCTGTCGCTGGTCTTAATCCTCACGCTGGAGAAGAAGGCACAATGGGAAAAGAAGATATCGAGATTATCACTCCTGCTGTTGAATATCTTAAAAAGAAAGGACTCAATATTATTGGTCCGCTTCCTGCCGATACAATGTTCCACGAATGCGCAAGAAAAACATATGATGTTGCTCTTTGCATGTATCATGATCAAGCTCTTATCCCTATTAAAACATTAGATTTTGATACCACCGTTAATGTCACGTTAGGTCTACCTTTCATTCGTACGTCTCCAGATCACGGAACTGCTTTTGATATTGCTGATAAAGGCATCGCTTCTCCTGAAAGCTTTATTGCGGCTCTTAAACTTGCAAATCAACTTGCAAAAAATAATTCGATGCCATGCCAATAGATAATCTCCCTCCTCTGCGTGAGGTCATTGATACATATGGGTTACAAGCTCATAAATCTTTGGGGCAAAATTTCCTTTTTGATCTGAATTTAACATCTAAAATTGCTCATCAAGCAGGCACTATAGAAGGAAAACCTGTTCTTGAAATTGGTCCTGGTCCTGGAGGGCTTACACGTGCCTTGCTCGCAAAGGGCGCTATTGTAACAGCAATCGAGCGCGATGAGCGCTGCATACCGGCTCTCTTAGAAATAGAAAAGCACTATCCGAACCAATTAAAACTTATTTGTAATGATGCACTGAAACAAGATTTCTCAAAACTCTTTGGATCAAGCCCAGAAAAACCACGCATTATTGCCAATCTTCCTTATAATATTGGAACCCAACTCTTATTAAATTGGCTATTAGTGGAACCATGGCCCCCTTTTTATGAATCAATGACATTGATGTTTCAACGTGAAGTTGCCAAACGAATTACGGCTAAACCTCAATCTTCTCATTATGGACGTCTTAGTGTCTTAACTGGCTGGCGTACCATAGCTAAAATTGCTTTTGATGTGCCTCCTCAAGCCTTCATACCAGCGCCTAAAGTCACTTCTTCCGTTGTGCATATCATTCCACGCGCTCAACCTCTTGTCTGCTCTGCGCAAAAACTAAGCCTCATCACAAAAACCGCTTTTGGACAAAGACGAAAAATGCTTCGTCAAAATCTCAAAACACTTGGAGGTGAAATCATTTTAGAAAAAGCTGGAATTGATGGAACGCGCCGTGCTGAAACGCTCTCTATTTCCGAATTTGTAACTTTAGCGAATTTGATAACCTAAAAAGCACAACTTTTCCAAAACAATAAAAATATTAATCAATCTTTTCAGAAATAAGTTCATCAATAAAAGTTTCAAGAAAAGCACATCTCTCGCGTTTTACGGTTTCAGCTAAATAAATTGACCTAATAAAAGATAAAGACTGATCTAAATCTTCATTAATCACAATATAATCATAAGAACGCCAATGCGTTAGCTCCGTTCGTGCATTTTCCAATCGTAAATTGATAATATCTTGGCTATCTTCTGCTCGACGATTTAAACGCGAAACAAGCTCTTTCATTGAGGGGGGAAGAATAAAAACAGATACGGTATCTCCTGGCATTTTTTTCTGCATCTGCTTGGTGCCTTGATAATCAATATCAAATAACATATCACGGCCAGCACTCAATGCATTTTCAACGGCTTCACGTAACGTGCCATAATAATTCCCATGGACTTCTGCCCATTCAATAAATTCATCTCTATCACGTTTATATTCAAATTCTTCTTTTGAAATAAAGTGATAGTGGAGTCCATTGACTTCACTGGGACGCTTTTTCCTTGTGGTCACACTGACAGAAAGTTCTAATTGTCCATCTTTTAGAAGCAACCTCGAAATTGTTGATTTACCAGCACCTGAAGGTGAAGAGAGAATAAATAAAAAACCGCGGCGTTGATTTGTTTTTAGAGTATTCAATTCACTTTCAAAGACTATCATTACACCACTCTACTTTGTTCATAAACTTTTATTCAAAATTTGAACGATACATTATCTCAATCTTTTCCCTAACCAATTTGTGTTCTTTAGCAGTTTTCAATGCTATTCTGCATTTTTATTGAGATAATTTATCAGAAATATATTAATTTCTCTCTTAAATATTTTGTATATACGCTAATCCCACTTGTAACATACAAGAAAATAATTTTTCATCATTCTCATCAAAAAAGTTTAAGCAGAAAAATCTTACTACATTTGGAGCTCTCATTTACGATGCCAAAAGACGCAGTATCATTATAAATCAATGTTTTGCCTTTAATTCTCGCCACTTGCGAACATTCATATTATGTTCCTCTAAGGTTCGAGAGAAAACATGCCCTCCTGAACCATCAGCAACAAAATAAAGTGCATCACTGCTTGGTGGATGTGCTACTGCTTTCAAAGAATCACGACCTGGATTTGCAATGGCTGTTGGGGGTAAACCATTAATTTTATAAGTGTTATAGGGTGTTTCCTTCTCAAGATCTGAACGGTAAATTGCACGACCTGATGGCTTTCCTTTTCCTTCAAAGAGACCATAAATTACCGTTGGATCTGATTGAAGACGCATATGCTTTACAAGGCGGTTATAAAATACCGCAGCAACCATTGGTCTCTCTGCTGCAACGCCTGTTTCTTTCTCAACAATTGAGGCCAATATGACAAATTCATCAACTGATTTAATGGGTAAATCAGGTGAACGCGTCGCCCATATCGCATGAATTAATTTTTTCTGTCCCTCATACAATCTGTTTATAATTTCTTCACGCGTTGTCCCCCGAATAAAGCGAACAGTATCCGTCATCAAATAGCCCTCTGGAGGCAAAACTTTTGGAAGATCCCCAATCAAAATTTCATTTGCCGCTAATCGATCGAAAACTTGCTGAACCGTTAAACCTTCTGGTACTGTAAATGTATACTCAATGGATTTTCCTTTCACAAGAATATCCATAATATCCTGCATTGAAGCATGAGCTGGAATTAAATATTCACCAGCCTTCAGATGGCTGGTGTTTTTGTAATAACCAACCCCATAAACAAAAATATCTGATGATCGAATGAAACCACGTTTTTCTAACAATGAAGCAATTTCACGAATTCCTGTACCAGGACTGATAAGAACAACTTGTTCTTCCTCAATTTTTCCCTTTTCTTCAAAAATACTTTTTCCAATATAAAGAGGAATACTTATGCCGAAAAGAATAATCACAATCAGCATGAGAAAAAAATGACCAAGAATAACCAAAGGATTACGGACGATAGATGATTTCTTTTGTTTTTTATGTGTTAACATGCCTAACTATCCGCTTAATAATTCGAAGAGGGATCACTTACATCCTTTAATGATTTTCCACATAGAACATAACCCCTCAATAGCGATTAAGGACAATATTACAATTTCTCATTAACCTTATAATAAAGGTGAAAATTCAAAAGCAGAAATTAAATAAAAATACTTCTTATCCCCTAAAACGTCTCATCACCAACGATGCATTTGTTCCACCAAATCCAAAAGAATTGGAAAGTATCGTATCGATCTTTCGTTCACGTGGTTTATGCGGGACAAGATCGATTTTCGTTTCAATCGATGGATTGTCAAGATTAAGCGTCGCTGGCGCTATATTATCCCGTATAGCTAAAACACAAAAAATAGCCTCAGCAGCACCGGCTGCACCAAGTAAATGCCCGATAGAGGATTTCGTTGATGACATAGAAACTTGTGGTGCATAATTTCCTAAAACACGTTCAACAGCTGCTAACTCTATGGAATCAGCCATCGTTGATGTACCATGAGCATTAATATAATCAAGTTCACTCACATTCACTTGTGCACGCTTAAGAGCAGCCATCATACTACGCTGAGCCCCTTCACCACTTTCTGAAGGCGCTGTAATGTGGTAAGCGTCACCCGATAAACCGTAGCCAATAACCTCAGCATAAATACGTGCCCCCCGTTTTCTGGCATGTTCTAGCTCTTCTAAAACAACAACCGCCGCTCCTTCCCCCATCACAAAACCATCACGATCAGCATCATAAGGACGTGAAGCCCGTTCAGGATCATCATTGCGACAAGTAGAAAGAGCTCTACAAGCAGAAAAGCCCGCAAGAGATATCCGATTTATCGGAGATTCAGTTCCCCCTGCCACCATGACATCTGCATCACCGAACATAATCAAACGTGCCGCATCACCGATCGCATGAGCCCCTGTCGAACAAGCTGTCACAACCGAATGATTAGGCCCCCGTAAACCATACTGAATAGACACATAACCAGAAGCAAGATTAATCAAACGCCCTGGAATAAAAAAAGGAGAAACACGGCGTGGACCTTTATCCCGAAGCGTATAACCAGCCTCAACAATGCCCTCAATCCCTCCAATCCCCGAACCAATTAATACCCCTGTACAAATCTGATCTTCATCACTCTTAGGAAACCATTCAGCATCTGCAAGCGCTTGGTGAGCAGCTGCCATTGCATAAACAATAAATGCATCAACCTTACGCTGTTCTTTAGGTTCCATATACAAATCAGCATTATAGGTCCCCTCTGTTCCATCCCCTAAGGGGATACGTGCTGCAATCTGGCATGGCAAATCGGACACATCAAATTCAGTAATACGCCGAACACCACTTCTCCCTTCAAGAAGTCGTTTCCAACTATATTCAATATTACCAGCCAATGGAGATACCAATCCTAAACCAGTAACAACAACACGTCTCATAACTTCTAACCTTGAACTAAACTTCAGCTCTCAAAGCTCTCTTTTCATAAAGAGTTCCGAAGAATACAGGCAAAAGCAATGAATGCCTTTGCCCTTTGGTAATTATGCAGAAGCTTTATCAATGAACTTGACTGCATCACCAACTGTGAAAATCGTTTCAGCAGCTTCATCTGGGATTTCTACACCAAATTCTTCTTCAAAAGCCATAACAAGTTCAACCGTATCAAGGCTATCAGCCCCTAGATCATCGATAAAGCTCGCATTTTCTACGACTTTATCAGCATTCACCCCAAGATGTTCCACAATAATTTTTTTAACGCGCTCTACTGTATCACTCATATTGAAATCCTCGAATTTATATTTTCCTATAATTTGGTTAACTATACCGGCTCATCTAATCAAGCAATAGATGCATTCCTTTAAAAGATTTTAGCAATGATTTAAAACATCCTGTGGATATCCCCTAAAAAATGAACCAATCTGATATTCTGACATCAATTGATTAACGACCATGTTAAAGAAATAGCGCATCTTTTCATTTTAATCCTTACTATCTAAAATAATACAGCTTATAAATCAATGTGGAATACAAGAAAATACTTAAATCATTGCCATGCCACCATTAATATGGAGCGTTTGACCTGTCATATAGGCCGCTTCATCGCTCGCTAGGTAAACAGCAGTAGCGGCTATTTCTTGCCCACTCCCCATACGCTTCATTGGAATCGCAGCCATAATGGCTTCTTTTTGCTTTTCATTAAGCTTATCTGTCATGGCAGATTTAATAAATCCTGGAGCAATACAATTGACAGTAATGTTTCGCGAAGCAATTTCTTGTGCCAATGCTTTAGAAAAACCTATCAAGCCTGCTTTTGCAGCACAATAATTCGTTTGTCCAGGATTTCCCACAACACCAACAACTGATGTAATATTAATAATCCTTCCATAACGACGACGCATCATAGAATGTGTTAATTCACGCGTCAAAAGAGAAGCAGCTGTTAGGTTAACTTCTAAAACATCATCCCAATCTTTATCTTGCATACGCACAAAAAGACCATCCCTGGTGATTCCCGCATTATTGACCAAAATATCAACACCATCCATTTCTTTTTCTGCAACTTCAGCCAATTGTTTAATCGATTGACGTTCAGAAAGATTAGCGGGAAACACAAAAACATTCTGTCCTAATTCTGCTGCCACTTCTTTAAGCTTGTCTTCACGTGTTCCATGAAGTCCCACAATGGCGCCTTGTGCGTGAAAACAACGTGCAATTGCTTCACCAATTCCTCCTGATGCCCCCGTTACAAGAGCTTTACGTCCTGTTAATCTAAACATTTTTTAAACTCCTTATAGATTAAACGCCAAGCATCCCTAGCGCTGATTCTATTTCATCAACTGTTCCAATTGTTCCCCCCTTTATATCCTTGTTAATACGGCGCGTTAAACCTGTTAATACTTTTCCAGAACCAACTTCAAAAAGCGTATCAACCCCATTAGCACCGATCCATTCTATTGTTTCACGCCACCGCACCCTCCCAGTCACTTGTTGAATGAGAAGAGTAGCAATACGCTCAGGATCGCTTTCTGGTTCAACAGAAACATTGGCAATCAAAGGAACAATAGGAGCATTTTTGTTAACAGTCAAAAGTGCTTTCTTCATGGCATCCGCAGCAGGCTGCATTAAAGACGAATGAAAAGGTGCAGACACCGGAAGGAGAAGTGCACGTTTTGCACCTTTTGTTGATGCAATCTCTACCGCTGTCTCAACAGCTTTTGCTTCACCTGAAATAACAATTTGCCTACCACCATTATCATTAGCAATCTGGCATAGTCCTTCTCCAGAAACAATTTTGCAAATTTCTTCCACAACGTGCTCTTCCAAACCAATAAGTGCCGCCATAGAGCCTTCACCAACCGCAACAGCAGCCTGCATGGCATTGCCACGAATGCGCAAAAGCCTTGCCGTATCTGTGAGACTCAATGTACCAGCAGCACAAAGAGCCGAATATTCGCCTAAAGAATGACCAGCAACAAACTTTACCTTTTCTTCTATACGAAGCCCTAATTGTTCCATCACACGTATGACAGCCATGGATACAGCCATTAATGCTGGTTGTGCATTGGCTGTTAACGTTAAAACATCTGCTGGTCCTTCAAAAATGATCTCTGATAATTTCTCACCCAAAGCATCATCAACTTCCTCGAAAACCATTCGCGCCGCAAAAAATTGCTCTGTAAGCGCCCTCCCCATCCCAACAAGTTGACTCCCTTGCCCTGGAAAAATAAAAGCTGCACCCATTAATCGACTCCTTAATTGTGCAATTAAATTATTTTCTTTTGACCTTATTCATCTGCAAAAAGTCAAGATAAAGTGCTTCGTTTAGAACGAATACCTCTCTTCAAATTATATTTTAAGGGTGGAATTTGATATAAAAACTTAGGAAAATATGGGGCTATAAACTGAATAACGCCCAGACTTACAAGACCTCCTAAAATTGTGCCTGCTAAAATATCAAAGGGATAATGTACCCCCACAAAAATGCGGGCCCAACAAATCATGCACAAAAATACCACAGCAAATTTAAAAGTACCTTTGTATCGGTAAAAATAAAAGCTCGCTGTATAAGATGCAATGGTCAAGGCATGATTACTTGGAAAAGAAGCTGTTGCACGATGTTTAATCAGTGGTGTTGTCAACCCTACAACGAATGGGCGTGGATGAAAATAAATGAGAGAAATGAGATAACCTATAAAAAGAGCAGTACAAATGCTCATGCAAATGCTTAGCACAACACATCGCTCCCTTTCCCCACCACAAAACCACAACACACAAAGATGAAGAGGAATAATGTAAATTAAAAACTTTGCACAAAAAATACTAAACAAAACTAAAATTGACCAAGACTGATGATTGCCGACAAACATCTTAAAGAGCGTAACATCAATCTGGTTTAAAAAATCCATTTTTCTCTCCTTTATCTGTATGTTACAGCACTATCTCTTTGTAGAAGAGGGAAGTATATTGAAAATATATCAAGATTTAATAAATCTATTTTTTTTATGTATATAAACTTGCTATTTTAAAAGATAACCTGTAGATATGAAGTGTTCGTTGCCGGCACTTTAGCTGGAGGTTGAACGGAGGGCTGTAAAATATCAGTAGGAAATACAATGTTTCCGGCTTCCCGTGTCTCCGCTCTGAGATGTCTCAAATCGTAAACGCGTCCTTTCTTCTTTGGATTTCCCAAAAAGACAAGTCGCAGAGGCTTTGCGCTAAAACCGGTAAGATTTAATTGAAGAAAGGCAAAACAATGGCTCTTTATGAACATATGTTCCTTGCCCGACAAGACGTTGCACCGCAGCAAGTCGATGAACTTTTGAGCCTTTACAAAGGTGTCATTGAAACGCACGGTGGAAAGGTTGGGCGCGTAGAAAATTGGGGACTTCGTCCTCTTGCTTATCGTATTCGTAAAAACCGTAAGGCTTATTATGTCTTGGTCAATATTGATGCACCAGCTGCAGCAATTGCTGAAATGGAGCGTCAAATGCGAATCAATGAAGATATTTTGCGCTATATGACCATTCGTGTAGAAAAACACGAAAAAGAAAAATCTGCGATGCTTTCGCACCTTGATCGCAATGCGCACGCTGGTCAGGATGAGGAGCGCTCTCGCTCCCCACGTCGTCAACGTGAAAATGCTATAGAAAGGGTAGAATGATGACTGACACGAATCAAAACTCTTCACGTCGCCCTTTTCATCGTCGTCGTAAAACATGTCCTTTTTCGGGGGCTACTGCGCCCAAAATTGATTATAAAGATATCAAATTGTTACAACGTTATATTTCTGAACGTGGGAAAATTGTTCCGTCGCGAATTACAGCTGTTAGTCAGAAAAAACAGCGTGAATTAGCTAACGCTATCAAACGCGCTCGCTTTTTAGGATTACTTCCATACGTTATAAAGTAAACGATCAAGACATTCTAGCAATTGGAGAAACTCTCCAGTTGCTTTTCTTTTATGGTTTAGAAAAATGGCTTATTGTATCCTATGTTAAGCTCTTAAATATAAAAGTTGAGGTAGTGACATGCCTCTAACTGCAGAAAGCAGGACAGCAATAAATGAAAAAAAATCATACTTATGAGATATTAACCGGTGTTTTGGCTGGATTGTTTGCTGTTGTGATAGGAATGGCAATCATCAGTGTTGCCAATATCGCTCCCTCTTTTTCTTTTCTTCTTGGCTGCTTTCTCTCATTGCCAATTTTTATTGTTGCGTTCGGTCAAGGAACTTTTGCCAGCTTCGTTGCCTTAATAAGTGCAACTGTTATTCTTGTCATAGCCACGGATATCTATATTGCTCTTGGGTTTATGCTGTTATCTTTTCTTCCTGCTGTGTATGCCTCTTGGCTTCTTGGACTTGCGCGACCAGCGCAAAAAGAAAATACACTGATATGGTACCCATTGTCATCCGTTATTTTTCATTTAACCAACTTTATTGCTCTTATAGTCACCTTCATTGGACTCTATGTGAAAGCCAGTTCTGATACCCCTCTCATTGCAAAAAAAATCATTGAAAACATCGTACAGGCTCTACAACAATTGCAGTCATTAAAAGAAGCTAATATACTTAATGTTAGTGAATTTTTAATGGCACATGCTGCAACTTTAGCAGCTATCGCTCTGACAGTTTATAGTTTGATTTTTCTCATTGGTAATCTTTATTTTTCAATAATAACGGCCCAATATATGAAGTGGCTTAAAAGACCTCGAGATGATTGGAGCAAAACTCTTCGCCTTCCAATTTCTGGAATTGTTATTTTCATTGTTGTTTCCATCGCATCCATGGCTGAATTGAGCGATTCTCTTAATTTGGGGACACGCGTCTTTAGCTCTGCTTATACTGTCATCATATCAATTAGTGGTCTAGCGTATCTTCACAATATTACAAAAGGGGTCAACGGTCGGGTTATTATACTTTCTCTTGTTTATATTGCTATTTTAACTGTCGTTTTTTTCCCACCTGTTTCTTTCATGATGCTTTTGATGGGTATTTGGGCTGCTATTCAATACAACTTTCAATCACATGAAAAACTTCCCTAAATTTATTTGTTCGAAAGGAAAAACTATGGATATTATTCTACTTGAGCGCATTCCTCGTCTTGGTCAGATGGGTGATATTGTCTCAGTGAAAGATGGTTATGCACGTAATTTTCTCTTGCCTCAAGGTAAAGCTTTACGCGCAAATGAAGCGAATAAAAAACATTTTGAGACTCAACGTGCACAACTTGAAGCACGTAATCTTGAGCGCAAAAGCGAAGCACAAAAAATTGCTGAAAAACTTGATGGTCAATCATTTATTGCTGTTCGTTCTGCTGGTGAAACAGGACAACTTTATGGATCTGTGTCAACGCGTGATATTGCTGAAATCATAACAGATGAAGGATTCTCTATTGGGCGAAATCAAATTGAACTTAATCATCCAATAAAAATGATCGGTCTTCACACGATTACTCTTAGTCTCCATCCTGAAGTTCAAATTTCTGTGGTTATTAACGTTGCACGTTCCACCAGTGAAGCACAACGCCAAGCAGAAGGTGAAACTCTTACTTCTGCTGAAGAAATATATAATCTTCAAGAAGAAATATTAGAAGAAAATCAGGAAGAATTGTTGGTAGAAGAAATTAACGACAACGATATAAATAGTCCTCATCAAGAAGCTTAATTGCTACGTTTTTCTTTTTGTTTTATATCTTTTATTCCATTTAAAATATTGGTCATAAAATACTCACGCTTTAAAATTGAGTATTTTATGGCTATCATACATAAAGAATCTAATTTTTATGAAGAATTAGAAATATATTATCTAAAGATTATTGCATGTCCAAAATGATAATATCACTAAGAGAAAATGCTTTTATTTCTCCAGCATCAAAGAAAAAATAATTTAAAGCTCTCTCCTTAAGGGTGAGTTTTGCATGAGCGGTAAGTTAATTATATCTTCAGGTGATCTACAATGATTTCAATGACAAAGAAGTCATTCCACTGACACTGGTATGAGAATTTTAAAATCACATAATTTCAAAATACTTCAATTTAGAGTGTCGAACCTTCCACTTTAAAAGTCATATATTATAAAAATAGAACATACGAAATAGATGTTATATTAATAATACACGAATGATAAATGAGCAATTAGAAGAGAGTTTTTAAAAATTATATGATTTTAACTTAAAATGAAGCTTTGTAGCTCTATTTTTTTAATGTACGATTTTAAATTTAACGCCTAAAGTAGCTAGACTTGGAATTTTAGTGGGAAAATATTATGGAAGAAACTAGTGTTGTTAATATCAGCTCTTCGAAAAAAGAAGATTCCCCTTCTTTTCGGCAACTTCCACATAATATTGAAGCTGAACAGGCATTACTTGGTGCTATCTTTATCAACAATGATTCTCTCGACCGCGTTTCGGATTTTCTAAAACCAGAACATTTTTTTGAACCGTTGCATCAAAAGATTTATGCTGTTTTATCTCACCTTATTAAAACAGGAAAACTTGTAGATCCGGTTACGATCAAGCCTTATATCCAAATGGAAGAGAAAATTGGAGATATTACTGTCTACCAGTATGTTGTTCGCTTAGCCAAAGAAGCAGTCACTATTATTAACGCTGAAGATTATGGACGCGTTATTTACGACCTTTTTATCCGTCGTTCTTTGATTAACCTTGGAACTCAAGTTGTCAATACGGCCTTTGATGCTCCTGTAGAGCTTACGCCTACCCAACAAATTGAAACTGTTGAAAATCAGTTATTTGAGC
Organism: Bartonella tribocorum CIP 105476; assembly: GCF_000196435.1. Lineage (NCBI taxonomy): Bacteria > Pseudomonadati > Pseudomonadota > Alphaproteobacteria > Hyphomicrobiales > Bartonellaceae > Bartonella > Bartonella tribocorum. The sequence continues at coordinate 858,207 of NC_010161.1, read as the reverse complement.
TCGCAGAAAAAGGGAAATATGGAGGCGGATTTGAAAATTTTAATGAGGCTGTAAAAAAAGCACTCGATATGGCAAGTGCTGCGAAAAAACGTTCTTCACAATTATCAGGGATAGCCACCCATATTAAAACGCTTGATGAAAAAATGGGGGGATTACAAGCATCTGACTTAATTATCCTTGCGGGACGCCCTGGTATGGGTAAAACTTCACTAGCAACCAACATTGCCTTTAATATTGCCAATGCTTATAATCATAATGGTAATATCCAAGACAATGAGGGCGGCGTTGTAGGGTTCTTCTCACTTGAAATGTCCTCAGAGCAGCTTGCAACACGTATTATTTCTGAACAAACAGAAGTCTCTTCTTCTGATATTCGACGTGGTAATATTTCAGATGAACAATTTTCAAAAATCATCCGTGCGGTGAACCAGCTCCAAAAAGCCCCCCTTTATATTGATCAAACTGGGGGAATATCAATTACGCAACTGGCTGCCCGTGCTCGGCGTCTCAAGCGACAACATGGCTTGGATGTCTTGTTTATTGATTATATCCAACTCATGACAAGTAGCTCAAAGCGTTCATCTGAAAATCGTGTTCAAGAAATTACAGAAATTACCACAGGGTTAAAAGCATTAGCGAAAGAATTGAATGTTCCTATTATCGCTCTTTCACAACTTTCGCGCCAAGTCGAAAACAGAACAGATAAACGTCCACAACTCTCAGATTTACGTGAATCTGGTTCTATCGAGCAAGATGCCGACATTGTCCTTTTTGTTTATCGCGAAGAATATTATTTCAAAAATGAAGAACCAAAATTAGGCACTTTGGAACATCAAAAATGGCAAGATGAAATGGATAAAATTATGGGAAAAGCTGATGTTATTGTTGCAAAACAACGTCACGGACCGACAGGAATCGTATCCCTTGCATTTCAATCTGATTTCACACGCTTTAGTGATCTGGCAGATAGCAATTATCTTCCAGAACAAATTGGTTAAATCGATATGGCACGCAACCGTGTTCAATTTATTTGCCAAAATTGTGGAACCGTTCATTCTCGTTGGGCAGGGAAATGTAGCGCTTGTGGTGAATGGAATTCTCTTGTTGAAGAAAATATAGATGGTGGCATAGGAAGTGGTCCTAAGCAAAATACGCGTAAAGGACGCATCGTCGCCCTTACATCTCTTTCTGGAGATATCCAAGATGCTCCACGTATTCATTCTGGTATTGCTGAACTTGATCGTGTTACCGGTGGGGGCTTTGTCCGTGGATCAGCACTTCTTGTTGGGGGTGACCCCGGTATTGGAAAATCAACATTGCTCACACAAACAGCTGCGGCTTTATCACGCAAAGGACATAATGTCATCTATGTCTCAGGTGAAGAGGCTATTGCGCAAATTTGTCTGCGCGCACAAAGGCTTGGAGCTCATAATACAGAGGTGAAACTTGCTGCTGAAACCAATGTTGAAGATATTCTTGCAACCTTAAGCGAACATAAAAACCTTGATATGGTGATTATCGATTCGATTCAAACCCTATGGTCAGATACAGCAGATTCAGCACCCGGAACTGTCACACAAGTCCGTATTGGTGCTCAAGCTATGATACGCTTTGCCAAGAAAACAGGCGCTGCTGTTGTTCTTGTTGGTCATGTTACAAAAGATGGACAAATTGCTGGCCCTCGGGTCGTTGAACATATGGTTGATGGCGTTCTCTATTTTGAGGGTGAAGGAGGGCATCATTATCGCATTCTTAGAACTGTAAAAAATCGCTTCGGGCCAACAGATGAAATTGGTGTCTTTGAAATGTCTGATAAAGGATTACGCGAAGTGATTAATCCATCCGAATTGTTTCTAGGGGAACGCAATGAAAAAGCACCAGGTGCTGCTGTTTTCGCCGGCATGGAAGGAACACGCCCGATATTGGTAGAAATTCAAGCGCTTGTTGCTCCCTCTTCTCTTGGAACACCACGACGTGCGGTTGTCGGATGGGATGGAAATCGTCTTTCTATGATTCTTGCCGTTTTAGAAGCCCATTGCGGCATTCGTTTTGGGCAGCATGATGTCTATCTGAATGTAGCAGGTGGATATCGTATATCAGAGCCTGCTGCTGATTTAGCTGTAGCCGCTGCTTTGGTATCTTCTCTTGCCAATATTCCTTTGCCAACGGATTATGTATATTTTGGTGAAGTTAGTCTTTCAGGAGCGACACGCGCTGTTGCACATTCAGCCCAACGCATCAATGAAGCAAAAAAACTCGGATTTCAAGGGGCATTTCACCCTACGACAACAACCGAAATGATGAAGTCGCTTAATTTTCAACAAAAAACTTTTTCCGACCTTCCCGAACTCGTTGCCACGCTTACTGCAAGTAAAAAATGATCGGCATCACAGGCAGGATAATATAGAAAAAACTCTATAAAATACAAAAGATCCTTGCTATAAGAAAAAAAAATGGCATAACAAAAAATATATTTGTAGACTGACTTAAAAGAACACAAATTTAGGTATAAGGAACAAACAAATGATCATAACAATCCTTGATGGAATTGTCGTAGTAGTCATCCTGTTGTCCGCTTTTCTTGCTATGCTTCGAGGATTTTCACGTGAAGTATTATCGTTGGTTTCTTGGGCAATTGCAGCTGTTACGACACTGTTTTTATTCAAACCGGTCTTACCTTTCTTTGAACAATATCTCTCTAATAAAATGATTGCATTGATCACAACATTGGTCACAATTTTTATTGTTGTTCTCATTATTACTTCAATTATTACAATGAAAATCTCCGATTTTATTATTGATAGTCGAATTGGTATCCTTGACCGCACTATTGGTTTTATTTTTGGAGCACTTCGCGGTTTACTGATTATGGTCATCGGTATGTTGCTGATTAATGCCCTGATTAAACCAGAACACCAAGCGAACTGGTTAAAAGATGCTAAAACAAGGCCTATTTTAGATTCTCTGGGACAAAAAGTTTGGGAAATACTCCCAAAAGATCTTGGATCTGTTCTCGAAAAGGTAGAAAATTTGTTTAAAAACAGCGATAAACATACACATAAACAAAATTCTCTTGAAAAAACGCTCCTCAAAAATGGAGAATAGCTTTTCATGCGGAAAGAGAACTAAATGATGTAAAATGTGATATGGATGATTCTTCCATATCACAAGTGAAAGAATATGATGATAAAAAGCGATATTTCCTGCCAAGAATTTTCATTAGATGATGATACCCTTCATGAAGAATGTGGGGTTTTTGGTATTCTTGGGCATGAAGATGCTGCAACATTAACAGCTCTTGGACTCCACGCACTTCAGCATCGTGGGCAAGAAGCAGCTGGGATTGTTTCTTACCATAATAAAATATTTCATCAAGAAAAGCATTTAGGTCTTGTTGGTGATCACTATACAAACCCTGCAACACTTGCACGTTTACCAGGAAATCGCGCTATTGGACATACCCGTTATTCAACAACTGGAGAAGTGGCATTACGCAATGTTCAACCCCTTTTTGCTGAATTGAAAGCTGGAGGCATTGCTATTGCGCATAATGGTAATCTTACCAATGGTCTTACATTGCGCCGTGAACTCATTGCTTCTGGTGCTATCTGTCAATCAACATCAGATTCAGAAGTTTTTCTCCATCTTATTGCCCGCTCGCGTTATGAATCCTCTTCTGATCGTTTTGTTGATGCAATTCGGCAAGTAGAAGGTGGGTATGCTATGTTAGCACTCACACGTACAAAGCTTATTGCGGCACGCGATCCAACAGGAATTAGACCTCTCGTGATGGGAGAGCTTGATGGTAAGCCAATCTTTTGTTCTGAAACGTGTGCTCTTGATATTATTGGAGCAAAATATGTCCGTGATGTTAAAAATGGAGAAATCATCATCTGTGAAATACAAAAAAATGGGGAAATTACCAAAAAAATTATAAAAGCAGAAAATACAAAACCAGAAAAACTTTGCTTGTTTGAATATGTTTATTTTGCCCGTCCAGACTCCATCGTTGGGGGACGTAGTGTTTATAAAACACGCAAAAATATGGGAATTCGCTTAGCTCAGGAAGCCCCTTGTGAGGGCGATGTTGTGGTCCCTGTTCCTGATGGTGGAACGCCTGCCGCAATTGGCTATGCACAAGAAATTGGAATTCCTTTTGAACTTGGTATTATTCGTAATCACTATGTGGGCCGCACTTTTATCGAACCAACACAACAAATTCGTGCCTTTGGCGTCAAGTTAAAACATTCGGCAAACCGTCCTGTGATTGAAGGAAAACGTGTTATTCTGGTTGATGACTCTATTGTACGGGGAACAACATCCCTTAAAATTGTGCGAATGCTTCGCGATGCGGGAGCAAAAGAAGTCCATATGCGCGTTTCTAGCCCTATGATTTTTTATCCTGACTTTTATGGTATCGATACCCCTAAAGCTGAAAGCCTTTTAGCAAATCAATATCCAGATTTAAAATCTATGTGCAATTTTATTGGAGCGGACTCTTTAGAATTTCTTTCAACAGATGGATTATATCTTGCTGTAGCAGGAGAAAAACGAAATAACGCTGATCCACAATTTACTGACCATTATTTTACTGGATATTATCCTACGCATCTAGTTGATCAAGAAAATCTCTCTAAAATTCATCAATCATCTGTTCTTAAAACAAGAGATTAATGATGACAAAACATGACTTTAGTCTCCATGGGCGCGTTGCACTTGTTACTGGTGCATCAAGAGGAATTGGTTATTATTTGGCACTCGAGCTCGCTGCACGCGGCGCTCATATTATTGCTCTTGCACGAACAGTCAGTGGGCTTACTGAATTGGACAATAAAATCCGAAAAAAAGGAGCTTATGCAACCCTCGTTCCACTGGATTTGCATCATATGGAAAACATTGATACTCTTGCACTCTCAATTGCCAAACGCTGGAAAAAACTTGATATTATCGTCGCAAATGCAGGAATCCTTGGAACACTCTCACCAATAGCACATATAGAAAACACGGTATTTGAAGATGTTTTTCAAATCAATCTTATCAGTCAATGGCGCTTAATAAAAGCCCTTGAGCCTTTATTACGTGAATCTGATGCTGGACGAGCCATCCTTTTATCCTCAAGCGTTGCACATGTTGCGCGCCCTTTTTGGGGCGCTTATGCAGCCTCTAAAGCGGCTTTAGAAATGATTGCCCGCTGTTGGGCAGAAGAACTCAAACAAACCTCTATTAAGATTAATTGCGTCAACCCTGGAGCTACACGCACAGCCATACGCGCTGAAGCTATGCCTGGTGAAGATCCACAAACGCTCCCCTCACCACAAGAGGTTGCAAAAAAAATAGTCCATTTGCTATCCCCTGATTTAAAGGAAACTGGAAAACTTTTTAATGTCCGTAAAAATCAGTTTGTGGATTATCATGCTCCTCATTGAACATCATCTGAGACGCCAATAGTTGAATCTCTCTCTTTTTCCTGTGCTGTTCAATAGAAAAATGAAGCACTTTATGACTCTTGGATAGCTTTAGCATCAGCCTTTTTCTCTTCTAAAGCAGCGCGTTTATTATAAGCGATAAAACTACAGGGGAGAAAAATTATATAGCCAACAGCCGTAATCAATAAAGTTTTCCATGTGTAAGTCGCAAGAAAACCGACATAAATAACAATGACCAACATGCACGGTATAACGATATCACGCCTTAAATTGTGATCTATTGTCTTTGCATTCCACACTGGTAAACGACTAATCAAAAGAAAAGCAATAATTACAGTATAAAGACTAAAAAACAATGCCCACCCCCAATTGGGGACCAAACCAAGAGCGCCTAAATAGGTCGGCAATAAAAGGAGTAATGCTCCTGCAGGTGCAGGAACACCAACAAAATAACTTTTCTGCCATTGAGGTATATCGGTGTTATCCAACATCACATTAAAACGCGCTAATCGCAAACAACAAGCAACGCAATATACAAGAGCTGCAACCCAACCAATGTGGTGTGCTTGATTCAAGATAAAGGAATAAACAATAAGTGCAGGGGTAACACCAAAATTTACAATATCAGCAAGAGAATCCATCTGTGCCCCAAAAGACGAACTCCCATCTATTAAACGCGCAATGCGACCATCAGCACCATCTAAGACTGCAGCCAAAAGCACCATTAAAATAGCAGCCTCATAGCGATTCTCAAAAGCTAAACGAATGCTGCTCATCCCTGCACAAATGGCCAAAATAGTAATAATATTGGGAATAACATACCGCATCGATGTCGGTGAACGTCGCCGATTTGCAACATCATCATGCTGCCCCTCAGGATTGAATGAAGAAAATGGCGAAAAATTTTTCATTGTACGGTCCTAATCGTATCTGAAGTCCGTTGTGGCACTCTTATCATCAAAAGAACCTAAAACTGTCTCTCCAGCAATAGCTGTTTGTCCAACTGCAACACGTAATTTCATTTCAGTCGGTATATAAATATCAAGGCGAGAACCAAAACGAATCAATCCAAATCGCTCTCCCGTGATAACGGCATCGTTTTCTTTTGACCAACAAACAATCCGACGGGCAAACATCCCCGCTATTTGTACGATACCAATTTTTCCATGCTTGCTCTCAATGACCACTCCATTACGCTCATTAAACTGACTAGCCTTATCAAACTCTGCATTGGTAAACCGACCTGGATGATAAAGGATAGACTCTACTGTACCACTGATAGGAATACGGTTGATATGGCATGAAAAAATATCCATAAAAATGGAGATACGGATCATTTCGTCTTTCCCTAAGCCTAATTCTTCAGGTGGAACACAGGATTCCACAAATGAAATACGCCCATCTGCAGGCGACATAACCCAATTTGAATTCAAAGGGATCACACGATCTGGATCACGGAAAAAGTAAATACACCAGACTGTAAGAATAAGACCACACCAAAATAATGGACTCCATATCCAACCAAGAATAAGCGAAATAACAAAAAACGCTACAATAAAAGGATAACCTTCTTTATGGATCGGTACAAAGCTATTATGGACAGATTGTAGAATACTCATATAATTTCCTATTCACCGTAAACTTAAACAAGCAATAAACCTTTTTGTTCCTCTTGTCTCTTTTTATGTATTTAATCAATCACTCCCTATAAAGATATAGATTACATTTTGCCCACCTTATTTTTTACGATTAACAATACCCGTCTCATCTTCTTCACGCATTTTACGTAATTTTTCTTCAACTTGAGATGCTTCAAGCTGCTTATTCCACATTGAAGCATAGAGACCTTTCTTTCGTAAGAGCTCTGTGTGCGTTCCATTTTCAATAATACGACCACTTTTAAGAACCAAAATTTCATCAGCATTGATAACCGTAGAAAGACGATGCGCAATAATCAATGTTGTACGTCCACGGCTTACAATATCCAATGCTTGTTGAATTTCCTGTTCCGTCGCCGTATCAAGAGCTGCTGTTGCTTCATCTAAAATAAGAAGTGGGGGCGCTTTTAAGAGTGTCCGTGCGATAGCCACACGCTGTTTTTCACCCCCTGATAATTTGAGACCACGCTCTCCTACCATAGACTGAAAACCTTCCGGTAACATCTCAATAAATTTTAATATTTGTGCCATTTCAGCAGCTTTGCACATCTCTTCATCGGTCGCACTTGGTCGCCCATAGCGAATATTATAGGCAATTGTATCATTAAATAACACCGTATCTTGTGGGACCATGCCAATCGCTTCACGCAAACTTTTTTGTGTTATGTCACGAATATCCTGCCCGTCAATTGTGATAGAGCCTGCATCAACATCATAAAAGCGAAAAAGTAATCGAGAAATGGTTGATTTACCTGCACCCGATGGACCGACGATGGCAACTGTTTTTCCTCCAGGGACTTCAAAATCAATATCTCTGAGAATTTGACGCGTCGAATCATAAGAAAACTTTACCTGATGAAAACGAATGGTCCCATCGCTTATCTCTAACGGTTTAGCATCCGATTTATCAACGATCTCTTTCTGAACATCCAAAAGATCAAACATCGCTTCAATATCCGTTAAACCTTGTCGCACATCACGATAAATTGAACCAATAAAATTCAGTGGAATGGAAAGTTGCATCAAAAGGGCATTAATAAAAACAAAATCTCCTAAAGTTTGTGTTTTATAAAGAACTTCATAAGCCGACATCAGCATCATGATCGTCATTCCAATACCAAAGATCAGAGCTTGACCAAAATTAAGCCAGCTTAATGATGTCCAAATCTTTGTTGCAGCTTTTTCATAACCTGCCATAGAAGCATCAAAACGACCGGCTTCTAGAGCCTCATTGCCAAAATATTTGACCGTTTCAAAATTCAAAAGAGAATCAACAGCGCGCGTATTCGCCTCAGTATCTGCTGTATTCATTTGTTGCCGAATACGAATACGCCAATCACTCGCCTTAATGGTAAACAAAGTATATAATAAAACCGTTACAACAACGATGAGAAGATAATACCATCCATAACTTATATAAAATACAAGGGCCGTTAATATAAATTCTAAAACTGTCGGTATGGTATTGAGAATTGAAAACCTTACGATCGCTTCTATTCCTTTCGTACCACGCTCAATCACACGAGAAAGCCCACCAGTTCGGCGTTCTAAATGAAACCGTAAAGATAACTCATGAATATGTATAAAGGTTTTATAAGCTAATTGACGAACAGCGTGTTGACCAACAGTAGCAAAAAGGGAGTCGCGTAATTGATTTAATCCAGCCTGCACAATACGTGCAACATTATATGCCAAAACGAGCGTGATTGGAATAATCAAACTGGATGAAAACCACTCAGGGGGTTGAAAGCTCGCATCGAGCACATTGGTAGAATATTTAAAGAAATATGGTACAGATATAAGAATGAGCTTGGCTAAAACAAGATAAAATATTGCCCATAGTACACGTATTTTTAGATCACGCCGATCCACCGGCCACATATAAGGCCATAAATTGTAAAGTGTGTGCAGAGTTTTTCCTGTATCTGATGATACAGTTTTTGTCATTTCATTACATTTCATAAAGCTCTTACTTCTCTATCATCCACATGAAAAAGGCAAAACACCCCGCTGTGGTTGTTTATAAGTTTCTTACGCTTCCGATAAGCGATACCTACTCATTGTTTGAAGTTAGACTGTTTTTGAAAAAGGAACAAGAAATAATCCACTATACAGTTTATTATTTTGATCTGTATTCTCATACCACTCTGCTGCAAATAAATTTTCAATTTTTACATGCTTTTTTTTCAATTCTGCCTGAAGCCACTTTTTTGTTTTACCAATCTCTTTTAAACCATCATCAATAACTTCACCATTTTCTACAACAATCGTCGATTTCTTACCCTCTTCCTTTTTAATAACAGTACACTCCCCATTGGTTTCCAAACGCACAAAAGCAGCTTCGTGTAAGTGACACCCTTTAAGACGTAACATCGCAATGAGATCATTAACATTGATCCCTAAATTCTTAATCTTATCCATTTGAAAGTTCCCATCTAAAACCAATGTGACATTCCGCCCTGCAATAAGACGGCGAAAAAAAACTGAATAGCGTGCAAAAAAATTAAAAGAGGCAATCAAAGCTTGCCAAATCAGCAAAACAAGCAATAATTGAATGCAGCTAATATTTTGGTTATAAATGACTCCTCCAATAATACCTCCCATAACAAAATTGCTGACTAAATCAACGGGTGTCATCTGGCTAAGACTCCCACGACCCGTCGTTCTTAAAATAAATAGGAAGGCAACAAGACCTACAGAAAGCTTAAGTGCGATGTATCCGTAATAATATAAAAATTCCACCATATTCTCCCTTTAATTTATGAAAACTGCTGGAATAGGAAAATTAGAATCGTTTTATTTCCCACACAGTTATACGCTTACCACTTTGCGGATCCTTACCATCTTTTAAGAGAATCCCCTCGGCTGCAAGCTCATTGCGAATTTTATCCGCAGCTCCCCACTCTTTATTATGGATAAGCCGCAGTCTTTCGGCAATGCACTGTTCAATAAATTTTGAATCAAGAGAGGTTTTTTTTATAAATAATGGGCAGTCTATTTCTTTAATCCATTCTTGTCGTAATAGTCCTAATAAATTCATGCCATTCGCAAGAGCCAAAGCGTCTCCTGCTTTATAAAATTTTCGCAAAAGAGTGAATGCTTTTGGTGTATTAAGATCATCACTGAGAGCATCTATTAAAGTATCCTCAATCGCTTCATTGTTTTCCATCATACTCTTTTTATCGCGAAGCAGTTCATACCAACGATACAGTTCACTGCTCGATTGCATTAAACGCTGCGCTGTCCAATTTAATGGTTCACGATAATGCGTTTGGAGCATTGAAAAACGTGCAGATAACCCCGCCCAATTTTGCTTAATTTCATAAGCTAAAGCACCATTAAATTCCAAAAAATTATTTTCTAAAACAGAACGAATGGTTATGAAATTGCCGAAGCTTTTCGACATCTTTTTGCCTTCAACTTGTAAAAAGCCGTTATGCATCCAAAAATTAGCCATTCGCTCCGTCCCAAAAGCTGAACAACTTTGTGCAATCTCATTTTCATGATGAGGAAAAATTAAATCAAGTCCACCACCATGGATATCAAAAATATTCGCGATCGGATCATCACAAGTTAAACCACCACCATAGGGCGCTAATAACTTTGCCATTGACATGGCAGAACATTCAATATGCCAACCTGGACGACCTAAAACAGGAATTCCTCCTGGCGATTTCCAACCTGGCTCTCCTTCCGCAGAAGGTTTCCATAAAACAAAATCCATCTCCTCCCTTTTATAAGCAGCAACATCGATACGCGCCCCTGCCCTCATTTCATCTAAAGAACGATTTGCAAATGCCCCATAATGAGGAGGATTTTTTATGCTGCTTATAGAAAATAATATATGATTTTCCGCTTTATAAGCATGCCCCTTTTCAAGCAGTCTTTCGATGAGTGCGCGCATTTCCTCTAAATGTTCGGTTGCACGCGGCTGACTGGTTGGCAATAAACAACCAAGCGCTATTGTATCTTGTTGAAACTGAAAATATGTACGTTCTGTTAATTGACGAATAGCCTCATTCAGTGGCAAGTTTGGGTATTCACAAGCGGCTCGTGCATTAATTTTATCATCAACATCTGTAATATTACGCGCATATAGAACATGATCACTGCCATAAACATGACGCAATAAGCGAAATAAAATATCAAAAACAATGAGAGGGCGTGCATTCCCTATATGCGCGTAATCATAAACTGTTGGGCCACAAACATAAAGACGTACTTTTGTTGGATCTATCGGTATAAAATTTTCTTTTTTACGTGTCAGCGTATTATAAAATCGCAACTCTTTCATCATTATACTCCATGAACGATATTATGCACCGCTCCTTTAGATGTCTCTTATCTCAAATGATCGCATTATGTGATTTAGACTAAAACTTTTACCTTATCGTCAATTCTTCTTACCCTATTGTCATTGAGGCTGTACCCATCATTTATCATAAACACAATCTCTTTTATTTGATTGGATAAAAGCATTCTACAGATAGAGCGCTTTTTCCTCCTTGAAGAAAAGGGGTTTAGAAAACATTTCATAGGCAATAGAATACTATATGAAAAATAGATGATAGGAAGCGAAGCTTAAAATTTTAATCACACAAAGCTTCATCAGTATTTTCAATATTCCACAATGGGTTCCTTACTGTCCCTTACGCCCTATATTTTATAATCAATCATTGAGAGTAATATCGCAATTAACCCTATTTTTTAACATCGTTCTGATGACACAATTATTTATTTGTACAGAGTTTTATTCAAAGAAGGTAATAAAAAATAATGCGTAGTAAATTGAGAAAAATCATTCTTTTAATACTCCTTGTCATTTCAATGCCAGCCTTCACGCAACAACCTCCACCTTATGAGAAAAAATTACTTCGTCTCGCAGAAATTTTAGGATCATTGCATTCTCTCCAAAATCTTTGTGAACCTCCAACAAACCAATGGTACGACTATATGAACGCACTGATTGAAGCAGAACACCCGACTCCCAAAAGACGCACTTATTTTTATGAAGCATTTAATGAAGCCTATCGTGCTTTCTCAGAAAATTATCATCATTGTACACAAGCAGCCATTGAAGCCAATCAAAGATATTTTGAGGAAGGAAGAGCTTTATCTGAAAACCTTCTCATGCATTATAACAACTAACCTGTATAAAAAGCATCTCCTTCAATTTAAGCGATATCAATAATGCCCCCTCACAAGTGAAGAGATCAATAAATTGCTTTTGAAAATAAAGAAACTTTTGAAGAAGAGTGCCTGGATATGCTTTGATTCTTATGAGCGCCTTTCCTTGGTAAAAAATCATTCTTTGGCTTCCTCCCCACTTTCAAAGGATGAAAATTCTTAATCCAATCTGGTTTGTAAATAGCCCAAGCGCTCGTGCATTTTACTTGGCTTTCCACCATGTGATGTGCTTTGAAACTCTGCAAAAAAACGAAGAATATTCATCACACACTAAAAAACACTTACGTGTTAAGGAGGCTGATATGCAAAACAGAACGCCATTGATTTGCCAATTCACGCGCTTTTTTAAAAGAAACATGTCTTAAGGCACCCAATCCCATTTCACGACGCCGACCGTGAATGGTATAAAGATAAAGCCATTGAGCACCGCCATCTTTACGCTTATGGAGTAGCAAGCCAGCACCATCATTATATTTGCCAGCTCGTGGGTGTTGCGACAGATCTTGCATTAAGACGGTTCATAAGAGTCATTTTTTAATCCTTTCTTATACAGTTTTTACCCGCACGCCAGCCCCGCTTATGACGTGCAAGCAAGTGATATTAATTGATTCAATCTGAGAGGGTTTAGAATAAGAAAATCTTACTATATTCGTAACTCTCATTCAATATGCAAAAACAGTGAATTATCATTACAAATCAATGTGTTATATGCATTAATCACATCATCGCTCTATAAAAGATGGTGTTTTTGGCATAACAAGATACAACTTATGCTGTTTACACCAAAGTTTCTATAAATTTAACAGGCTCGCCTTGTGAAGGAGTGACAATTTCACCTTCCCACATAACACGCATACCACGGATAATAGTCCCGACAGGCCAACCTTTAACCTTTTGACCATCATAAGGTGTCCAACCGGCACGCGAACCAATTAAGCTATTCGTAATAACTTCTTCTCGCTTAAGATCAACAATGGTCAAATCAGCATCATATCCGACAGCAAGACGTCCTTTACAGCTTATACCAAAAATACGACTAGGGCCATGGGATGTGAGATCAACAAAACGCTCAAGGGATATTTTTCCTGCATTCACATGGGTCAACATAATTGCTGCTGTTGTTTGCACGCCTGTCATTCCTGAAGGAGAAGAGGGATAAGATTGAAGCTTTTCTTCCAAAGTATGAGGCGCATGATCTGAGCCTAAAACATCAATAATCCCCTGTTGAACACCGTACCAAAGAGCTTTACGGTGGCGCGGTTCACGAATAGGTGGATTCATCTGAATTAATGTACCAAACTGTTTATAATCATCAGCCGTAAGAGTCAAATGATGGTGTGTCACTTCAATTGTTGCGACATCTTTATGTTTTTTTAGAAAATCAATTTCTTCTTCTGTCGAAAGATGTAACACATGAATGCGTGCTTTTGTCTCATGGGCAATTTTTACCAAACGCTGCGTACACTTTAACGCTGCAATTTCATCACGCCAAACTGGATGTGAAGATGTATCCCCTTCAATACGCAGTATTTTACGCTCTTTAAGCCTTTCCTCATCTTCAGAATGAAAAGCTGCACGACGGCGTGTATTTTTCAAAATAAGACGTACACTTTCATCATCATCGACCAAAAGATCACCGGTAGAAGATCCCATAAAGACTTTAATTCCAGCGGCACCAGGAAGTCTTTCTAATTCAGACAATTCATGAGCATTTTCACGCGTTCCTCCAACCCAAAATGCAAAGTCACAATGCATGCGATGAAATCCGCGCTTAACCTTATCGCTTAATGTTTCTTCTGATATTGTCAATGGATTGGTATTAGGCATCTCAAACACTGCTGTAACCCCCCCTAACACAGCAGAATATGAGCCACTTTCCAAATCCTCCTTATATTCATTGCCTGGCTCACGAAAATGCACTTGACTATCAATAATTCCCGGCAAAATATGAAGCCCCGTACAATCAATCACCTCACCAGCCGCAGCACATGTAAGGTCGCCAATTTCAGCAATACGGCCATTTGTAACACCAATATCACGTTTGCTTTTTCCATCATGATTCACAAGTGTCGCACCTTTAAAAATTGTATCAAATGTTTTAAACATAGGCCAAGCTCCTTACATATTGCTCACTTATCGATTATGGAACTTTGAGCAGAAAGGCAAGAACCATGATTGAAAAACAAAATGCCATTTGCTTAAAAAACCGCGGAATTATTCAAATTACAGGCGAAGAAGCAACAGATTTTTTACAATCCCTGATCACAACAGATGTCAAAAAAATCAGTCCCCAAGAACTTTTCCCTGGAGCCCTCTTATCCCCACAAGGAAAGGTCCTTGCTGATTTTCTTATCGGTAAAAGAGAAGATGGTTATTTTATTGATATTGAGATATCTTTGGCTGATACACTCTACAAGCGTCTACTGCTCTATAAACTGCGTAAAAAAGTAGAAATTACACAACCATTACAAGAACTTGTTACAGTTTCTTGGAAAAATGAATCAGATACTTTAAATTTTGATTCAAATTTTGTTGATAAACGCTTCCCGGAACAAGAAAAAATAATACGAATCTATGGTAAAATTCCTTTTTTGGCTTCAGAAGATTATGACACATGGAATCAATTGCGTATTCGTTATGCAATTGCAGAAAGTGGCCAAGACTATGAAGTTGGCAAAATCTTTCCTCATGACATTAATTACGATCAAATCAATGGACTTTCATTCAACAAAGGATGTTATATTGGACAAGAAATTGTTTCACGCATGCACCACCGCCGCGCAGCACGTCGCCGTATTTTAATTATAAAAAGCCAGTGTGACCTTTCCCCTCAATCGAGCATTGAAGCAGGAACAAAAGTGCTTGGCCACTTAGGAACATGTGTTACAAATGAAGCTCTCGCTTTAATGCGTATTGACCACGTCAAAGATGCTATGGACCATAACATTCCCTTTACCGTAAAAAACATTCCTGTCACCATACATATTGCTGAAAATATGAATTTTACCTTTCCTAAAAATACTGTAGAAAATACGCATGGCTAAAGCTGAATTATTAAAAAATGGAGAAGCACGCGCTTGGCAAAGAATGCTCTCTGGACGCAGACTTGATCTTCTCAATCCTTCTCCTTTTGATATTGAAATTGAAGATATCGCTCACGGACTTGCTCGCGTAGCACGTTGGAATGGTCAAACACGAGGAGAGCATGCCTATTCTGTTGCACAACATTCACTTTTGGTCGAACAAATATTTCAAAAACTTTTTCCACAGTCGCCGAGGAATGAATGTCTCTGTGCCCTTCTTCATGATGCACCAGAATATGTCATTGGCGATATGATTTCACCCTTTAAAGCTATCATAGGAAAACAATATAAACGTATTGAAAAGTGCATCCAAGATGCAATCCACATGCGCTTTTCTCTTCCCGTTGACCTTTCTCAAAAACTTTTAAAAAAAATCAAACAAGCCGACCGTATTGCTGCATATCATGAAGCGATCATGCTTGCTGGATTCAATGCAGAAGAAGCCCTTCGCTATTTTGGCTCTCCCAATAATATTTCACCCGATGATCTTCGTTTACACCCCTACTCTACACAGCAAATTGAAAACGCATTTTTAATTCGCTTTAATGACTTGGATGTCCAAAAATTATAGACTCTTTGCATTGCTTATTTCTTGTCATTAAAGACTCATCACACTGATTTATAATCATAATTCATTGTTTTTTATGTTGAATGAGAGCCCCGAATATCTTAGGATTTGCTCATTTCAAACCTTCTTATACTCAATCAATCAAAATTATTTTCTTGTACGTCATAAGCAGATGGGTCATGTAGATAAAAACTGTACAAGAGGACTAAATATGCCTCTTATGAATCATCTCAAGTGCCAAGCGTTTATCGCCACATTGGAAGTTGGCAAAATGTGTGATGGTGTCCGCTTTCTTTTTTATGAAGCATAAAGATGATAGCGCTTTATAAATTTTCTGCACTTCTTTGGAGACTTTACCGTTATACCATTCACGAGCACAGCCTCGAGAGTAAAATTAGGTGTTTAAATGTTTCTTTTTAAAAAGCATGCATTAGCAGCACCCCAATGGTATTCTGTTTTGCATGAGAAGACTTCTTCCATTAAAGCAATGGAAAAAATCATAGCTAAAATTGCATACAAAAATATATGAAATAATGCACGTTCATTATAAAAATAAACAAATGTTCTCTTGTCTAACTTTTTACCTTAAACGAGAATTTATTTCAGCTTGTAAACTTCCTTTTCTGCTGGAAAAGCACGGGATGTGACATCCTCTGCATAGTTCTTGATTGCGGTTTCCATAGCTTGTTCAAGGTCCCCATAACGGCGTACAAATTTAGGCACGTGAGCACCATAGCCCAACATATCTTCCATCACCAAAACTTGCCCATCACATTGATTAGATGCGCCAATCCCGATGGTTGGAATAGAAAGCTTTTCTGTAAGCTTTACAGCTAAAGGCTCGACAATCCCTTCCAAAACAATAGCAAAAGCACCGGCATTTTCAATCACTACTGCATCGTCTTCAATTCTTTGCCAATCACTTTCTTTGCGTCCTTGTGTGTTGAAGCCCCCAAAACGATTCACTGCTTGGGGAGTAAGACCAATATGTCCCATCACTGGAATGCCCCGTTTACACAAAAAATCTATTGTTTCCGCCATATAAACACCACCTTCAAGCTTAACAGCCCCACATCCCGTTTGTGCCAGAATACGCGATGCATTTAAAAAAGCCTGCTCTTTACTTTCCTCATAAGAGCCAAAAGGCATATCGATAACGACAAGAGCTTTTTGAGATCCACGTACTACAGCCTGCCCGTGCAAAATCATCATATCTAAATTAACAGGAAGTGTTGTCTCGAACCCATACACCACCATACCAACGCTATCACCAACCAAAAGGATATCGCAATAGGGATCAGCAATCCGCGCAGTATAAGCTTGATAAGCTGTTAAAGAAACAATCGGCTGTTGCCCCTTTCTTGCGCGTATTTGAGAAGATGTTATACGTTTGACCATTTTATGTACACTCATTTTCCGCCCTTCTCTTGCAATATGTATTGATCAATAAGCCTTACCTCACCAAAACGGACAGTAAGGAGTAAAACTGCAGGTCTATTCAATTTTCCTTTGACCACGCATAAAGTTTCCATATCCCGTAAATCTATTGCTTCAATGATTGCACGCGTTTCTTTTTGTAAAGTATCACGAACAATTTTACATAATTTATCAACCGATCGTTCACCTTCATGGTAAAGCTTTTCAGCAGCTTTGCCACTTTCAGGAATAATTTTGGCCGCTTTACGATCTTCTAATGTTAAAAACTGATTGCGTGAAGAATGCGCAACACCATCTGCTTCACGTAGAATAGGAACGCCAACAATCTCAACAGGAAAAGCTAAATCTTCAACCATACGCCGAATAATTAAAATTTGTTGAAAATCCTTTTCTCCAAAAAAGGCTTTGTCAGGCTGAACAATATTAAAAAGCTTAGCAACAACACTCGTTACACCACAAAAGTGCCCTGGACGTAATTTTCCCATCAAAATACGTGATAATTTTTCCACTTGCACAATTGTATCATTTCCCGCTGGCCACATTTCATCGACAGAAGGAGCAAAAATACATTCAACACCTGCTTTTTTTAATAAAGCACAGTCGCTCCTCAAATCTCTTGGATATTGAGCAAAATCTTCATGGGGTCCAAATTGCTTTGGATTAACAAAAATAGAAACCAATACGCGATCACACATGGCTTTTGCACGCTCCACTAATGCAAGATGCCCCTCATGGAGTGCTCCCATTGTTGGAACAAAACCAATCGAAAAACCTAACCGTCGTTCTTCTGAAATATAGTAACGAACTTCAGCAATTGTCTTTAAAATTTTCATTTTCTCATTCTATTTAATTATTATCAGATCAACATATGAATGCCTGTATACCAAATCGACGCTCAAATAACTGTATCAAATTCGTGCGTACTGATGGCTGTTTTATATCTCGTGGCTCCCAGACATAACGCATAAGAAAAAAACTCGTTAAGTTAAAACCATTTATTATATCCCTAAAATCAGCAGGACGGGTCGCTCTTTGTACAAGAAACTGTGGGAGAATAAGAAGCTTTTTTTTCCAAGGCTCTCCCGCTTCTTCACAGACAGCTCGTCCAGATTTTGGTGATACGTAATAAAGCTTTTGCTTACGACCTGTTGCAGCACAACAAGATAAATCAAGACCAAACCCGAGTTCTTCAAGAAGCCGCATTTCAAAACGCACCAGCAATTCTGCATTTACAAATGGTTCATCAAAATTCTGCATAAAAAGGTGTAAAATATCATATAAAACGGGGTGGGGATCACGCTCTGGGAGAAGCCGTAAATGAAAAGCAATCAATTGCAAAGCATACAGTGCTTCTGGTAAACAGATTAATCGTGCCGCATGGAAATCAAGGGCTTCAAGGCGAAAAAGTCCCAAATGTTCTTCTAAACGCGCACTCCATTCAGCCTCCACAAAATTTCCAGGCTGAAGAAGAGCTGCCATACGACGCGAACGCCCTCCTTTTACCACCCCCATATAACGCCCACGTTCACGCGTTATAATCTCAAGAATAACACTTGTTTCACCATATTGGCGTACACCAAGAATAACAGCTTGTTCTTTCCACTTCATTTTATTTTAATTATTTTAAAAAATCCAATCCCATTTCGCGATAACGTTCTGGATCGGTATCCCAATTATTGCGCACTTTCACAAAGAGAAAAAGATGAACCTTTTTATCCATAATTTCCATAAGCTCCTTGCGTGCTGCTTGACCAATCGTTTTAATTGTATCGCCTTTTGCTCCTAAAACAATTTTCTTCTGACTCTCACGCTCTACATAAATAACTTGATTAATTTTAACGGAACCATCTGAACGCTCTTCAAAGCTTTCTGTTTCAACCGTTGAGGAATAAGGCAGTTCATCATGAAGACGAAGAAAAAGTTTTTCACGCGTAATTTCAGCAGCAAGATGACGCATAGGCATATCGGAAATTTGATCTTCCGGATAATACCATGGCCCCTCCTGCATCATGTTACTCAACGCATGAAGTAAATCCTTACAACCAGAACCGTTTAAAGCAGAAATCATAAATGTTTGCGCAAACTTCACACGTTCATTGATTTTAGTGGTTAACGCTAAAAGAGATGATTTAACAACTGTATCAACCTTATTTAGCACAAGAACTTTTTCTTGTTTCATAGTGTTTACAATATCTAACATCCTATCAACTTCATCCGAAAGACCACTTTGAGCGTCAATTAACACGAGTAGAACATCAGCACTCTTAGCTCCTCCCCAAGCAGCAGAGACCATGGCACGTTCTAAACGCTTATGAGGACGAAAAACACCCGGTGTATCAACCAACACAATTTGTACATCATCATGAATGACGATACCGCGGATTAAAGTTCGTGTTGTCTGTACTTTATGCGTTACAATTGAAACCTTTGTTCCAACCAATTGATTAACCAATGTTGATTTACCGGCATTCGGCATTCCAATAAGCACAACAAATCCAGAACGCCTTTTCATAACGTCACTCATAATCATTTTTTTCCACCGTTTTCCATACCCCCTCTCGTCGCAAAATTTTTTCAGCGGCCATTCTTTCGGCATTTCTTTTAGAGCTCCCCTGCCCAATCTCTGAAGCAAAACCTGAAATACTGACCTCTACCATAAAAACAGGATCGTGATCTGGACCTGAACGTTTGATAACCTGATAATGTGGTTGTGCATCGCCTTGAATATGCGCCCATTCTTGTAGCTCTGTCTTGGCATCACGTCGACCTGCATCCATTTTCTTTGCCCGACTTTGCCAATATTTTTGAATAAAAGGACGAACGCTTTCCAACCCTCCATCAAGATACATCACTGCAATCAAAGCTTCCACGACATCTGCATGCATATTGATGAGCCGACGCCCTTCAAAATTTCTCATCTCAAAACCAACTTGGATCATATCAGGCAGCCTCATTTCGCGTGCAATATCAGCACATGTCTGCGCATTGACCAGATGATTTAAACGGACTGATAATTCACCTTCACTTGCCTGAGGGAAAAGTTGATACAGCATCTCTGCAATCAAAAGCCCTAGAACCCGATCACCTAGAAACTCTAGTCGTTCATAATTCCCCTGTTCCGAATCTTGTACACTCGCGTGTGTTAATGCTCTTTTTAATTTCTCTTCATCTTTAAAACGATGCCCCGTCAGCTTGAAAAGCTGATCAATCATGAGACGTCTCATCGTTGTTTCCTTGCTTGATTAGCGGTAAATCATGAACCGTATTTATGAAAGAAAACAAACGTTTCCAACGCACATCAAATGGCCAGCGCCAAAGCTGCCAAGCACTTGAACCATTACTGATAGAAAAGAAAATCACGCTCGCGCGACCAATAAGATTTTCTTCTGGAACGTAACCTACATCCAAACGACTATCATCTGAATTGTCGCGGTTATCACCCATCATAAAATAATGTCCCTGAGGAACTTCAAAGACTTTCGTATCATCAACTTTTGGGATGAAAGCTAAATCAAGCGTATCGTAGCGAACACCATTAGGCAGTGTCTCGCGATAGACCTCAACAGGATAGTTTACTTCCGTTATATCAGAATTATCAATCTCCCCCATAAAGTGGCGAGAAACAGCCTCATCATTAATATAAAGGACGCTTTGACGAACTTGTATACGATCACCTGGTAGCCCAACAACGCGTTTTATATAATCGATCTTCGGATTACTTGGTAAACGAAAAACGACCACATCTCCCCGTTGAGGTTGAGATGCCCAAATACGTCCAGAAAAAAGGGGAGGAGAAAAGGGGATGGAAAAACGAGAATACCCATATGCATACTTAGAAACAAAGAGATAATCCCCCACTAATAAAGTAGGACGCATTGAACCGGAAGGAATACTAAAAGGCTGGAAAAAAAGTGTCCGAATAAAGGCTGCCAAAAGCAGAGCCTGTATTAAAACAGAAATTAATTCAAGAATCCCACCTTTTTTTTCTTTTTTATGCACTTCATCTTTTTGGACCATCACCAATTACCTTCTTATCACAAATATAACTTTTTTCCATCATAATATTCAAATAATAAAAGTACAATCTCTCACGCCATCTATCCACGTGGAAGTGCTTCAATAATAACAAATGCCTGCGCCCAAGGAAAATCATCTGTTATGCTGAGATGAATAATCGCATCATGATGAGGAGGTAATAACTTCTGAAGTTGCACTTGCGCATGATTTGTTAATTGCATGATTGGTTTACCTGATGACAAATTAACCACCCCCATGTCTTTCCAATTGATACCACAAGCAATCCCCGTCCCTAAAGCTTTAGCACATGCTTCTTTAGCAGCAAATCTTTTCGCATAAGAAGAAGAATTTTTTTTGAGATTTTCGGACCTATTCCTTTCAATATCCGTAAAAATACGTTGAATAAAACGCTCGCCATAACGAACCAACATTCTCTCAATCCGTCGTATATCAACCAAATCATTTCCAAGGCCAACAATCATAAGATATTACCCGATCTTTCTTACGATGAACGCTTCTTTAAACATCTCTTTTTTATAATCTTTTGGTATCGTTTTTGTTTAAAACGAACCGTTGCTCTGTAAACACCTATATAAGATAAACCACCAAAAACAACACCTAAAAGAGTTCCTCCTAAAATCATAGGAATCATAATTGTGTTCCACGCACCTTTAAAAAGAAGAGAGAGATTTGACACTGTCAAACCATTAAACAGAGCACGAATTTGAGAAAGAGAAATCTCATTAACATCATTAAAAAGCGATAAACAAAAATACCCTACTTTATAATCAGCCATGACAATCAATAAAAACGTGAGTGGATTCGAAAAAACCGTCCCAATGATTGCAGCCGCAAAGTTTGCGCGCAAAATCCAAGAAAAAAATATTGCCAAGATAATATGCACCCCAAAGACAGGGGAACA
Source organism: Bartonella tribocorum CIP 105476 (assembly GCF_000196435.1). Taxonomy (NCBI): domain Bacteria; kingdom Pseudomonadati; phylum Pseudomonadota; class Alphaproteobacteria; order Hyphomicrobiales; family Bartonellaceae; genus Bartonella; species Bartonella tribocorum. The sequence goes on along the minus strand of NC_010161.1, from coordinate 835,909 downwards.
GGCTAAAAAAATGCCAATAGCAAACCCTAACGCAACTTCATGCGGCGTTGCTGATATCCGCAAAATACGTTTATAGATGTAAGAAAATGAGCGAGAAAATGAACGACGTGGCCATAACCAAAGTCGAATACGCGTTACAAAATCTATTGGTTCTCGACGACGAAAAAGCATATGACTCTCAATATACATCTTTTGATGATGAAATAATCTATATCACCCAAATTAATTTTTAAAAATTTTTGCATAAAAAAAAATAGAAAGACAATTAAATATTTCGACTACCTGGTTTAATCGCTGGAAGAACAGAAAGATCTGCAGGAAGTGCATCACTCGCATAAGAAGCTATCTCGTATTCAGCAAGCGCAATCAATGGAACACCAACATCAACCTTACCACCAGAACGATCAAGGATACACGCACTTGCCAATACCTCTGCTCCTGCTGCTGCCAGCGCCTCAACGGTCTCACGAATGGAAAGACCCGTTGTCACAATATCCTCAACAATAACAACCCGTGCACCCTTCTTGATTTCAAAACGACGCAATTCAAAGACACCATTGACACGTTCTACCCAAAGAGAAGGAACACCGAGGTGACGTGAAGTCTCATAGGAAGGGATAAGACCGCCAATTGCAGGACCAACGACATAATCAATTGGTTCTGCGATAGATTCTTTTATTTTTTCAGCTAATCCACGACAGAGCTTTTCCGTTAAGTCTGCATGCATAAATACTTTTGCCTTTTGCATATAAGTTGCACTATGGCGCCCCGATGTTAAAATAAAATGCCCTTCTAGAATAGCATCTGCTTGTTTAAAAATATCAATGACATCTTGTGTATTCATTGCAAAATCTTTCTTGTTATCCATGAACCCGCCGTACTGTACTGACCGAATCTGCCTTTTTTAACTGAGAAAAAATACGATTCAAATGTTTTAAGTCCCAAACTTCTAAATCAATCATCATTTCTGTAAAATCTGGTGCTGTACGAATAAAAGATAAATTTTGGATATTGGCATCGTTAGCAGAAATTATTTGCGTAATTTCAGCTAAAGAACCAGGACGATTTACAGCCAAAATATTCATCCGTGCAGGAAAACGTTCATTCATTTGGGCATCAATATCCCAGCGAACATCGATCCACCTTTCTGGCTGGTCATCATATGCCATCAAAGCCGAAGACTGTATTGGATAAATAACAATCCCAGCGCCTGGTTGCATAATGCCAACAATCCGATCTCCAGGCACAGCTCCTTCTGGTGAAAAACGGACAGGGATATCTCCACGGGTTCCTCGAATAGGTAATGCTTTAGATTGGTGATTCTCGAGCATTGCATGCTTTTCATTTTCTGGAACTTTAAAAATCATCCCTTGAGCATTTTCAATATTAAACCACCCTTCTTCCCCAGACTTAAAAGATGACTTTTGTACGACACGCTCTTGATAATCAGGATAAACTGCTTTAATCACATCAGCGGAAAACAGCTCTCCACGCCCAACAGCAGCCAATACATCTTCTACGTCTTTACGTGCCAAACGTGGTAAAACTTTCTTCAAAACGTCTTTTGAAAATTGTTTTCCCATATATTCAAACGAACGCTCAAGAATACGATATCCTAAGCCCGAATATTGCTTACGTACCGCTGCTCGGCTTGCACGTCGAATAGCTGAACGTGCTTTACCCGTAACAACAAGAAACTCCCACGCCGCTGGTGGAATTTGAGCATGTGAACGGATAATATCAACTTCGTCACCATTTTTTAATTTAGTCATTAAAGGCATAATACGACCATTGATTTTTACGCCCACACAAGAATCACCGATATCTGTATGGACGGCATAAGCAAAATCAATAGGTGTTGCGCCTTTAGGAAAAGCAATTAATCGACCTTTTGGTGTAAAACAAAAAACTTGGTCTTGAAAAAGCTCAAGTTTTGTGTGTTCTAAAAACTCTTCCGGATTATCTCCATCAGATAAAGATTGTATCGTTTGACGCAACCATGCATAGGCATTCGTTTCACTTGATAACTTCGAAGGCGAATAATTAGAACCTTGCTCTTTATATATGGAATGGGCAGCAACGCCATATTCAGCAACTTCATTCATGGCAGCCGTTCTAATTTGCAATTCAACGCGTTGTCTCGAGGGCCCCACAATGGTTGTATGAATAGAACGATAATCATTTTGCTTTGGTATAGAGATATAATCTTTAAAACGACCAGGAACCACCGGCCATGTCGTATGGATGACGCCAAGAGCACGATAACAATCATTCACGGATTCAACAATCACACGAAATCCAAAAATATCCGATAATTGTTCAAAAGATAATGCTTTACTTTCCATTTTGCGAAAAACTGAATAAGATTTTTTCTGACGACTTTTAACATCTGCTTTAATACCATTTTCCAAAAAAAGTTTTGTCAATTCATTTTCAATTGTGGAAAGCAAATCACGGTTGTGCTTTAATAATTCAGAAAGTCGATTGGTAATTGTACGATAACCTTCTGGATTTAAATAAAAGAAAGAGAGATCCTCTAATTCCTCGCGCATATCCTGCATACCCATACGCCCCGCAAGTGGTGCATAAATATCCATTGTCTCCTCAGCAATTCGTCGACGTTTATCGTCACGCATGACACCAAGGGTTCGCATATTATGAAGACGGTCCGCAAGTTTGACTAAAAGAACACGAACATCATCAGAAATGGCAATAAGGAGTTTACGAAGATTTTCTGCCTGTACGGCTTTCTTTGATACAAGATCAAGCTTATTAAGCTTTGTAAGCCCTTCAACCAACTTTCCAATTTCAGAACCAAAAAGCTGATCAATTTCTGCTCGTGTAGCACTCGTATCTTCAATTGTATCATGCAAAAGAGCAACAGCAATCGTTGCTTCGTCCAACCGCATATCTGTTAAAATAGCAGCAACTTCTAAAGGATGAGAAAAATAAAGATCACCTGAAGCGCGCTTTTGATGTGCGTGCTTTCTCATTGCATAATCGTAAGCTCTGTTTAAAAGAGCCTCATCTACGTCAGACTTGTAACGCTGAACACGCCCAACAAGCTCACACTGACGCATCATACGAGAATATCCTTTATCTTTTCACACCTCTCATCCTTATTGAACACATCTTATCAACAAAAGGCAAGAAAAATAACTGCCTCTCACATGACAAGATATCTTTTAACTCCTGCAATATCAATCGATGCAATTAATAATCTAATAATCGTCACTTTTTTCCGGAACAACCAAACCTTCAATGCCCGCTAAAAGCTCTTCTTCTGACATATGATCAAATGAAGTCCCTTCTTCTTGCGATGAAGTATTAAAAATGCTTTCAGATTCACTTGAATGGGTGATAAATTCACTTGCCATCTCTGGTTCATCTACTTCCACATGCTTTTGCAGCGAATGAATAAGATCTTCTTTTAAATCAGCAGGTGACAATGTCTCTTCTGCTATTTCACGCAAAGCAACAACTGGATTTTTATCATTGTCCCGATCAACTGTAATTTGCGCTCCTTGTGAAATCTGACGCGCCCGATGACCTGCTAAAAGTACCAATTCAAAGCGGTTATCAACTTTATCAATACAATCTTCTACCGTTACGCGGGCCATTTATGCCTCTTTCTCAAATAAAAAAATTTAATAGCGGATAGGTGAGTATATACAATAATCAAAATAAAACACAAGAAAAACAACACAAGCTTTCATATTTTTTGCTTAAAAAACTTATTTGAGAAGATTCTTGGAAACTTGATAAAAAAATGTATACCTACCCATGCTCGTTATCAAAGCTGCTCTTAAAAGAATTCCAATAGATTGGATCAAGCAAAGAAAGGTGTTTCTTGACAAAAGGTTCCTTTAGAGTCTTTATCCTTTTAAAAGAAATACCAGCTCTTAGAAAGATTTTCCAATAACAACAGCCTTATGCACATTTTTTATGATAATATATTTATGAAAGATAGAATTTTTTCTTTGAACATTATATGTATTGCACTCTTATTCATCAAATAACTTACTGAAAGATTGCCTCTTGTTACATCATAATTAGCCATAAGTTTATATTAAACTTTCTTCTAAAGCAGTTTATTGATATTCTAGATTGTTTATCAAAACATGACCCATCATATACGTCATAAAAGACTTAAAAGAATAAAAAAATGATGCCTAACGCCATGAATAACCCATTAACATCGCTTTGCCCAGAGCCTCCCCCAAATTGCAATTTATGCCCTAGGCTCTATCAATTTATCGCTGACTGGCGTGTGAAAGAACCAAGTTGGCATAACGCACCGGTACGCCCTTTCTTTCCCTATAAAGGAGCAGACACAACGCGTCTTCTCATTGTTGGTCTTGCGCCTGGATTACGCGGAGCCAATCGAACTGGACGTCCATTCACGGGTGATTATGCTGGACATTTACTTTATTCTACTTTGAAAAAATTCGGTTTTGCCCAAGGAACCTTTGAAGAAAGAGCAGACGATAATCTTGAACTGATTGATGTTGCAATTGTTAACTCTGTTCGTTGTGTTCCACCAGAAAATAAACCCACCGGTGCAGAAATTAACACGTGCCGCTCTTTCTTTTCGCCTCTTTTAACAAATCTTCCCAAACTAAAAGCCGTTATTACCTTAGGAACCATTGCACACCACTCAACCATACGCGCTCTTAATGCAAAAGTTTTAGCTCACCCTTTTGAACATGGTAAAATCAATAATGTTGGTAGATTACGCATCTTTTCAAGCTATCACTGTTCTCGCTATAATACGAATACTGGCCGCCTGACAGACGCTATGTTTCACCAAATTTTTCAAGCAGCAAAAGCATACTTAGATCAATGCTAAATAAATAAAGGAGATCCCTATCGATCATCCATATCTTTTTAAAAGTCTTGCTTTTTCACGTCCCCAATCACGTTTTTTTTCCGTTTCACGCTTATCATGAAGTTTTTTCCCTCGTGCTAGAGCAATCTCTAACTTAACGCGCCCACGTTCATTAAAATAAAGTTTGAGAGGAACAAGTGTCATCCCTTCACGGGATGTTGCATTAAAAAAGCGTGCCATCTCACGTTTTGAAAGTAATAACTTACGCAAACGTCGCGGCTCATGATTAAAACGATTAGCCTGCGTATATTCAGGAATATAGCTGTTGACTAACCATAATTCCCCATTTTCAAAACTAGCATAGCTTTCAGCAATATTCGCATGATTAGAACGTAAAGACTTCACTTCCGCTCCTTGAAGAACAAGACCCGCCTCAAGATTATTAAGGATTTCAAAATTAAAACGTGCTTTACGATTGTCAGCAATTATTTTCCGTACGGGCGCGTTCTTTTTTTTATTCATGGCTTTGTCGATATCATTCTATGCTTTTAAAAGACCAGCATGACTAAGGGCTTCATCAATAATCTTCTTGGTGCTCTCTGTTAATGGAACAATCGGAGAACGTACAGTCTCACCACAAAGCCCCAATTTTGCAGCAGCATATTTAATCCCTGCTGGACTAGGTTCAATAAACACAGCACGGTTTAGAGGCATGAGGCGATCATTTAATTCCCGTGCTGTTTTATAATCACCATGAAAACAAGCGGCTTGAAGCTCTGCACAAAGTTTTGGAGCAACATTGGAGGAAACTGAAATACATCCGACACCTCCATGTGCATTAAAACCTAATGCTGTACAATCATCACCGGAAAGCTGCACAAAATCTTTGCCACACTTTTCACCTTGTTCACTCACGCGCTCAATTCTGCTCGTTGCATCTTTAACACCAATGATATTGTTAAAATTTTGATAAAGGTCTCTCATCGTTTCCACAGCCATATCGATAACAGAACGTCCTGGAATATTATAAATTATAATCGGAATAGAAACAGCTTTGGCAATAGAAGAAAAATGCTTGTATAAGCCAGACTGATTTGGTCTATTATAATAGGGAGTAACAACCAAAACGGCATCTGCACCAGCCTTTTCTGCATGCTGCGCAAGCTCTATAGCCTCACTTGTACTATTTGATCCCGCTCCAGCAACAACAGGAACACGCTTTGCAACCTGCTCAACGCACAATTCTATAATTTGCTTATGCTCTTCATGACTTAAAGTTGCCGATTCACCTGTTGTCCCAACAGGGCTTACACCGTTAATCCCTTGTGTGATCTGCCATTCAACAAAATCACAAAACGCTCTCTCATCAATTGCACCCTTATGATCAAACGGTGTGATAAGAGCAGTTATAGCTCCCTTGAGCATGATAAACTCCCTATAATGTTCGCTTTTATTTTCTTTAATAATCGCCTTTATAAATTTAAATAGAGCATAATCTTGCTCTATCATTGAAGCAAGATGAATTTCAAAAAAAGCCTCTACAAGATGAAGATGTCCCTCTTTAAATTTTGAACATTTCTTTAAAATAAACCATCTGTATTAACGCGTTTTTCATGCTTGTGCTCTATAAACCCTTAAGTTTTTACAAAAAGCAAGGTTTCAAGGTCTTTTCTCTATGCGCGTATTCTCCACCTCTCTTTTCGTATCAACCTTTACTGCACTTATACTGGCAATAAGAATTTTATTTTCAAGTGCACATGCACAAACACCTCTTTTCCATGGGAAAGCACCAATCCCTTCGACACGTCCTGCCCTCCTTACTGTTAAACAAGAAGCTCAAGAACCTCTTCAACAGGGATACACGGCATCGCACAATACTACGACACTCAAGCAACTAAAAGCTGGGCTAGATGCTCTTGCAAACAACAATATTGCAAAAACAATAAACTTGCGTAATTCAATGGAAAAACATAGCCTTGATCGTCATATTTTGACATGGGCGCTGGGGCTATCAAACCAAGATAATATACCAAGCTTTGAAATCTATAATGCAATCAACATACTAAAAGGATGGCCTGGTATAGAAACAATGCAACGCAATGCTGAACGTGCTTTTCTTAATGAAACCAATGTCACACGCGCCATTATCCAAAAATTTTCTCATCACCCCCCCCTCACGGCACAAGGCATGGCTCTCTTCGCTAAAGCACTTATTGCAACGGGACAAATCACCCACGCTCAACACATTATTGCACCATGGTGGCATAAAACACCGCTTAATGCAAAAGAAGAAGTGTTTGTTCTTAACAATGCAAGCGCTACCTTAAAACCTATTGATCATTTAAAACGCATGCAGTTTATGCTGTATGCACATCGTTTTGATTCAGCGGCACGCGTTGCAAAATTAGCCCGTGCTCAAGCCCTTTTTGATGCTTTTGTCGCCGTTGAAAAAAATGATCCTAGAGCGACACAAAAATTACGCGCTGTCGAGAGAACATGGAAAAAAGATCCTCTTTTCCAGTTTGCTCGAATACGCCATCTTCGGCGAACAGAGCAATATGATGCCGCCGCAACACTGATGATGAAAACATCAAAAGATACCTTTCATCTTATGAACCCTCATTCATTGTGGAAAGAGCAACGCGCCCTTTCTCGCGAAATGCTCGATTTAAATAAACCCAAAATGGCTTATCAACTTGTTGCGATGCACACTGGCATAACATCTGCATTAGCTGTTGATGCTGAGTTTCATGCAGGATGGTACGCACTACGGTTTCTTCATAACCCTAAATTGGCAATGCAGCATTTTTCACGCATTCCTCAACTCTCCTCTTCACCTTTTTCTGCATCACGTGGATATTACTGGATGGGGCGAACTGCAGAAACGCTAGGAGATCACAAAAATGCCCAGCATTACTTTCATCGCGCAGCTCATTTTGGTGCAACTTATTATGGCCAATTAGCCGCTGCACGACTCAACCAAAAAAAGCTTAATATTTCTTTTCCTAAACCAACAACCGCTGAACGACAGCATTTTAGTGCACGACAAGCGATCAAAGCAATTCAACGTCTTGAAGAAGCCGGCTATGCTGACTTTGCTAAAGTTTTTTATAGAGAACTCGCGAAAAAAATAGAAAGTCCCGGTGAATTAGCTCTTCTAGCTGTTATGGCAGAAAAAAATGGTGACTATTATACCAGCCTCAAAATCGGAAAAATAGCTGCTTTTCAGGGAAAAAATGTCGGGGCACTTTCTCATCCCCTAGGGGCTATACCAGCTTCTACTCATATTTCTGTAGAAGAAAAATCGCTTATCTATGCCATTGCACGCCAAGAAAGCGAATTTAATCCAACAGCCATATCAAAAGCAGGTGCACAAGGGATACTTCAATTGCTTCCTACAACAGCAAAAGCACTCGCAAAAAAATACTCAATCACATGGTCTCATAAAAAATTTAGCAGTGATGCTCGTTATAATGTAACATTAGGGACCCATTTTCTCAATGAGCAATTAGAACGTTTTAATGGATCCTATATCCTAACTCTTATTGGCTATAATGCTGGCTCCCGTCGGGTCGATGAATGGATAAAACGTTATGGCGATCCTCGAGGACAATCTCTCGATAACGTCATTGATTGGATTGAACGTATCCCTTATACAGAAACACGGAATTACGTGATGCGTGTCATGGAAAATTACGGTGTCTACAAAGCAAGACTCACTGGGAAAATAGATATAAAAACCGACCTGCTTTCTGGTCGATGAAAATAATATGCCTTAATCTTCCCAAAGAGCATTGCGTTCTTAAGAGCATTTTAATTCCTTCCTAAAGAGTATCCACATACACTCTCCCTTTTGACGTGCAAACAAGTGATTTTAATTGATTCAGTATCAATAGAGTTGAGATGGAAAAATCTACGCTATTCGGGTCTCTTATTCAAAAGACAAAATAATGAATTATCATGTTGCATAAATATTTCATTTCTTCTCAATAAATAAACGATAACATCATAGAGGATTAATGTAAAAAGAGTAAAATGAATAGTGCATCCCTTTACTATTGCTTATTAATCGACATTCAAATTTTATACAACAGCACGTTTTGAATTTTTTTCTGTTTACAATATTTCTATACTTAATAATGGAGAGTTATTATGTAGATCTGTTTGAAACATCTCTAAAGCAAAAAGATAAACACTCATTGAGTGAGAAAATCTTAAAGATAAAAAACATCCCACTTTTCCTTCCCTTATCACTCAGATTTACAACTTTCAAACACACTAATACCTTTTAAGAATGAAGGTGAAGCTTTGCCTTTTATTTTTTTCATTTTTATATATAAGCTTACATCCTTCATACAAAACAGAATATCCCGCTAAAATAGTATGCTTTCTTATTCCGATTTTTATTTTAATATCTCTAAGTCTATTTCACCATTGTATACTTGAAGAGTCATTATGAAAGTATTCTCACGAATGGCATAAAATTTTATTAGACATAATTAAGCTTCATTTGATAAAAGCTATAGTCCTATTTCCCCCTAACTTCCAACGTTGCAACAGCCCTTTCATTGAGAGCATTCATAAGAAATATATTACTGTTTTTAAAAAGTTTTTTTATCCATGCTCTTCCTCACTCGTGTCATAAGTCAGCGCGGATGATTTTGATTGCTTCAATGTAAAAAAATTCGAAAAACTATATTTGAACTTTCATTTAAATTATAAATAGCCTTTATAAATAAATATATTATGTGAACAGAGTCTTCATTAAAAAAATCAGCTAAATATCAAGGATACTCTGATAATTTTATTCACTTTTGATGGTGGAGGGGGAGGAAAAGCACCAACGCGCTGAAGAGCTGCCATAGCCAATCGATCAAGTTCTGGATCTCCAGCAGAAACGACGACACGGCTAGAAAAAATGCCCCCCCGCTCATGCACCCTAAATTCTAATTTCACCGTTCCTTTTGCTCGACTGGTACGCTGTCCTACAACATAATTTTTTTGCCGTTCTAATTGCGACTGTACCTTTGCTAACCACTCCATTAACATCATATCTTCAAACCCTACTGTACTACCGCTCTGTCTGGCATTAAGTGAATGCACGGCCTTTACAGATGGCTTCTTTACAACTGTCTTTGGTATTGTTTTTTTCTCAAATATTTTATCTTCTACTTTTTGAGGAAGAGATTCTTCCAAAGACTTTACTGTAAAATCATCTTTTTCTACACTATGCTGGGACTCTTCCGGTTGAATATCATCCACCGTTTCCGATATCTCTGGCTCTTGCTCAGAAAGATCTGGCTGCAATAGTTCTGGTTTTGTGCTAGCATTTGACAAATCTATATCATTATCCAGATTTGACTGATCTATATCAGCATCTAGGTATACACTCTCTTGGGCAAGAGTTAGTATAACCGTTGACGAGAGCACACCCTTACTGACACCAGCCTTTCGAAAATAAAACTGTGTTCCCAATGCAATATGCAGAGACAGAGCACCAACAAATGCAACCATCCAAAGAGTTGATAACTGCCTCTCATTTGCAAAGTTCATCGTTTTTCCGCCGCTATTCTAAGTGCAATATTGGTATCTCATCTCATTAAAACAAGCTATTTTGAAATTGCAACTTTTTTCTTGACTGATTTTATCATGTTTAATATGGTTCCCCTGTGATTTTATATTTTAAATCATCTCTGCTTGGTTGGCTAATTTTTGGTAGGGTTAAGTCAAGCGTTTTTATATGTAAAATTTCAAGCTTAGAGAGGGGATGTTAAAAAAAAGGTTATAATGTGTTATGCAAATAAGACGAAAAAATATCCATAAAAGCTGTGTGATTTTAGGTGCGTTGTCGGTCTGTATACCTTCATTTGTTTTTGCACAAAACAGCGATAAGAATGTTGTGACTGAGCTTAAGCCAATCCTTATTAAGGGAAAAAAAGTCGAAGATACTTCAAATTCAATAACCATTCTGACTGATCGTAAAACCAACAAGAATATTGATGAAAAACAAATAACTGATGTTTATGATGTGAGTCGTCTTAATCCTTCTGTATCCTATAACTCAGAAAATAACAGTTTTGTTATTCGGGGTTTAGATGCAAACCGTGTTCTTACGACAATGGATGGCATTTCTCTTCCGTGGTTTAATGATATATTCCGTGGTGGAGGTGGGAATACAACGTTTGATTTCAATGCTCTTTCTACGTTTGATACTATTCAGGGATCAGATTCTAGTCTTTATGGTTCTGGGGCGCTTGGGGGGATAATTGCATTGCGGACTCTTAATCCTGAAGACCTTATTGTGGAAGGAAAGAATTGGGGAAGCCTTATAAAAGGTGGTTACCATTCTGTTGATAACAGCTGGCGCATCGATCAAGCTTTTGCTGTGCGTAATTACCGGACATTTTTGCTTTTCCAAGGGTCTTATGTAGAAGGTCATGAGCGCAAAAATATGGGAACAGTGGGAGGATATGAAGAACGCACGCGTAAAAATCCTTCCAACTTTGATAAAAATAACTTGCTTTTTAAAATTCATCAATATTTGAGTGATAATCATCGGCTTGGTTTTACCGCAGAGCGTTTTGGTCATAATAGTAACACGCATGAATTAAATTCGTCTAAAAGGTATGCTCCAGGTTCTGTTTATGAGCGGGATGATAAGCTTCGTGAGCGTTTTTCTCTTTCTTATAATTATAAGGGTAACGGCGATGCGGTTCTTGATGCGTTTAGTGGAGTGCTTTATTGGCAAAGGCAATCAAGTCGTCACGTTTTGACTGGCGTTCGTGTTTCAGCGCCCAAAGGGGATTATTTAAGAGATAATTTCTTACGTAATATTAATTATGGTTTCAATGCTGATGCACTTAAAAAAGTGGATTTTGGCACTACAAGCCATACGTTAAAGTTTGCAACAAATGTTTCGTCATCTAAATTTCATCACTATTTGTTAGGTAAAGACAATTGTCATATAAAAGAATATGCTCGAGGATGTCTTTTTGTTCCTGCTAATCGCTCAGATTCACCAGACACAAATGGTTACAATTTAGGCTTTGTTTTTGAAGATGAAATTGGGTTCGTTGATGATCGTTTTCGTGTAACACCGGGAATCCGGTATGATTGGTACAAATATGTTCCTCAGAAAACACCTTCTTATGAGAAAGCTCTGATTTCTGATAAATTCCCTCCAGAAAGAAGTGGATCGCGCTTTTCTCCTAAATTACGCATGGAGTGGGATGTTCGTAATCAAGTAACCCTTTATGCTCAGTGGGCACAGGCTTTTCGTGCACCACGTATTTCAGAGCTTTATGTTTCTTATATCAAGCCTTCTGCTTATTACGTGAAAGGAAATCCTGATCTTCAACCAGAAACAAGCAATGGGTATGATGTTGGTCTACGGTATGGAAATGCAAATTTTGGAGGTTCCTTCAATGCCTTTATTAACCAGTATAAGAACTTCATAGATACTGAAGATAGAGGACCATCAGAAGAGTTCAGATTTGCGCGTCGGCATTACATGAATCGTTTTCGCGTGCAAATTTTTGGTGTTGAAACAAAAGCACATCTAGCTCTTAAGAATGGTTTTCATAGCAATGTTTCTCTTGCTTATTCACAAGGAAAAGATCTTGATAAAAAGGAATATCTTAACTCAATTCCTCCTTTAAAAGCAGTTATCGGCTTAGGATATGCGAAAGAAGTTTGGGGGGGCGATATTATCCTTACTTTGGCAGCCAAACGTGACAAGGTAGCTGAGGCATCTGATTACCAAAAAATTCCAGGATATCATGTCGTTGATATGACAGGGTGGTGGAAACCATTCGGTGAAACAGGCCCTATCTTGAGAGCCGGTGTTTATAATCTTTTCAATACAAAATATTGGAATGCATCAGAACTTCCTTCAGGTAAAAGTTCAACACCAAAGGATTATTATAGCCAGCCTGGTCGTAACTTTAAGGTATCATTTGTACAAAAGTTTTAATCACTTCTGTTAACTATTCGGTCAATAAAATTATATCGATAAAAGGATTAATTATTATGTTTCTATTTTCAACATCTTTGAAATTACAAAGATTTGGTAGAAGAGCTTTAATTTTTCCTGTTTTATCGTTTTTTAATTATTCGCCTGTTCGCGATAGAGCGGTATTTTGTGATAGATTAAACTCTTTTAAGGGGTTTAATCTATTGCTTTAGAATTTTAAAATTTGAAAGTTAGTTTTTAAGTTAAGTAACATAAGGTAAAATCATGGCCCATACAGCTGAAATGATTCTTCGTTTGCGTGAAGAAAAAAAAGAAATGCGTAACCGTGATTTTGCGGTTTCGCTTGGTATATCTGAAGCAGAGCTTATTGCGGCCTATTGTACTGTTGGAAAAGCAAAAAGACTACAAGTTGATGTTGCTACTCTCTTGGAGAGTGCTCCTCGACTTGGAACAGTCATGGTCTTAACACGAAACGAACATGCGGTTCATGAAATAACAGGACGTTTTGAAAAAGTTGTTCAAAACGAACATATTCCTATCACGCTTGGTGAAATTGATTTGCGTATTTTTACAAAACAATGGAAGTTTGGTTTTGAATATGATGTTATTATTCTTGGAAAACCTACAAAAAGTCTACAATTCTTTGATCAACATGGCGTTGCTATTTTAAAAATCTATTCTAAAGATATGACAAATATGGAAGAGTGGAATGAACTTGTTGAAAAGCTCCTTCTTGAAGATCAGTCCTCTGCTCTTGACATTCTTCCCGTTTCCCTTCCAGTTCAGTGTGATATAACAGAATTGGATATTGAGAATTTTCGGGATCGTTGGCGGAAAATGACGGATGTACACCAACTTCACAAAATTATTTCCGAATTTAAAATTAATCGGCATCATGCTGTAAAACATGTTGGTAATGAATTTGCCGATGAATTACAGGTAGATGCTGTTGAAATGATGCTTAACCAAGCCGCACAACAAGAACTGCCAATTATGTGTTTTGTTGGTAATAGAGGGTGTATTCAAATTTTTAGTGGGACTGTAAAAAATATTAAGCAAATGGGACCGTGGCTTAATGTTCTCGATCCAGGATTTGATCTTCATTTACTCACATCTGGTATTGCTCGTGTATGGCATGTTCGCAAACCTACCCGTGATGGTTATGTCAGTTCACTTGAAGTTTTCGATAAAAATGATGAAATGATTGTTCAATTCTTTGGCTTGCGCAAAGAAGGTCAAAAAGAGCGTGATGATTGGCGTTCTTTATTGAAATCTCTTCCTCTCTATCAAGAATTAGTCGTCACTTAGAAAGAGATAAAATATGCTTATATTTCTTTTGCGCAGACGGTTAAGTTTTTTTCTTTTTTTTATACTGCTTTCTCTTAGCTTTTTTTCTCAACGTGTTATTGCTGAACCTACCACACATTTTTCTGAAAATGCACGAATTGTCTCTATTGGTGGTTCTCTGACGGAAATTGTTTATGCATTAGGCGCGCAAGATCAACTTGTTGCCCGTGATAGTACAAGCGTTTATCCTAAAGAAGCTCTCAAACTTCCTGTGCTTGGCTATATGCGTGCTCTTTCACCTGAAGGTGTTTTGTCTCTGGCTCCAGAAGGTATCTTGCTTGTTGAAGGGAGTGGACCTCCTTCAACAATTGAAATCCTCAAAAAAACATCAATTCCTATCGTGATCATACCTGAGAACTATTCTCGAGAAAGTGTCATAGAAAAAATTCACCTCGTTGGAAAAGCCATCCATCGTGAAGCACAAGCCGCTGCATTAATTCAAAAAGTGAGCCGTGATTTTGTAGATAATGATGCTCTTTTGGCAAAAGTAACGAAACCAAAGCGTGTCCTTTTTATTTTGTCCGTGCAAAATGGGCGCGTTATGGCATCTGGAACAGATACAGCGGCTGATGGTATCATAAAACTTTCGGGGGGTATCAATGCCATTACTGATTATAAAGGGTATAAACTTCTCAATAACGAAGCATTATTGAAAGCAAATCCTGATGCTATTTTGCTTATAACACACAGTGGAAGATCTATTAATCTTGAAAAGCTTTTAGCTATACCAGCAATTCAAGCAACAACTGCCGCCAAAAATCATGCTATTAAACAAATGGATGCTATGTACCTTTTAGGATTTGGTCCACGCACTGCATACGCATCAAGAGAACTTATTCATATGCTTTATGGTGCAAACCAAAACGGTAAAAACGGATAGAATTGGTAGCGCCATCCATGGTTTATGCATCTGAAACAAAAAAAAATAAAAAAATAAATCGCGAGAATTTGAGAAAAATACTCTTATTCAGTCTAATAATATTTCTCGTCTTTAGTATTTTAAGCGGACTTTTAAATGGTGCTTCAAATACTTCTTTCTTTGATTTTCTTTATAGCATGTTTACGCAAGAATTTTCTGTCAGTAGTAAAACACGCAATTATCTCATATTTATTGATATCAGGCTTCCTCGTGTTATCTTAGGGTTATTGATCGGAGCAGCTTTGGCTGTCTCTGGTGTTCTGATGCAAGGACTTTTCCGTAATCCTCTTGCAGATCCTGGGATTGTAGGTGTATCAGCAGGAGCCGGTCTTGGTGCTGTTTTAGCAATTGTTATCGGTTTTGCCTTTCCTATTTCATTTGCACCTTTTCTAGAGCCATATAAAGTTATCATAGGTGCTTTTTTTGGTGGACTTTTATCAACGATTGTTCTCTACATCATAGCAACGCATCATAACTTTACCTCTATTGCAACCATGTTGCTTGCCGGTATTGCCCTTGGTGCCTTAAGCAGTGCAGTTGTCGGAACGTTGATTTTTATCGCAAATGACCAACAATTACGCGATATCACTTTTTGGAGCCTTGGCTCTCTTGCGGGTGCGACATGGTTGAAAGTATGGCTTGTTCTTCCTTTCATCTTTATTGGTCTTCTTTTCTCCCCCTTTTTATCACGAGCACTTAATGCTCTTGCGCTTGGAGAAGCCGTTGCTGTCCATATCGGTTTCCCTATTCAACGCGTTAAAAATATTGCTATTCCCCTTGTTGCTCTTATGTGTGGAAGTGCTGTTGCTGTCAGTGGTGGTATTGGTTTTATTGGTATTATTGTTCCTCATATTTTACGTCAGCTCATTGGTCCTGACCACCGCTATCTCATTCCTTATTCTGCCCTCTTGGGAGCAGCATTACTTATTTTTGCTGATACGTTTGCACGCTTAATTGTTGCTCCCGCAGAATTGCCAATTGGAATCGTAACAGCACTTTTTGGTGCCCCCTTCTTCCTGTGGATCCTTATATGCAAACGAGGAACAGACTTTTCATGATTGAAGCGACAAATATTTGCGTTCAGCGTGGAAAGAAACAGATTCTTAACCACATTAATCTTCAAGCTAAAAGTGGAGCTTTTACCATCATTATCGGTCCCAACGGATCAGGGAAAAGTACTTTTGTCAAAGCATTGAGTGGAGAAATTCCTTACAGTGGAAAAATAACCTTAAATGGTTATGATGTGCGCCAAACAAAGACTTACGAAATGGCCCAAATGCGCGCCGTTTTACCACAATCAACAACGCTCGTATTTCCATTCTTAGTCCATGAAGTTGTAGGACTTGGCCTTTCTGTAAACCACATTACCATTGCCAAAGTCGAATTGCAAAATCTTATCCAAGAAGCTTTAGAGCGCGTTGACCTTTCTGATTATGGTAACCTGTATTATCATCAATTATCAGGTGGAGAGCAAGCGCGCGTACAACTTGCGCGTGTTCTTTGCCAAATCTGGAAACCCATTTATAATGGAATTCCTCGTTGGATGATATTAGATGAACCCATTGCAAGCCTCGATATTCAACATCAAATTATTGTTATGGATATTGCGAAACAATTTGCCCATTCTGGTGGTGGTGTTCTTGCTGTTCTTCACGATCTCAATCTCGCGGCACATTATGCAGATAACATGATCTTGCTCAAGGAAGGAGAGATTTATTGCGAAGGAAATGCAACTAATGTTTTGACAACACAAAATCTCCACGATGTTTATCATTGTTCCTTAAACGTTTCTGAATTACCTAAAGAAGATATCCCATTTATACTCCCTCAAACGGCTTCTTCCCATGAGAAGAGATCCCAAAGCTACCGGCTTCAATCTAAAAATTAAAATCCATAAAAAAATAAAACATGTAAATATTAAACGGTCTGTTTTATTGTTAAATGAACTTCTTTTGGGTCATATGTCCTTTTAAAAAAGAGAATCGAGTACACCGTATTTTGGGACAAAAAACCTGTTTAAAATCTTTTAAAATTTTACGAGACTAAAAATATTGGAGATTTTGTTTTGCTATTAATTTATATAATATCGATATGCGCTTTCCCGCTTTTTCTATAACTTTTGTTTTTATAAACATAATCCAAGAAATATGTACAAAATTAGATGTATTGTCTATATTTTCTAAATGCCCGATAGAAATCAAGTTCCTTTCTTCAATCTATAAAATATTTATTTGTGGCTTTAATGGCATTATTTTTTATGACACATATGCTCTAGCTATTTTTACAAATAGACAAATATTCATTTATACACCTCTATAGTAAAAGCATATCAAATCATATTTTTGACTTTTCTCCCTCTATTTAAAAATTGTTTTTTAACTCTTTTAAGATAGTAATAAGCTAGTTTTTTCTTCACATACGCAGAAAATAACGCGGAATCGCTCCGCGTTAATAAAATTATTCAAATGTGTATAGATTCTTTACTCCCCGATTATACTCATGATTTTATAGCATAGATAACCGTTGTATTAACAGGGCGCGTCTCTGCTTCACCCGTATGGGAAAGAGTTATCTTGTGTGTATGTGCACCAGCAGAATCTGTTTTCCCTTTCAGGGTTGTATTATAGGTATAATAATTCGGGAGTCTCCCAATATTACCAGTTGGCCATCCAACTCCTTTATACTCAAAATTGTGCACATGCGCTCCTGATTCTTCAACGGTCCCAATATGCGTATGCGATTTTATGCTATCTTGTTGTTCATCTGCAAATTTTCTATCATTATCTAAACCCCGACCATCATCAAAGCCACGTAAAAACATGCCTCTAAAATCAGGAACTTTAAAAGTTGTATCGCTATTTTTTCCCCATTTATCACCTATAGCCTTGAATAATTGCGGATAATCTTCACGCTTATAAGCCGTACCATCACATAAAAGCCAACCATTCGGGATATTTCGCATAGCAAATGTTGCAATGAATCCCGCAGGAAAACTTTCTATCTTTGGTGGTGTAGGATTTAATAAATACCAACCCTCATGCTCTTTTATTAAAACACCACTATTATATACCATTTCATAAATGCCATCTGTTTGTAGCTCTCCACCTTCTAATGGTATAATCCCCGCATCGGTAGCTTTATAGATAAGCTTTTCTCCTATATTATTAACAGTTATTGTTGTCGTACCAATATTCACACCACGCGCTTTAAAACGTATGATTATATCATTATCGTATTTCTTTATCGCTGAAACTGTCTTTAAGGTAATTAATGTTGTTTTATCTTCTGCATTTACCATAAAGCATGAGTCAATAGATCCACCATTATCGGCAAGATACTCACGCACGCGCTGCATCATCGCCCGTGCACTATCATTGACAGAACTAGGTGGCTGACCTTCTGCCCAGTTAATGATATTATCTGAATGAGCATTTTCATCAGCTTTTAGCGACCAATCGTAAATATTAGACATTATAAATCCCCCATTATTTTCATCGTTTTTCTCATAATTTCTCGTTCTGTGCTCTAAAAATATGCCTGCCGCATTGGTACATCATAACCGCTGCACCAACCCTATTTTACGCATTCTTTCTCTCTTCACTCCTTCCCATTTAATAAGTTCATTTCATAAAACTTTTTTCATAACATCAGTCTTAATGCTTCCACTTCTAATGTGTAATCTAAGCACCTCATCTGATGTTCTTTGATATCTTGTTTTGTTACTTTGCTGTCGTTATATAGCCGTATTTTCAAATCTTGCATCTTGTTGCAAAATTTAAAAATACTGTTAAAATTTTCTCTTACTATAGATTTCATCTAACCATTATTGAATGCAATAACTTGTCATCTGCATAGAAAGTTTCTGATTTAAATTTTTAATGAGACATTTTATTTTTTCAGTATGTTAAGCTTATCTTTTGATGATGATTTCTATTAAAAAAATTCAAAAGTTAGCTTAAAATCTTCTGCATGCCCCTATTCTATTTTTATTTACATGCAGATACTTGATTCTATTTCATTCAATTTATTCCTGAAATTGTGTTATGAGATCAGCACCCATGTTTTTGAACAGACTTCTGTTCAAACTCCATGTATCATAGAGAATATATCGATATGATAATTTCTTCACACCTTCAGTGAACTGAAATACTAAGGAAATATCACAGACTTTCCTCAATTCTGAAGATTGTGCCCGATCCGTATATTAAGAAATATAACCCCGCCCCCAAGCTTTTATGAACACGTTTCGTAGGTTCTTTAAAACCAGCGCCCGATAACCACCCGCTCTCACTTAAAACAGCTCTCCCTGTACACGTATTCTATTATATGTATATTTTTTTTGCAAGAACAATCAATCCCTCTCAACATAATCTCGCAATTATTGTTGTTCTCCTTCATTCATTGCAATATCAAAGTAAGCATTCTCCAAACCCTTTTGCTAACTTATCTGCCTCACCCATCCAAACAAAAAATACTCCATTGATTTAACATTTGCTATCCCCTCAACTATCAAAGACAACTTCTTAATATTATAGTTTATCAGACCTACTTTTATTCTTAAAAAATATACCAAAATCGTTAAGAACATATCTTTGTGATTGACAATGTCCGTATTTAAGCCAATCATATTAATGCTAACAAAAGTGTTTACATGGGGGGTGCAGATATTATTGAGATATTGCATTAATCTTTTCAAATAAATTTTCTTAGGCTTTATTGAAGATCACTTACTATAAAATATTATAAGCATTTCTTCATTCAAGAGTACATAATTGATCATTTGAATATATCCCCATACCATCTTAGTTTTTGAACTCTGTGTTTAGAAGGAAAAAATTTGTGTCGAAAAATATTCCATTAATCAGTTGCAGCCCCTTTCCCGCCTCACGCAAAATTTATCAACAGAGTCCTCTTTTTTCTGATGTGCGTGTTCCGTTGCGTGAAATTTCATTGACCGATGGTAGTGGTGAAAAACCTTTAAATGTCTACGATACTTCTGGTCCCTATACCGACAAAGAGGCAATCATTGATCTTACAAAAGGTTTACCAGCAATTGGCTCATCTTGGCTCTCTAAGCGTGCTGATACTGAACCTTATCCTGCACGCTCAGTTAAACCTGAAGATAATGGATTAACAAGCTCTCCTATACCAGCCTTTGAAAAAAAACGACCTATTTTACGCGCCAAAAGTGGTAAAGCAATTACACAAATGGCGTATGCACGTGCAGGTATTATTACCGCCGAAATGGAATATGTCGCTATACGAGAAAATGAAGGGCTCGCGATAAAAGACCAGCAAACAGTGCAATCAAGTCCATTGGGTGGAGAAATACCGGAAATTTATACTGCGGAATTCGTTCGGAATGAAATTGCAAACGGACGCGCCATTATTCCTCAGAATATCAATCATCCAGAATGCGAACCAATGATTATTGGACGTAATTTTCGTGTGAAAATTAATGCCAATATTGGCAATTCCGCCGTAACATCTTCTATGGCAGAAGAAGTTGATAAAATGGTTTGGGCTATTCGTTGGGGCGCTGATACAGTGATGGATCTCTCGACAGGGCGGAATATTCACAATATTCGTGAGTGGATTATTCGAAATTCCCCGGTGCCCATCGGGACTGTTCCTCTTTATCAAGCACTCGAAAAAGTACAAGGTATTGCTGAAAATTTAACATGGGACATTTTTCGTGATACCCTTATAGAGCAAGCAGAACAAGGCGTTGATTATTTTACTATTCATGCTGGCTTAAGGTTACCATTTATTCCGATGACCATTGATCGTATAACAGGTATTGTCTCACGAGGCGGTTCTATTATGGCAAAATGGTGTCTCCATCATCATAAAGAAAGCTTTCTCTATGAAAATTTTGATGAAATTTGTGATATTGCAAGCACCTATGATATCTCTCTTTCCTTAGGAGATGGATTACGCCCTGGCTCTATTGCCGATGCGAATGACGAAGCACAATTTGCCGAACTTAAGACTTTAGGAGAATTGACAAAAACTGCTTGGGAAAAAAATGTACAGGTTATGATTGAAGGACCAGGACATGTCCCAATGCACAAAATTAAAGAAAATATGGAACAACAACTCGATCTCTGTCATGAAGCCCCTTTTTATACTTTGGGACCTCTTACAACTGATATCGCTCCTGGTTATGACCATATTACATCAGCAATTGGTGCGGCTATGATTGGATGGTTTGGAACCGCTATGTTGTGCTATGTAACGCCTAAAGAACATTTAGGACTTCCCGATAAAAATGATGTCAAAACGGGAGTCATCACTTATAAAATCGCCGCTCATGCAGCTGATCTTGCAAAAGGTTTGCCCAGAGCACAGTTACGCGATAATGCTCTTTCACGTGCACGATTTGACTTTAGATGGCATGATCAATTTAACCTGTCTCTTGATCCAGAAACAGCGTGTGCCTTTCATGATGAAACCATGCCGAAAGATGCTCATAAATTGGTGCATTTTTGTTCCATGTGCGGACCAAAATTCTGTTCTATGCGTATTTCCCATGATATTCGAGATGCTGCAGCACTCAAAAAGGCAAAGGGTGAGGGTATGGTTGCTATGGCAGAAAAATATCAAGAAAGGGGTGACATTTATGTCGAAGCACCTCAAAAAAAGAGAGTAAACAGTTGAAGAATATTCTTATTAAAGGTGCGGGAATCGGTGGTTTAACCGTTGCTTTTATGTTACAACAAAAAGGCGTTCATGTTACTGTATCGGCCCCTCCTTCTTCTCCTATAGGAACAGCAAGTTGGTATGCGGGAGGAATGCTGGCACCTTACTGTGAAAAAGAAAATGCTGAACAAATAGTTGAAGACCTTGGTGTACAAGCTATACAATGGTGGTGCAAAATATTTCCAGATCTTGTTATACGAAAAGGAACTTTAGTTGTCGCACCAGCACGAGATAAGGTAGAACTTGAACGATTTTCAGAGCGAACACATCATCATAGAATTATAAATGGTGAAGAAATAGCGCGTCTTGAACCAGATCTTGCTGAACGTTTTAACCATGCGCTTTTTTATGAAAATGAAGCGCATCTTGATCCTCGCAAAGCACTTACTGCTTTAAAAGAAATTCTGATAAAAAATGGTGCATGTTTTGTTGATGTCAAAACATCTGCAACAGATTTTGATATGATCATTGATGCAACAGGAATAGCACGTTTAGGAAAAGATAAAGATATACGAGGGGTGCGGGGTGAAATGCTGCTCCTACGCAGTACAGATATTAAACTTTCCCGTCCCGTTCGTCTTCTTCATCCCCGTATTCCGCTCTATATTGTACCGCGGCAAGATAATATTTTTATGATTGGTGCAACGATGATTGAGAGTGACTTTGATGGTGCCATCTCTGTCAGATCAATGATGGAATTGCTCAACGCTGCCTATACATTGCACCCTGCTTTTGCTGAAGCAGAAATTATTGAATCTGGTGTTGGGGTTCGTCCAGCTTATCCTGATAACTTCCCTTCTGTATACAAATATGGTAATCACATTTCTATGAATGGATTTTATAGACATGGTTTTCTTTTATCTCCAGAAATGGCAAAACGAGCAATGAAATTGGCATTGGAATAAAACATGCAGATATTTGTTAATGGTGAAAAACTTCAAACAGAAGCCACTTTTCTTAATCTCTTGCTTGTGGAATTGGGATATGAAGGAAATTGGCTAGCAACTGCTGTTAATGCTGAAGTTGTTCCTTTAGAGGCGCGCAATCAATTTATTTTGCATGAAGGAGATAAAGTAGAAATTTTAAGCCCAATGCAAGGAGGCTAATATTTATGTTGAATCTTTATGGACGTGAATTCTCATCCCGTCTTATGTTAGGTACAGCACAATATCCCTCCCCTGCAATTCTGCGTGATGCTATTTGTAAATCCGGTACAGAAATTATAACCGTTTCATTACGCCGAGAAAGCGCTGGGGGAAAACAAGGAGGGCAGTTTTGGCAATTCCTTCAAGAGCTCGATATAACGATACTTCCCAATACCGCAGGTTGTTACACTGTTAAAGAAGCTGTAACGACAGCCTATTTAGCACGAGATCTCTTTAAAACCTCTTGGATTAAACTCGAAATTATCGGAAATGCCGATACCTTACAGCCCAATGTTTTTTCTTTAATTGAAGCAGCAAAAATTTTAAACAGTGAAGGTTTCCATATTTTTGCCTATACAACCGATGATCTCATTGTGGCTGAAAAGCTTCTCGATGTTGGTTGCCGTGTCATTATGCCTTGGTGCGCGCCTATTGGCTCTGCTAAAGGCCCTCATCATATCGATGGACTGCGCTCTATCCGTGCTTATCTTCCTGATGTTACTCTCATTGTTGATGCTGGCATTGGGCGTCCATCCCATGCTGCTGTTGCTATGGAACTGGGTTATGATGCAGTGCTTCTCAATACCGCAGTTGCTAAAGCAGGTGATCCTATCTTGATGGCTGAAGCGTTTTCCAAAGCTATTCAAGCAGGACGTATGGGATATAAAGCAGGTATTCTCGAAGCACGCAATGTCGCGGTTCCTTCAACGCCCGTCATTGGTAAAGCGGTATTTTGATGAAGTTGGACCCCTTTTATCTCATTGTTGACAATGCTGATTGGGTTGAACGCTTGGTTCCTCTTGGTGTCAAACTCATACAATTGCGTATGAAAGACGAAGATTTTCAAACAATCAGTCAACATATCAAACGCGCAAAAAACATTTGTGATCATTGGGGAGCACAATTAATTATTAATGATCATTGGCGCATGGCCATTGATGAAAAATGCCATTTTATTCATCTTGGACAAGAAGATCTACGTAATGCTGATCTTCATGCAATTCGTAAAAATAATATAAGATTTGGTGTTAGCACCCATGATGAACATGAATTGGATATCGCACTCTCTGTTCATCCTGACTATATTGCTCTTGGTCCTATTTATCCGACAATCCTAAAAAAAATGAAATGGCAACCTCAAGGATTGGAAAAAATCAAACAATGGAGAAAACGGATTGGTGCTTTACCTTTCGTTGGCATTGGTGGTTTAAACCCAGAACGCGCAATGGATGTTTTGAAAGCAGGAACCAATAGCGCGGCAGTTGTCACCGACATTATCCTTCATAAAAAACCCGAAGAACGGGTAAAACAATGGCTCAAGGTGACCCAACCATGGCGTTAACACCTTCTATTCTCATTGTTGCAGGTACTGATCCAACAGGCGGTGCTGGCATTGTTCGTGATATAGAAACAGCTGCATATTTTCACATCAAGGCAAATTTAGCCATCACTTGTGTGAATGTACAAGATGATCATCACGTTGCTGAAATCGTGCCCATGAATGAGAAACTTATCGCCGCGCAAATGCGCATAGCTTTAGAGGCTAATCCTATAAGAGCAATAAAAATTGGCATGACAGGAAATCAAGCAATTATAGCAGCAATTTGTCGTGTACTCGAAGATTATCCTCATATTCCCGTTATTCTTGATCCTGTACTGGTTGCTTCGTCAGGGGGAAAACTAACAACGGAAAAAATCATAGAAATTATGATCAATCAGCTTCTCCCATATGTTACTCTTTTAACACCCAATAGAGACGAACTTGCTCTTCTTAGCCAAACCCCACTGGCATCTCATCATGAAGAGACAATACAACAAGCAAAAAAACTTTTGTCATTGGGCGCTCGCTCTATTTTAGTAAAAGGGGGGCATGCAGAAGGACCTCTTGCAATTGATAGCTTCATTGACAAAATGGAAGTCATCAATATTTCTGCTCCACGTTTAAAAGGAACAATGCGTGGAACAGGGTGCATTCTCTCAAGTGCTATTGCAGCCCATTTAGCACTCAATGAACCTCTTATTTCAGCTGTAAAAAAAGCAAAAGCATATACCCACACATTGCTTTTAACCCATTGTAAAAATATTTTTTAAATAATAATATCTTATATAAAAGTAATATTTATGTATTTTTCTTATATGCATAGTATTTTTAAATAAAAATAACAAAAAGAAACAAATATATTGTTATTCAAACCACTTTCATTCAATAGAGAATTCTTTTATCACGAAAAATTAGTCTGTTTAAAAAATTAAAATCGTGCAATCAAACAAATTGTACATTTTAAAATGTCTATAATTGCAAATATCTGCATTTTACGATTTGTCTTTTTTGTAAAAAGAGAAAATTCTGTCAGCGTTTTTATACACTGATAAACATATTTATAAAACTTGAAGGATGATTTTGTTTGATCTATAATTGTTAGATCATTAGAAAAAATAAAATGTTAAATCAAACGCCGTACTCAATTTCCTATGAAGAACTCTTAAGCTTTTATAAAGAAAGTGGTGCGGATGCTGTCTTGGCAGATTTACCTATTGATCGTTTTAAGCAGTCTTTTTCTTCAGAGAAAAAATCAACGCCTGTTGTTAGCGTTTCTCATCATCAACAAAGATCCCCCACAACATCTCCAACCGTAAAATTAGATCATCAGCCGCTGCATAACTCTAGGGCTATACAAAATGAACCTGCCGCTATAGAGAGCGCAAAAAGTGCAAAGACACTTGATGAATTAAAATCTGCTCTTCTTGCATTTAATGGTTGTTCATTAAAATTGACAGCAAAAAATACCTGTTTTTCAGATGGAACAGCAGGAAGTCCCCTGATGCTCATAGGCGAAGCTCCAGGACGAGAAGAGGATATACAAGGCGTCCCTTTTGTGGGAAAAGCAGGAATGTTACTGAATAAAATTCTCGCATCAATTGGCTTAACAAGAAATAATGTTTACATCGCCAACACTATTCCTTGGCGTCCACCCGGAAATCGTACACCAACCCCCAGAGAAATTGCCTTGTGCCGCCCTTTCATCGAACGGCACATTTATCTAGCGCGTCCTCGTGTTCTTATAGCATTGGGAGGCGTTGCTGCACAGTTTCTGACCGGATCTCAAAGTGGGATTATCCGAACACGAGGCAAATGGCATATTTATGAAAGCGAGGATAATATAAAAATACCTGTCATGCCAACTTTCCATCCTGCTTACCTTCTTAGAACCCCTAGTCAAAAAAAGCTTACATGGATAGATTTCTTAGAAGTGAAAAATCGCCTCGATAACCTTTTGTAACTCTTTAATCCTATCTTGCTTCTAAAATTAAAAAACCTTTTTAAACTCTTAAAATACAAATGAGAAAAACTATGGAACAGCCAACAACATCTATTTATCGTTTGGAAGACTACCAACCAACCCCTTACGCTATCCCCAAAACACAACTTTCCTTCCAATTGGCACCAACAAAAACCTATGTTACCGCCCTATTGTCCATTGAACCCCGTCACGATACAAAAGAATTCACATCTCTTGTACTTTCTGGGGATGATCTTACTTTAATTTCTGTTGCGATTAATGGTGAGACATTAGCCCCAAACACTTATAAAGTTACGCCTTCGCATTTAGAAATTACAACACCACCAGCGGTTCCCTTTACATTAAAATTGGTTACGGAAGTGAATCCTGAAAGCAACCGCCAACTCATGGGGCTTTATCTTTCAAATGGTGTTTATTGCACACAATGCGAATCGGAAGGTTTTCGTCGTATGACTTATTTTTACGACCGTCCAGATGTTCTTTCTACCTATAGAGTGAAAATTGAAGCAGACTCCCAGACAATCCCAATCTTGCTTTCAAACGGTAATCTCGTGGAAACAGGAACTCTAGAAAATAATCACCATTTTGCCGTTTGGGAAGATCCTTATCCCAAACCATCTTATCTCTTTGCTTTAGTAGGTGGTGATCTTGATAAGTTAGAAGACCATTTTACAACTGTATCTGGACGACGTATCGAGCTTGGTATTTATGTGGAAAAAGGAAAAACTAAACGCGCTGCTTATGCAATGGACGCGCTCAAACGTTCCATGCGTTGGGATGAACAATGTTTCGGGCGCGAATATGATCTTGATGTTTTCAATATCGTTGCTGTTTCAGACTTTAACATGGGCGCAATGGAAAACAAAGGACTTAATATTTTTAATGATAAATATGTTCTTGTCGATCCCGAAACAGCAACCGATCAGGATTATAGAAATGTTGAACGCGTCATTGCCCATGAATATTTCCATAATTGGAGCGGTAATCGTGTTACCTGTCGCGATTGGTTTCAACTCTGTTTAAAAGAAGGATTTACTGTTTATCGTGATCAGGAATTTTCCTCAGATCAAAATGTACGCAGCCTACAGCGAATTGAAGACGTAAAAACATTAAAAGCGACGCAATTTAACGAAGATGCAGGACCTCTCGCTCATCCTGTTCGTCCTCATCAATATAGCCAAATTAATAATTTTTACACCACAACAGTTTATGAAAAAGGTGCTGAAGTTGTTCGCATGATACGAACGATTTTAGGTCCCAATCTGTTTCGCAAAGGCACTGATCTTTATTTTCAACGTCACGATGGAAAAGCTTGTACAATTGAAGATTTTATTAATTGTTTTGCTGAAGTGTCTGGCCGAGACTTCTCTCAATTCATGCTGTGGTATGAACAAGCAGGAACCCCCAATGTAGAAATCGATAGTCATTACAGCGATGGTGTTTTAACAATTCGTGCAAAGCAACATATTCCTGCAACCCCGCAACAAAATACAAAAAAGCCCATGCTTATCCCTATCGTATTTGGCGTGTTAGGCTCTCATGGAGAAAACCTCGCTTATGAATCGGAAACAGATATTCAATCAGACGTTATGCTGCTCTCCAAGGAAAGCCAAACTTTTACATTAAAGGGTCTCCGCGAAAAACCCGTTTTATCACTGTTACGAGATTTTTCTGCGCCAATCATTCTCCACACGCCATTCAATGAAAGCGAACTTATTTTTCTTGCACAGCATGATGACAATCACATCAATCGCTGGCAGTCTCTTAATCAATTAATGATGCAAGCTTTGATTCAAAGCATTCAAAACAAAACACAGACAAAAGCAACACTCCCTTCTGCTTTGCTAAAGCTCATTGAAACAATCATAACAGATGAAAACTTAGAGCCTGAATTTCGTGCTTTCTGTTTAAATTTACCTAGTGAAGTTGAGCTTGCGCATACAATCGGTAAAAATATTGACCCAGATCGTATTCATTATATCCGTAATCAATTTTTAGCTTCACTTGCACAAATCCATCAAAAGCTCTTAACAAAATTTTACGAGCAAATGCAAATCCTAGAACCCTATTCACCAAACACTGCACAAGCTGGAAAGCGAGCATTAAAGAATATAATATTGGATTATCTTTCCATTGCTGAGAACAATCCAAATCGTGCAGCGACACAATATGCAACAGCTGATAATATGACTGATCGAATGGCGAGTATTGCTGTTCTCGTGAAGCGTTTTAATAAAAGTGAGCAGGCACAAAATGCTTTAAATGATTTTGAAAACCGCTATCGGCATGACCCTTTGGTCATGGATAAATGGTTTTCTGTTCAAGCAATGGTTGCTGGCGCAGAAACACTCGAAAATGTTCAAAAGCTCATGCAACACCCGCTGTTTTCAAAAGATAATCCTAATCGTGTACGGTCCCTGATTGGTATCTTTGCATCTCACAACCTCACAGGCTTCAACAGGATGGATGGCGCATCTTATCATTTTCTTTGCCAAATCATTTTGGAAATTGACAAAAAAAATCCACAGCTTGCTTCACGATTATTAACCATGATGCGCTCTTGGCGACAATTAGAACCCATTCGACAGCAAAAACTTAAAACAGAATTAAAAACAATTGCTTCTGCGCCAAAATTATCAAGCGATGTCGCTGATATCATCAATCGTCTGCTCACTTGAGACAAAAAAATATTTTAAATCAATATGCTATAATATTTTTAAAATAAATTCTACAAACACCTCGATTATCATTGACACCAATAAACAGGCTTAAATCGCCTGTTTATTGGTCATGTTTCAAATGCCTTTTCCTTTTCATATTCCACATTCATAAAAGTAAAATACTTTTTTTTAAAAAAAAGACTGGACAGAAGACTCCTGTTTTGATTCACTGCGCTCTCATGGGGTTTACTCATGAAGATCGAAGCAGTTTTTAAATCACATTATTCCGGAATTAAAGGAACAAGAGATGACTAAATTGGACGCATATAATGCGCCAACGGAGATATATGCTGATTCAAAATCGAGCGCTCAAAATCATAAAGCGCAGACAAAACCTATTCATCTGCTTTCTGGCTCTGCCTATCAAAAGCTTCTCTTTATTGAACCTTGGTTACGACGCTCACTTCCATTTGTCATTGTCGCATTTCTTATTGTCCTTGCGGTCATTCGTTTTGTATCAATCTATGATTGGCGCAATACAGTTGATAAAAGCACGCGTTCTACCCTCACGCTCTTAGCTTCTCATATTACTAATACAATTGATCGTGACTTATTGGCTCTTTCTCAGAAAGGAAAAGTCTCTGCCCTTTCTCATAGTCACTTACAAGATATTCTCGCCACTTTTCGCAATCAAGATCTTATTAATCCCAGCGCTCTAATCGCCATTGTTGATCAAAAAGGCCATGTCTTAGCTTCATCCAGTTCAGAGATTGTCTTAGGAAAGCCTTTGCAAGATTTTATCTCTGACAGCATTGCTTTGCAATCTCTTGGACAACGCGCTGGAATTATGAAAATCACAATAGGCAAGGATACCCCTGCTCTTGCTTCATTTCACCAAACAGAAAACGGGCAATATGGCGTATTCATTAGTGAAAAGATGCAAGATAGCGCTATGGAATGGCGCAAATTTTTTTCGCTTAATATAACCCTCTTCATCGGAACAAGCGGTATTATTCTTGTTCTTCTTTATGCTTATTATAATCAACTTTTACGAGCACGTAAGACAGATCTTGTTTCAGAAAAATTTCAAAACCGTATTGATATGGCAATGATGCGTGGGCGTTGTGGATTATGGGATTGGAATATGGCAAGTGGGCGCGTCTATTGGTCACGTGCAATGTACGAAATGCTTGGCTATGTCCCTCAAGATGCATTGCTCTCAATTTCGCAAATTAGCGCCATTATCAATCCCAATGATGCTAATTTTTTTGACCTTGCTCAAGAATTAATGGGAGGCAAAAAAAAACATATCGATATCAATGTTCCCATGCGTCATGCTGATGGTCATTATGTATGGATGCGGCTTCGCGCCGAAGTTACTGAAGAAGAAGAACCTCATTTGGTTGGTATTTCTTTCGACATTAGTGAACAGCAACAACTGGCTGAACAAACAGCACAAGCCGACCTTCGTATCCGTGATGCAATTGAAAATATTTCAGAATCTTTTGTCTTGTGGGATGCTGAGGGACGTTTAGTCATGTCTAACAGCAAATTTTGCGAATATGCCGCTATTCCTAAACAAATTCTACAATCAGGGATTCAACGTGCAACCGTTGAAGCCATGGCCCGCCCTGCACTCAGTGAATATCCCCTCAAAGATGATGGTACTGGCAACTTAACCAGTATTCGCCAAACGGCAGATGGTTATTGGCTTAAAATTAATGAACGGCGAACCCAAGATGGAGGATTGGTTTGTATTGGTACTGATATTTCTGAGCTTAAACAACAACAAGAAAAATTTGAAGACAGTGAAAGGCGTCTTTTTTCTTTTATTCAAGAACTCAAACGTACGAGAGGAAGTGCTCAACAACGTGCAACAGAAGTTGAAAAACTTAATAAAAGTCTGAAAGCAGAAAAAGAGCGCGCCGAAAGTGCTAATAAGGCTAAATCAGAATTTTTAGCCAATATGTCTCATGAATTGCGCACACCACTGAATGCTATTCTCGGCTTTTCAGATATCATGTTGCAATCGACTTTTGGCCCTCTTGGTTCACAACGCTATAAGGAATATATGCATGATATTTATAATTCAGGAACCCATCTTCTAACCCTTATCAATGATATCCTTGATATGTCAAAAATCGAAGCTGGAAGATTTACGCTTGATTGTAAAAATACCGATCTTGAGCCCATCATTAGTGAAGCAGTACGAACACTAACGCCTCAAGCTCAAGAAAAAAATATTGCTGTTACAACAAATATCACCCCAAAACTTCATGCTGAAGTTGATGGGCGTGCAATGAAACAGATTTTCCTTAATCTCATCTCTAATGCCGTTAAATTTACGCCTTCTGGTGGAAATATTGATGTCTGCGCTTTCAAGAAAAAAAATAACCTTATTTTTAAAATTACAGATACAGGCGTTGGTATTCCGCAATCAGCCATCAAAAAACTTGGACAACCTTTTGAACAAGTTGAAAATCAGCTTACTAAATCCCATACGGGATCGGGTCTTGGATTGGCTATTTCACGCTCCTTATTAGAACTACACAAAGGAAAACTTGAAATTACATCAAAAGAAATGAAAGGAACAACGGTAACGATTATAATGCCCATCACGCAAAGTTAATTTTTTTTAATTTCCCCATTTTGTTCCCGTTGTAGCAAAATCTGTTTCCGTTTAACTCCCCAACGATACCCTGAAATACAACCATTTTTACGCACAACACGATGACAAGGAATGATGACAGCCAATTCATTACGTGCACACGCATTAGCAACGGCACGAAAAGCTTTTGGCATCCCTACACGGCACGCTAATTCCTCATATGAAATTGTTTCACCACACGGTATATCACATAATACCGCCCATACTTGCCGTTGAAAAACTGTACCACTTATATCTAAAGGAAAATTATATTTTTTTACCAACTTAGGCGTTTCTATCATGGCTATAATATGAGCAACGTCTCTCTTAAATGCATTGTCACCCACAACTTGTTGTGCATCACCAAAGCGTACCGTAAACTCCTGTAATAATTGCTCTGTTGTATCCCCTAATGCGATATGGCAAATCCCTTGTTGAGACTTAGCCACCAAAAGTTTTCCTATGGATACATCTTTTAGACAGAATATTCTCTTTTGGGAAATGTTCAGCATTTTAACTTTCTCTATATTTCAAAAAGTTCTGAACATCATCATAAAATAAAGGGAAAGTATTTACTATCTTTTAAAACCAAACATGATGATTCTGAAATTATTTTCTTCATTACTGTCCTAAAATACACTCTTACTATTTTATGGAATAGACACAAACAGAGATTGACCTTCTTCTTCCCCTAGAAAACCAAGACTACGACAAGAGACAATCTTTAAATAATCCAACTTCTCCTCTCGCAGTCTCCAACCTTAACCACCTCAATATGACTCATTTCATAAATTCTCCTAAAAAATCCTAGATTGAATTTTATCGCACACTCTAACAAAAATACCTCATGTATAATTTTATGCCTTATATCACCGCTCTAAACAGTCGTGTTTTACGGAACAACACAATAAACTTCCCATTTCATTTTACAAAACTTCATCAAAGCATAATGATTCATGTTTTATTCCCCACGAATGCTTGAATATTCTCATTCTTCTAAGCATTCTTATTTTCTTATCAAAGGTTATCCTTTTGATATAGTGATAAGGTAACTCAACCTCAAAAAAGAAATTTATCTTCAATTTTATGAAAAAAAGCATGGAAAAGGTATTTTAGTGCTTACTTTCTTTGTCACATAACTTATAAAATGATCGGAGCCTCAAAACTTAAATATTTTTCTTGCCATAATCGTGCACAGATATTTGTCATAGGAAAAAACCATGCCCAAACGCACAGATATAAAATCTATTCTTATCATCGGAGCAGGACCTATTATCATTGGTCAGGCATGTGAATTTGACTATTCAGGCACACAAGCTTGTAAAGCATTAAAAGAAGAAGGGTACAGAATTATTTTGGTTAATTCTAATCCTGCCACGATTATGACAGATCCAGATTTAGCGGATGCAACTTATATAGAGCCCATTACGCCTGAAATCGTTGCCAAAATTATTGCCCATGAACGTCCTGATGCCCTTTTACCCACCATGGGAGGACAAACAGCGCTCAATACCGCTTTATCATTAAAGCGTATGGGTATTTTAGACCGCTATCATGTTGAAATGATAGGGGCCAATGCCGAAGCTATTGATAAAGCGGAAGATCGTGCTTTATTCCGACAAGCGATGGCAAAAATCGGTTTGGAAACACCACGGTCTATGTTGGCCAATGCAACAGAACTGAAAGAAGAAAATCGCCGACAACATGCAAAAACGCGTGCTGAACTTAAAGAAAAACTTTCTGGTGTAGCCCTTGAAAAAGCCCTCGAAGAACTTGAACGCAACTGGCGACATACCGAAACTGATCGCAAACAACATTATATCGCCCATGCAACAGCAAAAGCAGTTCAGGCGCTTGATGTTGTTGGACTTCCAGCTATTATTCGTCCTTCATTTACCCTTGGCGGGACTGGGGGTGGAATTGCGTATAACCGCTCCGAATTTTATGAAATTATTGAACGGGGGCTTGAAGCTTCTCCTACAACAGAAGTTCTCATTGAAGAAAGTGTTTTAGGGTGGAAAGAATATGAGATGGAAGTTGTTCGTGATAAGAATGACAACTGTATCATTGTTTGTTCTATTGAAAACATTGATCCGATGGGGATTCATACTGGTGATTCGATCACCGTAGCCCCTGCTCTCACCTTAACCGATAAAGAATACCAATGTATGCGCAATGCTTCGATTGCTGTTTTGCGTGAAATTGGTGTTGAAACGGGAGGTTCCAATGTACAGTTTGCTGTCAATCCTGAAAATGGGCGTCTCATTGTTATTGAAATGAACCCACGCGTTTCTCGCTCTTCAGCGCTTGCCTCAAAAGCAACGGGTTTTCCCATTGCCAAGGTAGCAGCAAAACTCGCCGTTGGCTATACACTTGATGAATTAAAAAATGATATCACAGGTGGTGCGATACCCGCATCATTTGAGCCTTCTATTGACTATATCGTGACAAAAATTCCTCGTTTTGCTTTCGAGAAATTTCCTGGGTCATCACCTGTCCTGACAACTGCAATGAAATCTGTAGGAGAGGTCATGGCCATTGGACGCACTTTCCAAGAATCATTACAAAAAGCACTCCGTGGACTTGAAACAGGACTTACTGGTTTTGATGAAATTGTCATCCCAGAACATGCTGAAGGTGATGAAAAAAGTTCTATACGCTCAGCCATTGCCATCCCAAGCCCTGATCGTCTGCGCTATATTGCCCAAGCCATGCGCGCGGGCTTACCCTTAAATGAAATTCACCAAATCAGCAAAATTGACCTGTGGTTTTTAGAACAAATAGCCTCCATCATTGAAATGGAGCAGCGTATCCGCATCCATGGATTACCCCAAGACGCAGATAACTTACGTATGTTAAAAGCTATGGGATTTTCAGATGCACGATTAGCCACCCTTACAGGACAAGAACCCGAGGATATCGCCGCTTTACGCAAATCACTGAATGTTAAACAAGTCTTCAAACGAATTGACACTTGTGCTGCTGAATTTTCTTCTCCTACAGCCTATATGTATTCAACATATGAAGTTCCCTTTGCCGGTGTAGAACACTCAGAAGCACAGATTTCTGAACGCAAAAAAATTGCTATTCTAGGCGGTGGTCCAAACCGCATTGGGCAAGGGATTGAATTTGATTACTGTTGCTGCCATGCAGCTTTTGCACTGCGTGATGCAGGCTTTGAAGCGATTATGATTAACTGCAATCCTGAAACCGTTTCAACTGACTATGATACCTCTGATCGTCTTTACTTTGAATCTTTAACAACAGAAGATGTTATCGCTATTTTAGAAGCAGAACAGGAAAAAGGCGAATTGGTGGGAGTCATCGTTCAATTTGGTGGACAAACACCATTGAAATTGGCAAGTGCTCTTGAAAAACACAACATTCCCATCTTAGGCACTTCACCTGATGCCATTGATTTAGCAGAAGATCGAGATCGCTTTCAAAAACTGTTATTTAAACTTAACTTAACACAACCTCAAAATGGTATTGCCCACTCTATCGAACAAGCATGCCTTATCGCCCATGAACTAGGCTTCCCATTGGTTGTACGTCCCTCTTATGTTTTAGGAGGACGTGCTATGCAAATTATCCGTGACGAGCGAAGCTTGCAACATTATTTACTTGAAAGTGTTCCTGAATTAATTCCAGAAGATATCAAAGCCCGTTATCCCAACGACAAAACAGGACAAATCAATATATTGCTTGGTAAAAATCCGCTTCTCTTTGACACCTATCTAACAGAAGCAATTGAAGTAGATGTTGATTGTCTCTGTGATGGTAAAGAAACACTGATCGTGGGGATTATGGAACATATTGAAGAAGCAGGGATCCACTCCGGTGATTCCGCGTGTTCTTTACCGGTCCATACGCTCTCACATAGTGTAGTCGCTGAATTAGAGCGCCAAACCAAAGCATTAGCACAAGCACTTCATGTTCGTGGCTTAATGAATGTACAATATGCCATTAAAGATGACACTATTTATGTCTTAGAAGTCAATCCCCGTGCTTCACGGACGGTTCCATTTGTTGCCAAAACAATTGGTCGCCCTATTGCTAAAATGGCGGCACGTATTATGGCAGGAGAAACGCTTCACAATGCTCTCCAAGCTTATGGTGGATTACCTTCTTCACAGGAAAAACAACATATTGCCGTTAAGGAAGCCGTGTTTCCTTTTGCTCGTTTTTCAGGCGTTGATACACTTCTTGGTCCAGAAATGCGCTCAACCGGTGAAGTTATGGGACTTGACTATGAGTTTGCGCTTGCTTTTGCTAAAGCGCAACTTGGAGCTGGTGTAAAACTCCCTAAGGAGGGAATCGTATTCGTTTCTGTAAGAGATGAAGACAAAAAACGCATCTTAAATCCTGTAAAACGTTTAACAGAGCTTGGCTTTTCTATTGTTGCCACAAGTGGAACACAAAAGTTCCTCACCGAACATCATGTTGAGGCAAAAAAAATCAACAAAGTTTTAGAAGGACACCCTCATATTGAAGATGCTATTCGTAATCGCCAAATTCAATTGATTTTTA
Organism: Bartonella tribocorum CIP 105476; assembly: GCF_000196435.1. Classification (NCBI taxonomy): domain Bacteria; kingdom Pseudomonadati; phylum Pseudomonadota; class Alphaproteobacteria; order Hyphomicrobiales; family Bartonellaceae; genus Bartonella; species Bartonella tribocorum. Next base: position 799,857 of record NC_010161.1, on the reverse strand, counting down.
ATACAACCAGCACTGCCAGTGCCATCTCAGATTCTAAATCATTACGCTATGCAGCACTCATGCAAAATGTCCCCTATTATACAACAATAGCAGGTGCCGAAGCCGTTGTAGAAGCGATCAAAGCACTCAAAAAAAAGCGCCTTAAAGTGCGTTCCCTGCAAAGTTATTTCAGTTGAATTTCTTGCTATGTGGAAAAGCATACGCTTTTTGATACTTTTTCTCGATTTTTTCTTTATAAAAAATAGCAATTAAAGCTTGCTTTTTATTCTAAAGGCGCCTATACGAGTTTTATCGAATTTTCGGTTACGTGACTTTCTTTCCTGTGTATTCTGCACTTTTGACGAGACTTCTCCCACCTAATTTCGATCTACAGCCGTATTGAAGAATTGTAGCTTCAGTACACAATATAATTATATATTTAAGGAGTTTCCTATGTCTACAGGAACAGTGAAGTGGTTTAATACAACAAAAGGTTTCGGATTCATTCAACCTAGTGATGGCAGTGCAGATGTATTTGTACATATTTCTGCCGTTGAGCGTTCTGGTCTAAGCAATCTTAATGAAGGGCAAAAAGTGTCTTATGATGTTCTTCAAGATCGTCGTTCAGGGAAATTTGCCGCTGGCAACCTTGCAGCTCTTTAAAGTTTGAATTCTGCAATATTTTATTTAAAAATCTTCGTCTATAGCGACGGAGATTTTTTTATTTTGTAGAAAGCAAAATTGACCTGGATAAAAGAAAATACAGTTTATCTATTTTGCACAATTTATCAAGACATTCCTATCCTTCCTCTAAAATTTTTATAATCCTTAAGAGAAGAATTCCTTGTTAAAATTCTCAAAAAACAACACTATAAAAACGCGTATCAGAGTATTTTAGAAGTTTTTTATTGCATACAATATAATCTCTTATAGAATATCCTTAAAGCAATAATCATTTGTTGATATAGTATAAGGATTTTAAATTATGGCTTTTATTGCCGACAAGCTGTCTCGTATCAAACCTTCTGCAACAATTGCTGCTTCCCAAAAGGCCCGTCACTTAAAAACATTAGGACGCGATGTTATTGCTTTAAGTGCTGGGGAGCCAGACTTTGATACCCCAGACAACATCAAAAACGCGGCCATTGAAGCCATTCGAAGGGGAGAAACAAAATACCCTCCTATATCTGGAATTCCAGAGTTGCGCCAAGCAATTTCTGCAAAGTTTAAAAGAGAAAATAATCTCCTTTATCAACCAGAACAAATTATTGTTGGTACCGGTGGAAAACAAATTCTCTTTAATGCATTGATGGCAACTTTGAATAAAGGAGAGGAGGTCATAATTCCATCTCCTTATTGGGTAAGTTATCCAGAAATGGTCGCACTTAACGATGGTACACCTGTCTTTTTAGAAACAAAAGCGGAATTTTCTTATAAACTCCAACCTCAAGAGCTCGAAGCTGCCATTACCCCCAAAACAAAATGGTTCATCTTTAACTCTCCTTCAAATCCATCAGGTGCCGCTTATACATATAATGAATTGAAAAAACTCACGGATGTTTTAGTAAAATATCCTCATATCTATATCCTTTCCGATGATATATATGAGCATCTCACGTATGAAGGTTTTACCTTTGTAACTCCCGCTCAAGTAGAACCAGCGCTTTATGAGCGTACACTCACAATGAATGGCGTTTCCAAAACCTATGCAATGACGGGCTGGAGAATCGGTTATGCAGGTGGCCCACAAGAACTCATTAAAGCGATGGACATCATTCAAGGTCAGCAAACATCTGGCACGAGTGTTATTTCTCAATGGGCTGCTGTTGAAGCACTTAATGGACCTCAAGACTTTATCGCTAAAAATAAAAATATTTTTCAAGCGCGCCGTGATCTCGTTGTTTCCATGCTAAACCAAACCTCCGGCATTCATTGTCCAACACCCGAAGGTGCTTTTTATGTTTATCCTTCTTGTGCAGAACTCATTGGCAAGAAAACACCGAACGGCCAATATATTCGGAATGATGAAGACTTTGCTGTAGCACTTCTAGAAACAGAAGCTGTTGCTGTCGTTCAAGGGTCTGCTTTTGGACTTGGATCAACTTTTCGTATTTCTTACGCAACATCAGAAAAATTACTTGAAGAAGCCTGCACACGTATCCAGTGCTTTTGTAACAGTTTAATTTAAAATTTTTAACATTATTTCTTGTAATTGTTTTTTTGCCGAATGCCAATCTATCCGACAAAATATAGAAAGCTATGTTAAGGATAGAGCCTATCGATTTAACAAAAATATTCATGAATAAATATAATAAAAAAATAGAAGCTGCAGATAAAGATCAACAAAATCCAGCGATCAAATAAATGAATCAGTTTATTGTCATGAGAGATGAAACAACTATTTAGTTTTCTCTATCGAAAATATAAATTTCAAGATTAATAGGGAAATTCAAATTAAGAAGTTATTTTGTTCGCCCTCTCCTCACTTAGAAAGGATGATGCATTTTTTGTTATAAATGTACGATAAAAATGGAATTTCAGATAAAGCTCATTATATCTACATTTCTTTTAATTTATATAGGCACGGGCATTCTTCTCGCGAATTTTAGTTGAATTATAATCAATGTTTTTTCTATATACAGAGGAATTTCTAAAAAAGAGATATCTTTATACATTAAAAAATTTAGTTGTTTCTATCGTTTTTGAACGTATGTCTCATATGAGAGATTATAAACCAAAGCCTCTTAAACAAAGTTTACATCGTATAATATTTTTCCCCAAATTTGGAAATCTATTGTGGTCTTTCACCCTCCTATGGAAATGAACCGATTTAAATTTCGCATCTCTTTATTTTCTCCAGATACAATACAAATTATATTATATTTTATAGTCACGTTAAGTTATAATAAGTGATACATAGAAGAATATTGATTTATAATAATTCATTGTTTCTTAACTTGAATTATCCCCTTGTAAGATTCTCTTATTTCAAATCTGCCTATCTGAGACCAGTCGATATCATTTTCTTATATATCTCACAAGCAGAGTTGATGTGTTGGTAAAAACTTAAAAAAAAGGAGCAAAATACCTCCCTCTCTCAAATGCAAGAATTACGCAACTATTGAAAGCTTATAAAGAATGATAATACTCAACCTACTTCTTCATGAGTGTAAAAATGGTTGTACAGTGAATCTTATACCATTTTGTCAAAACTTTTACGTGATGCTATTCACGGATATCAGAAAGCTTAGGCATACTGAAAAACATTTCTTAAAGAAGCGCGCAAATTAATAAAATTTGCCTTCTCTATCCAATTTATAACACTAAGAAAGACCTCGTACTTTAAAAAAACAATTATCCTTACAATTAAATGTCTTTACAATTAAATCTTTTCTATTTCTTGGCATTCTTTTAGGAATAAAAAAAAAGCCGGACCAATGCCCGGCGAATTTGGAAAATCTTCAGAGATAAAATCGATCTGTAAGATCTTCGTAAGGGAACACTCAAGAAAATGCAATGGGAGGCAACATAATCAAGAGATAATATTCTATGTCATTTTATAAGCAGAAGCACAATAAAGACTTAAGCGTATCTGCTATGCAACAAACACATAGCTTTAATTTTTTCTCAATCTTGGATTTATCTCTATAATTAAATAGAAAGAAATCACCCTCATACGATTGTCCAATTTTCAATGTTATAACGGCCTTCACATTTGAACGCATTTATAAAAGATATTTTATCCCTTTCTGCAAAAGTATTTATCCACACGAAGACCTTCCGCCGTATGACCTAAAATGGTTTCAGAGACCTCATAAGGAGCATTGGTTGTTTCAGCGAGCCAGTTCTGTCAACTAGAGTAAAACCCATGCGAACAAGCTTCAAGTTTATTTTTTTCATATCCTTTGATATAGAACTATCAGCAAAGTAATGGCGATTTTTAACAGAAAAAATCTTTGTGAGACAGTAGACGCTCTTGTTTTAAAATTTCTAATCCCTCTAATGATAAAGGCACGTGAAACTCTGTTATCGTATCTGTCGGTCTTTCATATTCTCGAATCAAGAATGATCCAAATATCATCCTCAACCTGATTTTTATGAATATGACATAAGGGAAAAGAATGTCTCCTTGTAAAAATAAGCAAACGCAAAGTCAGTTGTGATTATGGTTATTATTTGGCAAAGTATTTTGTAAAAAATTGAGATACCTCCCCAATCCATTGGCGGTATGTTGTTTTGAGTTTTATAGCGTTGTTTCCTTAAGAAAATCCGTGCTTATTTTACTGCTTATCAATCAACATCCAAATCTAACGAGTCGCAGCATATTTGAAACAAAGATAGTTCAGCGCTTTACGAGTCATATTAGCCTTTAATGCCAAATAAAAATGAGCGTATTTCTGTTCTTTGTAATTTCTGAAAAGAGAAGGCAACCTAGTTGAAGGGAAAATATGAATTTTTAAGGGTAAAAAAACAACGGCTTTCTTTACCATCGCCTTTTAATTCTGCTTTTCGATTTTCAAAAGTTTTGAGAGAAATATCCTTTAAATAACAGAGATTGCTATTGCCTCACACTTTTGTTTATTGCGTTCTTTAATAGGGTCACGACCTTCATACCTGCATGTAAAACAGATCGCCATTGCGTTGCATACTCACACGCTTGTTTTAAAGAGATATCTTTCAGGGCACCCAGCCCCATCTCACGACGGTGCCCTGTGAACGTTATAACGATAAAGCCATTGAACCCTTCCATCTTTACGCTTATGAAGAAGCCAGCCGGCACCATCACACACTTTGCCAGCCCCCATGTTTCGACAGACCTTGACACTTGAGACGGTTCAAAAGAGGCATGCCTTTCTTGTACAATTTTTATCCACATGTCCCACCCGCTTGTGACGTGCAAGAAAGTGATTTTGATTGATTCAATATGGGAAAATTTAAAAGAAGAGAATATTAAGAGAGTCTTAAGGTGCAAAACAATTAATTGTTCCTTATAAATCTAAGGCATGGATATTAAAAAGACCACTGACGCGCTTTCAAAAAAATATAATCTCTAAAAGCATTCAACCTTGCCAAATTCTTTAAATTATAAGGATAACAAAAAAAAGTATCAAAAGAAGGAATATCAACCATATCAGGAAAAAGACGTACCAAGTGCTCATCATTGTTGACAATATAATCAGGCAGCACAGCAATTCCAAGATCACGCATAAGCGCATTCTTGATTGAGATGATATTGTTGATTTGTAGGACTGAAACACGCAATGATCCATCATTTCTACCAGCTTTTTCCAACCAATTTAAACCCGACAAATAAGGGGGAACAGGTTCTCCGAATGAAATAATACGATGTTCATCGAGATCAGACAATTTTTCAGGTTTTCCATAATTAGCAATATACTTTTCTGAAGCATAAACATGCATATGAATTGTAAATAATTTTCTTTGTATAAGATCAGGTTGTTGGGGTTGATGGAGTCGAACAGCACAGTCTGCATGACACATTGTCAAATCAAGTTCTTCATCGGAAAGCAAAAGCTGAACCTGCATATCTGGATAAAGACTAAGAAATTCTGGCATACGCTCTGCAATCCACCCTGCCCCCATTCCAAAGGTCGAAGTTACACGCAAATGCCCTGTTGGTTTTGCGTAGCTTTCACTCAATTGCAAACGTACACTTTCAAGCTTCATCAAAACGTCATGCGCTGTACGATAAAGAGTTTCTCCTTGTTGTGTAAGAATCAAACCACGCGCATGACGCTGAAATAAAGATACTCCAACCTCTTGTTCTAAAGCCGATACCTGTCGTGAAACTGCTGATTGGGATAAATGAAGCTTTTGGGCAGCGTGCGTAAAAGATCCCGCTTCTGCTGCAGCATGAAAAACCCTTAACTTATCCCAATCCAACGGTGGCGCCACAATTAATTCTACCTCTAGATTCTCTCTATTCTCAATGAATTATTAACGCTTAGATAGATCTAAAAACCGTTCTGCTTCTAATGCTGCCATACATCCCCTTCCCGCGGCTGTTACAGCTTGGCGAAATGTTTCATCTGTTACATCCCCTGCAGCAAAAACACCCGCAATGCTTGTTGCTGTTGAATCTGGTGCTGTCCATAAATAGCCACTTTGTTTTTGTTTCAATTGTCCTTCAAATAGAGAAACAGCAGGATCATGCCCAATGGCAATAAATATTCCCTCTGCTTCCACTTTCATCTCGTCACCTGTTTTAACATTTTTCAAACGTGCCCCTGTTACAACAGCCCCCCTTGCCCCTTGAGCTGGCATCCCCACAATTTCTTCGACCACATGATCCCAAAGAACACGTACATTATTACAAGCAAACAACCTATCTTGCAAAATTTTCTCTGCCCGAAACTGTTCTCGCCGATGAACCACGCTTACACTTTTTGCTATATGCGATAAATAAAGGGCTTCTTCAACGGCCGTATTTCCTCCTCCTACAACAATAACATCCTTATCCCGATAAAAAAAGCCATCACATGTAGCGCAAGCAGAAACACCACCGCCCATAAAGGTCTGCTCACTTTCTAAACCAAGCCAGCGCGCTTTAGCACCTGTTGCAATAATCAGTGCATCACAAGAATATTGTGTTCCTAAATCCCCATATAAGATAAAAGGATACTTCAATAAATCTGCCTTTATAATTGTATCATAGACAATTTTTGCCCCCATATTTTCAGCTTGTTTTGCCATTTGTTCCATTAACCATGGTCCCTGAATAGGATCAGAAAAACCCGGATAATTTTCAACATCCGTTGTAATTGTCAACTGTCCACCCTGCTGCAAGCCTGTCACTAAAACCGGCTGGAGCATTGCTCTTGCCGCATAGACCGCCGCTGTATAACCAGCCGGACCTGAGCCAATAATCAGCAAACGAATATGCGATTGTATCATTCAATCCCCTTCACTTTTTACAACTTAATTATTCTATAAATGATAACGGAATGCAGCCTTTTAAAAAAATATTTTTAAAGAGTCTCAATTATGCTATAGGTATACTCCTTTTCAAGTTTTATGAAAAGGTCTGATTGCCAATTCATCAAGGCATATTCATGTTAAGAATTAATCTTTATCCTATAAAGAGAAAAACGTAAATTTTTATGAGCACAAAGCCATAATAAAAAAAGAGATACAAAGATAGGGAACGGTCATTTTTCAGTTTATTATCAATGTCTGTGCACGTTTTGCGTTAATCATGGGAGGAGCGATGCTTTTGCCAATTTTTGTGGATTTGCACGACAATAACCGTAATTGGATAATCTTTCTCTATTCTTGTGCCATAACCACCATGTTAGCCACACTGCTTCTTTTAGCAACGAAAGGAGCTACTTGTCGTTTTTCAGCACGGCTTGGCTTTATGCTCACTGTTTGTCTTTGGCTTACAGGAAGTATCGTAGGTGCCTTACCGCTTTATCTTTCTCCCCTTCCTATTTCTCTCGCAGGAGCCATTTTTGAATCTGTTTCTGGCATTACAACAACAGGTTCCACTGTTCTTTCTGGTCTTGATCATTTATCGCGAAGTATTTTGTTATGGCGTTCTATTATATGCTGGATTGGAGGAATTGGTTTTATCGGTTTAGCTCTCTTGCTTTTGCCTTCACTGCGTGTGGGGGGCGTACGACTTTTCCATATGGAATCATCTGATAAATCTGAAAAAATATTGCCTCGTATCAACCAAATTGCTAACGGAATTATTATCGCTTATGTTGGACTCACGTTGGCTTGTATGCTTTCTTATTTTGCTGCAGGCATGAGTTTATTTGATGCCATTAACCATGCAATGAGTACAGTAGCAACGGCTGGTTTTTCAACGCATGATGCTTCTTTTGGCTATTTTGCTGATATACCAGCCATCTTAATTATTTCAACAATCTTCATGTTGCTTTCTGCTTTGCCCTTCGTACTTTATGTTAAATTAGTCCTTCCTGGACACTCCAAACGCTTTCTTGACCCCCAAGTGATTGTTTTTCTCCACATCGTTCTCCTTTTCAGCTTTGCTTTAGCAGCATGGCTACGATTTCATGATCATCGCGCTTTCCACTTGATTTTCCTTGATGTCATTTTTCACCTTTCATCCATTATTAGCACCACAGGTTACAGCGCTGAAGATTATCAACTTTGGGGACCATTTGCGCTTGGAATTTTCTTCATTATTTCTTTTACAGGCGGATGTGCTGGCTCTACTTCTGGGGGCATGAAAATCAATCGCCTTATTATTCTTTGGCGTATTACACAAACCAATATAGAAAAACTTCTTTCTCCTCATGTCGTTGTAAAAGCGCGCTACGATCACTCAAATATATCAAACGATGTTGCTCAAGCCGTTTTGTTTTTTGTCTGTCTTTATATGTTCTGCCTTATTATCGGCACTGCACTTTTGCTTACAACCGGTCTTGACTTTACCTCTTCTTTTACGGGCGTCTTAACAGCACTTTCAAATGTTGGCCCAGGCTTTGGAGATATTATTGGCCCCGTTGGTAATTTCTCTACAATCAACGATAATGCTTTATGGATTTTAAGTTTTCTCATGTTAGCTGGACGCCTTGAAATCATAACAATATTCGTCCTTTTTATTCCCGCTTTCTGGCGTGAACAATTCTAATGCATAGAGCATTTTATTCTACCATGGTAAAAAATTAACAAGACAAACAGGCATGAACAATATGCGGAATAATATTCAATCTTCAATTAATCAACTGAATATTTCTTAAAATTTTAAATAAATTAGCGGATAAATGATCGACAATAAAAATATTTCGAAAAAACAATCAAGTGTCAACAGCTTTCAAAGCCATAACGTATAACACTTCACATTACATTATTAAGATTCTCTATCAAATAAAATGGATAGATAGAACATCCTTTTTTACGAATAAGCTCTCACACAAAAAATATGAATATTTACTGATAAAAATGTTTCTTCTCTAATAAGTCATGTCTTTGTAAAAAAAATATCATTTGTTACAAACTCATAATCTTAAAAAAACATCTCACAATGCTCTTCACTCCCATTTCATGACAGTCTTCATGAAAGATAAAATGATCATTATTATTTTTATTTAAATAATAAGCTGCAAGTCGATAGCAGAAAAAAAGATATAAATACACCACCATACTATTTTCTTTCTGTTAATGTTACAAAAATCTGCATTTCAGGCAATTTATAAGAAATCTCTTTACACCTTATCTTCAATAGTTTTTATCTACCACATGCCATCTTCTAATTGTGGCTCTCATTGATGTAATATTAACAGATTTGACATGAGAAAATCTTACGATATTCAAAGTTCTTATTCAAATTGAAGAGATAAATTATCTATATGAATCAATATATTGATCTTAGACCCATCTTATTATGAATTAATTGAAAATATGGATGAATATTTTATTCATGGCGATACAATCATTATCTTTTTTTAAGATAAGAAAGCATTTTTTTGCTATCTATTTAAATTTTATAAAATGTAACAATACCAGCACACCACCGTTAAGATAGTGCATAAATCTCTGGACTTGAGTTAAAACACTATTTTCTTATTCTAAAATATCACTAGAATGAAAATAGCTTTTCTCCCTCCTTGTGTGCTTTTATCATAAGCCACATATCGCTCTCAAGCCTATACATTTTAGTCTTTTATTTAAATTTTTTAGAACTTCTTATAGTATTCTACTAAAGCCAAGATCAACTTTATAAAATAACGTTTATATCATTGCGCTATTTTCTTGATGATTATGAAATAATCTTTAAGGAAAGCACTTTTTATCATTCCTCAAGAAGACTTTTGATATAATCTAAGGTATTTTTTCCGCAAACAGTTCTTTGTAAACACTTTCAATCTCGTTTGCCTCTTTTTCCAAAGGAAAATGCGTACGAACGTGCGTTAAAGCTTTCTTTCCAGCGGCCAATGTTTTTTCTACATCAGCAAAATAAGGTTCAATTGCTGCCGTTAAAGCCGAACCATCTCCTACTTTTACAACCGTTCCTGTTCCCTCCACCACCAACTCTTTAAAAATTCCTACATCACTCGTTACAACCGCAACCTGTGATGCCATTGCCTCTAAAGGCGTCAAACCAAAACCTTCCAGACGCGAAGGTGTTACATACAGCGACAAGCGGCGATACCACAAAGGGATGTCTAAAATCTCACCAAGAAAAATAATACGATCATCCAGACCAGCCTTAGCAATCTTTTGGCGCAATTCTTTTTCAAAATGATAATGTTGCTCTGTCGTACGACCAGCGATAAGCGCTGTCCACTCAGGATAGTGAGGCAATAATGCTATCATTGCCTCGACAAACAAATCCGTACCCTTTAAATAACGCACACGCCCAAAACACCCTACCGCATATTTTCCTGGAAATCCTGTTGAAGCAAAACAATCATCATGCGTCTGTGGTGGCGTAAAACGCCTTACATCCACCCCATGCATAATAACCTTATGTGGCACTTCTAGATAAGCGCCCGTATGTGTACTGGTCGCAATAACCCTATCCATACGGCGAATCAACCATTTTGTAAAAGGCTTATGATGGCGTTGTGAAGCCGATGTAAAGATAAGTTTCAGCTTCATTTTCAAAATATCGCGCAAAAAGATCCCACAAAGCATCTCAATATTACGCCTTGCATGCCAAATACGAAACGACTTCCCTTTCGGACTTTTCCAAAGTCCGAAAAGGTCTCTAAAGGCAAGAGCCGGCATTTTTTTTGGCAATCCAACCCCCAGAGTAGATATACGCACCCCTTGTTCGCGCATCAATGGAACAAGCTGAACAATCGTAGATGTCTCTCCCGATAAAGGCCTTTTAAAGTGAGGCGCTATAATTTCAGTTTCTTCCAAAGACACACGCATAACACTTTAGATATTTAGATGTATTGAACCTTAATGATTTCGTAATTATGCGCACCACCAGGCGCATTCACTTCAATCACATCACCCTCTTGCTTGCCAATGAGTGCACGTGCAATCGGTGAAGAAATAGAGATTTTACCAATCTTTACATCAGCTTCTTGATCCCCTACAATCTGATACACTTTTTTTTCTTCAGTATCCTCATCCAAGAGTTTAATGGTCGCTCCAAATTTGATTTTGTCGCCTGAAAGACGAGAGACATCTATAACTTCTGCCCGCGCGATATAATCTTCAAGCTCATTTATACGCCCCTCATTATGACTCTGTGCTTCTTTAGCAGCATGATACTCGGCATTTTCTGACAAATCACCATGGGCACGCGCCTCAGAAATTGCTTCAATAATTCGTGGACGTTCTTGTTGTTGACGCCAACGCAACTCTTCTTTAAGACTTTCAAAACCAGCTGTAGTCATCGGAACTTTTTCCATAATCCGTCCCTTTCTATTACACGGAAGGTTTAATAAAAATACAAAAAACGGCTTCCAAAATTACTTTTGGAATCCGAAAACTACGATCTTTTTCATTATATAGTACAGTATCCCTGTTTTCCATATAAAAATAAATAAAGGGAACAAAACATGCACGAATAGTGCTTAAAACATCTCATTTTGGTGTTTAAAACGTTAAACTTTACTCTCCTCCTTAAAGTCTCACAAAGAAGAAAGAATTGTAATTTTGTTTATTTTATCATAGTCTCGCAAAAGAGATCACATAGGATACGAAGAAAGAAGGATAATTTTTAAAGGATTTCTTTGCAGAAAAATGAAAGTTTTCGTCATTTTTTTTATGTTGGGCCTTTGCTTTTTAACCACAACAATATCCAAGGCAGCAGAAGCCTTTGTGACAGCAGATCTTAATTTTAGAACAGGCCCCAGCACTCAGTATACAGTTTGTGGCTTAATTTCTGCTGGAGAATTGGTTTTTGTTAAAAATTGTGAAGGAAATTGGTGTCATATCCGGTATAACGCTCAAATAGGCTGGGTTTCCTCTCGTTATCTTTCGTTTAAAGATGGAAGTGATCTTTATCACACATACACAATGTCTTTAATTCCTAAATCATAGTCTTTGGCTCCCAAACATACCACATATAATTCATAACAGTCATAATGCCCCCTCTTGAACATCATCATGGCAAAAATATAAATAATGTCCATGAACAACCACAAACATGTCTTTTACAAAGAAATATTTCGAAGAATTCATCTCATAGAAAAAACTTGATCAATATCCTAACGAAAGCTTCAGTCAACCAAAATAAACTTGTTCAATAACGTTTTGCTGTTATCGTAATGAAGTTGTAAAAATTCGTATTCCCTTTAAAATTACGAGCACTTTTCTATCAAAGGATACAACAATGAAAAATGGTGTTACTGCAACCGTAGAAGCTCTTTCTGCCCTCATTGCTTCAGGTAATCCTCTTTTTAAGAATGGTGCATTATGGACACCTCACCGCCCTATTCCCCCTGAAAAATCTGAAGGTGGTATTCCGTTTCAACTCGAGACATCCTTTAAAGCGGCAGGAGATCAGCCTCAAGCCATTAAAACTCTGGTTGAGGGAATTGAAAAAGATGAACGCACACAAGTGCTTTTAGGGGTTACTGGCTCGGGAAAAACCTATACGATGGCGAAAGTCATTGAACAAACACAACGTCCAGCTCTCATCTTAGCTCCCAATAAAACTTTAGCGGCACAGCTTTATGGGGAATTTAAAAGCTTTTTTCCTCACAATGCTGTCGAATATTTTGTTTCTTATTATGACTATTATCAACCAGAAGCCTATGTTGCACGCTCTGACACTTATATTGAAAAAGAATCCTCTATTAATGAACAAATCGACCGGATGCGCCATGCTGCAACACGCGCCGTCTTAGAGCGTGATGACGTTATTATTGTTGCATCTGTCTCCTGTATCTATGGGATTGGCTCGGTAGAAACCTACACAGCCATGACCTTCCAAATAGAAAAAGGGGACAAACTCAATCAACGAAAACTCTTGGCTGATTTAGTCTCTCAACAGTATTATCGACAAGATATCAATTTCACTCGTGGTTCCTTTCGTGTGCGAGGAGACACAATTGAAATTTTTCCAGTCCACCTTGAGGATCGAGCATGGCGTATCTCGCTCTTTGGCGATGAAGTAGAAACAATTACGGAATTTGATCCTCTCACAGGACAAAAAACAGAGGACCTTCAATCTATTAAAATTTATGCCAATTCACACTATGTAATACCGCGTCCAACCTTAAATCAAGCCATGAAAGCCATCAAAATGGAACTGGCTCAACGTCTTGATGAATTGAATGCTGCTGGACGGCTTTTAGAGGCACAACGCTTAGAACAACGTACAATTTTTGATTTAGAAATGTTAGAAACAACGGGTTCATGTCCGGGAATTGAAAATTATTCACGTTATTTAACTGGACGAAATCCTGGTGAACCACCACCAACCTTATTCGAATATATTCCACTCAATGCTCTTGTTTTTATCGATGAAAGCCATGTAACGATTCCCCAAATTGGTGGCATGTATCGCGGTGACTTTCGCAGAAAAGCCACTCTCGCAGAATATGGTTTTCGCCTTCCTTCCTGTATGGATAACCGTCCTTTGCGCTTTGAAGAATGGGACGCTATGCGCCCACAAACAATTGCCGTCTCCGCAACACCAGGACGTTGGGAAATAGAACAATCCCATGGTATTTTTGCTGAACAAATCATTCGTCCAACAGGGCTTGTTGATCCAGAAACAGAAATTCGTCCAGCACGCACTCAAGTTGATGATGTTGTCAATGAAATCCGTAACACAATTCAAAAAGGCTACCGTACATTGGTCACTGTCCTCACCAAGCGCATGGCCGAAGATTTAACGGAATATCTCCACGAACAAGGTATTCGCGTCCGCTATATGCATTCCGACATTGATACATTAGAGCGTATTGAAATTCTTCGCGATTTGAGGCTTGGTACCTTTGATGTTCTCATTGGAATCAACCTTCTTCGAGAAGGTTTAGATATTCCAGAATGTGGTTTTGTTGCCATACTCGATGCCGATAAAGAGGGTTTTTTGCGCTCAGAAACTTCGCTCATACAAACCATCGGACGCGCCGCACGCAACGTAGATGGTCGGGTTATTCTTTATGCCGATACAATTACGGGCTCTATAGAACGTGCTTTACAAGAAACACAAAGACGTCGACAAAAACAGATAACCTATAATAAAGAGCACCATATCACACCAACCAGTATCAAAAAAAATATCGACGATATTCTCAATGCAGGCAATGAAAACCAAAAAACTCTTACAAGGATTTCTAATTTTATCACGCAAAATAATATGGATCACAACAATTTAGCAAGCCATATTCAATCACTGGAAAAATCAATGCGTAAAGCAGCAGCAGATCTTAATTTTGAAGAAGCAGCTCGACTTCGTGATGAAATAAAACAACTCCAGAAAATAGAACTAGAAATCGCGGATGAGCCTTTAAAATAGTACAGAAAACACCCCACTCATGCTCCCATTAACTCTTATAAGGGGTACAAATCTTGCTCACGAAGATTCAACCATAGACACTAACGTTTTGAAAAACCAAAAAAAGAAAAAATACTTGAAAAACTTCAAATATAAATCTTTTTAAACAATTTTTTCTTATTAAATATATTATACTAAAAAGCGATAAGATTTTCTAAAAACATTTCTAAATTCCCAATAAGGAATAAAAAATTAAAGAAAATGTTTTTATGACCATAAGATTTGATGTAATAAATATATTTATCGTTTTTTATATTGCATAAAAACCAAAAAACATTCGACTTGCACCTGATAAAAATAACGTTCTTTTAAATAAAACTCATTTTAAAAAGATTCTCATCTCTCTTGAACTATCTCAATGTCAAAACCTATCACAAAATAAAGAGATCATAGATATACAACCCCCTTGTACTTTTATAAGTGTAAAGATGATGCAGCATATCATTTACGAGCAATACACTGAAGTTTCCTTGAAAAAAACACGAAATATTTTTTAATAAGTGCATGCAAAGTATAATAGCGTTTTATTTTAAATAAAAATCATGTCTTTTAAGTTAAACTATAAAAATAACCTAAAGAAATACATAATATTTTCTTCTAAATACAGTGAATACTTTTGAAAAGTGTAAAGTCAAATTTAAAAGAATACTCAAGATGGAAAATATATTTTTATTTTTACGCCTTCATATGGTACCATTTTTATTAATCAAAAAAATATGCTCGTTTAATACATTTTAAAAGTTGAGGGATGCATCCATAAAAATAAACAACAAGATTCTTAAATTTTCTCTACAAAGCACCTCTTTTTCTACCAGCTCTCTGTTAATGAAAATCAATACAAAGTTCTCGAAAACATATAAATAATATACCAGTCAAATAAATACGGAAACTTAATTATAAAAATCTTTATGATAACCCTTTGCTTTTTTGGTAAGCAAATTGTAAATCTCTTGAAGAAAAACATCTTGCTCACTGATTTTTCTTCCAAATCTACAGAAAAAACTTAACTTATCGAAAAATGAAGAATGATCTATGCACTTTAAAATATAAAATATTTTCTTATCATAAAATTATAACTCTATGATAATAGAGGTAATATCTTTGATTCATATTTTTGTTTTTTTAAGTTATATGGAATCGTATGATGCAAGAATTATCTCTTCAATAAAAAGTTTTGTTATTTTTGTAGAAAATGAGACTTTATAGATATAATTTTTGTCAGTTAACATAAATAGAGTGTTTTTTTATGAAAAAAGATCTTTATTCCTCGTTTATTTTATCATTTTTTGTCAACCAAATAGCTCTTTATTCGTTTTGTCAAAATAAAGCCAAAAGTCATTCAGATTATATTCAGTTTGTCACGTATATGATGTGAAAAAATGTGAATTTAAGTTAAGGAGTGTCGCTATGAAAAAATCTACTAAACTAGCGGTATTATCAGCGATATCAGCAGCAACCATTTTGGTGCCAATAGGTACAGCGCTTGCAAATAGCCAATGGATGAATAGTGAACATCCTATTGAGAAGCAAATAAATGATATGAGAAACGGTATGAATAAGCAAATAGAAGATATGAGAAAAGGAATGAATGCGCATTTCCCTTCTTATAGTTCTAACAGCCGTTCTACTGTTGAAAGACATCATTCCTCTCATTCTCATCCTCACCGCCATGTTGACCATAAAAGGCGAGAACATCATCGTCATCATGTTGAACGCAAAACATATCATTATGTAGAGCGCAAAAAAACAACACATCATCATATACATCAGCATCATGTAACGCGTAATAACTCAGGAGATGCTTTAGCAGCAGGTATTCTTGGTCTCGCGGCCGGAGCAGTTCTTGGCAATGTTTTGAAAAAAACAGAACAGCCACAAATTATCTACCAACCCATGCCCCAAAGGCAAGTCGTATATCAAGAGGTTCCGCAAGTGGTGTATCAACAAGTTCCTCAAACCCAAATCATTTATGAATCCCAGTCAACAGCTACATACCAACCACTCCAGCAACCATGGACGCGTGGCTGGCTTCAATATTGCAAGAAAAAATACCGTTCATTTAACCCCCAAACAGGTACTTTTCGAGGCTATGATGGACAAGACCACTTTTGTTATGCTCCATTGAACTAATATTTTTGCTTTGGTTCAGAAAATTTTGAGTGACCCCAAAACGCTTTAAAGTGTTATGGGGTTATGTATTGAGCTCTTGAAGAAAAGGATTCCACTGACGCTCATAGCCTAGATAACTTCCAGGACCATGCCCACAAATGAAACGAACGTCATCCCCTAAAGGTAAAATTTTTTCTCGAAGTGATCTCATCAATTTTTCATGCGAACAAAAAGGAAAGTCTGTACGTCCAATAGAACCACGAAAGAGAACATCACCCAATAAAGCAAAACGTTCTTTTTCATTAAAATAAATAACATGACCAGGAGAATGCCCTGGTGTATGAAAAACCCTAAACACGTGGTCAGAAAAATGAACACTATCGCCATCTTCTAACCATTGATCAGGAATACAAACAGATGCATCCGTGATACCATAGCTTCTTGCACTCTCAACCACAGCATCCATTACAGGTCTGTCATCGCAATGCGAACCGATAATTTTAACGCCAAGGTCCTCTTTTGCTTGCATTGCTGCTCCCACATGATCAAAGTGACCATGCGTTATCCAAATCGCTTCAACCGTAATACCTTTCTTTTCAATAACCTCTTGAATTCGACGCCAATCTCCACCAGGATCCACTAGAACCCCTCCTTTTTGTTCTGTATCAAAAAGCAGGGTGCAATTTTGCTGAAAAGGCGTAACGGGAATAATGTGGGTACTAAAATGACTCATGAAATCCTTTTTAAAATAAATCTTTTTAAGCTTACAAGAAACATTTCCTTCATTCTATAGGATAGCCTGCTCGACAGCTTTATGCAACTTATGTAAAGTTAAATCTTTTGAAAACGTCGTTTAAAGGTTTTGAAGAATGACCAATCACGTTCAAGTTTTGTGTGACGATGCACCCCACCTTCTTGTGATTGATGATGATACACGTATTCGCAATCTTTTATTGCAGTTTCTCATTAAAAATGGATTTCGTGTTTCAGTTTCAGCCAATGCCAATGAGGCAAGAAAACTATTGGCAAGTTTAGATTTTGATCTTCTTATTGTTGATGTCATGATGCCTGGTGAAAACGGTATTAGCCTTACCTATTCACTCCGCCAAACAAAAGATGTTCCTATCCTTATGCTGACAGCTTTATCCGAAACGGACAATCGTATCCGTGGATTAGAAGCAGGCGCAGATGATTATTTGGCTAAGCCATTTGACCCTCGTGAACTTCTCCTTCGTATCAACGCCATTTTGCGACGCGGTTTTCCCCTTAGCCAACCCAAAATTGAGCAAATCGTTTTTGGTCCTTATATATTTTCAATTTCACGGCGCGAACTCAAAAGGGGAGGAGAAATTATTAAATTAACCGATAAAGAACAAAAAATGATGATTATTTTTGCAGAAAATGCAGGAAACATTATTCCGCGTCATCAATTTGCAATGGATGACAACACGATCGGTGAACGTGCTATTGATGTACAAATCAACCGCCTTCGTCGTAAAATCGAAAGAAATCCGGCTCTGCCTATATGGCTCCAAACCGTACGAGGAATAGGGTATAAACTCTCAATTGAATAGGCACAAGAATGATCAAACCTTTAAGATTTTTTTTTCGATGGTTAACGAAAAAGATGCCTAAACGGCTTTATGCCCGCTCTTTGATCATTATTATTGCTCCCATGGTGCTTCTGCAAACAGTCATTGCTTACGTCTTTATGGAACGTCATTGGCAAATGGTAACTGAGCGTCTTTCAACGGCTGTCGTGCATGATATTTCAGCCATTATTGATATTATTGAAATGTATCCGCAGCAAGATAACTATGAAGATATCAAGCGTATTGCACAACAACGTATGGGATTAAATATTTCTATTCTCTCTCCTGCCCCCTTACCCCCTCCAGGACCTAAGCCATTTTTTGCAATTCTTGATTATTTTCTCAGTGAAGAAATCACCCGCCAAATTAACCGTCCCTTCTGGATTGATACCGTAGGAGATTCTGATCTTGTTGAAATCCGTATTCATCTTGGTCACAATATCTTGCGTGTCTTTGCGCCACGCAGCCAAGCCTATGCTTCCAACACTGCTATTTTTTTAAGCTGGATGGTAGGAACGGCTCTTGTTTTATTGCTGATAGCAATTTATTTCTTGCGCAACCAAATAAAACCAATTCAACAACTCGCTGAAGCAGCTGAAAGTTTTGGACGAGGGCGTCCCTTACCAAAAGGATTTCAACCGCAAGGAGCCGATGAAGTTCGTCGCGCTGGCATTGCTTTTTTACGCATGCGCGAACGCATTGAACGCCAAATAGAACAACGCACTATGATGCTCTCAGGCGTAAGCCATGACTTAAGAACTATTCTTACACGTTTTAAACTTCAGCTCGCACTAGCAAATACTGACTTTGATATTAAACCGCTTGAGCAAGATGTCAATGATATGCAAAATATGTTAGAAGATTATCTTGCTTTTGCCCGTGGTAAAGGAAATGAAAGTGTCAAGACCTTTGATTTAAATACTCTTATGCAAAAATTTTCCACTGATGCTCATCTTCACAAACGTCAATTTTCTTATACCATTGAAGGCGCTACACAAATACAAGTACGCCCCCGTGCTTTCACCCGCTTGGTTAGCAATCTTGTCTCAAATGCATTTTGTTACGGCACAACGGTTATACTAACAGCCAACTCTCAACAAGAATCTTTTATATTGATCATCGACGATGATGGACCTGGAATTCATAAAAATATGCGCACAGAAGTTTTTAAACCTTTTTTCAGAATTGATAAAGCACGAAATCAAGATGCAAGTGGAACAGGACTTGGTCTTTCTATTGCTCAAGACATAGCACGCAGCCATGGTGGAAACATACAACTCGATGAGAGCCCTCTGGGGGGATTACGCGCTATTCTTGATATCCCCCTATAAGCAATCTTTCAGCAAACCATCTGTAAAAAATACCAGGCTTGATATTTTAGGCATTCCCTACAGTTTCAAACAAAGTGTATTGCAGTGCCTTGTAAGCGCTTTCTCCCGATAAAGCCACCATCTGAAAGGCAACATAATGGCTTTCACAGGCTTTAAGGGCGTGTATCAACAATGTTTCAACCTGTATATGGGATGGGTGCACACCACCAGCTAAAAGAAGACCTTGCCGATAAATAACCGAATTATTTCTTTGCCAGTAATCAAAATGTCCCAACAATAATTTTTCATTAATCGCTAGCAATAAGCGTTGTATTTCGGCTGTTCGAGCATTTTCAATAGAAAGATCAAATGAACAAGCCAAATGAAGTGCTTCCTGCTCTTCCATCCATGAAAAAGCAAGATGATAATTTGCCCGTTTTCCTTCCACACAAACACTAATTTCATCTTGTGCATTCCGCTCAAACGACCAATCATATTCACAAGCCATCTGTTCGATAAAGTCAACAGGATGCTCTTTTCTTTCTGTGGCGCAAAATGCAAGCCTCATCACAATCCTCAATCATCTACATTGTCAACAGAATACAAACCACTTAAATTGTAACAATATTTTGTTACAATCAAAACCTTTACACCAAACAAATACACATTAAAACATTGATACTACCCCCCCCCAGAACACTATCGCACTCTCTAGGGTAACCTGATTATCATAAAACGAATCATCAAGTCTTTTCAGTGTATTGATACAATTCCATAGCGCCAGCCCCCCTGATTCAAAAAAATGCATTTTACCCCCAAAAAAATTAAAAATAAACAAATGCTCCGCTCTAACAGACGCAAGATTAAGCATTTTTTAGTTTCACGCATCATATTGAAAAATTGGGGATATTTTTTTAGAGAAACTATTTTATTTTTTTTTGTGTCTGCTTTTTTCCAAATTATCTTTTTCTAGATCATCAAGACGCCTTTTTAAATCAGCATTATCAGCATGAACCTTCAGCACCATCTCCTTAAAGGTCTCAAATTCTTCGCGTGAAACGAGATCAAGTTTGTTGGCTATCTTTTCAGCCTGCACACGAAAAGCTGTTCCAGCTTCACGTCGTACACCTTGCGCGACGTCAGCGGCATCTGTTGCTAATTTTGCTAATTCATCAAGAATACGGTTTGATCCATTACGCATAACATTTTTCCTTAAATTTTAATTATTGACGCACACATTATAGCGTATTCTCATAACATTTAGATACTGTAATTTGTTCCTTTTACCCTATTTTTGTCCTATTGTACCAATTTTTCATGATAATTTTTTACCGTAATAAACTAGTGGAAATCTATTCCCCTTTTTGAGTTGTTTTCTTCCTGACTTGACCGTTACGCATTCATCTGTCATTTCTGATCATAAGAGTCACTTCATATCCATCCCATATAATGTAAAGTGCTTAATTCATGAACAATCTTGTCTGTCCAGCCATTGCTTTTCCGTCTTTTCTTGACCCTGTCATTATCCAACTAGGCCCCATAACACTTCATTGGTATGGACTTGGTTACGTTGTGGGTATTCTTTTTGCTTGGTGGTATGCGCAAAAATTATTAAAAAAACCATCTCTATGGCATAAAAACCACCCTCCTATGACTAAAGAGAAGATCGGAGATTTTGTTGTCTGGTCTGCAATCAGTGTTGTTGTCGGAGGGCGTTTAGGACAAGTTCTTGTATGGGATCCTCTTTATTACTTTAGTCATCCAAGTTCTATCATTGCCGTATGGGATGGGGGAATGTCCTTTCATGGTGGTCTCATTGGCATTATCATTGCAATGATTTTGTTCGCTCGTAAAAATAACATCAACATACGATCTATGTTTGACATCATTGCTGCCGGAGCTCCTATCGGTATCGGCATTGTACGAATCTGCAATTTCATCAACCAAGAATTATGGGGCAACGCTACCACACAACCTTGGGCAGTTTGTTTTCCTCTAGATCCTTACTATTTACCGCGCCATCCAAGCCAACTTTACGAAGCATTCATGGAAGGATTTATTCTCTTCATGATTCTCTTCATTGTTATTTTTACCTTCAAAGCATTCAAACGCCGTGGAACTGTGTCAGGAATATTTATTATAGGTTATGCAATCGCACGCAGTATTTCAGAAGTTTACCGTGCTCCTCAAGAAGATCCAGAATGGTTTTCGACCCTTTTCCATTCTACAGGCTTTACTTATGGCATGGCTTTATCTCTTCCCATGCTTCTTTTAGGGTTTTATCTCCTCCTTCAAGCATTTAAAGACAAATCTACCGAAAATGACACCCCTCAAAGAAAAAATTAAAGAAATTATCGCATCTCATGGTCCCATTACTGTCAGTGAATATATGACATTGGCGCTCACAGATCATCAATTTGGTTATTATCAAACACAAAGACCTTTTGGGCGCACTGGTGATTTCATTACAGCGCCTGAAATAAGCCAATTATTTGGAGAGATGATTGGCATTTGGGCCCTTGCGAGCTGGAAAGCGCAAGGCTGTCCTCATCCTTTTATTCTCGCTGAGATAGGTCCAGGACGTGGAACTTTGATGGATGACATTTTGCGAACCATCCAAAAACTTTCTGCAATAGCATTTAATGCTGCTGAAATTTTTCTGATTGAAATAAGTAAAAAACTCGCAAAAGAACAAAAACAGCGTCTTTTCTCTTATCAAAAAAAAATCCATAGCATTGAAAATCTTAATCAAATTCCTCCAAAACCTCTCTTCCTCATTGGTAATGAATTCCTCGATACACTCCCCATCAACCAATATATTAAAGTCAATGGGGAATGGAAAGAACGCTGTATTACAATCAATCAAGATGGAGATTTCATCTTTATTGCTGCCCCGCATAAGCTTCCCTCTTCTTGTCTACAAACCTATTGTTCTAAAGTCCCCGACGGAACAATTTTCGAACATGCCCCCTTGCGACATCAATTTATGCAACAAATCAGCAACCATTTAGTACAAGTAACAGGTTCTGCTTTGCTTATCGATTATGGGGCTCGTGATCTTGCCTTTGGTGATACTTTGCAAGCACTCTCAAAACATAGATTTCGTGATGTTTTTGATGCCCCTGGTGAACATGATTTAACATCCCATGTTGATTTTTCTTTTTTAAAAAATATAGCCCTTGAACAAGGCTGTTTTGCTGAAATCTTCGAGCAAGGAGAATTTCTTTTAAAAATGGGGCTGCTAGAACGTGCACAACAACTCGGAGCGGGAAAAAGTGCTTCCTTGCAAGACAAAATCCGCCAAGATATCGAACGGCTCGCTAGCCCAGATCAAATGGGTAAACTATTTAAAGTTTTACATTTCAGTGATAAAAATATACCCATACCTCCCCAATTTTGATGATCAGTAATTTTGTCAATAAGTACATCATTATCCGAAATATTCATTAACAAATACAAACATCTCTTCCACTTCAAATAATCTCATAAGGAACTTTTATGAAGCTTATCCATCATCCTATCCTCGCAAAAAATCTTTCCCCTTTACACATCCATGGGATAAAACATGGATTTTTTACACGTCAAGCTGGTGTTTCAAAAAATTTTTGTCACAACCTTAATGTCGGAAAAGGTTCAAATGATCAACCTGAACATATTGTACAGAATCATCTTTTGATCGCTAATTATTTTTCTATTGAGGTACAAAATTTCGTCACGGTCAATCAAATACACTCCTGTAACGTTGTCGTAGTAAATCAAGCTTTTATTGACGAGCCCCCCAAAGCAGATGCTCTTGTTACCTCCACACCAGGACTTGTTATTGGGATTCTTACAGCAGATTGTGGCCCAATACTGTTTGCTGATCCTCAAGCTGGCGTCATCGCCGCAACGCATGCTGGCTGGCGCGGAAGTTTAAATGGAATTATTGAGAAAACAATTGCTGTTATGGAAAAACAAGGAGCCAAAAGACAAGCAATAATAGCAGCCCTTGGACCTTGTATTGGGCCACACTACTACGAAGTAACAAGTGAATTTTACAACCAATTTATTGAGTGTCATAGCGAGTTTCAAAAATATTTTTTAAAAACAGAAAAAGTCAATCACTTTCATTTTAATCTATGGGCATTTATTACAAATCAACTCAAAGAAGCCGGTGTTAATGCTTCTTGCGTAGAGCTTTGTACCTATCAAAATGAACAGAATTTCTTTTCTTATCGACGTGCAATACACCGCAACGAACCTGATTATGGGCGGCAAATTTCTGCTATTATGTTGAAATAAACATTTTTTACCTCACAAAAGTATCAAAACCGCCAATAAAATAATACTAATAACATAAGTAAGCTTTTTTCTAGTATGACCTTTTTCATAAAAATTCTTATTGGCTTCACAAAACATGAAAACTGTAGCTATGAGAAATAAAACGAATTCTTCTTTTCAATGTTTGCTTATAATAACCTTTAACACGTAATTATTTAAATATAAAATATTATTGAAATTGTTTTCTAAATCAAGCAATTGAAGAAAAAGCTAAATTTAATCATTTAGAAATATCTTTATTGTTTTTACTTTCTCTACAAATAATGACACATCAATTAAAAAAAACATTTAGAAATCCCAAAAAATAAAAAACATGACACGCATTACAATGAAAACAAGTAATATATAAAGGTTCATAAATATATATCTTTAAATTGTGAAATAAAATTCATCATATTGTGGACGATCTCATTTTAAAAATAAGAGAGCATACCTATTTAACTGAAATTTTGTAACAAAGCCCTTTAAGCGATCTTACTTATTAATGATCACAACAGATACAATGAATCAGTCTCTCTCTATCAGAGAATTCCCCCGTACAAATAAACCGCATCCTCTGTTTTTTCTTAACAATTTCAAGAATTAATTCTAAAAGAAACAAAAATTTTGGAAAAAGAGAAAACATACCGCATAGCTCTTTAATAATTATCGATAAAATTGTAAGGCTTTTGTAATTGTTTTCTTGCAATTTAATAAAAAGAAATTAAAAACCGTGTCGCATTCCTACCATGATTATTCAGAGGTTCTACTATGAAACTTTTCTGCGGAAATTCTAATCCACGCCTAGCTGAAGATGTTACAAATTATCTGAACATACCTTTAGGCAAGGCCACTGTAAAGCGCTTTGCTGATCAAGAAATTTTCGTAGAATTGCATGAAAATGTACGGGGACAAGATGTTTTTGTTTTGCAATCTACATCTTATCCTGCAAATGATCATTTGATGGAATTGCTCATCATGATTGATGCCTTGCGTCGTTCTTCTGCACGTCGTATTACAGCCGTAATACCTTATTTTGGCTACGCCCGCCAGGATAGGAAACCTGGACCACGAACTCCCATTTCTGCAAAACTTGTTGCCAACCTGATTACTGAAGCAGGTGCTCATCGCGTTTTAACGTTGGACCTTCATGCCGGACAGATTCAAGGTTTTTTTGACATCCCTACGGATAATCTCTATGCTGTTCCAGTCATTGCTCGCGATGTCAAAATGCATTATTCTCTTGAAAATGTTATTGTTGTTTCACCTGATGTGGGTGGTGTGGTACGCGCTCGCTCACTTGCCAAGCGCTTAAACAGTTTGCTTGCTATTGTAGATAAACGTCGTGAACGTCCCGGTGAATCAGAAGTTATGAATATTATTGGAGACGTATCGGGAAAAGATTGTCTTTTGCTGGATGATATTGTTGATTCAGGTGGAACTTTATGCAATGCAGCCAGTGCTCTCCTGAAACATGGTGCCAATAGTGTCACAGCTTATATCACGCACGGTGTTCTTTCTGGTACTGCAATCGAACGCATTACCAATTCAGAAATGAAAGAATTGGTTATTACAGATTCAATTATGCCAACAGAATCCATTGAGAAAGCTCATAATATTCGTGTTTTACCCATTGCTGATCTCATTGGAGAAGCAATCGCTAGAACAGCAGCAGAACAATCTGTCTCAAGCTTATTTGGTTAAAGTGGTTCTTTGGGATCTCCGGGTGCTGTTTCGACACCCAGATTGGGAAATGCAACAATGCGTTGACCACTAAAGTGCGTATGAATAACAATGAGTCCGCGCTCTTCAAAGTAGGTTAAAAGTCGGCGTGCACGGCTTAAAGAATGGGTCCCATAAAGACGGGCTAAAAATGCATCGGATGGGCATGGCTTCCCGCTCAATGCGGCCTGTGCCACATTCAAGAAGACTCCTTGAACATCATCTTCCAAACTTTCTGATATCTGCAGAATATGTTTCCAGTGCTCACTAACAGCTGTTTGTTCGTCGACAAAAGCTTGAGCAATCGCCAATTTACGCCGAAATTGTGAAAGATTAAAAGGAACCTGTGACATACCATGAATACGGCAACGAACTGAAAAATCTTGATAAAGCACCGCTGTTGAACGATAAAAAGCCTCAGGGTCCTGAAGAATTTCCCGAATAACATGTTCTGCTTGACGATCAAGCTCAACATCAGAAAGTTCAGGAAATAAACTTAGAGGTTCTTCCAACGCCTCTTGTTTTTTATGCACGACCTCCTCTAACATTTCGTGCATTGATTTTTCTCTCACTGGCTCTCGTATTTGTTTAAATGGCGTTAAAATTTCCTCTGGTGAAGGAGTAAAAACGAGTTCTTGTATATCATCTCGCTCTGTTGGAAGGGGCATTAATTTAGGGCTAGAAGAGCGTGCTAAAGTTTCAACCGAACCAATGATAATTGGTAAGGGACGTCGTGATAAAGCAGGGCCTAAAGCGATAAAATGTCCCCGCTCAAGATCTCTAAACATTTCCGCTTGACGACGCTCCATTCCCAAAAGATCAGCCGCACGCATCATATCAATATCTAAAAAAGTCCGCCCTATTAAAAAGTTTGAAGCTTCAGCAGCAACATTTTTAGCAAGCTTAGCCAAACGTTGTGTCGCAATAACACCAGCAAGACCACGTTTGCGTCCTCGACACATAAGATTGGTCATAGCGCTCAGAGAAATTTTACGCGCTTCATCGGAAACTTCTCCTGCCGCAGTTGGAGCAAACAATTGTGCTTCATCAACCACCACAAGCATAGGATACCAATAATCACGCTCCACATCAAACAATGCCCCAAGGAAAGCCCCCACAGCACGCATCTGTTGTTCGGTGTCCAATCCTTCAAGATTAAATACCACTGAAACCCGATGTTGCCGAATGCGATGGGCAATACGCGTCAACTCTAATTCGCTGCGTTGAGCCTCCACAATCACATGACCAAATTTATCCGCCAAGGTTACAAAATCGCCTTCTGGGTCAATCACACAGTGCTGCACCCACTGAGCACTTTGCTCTAAAAGACGGCGCAAAAGATGTGATTTCCCTGAACCGGAATTACCTTGCACAAGAAGACGCGTCGCCAATAACTCTTCCAAATCAAGAAGTGCTGGCATCGATTTATGCAAAGCACGACTCTCTGATACCTCACCTAAGGCAATTTCAACCTTCATAACATCTCCAGTGTTTGATTTTAAATATATCAGCGCCTATCGGTTGATTCTCTATCCGTACCGCGATTTGTAACATTTCCTCCTTTTTAACGGTAGAAATCATCGATTTTTCCCACAACTCTTGCATCTATGAATAGTTTGAATTATAGAACAAACTTCTACGTAGACACCCTTGGAGGCAACGTAGAATGGAGCAATCGCTGCTTATCAGCGTATATCTTCATATCCATGCAAAAACTTTTATTGTTTTTGAAGGATCTCCAATCATGTAAAAAGGACTTAAATTATGAGTAAAAGCTACACTCTTAAGGCCGAAAAACGCGAGCGGGTTGGTAAGGGGTCCTCCCGTGAACTTCGCCGCAACGGTCTTATTCCTGCTGTCATTTATGGTGAAAAACAACCTCCTTTGGCAATAACAGTTCCCTATAAAGAAATTTTCTACAAAATCCATGCTGGTGGCTTTCGTACCACCATTGCAACAATTGTTCTCGACAAGCAAAAAATTATGGTCTTGCCAAAAGATTATCAATTAGATCCTGTGCGTGACTTTCCCTTGCACGTCGATTTCTTACGCATTTCAGCAAAATCCGTTGTAGAAGTGAATATTCCTGTCCACTTCCTCAATGAAGATACAGCACCTGGACTTAAAAAGGGTGGTGTCCTCAATATTGTTCGCCACGAAATTGAATGTACGGCTCCAGCCAATGCTATTCCTGAAGCCATTGAAATTGATCTCTCCAGCTATTCTATTGGCGATTCTATTCACATTTCAGCTGTGCAACTGCCAAAAGATGTGACACCCATTATCCAAGATCGAGACTTTACCATTGCAACCATTGCAGCTCCTGCTAGCTTGGATGTCAGTGATGAAACTTCTGAACAAGAAAAGGATGAAGGCGAGACGCAAACTTCATAAAACTCAACAGGCGGGAATTTTTCCCGCCTTAATTTATGCCCCCTCTCACTTCGACTAAAGGTACACATGTGGCTTATTGCTGGTCTTGGCAATCCTGGTTCACAATATCGAAATAACCGCCATAATATCGGTTTTATGGCTGTTGATGCTGTTTATCAGTCCTTTTCTTTTTCTCCATGGTCGAAGAAGTTTCAAGCAGAAATCTCCAATGGTTTCATCAATAATGAGAAAGTTTTTCTTATAAAACCGCAAACTTTCATGAATCTCTCTGGTCAAGCTATTGGCGAAGCTTTGCGATTTTATAAATTAGATTTGAAGAACTTGATCATCATTTATGATGAGTTAGACCTATCTCCGGGAAGAGTTCGTATAAAAATCGGAGGAGGAAATAATGGGCATAATGGTATTAAGTCTATCGATGCTCATTGTGGTACTGACTATTGTCGTATACGTATAGGAATTGGTCATCCTGGAAGCAAAGAACTTGTTCATCAGCATGTTTTAGGAAATTTTACCAAATTTGATCAAGAATGGTTATCCCCTCTCTTAGATGCACTTGCAAAAAATATTGCTCTCCTCATAAAAGGTGACAAATCTCTCTTTATGAATGAAGTTTCACAGACAATAAAAAACAAGAACTTACTCTAATCGCTTATTTCTCTCATCGGCAAAAAATCAACTCTTCTCTATAGAAGTTTTATATAACATATTGATTTATAAAATTAATTGTTTTGTAAGCTGAATAAAAACGCCCAATATCATAAGGTTCATTTCAAATCTATTGATAACGAAATAATCAAAACCATTGGCTTACACCTCAAAAGTTGAACGGTTATACGGATAAACTCTTGAAAAAAGAAAGAAAAATTCCTACTATAAGTCTTCTCAAAGGCAAAGCCTGTTGGGACAACATAAAAAGCTGGCAAATAGCATAATGATATTTGTACATACCTTTTGAAAAAGAGAGAGCTATACTCTCTTTTTGAAGAAAGAGAAGATTGAATAGCAAACCAAAATACTCAAATGGCTCTCTCCAATCTTCTCCCTAGAATTAAAAATCATCTGGCTGAATGGTTGATTGTAGTGGATCGTAGCCATTAGTTTGTTGGCTGTAAACTGTAGGCATACTCCTATTGTTTTGCAATACCACGACACGCGAACCAACGGGAACACGATCATAAAGATCAATGATATCTTGATTGAGTAAACGGATACACCCGCTTGATATAGCACGCCCAATTGACCACGATTCATGTGAACCATGAATACGGAAAAGTGTATCTTTCCCATTTTTGAAAAGATAAAGCGCGCGCGCACCCAATGGATTATCAGGTCCTGGTGGCATTCCTTTCCCCAAATGACCATAACGTTCTGGTTCTCGAGTCATCATTGCTGCAGTAGGAGCCCAATTTGGCCACCGACGCTTGCGCTGTACAACCCCCTCACCTTCAAATGCTAGGCCTTCTTTACCGACCCCAATCCCATAACGCAAAGCTTTTCCATTTTCACCAATAAGGTAAAGAAAACATTCTTGCGTATCGATAACCAATGTTCCAGGGGGATAAGATGTATAATAAATAACTTCTTGTCGCCAATATTTTGGATCAATTGTCGCAAGATCAACAGCAGGTAACTGATAAGTCTCATCGGTTACAGGACCATACAAAGCCTGTATTTCTGGTGGAATGTATCGAGCTTGTTGAAAAGAAGCCGATGACATATCTGACTGATGTGTAGCACATCCAGCTAAAGCTAAAAGTGCTGCAATTAAAAAGGCACAACGAGATAACACTCTTCTATTTTCTCCGAGTTAATTATTTATGTAGATTTGCGTACCATGAAAAACTTAGCACACTATTAACATTAACTCGAAGTTTTCTTAATTATTAAGATAAAAAAGCAGATTATTTGCCACTGTAGACTTTTTTCTCGTTTATCTCAACACAAAGACTATGACTCTTTTGAAAATATGCTATAGAAAAGAAGCTTTATCTTGACCATAAATCAATAGAAAAGCCATAAATCAATAGAAAAGAAAGACTCTCATGGGCTTTAAATGCGGTATTGTCGGATTACCTAATGTTGGGAAATCAACTCTTTTTAATGCATTAACCAAAACAGCCACTGCACAGGCTGCCAATTATCCTTTTTGTACCATTGAACCCAATACCGGTGAAGTTGCTGTTCCAGATTTACGAATGGAAAAAATTGCATCGATTGCAGGTTCAAAAGAAATTATTCCTACACGTATTAATTTCGTTGATATTGCGGGGCTTGTACGAGGTGCTTCAAAAGGTGAAGGTTTAGGGAACAAATTTTTAGCCAATATTCGCGAAGTCGATGCTATTGTCCACGTTTTACGCTGTTTTCAAAACGAAGATATTACTCACGTAGAAGGACGTATTGATCCTGTTTGTGATGCGACAACAGTTGAAACTGAACTCATGCTTGCGGATCTAGAAAGTCTTGAGAGACGAATCGTACAAATTCGTAAACGAGCAACGGGAAAAGACAAAGAAGCTCTCACAATTCTACCCGTTATGGAAAAAGCATTAAATATCCTGCAACAAGGAAATCCTGTCCGTTTATTACTCAACGATATCTCTTCCGATGAACACTGCGTTCTTAAAAATTTGAATCTTTTAACTTCAAAGCCTGTACTTTATGTTTGTAACGTAAGCGAAAATGACGCCGCTCATGGAAATAGCTTTACCCAAACAGTAGAAAAAATGGCAATAGAGCAAAATGCGCAAAGCATTATCATTTCTGCTTCTATCGAAGCGGAAATCACACAATTGAGTGATGCTGAAGCATCAGAATATCTCGATGCTCTAGGACTCTTTGAACCAAGTTTAAATCGCCTTATTCGCGCTGGTTACCATTTACTTAATCTCATTACTTATTTCACCTGTGGACCTAAAGAAACACGAGCATGGACAATTCCACATGGTACAAAAGCTCCCCAAGCCGCTGGCGTTATTCACTCAGATTTTGAGCGCGGCTTCATTCGTGCTCAAACCATCAGCTACGATGACTATATTGCTTTGGGGGGAGAAAGCGGTGCAAAAGAAGCTGGCAAAGCTCGCGATGAAGGAAAAGAATACATTGTGCAAGATGGCGATATCATATTATTTAAACATAATACTTAAATCTTCACTCTCCCTTAATATTTTATCTTGAAGATCCTGTAATAAATCCATGGAAGATTGTTGCAAACACTCCCAAAGCTCTCTTGAACAAAAAACTGTTGCGATCATATTATTATGACAGCAACAGTTTCACCCATTAAAGAATGGAAATATCAAATTAGCGTATCCAACGTCCTTCGTATTTAAATGTTGGAGCGTTCTTCAAAGAATCCTTTGTTGCATTTGTAATAAGTTTCCACTTACCATAATCATTTGTCATCTGAATTGTTTCTGGAGAAACGACCACATAACTCTCCCCTATGCCAAGGAAACCGCCAACAGCAATCACAAACCCTACAATATTATTTTCACGTAGAATAATATCCTTTACTTCACCAATATTTTCATCTTCTATATTATAAACATTGGCGCCTATAAGGCTGGAAGCAACAAAATCCGTTGCTAAAGGTGTCACATAACGCACAGACTTATCGATCCCTACCTGTACAATACCCGTCGAAGAAATTATTTCAGGTTTAGAAGGCACTTCAAAAGACTGAGCATAAGTACTAGAAATCATCAAAATTGACATAAGAGTAGTACATGCAATTTTTTTCATTTTAACATCTCCGTTTTTACTTTGCTTTTACTTTATAAAACCTCAATGCATTATAAACAGATTTGTTCCTTATGCTCTTTATACTCTCTACTCTTTCAAAAGCAGTCAATTTATCCTTTTCTCTTTATTTCCTCTTTTGTTTCTTCCTCTAAACCAAACCAAATACGATTTTTTAAAATATAAACAAGCCCTGCAAAAATGATTAAAAATAAAATAACACGAAAACCTGTTTTTTTACGAATCTCCATATGAGGATCGGCAGCCCACATCAAAAAAGCAGCAACATCACGCGCATAATGCTCAACGGTTTGGGGAGTTCCATCTTCATAAGCAATCATATCATCATGCAAAGGAGGCGCCATGGTTAAAGAATGACTGGCAATAAAATAAGGATTATACCAATAACCATCTACAATTTCTATCTTCTTTGGTGCTTCCTGATATCCTGTTAAAAGAGCTGTAATATAATCTGGACCCGCCGTATCATAATGAGTCAATATATCAGTAATTAAAGCAGGAAACGGTAAAGATACACTACGTGCACGTGCTATCAATGATAAATCTGGAGGATAAGAACCATTCAAAACAAACTTTGCTTCTTCTTCGTTCATAAAGGGAGAAGGAAAATAATCCGTTGAAACCCCAGCACGTTTAAAAATTTTTCCTTCTCGATTGGGGCCATCACGCACTTCATATTGCCCTGCCAAAGCTTTAATCTGTTCTTGATCATATCCAAGAGCTTTTAAATGGCGAAAAGCCACATATTTTAGCCCATGGCAGCTGGAACAAACTTGTTTATAAACCTTTAACCCACGCCGCAATTGCGCCTTATCATAAAACCCAAATGGCCCTGAAAAACTCCATTCTTGTTTTTTAGGAATCTGTAAAGGAAAAGAAATAAATTCTTCCTCTTGATCAGATCGATCAGAGATATTACTCGCCAAACTCTGCGCAGAAAAGCTCATAGCAATAATAACAACCAGTCTGACAAAAACATTTACCATAGTCTCTTTTTCTTCTGTTTCAAATCTTGCATAATTGAAGAAGGAAGAGAACGGCTTTTTTCAAACCTAGGCAAAATCGGCAAAATAACCAAAAAGAATATAAAATAATAAACCGTAGCCAATTGCGTCCATAAAAGAATTCTGTCACTTATTTCCCTTGACCCCAACCAACCAAGAAAAACGACATCAATAACAAAGGCCCAAAAGAAAATTTTATAAACAGGTCGATATCTCGCTGAACATATTTTAGAACGATCTAACCATGGAACAAACATTAACACGAAAATCGAACTGACGAAGAGAACAAAGCCCACAAAAGTTGAAGAAAAAATACCAATATCAAAAGTTATAGCACGCAGCATCGCATAAAAAGGCAAGAAATACCATTCTGGAACCACACGAAGCGGTGCCTTTAAAGGATCAGCTACGCTATAATTTTCGGCTTGCCCCATATAATCGGGCATATAAAATAAAAACCAAGCAAAAAAGATCAGGAAAACCGTAATGGCAAAAATATCTTTGATAAGCGCATAAGGCGAAAACGGTACCGTTTCCTTCTCTGATTGTATCGCAAGACCCGTTGGATTTCCTTGCCCCACACAGTGAATTGCCCAAATATGAAGCCCTACAAAAAGAAGCAAAACAAATGATAAAACATAATGGAAAACATAAAAACGATTCAATGTTGGTTGTCCTACGCCATAACCACCAAGAAGTGTCTCATGCAACCATGCCCCCACCAAAGGTATCGTTTTTAAAAGCCCTGCAATCACTGAAGCGGCTGAAATAGACATCATCCCCCAAACAAGCACATAACCAAAAAAAGCAATTGCCATCATAATGATATAAATCAAAATCCCTGTGACCCACACCATTTCTCGCATATTTTTATAAGAACCATAATAAAGTCCGCGCGCCAAATGGATATAAACAGCAATAAAAAAAAACGAAGAGCCTACACTATGCCATGGACGAAAAAGCCACCCAAACTGCCCCTCACGCCGAAATCGTTCACCCGTTTCAAAAGCCAAATAAACATCTGGAACATAATGCATCGCCAAGACAAGACCCGTCAAGAGCTGTGCTAAAAGCATAATGGTTAAAATACCGCCAAATGTATAAAAGTAATTAAGATTACGCGGAACAGGAAAAATCACAAATGCATTATAAAAAAAACGAGGAAGAGGAAAACGCTTATCAAACCAACGGGCAAGAGCATTTTTAGGACAATAAGGAGGAAACCTTGTCATGGACTTATCCTATTTTGAGTAAAGTATCAGAAAGAAATTGGTAGGGCGGAATAGCTAAATTATAGTTCGCTGGACCTGAGCGCACTCTTCCAGCGGTGTCATAAACAGATCCATGACACGGACACAACCACCCTCCAAACTTACCCGATTGCCCAAGTGTTACACAGCCTAAATGCGTACAAAGATTAATGACAATAAGCCAATTTTCACGCCCTTTGCCGGCTGAACGTGCAAAATCCGTCGCTTCTTTTTCACCTTCAAAATTAGGATTTCGAGCTTGACGATCTTTTAGAAGACTCAAATTCACAGCGCGCGCATCAGAAATTTCTTTTGCCGTACGATTTCGAATAACAACAGGCTGTCCTCGCCACTTTACCGTTACCGACATCCCCTCTTCAATACCAGAAAGGTCAACCTCAACAGAAGAAGATGCCAAAACAGCCTCATCTGGGCGCAACTGACGGATAAAAGGCCATGTAACAACTCCCATGCCAACTGCTCCTGCAACAGCTGTTACCAAAAACAGAAAATCCCGCCTCGTCTGCTTACCCATTACCTTAACTTCAAAGAGACACTTTTCAAAAATATTCTTTTATCATAGCCTCACCCCTTGTACAATGACTGATCAATCCATTGTCTTAACCCATAAAATATCCCTGTAGAAAATTTCTGTTATTTGCATGATTAGCACAAAATGAGTTTAATGATAATTTATCGTTTTACAGAGTGAATAAGAAACCCAAATACCGTAAGTTTCTTGTATTTCAAATCTCTGTTCCTATTCAATCAATCAAAACCCTTCTCTTCCCTGATAAAAATGGAGAGAACAGGTAAATAAACACTCTTAAAGAAAAAACTTTCCTGTTATGGTCACATCTCAGTCAAAATGAATGATCCAACCTCATTAAATATCCTACTTTTCACCATAATAAGCCAATTCATTTCATGTATTGCTCAATCAAAGGAAATCATCAATCAAGAGATTTACTCTTATCTCAAACAAATCTTTATCCGTAACTTTTTCCCTTAAACTTAAAGGGCATAAAAACTAAATTATTTCTCAAAAATATTTTTCGAATCAATTACAGCACTTCTTTACAAAGTTGAAAAAAATCATATTACAGAGAACATGACACTTCATATAGCTCTTTTCCAACCTGATATTGCTGGTAATACTGGAACGATTTTACGTCTTAGTGCTTGTTTTGGTTTACATGTGCACATTATTGAACCCGCAGGATTTAATCTGTCAGATCGTAATCTCAAACGTGCAGGATTGGATTATCTCGAATATGCTTCCTTAGAACGACACATTGATTGGCAACATTTTATAAGCTCCATGAAACGCTTTAACCGCCGTCTGTTGCTTTTAAGTACAAAAGCAAAAACATGCTATACGCAGATATGCTATCAAAAAAATGATGTTTTACTTTTTGGTCGTGAATCAGCTGGTGTCCCCGATTACGTCCATGAATCTGCCGATTACACATTGAAAATTCCCATGCAACCACAGTCCCGCTCTCTCAATCTCGCCATGAGTGTAGCCATAACAACAGGGGAAGCCCTGCGTCAAATTGGTTATCATGAAGGAAACTGTAATCTATAAAAACACAACAATTCTATCAAAGCTTTAATAGAATAATCAAAATGTATGAACTCTGGTTCTCAAATAAGGAGAAAAAACTCATCTTTCAAGAATTTTATAAATCTTAAAAGCAGATACTTTTCAACGATACTTTTGAAATAAAGCCTCTAAAAGCGCATAAGCTATCCTATAAATAACAGTTAAAGCATACGACCTATCGTTTCCCGACAATCAAGGGCTGATCAAATAAACCGCTATAAAAGAAGAAGAATTCTTTAATTAAAGTCACTTCTCTCACAAAGCAGCAAGTGCCATTCTATTGCTCATTACATCCATTTCATATCACCACCTGTGAATGATTAAATATCCCTCATAGTAAGAACCATTTGACATCCCCCTCTTTATGCTCACCCAAAGAACAAACCGTTATTATTATTCTTTTTGTCAGTTCAAAATCTCGCAACACTCCTTACTTTGTTATGATTCATAAGAGGCATTCTTCCTTCCTATAACCGTTTTTCCTCACACGACCTCCCTCGCGTATAGCGCATAAAGCAATAATTTTTATTGATGTTATATGAACAAGTTTGAAATAAGATAATCTCACAATATTCGGCGCTCTTATTTCATATGAATAATGATAAATTCTTATTATAAATGAATATATTAATTTTTAAAAAAAACAACCGTACTTTTACACCCCTTATACCCCTATATTATAAATCAATTTTTTCTAATAATGCATGACGATCCATTAAAAATCCACTTTCAACCCATATCATTTCTAGTTCTTTAAGCTTTTTTCCTAAAAGGATACCTTTTGAAAAACCTTTTTTTATTAAATCGTTACCATTAATGGGAAAAGTTGGAATCTGCCATTTTTGAACAAGCTGATAAAGTTTGAGATAATCTTCTGTTTTTTGCAAAGCATCCCCTTTTTCTAGAGTATCGACATGTGATGCAGCGATAGATAAGGATAATTGATCTAAAACCGGCTGTCGCCCATGAAAATAAATCAGTTTTTGCACAAAATGATCAGAACAATTTTGGCTTATTATTTCTAACTCAGCCCATTCCTTTAATCGTGTTGTTTCCTTATGGGAAAAACGCAAGCGCTGTGCCATTTTATGAAGACGTATAGGATCAGGAGGAAGAAGACTTTCTAGCCGTAAAAATGGATCAACTTTCCAACCAAGTGTCTGTTCTGTTTCCACCAATGCGTGAATTGCATCAATGCCCCATTTTTCTGTTTCAGGAAAAATGAGTGACAAAATTCTGCTTTGTCGCATCCATAAAAGAGCACGTGTTGGATCAGAAGCCAAAAGAAGCTTTTTCATTTCTGCCCAAATACGCTCAGAAGAAAGTTTTTGTAAACCATCTTTTAAACGAACACATGCCTTCAATCCTTCCCCATCCGGTCGCCCCACTCCATACCATGCAAAAAAGCGAAAAAAACGTAAAATACGCAAATAATCTTCGCTAATACGATTTTCTGCAACACCGATAAAACGAACTGTTTGGCTTTCAATATCGCTCAAACCTCCCACATCATCATAAAGGTTGCCAGCAGCATCACAATAAAGGGCATTTATCGTAAAATCACGCCGTTCAGCATCTTTTTTCCAATCACGACCAAAAGCCACTTTTGCATGACGACCATCTGTTTCAATATCGCTGCGAAGTGTTGTGACCTCATAAGCACATGAATGCGCAACCACTGTGATTGTACCAAACGCAATCCCTGTAGGAATAGCTTTAAATCCAGCTTCTTCTACACGCGTGATAATCTGTTGCGGTAAGCAGGTTGTCGCAATATCAATATCACTAATAGGTTGCCCTAATAGTTGATTGCGCACCGCTCCCCCCACGATACGCGCCTCTTCCCCCTCTAAAGATAAAACACGAAGAAGTGTCTGGATATCACTTTTTTGTAACCATGCAACCTGTTTGAAGTTCTGTCTTATATTCACCCTTTAACCTTCCCAAAAAGTTGTCTTCATTGTTTTCAAGACCCCTCTTCATAAAACAAAATTTTTAAAACATCCCTTATAAAACCTGTCTTTTTCTTTCAGAAAAACTTTTCTCTTCGTCTATACGATTATGAAAAAAAGGCTTATGACACTTCTTATTTTCTGTTACAAACAATAAGATATCCGTTATCATACAGAGAAAATTACTATTTTTGCGACAAACGCCTTAAGGAAAAAATATGAATCACCGTGATCCAGCATCTAATTCTGTGAAAAAGGTTAATACCAAGCATGAGGCACAAGTCATTATTGAGGATATTGATGCAGCACACAAAGAATTAGATATTATACAACAAGAAATTGACAAAGTTATTTTTGGGCAAAGTCATGTCATTGAATATGTTTTAACGGCTATTTTTGCTGGTGGTCATGCTCTTCTTGTCGGCGCTCCAGGGCTTGCAAAAACACGTCTTGTGGAAACATTGGGAACCGTTTTAGGGCTTGATGAAAAACGTATTCAATTTACCCCAGACTTAATGCCATCGGACATTATCGGTTCTGAAATTATGGATTCAGATAAAGAGGGAAAACGTTCTTTTCGCTACGTCCAAGGTCCTATTTTTACGCAACTTCTCATGGCCGATGAAATCAATCGTGCTTCTCCGCGCACGCAGTCAGCTCTTTTACAGGCTATGCAGGAATATCATGTAACCGTTGCAGGTACCCGTTATGATTTGCCACAACCTTTTCATGTTCTTGCAACGCAAAATCCCCTCGAACAAGAAGGGACCTATCCACTTCCTGAAGCTCAACTCGATCGCTTTTTGATGCAAATTAATATTGACTATCCTGATCTTACAACAGAGCGGCGGATCATTTTAGAAACAACACAAGAAAAAAAATCAAATGCAAAAGCAATTTTATCCGCCCAAAAATTGCAAAAAATTCAAAATATCGTTCGCAAAATGCCTCTTTCAGAAAATGTAATCGAAGCTATTTTAAAAATTGTTCGCTCAGCCCGCCCTGATAAAGACAATAGTCTTGCCAATACTTATGTTTCTTGGGGACCTGGACCGCGCGCAGCACAAGCCCTTTCACTTTGTGTTCGCGCTCGTGCTCTTTATTATGGGCGTTTAGCCCCCTCACTTGATGATGTTGAAGCATTGGCCTATCCCGTATTACAACACCGCATGGCACTTAATTTTTCTGCTCGTGCTGAAGATATAACCGTAAAAGATATTATCAATAACCTTGTGAAAGATGCTCTTTAAAATGGCACTTGGCAAAAAAGTTTTACAAAAATCTCCATTGTCTCTGGCAAAAGAGTTGTATAAGGATACTGGCAAAATGCCATATCTCCTTTTACAAGCACGTCATATTGCCAATACATTGATAACCGGCTGGCATGGACAACGCAAACGCGGTAATGGAGAAAATTTTTGGCAATTTCGTCCCTATATGGAAGGAGAATCCATTACCCGCATTGATTGGCGTCGCTCAGCGCGTGATGAAAATATGTATCTACGCGAGCACGAATGGCAAATGACACAAACCGTTTGGCTTTGGACTGATCAGAGCGCATCGATGCATTACTGTTCGCGCTTTTCTAAAATCTCTAAAGGCAATCATGCCATCATTTTGACCCTTGCCTTGGCATCACTTCTTGCACGCAGCGGTGAACATATTGCTATTCCCAACTTAATGCCTCCCACAATGACATCCAATGTTGTAGAACGAATAGCCTTTGCTTTAGAAGATTATTCAGATAAAAATTCATTTCCGGATTTCTCAACGATTACACGCTTTTCACATGCCATTATAATGAGTGATTTCCTCGACCATCCTAAAAAAATCATCCAACATTTAAACATTTTATCGACAAAACAGGTAACAGCTCATTTAATTGAAATCGCTGATCCTGCAGAAGAAAGCTTTCCCTACACAGGGCATACAGAATTTTCTGATCCTGAAACGAAAGAAAAACACATTTTTGGAAAAGCAGAAAATCTTCGTAAAAACTATTGTAAACTATATCAAGCACGGCGACAAGAATTGGTCAATTTTTGCGCACGCCAAGGGTGGTCTTATCACGTGAGTACAACGGATCAACCTTTAGCAGAAACCATTTTACATCTTGCAAATACAATGCGTGACTCTTCATTGCAAAAAAGGAGGGCACTTTGAGTTTTGCTGCTCCTTTTCTGTTATTAGGACTTTTGTTTCTACCGGTCATTTGGTGGCTGTTGCGGATAACCCCTCCATCTCCGCGTAAAGAGCTCTTTCCGCCTTTCGGTTTCTTACCCAAGCCAACTCATCAACAGAAAGAAGCAAAACATACCCCTTGGTGGTTTCTTTTGTTGCGTTTAACCATCGCTGCACTTGTTATCATCGCTCTAGCCCGCCCCACTTGGAATCAAAAACCAATAAGCTTTTCCGGATCTCACTCCCTTGCACTCATTATTGATAATGGTTGGGCATCTGTAAAAGAATGGAAAAAACGCATCTCTATCGCTGAAACGCTCCTTGCACAGGCAGAAAAACAGCAAAAAAATATTTATCTTGTTGCAACGGCTGAAAATGATATCTCCAATATAGAACCCCAACCAGCCAAGATTATAAAGAAGCATTTAATGCATTTGCAACCGCGTCCTTGGCCTGTCAATCGTGTGCATACCTTAAAAAAACTTAGCGAAATAACCAAAGGAAAACCTCTTGATATCGCTTATTTAAGTGATGGATTACAAACAAATGAAGATGAGCAAACTTTTGCTCTGCTTGAAGAATTAAAGCCTAAAAACTTCTTATGGTATTTGGCTGATATTTCCGATTTAACCGGCATAACATCCATAGAAAATAACGATGGAAATATGGTTGCGCGTATTATTCGCTCAACAACACATGGCACAACGCCTGTTACACTCAGCCTTTACGATTTAAACAATCAACTTCTCGGTCGATTTACAAAAAATTTCTCTGAAGGCGAAACAACAGCTCTTGTTCCTTTTGATGTCCCCCTTGAACTACGCAACGATATTGCTTGGATAAAAATCAATAACCAAAACCATGCTGCGGCAACTTTCTTAGTAGACAGCCATAACAGAATGAGCCGTGTTGCTCTTCTCTCCCCCGATACCAATGAAATGGCACAGCCTTTACTTTCTCCATTTTATTATATTATCAAAGCATTACGAGGCCACACACAGCTTATAACTTCCGGAGGAAGAGAACTTTCAACAGATATTGATCATTTGCTTAAACAAAATCCATCTGTTTTCATTATGGGCGACATGGTTAATATCCCTGAAAAAGCAGAAAAAAAGCTTTCTGATTTTGTGAATAAAGGGGGAACACTCATCCGCTTTGCAGGAGAAAAACTCAGTAGTGCAGAACATTACGATAGTCTTCTTCCGGTACCGCTACGTCAAGGGCAACGTTCTCTTGGAAGTATTATGTCTTGGACGAAACCACAAAAGCTTGCCCCTTTTGCAAAAAATAGCTTTTTCTTTGATCTTCCTTTTCCAGAAGATGTCACTATCTCGCGCCAAATCTTGGCAGAACCAATCCCAGATCTTTTTGAAAAAACATGGCTTAGCCTTTCGGATGGAACCCCTCTTATTACCGCAGCAAAACGTAGTAAAGGAACTCTCGTTCTCATTCATATTGCCCCTGACCCTACGTGGTCTAATCTTCCTCTTTCTGGCTTTTTTGCACAAATGTTGCAAAAACTAATCACATTAGGGTCTTACGAAAACACAAACCTAACACACAGAGAAAAAAGAACAATGGTCCAAAATCCTTGGCGAACTATAGCCGCTGATGGACAATTACAAGTACCACCCTCTGATGTTGTTCGACTGGTCTTTGACGCTCAAAATCCACCCCATCCTTCCTATCATACGCCTCCAGGACTTTATGGGGTTAAAAACGATTTTTATGCACTCAATCTCTTAACGGATTCATCGCACTTGATGAAACAATCATCATTGCCAACTTCTCTTAACAAGAGCCCTTTATCTTATAATACAAAAGAAAAAAATCTTATTGGTCCTCTTTTAGGATTAGCCCTCTTATTGTTCGCTTTTGATAATTTTCTCATTTTATGGATGGGAGGTATTTTTTCTTTTAATAAACGGCGTAATATATTTCTCCTCCCTCTCATCATTTTGATTGCCCTGTTTTCATATGACCCAAGGCTTCATGCACAAACGACAGAAAATTATCATGATAGTATAGAAGCTGCTGGTGCAACGCATCTTGCCTACGTTATAACCAACAATCATGAAATTGATACAACAAGTAAAAGTGGTCTAGAAGCCTTAAGCCAATTTATTGCAGAACGCACAATGCTTACCCCCGGCTCTGTTACAGCACTTGATCTCGATAAAGATGAACTCTCCTT
Source organism: Bartonella tribocorum CIP 105476 (assembly GCF_000196435.1). NCBI lineage: Bacteria > Pseudomonadati > Pseudomonadota > Alphaproteobacteria > Hyphomicrobiales > Bartonellaceae > Bartonella > Bartonella tribocorum. The sequence continues at coordinate 758,036 of NC_010161.1, read as the reverse complement.
TTATCCTCTTATTTACTGGCCCATTGATGTTAAGGGGCCTATACTAACTCCAAAAAATCTTGAAAAAATAAATAATTTTATGAAGCATGGGGGAACTATTTTATTTGACACGCGCGATCAGATAAAGAGCAATCTTAATCTTGAAGGAGATGCTACTCCAGAAACACAAAGATTACGAACCATCTTAAAAGGATTGAACATTCCCTCTATTGAGCCCGCATCAACAGATCACGTTGTTGCTCGTTCTTTTTATATTATGCCAGATTTTCCTGGTCTCTATCGTGGTTCACCTTTATGGATTGAATCCTCATCAACGAACAAAAAAAATAAAAATTCCCTTGCCAGCGGCGATAATGTAAGTTCCCTGCTTATCACCGCAAATAACTTTGCCGGTGCTTGGGCACTCGATGAAAAAGGGACATGGAAATATCCCCTTGTTCCCAATGATCCGATGCAACGTCTATGGGCATTTCGTGCAGGACTCAATATTGTCCTTTATGTGCTTACTGGAAACTATAAAGCAGACCAAGTTCATGTTCCAGCGCTCTTAGAACGCTTTAAAAGAGAAAGAAGGCAATGATACCACTGTTCACTTTTCAGCCTTTTTTACCGCTCTTTTGGATTCTGCTGTTAAGCGGAATATCCATTCTTTTTGTCGTTGTTGGTCTCGTTACACGACGTCAAGGATCTTTATTTCGTCTGATGACATTGAGCACTCTCATTCTTGCTTTGCTCAATCCAATGATTATCAAAGAACAGCGCGAACCCCTGAAAAGCACAGTAGGTATTGTTATTGATCGCAGCAAAAGCCAAACTTTTGGAGCACGAATAAAGGACAGTGATGAAGCGCGCGCGCAATTAATCGAAACATTGGCACATTATCCACAATTTGAACCACGTTTTATTGAAGCTGGAAAACTTACTGATAACCGATATGCTCCCTCAACGAAGTTGTTTAATGCTTTAACACAAGCACTTTCTGATGTACCGCCCTCTCGTTATGCCGGAACTATTTTTATCACTGATGGACAAGTGCATGACATTCCTGACCTATCAAATCTTCATCATGATGCACCTCTTAATGCTTTGATCACAGGGCGTTCGGATGAATTTGATCGTCAAATCAAGTTTATTTCTCCTCCACGCTTTGCCCTTGTCAATAAACCACAAAAGCTCTCCATTTTGGTAGAGGATCAAGGAGCCCCTCAAGAAACAATACCCCAGAAAGCCAATATTACACTTAGTGTTAATGGGCAAGAAGTTGGCCATTATTCTGTGACTCCTGGTATTATTTTTCAAACTGAAATTACCCTTACTCACGCTGAAAAAAATATTATCCAAGCGACAACTGAATCTTACAAAGCTGAACTAAGCTTTGAAAACAACCGCGCCATAACAACCATTGAAGGCATTAGAGAAAATTTACGCGTTCTTCTTATTTCAGGGGCCCCTTATAATGGAGAACGGACATGGCGAGACCTTTTAAAAGGCGACTCCAATATTGATCTTGTTCACTTTACGATTTTGCGTCCCCCCACCAAAGCAGATAATACGCCTTTAAGCCAATTATCCTTGGTGGTTTTTCCCACAAGAAAACTCTTTGTTGAAGAGATTAATAACTTTGATCTCATCATCCTTGATGGTTACCAGCACTCTGCTGTTCTGCCTTTAATCTATTATGATTATATTGCCCAATATGTACAAAAGGGTGGCGCATTGCTGATGGTAACAGGACCTGAATTTACCCAAAAAAACTCACTTGCAAAAACACCTTTAATAAGCATTCTACCGGCATTGCCTAATGGAGATATTATTGAAAAGCCTTTTCGTCCCACATTAACCAGAGAGGGTGAGCGTCATCCTGTTACGAGGGATCTTGCAACGCTTAACCTTCAGGCTTCTCAATGGGGGCGATGGCTGCGACAAATTGCTATTCAAAATAGTAACAACGGCATTGCTCTCATGAAAGGAGCCGATGAACAACCACTTTTACTTCTTTCCCATGTTGATAAAGGGCGTGTAGGTATGTTGCTTTCCGATGAAAGTTGGCTTTGGGCACGAGGTTTTGAAGGTGGTGGTCCTTATGCAGCTCTTTATCGTAGAATTGCCCATTGGCTCATGAAAGAACCAGAACTTGAGGAAGAAAAATTAAGCGCGACCAGCAGCCATCATCATTTAACAATTCGCCGCCAAACTCTGAAAGACCATCCAGAACCCGCTGAAATAACTTTTCCTTCTGGGAAAAAACAACAGATCATCCTTACTAAAGCGCAAGAAGGCCTCTTCACCGCAACTGCCGCCACTGATGAGACAGGGATTTTTACCATCAAAAATGGCGATCTAACAATACTGTCTTCTGTAGGGATGCTCGATAATCTTGAATTGTTTGACTTAATTTCAACACAAGAAAAATTAGCCCCTATTATTAAGCACACTGGTGGCTACATTGGACGTTTACACCCTGATGGAAAAGAAAACATTCATCTTCCTCCTTTCCAGCTGATTCAATCAAAAATAAGCCTATCATCTTCCCCAGCACATTCAATTATTTTGAAAGAAGCGACAGAAACTCGTTTAATCAATACCTTTTATTTTTCGGTATTTTCTGGTTTTTTGGCACTGCTTGTTTGCCTTTTACTGTTGAGCAGCATGTGGTATCGTGAAAGCCGTTAAAAAATCTTAAGATTTCGTAAAATAGTTTTAAAATTCAGCTTATCTTTTTATGTATTTACTTGTTTTTTATATTTAGATAAGGTATTGATTTATAATAAAATAATTTATCATTTATTCATATTGCGCTATTCTTCTCTGTAGGGTTTTCCTTATTTGTAATCCTTTCCATATTAAATCAATGAAAATTGTTCTCTTGCACATCATTAGAAGAGAATTGTATGAATAAAGACTATTGAAAAGGAGAAAAAAATGTTTCTTATGAATCCTATTAAAGTAAGGATTTTTATAAAGTTGGGATGAAGTAGTATGATGCTTTTGGTTAGCAACCTGTATAAGTGTAAAGATAGTAGTGCATAATAAATCTTATAAACGAGACTTTTCATAGAATTGAAAATTTTCGTGAAATGAAATCAAGCGCTCTAGAAAATATTTTTCCAAAAAATATGTGAATGTACAACATAATGATATTTTATTGGGGGATATTCCTCTTAAAGCGTTCTGTTTTGTGTAAAAACATCTCCCATTAAAAGTGATATATGGCAGCGTAAAGCCATAAAAAATCCTGATAAATACAATACATTCTTTTGCATTTTCACTGAGTGATTAGATTTTTTTATGATAATATTTGGTCGTATAAAAGCCGTTTAAAAATCTTAAAATTTTATGACTATTCTTTTAAAATTTATCCTATCATACAAAAGACATATCGGTTGCTAGGAATGATCTGTTGTATTGCCCTATTCTTTTTCATAAAAAATATAATACAACATCAATTCTCTCCAATATTTCATCGTATTTTCAATAGGCTATTTTTCATTTTACAATCCTCCTTGCCTTTCAGCATAAACTTATCTTATGCTTATTCTTTAAATCATTTTTAATACTCTATGAGATTTTATGTTTTATCTTGCCCATATATCGGATGTACATCTTTCCCCTCTTCCAAAACCTTCCCTTTTTGAACTTTCTGGAAAGCGTCTTACCGGTTATTTGAATTGGCAAAAAAAACGTAAGAATCAAATCACCATAAATGTCCTCGAAACTTTAATAGATGCCTTGAACCAAAAAAAGCCTGATCATCTTGTGATCTCTGGTGATCTTGTGAACCTTGCTCTCGATAAGGAATTTGAACAAGCTCATCGTTGGCTCCTTAACTTGGGACAACCTCAAGATATTTCTTTGACATTTGGAAATCACGATGCCTATGTCCGTGGAGCCCTTCAAAAAGCATGTACTCTCTTTAAACCTTGGATTACAGGTGACGTGCCTCAAAAAAGCGTCTTTCCTTTTCCTTATATGCGCATTCGCAAAGATGTCGCCATCATAGCTGCTTCTTCCGCCATTGCGACCCCCCCTTTTCACGCTTCTGGTTATTTTGGTAAAATGCAAGCGCAAATGTTACCGCACCTTTTAAATGAAGCAGCGCAGCGCAACCTTTTTCGTGTCGTCATGATCCACCATCCCCCTTTTCCCAAAGCAACGTCCTGGCATAAAAAATTACGGGATACAAAACGTTTTCTAAACGTTATTAAACATCACGGTTGCGAACTTATTCTTCACGGACATACTCATTTACCCACTTTAAAATACACTGAAGGACCAACTAAAAAAATCCCTATTGTTGGTGTTCCTTCTGCATCACAAGCTTTTGGTGATAAAAAACCACCCGCAGGCTTTAATTTATTTTCCATTGAACACTTACGAAATCAATGGCATTGTCAGTTGCAACGTTATAGCATTATCACCCCCCAAAACGAGATAGCCTGTACTGAAACAATTAATCTTTAAATACTCTTAAGCATATCCAACATTATCCAAACAATCTAAAGTGAAAATATTTTCACTTCATATTCCTTTATAAATCATAATTTTATTGCCCTTCTTCTCTGAACAAAATTCTCCCTTCTTTGTCGATAGATCAATTTCTCTCAGAGAGCTCCATTGGGAACCTCACTTATGTGACTGACTTTACAAATTCATTGGTTGACTTCCTTCCTATTCTCAAGAACAAAAATTCTACCATATCTGAACTATAAAAATCTGGATTTTTTCGTACGGGTGCATTCACCTGCCAATTGCGCATGTGATTTATCTCACAAAGTTTTATAAACCTTGCTTTGTACTTCCTCGCATACTCCTCCAAAAGCATCTCATAAAAAAAATACTCAATATCTACAGTCATAATATTTTTTAGGATAACAGATAATCTCATTTAGCTTCTATAGCTAAATATCAATGACGATAAAAAGTCCAATAACACCGAAAACATATCATTTCAATAATCCACTCCCCTTGCGATTCATAATCAAACGATGTTGGTTGATTTATGGTAAATAGATTTGAAATTATCCCCTACTCTTATACGCTACAGTTATTATCGTATATTTAAAAAATTTATAAAAAATGTTCGATTATATTTCAATAATAGGCATAGGTAATAACATTTTTTATGTCTTGATAAACTCTTAATTTTCTATCTCTTTTTTATTATAAATTACTTCATAATACTCTTTATAATTATTGTATTACTCTGTATTATTATCTATAATAAAGCATAAAATATCCAGTAATAATGAAAAATTATGCTATGAATTTTTATTATTATTGAGTTATCTTACGGATGTCGTTTCATGCGATTTTTTTTATTATTAAATAAAATATTTTATGATAATGTAAAACAACGAAAAGTTGATTGTACGAGAGATCTTTCCAATAAAAACAAAACGCCATTGTGTTTCCAATTCGTGCGTTTATTTTAAGGAGATCTCTTTTAAAGCCCCCAAACCTATTTCGTGACGGTGCCCGTGAGTGGTATAAGGATAAGCCCTTTGAGCTGCACCATCTTTATGTTTATGAAAAAAAAGTCGTACCATCTCACACTTTGCCAATCCCTAATGTAGCACAACCATTGAGACGATTCATAAGAGGCATTTTTTTCTTTCTTTAATATTTTTTATCCTCACAACTCTCTCAACTTTTGACGTACAAAAGACATGATTTCGATTGTTCCAACATACAATAAATAGGTTCAAAATGAGGGAATCTTATGATATTCGTAATTCTCATTCTGCATGAAATAGCGAATTATCTTTATAAATCAAGATATTATTCGGATAAAATAGCACCCAATCTGAGTGAAGGAATATTTTCCAGTATTTATTTGAAAAATAAAAGCCTCATTTGAAAATGAGGCTTTTAAATTGTTTAATTCTGCAAAAAATTAAAATTTATAAGCTACACCCACACGAAAATCGTTTGTCTTGTAGCTCATTTCAACTTTATCCTGTACGAACTTCTTCTTACCAAAATCCGAGTAACGATATTCCGCACGTACAATAACATTATCAGTCATTGCAAAATCAACACCCCCTCCAAGGGTATAACCAATCATGGTCTTTTTTTCATCATGCAACCAATCGGAAGAATCAATTGCTCTACTTTCGCTATCAGCTACCGTTGCGCTATCAACGACTGCCGACAAAATATTCTGAAGCTGCGTATAAGCAATCCCTCCCGAAACATAAGGCATCATACGTTCAAATGCAAAACCAACTTTCACCCGCGTAGCACCAGACCATTTTTGTTTTAAAGTATGACTTACACCTTCAACAAGCGTTGTTGAAGCATCTTCATGAGAATCTCTTGTGTGACTTGTTTTTTCTAAAGATTTTTTTTCTCCAGTTTCATCTTTCTTCGGTAGAAGGATATCCTTCGTACTCTTTTTATTAGACCACATAACATCTGTATCAATACCTATAATAAAACCATTATCGATATCAATATTCGAACCGGCATAAACGCCCCCCATAAAACCAGAAAGTTTAGGTAAATACTCTTTTTCAACTGGATTCCATATCCCTGTCTCTTTTGTTAAATAATTTGCAGTTGTTTTACCTGAAAAGTTACCAATCTGCCCTCCAAGATAAAATCCTGTCCAAGAAAAAGAAGGCACTGTAATAACAGGAACAGGCTGCTCAGAAACAACGATATCTGCTGCCTGTAATACAGAAATTGAAATTAAAGAAAAGATAGATGTTGAGATTAAATACTTTGTAATCATAATTGCTCCCCTAAAAGCTAATGTGATACATAAATAATAGTAAATCGTTTCACACTTTTTGAAAAAAATCTATAGCAAAAATGACACACTTATAAAAAATTAAATTTTATACTTTAAACAATAAAAGTATTTTTTTAATAAATATATTATAAAAAATTTTAAATATGCTTTACATTTCCATTAATTATTACTCTATAATATCTTTTATATCTTCATATTTTTCATTATTATCGAGCATTGTATAAATAATTATAATATCAATTTTTTGAAAAAATGAGAGCGATAATCAATAAAAATCTTTGTCTTATTTACTTAAATATCTTCGTAATATGAGTGTTATAAGAAGTCATATATAACCACTCCCTCTATAAGAGGTTATCTAAAACTGGGTGATAAAAAACACTCTTGTCCATATTCTTATGTTGAAGATTTCTCAATTCATCAGTGTATCTAAGAGACTGCTGCTTTATAAATGAGCCATATGCTTCTATCATCTCCATGAACTAAGGTTATAATCACTCACTAAAAGGTCGTCACTACATTGCTTTTTTATAAAGAATAATGCCTAGAATAAGCTCATTGAACAAAAAAATCTTTCATCACGCTTGAAAAACCAATTAGAGAAAAATTTTTACTCTCTAAAGCTCTCAAGCATATAATGAAATATCAAAATTAAGATATAAAAATGGAATGAATAGTGTTTATTATTTTATAATATCTGTTTATGTTTTATCTAAAAATAATTTCATAAAATTATTATAAAATATATTTTTAATATTTCATAATTTTTGTAAAAACTGAACAGACCAATTGCCCAGTTTCTGCAATTAATTTTTCAACACGAAGTAAATCAGGTTCACCAACACTATTTAACAAAAGGTCACTTAATCCAGGTGGCATATCATTGGGATCAAGAGGATCATTTAAGCAAAGTCGTATAATTTGACTCAAATTTGTATAAAGACCATAGGCATAACGTAAATCAGCAATACATGATTGATTAAGAAAACCATTTGGTAAATGGTCTAAAATATCCGCTGTCGTCGCACCAATTTTAAACTCAATGACATGCGTAATAAGAGCAAATTGAGCGATAAACTCCAAGTCCATAATGCCACCAGACATCGTTTTAAAATCCCATTGATTTTTTGGCGGCTTTTCTTTTGCAATCAAAGAGCGCATTTCACACACTTCTTTTGCGACTTGGTTCTTATTACGAGAAACAGCAATAATTGTACACACTTCATTTTCTAACTTTTGTAAAAAATCAGGATCTCCTGTAATGCCTCGAGCTCTTGTTAAAGCGAGATATTCCCATACCCATGCTTCTTGACGATAATATTTTTTAAAAAATGGAAAAGAAACAGCAATAGGTCCTTTATTACCTAAGGGCCGTAACCTTAAATCAACAGCATAAAGAACACCTTGGCTTGTAAGTGTAGATAAAGAAGAAACGAGGCGCTGTGCTAAACGCGTATAATATTGAGAGATGTAAAGAGGCTTTTCTCCATCAGATATTTCTGCATCATCATCGTGTTCATAAAGCAAAATGATATCAACATCCGAACCCGCTGTTAATTCATGACTTCCAAGTTTCCCCATTCCCAATATGCCAACACGTCCCCCTTTAATACGGCCATGAAGACGAGAAAACTCCTCTTGAACAGCAGAAAATGTTTTTGTAATCATAAGATCAGCAAGCGCAGTAAAAGCAAAACCTGCTCTTTCTCCTGTAATTGTACCATTCAAAATTCGAATACCAATCAAAAAACGTTGTTCATCTGCAAAAATCCTTAAATGATCGAGAATTTCCTCATAGGAAAGAACATCTTCAAGGAAATATTCAAGCCGTTTTTCTAAATAAGTTTTTGTCGGTAATTCTGAAAGAATATTTGGATCTAACATTCCATCAAAAACGTGAGATCTGCGTGTAATAATTTCCGCAAGACGTGGTGCAGCCCCCATAATAAGGACAAGCATATCTAAAAGAGAGGGATTAGACTGCAAAAGACTAAAAAGCTGAATTCCTGAGGGTAAGCCCTGTAAAAAACGATCAAAGCGCAACATCGCCTCATCGGCTCGTTTTGTTGCGCCAAAAGCTTTCAAAAGAGCTGGTGTTAATTCTGTTAATCTCTCACGCGCTTCAGCGGATTGCGTTGCTTTATAACGACCACAATGGAGGGTACGCATAATCCGACAAATATCACTCGCTCTTTCAAAACCTAAATGGCTTAATGTTATTAATGTCTCCGGATCATCTTCTTCTCCTGTAAAAACTAAATTACCAATTTCTAAACCAAGCTCCTGTTCATTCTCAAACAGTGCTGCATAGTGTTTTTCAACAACCTGAAGTGTTTTTAATAAATCACGGATAAAACTGCTCCTGTCGTGATAACCCATTAAATAAGCAATACTCGTAAATTGAGAAATATCACTTGGAAGAAGATGCGTTTGTTCATCCGCAAGCATCTGAATACGATGTTCCACATTTCTTAGAAAAGCATAACTTTTTATAAGATTATCTCTTGTTTCCTCACTAATCCAACCAAGCGTATGAAGTTCTGCTAACATTGCAACTGTCTGACGTCCACGTAATTGAGGAAAACGTCCACCAGCAATAAGTTGTTGTGTCTGGACAAAAAACTCAATTTCACGAATACCACCACGACCTAACTTTATATTATGGCCATAAGCCGCAATTTGACCATAATTTTTATACGCATGAATTTGACGTTTGATCGAATGAATATCAGCAATCGCAGCATAATCTAAATATTTTCGCCACACATAAGGAAAAAGCTCTTTCAGAAAGTGAAAGCCTGCTTTTTTATCGCCAGCAACTGGACGTGCTTTAATCATAGCCGCTCGTTCCCAATTTTGTCCACGCCCTTCGTAATAACGCAAGGCAGTCCTTACTGGTAAAGCCAAAGGTGTTGATCCTGGATCTGGACGAAGACGAAAATCAAGACGAAAAACATATCCTTCCGCAGTGCGCTCTTGAATGATACGGATTAATCGACGTACCATTTTAGAAAATACGTCGACACTTTCAGAAAGATTACCAATATGAGGGGACGTTTCATCAATGAAAACAATAAGATCAATATCAGAAGAATAATTAAGTTCTCCTGCTCCTAATTTTCCCATCCCTAAAATGATTAAACCACAGTCTTTTTCCGGATTCTCATGGTTCAGCAAATTGATCTTACCATGATCATGGGCTTCTCTTAAGAGAAAACGCAATGCTACACCTAATGCAGCTTCACCCAAACGCGTCAACCAAGCACATGAAACTTCATAAGTAAAGACACCACTCAAATCAGCTAAAGCAATGAGAACGTGCGCTTCTCGCTTTTTACACCTTAAAGCAGCCATCAATGAAGTTTCATTTGTAGATTCATCCTTATCGATAACCGTAATATCATCGATAATTTTGCTCAGCCTTGTTTCTATATCAACATGCAATAAAGGACTAAGATACGATGGATTAGCAATTAAAACCTCACGCAAAAAAGGAGATAAGGTCATAACCGCACGGATAAAATCAATCTGCATTCCATTTTCTGAAATAATGGAAACAAGCGGTTCTAAACCTTCTTTCCTTGCTTGTTCTTCCATGTCTTTTAACCACTGGGAACCACTCTCATTGAGAGGGCATAAAGGGAGAAGCTGTGTTTTTAAAAAAGCTTGTTTCATCTCATCTCCCTTGAAAAGCATTTTGCCTTCCTTATCCATTGCATTATACTTTTAAAACAGTCGTTCCGTATGAAAAGAAAAAAATGAAGAAAATATTTTTAAGGAAATAACAAAACAACCCTAAGCCCTGGATTTGCATTTTCAAATAACAATTCACCCCCGTGCAGCTTCATAACTGCTTTTGCTATACTTAAACCAATCCCAAAGCCAGGTTGTGTACGGCTTTCTTCAAGACGAACAAATCGTTCTGTGACTTTTTCACGTTTATCCTCTGCTATTCCTGGACCATTATCGCTTACAACAACTAATAAATGTTCATCACGATATTCCATTGATAAGCAAACCTTCGCTTTTTCCCTATCTTTAGATGCATATTTAATTGCATTATCGATAAGATTAAAAATTGTCTGCGCAATAAGCTCACGATTCAATTTAAGCTCTTTATCAAATATATCTCCTAACTGAAGTAAAACACCTGACTCTTCAGCAAAAGGTTCGTAAAGCTCAACAGCATCTTCAAGGATCAGTTTCATATTCATCATCTCAAGATGCTCAATTGCACTGCTCGCTTCGATGCGTGAAATCATTAAAATCGCATTAAATGTACGAATAAGTTGATCTGATTCAGCAATAACACTCTCAAGAACCTGACGATATTCAAGCTTTGTCTTATTTGCCGAAAGCGCCTCTTCAGAACGATTTCTAAGACGCGTTAACGGTGTTTTCAGATCATGAGCAATATTATCTGATACTTGACGCAAACCAACATTTAACTCTTCAATGCGATCTAACATAACATTAAGATTCGTTGACAATCGATCAAACTCATCTCCTACCCCAGAAACCGGTAAACGCCCACTGAAATCACCATCCATCAAGCGCCGTGACGCTGCCGTGACCTGATCAATCCTTTGTAAAGCTCTCCTGCCAACAAAAAACCATATGAGTAAAGCGCCTCCCACCATTGCAGCAAGTGCAATGATCACAGCTTTACGAATAACCGCGGCAAAACGTTCTGGCTCATCTAAATCGCGTCCTATAAGAATCTTCATAGCATTAGGCAAATCAAAAACAACCGCCAAAGCGCGATGTTCACTTGTTTTGCCATGTTCTCCAAAACGTGAATACAAAAAGGAGGTCGAAATAAAACCACTCTGATTTAAAAGACCTAATTCAATACGTGCTACATTGCCTGCTAAAATACGCCCCATAGGATCCGTGACAAGATAAAGAAATGCCCCTGGTTGTCTTGAACGATAATCTATCGTGCGTATTAATAAAGGAAGCCCTCCATAATTATAAGCATTTTCAATATACTTTAATTCTTCATGTAAAGCTTGTTCAGTTTGCTCTGTTAACAACGAAGCAGAAAATGCCGTCATATAAATAGAAAGACTTGTTGCCACCAATCCAAACAATAAAATGTAAAGCGCTGAAAGCCTTAGCGCTGTCGTGCGCATTATATTAATCAAACGATTCATGCTTTGTTATCTGGTGCTTTCAGCATATATCCAGCGCCTCGCACAGTATGAAGAAGCGGAACATCAAAATCTTTTTCAATTTTGGCTCTCAAACGAGAAATATGGACATCAATGACATTTGTTTGTGGATCAAAATGATAATCCCAAACATTTTCCAAAAGCATAGTGCGTGTAACAACCTGCCCCGCATAGCGCATCAAATATTCAAGTAAACGAAACTCACGTGGTTGCAATAGAATGTTTCTATCACCCCGTTTTACCGTATGAGCTAACCGATCAAGCTCAAGATTGCTTACGCAATAAACAGTTTCTGCTTCTTTAGGATTCTTCCGCCGTTGCAAAACTTCAACACGCGCAAGAAGTTCAGAAAAAGCATAAGGCTTTGTCAAATAATCATCCGCCCCTGCACGCAAACCCGTCACACGGTCATTTACTTGCCCTAAAGCTGAAAGGATGAGAACCGGTGTTTCATTGCCTTTAGCCCGCAATTCAGTAATAATAGAAAGGCCATCACGATGCAAAAGCATTCGATCAACAACCATAACATCATAATTTTCCGTGGTCGCTAAAGCGTATCCCGTATCACCATCATAGGCAACATCAATGGAATGCCCTACCTCCAAAAAAGCTTTTTCGAGATAACGTCCTGTCTCACGATCATCTTCGATAACGAGTATTTTCATAAAACGCATCTCCGTTATTTTTATAAAATTACTTGTAGGACAGAAATCTAAAAAATCTCTGTCCCACTCATCATAAAGTGCTATTTTTTGAAAATTGGAAGAGCGACAAAACGATTTTGATCATTTGTTCGGATCTGTAGAAGTATCGCTTTTCGCCCTAGTTTTTGGGCATTTTTGATTGCATCAGTAATATCAGAGGTTTTTTTAACAGATTTATTATTCACTGTTACAATGACATCACCTGGGCGGATTCCCTTATCTGCAGCATCTGAATCCGAATCCACATCTGTTACAACCAATCCTAAGCCATCGTCAGAAGGAGAAACAATTAACCCATAATCTTCCAATGTTTCATCTGAATCACCACGTTCATTTAAATATTTTGAATTTTCTTTCTTCCCTTCATCTTCAGGCATTGCAGCAAGTTTAACTTTGATCTTTTCCTCCTTACCGGATCTCAAAATCCCTAAAGTCACGGTGTCTTCCGGACTCATATTTGCAATACGCTTTGCCAAGTCACGAGAATCATTAACTTTCTCATCATTTACTGAAATAATGACATCACCTGCCTTGATACCAGCCTTTGCTGCTGGTCCTTTTAATGGATCCGTAACCAAAGCACCTTTCGCGTCTTTCAAACCTATCGAATCAGAAATTTCTTTCGTTACTGGCTGAATCATAACCCCAAGCCAACCACGTTGAACTGAACCTTTTTCGATAAGTTGTTGCACAACCTGTTTCGCTGTCCCTGCCGGAATAGCAAAAGCGATCCCAACATTGCCTCCTGAAGGAGAAAAAATCGCCGTATTAACGCCAACAACCTTGCCATTCAAATCAAAAGTTGGACCTCCAGAATTTCCTCTATTAACAGCAGCATCAATCTGAATAAAATCATCATAAACACCCGTACCAATATCACGCCCACGTGCCGAAACAATACCTGCTGTCACAGTTCCACCAAGACCAAATGGATTACCAATAGCAACAACCCAATCTCCAACACGAAGCTTTGAATCATCCCCAAAATCAACATAGGAAAATTTTCTTGTATCATTCACCTTTAATACAGCAAGGTCGGTTTTAGGATCTTTCCCAATGAGCTTTGCATTCAATTCTGTACCATCATCAAGAACAACAGTATAACTTGTCCCGTCAGAAATTACATGATCATTGGTCACAATATAACCATCAGATGAAATAAAAAAACCCGATCCAAAAGCAACAGGACGGAGTCTTTGTGAATGATTGGGAAATTTATTTTTAGGCTTATCAAAATCATAAAACTCTTTAAAAAGCCTTTTCAAAGGATGTTGATCGGGTAATTGGTCAATCCCTGGACCACTAAAAAAGTTGCTAAAGAACCAATCTTCTTTCTTTTTATTGCTCTTTACTTGCACCGCAACAACCGCTGGTTTTACTTGAGCAACGATATCAGCAAACCCTTGTTGTTGCACTAACGAAGTAAACACAGAACTCGCATGAGCCTTTGTCATCCATAAGCTTGATGCGCACCCACTAAAAAACAGTGCACTCTCTAATACGGCCGAAAAACTTACTGCGACAAATGTTTTAAAGAAAGTTTTTTTTAACATTTATTCCATGCTCCTATTCAATCATACTTTCTATCCCAATCTGATCCCTTATAAAATACCAGACCTTACCGTTTTCTGTCTAAATTGTTAAAGTTTTGTAAGGTTTCAGTATCCTCCATATAATGACAATAAAGTTCAATGTTTATTGCAAATGATCTGAACTTTTCTTTTATGTAACATTTTTTTAATGCAATGGTATCTTTGACTGTTCTTTTTCATCCACATAAATTATTATTTCTCATACTTATACCGTTTTAACTGTAAAAATATGACGCTTGCGCCAATAATGATAATAATCAAAGGCGAAAACCATAAAAACCATGTTGTTTTATTTAATGGTGGTTTTAGGAGAACAACTTCACCATATCGTTCAACAAGAAAGTCAATCACTTGCTGATTGCTATAACCCATTTTTAGTTTTTCTCGAATTAAAAGCCTTAAATCACGTGCCAGAGAAGCATCTGAATCATCAATTGATTGATTTTGACAAACCGGACAACGTAAATGCGATGAAATATCGCGCGCGCGTCTTTCAAGAACTGTATCCTTTAAAATCTCATCCGGCTCTACTGCTATCGCTAATCGAAAAGGAAACGTTGCGATTAAAAAAAATAAAATCCAAAGATTTTTTTTCATCTCAATATCTTCTCCAAAAATTTAAAGCAAACAGCCCCCTCTTGTACACTCCAGTGCGAAACCAATACCCCAGAAGAGAAAAACATCCTCCCATAGCCATCATGAATGCCCCTAACCAAATGCATATGATATAAGGCTTCCACCATATATGCACAACAAGCCCCCGATTATCGAAATGTCCCGGCACAATATAGAGCTGCGATAAACCATGATTTTGAAGACCAACTTCTGTTGTTGATGTATTTTGGCTTGCATAAAATCTCTTTGAAGCTGTTACATGACCCACGATTTTTTTATTTTCATATATTTTAAAACGAAACTCCATTGCCGAATAATTCGAACCAAAACGATTATGCACGGTATCAAAATGAAGCGTTTTATCTGCTATCGTCACCCACTCTCCTATGTTCATGGTTAAAATACGTTCTTGCCCGAAACTTGCCACACAAACAATACCAAATAATGTAACGCCCAATCCCATATGTGCCATTGCTGCACCAAAAACAGACCATGGCAATCCAAGAAATCTCTTAACACGTACTGAAAAAGCTTTCTTGCCATAACCACTCTTTCCCCACAGATCCGCTAAACTGCCTAAAAAAACAAATGCTGAGAGCCCAATGCCTAAAACTGCGAGAATATCACGCAAAGATGTCGCATAAAATAATATAAAACAGACAGTAGCAACTAAGACAAAAACAAACCACAACCGTTCAAAAACTGCGAAAAAATCACCGCGTTTCCATGCCATCATTGGCCCAAACGGAACAAGAAACAACAGCAAAAGCATGAGCGGTCCACAGGTAAGATTAAAAAAAGCAGCCCCTACAGAAATTTTTTGCCCTGTTAACATCTCAATAAAATAAGGATAGAGCGTACCAATCAATACTGTTGCTGTTGTTGTTGTTAGTAATAAGTTATTTAAAACAATAAACCCTTCACGCGAAATTGGTTGAAAAAAGCTTTCTGTTCTTAAAAGAGGGATGCGCAAAGCAAAAAGAAGAAAAGCCGCTCCCGTGAAGAAAAATAAAATTGCAAGAATTGCTTGCCCCCGTGCTGGATCAACAGCAAAACTATGAACAGAAACCAAAAGTCCCGAACGAACAAGAAACGTTCCCATCAGAGAAAAAGAAAAAGTGAGCAATGCTAAAAACAAAGTCCAACTTTTCAATATTCCTCGTTTTTCGAGAACAAGAGCAGAATGTAAAAGAGCCGTTCCTGAAAGCCAAGGCATAAACGAAACATTTTCAACAGGATCCCAAAACCAATACCCTCCCCACCCTAGCTCATAATAAGCCCAATAGGAGCCAACCATAATCCCCAATGTCAAAAAACACCAAGAAAGTAAAAGCCAAGGACGCACCCAACGTGCCCAAATCTTATCGATATGCCCGATAATCAATGCCGCAATGGCAAAAGAAAAGCAGAGTGAAAAACCAACATAACCTAAATAAAGAAGGGGGGGATGAATCGCTAATGCGATATCTTGTAAAAGAGGATTGAGATCATTTCCCTGTAATGCTGGTGGATACACACGTAAAAATGGGTTCGATACAAAAAGAATAAATAAAAGAAAAGCGCTTGTAATCCAACTTTGGCAAATTAAAATGAGTGTCTTAAAATCTTCTGGCAAATCTTGGCTAAAGAAAGCCATCAATGCACTAAAAAAAGTGAGACATAAAACCCATAACAACATAGAACCTTCGTGGTTGCCCCAAATACCCGTGATTTTATAGAGCATCGGTTTTTCTGAATGAGAATTCTCAATAACGTTCAAAACAGAAAAATCAGATACGGCGTGAGCGTAAATCATTACTAAAAAAGATAAGAGCAATAATGTAAAAGTGATGTATGTTAAAGGAATAGCTGTTTGCATTAACAAACGCTCTTTCTTCCAAAAACCTAAAGCAGGTAAGAAAGCTTCTAATAAGCTTACAGCAAGTGCTGCAGCTAAAAAAATATGCCCCAGTTCGACAAGCACAATCGAATTATTTCTCCACACTGTAATGTTTTTTTAAGCGATCAACGGTTTCTTTAGGCATATAAGTTGCATCATGTTTTGCGAGAATACGCGTCCCTATAAAAAAACCCTGTTTATCAAAATGCCCTTCTACAATCACTCCCTGACCTTCACGAAAAAGATCTGGTAAGGCACCATTGAAAACCACTTTTTCATGTTTTTTGTTATCCGTTACAAAAAAAATAACACCACTCTCTCCCACATATCGAACGGTTCCCTTTTCAACAAAGCCGCCCAAACGCAAAGGGCGTCCCGTTAAAATATCTTCTCTTGTAATTTCAGAGGGCATTCTAAAAAAACTGACCGCATGACGCATTGCATACACGACGAGGCTTGCTGCAATTGCCATAACCAAACAACATAATAAGATGATCAGTAAGCGCTTTTTTTTTCGCTGCTTTAAAATAACCTTCAACGAAGCAGAATTCTCTAAAGAGGAATTGTTCATAATCTACGAAAAAATTTTAAACACGTTATACAAACACCCATTTCTATAGTTTATTTTTTAAAGAGTTTTGCACATCTTCTATAGAGGCGCAACTTTTTATCCAATACTTTACCTTTGCTAATAAGTTTACCAATACTTTTCTTCTTTTTTTGATTTTTACACCAATTTTATTTAATCTATAACGACTTCTGCCGCGCTCTTGACATTTTTCATTTCTGTTCTTCGCCCCCTCCACATACACCTTCCATTTCTAAGATGATTACTGCTCTTATCATTCTAAATAGCTTTTCTCTTTTTATTTCTCTATCTCAATTGGCGACAACGATTTTTCTTTGTCTATTCACTTGATGAGCCAAGTAACTGAATTATCATTTTTTCAACCCGTAATCGTCCGGCAAAATTTTCAGGCATTGTATCAAGAAAGCTTTGTAAAAACTGTACTGCCTGCGCCGTTTTTCCGGCTTGATGAAATGCATCGGCCAACAATAAGCGCGGATAAAAATCTGTTGGCGCTAAATCTGCGGCTTTTTGAAAAGCATTTTGTGCTTCTTGCGTTATCACTCCCCCTTCATAACCAACCAATGCTAAACCATATCCTACAAGCCTTGGCGCTGTTTCTCCATTCAAACGAAGGGCATCTAAATAAGTATTTACAGCTTCTTGAAAATAGCTTTCTTCAAGATACCCTACCGCTAACGCATCTGCTAGCTTGCCATCATGAGGAGAGCGGAAAAAAAGCACTTGTAGACGCACAAGTTTTTCTTGTTGACTTAGAATTTTAGGATCCTTATCCATTAATTCGCTAAAAAAATAACTTTTCACTTCTGGATTACCTGTCAGCCCATAGATACTCCATGTCACAAGAAGAACAAACAAAATACTTAAAGCTTTAAGGATATTTCTTTTTTTATAATGCCTATAAAGCTTATGAACATTAACCGTATGCATATGACTTCTATAACCATTTATGGTTTGAACGTGCCACTTTTTCTCTCCCCCATCGTCAAAACGGAGTGAAAAAAACAGAATAATTGCCAGAAAAGTGAGAAAAAATGCTGCAAAAATAAACAAGAGCATATCATTTTTTTCCAATACAAACAGAAGATAACGCGCTTACTTTTACCTTATTCATGAGAAGAGTGATGTGAAATGATAAAAATTCATCTTTTTATGAAGAACATCGTAAAATCTATTGTTCATTTCTTTCATATAGCTCACCTCTACCAAGAAAACAAAAACAAGATTTTATTTTCTATTTTGATTATAAATACGGATCTTCTGAAATGCCTCCCTCCTTTTTTGTCCCTACTTCTTTGTATTGTCTAAGATATTTCTTTACAAAATTTATAGATGTTTCCTGCTTAAGGAGAAAATATGTTATTCTCCCATTTTGGGTAATAAGACTTTTGTACACAACCCACCCAAATCAGAACGCGATAAAAAGAGACTGCCACCGTATTCATTGACCACATCTGAAACTATTGCTAATCCTAAACCTGTCCCCGGCTTACTTTCATTAAACCGGCGCCCTCTTTTTAACGCTTCATCAATTTCGTCTTCTTTTAAACCAGGACCATCATCTTCTACAAGGAGACTAAAATATTTTTCTTCTTCAACGTTTTCTTCTAAACAACAAGAGATCAACACCTTTGCGCGAGACCACTGAGTAGCATTTTCAATCAAATTCCCTATAATTTCTTCTAAATCTTCTTTCTCTCCAGAAAAAACAATATCATCAACGTCCATCATAAATTCAATTTGTTTTTCAGGATTAAGCTTTTTCATAACCCGCACTAAACGATCAACCACACTGCGAACAGACGTATGATAGATAATGCTATCGCATTGTGCTGCAATCCGCGCCCGCTGAAGATAACGATTGATTTGAGCTTGCATTATTTGCGTTTGCTCTCTCAACAAACAAGCTTTTTCTCCGCGCATCTTATCTGTCTCATTCATAATCACGGACAGAGGTGTCTTCAATGAATGCGCAAGATTACCAACCTGTGTGCGAAATCGCTCCATAATACGCTGATTATTCTTAATGAGAGCATTCATCTCTTGGACAAGCGGCATGACTTCGCTGACTAAATCGGTATTAACATAGTGAACTCTTCCTTCTCGAATATCATTCAATGCACATCGAATAAGCTTAAATGGTTGAAAACTAAAGAAAATAAGAGCAATATTAATCAGAACACTTCCGATACCAAAACTCCAAAGAAAAATTTGTAAAGTTCGCTTAAATTCCTTTACTTGAGCATGCGCTTCATCAATATTCCCAACAAGTCGAAAACGTGCAATATGATTTTTATTATCAAGAACAACATCACTCTCAATCACTTGTAGCTTTTGACCATTGTTTCCTTTTATCCGATAAGAGCGAAAGAATTTATTGTCAAAAGGTATATCGACATCGCTGGGTGTAAATATCTCTTCTGTTCCCAATGAAGGAGATGTCAATCTTCCTTTTAAATTATGGGATATGGCAACAACTTCCCAATACCATCCCGTTGTTGGATCAGAGTAACGAATATCATCAATCCCAGCCCCTCCTCTCAAAGTGCCTTCTGGGGCTACCGTCACTGTTGCAATCAAACTGTAGAGTTGAGCAGAAAGGATCCGTTCTAGGCTCTCTTCAGTTGAACGCTTATAAAATAAAATACTCACTGCAGAAATCGATAAAAGAGAAATAACAACCCATAGTGTTGATAAGATCATAACACGTAAACTAAGAGATCGCGTAATGACAAAAAAGAACCTCTGAAACCAATTATTCTCTTTGAAAACATTCATCCATCACCTAGCGTTCTCACGCGATACCCCATTCCTCGAATAGTCTCGATCAAATCCACACCAAGCTTTTTCCGTAATCGACCAACAAAGACTTCCACCGTATTCGAATCCTTATCAAAATCCTGATCATAAAGATGTTCGGTAAGCTCCGTTCTTGAAATGACTCTGTCACAATGATGCATGAGATATGAGAGAAGTCTGAATTCATAAGATGTTAGTTTAATCAATTGACCATCCACAAAAACACGAGATGTCTTCGTATCCAGTAAAACATTTCCGCAACATAAAGCACTTGTTGCATGTCCTGTCGTACGACGAATTAATGCCCGTAAACGTGCCATCACTTCCTCCAAATGAAATGGCTTCACAACATAATCGTCAGCCCCTGCATCAATACCAAGAACTTTATCAGACCAACGATCTCGTGCCGTTAGCATTAAAACAGGCATGGTATGCCCTTCTTGACGCCATTTTTCAACAACACGAACACCATCAATATACGGCAACCCTATATCAAGTATCACCGCGTCATAAGACTCCGTGCTGCCTAAAAAATAAGCCTCTTCACCATCGAAAGCACTATCGTAAACATATCCTGCCTGTCTTACAGCTTCTGCTAATTGATGGTGAAGATTTCGATCATCTTCAACGATTAAAATACGCATCACAACACCATCTGCCAAAAACTAATCAGCAGGAATAGAAAACTCCACACGGCGCAACTTCTCACCATTACGAGCTGGTACAACAACCACAATTTCACACATATCCTTTCCATCGTGCACAACCAGTTTTGAACGGACGAGAACCCCTTTCTCTTGAGTAGCAACCTTTTTACCCACCTCAGAACAATTAGCAGCCAGAACAGAATCTGCTCCTAAAAAATTGGCTAACATTAAGAATAAGAAAACTCTTTTCATCATCGATATCTCAACAACCTATCTTCCTCCTTTTGAAGGATAAAAGAAATAATGTTTTTTTTGGGGTCGATTTAAAAATCACAAATGGAAAATAATTTATCCTTTACCTTACAGAATAACGCTTTAATATTACTCCAGATTTTTTAAAATTCAAACTAAAATCTTTTTAATAATAATAAGAAAATTTATTAAATAATAAATCCTTAATACACTCTCTCACAAAAAATGAATAATTCTAAAATAAATTCTTTCTCTGTTAGCACCATAGCAAAAGAATATTTCTACTCCATATAATTATTGTAGATTTGTTTGATTGTATTGCTTTACCATAGGCTCTCTTTAAATGTTTGATTTTTTTAAAAAAAAGAAAGGAAAACACCATAAGCCATTTCACAGCCCTTCTCTCATCGAATTAGATGCACGATTAGATACAGCGCTTTATCGCATTCGTTCTGCAAACAGTTTTTTCTGGAATAAGGCAAAAATCATCTCACAAAATTTTCATCTTCAAGGATGGAAACGCTTTATCGTTGAAGTTTTTGATGAAATACTCACATTAGGGTTGATAGGCTTTACTCTTTTTACTATTTTGGGCATTTCTGTTTTTGAACTAACCAAAACAGATTGGTCTTCTCCTAAAAACTTTTCCATTCTTTTTCTAGATCGCTATGGAAATTCCATTGGTCACCGTGGTGCACTGCCGGCGATTTCTGTCCCTGTTGAAGAAATGCCTGACACCGTTATCAAAGCGGTTCTCGCGACAGAAGACCGGCGTTTTTTCGATCATTGGGGCATTGATTTTCAGGGACTTACACGGGCAATTTCACAAAATATGCAAGCGAAAGGTGTGGTGCAAGGTGGCTCAACTCTCACACAACAATTGGCTAAAAATCTATTCTTAACAAACGAGAGAACTATAACACGTAAAATCAAAGAAGCTTATCTTGCTCTTTGGTTAGAAGCAAATTTTAGCAAAAAACAGATTTTGCAACTTTATCTTGATCGCGCCTATATGGGAGGAAACAATTTTGGTATTGTAGCCGCAGCAAAATTTTATTTTGGAAAAAATATACGTCATGTCTCTTTAAGTGAATCGGCTATGCTAGCCGGACTCTTTAAGGCTCCAACAAAATATGCTCCTCATAGTCACCTCTTTGCTGCTCAAACACGTGCCAATGTCGTCCTTTCTAATCTTGTTAACGGTGGCTTTATGACGGAAAGTCAAATTATCAACGCGCATCACCATCCTGCTAGGGCACTTCCCCAAATAGAAAATAATCAACCTGATTATTTTCTTGATTGGGCATTCGAAGAAGTCAAAAAAATGCGTGATCAACTTCCAAGCCATAGTTTAATTATTCAAACAACGCTTGATCCAGAACTTCAAAAATTAGCAGAAGAATCAATTACATATCATTTGCATCAATATGGTCAACAATATCGCGTAACACAAGCCGCCACTGTTATACTTGACAATAACGGCGCTGTGTGTGCCATTGTTGGAGGACTGGATTATAAAAAAAGCCAATTTAACAGAGCGACCCAAGGTGGACGACAAACTGGTTCTTCATTCAAACCTTATGTTTACGCAACCGCCCTGGAACACGGTCTATCACCCTCAACAACCGTTTTAGATGCCCCTGTGAATTGGGGCGGTTGGACACCCAAAAATAATTCTGGTCGTTATCTGGGAAAAATTGATTTAGCAACGGCTTTAGCCTTTTCCATTAATACAGTCCCTGTTTATCTCACCTATCAATATCTTAACCGCGATACAAAACCCATCATAGATCTCATCAAGAATATGGGGATTAACGCACATATTTTATCACACAAAACGATGGTCCTTGGGACTTCCAACATGACCCCCATGGATCAAGCAACGGGCTTTAATGTCTTTGCGAATGGTGGGATAGCTGGTAATCGCCATGGGTTCATACAAATAAGAACAATCGATGGTCATGTGCTATGGGATTTTGAGCATAACGGGAATAAGCTGCATCGAGTACTCAGTGAACAATCAGCAGCTTATATGAACCAAATGATGGTCGGTGTTACAACACGAGGATCCGGTAAGCGTGCTGCTCTACCCATGACACTTGTTGCTGGAAAAACTGGAACATCACAATCCTATCGTGATGCTTGGTTTGTTGGCTTTACGGGCAATTATACTGGAGCGGTATGGATGGGAAATGATAACTTTTCACCAATGAATCGTGCTTTTGGGGGTGGTGTTCCTGCCATGATATGGCATCGCATCATGCTCGCTGCACACCAAAATATCATGCTCAAACAGCTCTACGGTGTAAAAGATTCCCTCCTTCCTTATCAGCCACCAACACTTTCCTCCCATGCTAATTCTGAATTTCCCCCCCCAATCCCCTCTACGCTTTCTCCTGAAACATTGAATATCGTGCGATTGATTAACAAAGATCTTAAAAAACAATCTGCAATTTTTTTAAAAATGAAAACAACGGGAGATTCAACATTTTGAATTCAAGATATTCACGGATACTTTTTAATATTGCCATTTTCTTTTTTATCTTCGCTTTTTCGATTTTATGGGGAACATTGAGTGTCGATTATGTGCTCAATTCCTTTCCTCATTTTGGACGCTTTATAATTGGAAAATGGAGTGCTTACCCACAAGTAGGAACCACCAATATGGATCCTTACACCCGTGCCCGCACTGCCAAACAAGGCATTGTATCACTCGGACGCACTGAAGGTATTAGGTTCCAGATTTGGCAAGATAACCACGGGCGTCCACTCCACCCTCGCTGTCATTATTTGCTCCAAGGCACCATCCCTGAAACCCGTCTTTTTACCCTTTATACAGCTGATCAATCCCTTAAACCCTATACTTCATCGAAAGATATACCTTTTGAACTCCACACAAATGCTATTACTTATGAACATGATGGCTCCTTGCGCATCAATATTTCATCCACACCGCAAGCCGGAAATTGGCTTGCAACAGTGAGCCAAAAAGAATTCGGGCTTATTCTCACCTTATACGATACCTCAATCATCTCAGCAACGGCATTACAAAAGCTTACAATGCCCTCTATAGAACAAATCCCATCAGGACAAATAAATTGTGACTAGATTTATTCATACCGCACTTCTTGCAATCATTGGCGCTATTATTGTTCATATTTGCGTTCTCTTTATGATCCCTACTTGGGAACAAAATAATATATGGACAAGCCTTAAAAAATCTGGAGCCCCTTATCAATTTGTTGATTTACCTCCCGATAATCCTATTCAACAATCTGCTGATCCACTCTTTCTTCTTAAAGTCTGCAGATTTAATCTTGAAAATGGACCTGTTCATTTAAAAGCTTTAAAAACACGACAATTTTGGTCACTGGCAGCCTATACACACAACGGAATTATTTTCTATAGCCTTAATGACCGAACAGCCCCTGATGCTACACTCGATCTTATCATTGGAAAACCAATACAAATCATAGAACTCAAAAAATCAAAGCCTCAAAAAAATGCCAATTCAGTTTTGGTTGCTAAAAATTTGAATGAAGGTTTTGTTATTTTACGTATTTTTTCCCCTTCTTCCCTTGCAAAAAAAGAAAGTGAAGCTTTTCTTTCATCAGCGACCTGCCGCATATTTTATGAATAAAAATATTCTCACTTCTCATTTGTACAACGACCTTCTTTTTAATAAAAACGAAACAAAATCTATCAAAACGGTTATCTTTTTCCTCTATTGATCAAATATTCGAATTCCGGTTTGTCTGATTTTAGATGCTTAAATTTTTTATTGAGATAGAAAAGTATTTTAAAACTCTCATATAATCTTCTATTGAAATAAAAACCACATGTATAAAGAAAAAAGTAGCCTATTAATTAGTAATATGAGATAAAATCTCTGTTTTACATATTCATATTATACTTGCAAAATACTTTTATTTATAATGATAATTGATTTCTTTAACTGTTGAATAAGTGCTCCGAATATCGCAGGATTCTCTCATTCCAAACTTATCCCATATTGAATCAATCAAAACCATGTCTTTTGCACGTCAAAAGCGAGATTGGCGTGTAAATAAAAACTGTACGAGAAAGAACTAAAAATGTCTCTTATAAACGGTCTACTCAAAAGCTATCGCAACATTGGAGCGAACAAATAGAATGATAATGCTGGTTTTTTTCTTCATAAACGTAAAAGTGGGGATGCTGAATCGCTTTATCGTTATTACCCTTCATAGACACTGTCGCGCAATGAGTGTACAAGCGTTGAGAGATATCTCTTAAAAACAAGTGCGTAAATTGGCAACCTAATGGTGTTGCGTTATTCGATAGGCTTATCTGACAGAAAAAATTTTCCGCAATGAGAGAAAAAAGAGGAAAGTTCTATATGCTGATAACAACTGGAAAACTTGTTCGTTGATTTTATTTTTACGTATTTACGAACATTCTTATCAAGTTCGATCAATGACATCATAAAGTGCTGAAGAAATACTTATTACCTTCAATGAAGCGCTAAAATAATCGCTAGAAATTGATGAGACATCTCGCATCCTTGACCTCAAAAATAAGTGCTTTACTTTTGTCTTATAAGCAAAAGCTTTTTGTAAGATAGATAATTTGAAAAAACTTTGCTTATAATTTACAGTTGAGGGAAAAAACTTCATGAAGAAGAAATATGTTCGACTAATTTCAAGAGCAGCGGTATGGTCCCCTCGCTTTGGTGGATTAGCGTTTTTTATTTTATTATTTTCGATCATCTTACAACGTTTTTCCGTGCTTAACGTAAGCGACTTTATAATTTTGATAGGAATCTCTACTTGTTGTGTGATTATTTCTCTTTTTCTCGCGATTAAAGCACTTCATAGTTTATGGGTCTATGGAGCCCTAGGGGGAATGAAAGCTTTAAAGGGGATCGTTTATTCACTCATAACTGCGACACCATTGATGCTCTTTTTTGGACTTTGGTTTACCTTACCTGCTCTTTATGATGTTTCTACCGATACACAAAGGCCACCGGCTTTTTTTCGCACAATACGTCCCAGCGATGCTTTGCCACTTAAAAGTACCTTAACTGAACAAGCAATATTACAGAACTCACAATGGCCAGAAATGTCGGGGCGCCGTTATGATGGCTCACCTAACCGTATTCGCGAATCCGTTCTCAATGTTTTAGAAGCCTATGATTGGCCTATTGTCGCACAACGAGAATTCAAAGGCGAAGAAAATGAGATTTATATTGAAACAAGAGCTAAAACTTTTTACCTTGGTTTTATTTCAGACATTGTCATTCGTTTAACTGATGAAGGCAATACCACCTTTGTTGATATACGTTCTGCTTCTCGTTATTTGCCAAGAGATTTGGGGACCAATGCTGCTTTTATTATCGATTTTATGGATGCCCTTGATACAGAAATTGCTTCCCTTCCTCTCTCACAAGATGATGGATAACGATCAAGAGCGATAAGGCACTTTATTTCATAAAAATTGCCTATTTTTCAATAAACATGATACATAAGCAAACAATCACTTTTCAAAAACTATAAACTGACAATTCCCCCAGTTAACAGCTTCTTAACACGTGAGGTGTGATTAAATGTTGTACCATACATACCATAAAAATTTTCTACAGTTTTATTTTTTATACTGAAAGTAAAATTCACCCCAAAGGGATGATCATAAGCAACTCATAATTGTGAGAACTTTTTATGGAACGATAACAATATGACAATCTTTACACAAAAGATAATAATCTAAAGACGATACACTCGTGAAGCAATTAAAAAGCTTAAAAAACAAAAAACAGAACTCTTGATGATAATGCTTATATTAAAGACTCTGTCTCACTGCAATCAGTAAACATTTTTTTAAAGACGCTCTTTAATATATTTTAAAAATTAAAATATTACTATAATTTAATTCATATATTTAATATGCTATTAAATAAATTAAATTTATAAAATATAATCATAAAAAATATTATAAAAATAATTATAAAAATTAAACTTATTATAAATAATAATATATTTCTTTTGTATTCTTTCGTATTATAATTTTTATATTTATTTTTTAACAATAAATAATATATTATTGTAATTACACTTATTATTGAAAGCAACATATTTACAATAAAATTAATAAAATCTTTCCACATTAATAATAACCAATAAAAGAGTTGATAATAAAAATATAAATAATATAATTATCTAGTGTTATTTTTTACATAAGATTATATTTTACATTAGTAAAATAAATTATAATGAAAGCTAAAAAACATTAATATTTTATATACTAATATCATTTAATTAAATAATAAAGTCCAAAATATATTATAAAGTATATAATAATTATAGCTAACCCTAATTTAATAGACTTTTTCCAAGTAGGAAATTGTAATTTAGAAAAAAGTATACTTAAAATTAAAAAAATGTTTGTTGCAAGTAACGCATTTTTAATATTAAATAAAATAGATTCCATAATATTTTCCAATTAAATTAATATATTAATACATCTTATTATGATATATAAAAACTAGTTAAACAATATATATTACTTTATATAAAAATTAACTAAAGAAAATAAAATAAAGAATAAACTAAAAAATAAAATTATTCTTATTAATGACTTTTTTTTAATATTTTTTTCATCGTATCCTTTAGAGACATAATACAATTCAAACAAAGATATAAATATGCTTAAACAACAAACTGTAAAAAATAATTCAGAAAAGATATTTAAAATATACATAACACATAAAATGTCCAAATTAACATATAAAAATTAAATATAATATATTATTAACTAAATGATATTAAAAAAAACAATATACAGATAATAAATATTATTAATAAAAATTTTATAAATTATAATCACTGTTCGTATAAATAATGTATACAAATAAAAAATGTTATAGAGAGTAATATAATGAATATAATGAACAAAAATGTGCTTAACAACATTTTTTTCACAATTTCTTTGTTACTATAACCTTTAAATTTATACCGTAAAAACATTGCATAGAAAAATATAAATAAAGAACCTATAGAAGATAATAATTCTGCAATAATACGAATAATATCACTCATAAAAAATCCAAATTAAAAATATATAAAAACAACAAATATTAATATATATTATATCATATAAAAATTAATAAATTAAAATAATATAAAAAATGAATTTATTCTTAATTAATGATTTAACTTTAATATTTTTTTCATTATATAACTTAGATACATAATACAATTTAAATAAATATACTTAAATAAAAAAAACAATTCATAAAATATATTAAAAATATAGATAACAAATAAATTTTCCAAATTAATCTATAATTATGAATTAATAATGAATACTCATTATTCATAGAAATAACGTATATAAATAAAAAATATTATAGAAAATAATAATTCTACAATAATACTAATAATATCAATCATAAAAAGAATCCAAATTGAAATATATAACTTTTCAGAAAAATATGCCCTTGAAGCTTCTTTATCAGTCTTGCAGACATATAATTACGCCTACAAGACTGTTCACTTCAGAAATATCTTCTGATTTCATATATTAATAATAGCATGCATAGGCTTTATATCCTAAACCTGTCGTAAATCCTCCTGCATAGCCAGCACTTCCTCCTAGTTGCATGCCTGCCCAAACGCCCGCTGGTCCTCTAGCTGCCCCATAAGTCCAGCAACTACCACTCCCATACTATGTCCCATATATCCCATTGAAAGTCCTGCAAAGAGATAATCTCCAACAGTACATCCATACTATGTTCCACTGCTTGAGAGATTTATTGATGAAAACCTAGACCAACCATTAGATATCCTAGATCCAAATAAACCCAAAATATAAATCCTTCTTGTATATCTATTTAAAAACTGCATCGCAATGATACAGAAAAATTTGGTTATTATGCATTTTAGAAAATGTCAAATATAATTTAAAAAATAACAATAAAAATACTTTATAAATAATAAATACATTATGTTTATATTATATTCGTACAAAATGTATATTTTAATTAAGCAATAATACTATTTACAATACTGTTAAAATATGAGGCATAAAGCCCTCTTTCTCTTAAACAAAATCATAAAATCAAATGAGTCATTCACAAGAAAAACCAGTAGCCTTCTCTTGGTTTACAAGAACAACAAAGGAATATATTTATTATGTTATTGAACTCAGTTGTGTTGCCATTGTTTTGCGTTTACTGGGCTTGGTAAACCCTTTTATTTTTCAAGCAATTATTGATCGTATTCTCCCTTTCCAGCGCATTGAAAGTCTCTATGCTATCGTTGTCTTGATGGTTGCTATAATGCTGTTTAGCACAGCTCTTAGCTCTCTATCAGGTTACTTAGTGCTTATTTAGCCAATCGGCTTACATTAGAATTTGGACGACGTATTTATACCCATCTGTTAAGCCTCTCTTTGCCTGTGTTACGCCATTGGCAAGTGAGGGAATTATTTTCACGTATTGGAGAAGTTGATACAATTCGCGGTTTTTTAAGAAAAAAACTCTGTAAAAAAATAAATTTAGCAAACTTCATTATAAACTTATAGCTACGCAAAAAATCAATAACAAAAAATAATATGTTGCTTTTTCTGTCTCTTTTTAACTAAGGCAACTCATTTTTTGAAAAATAAAATGTCTAAAAAGATATGAAACAATTACTAAAAATAAATCTTATTTAATCTGATAAAAAATACCTATCGTATAGAAATATTATATATAATAAAAATACTTATCTATTTTACGAACGATTTTATATATAGAGAGATAAAGATAGAAATTGAGTATGCTATAAATAATAAACTTAACTCAACTAAATCTGATTTTATATGTTTTTTCCAACTTCTGAATCTAAGTATATAAGAAAAAACTTTAAAAAAACCAATAATACTTATTAAAAATAACGCAGTTTTAATAACTTCTAAAGTATCCACAATAAGAGATTCCAAAAATGTAATATATATAATTAAAAATAATAGAAACTTATTTAAATGAAGATTATATTTTATAAAATATAATTTAAATATAAATGCTAATATTTAATATATTTTAATGCAACATAAATAAAACAAAACACCAAAAAGAACAAAAAGAACAAACCAAATGTCTTAAGCGATTCCTTTATACTATTTTTCCAACTGTCACCAGTGTATCTATAAATTAATGAAAATAAAAATATAAAAATAAATATTGAATACAATAAATTAAAAACATTACCCATTAATAGTGAAATAATATTATCACCAATATACATAATAAACATCCGAAATGAAAATTTTACATAAAATATTATAATGATATATATCTACAAAATACACACTATAAACGAAATTAGACATATATTTAATAATATATGTCTAAAAATTGATTTTAAAATATATTATTAAGAATTATCTACAAATCAAAAAAGGTGAACGCGACCACCACAGTCCTGAAACTTACTCATAGGACCTATAAAAAGCCCCGCATTGCTGCCAAATGTATAACCTGTATATCCACCCACTGCAGCACCTGCAATCGTACCCCATAGACCACCTCGCGATCCCCTTAATCCTCCATACAGAGCTCCCACAGCTCCTCCAACGATTCCTACCTCTATCTTCTTTGTTTGCGCAGCATGGAAATAATCTTTAATACCACATGCCGTAGATGAACTTGATGAATGACTACGTGAGCTTAAACCAAACATATTAATCTTCCTTCTTGTTTATTAAAAAACGTATCAGAGCGATACAATTAACATGGCTAGCATGCGGGTTAGACAACTGTCAAATATAATTTTTAAAAATAACAATAAAAATACTGTATAAAATAATAAATACATTTTGTTTGTATTGTGTTCATACAAAATGTATATTTAAATTAAGCAATAATACTATTTACAATACTGTTAAAATATGAGACACAAAGCCCTCTTTCTCTTAAACAAAATCATAAAATCAAATGAATCATTCACAAGAAAAACTAGTAGCCTTCTCTTGGTTTACAAGCACAACAAAGAAATATATTTATTATGTTCTTGAACTTAGTTGCGTTGCCATCGTTTTGCGTTTGCTGGGTTTGGTAAACCCTTTTATTTTTCAAGCGATTATTGATCGTATTCTCCCCTTTCAGCGCATTGAAAGTCTCTATGCTATTGTTATCCTTATGATTGCTATCATGCTGTTTAGCACAGCTCTTAGCACTCTATCAGGTTACCTAGGTGCTTATTTAGCCAATCGGCTTACATTAGAATTTGGACGACGTATTTATACCCATCTGTTAAGTCTCTCTTTGCCTGTGTTACGTCATTGGCAAGTGGGGGAACTGTTTTCGCGTATTGGAGAGGTTGATACAATTCGCGGTTTTTTAACAGGAACCATTGCCACAACCGTACTGAATGTTCTCTTTGCCATTATTTATCTTGCTGCACTCTTTTCTATTAGTCCGAAACTTACCTTTATTGTCCTTATCATTTTACCTTTACAAATGGGCTCTTTGGCATTCGTCGGTCCCTTCTTGCGCCGCCAATTACGCCGTGCGTTCACTCTACAAGCCGCCCATCAATCACGCCTTATTGAAAGTTTTACCAATCTTGAAGCCATCAAAGCGCATGTAAAAGAAGCTGCTCATACGATACGGATGCAAGAAACTTTAGCCCGCAGTCTAGATCAAAGCCTCACAACCAGTAAATTTCATCTCTTAAATGGGGCTTTAAGCCATATTTTTGGTGATCTTTTCACTATTTTTATCATCTTTTTTGGTGCTCAAGCAGTGCTGCAAAACCAGATTACGCTAGGGCAACTTATTGCCTTTCATCTTCTTGCTGGCAATGTTTCTGGTCCCATTTTAAGCCTTGCGTCTTTATGGGAAGAATGGCAGCATTTAAAAATTTCTCGTCTTCGTTTGGGTGATATTCTTAACGCACCTTCAGAATGGGAAAAGGAAAAGCCCCCCCTTCAACTCACCACCAAGCCCCATCTTGAAGCTAAAGATATCTGTTTTTCTTATGGAGACACACCTATTATCAACCACCTTGATGTCTGTTTACAACCTGGTAGGCCTATTATGTTGCTTGGTCCTTCAGGATGTGGAAAATCAACTTTAGCCAAACTCCTCTGTGCTCTTTATCCCCCATCAAGTGGGAAAATATTGCTTAACAATCAATCTTTACAAAATTTTGATATCCGTAGTGTGCGCAAAACAATCGCGTATTTTCCCCAAAGCCCTTGCCTTTTTTCCGGAACCATTCTTGAAAATATGCTTCTTGCCAAACCAGATGCTACAGAGGATGAAATCGTTGCTGCCCTTCATGCGAGTGCTTGTCATGATTTGATCTCTCAATTGCCTCAAGGGCTTCATACCCAAGTAGGTGAACAAGGGGGCTTTTTATCAGGAGGTCAACGCCAGCGCCTAGCATTGGCTTGTTTTTTTCTCATCAAACCGCAAATTCTTATCTTGGATGAGCCCACTTCCGCATTGGATGACAGGGTTAGTGCACAAATTGTTGAACATTTATACATGCTTTCGCAAGAGCGTATTGTTCTCGTCATTACCCACAAACGCGATCTTTTTCCCAAGCATGCAACCCTATTAAATTTCACTGAAATGGGAACACAAAATGGTAGATAAAGCTCCTCATTTGCGCCCTTTATCGCCAACCCTTCATATGGTGGTTGCTGTTTTTGTCGCCTTATTCCTCTTTATTGTCATTGGTAGTTTTATCTCAAAAACAGAGATTGTTGCACGGGGACAAGGGGCGGTTATTCCCACCTCCTATGTTCAACTCGTCCAAGCGCAAAATACAGGACGCATTAAAAAAATTCTTGTAAAAGAAGGGCAATTTGTTCATCAAGGTGATCTCCTTATTCAATTAGATCCCCGTGAAGCCTTAAATGAACGCGCACGCGTTCAAGCCGATATTGCTCAACAGACCCTTCAAGCGCAAATTGCCGCCGCTATCTTAGCTGCCTTGAGTGAACGAGATCCTTTGGATACGGATTTTGTAACCAAAGGGCTTTCTTATTTGCAAATTCCTGCCTCTAGCAGCAATACAGCAAGGCTGAAAGGGGAAAAACTCATCCACGCGACTCTTCAATCGCTCCAAGATAAAGTCAAAACACTGAAAGCTCAGGCTGACCGTGTTACACGCAGCGGTGCTGTCCAATACGCACAATTGGACAAATTACAAGATGATCAACAATTAAGCCAAGAAAAACTCAAAGCTGCCAAGAGTCTGATGGAAACAAAAGTCATCAGCAACTCTCTTTATTTAGAACGTCTCCATGATTTTAAAAATGTAGAACATGAAATTTTAGCCAATAAAAGACGCTTGGAAGAAAATACCGCTGAAATAGAAGCACTCCACCAACAAAGACAAAGCCTTATTTCCGATGAAATCGCCCGCTATCAGCAGCTTTCTCGTGAAACAGAACTCTCTTTGCAAGGCTTAAAAGCCAAACTTGACAGCAGCCAATATCGTCTTGACCACTTATCACTTTATGCACCTGTTGATGGACGCATTGATGATTTAAGTATCCACACTTTGGGTGGCTTTGTAGAAGCCGGTAAAACGCTCATGCGTATTGTCCCTGACACAGGCGGGCTCATTGTTGAAGCGTTTTTTGATAATCGAGATATTGGTTTTTTAGAAAAAGGCCAACGTGCTTACGTAAAATTTTCTGCCTTTCCACCTGAACGCTACGGTGTTGTCTACGGTACAGTTATGAATGTAGGTGCAACAGCGCGCCATGAGCAAGAAATTAATGGTGCTTATGCTGTTTTAATCAAAATCGACCAAGATCACATCACTTTTAATCACCAAGAGCTGAAATTTATCCCTGGCATGACCGTGACAGCTGATGTCATTACTTCAAAACGGCGCCTCATTTCTTATTTCTTTGAACCTATTACAAAAATTTTAGAACAATCCCTAAAAGAAAGATAATCTGTATGAATGAAACTCCATCACCCTCACTCATAAACCCAATAATGGCTTTAGGAGCTATGGTCGTTTTAATGCTTCAATCCCCCCTACACCGCCGTTGGCTAATCTGGGATATTGAACGAAACTTAGGTCCAGCCTTACGGGTTGGGCAATACAAACTCTATCAAAATGAACATGGAGAATTTTGCGCCTTTATCACTTGGGCTTTTTTAGATGAAAAAAATCATCAATCCATGCTTGAAATGGGAGAGCTTTTGCCCAATGCTGACTGGCAGACTGGAAAATACGTATGGTTTATTGATTATGTAGCACCTTATGGCCATACTGCACATATTGTCCGCGATATGCAACGAAATATATTTCCTGATCAGCGTTATTTTTATGCTGTACGACGTAATGAAGATGGCGGAATACGAAAAATTGCTCGCTGGTGTTCCTATAACCCATCCAAATAGCTTTTATCTACTTAAGTGCGCCTCAATCATTTAAACCCACTCTCTTAATAGAAAAGAATCTTTTAAAAGAGCGAGTTGGAAATCATTATCGTAAAAGAGAATCTTAGCGTATTGATTGAGAGCTAACGCGCTAAAAACGGATATTTCTCAGCTTACCGGATTAATATCAATAGCAACAAATCGTCAAAAAATTTAATCCACTCAAAGCTTCCTAAAAATTCGACTTAACTCATTTCATTAAAGGATGGCTGGGGTACCTGGATTCGAACCAGGGAATGCCGGTACCAAAAACCGGTGCCTTACCGCTTGGCTATACCCCAAAAAAAATACGCTTTATAATTACTTTTGCACCTTATAGCGATTCCTGCGATTGGACGCAATATCTGAAAATCAAAGACTTTACTTTTTTATCATAAAGTCTCTACACCTTGTACGATACCGTAACGATACAAATTCGCAGCAAAAATAATATACAATTTCCCTTCTAACACAAGTCACAACCATTTATCCATCAATTATTTTGCTCTTTTATCGACTTTCTAAGGGCATAAAATAAAAATCCTGTAATTTACTCATGTATTTAATCAACTAGCATATGCTTTACTTTTCTGATATATTCGCATCTCGTCTTGTTTAATTAAAAGAGATGAGAAAACTTTGTGTATTGATTATTTTTTATCTTTTCAACTGTATGTTTGTTCTTGGCTTCTTCAATATAAAATAACTGACCTTTCTTTAAAGGTAGATCGCTTTTATAACGCACAACAAACATAATAAGTTCTCTTATAGAAAATTTTATTTTTAATCAATATGTGTAAACATTCAATTGTAATAAACCTTACAAAATGTTTTTTAAAATCTGTGCCAAGATCAGCAGTATCTGAAAAAGATAAATATTGATTTATGATAACGATTAATCAGTTTGCACGTCTGAGTAGCAACCTCAAATATCATAATTTTTTTCATTTCAAATCTTTTTATATTGAACAATCAAAGCCTCTCTCTCGCCTGTTACAAGCGGTGGTATGGGTAAAAAACTATAGAAGATTAAGGAATAAAATACCTCTTATAAACCATATCAAAACAAATGCTGTTTCAACATTGAAAACCAGTAAAATATATGATGGTGCCGCTGTACTCTTTCATAAGCGTAAAGATGATGATATCCAATGGCTTTTACGTTATAATACGCATGAATAGCGCTTTGAAATGAGATCAAGCGTATTGAGAAATATTCCTTTTAAAATAACACTTACATATTCCGTTGCAAGCTCTATAATACTCCCGCATCAATAGGTAATAGATTAGAAAAGTTTTGTAAAAATTAAAAACAGTTTGTACAATATTTGAGAAAAATATTTTCAGGTACAAGAATTAAGAGATAATAGCTATCTCCGTCTGTTTTTTATTCAAAAGGTCGTGATATTTTTTTTACCTGTTCATAAATGTTCAAAATTTTTCAGAAACAATGCATTATAAATCAATAACATTTGGGTTGGTTAAGATCATAAACTTAGAGATACCTTTATGAAGAGAGGGGCATAAAAATTAATTAACATATATAGGTATTCAGCATTTGCTTTTAAGTGCTGCAAATGGCAAATTAGGATTTTTAAGTAAGCTTAACAATTAGAATCGAGGAGATTTTTAAATGGCTTTTGAATTGGCTGCATTGCCTTATGATTACGATGCTCTTTCGCCCTATATGTCACGCGAAACGCTTGAATATCATCATGATAAGCATCACCTCGCTTATCTTACCAATACCAACAACCTTATAAAAGATGCAGGCTTGGAAAATGAAAGCCTTGAAGAGATTGTTAAAACAAGTTTTGGAAAAAATATTGGTTTGTTTAATAATGCAGCGCAATATTACAATCATAACCATTTTTGGAATTGGATGAAAAAAGATGGTGGTGGTCAAAAGCTGCCTGAAAAACTAGCAAAAGCTATCGAATCTGATCTAGGTGGCTATGACAAATTCCGTGCTGATTTTATTGCTGCTGGTGGTGCCCAATTTGGCTCCGGATGGGCATGGGTTGCTGTAAAAAATGGTAAGCTTGAAATTATGAAAACGCTTAATGGTGAGAATCCTTTGGTTCATGATGCTCAACCTATTCTAGGTGTGGACGTGTGGGAACATTCCTATTACATTGACTACCGCAATGCTCGTCCGAAATATCTCGAAGCTTTCGTGGATCATTTGATCAATTGGGATTATGTTTTAAAACTTTATGAAGATTGTGGATTGTAAGCCATCTAGATAATTTTTAAACGTCTATAAGTCCCTATAATCCAGTAAATTATAGGGACTTATAAACAAAAGTATTATAGATTAGCAACAGTCTTTTCCTGCTATCTTTAGAATATATGCATAGATATAAGCGACTTCTTCTAACTTTGAAAAACGTCCAGCCGCACCAGCATGCCCTGCATCCATATTAATACGCAATAAAATTGCATTATCATCTGTTTTGAATTCACGCAATTTTGCTACCCATTTTGCAGGTTCCCAGTAAGTTACACGTGGATCCGTTAATCCTGCAATCACAAGCATAGGGGGGTATTTTTGCGCCTTGACGTTATCATAGGGAGAATAAGAAGCTATAAGATTATAATCTTCTTGTGATTCAAGAGGATTGCCCCATTCGGGCCATTCAGGGGGCGTTAGAGGTAAAGAAGCATCGAGCATCGTTGTTAAAACATCAACAAAAGGGACATTGGCTATAATCCCAGCAAAATCCTGTGGTGCTATATTGGCAATAGCTCCCATCAACATTCCGCCAGCCGAACCACCATGCGCAATAAGCCGATCATGCGCTGTGAATTTATTGTTTACAAGATAGCGCCCACAAGCAATAAAATCGGTAAATGTATTATATTTAAAAAGATGTTTTCCTTTCTCATACCATTCAACCCCTTTTTCTTTGCCTCCACGAATATGAGCAATAGCATAAATAAAACCTCTATTTACAAGAGAGAGGATATTACTATTAAAACTGGCAGGAATAGAGATTCCATAAGCACCATAACCGTAAAGCAAACAAGGTGCACAACCATTAAGAGGTGTCGTTTTATGATAAAAAAGTGAGATAGGAATTTTTTCACCATCCTCTGCAGTGGCCATAATACGTCGCGTTATATATTCATCTTTATTATGGCCAGAGGGAATTATTTGCGTCTTTAACAATATTCGTTTGCGACTTCTCACCTCATAATCAAATACTTGATCAGGCGTTGTCATAGATGAATAAGAAAAGCGAATGGACGGACTATTATATTCCGCTGCACCTTGTAGACCTAAAGAATAAGCCTCTTCATCAAAAGCAATGGAATGGATTTGTTTTGTCGTACGCTCCATAATTTTTATACGAGGAAGTCCTTCAAAGCGTTCGAGCCAAATGAGAAAGTCTTGATACGCATCATGGGACAGGATCAAACATCCAAGCTGATGAGACACCAATTCTGACCAATTTTCTGATTGCGGCGCTTCATGCGGCGCAACCATAATTTTAAAATCCTTTGCGTTATCTAAATTGGTAAGGATATAAAAGACATCACCACCTTCTGTAAGTGAATATTCAACACCTTTTTGCCGTTTTCGTACACATTGAGGAACGCTAAGAGGTGATTCAGCAGGAATTAACCAGATCTCTGATGTTTCATGATCATGAATATTAATATAAATAACATCATGAAGCTTAGAACCGCTTACATTTAAGAAAAAACCTGGATTATCTTCACGAAAAATAAGCTTATCTTGTGATTGATCGGTGTTTAAGCGATGATAATAGAGCTCTGAAGGTCGGTGGTTTTCATCCACCTTTGTATAGAAAAAACCTTCAGATCGGGCATCCCACACAATTTGTCCGGATGTATCAGTTATGGTGTCTGTAAAATCAGATAATGTTTCTAAATTACGAATTTTAGCTGTATAGAATTCTGATCCTTTATCATCATAGGTCCATACAACATATCTATGATCAGGAGATTCTTGAACTGAACCAAAATTGAAATATTCTTTACCTTCAGCCAAAAGATCACCATTAAGATAAACATGTTTTTCTCCACCATTCCTTGGCGTACGGAAATAATGTGGTTGTTGCCCGCTGGTGACATAAGAAAATCCGTAAGCAAAAGGTCCATTTTTTATAGGAACAGAACTATCATTCTCTTGGATCCTGCCTTTCATTTCGTTAAAAAGCAAATCTCGTAATGGCTTTGTATCAGCCATTTGAGCCGCTTGATAAGCATTTTCCTCTTCGAGATGATCTCGAATATTGGAATCAAGACAGTTAGGATTTTTAAAAACATCTTGCCAATTAGATGCACGTAGCCAATAATAGGGATCATCACGAAAAATGCCATGATATATTTCTTTATGAGTGATTCTAGTTGCTTTGGGAGGAGTTGTAAAAGTGCGGGCC
Organism: Bartonella tribocorum CIP 105476; assembly: GCF_000196435.1. Classification (NCBI taxonomy): domain Bacteria; kingdom Pseudomonadati; phylum Pseudomonadota; class Alphaproteobacteria; order Hyphomicrobiales; family Bartonellaceae; genus Bartonella; species Bartonella tribocorum. The sequence goes on along the minus strand of NC_010161.1, from coordinate 719,214 downwards.
ATACACAATCCTATATTTAAATATGTTAATAGCTTTGTTTATCTGTTAGAATCACAATTATTGATACAAGTGCGAAAATATAAGTTTCTACGCACTTGCCAAAATAGCGTCGTGATAATCTTTACCATTAAATATCCTTCTATTCATTAACTGTCATAGCTATTGTTTTCTGGGGATAAAATACCACTTTTATAATGGAAGTTATGGATAAAACAATATAAGTTATGAGGAAAATAATTTATTTTTTTAAAACAGTATAAATGTATAATTTTATAGATATTAGTAAATATATCTAAAGTATTAATATTATATTATAAAATTATAAAGAAGTATTTTGTGTCATTTTGATGAATATCTGCATATTGCAAATAGGGATATTCCGTCATATTTATAACATATACTGTCTTTTTTTGTTAAATTTTAGAAATATAAACCATAAAAATAATTTAAAATTTATATAAAATATGATTAATTAATTATAAATAATTAAAACAAAAATAATATTATATATGTTTTATTTTTGTAATTCGTAATTTTATTTTTACTTTTTTAAAAAAATAAATAAAATTTTATCTTATATTTTTTTATATTTGTGATATATTACATATTATGTATGATCTGTAATAGAATATAAGCTATATATTAGCATATAGAATTTTGTTTTTCTTATTGTATATTATGACAAAAAAGAGGTATTTATTTGATTTTTTTGTGTTTTGGCAATTTTATAGAATAATTGAATTGACAAAAAAGATTTTTGTACAATATGAAACTCATGTGCATAAGATTTTATGAGTATATGCACTACATCTCGATTTGAATTACTCGATTTTGAATTAAAGGAAACAAGAATGGAACATCGTGCAGTCTTAGAGACTGAAAGCAATTTAGTTATTACATTGGTTGCTGATATTGTTGCTGCCTACGTGAGTAATAATTCTATTCGACCGACCGAAGTGCCAAGTTTAATTGCTGATGTCCATGCTGCTTTTCGTAAAGCGGGGAATCTAGAGTTAACAGAGGTCGAAGTTGAAAAACAAAGGCCTGCCGTTAATCCAAAGCGTTCAGTATTTCCTGATTATCTTATTTGTCTTGAAGATGGGAAAAAATTTAAATCTCTCAAACGTCATCTCATGACACATTATGGAATGTTGCCAGAAGAATATCGTGAAAAATGGCAGTTAGACAGTTCTTATCCTATGGTGGCGCCTAATTATGCAAAAACACGATCAGCTTTAGCCAAAGAAATGGGTCTTGGACGCAAAAGCAAACGGAAAAAAGCTAAATAATTATATTTTGCGAAAAAATAATTTCTGTATAAATTGATATATAAAGTTGCTTTTTAGAATACCATTTTCTGTAAAGTTTTTTTTGTGTACCATCATTTTTAGAAAAGGAATTATATATAGCTCTCGTTATGAATTCGTTTGATCATTGATTTCAGGCCGTTGGATCGTTGTGGTGTAAGATTTTCATTTAAGCCAAGTTTTTCAAAGAGATCTTGAGCATCAGAGTTGCGAATTTCAGAAGCTTTTTTGCCTGAATAAAAAGCAAGAAGAATATAAATGAGTCCACGCACAATATGGGCATCGGAATCACCTTGAAACGTTAATATTGGGTCCTCCGAATTATTGCGTGACGATAAAAGCCACACTTGGCTGACACAACCAGGAACTTTATGGGTGTCGTTTCGAGCATTTTCCGGAAAAGGTGGCAATTCGTGGCCAAGTTCAATGACATAACGGTAACGATCTTCCCAATTATCCAAAAGCGAAAAATTCTCTATAATATTATCGATTGTTTCCGCCATTATCTTAGTCCTGTTTCCCTTTTATAATCATGTTGAATATATTTATTTTCCTAACATAATAAATATGAAGAATATTAAAAATTCTTATTTCAAGATAACATTGTATGATTTTGTAAAAATTCTTGTATTTCCATTTTGCGAGAAGCATGAGGGGAAATCTCTATATTATTTTTGTTCCCTAATATATGCCCTAAATATTCATAAGCAGCTCTTGCACCGTAATATGCACGTTCACTAAGTAAACTTAAAAAGGACTTTCCTACTTTGCAGGTTTCTTTATTACGATCACAAAATGTTCCTAAGTCATTTAAAGCTTCCTTAAACGCAATAATCACATCGCTCGTTGTTGTCTCATTATTTTTTGGATTAGAAGAGTGATTATTGCTTGGATTTGCTACAAAAAATGAAATAATGACAAAAATAAAAAATAAAAAAAATGATAATTTGATTAAAAAACGTATCATAGGCAATCGATGTACCGAAATGGTAAATGCAATAAAAGGAGTATTTTACACACTGCTTCTTTATAAAAAATTTATAAAATGAGTTTTTTATAAAATTGAGTAATCATTTATTGGACCTATATCATTGGCTTTTTTTATAAATATGAAACAATACCGCTGTATAAAATGGAACACATTGTTTATTCGGTAAAGAATTAATATCAAAATTATACAAAAAATAAGAGACGTAATCATTCATAATGGAGAAGTATACGCTTCACATTTATAGCCTTTTATTCCACGAGAAAGTGTAGCAATAAGATAAGAATTAAAAACATAATCTAATTTCTTTTCCATACTGTGTATATACTTATTTTAAATAATAATCCATCATTTTAAGCTTAGTTGAAAAGGCTAAAGAAGAATAAAACTCTGTTAATCTGACTCTCGTGTCGATATAATATTTTATATTGTCTATAAAATTTTTACTGGCACGTTATGAAAATGATCAACATATCAATAAGAATGTTAAAAAAAATGCATCCCTTATGATTCCATCTCAAATCGAGATTTTCTCTATAACATTGTAAATATCAATTTAATTGATACTTATGAAAATTATTGGATATGAATAGAAGAAATTTATGCCCAAATATAATAACATTAAGAGAGAATTGCTCTTACCAAACCGTTTACGGATAAGTAACCCTCTCCATGTAAATTATAAAGAAGAATAATGACTATCGTCATTCTATCGTTATTGGAAGCTATTCTCAACTCGATTTTTAATATTAGGCAAACATATGCGCCAAAAATGGAGAATAACGTGGCATGATTGTTTAGATGTGATAATGATCGTTTGAAAAAACCAAGATGATCTTGAGTGTTAATTATTTGATGTTTTCTTTGATATATTAAAGATTTGTAAACTATGAAATTAATAGAAGTTGATAAGAGCTCTTGTCGATTTATCAACTTATAAATGGATATAATGAAACTGCTTATTTTAGGAATTTGAAAGGAAAAAGCAATCATATCAATGCGCTTCTTTCTAGCTTGAAATAATAAATACTTTACATTCGTCCTTTGTGGAAAATAAACGAAACTGAAAATCAAAAATAATGGCAACAAAGCGAAAGACGTCCCGAAAAAAAACTGTAAAACAGCGTAAATACAATAATAGTATTGTTATCACTCTTCTTCTGATAATTTTTTATTTTATTTTTTGGAGTGCAAAAACTCTTTATTTTTATACACGAAAAAATATTTTATTTTTTGTTGGATCTCTTCTTTTTATCATCAGTTTTTTATTTGTTTCATTTAATGCTTTATTTTCACAAACGACGGTACATCAAAATATTTTAACTCAAATGACGTTTTTTTCTGCTCAAAGTATAGGAAAAAACTCTAATTTATCCGAAAAAGAAGCAAAGTCACAAGAACTCTCTCGTGTAACTTCACTCCATTCTCCAAGTCATCACCGCACAGATTCACCTTTCCCCCCTCAATCAGCAAGCATGCTGGAAAAACAAAAAGAACTCGCAGAATTAGGACTTTATGATGGACCTTTAGATGGACTGGATGGACCTAAAACGCGTCGTGCTATCGCTTTATGGAAACAACAAGCTACCCCCAAAAAGCAAAAAAACGTTTTATCTAATCCCACAACAGATGAAATTGCGATATTAATTAAACAGAGCGAAATAGAAATGGCAAAGAATACAACAACAAAAAATATAACAAATTCGAAAGAAGCTATTTTAGATCCTTCTGTTGAAGATATTTTACAGGTACAAAAAGCTTTACGTAATTTTGGTCATGAGGAAGTTCTTGTCACAGGAATAGAAGATCAAAAGATGATAGAAGCCTTAAAACAATTTCAAAAAATGTTTGATCTTCCTGTCACGGGAAAAATTAACCACACAATTTTGATGAAAATGCGTGAAATTGGTTTATTAAATTAAAGCTTAATCATATCTACATTATAAAAATAATCTCTTAACTTATTATAATGATAATTGATCATCTGCTTGTTTAATACCTACCCAAGTACAACAATATTCCTTCATCTGAAGCCTTCTTGTATTGAATCAATCAGAATGATTTTCTTACACATTACATATTGAACCATACAATTTGCTAGTAAGGAGATTATGACCAGTTACAGAAAAAAGAAATCATTGTAAGAGAGCAAACGCACTTTTTTAAATTTTTGTCGCTTCTGATGATGAAGGGACAGGAAATTTTGTTGTCGCATCACACCTTCTTTTCATATTCTCTAGCCAGAAATTATTCATATACTACTGCCAATTTGATTTTGTGAATATGATGCCAAGAATATGTACGAATACCTTTAAGAAGAAGTAGACGAAAAGTCAGTTGTGTTATGTTTTTTGTTTCGAAAAATGTTTCATAAAAAGCCGGCACACTTCTCCAATTTATTACTGGAAAATCTTGTATTTTATGGCGTTGTTTTCTAAAAAAAGCCCGTGCTTTTCTTGTTGCTTATAAATCAACATTCAATCGCATGTTTGAGATAAAGACTAAGGCGTATTTTTTCTACTGTTGTAGCTTTTGTATGCCAAATGGGTGCAAACATATTGTCTATCTCTGTTTGTGTAATCTCTTAAAACAGGGTGAGAGCTTAATTTGGGAAAAATATAAAATTTTAAGGATAGAAACCATTTCCCATCTTGACCATTTTCTTTTCATTCAGCTTTACGACTTTCAAAGATATCTCAAGCAGTGCCTTCTTTTATAAATAATAGAAATTACCTATTGCATCATGCTTTTATTTATCACGTGTCTTTTTGAGCTTACGCCCTCCCACTCCACGAAAAACAAAACATCCCAAACGGAATATACTTTGCCATTCACGGATCTTTCTTTAGAAAAGCATCTCTCAAAGTGCTCAAACCCATTTCGCAACAATGCCCGTAAATAATATCATAGCAGCCCCACTATGCACTATCATTCTTATGCTTTTAAAAGAGCAAGCTTGCATCATTACATTTGTACCTACCTTTAATGGTGCGACAGCTCTCAGCACTTGAAAGTGTTCATAAGAAACATTTTTAATTATTTTTTGAATGTTTTTTCGACATGCTAGCTCCATTTATAAGTACAAAATTGGTTTTGATTTTTTCATTATAAAAGAAGTTGAAATGAGAAAATCTTATGATATTCAGGGCTCTCATCCAACATGAGAAATAAAAATTTTATCAATCAATATATTATATAATTCAATATTCTTTTATAAGTGTGAAGATGGCATCACATAGTGGAGTTTATAAACTCTGGGGGAGGATTTTATAATTTCAGGGAGTTTTAAATAATCCCATTCCACGAGTGGTGACGTGAAATATGTTAAGAGAAATTTCTTAAAAACAGCCCATAAATGTACAAAATAAATGCATTTGTTTGAAGCATTCTGTTTTGCGTGAAACATCCCCCCTGTTAAAAAGCAAACGTGTGAATTAACTGCAAAATAGCGCGTTGCTCTCTCTCAAGAGTCGCGTCAATACTTGAACGTATATGAATTACACCTTTTCTTTATATTTTTTCTCATAAACCTCTCAAAAATACACTCTCTCACGTGAGATAAATTATAGTGCATTCTAAAAGCCTTTTATTTTCTTTAAGGAAGGAAATAAAAGCGTGTACATAAAAATTTATTTCAATGGTCACGATACCATAAAAAATGTTAACCTGTTATACCCTTTTGGCTATTGCGGCCTGTGCTGCTGCTAAACGAGCAATTGGAACTCGAAAAGGAGAACATGAAACATAATCTAGATTATTTTCTTCACATAAAGCAATAGAAGCAGGATCACCCCCATGTTCACCACAAATTCCCAATTTTATTTTGGCACGCTTTGAGCGTCCACGCTGTGCAGCAATGGCAATCAGTTCTCCAACACCATCACGGTCAATAGAGACGAAAGGATCGAGCTCTAAAAGACCTTTTTGAAAATAGGTTGCCAAAAAAGGAGCTGCATCATCACGGGAAATTCCAAAAGTGGTTTGTGTCAAATCGTTTGTTCCAAACGAAAAAAATTCCGCCGTTTCAGCAATTTCATCAGCTCGAAGCGCTGCTCTTGGAAGCTCAATCATCGTCCCAACCATATATTGAATAGTGCTTCCCTTTTCTTTCATCACTTCCTCAGCAACCTGATCAATACGCGCTTTTACAAAATCGAGTTCAGATTTAAGCGCAATAAGTGGCACCATAATTTCAAGCATAACAGGAGATCCGGACTTTTGGGCAGCTTCTGTTGCTGCTTCAAAAATCGCCCGCGCTTGCATTTCAGCAATTTCAGAATAAGTAATGGCTAAACGGCATCCTCGTAACCCAAGCATAGGGTTAAATTCGTGCAACTGCTGTGCACGTTCAGAAAGTACTTCAGCAGAAACGCCCATAGCTGTTGCAACCTCAAGAATTTCTGCATCGGTTTTTGGTAAGAATTCATGGAGTGGCGGATCGAGCAAGCGAATGGTCACAGGCAAACCACACATAATTTCAAATAATTCGCTAAAATCTGAACGCTGCATTGGCAAAAGCTTGTCTAACGCTTTGCGACGTCCACTTTCATCATGACTTAAAATCATTTCACGCATGGCAACAATGCGTTCACCAGAAAAAAACATATGCTCTGTACGGCAAAGACCAATACCTTCAGCCCCAAAAGAACGCCCCATACGAGCATCAGATGGTGTCTCAGCATTGGCGCGAACTCTTAGACGTCGCATCCCATCAGCCCATTCCATTAACTTTGAAAAGTCTCCGCACAACTCAGGCTGCAACATCGCAACCTTCCCTTTGAAAATTTCTCCACTTCCACCATCAATCGTGATAATATCACCTTTTTGAAAACTTTCTCCTGAAGCAAGCAGCGTATTTGTATGATAATCAATCCGTACACTACCTGCACCAGAGATACATGGCTTTCCCATCCCTCGCGCCACAACAGCTGCGTGGCTTGTCATACCGCCACGTGTTGTTAAAATTCCTTCAGCAGCATGCATACCATGAATATCTTCTGGGCTTGTTTCGACACGAACCAAAATAACTTTGCGCCCTTCTGCCAATGCTGTTTCTGCCTCTTCTGAAGTAAAAACAATTTCACCCGTTGCGGCTCCAGGGGAAGCCGGTAAACCACGCCCTATAACCAAACGTTCTGCTTTTGGATCAAGTGTTGGGTGTAAAAGTTGGTCGAGTGATTTTGCATCAATACGCATCACAGCCTCTTCACGACTTATTAACCCCTCCTCAACCATTTCAATTGCCATCTTGAGAGCCGCACGCGCTGTGCGTTTCCCTGAACGAGTCTGCAGCATCCATAATTTACCTTTTTCAATGGTAAATTCGAGATCTTGCATATCTCGATAATGCTGCTCAAGTTTCTGCGTGATCTGACATAACTTCAAAAAAGCTTCAGGCATAATTTTTTCTAAAGACGGCTTATTTGAACCAGCAACAATACGCGCATTTTCTGTAATATTTTGAGGCGTTCGAATACCCGCTACAACATCTTCTCCTTGCGCATTAACTAAAAATTCACCATAAAGTTCTTTTTCCCCTGTCGACGGATTGCGTGTAAAAGCAACACCTGTTGCCGAATCTTCTCCCATGTTACCAAAAACCATCGCTTGCACATTAACTGCCGTTCCCCAGCTTTCAGGAATGCTATGTAAACGGCGATAAGTAACTGCGCGTGCTGTCATCCAACTTGAAAAAACGGCTCCAATCGCCCCCCATAACTGTTGTTCAGGATCTTGTGGAAAAGGGGTTCCTAATTTTTCTTCAACATAGTTTTTATAAGAAATAATAACATTCTTCCAATCATCTGCTGTCATTTCTGTATCAATAGTGTAACCATTGCGTGCTTTTGCTTCATCAAGAATCTCTTCAAAATACGAATGATCTAGCCCCAAAACAACGTTGGAATACATTTGGATAAAGCGCCGATAACTATCATAAGCAAAACGTTCATTATTGGCTTGTAAAGCAATTGCTTTTACAGTCTCATCATTCATGCCAAGGTTCAGCACTGTATCCATCATCCCAGGCATAGAAGCCCGTGCCCCTGAACGAACAGAAAGCAAAAGTGGTCTTTGTTCACTCCCAAATTCACGTCCTGTTTGTTCAGCAACGCGTCTTAGTGCTTTCTTAACAGATTCCTGTAGCTCTTCTGGATATGATTTGTCATGGGCATAATAAAAATTACAAACTTCTGTTGTCAGAGTAAAGCCGGGTGGTACAGGCAAACCAAGATTACTCATTTCTGCCAAATTAGCGCCTTTACCGCCGAGAAGATTACGCTCACTTGCACTTCCTTCTGCACGACCATCTCCAAAACTATAAACCCATTTTTTCATTGTACAAATCCTCCCATATCAGCATCAAAATACTATTCAACCTAGGCTCATTTAAAAGCGATAATTTGATTTTAAAATCAGCAAAACAAAAAAGATCGCTTCATAAATGCATAATAACAATGTTTCCAAAAGAGAACGGATCACAAGTCTCTCTTATCCAACTTTTGGAATATTAAAATTCAGTTTTTAAGATAACTATCAATCAAAGAAAAAAACTCTTCTACTTTCATGGCACCTTCATATTTATCACCATTGATAAAGAAAGTAGGCGTTGCTGAGACACCAAGTTCTTTACCACGCTCAAAAGATGCATTCACTTCATCTAAAATGGTCTGATTTTTCAAACAAGCCGTAAAACTTTCATCTGTAAAACCCGCCATTAAGCTAATTTTTTTCAACGGTGTCAGAGCATCTTTTCCCCAAACCCACTCATTTTGTTTTTGAAATAAAACCTCTATCAAAGGAAAATAGCGATCTTCTGGTGCACATCGTGCTAACATAAAACCTGCCGTTGCCCGAGGATCAAAAGCATAATCGCGGAAAATCATTTTCACTTTTCCTGTTTTGATATATTTCTTACGAATTTGAGGAAGGATATCATTATAAAAATGCGCACAATGCGTACATGTCAACGAAGCATACTCAACAATGATGACTGGAGCATCTGCTTCTCCCTCAACGCGGTCCTTAACTTTACCCGATTGAAGAAGCTCAGCCATATCCACTGTTGCAACGGGTTTGATACCGCGCGCTAAAGCAACTGCTACACTGTTTTGTACAATCGTTATGAAGAGAAAAATTATCCCGAAAAATAAAAAAGAACGATATTTTATCATAAATAATACTTTTCTGTTGTTATTAAACGAATAGGAATCCAATGCTTTCCCCTATATTAAAGAAAAATATCTAAAATATCTTGCTATTTATTATTTTTTTCTGAAAAAATGCAACAGCCAAGTTTATAAAGTGATTGGTGTAAACTTTTATCTTCAATTCCTTCAAGCATTTTTTCTACGCATTTTTTGTCTTGTTCACTCAATGCCAGCTTTAAAGGAACATGATTCATAAAAACCGACATACTCCTTTGTTCAATCTTAATGCGGTCAATAGCAATATAACCAAAAAATCCATTAATTCTATGAAGCAATTCCTCTGTTTCATGCATCAATTTTAATGCAGCAAATCCTTCACAGGCGACAACAAGTGTTGCTGGCTTAAAAACTTCATCTTGATCCGCGCGACGTTTCCAAATAATTTTAAGAGGCATTGTATGCTCACTAATATCATAGCCCGCAATTTGTGGCCAATGCTCTATAAGCGCGACGTTAAGCCCTGTCCGTTTGCGTAAAACTGGATCAAGTATTTTCAGTACCGTCTCAGAAAGAGAATAAAAAGCATGTTTTTTGAGCTGTTTTCTCATTTTTAGATCATTGTTCAACCGTTTATTCAATTACAATCATTTGTTTCATCTAAAAATTATCGTCTTCCCAATTTATAAAATATCAACAAAATAAAAATTCTCCCCTCACTAGAATCTCGCAATAAAAATAAAGGAGCAAAAAACATAGATTGCCAAATAAATACTTTTTTCTTTTGCATTTTACATCTCTCTATGCTTGAAAACAATCATGTATGAAATTTCTTCGCACCTCCTTTCTTGGTACGATCAAAATCACCGACATCTCCCATGGCGGATTACCCCCGAAGAGCAAAAACAAGGTATCCGTCCTGATCCTTATCAAGTTTGGCTTTCTGAAATCATGCTGCAACAAACAACCGTTGAAACGGTTAAGCCCTATTTTAAAAAATTTCTGAAACTTTGGCCTGATCTTTCTTCTTTAGCAAAAGCCTCACAAGAGGACATCATGAAAGCGTGGGCTGGACTTGGTTATTATTCACGCGCACGTAATCTTAAAAAATGTGCAAAACAGCTTGTTGAAAACTACGCAGGACAATTTCCACAATCTGTAAAAGCATTACGAACTCTCGCGGGTATTGGAGATTATACGGCCGCAGCCATTGCCGCAATTGCTTTTAATCACCCTGTAGCAGTGGTTGATGGTAACGTCGAACGTGTGGTAGCCCGCCTTTTTGCTATCACTTCAATATTATCCAAAGCAAAAGCTGAAATTAAAGAACAAACACAAAAAATTACTGCTTTAAATCGTCCAGGCGACTTTGCTCAAGCAATGATGGATTTGGGAGCAACAATTTGTACTCCACGCAAACCATCTTGTTATATCTGCCCTCTTCAAAGTTTATGTAAAGCGGCAAAGATGCAACAAGCAGAATTTTTTCCAGTCAAAGCTCCCAAAAAAGAACGTCCTTCAAAAACAGGGATTGCTTTTGTCGTCCTTAATAAAAAGAGACAAATTTATTTGGAAAAACGACAAACGCAAAAACTTCTTGGTGGAATGACCCAAATTCCTAATAATATTGGCATAAACAACGAAAATGGGCTCCAAAACGCCCCCTTTACTGCCAATTGGCAATTCAAAGGACAAATTACCCATGTTTTTACGCACTTTTCTCTAAAACTCGATGTTTACTATACTGACGATATTCATGAAATGAATTGTGAAAACGGTTGGTGGTGCAACATTCAACATCTTGCCGAAGAAGCACTCCCTACAGTTATGAAAAAAGCCATCGCCATAGCTCTTCCCAATTCTTTTAGATTTTAATAACCTTCCCTATAAAATTTTTGCTCACAGAAACTTGTGCTATCTCTAGCGACCATTTCTTTCTCTGTAAAAGAAAAATTTAAGGAAGTAAAATGATCAATTTTTTCTACGGATTAAGAATTAATAAGGGATAGAAAAGTTTAGAAATATTGGATTTAAATTTCAGGAATTATCTCCTTTTTACTTAATGCAAAGAGCAAACCGACACGCACCATTACACACTTTACCCAATCTCTAATGTTGTCGATAGCCCTTGGCACTTGAGATAGTTCATAAGAGATACTTTTACTCTTTTCTTTAGTCATTTTTACTCATATGCCCCCCCCACTTATGACACGCAAAGTGATTTTGATTGATTCAATATAAACAGGCTTAAAATGAGAAAACCTGACGATATTCGGAGGGGATCATTCAAGTTGAATAATTCAAAATTATCTTTATAAGTCACATATATTACAATATTGCACGCACGTCCATAAATGTATATGCTCCCCCCAAAACACTTAATTTTGAACTTCTGAACGAATTTTTTAATTCTATCATTTTCACAAAAGTATCTCGATTGATAATTTGATTATTTTGGAACTTAAATGAGAGCATAAAATGAAACTTTTGCATTTTAATTTCTTCTACAAGAAACATAAAAATACACGCTTGCCGCTTGCTAGCCAAACTAGCATGTTAACGCTTGAGAAGGCATAAACTTGCTCGTATGTCTCTCTCAATTAAGGGCGGATACATATGGTCAATAGAATGAAGTGATCATCTTAGTTCATAAAACACCCGTTTTTAACATTTGTGAACGTATGATCATTCTTAAGTGATCTATGGACTTCAACCGTCCATTTTCCTCATAATACCAAAAAGTCCAACCGTTACAACTCTGCGAATCTTGAGCCTTTCTTCCCATTGCGTGAATGGAACCTGCTTCACCACCATGCATGATCGTACCATCAGCTCTTACAATAGCAGATACTTGCTTCTTGCGATCATAAAGAACTTCTCCAGGATAGAGCAAACCTGCTTCAAGCAAACTATTGAATGCTACACGTGGTTCTGCTTTTTTTCTATCCAAAATCGCCAGTTCTGGTTGCGCTAAAGGTTTAACCGCCGCAATTCTCTCACATGCTGCATCAATGTAATCTTGCTCGCGTTCAATACCAACAAAATCACGCCCTAAAAGCTTGGCAACAGCACCTGTTGTTCCTGAACCAAAAAACGGATCAAGAATAACATCTCCAGGTTTACTAGAAGCCATAATAATACGCGCTAATAACGCTTGTGGTTTTTGTGTTGGATGTAATTTACGCCCTGAATCATCCTTTAAACGTTCAGCTCCTGTGCAGAGAGGAAAAAGCCAATCTGAACGCATTTGTAAATCTTCATTTGCTGCTTTCAAAGCATCATAATTAAATGTGTACTTTTTATCTTTTTGATCTCTTACAGCCCAAATAAGCGTCTCATGGGCATTTTGAAAGCGGCGCCCTCGGAAATTAGGCATCGGATTATTTTTGCGCCAAATAATATCATTAAGCATCCAAAAACCTAAATCTTGTAAGGCTGTACCAACTCGAAAAATATTATGATATGATCCAATAACCCAAATCGTTCCGTTGGGTTTTAACACACGACGACACGCAAGCAACCAGGCACGCGTAAAAGCATCATAAGCAGCAAAACTCTCAAACTGGTCCCATGCATCATCAACCGCATCAACAAGCGAATGATCTGGACGGTATAGCGCACCCTCCAATTGCAAATTATAGGGAGGATCCGCAAAAATCATATCAACGGAATGTTTTGGCAGTTTTTCTAAAACGGCAACACAATCTCCTTTAAAAATTTTATTGCGCCATGGCATCTGTGAGGGAGTACGAATGAAATCTTTTTGAAGCTGAATAACTGTCATGAAAAACCCAACAAAATGAACTGAATTTGCCCTATAATCAATCAAAATAGTTTATAGGCCCGCATTACCAATCCATATTTACAAAATAGAGTAAACGTATCGTTAAAGTTCTGCAAAATTGATATTCATTTTTATTTTTTTTAAGTAAAAAAACTTTCGTATCAATGAGTCCTTATTTTTCTTTTTTTAATGTACTGTTCCCATATCTTTTCTTTCGAAAAAGAATTAAAAATCATTTTCAAAGCGTATTTTTATGAAGTAAGGTCCTCTTAATATTATTTTTACGAAAGTTGTCCATCTTGTAACATGTAAAGGAATATCTTATGCCTCAGATAGATCTTATTATTTTTGATTGTGATGGAGTCCTCGTCGACTCTGAATATCTTGCAGCAAAAATTGGATCTCAATTGCTCAGACAAACAGGATATGAAATATCAGCGGAAGAATTGAGTGAGCGTTTTGCAGGGCTCATCTTTCGCGATATTCTTAAACACGTTGAACAGGAAACAGAAAAACCAATTTCTGCTCATCTCATAGATCAGATGACCAATATTTTTCGTACACAAATAAAAACTGAATTACGCGCTATTGATAATGTAAGAGAAGCTATAGAAGTTATTCAAACACGCTATCCCTACTGTATCTGCTCTAATGCAAAGAGCGTAGATATTAAAGAGATGCTCACCACTGTTGGTCTCTATGACCTTTTTGAAGGTAAAATATTTTCAGCACCTGAAGTTGGAACAAAAAAAACGAAACCTGCCCCTGATGTTTTTCTTTTTGCCGCACAACAATTACAGGTAGAGCCTAAAAACACAATCGTTATAGAAGACTCACTTCACGGTGTCCATGCCGCCATAGCAGCAGGTATGCGTGTCATCGGCTTTACGGGAGGATCACATAGCTATCTTGGCCACTCTAATGCGCTTGCAGAAGCTGGTGCCGAAACGGTTATCGCAAAACATTCTCATTTAGGAGAAGTGTTAGAAGCAATGGCAATATGGCGCGATTTATTATAAAAAAATCTCTCAAATATATCAATTTGTAGACTCTATGTAAGGAAGCATTTTTACCCCAATATTCTCCCCTTCTCGCTTTTCTCCTTTTATAATAACTTCAACAAATGAGTGCTTCACAACATGGGGCGATTGCATCTCAATGTGAAGAAAAAATATGGTCCTTCATCTAGAAATCATAAGTCTAACCATTGCACATGCTTTAAAAGAAGCAAAAAAGCTGAGAGACGAATGCATAAAAATCTCATTTTCTGGGAAATCTAACTTTTGGGAAATTAAATGTACCAGTAAACTGCTTATCTCTCTACAATCCAATCCCCTCCTCCAAACAACAGCAACCTATCCTGATAAATGACCAGATTTGTCAAAAAAAAAAGAATATTACGTCCTGCTCAATAGGACGTAAATTCTACGCCAAAAACACACCCTCCTCTGCTCATTAAAAATATATTATCCAACATGTTAAAACTGTATGCTATGTTCGTATTGACCATAGGGGAACACATTAAAGTTCTCGGAAGCTATAGAACACAAGAGTTTATTGAAAACGACAAAAGTACCCTTGTTAAGTTATAAGGGCTCGTACTTTCTCAATCTAAATCTCGTAAATTTGTTGAAGGTTTATTAGGCATTGCTACTTAAACAGTGTTTTGATAGCATCAACTGATACAGCCTTTCTAAAATTACAAAAGACAAAAAGAATACATCCTTATAAATGATATGCGCTTTATAGAAAACATTCCACACGAAGCAATTTACATACAAAATATTGGTTTATAATGATCTTCTAGCGTTATTCAGCATAAACAAAAAAATGAATGTCGTAAAATTCTCTTATTTCAAATCTGGATATGTTGCATCAAATAAAAAAAGAATAAAAACGCCTCTTAATGAATCATCTCTAGATACCAAGGACTTAGCAATATTAGAAGCAAGCAAAGTATATGACGGTACCATCTTTCTGTCTTTATAAATATCAAAGATGCTGATGTTCTAAAAATTTTATATTATGGAATTTTATCATTCTATCAATCACAAGCATCATTGAAAAATAAGCTTGAATATCTTAAGAAAATTTTTTTAATAAGAACGCAAATATGATATATATAATAGTTGATGTTAGAAAACGTAAGACAAGCAGTTGCTCAAAATTTTCCGAAAGCACCTAATAGACTTTTTAAATAAGCAATGAAGCCTGATCTTTTCAAAAATAATCCCACTTTATAAAAAACGTCCTTTCTAAAAAATAAAAGCAGTTTTTCAGCTAGGAAAGAAGAAAATATTGAAAGATATTTTCCAATGCTGATCTTCTAGCGCTCATCAATGTGTCTGAATTGATATTCTTCTATACATCGCTTTTCACCATAATACATAATAATGGGTTATTCATATGGGCGAGAAAAACGTTAAAGATAATATCATTGATCTCTATCCAACTCGAGCTCTCCTTTATACTATGAGAGAACCGTGCATTTTTTAGTATCTATGCCATAAAAGTATATATAAATTAAGGACTAAAAAAATGATAATATTATATTATCGTGATACAATTAAACACAACCGTTGAATAAGAACTTAATATCATCTACAGAACATACATTCTATCATTATAACTCCCTATAATAACTACTATAGCGAAAAAATCTCAGATCTTTCCTGTTCGTCATAGTTTAATTGCTGAAAATCTCTTCACAATACATCATAATTTTCATATTTTTTATTATACGATTGATATTAAATAAATTTTTATAGCTTTAATCTGTAAAAAACTGATCAATTTTATTATATCTAAATGTATTAAAAAATAAGTTAAATTCTTTAATAAAAATGATGCGATTAATAAATAATATTATTTTATATATAACACATAATAAAATATTTTATATAATTATTACTGTTACTTATTTACAATAACGTTTATAAAAATTTATATTTAAATTTTTAATATGTATTTTTGTATTGACTAAAAATACATAATGAAATATGTGCTTTCTATATAAAGTAAGTTATATGCACATATTGTATATTTATATTACATTTACTTACATATATAATTAAAAATATTTGAGGTAAAGTTATGGTAAAAATATTTAAAAATTATGTCTTAAGTGTTTTTATAGCGAGCACTTTTTTTCTTTCACAAACCGTAAATGTTAACGCAAACTATTTGAAAAACGGTTCTCCAAAAGAGGAATTTTCTGTTCCCCTAATGGAACAAGTAAAGAATGCGAAATCTGATGCAGTTTCTACAACTGCTTTCTATGTTCCATCTGTAAATTATAAAACAGAAAATGGGACAACCTTTGAAGGAAAAGTTGAAAAGGTCCTTGAACCCATGACTGTAGGAGTGGGACTATTGTTCGCTGGATATGCAATGAGTTTTATAGGATCGATAATAAGTTGGATAAAAGACATAGTGTTGATGTTCAAATAATTTAATTTAGTGTAGAGCTCTAGAATAATAGCTTCATTATGTATTACTGAATTTACTGCAAATCATTACATAATGAAGCTAGTCATAATACAAAATATAAATGATGTAGATTATATCCAAATATCCAAACTATAAATTTACGCATATATATTGAATAGTATAAAGTATTTGAGGTAAATTATGATTAAAATTTTTAAAAATCATATGTTGAGTATTTTTATTATGTCTGCCTTTTCTCTTTCTCATGTTGTAGATGTGCATGCAAACTATTTGCAAAATAGTACTCATCGTGAGAATAATTTTGTTTCTACAATAAAACAGAAAAGAAAGGATGCAATCCATACCGTTTCTCTCTATACACCAAGTCTCAATGGTGATGTGGAAAATGAAACTGCCATTGAAGGAAAAGTTGAAAAGGTCATTGAACCTGTTACCATCGGAACTTTTGGTATTGGGATGGCTCTTGGATATGCATCAAGTACGATAGGCATGTTTATAGGGTGGATAATCAGCAAAATAGTCTCGTATTTTAAATCTCGTTAAAATTAAAAGTTCAGCAGAATAAGATCTTCTCGGATGAAACATCAACTATGGATATATTCTATATTTACCCATAGTTTATGACAAAAAACGAATGAATTATCACATTAAAAATGAAAAAAGCTTTAAATGCTTTTGTTTTCTCAATGTGTACTAATTCTGCCGATGTATCTATTCAATTCAGATTAAAATAGAAGTAAAAATATTGGTGATAAATTATGACTAAAGGATTGAAAACTTACATATTAAATATTTTTATAGCGATTTCTTTTTTACTTTCACAAGTGATAACTGTCCATGCTAATCATTTGAAAAATGATACTCAATGGGAAACTATTTCTCTCATCGAACAAGAAAAGAAAAACACTGTCAATATAGCTGCTCTTTATGTACCCAATTTCACGCATGAAGCAAAAAATGAATCCGTCATTGAAGGAAAATTTGAAAAAGTTTTTGAACCAATTACTCTAGGTTTTTTTTCTACAATAGGAGCTTTGGGTTTTGGATTCTTGACCGGATCTGTTATGGCCATATTTAGCGGGATAATCGGATGGGCAATCGGAATAATTAAAGGAAAATAATTCAAAGATACTCAATTGTTTTTCTATTTAAAATAGGAATATTTTACGGCCTGCCTTGCATCATTTGGCAGGCTGTTTTATGCTTTCTATAAATAAGCTTTAGATCACCATACTGTATAACACAAATGTAATCCTTAATTTGCATACAAAATGATAAATTAAACAAAGTTTATTCAATAAATACCATTCTATCTATTTGATTTTATTATTTACGAAGACACATAAGTGAAGACACACTGTAAAATTTAAGAAAATGAATAATAAGAGAGAAAATTCTCAAATGTAACAGATTTTTTGTGAACATTTGACGTTTATATCTCAAAAATAATAATGTTTCAGACTATTTCTTTCATTATTGATTTAAAAAGAAAAAAATAAGCTTCTATCCATTTAATAATTTAAATATTATAAAAAACATGAAATAAATAACTTCATCAATTTTCCAAAAATAAAAAAGGATAAAACTTATGCAATATATCAGCACGAGAGGTGAATCTCCTGCTTTAAGCTTTACGGAAACAATCATGACAGGGCTGGCAAGTGATGGTGGACTTTATCTTCCAGATAAATTTCCACAATTATCATTTGATGCGTTACGCGCACTTCGCGGTCAGTCTTATACAACAATTGCTACAACACTTCTATGGCCCTTTGTAAATAACGAGATCG
Source organism: Bartonella tribocorum CIP 105476 (assembly GCF_000196435.1). NCBI lineage: Bacteria > Pseudomonadati > Pseudomonadota > Alphaproteobacteria > Hyphomicrobiales > Bartonellaceae > Bartonella > Bartonella tribocorum. Next base: position 700,750 of record NC_010161.1, on the reverse strand, counting down.
AGTACACAGCTTTTGAAAATATGATTGCTGAATCTTATACAACCTTCCACCATCCAGCAATCTGTCCGTTACGACAAACTGGAACAGATGAGTTTATCCTTGAACTCTTTCATGGGCCTACTTTAGCTTTTAAAGATGTCGCAATGCAGTTTCTTTCTCGGCTAATGGATTATGTTTTGACTAAAAAAAATAGATTTGCAACGATTATTGCCGCAACATCGGGTGATACAGGAGGAGCTGCGATACAAGCTTGTGCTGGAAAAGAACACTCAGATATTTTTATTTTATTTCCTAAAGGACGTGTATCACCTATTCAACAACGGCAAATGACAACTAATCAAAGTACAAATGTTCATGCCATTGCCATTGAAGGAAATTTTGATGATTGCCAAGCTCTTGTCAAAGCAATGTTTAATGATCATCATTTTCGTAAAAAAAGAGCTCTTTCAGGTGTTAATTCTATAAATTGGGCGCGTATTATGGCGCAAATTGTTTACTATTTTTCATCTGCACTTTCTTTAGGTGCTCCTGATAGAGCTGTTTCATTTACTGTTCCTACTGGAAATTTTGGTGATATTTTTGCAGGTTATGTTGCTGCTCGTATGGGATTACCCATTGCTCAATTGGTTATTGCAACGAATGATAATGATATCCTTGCACGTACATTGACCAGCGGTACTTACGAAACACAACCAATCGTCCATACAACCTCACCTTCTATGGATATTCAAGTCTCTTCTAATTTTGAACGTTTACTTTTTGAAAGTGGTAATCGTGATCCAATGTGGATTCGCAACGCAATGGAAAATTTGAAAAAAATGGGATCTTTCACTCTTAATGAAAAGCAACTCAAAAATATTCGTTCTCTCTTTTCCGCTGGAAAAAGTAACATGGCTGAAACCGCACAAACAATTGATCGTGTCTATAAAGAAAGTGGATATCTTGTCGATCCACATACAGCCGTCGCCCTTAAAGTAGCGCGCGAAAATAAAAAACCGCATATTCCAATGATCGTCCTTGCCACGGCGCATCCGGCTAAATTTCCTGATACGATTAAAAATGCTTGTGGACTTCATGCCCCATGGCCATCTCATCTCAATGATATCATGGAAGGTGAAGAACACTTCATAAGTCTTGCTAATGATGAAAAAACAGTCAAAGATTATATTTCTTTAAAATCGCGTGCATCTTATTAAAGTTAGCTGCATTAATTTAAGTCAAGAATATTCTAATACCCTTAACAATGAGGTATTTAGCTTGTTAATGGAGTCGTAAATACATGGATGTAGATGTCTGTCGTCTTAGTAATGGTTTGACTATCGCCACACATACAATGCAACAGATTGATAGTGTCGCACTGGGAATATGGGTTAAAGTAGGCTCACGCAATGAAACCTTCACACAGCATGGCATTGCCCATCTGCTTGAACATATGGCTTTTAAAGGAACCGAAAACCGTACTGCTTTTCAAATTGCAACCGATATTGAAGATGTTGGTGGTGAAATCAATGCCACAACCAGTATTGAAACAACAGCTTACTTTGCACGTGTCCTTAAAAGCGATATCCCACTTGCTATCGACATTTTAGCCGATATTTTGATGCATTCAAAATTTGACGAAGACGAACTAGAACGAGAAAAACAAGTCATTTTTCAGGAAATTGGTGCCGCCCATGACACGCCTGATGATATTGTTTTTGATCATTTTACAGAAACAGCCTTTCGCCATCAATCCCTTGGTCGTTCTATTTTAGGAACAGCTAAAACTATTCGATCATTTACATCTGCTGATCTTCATGATTTCATCAATAAACAATATAGTGCAGATCGCATGATTGTTGTTGCGGCAGGAGCTGTAAAACACGAAAGTTTTCTAAAAGAAGTTGAAAATCGTCTTGGCACTTTTCGCTCCTATTCAACCGCCTCTCCTACTAATCTTGCCAATTATGTCGGCGGCGACTTTCGTGAATATCGCGATTTAATGGATACTCAAATTGTTCTAGGGTTTGAAGGACGTGCTTATCACGCGCGTGATTTTTATGCGACCCAAATTCTTTCAATCATTCTTGGTGGAGGAATGTCCTCACGTCTTTTTCAAGAAGTAAGAGAAAAACGTGGATTATGCTATTCTATTTATGCTTTTCATTGGGGGTTTTCAGATACTGGGCTTTTTGGTGTTCATGCGGCTACTGGACAAGAAGGGCTCAAAGAGCTTCTACCTGTGATTCTTGATGAACTTTCCAAAACGAGCAAAAATATTCAGGCCAATGAACTCCAACGAGCACAAACACAATATCGTGCTAATCTCATAATGTCACAGGAAAATCCTTCTAGTCAAGCACATCTCATTGCGCGCCAAATACTTCTTTACGGTCGCCCCATTCCAATGTCGGAAACAATTGAACGCCTCAATCTCATAACACCCAAAAGGTTAACGGATTTAGCGCATCGCCTTTTTACAAGTTCCACGCCAACACTTACTGCTGTCGGACCTGTAGGACCCCTCATGAATTTTGATGATTTAACGTCAACTCTTTCATGTAAGATAAAATAAAAAACTGCTTCTCTAAAGAAGCATTACAATGAATATCAATATATTTTATCTTATCATTAAATTTACCACTAAAACTCTTCTCATTAAATAAGTTTTGGAAATATTGGGTAAAGGAGCGTACAAAACTATCCAATTCCTCCTTCATGTGATAGAGGGATTTAATGCGTAAAGATATATCCGTGAAATTTAGAAATTCATGATTTAACTTTGCCCTTTTTAAAATATAAAATTCCATCCGCTTTAAGTTTCATTGAAGAAAATGGGTAAATGGTCTATTTGTATATAAAATCATATAATTTAAGAGAAAACGATAACAATTTATTATGTAAATAAATTATAATAAGGTGGACGTTTTTTCTCAAAAATCTAAATGAAAATTAAACACCCTAAAATATTGAGAGTGGGACATTGTGAAGAGTTTGCGTAAAATAATTAACATCATTTGTATTATCGTCGTTAGTTTTTTTGTCCATCTTACATCCGCACACGCTATTGAGCCCGTTAAGATTTCTTCTCAGGATGCTGTGCTTGATCTCTCAAAAGCAATTGAAATTCATCACACAAACAATTCTATTTTTAAAACAAGTACAGCACCAGGACCAGATGGTATTGTATGGCGTATTGAAGTGCAGGCAAAAAGTGAAAAATTTTCTGGAAATTGGGCTGTTTTTTCTCTCGCAAATCCAACAGATGAGCAAGTCGATCGTCTCATCGTTGCACCCCATTACCGCATGGCGCGTTCTGGATTTTTTTGGCCAGACCTTGGATCAGCACGGATTCAATCTATAACACCAAGTGAAGGTTTTTCTCTCGATCGTCAACCTAGTACGAATTCTGATATCTTTCATATTACTCTCAATCCCGGTGCTGTTGTTACATTCGTAGCCGAACTTAATTCTGAAAATCTACCGCAAATCTACTTATGGCAACCTGAAGCTTATAAGGATTCCATTAATTCTTATACACTTTATCATGGTATTCTTCTTGGAATATCAGGTCTCTTAGCACTTTTGTTAACCGTTCTCTTCGTTGTCCGTGGAACAGGGTTGTTTCCTGCAACAGCCGCTGTTGCTTGGTCCGTACTTTTTTATATTGGTATTGACTTCAACTTTTTAAATAAATTCTTCGCAGTTACACTCACGACACAACCAATCTGGCGTGCTAGTACAGAAGTAGCACTTGCCGCAACACTTTTCATTTTTCTTTTCACCTATCTCAATCTTAATCGCTGGCATTATCATTTTAATTATGGTGCTATCGCTTGGATCATTGCCTTTTGCAGTTTAGGAGCCTTTGCTATTTATGATCCAATTAGAGCAGCAGGAATTGCCCGTCTATCATTTGGCCTTACCGCTGTGTTGGGTATACTGTTAATCATCTATTTTTCAATTCGAAGTTATGACCGCGCTATTATGCTTATCCCAACATGGTTGCTTATTAGCTTTTGGTGTGTGGGAGCCCATGCTTGCATAAAAGGACATTTAAATAATGATATTATCCAACCAGCATTAGCGGGAGGATTAGTGCTCATCGTTCTTCTCATTAGTTTTACTGTTCTGCAACAAACTTTTTCTAATGATGCTTTCCATGAAGGAATATTTTCTGACCTTGAACAACAAGTCCTCGCCGCAAAAGGAGCTGGAAATATTATTTGGGATTGGAATATTGAGCGTGATCGTATTGTCGTTCATCCAAATATGACAACCCTTTTTGGTACTGAAATCCACAACCTCAATGGGACTATGCGCAACTGGATTTCAGCTTTGCACTATGATGATCGTGAACGCTTTCAAGCTGTATTGGATATCATTCTTAAAAATAAAAAAGGGCGTATTGATCAAATTTTTCGTCTTTCTTCTGGTGGCGGTTATTATCATTGGTTTTCTCTTCGTGCACGTCCAGCTATGCAAAAAGATGGGAAAATCACACGTATCATTGGAACCATTGTCAATATTACTAATCATAAAAAATCTGAAGAACGCTTATTGCATGATGCAATCCACGATAGCTTAACTGGTCTTCCCAACCAACAAATTTTCTTTGACCGGCTACAAAATTATACCTCTTTGGCGAAAGCAAATATTAAAATTAGACCAACCGTCTTTATGATTGATCTTGATAATTTTCGCCAGATTAATCGTAAATTAGGCATAGCTGTTGGGGATACTGTACTCCTTATAATCGCTCGTCGTTTAAATCGTCTTATTAACTTTCAAGATACCTTATCGCGCCTTTCAGCAGACCGTTTTGCAATTATTTTACTTAGTGAAACTGAATCAGAAAAAATTGCTGCATTTGCAGATCATTTGCACAAAACAATTTCAGCACCTATTTCATTGTCAGAAAACCAAATAATCCTTTCAACGTCTATTGGATTGGTTACATGGAGTGAAAGTCGATCAACAGCTAAAGATATTTTTAATGATAGTGAATTAGCAATGATTCGTGCAAAACAAATGGGAGGAAACCATATTGAACCTTTTCGTCCTAATTTTCGCACATTGGGTCTTGAGCAGAATATTCTGGAGAAAGATATTCATTATGCCATAAAACGTCATGAGATGAAAATCCTCTACCATCCTATTCTTAATTTATCAGACGGGCATATTATTGGTTTTGAAACAATTGTAGAATGGCATCATCCAACTTATGGGAAATTAAACATCTCTGATTTCATAAAGATCGTAGAAAACGAACAAATCGTTATGGATTTGTCACAATTTATCATCGATAATGCCATTGTTGATCTTATAAATGTAGAAGAAAAATTTTTCCAACAGTCTTTCTTTATTTCAATTAATTTACCAAGCGCAGAAATGATTCATCCTCGTTTTATCAGTCAATTGCGTGCCGCTCTGCTTCGCCATCCGCTCCATAAAGGGCGCTTGATGATTGAAATATCTGAGTTTGTCCTAAGAAATAATCCTGAACAATCAGCCCACTTTCTCGAACAAATTAAAACACTTGGGATGAACCTGGCACTCGATAATTTTGGAACAGGTTATTCGTCACTGACCTATCTCGTGCGTTATCCATTTGATATGGTTAAACTTGATCGTTCACTTATCTCAATTGACTCTCTCAAAAAGAAACTCGTTCTCAAGTCTATCATTAATATGGCAACAGATCTTAACTTGCAAATTATTGCAGAAGGTGTTGAAAATGAAAAAGAAGCAATCTTCCTTCGTCAAGAAGGCTGTAAATATGTTCAAAGCACACTTGTGACGAAACCACTTGCCATAGAAGAATTAATTACGCTCGTTCAAAGCCATTTCCCTTATAAGACAAGATACTGATTTATAATGATAAGTTAGCGTTATTCAACTTGAATTAAAATTCTGAATACCATTCGCTTGCACATCACAAGTAGGGAAAGCCCAGGTGAAGAAAAAACAATTTTAAAAGGGGGAAAATGCCTTTTCATGAATCGTCTTAAGTCCCAAAAGCTGTCGCAATATTGGAAGCTGGAAAATATGACGATAGTGCCCAGCTTGTTACTTTACAAGCGTAAAGATGGAGGAGCTCAATGGATGTATCATAATACCACCCACAAGCGCCTTTGCAAAATAGCCTTAGACACACTAAGGGATGTTTCTTTAAAAGAAAAACATAAAAGATAGAATACGTTTAAAGTTAAAAAGCTCAGAAAAAACTCTACGCATGTCCCATTTCAGAAGCAAGATAGGTTGGATCAATCCCCATACGTGTTAAACTTTTATCATATTTGCAACTTAAATCACTTTCAAAAAGAAAACTAGGTGATGTCGAACTGATTAACCAACCATTTGTAGAAATTTCTGCCTCAAGTTGACCCGCTTTCCACCCAGCATAACCTAACGCTACCAGTGCATGTTGCGGTCCTTGTTCACAACTAATCGCTTTTAATATATCAATTGTCGCAGTAAAACAGACTTTATCTGCAATAAAAACAGTTTCTTCACAAGCATAATCATCAGAATGAAGGACAAAACCACGCGAAGGATCAACAGGACCACCATAGCGAACTGGAAATTGTTTTATTGGTTCAGAAAGACATTTTTTTTGTCCACTGTCTATTACTCCAAGGTGAAGCAAAAGTTCTGGAAAGTCAATATGATGCAATTGATTGAGAATAATACCCATCGCACCAGCATCAGAATGCGCGCAAATATAAATAACAGAACGCATAAAGCGTTTGTCATTCATCCCAGGCATTGCTATGAGTAATTGCCCACCTAAAAAGCCATTACACTGCGTCATTAATCTGTTATTCTCCATAATTTACATGATAAAAGTTTGTTCATTTAGTACACTAGGAAAATAAAACTCCAATGAAAATAAGTTACATAGTTACAAATTTACAAAATATCGCAACTTTCTTTTATAAAAAGATTTTCGTTACTTTAAGCTTAACATTCATAATTTTAGAATTACTTAACATTTCTGTAAATGCTCAAACAAAACAAAAACTTCAGCTTTTCTCAACCTCTTGGTATGAATCAGAAGGTGGTCGTATCCGATTAGCAATTACTGAACCTTCTCTTTCTGGAAAGAGAGAAGGCTTTATTGAAATCGTGCTTAAACCAGGATGGAAAACATACTGGCGTAATCCAGGTAATTCAGGAATGGCACCCTTTTTTAATTTCAACCAACAGGTTTCTTATGAAATCTTTTATCCTACTCCACAGCTTTTTGAAACAGAAAATGATTGGTCATTAGGCTATAAAGATAAAGTGATATTGCCTTTTAATCTATCTTCTTCGAGTCAAAATTTAAGTGGTGCTTTCACTCTTGGATTATGCCATAAAATCTGCCTTCCATTGACTGTTAACTTTGATTTTTCACCATCGTCTCTTAAAAATAAACATCTTCCCGCTTCCTTGTTAAAAGATGCCCAAAATTCTTTGCCGCGCATGACACAAAATGCCCTAAAAATAAGCGCTGAAAAAAATAATAACACCCTCCTTATAAAAATACAAAATAACAACAAAACAACGCCTTACGCTCTCTTTTTAGATGGAGGAGAAATGCAAATTGGAGCAGCAAAAAAAATCAGTGATAATGCAGAATATACACTCTTTAGTGCTCCACTCTACTTCGTACCAGAGGAAACCAACCAAAAAATTTTTTATACAGTTTCTTTTAAAGATCACGCCTTAAGTGGAACATTTTTATTTCATACACAGTCCCCCCCTCTTTCTATCCCATGATAAGAGAAAAAAAATTCTCAAACAGCAATTATGTTGGAAAACGCCCATTTTCGCGATATTGTGCAATTGCTTTGCGCGCAAGGGCATCAGCGCGTTCATTCTCTGGATGGCCCGCATGCCCTTTTACCCAGTGCCATCTGACTGCATGACAAGAACAAGCATCTTCAAGAGTTTGCCATAGCTCCATATTTTTCACAGGACTTTTTGATGCAGTGCGCCAATTATTCTTTTTCCAACCTTCAATCCACTTAGATATACCATTACGCACATAAACTGAGTCTGTATAAAGATCGACCAAACAGGGCTCTTTAAGTGCCTTTAGTGCACAAATTGCCGCCATAAGTTCCATTTGATTGTTTGTTGTATGCGCATTACCACCATAAAGCTCACGTTCATGACCATTCCAGCGTAAAATTGCTCCCCAACCTCCAACTCCAGGGTTTCCTGAGCAAGCACCATCTGTATAAATTTCAACGACTTTTTGTTGACTTGCCATAAAATTTAAAAACCTAATTCGCTTAGAGAATTTACGTTACTGAAAAAACAAAGCTTGTGCCAATATTCCCATGGATTTTTCTTAATAACAAAGCTATCAGGCGGTGTATTAAACCAATCATAAAGACGTGTGAGTAAAAAACGTAAAGACGCACCACGAGCCAATAAAACAATCTTATCCAATTCTAAAGGGATCAATGGTCTTATTTTTTGATAATTTTCCAATAATTTACGTGCTTTGATAAGATTATAGGAATAATCAGGCTCAAAGCACCAAGCATTTAAACAAATCGCTAAATCATAAGAAAAAAAGTCATTACACGCAAAATAGAAATCTATCATACCAGAAAGACAATGATTCACAAAAAAGACGTTATCATTAAATAAATCCGCATGAATAATACCTGTTGGTAAATTGAACGGCCAATTTTCCTGTAAAAAAGCCAGTTCCGACTCAATTTTTTGTCCAAACTCTTTTAACAATGCATCTTCTGTGATTTGACAACGTTGCCACAATACTTGCCAATCCATAATAGAAAGCGTATTTTTACGACTGAGTGTAAAATCCTGTCCTGCCAAATGCAATTGCGCTAACCCTGTCCCTACTTCGCCACAATGATCTATATCGGGCTGACGAATCCACTCTCCTTCCAGAAAAGTAATAATAGCAGCAGGACGTCCTGCTAGTTCACCAATCATCACTCCATCATTTTGAATAATGGGTTGAGGACAAGGAATTCCACGCTGTCCTAAATGCTGCATCAAGCGACAAAAAAAAGGTAAATCATCTTTTGAAATACGCTTTTCATAAAGTGTTAAAATAAACCGCCCTTGTGTTGTCTCCAGCATAAAGTTAGAATTTTCAATCCCTTCTTCTATCCCTTGATAAGACAAAAGTGATCCTATTGCATAACGTGTTAAAAACACTTTTAAATCATTTGGATGAATATCTGTATAAACGGCCATTATTCTGCTTTCGTTGTGAACATGTCTGTATTCTGATTTTCATTTTTTGCATTATTTGCTTGACCATTCACGAATGCCATATCTTGAGACGTTAAAATGACGTCACGTAATTCGCGACTTACTAAAAATCTTTCCGTTTCCACCACTGTTTCAGCTAATTCTATGGTCACATTATAACGCGCACGAAATGCTGAAATAATTTCATCAATAATAATTTCAGGAGCCGAAGCCCCTGCTGAAAGACTGACAACAGAAAGAGCTTTTAGGTTTTCAAAATTAATTTCATCAGCGCGTTGAACTAAAATAGCTTGCCGTGCCCCAGACTTTTCAGCAACTTCTACCAAACGTCGTGAATTAGAAGAATTTGGCGCTCCAACAATCAAAAACAAATCACTCCCCTTTGCAGCTGCCTTAACCGCATCTTGCCGATTCGTTGTAGCATAGCAAATTGACTCAGCCGCTGGGGCTGCTAATGTAGGAAAACGTTGTTGTAATACATCGAGAATTCCTGCTGTGTCTTCAACAGATAGCGTTGTTTGTGTGACAAATCCTAATTTATCTGGATCACCTGGTTGATAATGCAAAGCATCTTCTATCGTTTCAATAAGCGTCACAGCCCCATCTTCAAGCTGTCCCATGGTCCCTATAACCTCAGGATGACCAGCATGACCAATTAATATAACATGACGGCCGTGACGTTGATGCCGTATCGCTTGTTTATGAACTTTCGAGACCAACGGACATGTTGCATCGAGATAAAACAAATTATAACGTCGTGCCTCTTCTGAGACAGATTTTGGTACACCATGGGCAGAAAAAACAACCGGTTGATTGCGATGTTCTTCTGGGATCTCATCAAGTTCTTCAACAAAAACGGCTCCCCTTTGCTGTAATCCCTCAACCACGTAGCGATTGTGTACAATTTCATGACGAACATACACTGGAGCACTGTATTTTTTTAATGCAAGCAGAACAATCTGGATAGCGCGATCAACCCCTGCACAAAATCCACGTGGACCACAAAGACGTATCGTTAAAGGGGGAAGTCCAGACATAAATCATCCTTAATCGCTATAGCTTTAGTCTCATATTCAAACAACCTATCATTATACATGAATAAGCAATCTTAAAAAAACACGCAATATTATCTTTTGCATAAGAACACACTCTATAGCGTTTTCTTACAGCACTTTCCTGAAGAAAAGCTCTTTTAAAATTTACTTTTTTATTTTATTTGCCTAAAGGTCGATAAAATATCGAACAAGAGATTCAATCAAAAGAGCTCCAAAGACAGCTGCCAAATAAAGTAACGAAAAGAAAAACGTTTTTTTGGCCATCAAAATAGTTTCATCATGTGTATTAGCTTTCCACAAACGATAGGCAAAATAAATAAAAATAATGCCTAAAATTGTTGAAAAAATACCATAAAAAACTCCACCAAGACCCGTGAAGCAAGGAGCAGTAGCACATAATACCATCAAAACAGTATAAAATAGGATCTGTTTTTTTGTTGAGTATTCACCTCGTACGTTAGGCATCATAGGGATACCCGCAGCCTCATAATCAAGAGATGAAAAGAGAGAAAGAGCCCAAAAATGAGGGGGCGTCCACATAAAAATGATTAAAAATAATAAAAAGCTATCAAGACTTACCGCCCCAGTTGTAACAGCCCATCCAATCATTGGAGGGAAAGCCCCAGAAGCACCACCAATAACAATATTTTGTGGTGTGATACGCTTTAACCAGATTGTATAGATAACGACATAAAAGAAAATTGTAAATGCAAGAAAAAATGCCGCAAACCAATTAATGAAGCTCCCCATAACCAATACTGAAAGCAGAGACAAGACCATGCCAAAAATAAATGCTTTTGGAGGACTGATTTTACCCATAGGAATGGGGCGCTTTTTAGTCCGTTCCATCACGGCATCAATGTCAGCATCATACCACATATTCAATGCTCCCGCACCCCCACCACCAACAGCAATACATATAATTGCTAAAAAACCATACCACGGATTGATGGGAACAGGAGACACCATTAAACCAACCAGTGCCGTAAAGACCACCAGTGACATAACACGCGGCTTTAATAATGCAATATAATCACTAATGCTGGATTTTGGTGGCGTTGATTTGCCATTTGCAACCGATAACTCTCCTGAAACAGACATTCCACTCAACACCCTTTTTCATTTCTGTCATTCACAAATAAATATTATTTGGCAAATATTATTTGGCAAATATTATCTAGCGTATGGGAATGATCCATTAAAACCAATCGTATTTTTGAGAAAATATATCTCGTAGGCATCTCCTAAAATAGGTAGAACTCTTTGCAACAAAAATACATTTTTTCAATCACATTTTCTCTGACATTACAAATGTATCATAAAAGTGTATCCTACCAAACAGCATAAAGCCATGCTGAAAATTTATCTCCTATAAAATGTTTTTTTTCTCATTTCCCTTTATTTATTATATAGAGATGAATATATTTTGGTAGATACTGGTTTTGTGTTATAGTTTTTATGTGAGGAATTCATTTTTTATGCACAGTCTGTGCATGATTGTGTATGTGTTGAGTTGGATAGGATTTTTTGTGATACTTTATAAATTACTCAAAAAAGTTTTTTTTATTGGTGCTGTTCTTCACCCACTTTATAGCAGTTCTATTAATTACGCTTTTGCACAAACACCCTATGCGCAAAATGTCCCTGCTCCACAAACCTATGGTGCATGGACAAAAGTTTGTGCTCTCCCACCAGGGACACCTAATATGCAGTGTGAGGTTGTACAAAACGTCCATACACAAGGTCGTCATGATATTACTTTGCGCGTTACATTTTATAAGCTTCCTCAAAAGCAAGGGGCTTTAATGCGTGTTTTTGTTCCGATTCGCGTTGAATTACGTCCTGGTGTTGGAATTAAAATTGACGATAAAAATATGGGTAGAATGGAATATCGTCGTTGTCTTGGTGATAATTGTGTTGCTGAAGCTTTTCTTAAAGAAGATATATTACAACTCTTTTTAAAAGGAAAAATGGCAACCTATTTTATCTTTACAACCCCAGAACAAGGAATTGGAGGTTTCGTTGACCTTCAGGGTCTTGGCGATGCCTATGCAACCTTGCCCACGTAAATGAAATCAACACACATTGGATGATTAAAATCTCCTCATATATTTTGAGAGCTTCTTAAATTAGATCAATAAAAATCTTCTAAGCCCCCAATAAAAATAGGATAATTTTTATGAAATCGCTAATTGATCATTTTGATATTGCTTCCTCTAAAGTGCAATCACTTGTGCAGGAAACGCTTCATCATGCTGATGATGGAGAACTTTACCTCGAGTACACAGAAAGCGAAGCCCTTTTATTTGATAATGGACAACTTAAAAACGGTTCTTTCCATCAAGATATGGGGTTTGGTATGCGTGTCGTTGCTGGAGAAGCGACTGGATATGCACACTCTAATGAATTATCAGCTGCTGCACTCAAACATGCTTGTGAAGCAGCTAAAGCTGTTACCTATAATAATCATGCCGGACCTTATAGTATAGCTCCTCAACAAACAAATAAGAGGCTTTATCAACCACATAATCCCCTTGATACCCCATCATTTGAAGAAAAAAGTGCTCTTTTGCAAAAAATTGATGCTTATTTACGAGCAAAAAATGATAAATTGCATCAAGTAACTGTTTCTCTTTCTGGCTCACTACAACATATCGAAATTTTACGTGCAGATGGATATTTGGTTCGTGATATTCGTCCCCTTGTACGCCTTTCTATATCCGTGGTTGCGGCTGAAGGCAATCGACGTGAAAATGGTTTTTATGGATGTGGGGGACGACAAGCATTTGATCAATTTATTTGTGAAGAAAATTGGAAACAAGCCGCGGATGAAGCCTTACGTATGGCTTTAACAAATTTAGAAGCAGAAGCAGCACCTGCAGGAACATTTGATGTTGTCTTAGCCAATGGATGGCCTGGTGTTATGCTCCATGAAGCTGTAGGTCATGGTTTAGAAGGTGATTTTAACCGCAAAAAAACATCTGCTTTTTCTGAACTTTTAGGACAACAAGTTGCGGCAAAAGGTGTTACAGTTGTTGATGATGGAACAATTCCTCATTGCCGTGGTTCTCTCACGATTGATGATGAGGGGACCCCTTCAGGATATAACGTTCTCATTGAAGATGGAAAACTCGTTGGTTTTATGCAAGATAGGCTTAATGCACGGCTTATGGGAAGTCAATCAACCGGAAATGGACGGCGTGAATCCTATGCTTGTGCCCCAATGCCACGAATGACGAATACAATCATGCTAGGAGGAGATAAAACACCTGAAGAAATCCTTTCTTCCCTTAAGAGTGGTATCTACGCTGTTTCATTTGGTGGAGGACAAGTTGATATTACTTCTGGTAAGTTCGTCTTTGAATGTACTGAAGCATACCGAGTAGAAAATGGTAAAATTGGTGCACCAATAAAAGGTGCAACTCTTATTGGAAATGGACCAGAGGCTATGAAACGTATCACAATGATTGGAAATGATAGTAAACTGGATAACGGTATTGGTATGTGCGGAAAAGCAGGACAAAATGTTCCTGTTGGTGTTGGACAACCTCATTTGCGAATCAATAATATGACAATTGGTGGAACTGCGCTATAAAAGAATAAGCTTACTCATTTTCATTCCTTCCAAGTATTGCTCCCTTCTCATCTACCAAGACGGTTTTTGGGGAGGGGATTCTGTTATAATATATTGATTTATAAAAATAATACAGCGCTGTTCATATTAAATTAAAACCTTGAATGCCATGGAATTCTTTTATTTCAAATCTGTGTATGTTGAATCAGTAAAACCATTGGTTTGTATGTTACAAGTAGAGAGTGCTGTATGGGATGAAACTGTACAAAAAACATGCCTCTTATGAATTATCTCAAATCCCAAGGGCTGTCACGACATTGGGAGATGCAAATATAGCGTTAGTGCCGGCTTTTTCAGATATACCCTCAAACATACCTTTTTCGTAATACGTTATTAGTCTTTTATGTGGGGAAATACTGTCTGTTTCATAATAAAAAAGTTTAAAGTAAAAACACTGTCTATATTTAGTGCTCTTAATTTCAATAAGAAAAAGGTTATTATTGTGATAAATTTTAGAGAGATTTTTATAATAATCCCCAAGTAAACTTTTTTAAAAATCTTCATGGTGTAAAAAAATTTTTAAGCTAAAGTTTCCAGCCCTTCTTCTTTTTATTTTTGCTCAAAACAGCAACAACTTCAACATGGGATGACCATAAAAATTGATCAATTGGTGTGATTTTTTCTATTGTATATCCCCCTGCAACAAGGAGAGATAAATCACGCGCAAATGTGGCAGGATTACATGAAATTGCCACAACACGTGATACTGTTGCCTTCGCCAGTTCACGAACTTGTCCCTCTGCACCAGCACGAGGAGGGTCAAAAACAACACTCTCAAAACATTCAAGTTCCTTTACAGAAAGTGGATAGCGAAAAAGATCGCGTTTTTCACACGTGACTGTTTTTAAACCTGTTGAAAAACGTGCTGCTGAACTCAAATTTTCTAATGCTTTTTCATCATTTTCTACAGCATGAACATTCATCTTTTTAGCCATACGCAAAGCAAATGTTCCTACCCCTGAAAACAAATCAAGAGCATTCTTTGCTTTTTTTAAATGAGTCAAAATAATGTTGCCCATTGCATTTTCAGCTTCGCAGGTTGCTTGAAGAAAACCACCAGAAGGAAATTCAACACGGACGTCTCCAAAATAAATCACTGGTTTTTCTCGTTCAATCAAAACTTCACCGTCAACAGACAAACGTATCATCCCATACGAAAGAGCTGCATTGATCATTTCCTGACGAAGTGACTCATGGTGTATAATGCAATCGCTTAAAGCAACATCTAAACCATTTTGAACACGTGTGATCGTAACATGAAACCGTTTGACAGAGCTGCTTAGAAAAGCACAGAGCTCTCTGATATTACGCAACTGAGAAATAAGCTCTGGATGGCTGACTGGACATTCCTCAAGAGCTATAATCTCATGAGAAAGATAACGATTAAAACCAACTTTTTGACCTTGTGGAGTCACGGATGCTGTTAGAGTCACCCGCCGTCGGCTATAGGGTTTACACTCTATTAAAGGTGCAACAACGCTATTAATTCCATACTTTTTCAGCGCATCAACAACCAATTGTCGTTTCCATACGCGATAAGCATTAGCACGCCAATGTTGAAGCGTACAGCCTCCACATTCTCCAAAATGCTGACAAAGAGCGTCAACGCGTTCTGGTGATTTTTCTTTTAATGCTATATATGTTGCATATTTTCCATGAACAATAATTTCAGCACATTCTCCTGGTAAAGTAAAAGGAACATAAACAAAGCCATACGGTGTCTTGGAAGTACCATAACCATTTGTTTCGATATGGTCGATGATGACATTGTCACTCACTGTTTCTTTTCTCCAAATAGTAAATATTCCATATTGCCATCACCTCCTGTAATAGGAGAAGGAAGTAAACCTTTTGCACACCATCCTGTTTGCGTATTGAGCCAAACAAAAAGTCCTTCAGCGGTTTCTTTCGCTCTTGATGGATCTAATATTCCTCCCTTACCAAGGTGTTTACGACCAACCTCAAACTGAGGCTTTACCAATAAAACAGCTTGGGCGCCTTTTTTGGCTAAAGACAAAACGGGAGGCAATGCAAGTTTGAGAGAAATAAAGCTAACATCTGAAACAATAAGATCAATTTCCCGCCCGCCTAAATGTTCCTGTTGAAAATCTCTAACATTCAAGCCTTCTAATAAGGTTATAGCACAACTGCCCAATAAACGTTTATCAAATTGATGATGCCCAACATCAACAGCAATGACATGGGCTGCTCCACGCTCTAAGAGAACTTGTGTAAAACCACCTGTTGATGCCCCAACATCAATGGCTGTCACTTTGTCCGTTACAATCGGAAATGCATCAAGTGCTGTAATCAATTTCAATGCTGCCCGCGAAACATAATTCTGCGCTGGATCACAAACAACAATCTCTGCATTCTCAAAAAAGGTTTGCCCCGCTTTACAAACGATTTCACCATTAACTTTAACAGTTTGGCGCATAACAGCATCACGTGCACGGGAACGTGTTGTAAAAAAGTTTTTTTCAACTAAAAGAATATCGAGCCTTTTTCTGGAAGCCATCTCATACTCGAATTTTCTATTCCATTCGAATCTCGCGTCCCACGACCGTTAACACCGTGTTGACAATACCCATAGCATCAAGCCCAATCGTTGAGAGAACTTTTTCTGGTGAACCATGATTCAAATATTCATCAGGAAATTTTAGTGTACGAACTTTTAAACCATGCTCTAAGAGCCCTTCTTGTGCTAAAAATTGTAATAAATGCGCTCCAAATCCACCGATTGCACCTTCTTCAATTGTCACCAAAACTTCATGCTCACGTGCTAAACGACGCATCAAATCCTTATCCAAAGGTTTTGCAAACCGTGCATCTGCAACCGTCGTCGATAACCCTTTAGCTCCCAACCTATCAGCAGCTCGCAACACTTCTGACATTCGTGTTCCAAAACAAACCAGAGCGATCCTATTTCCTTCACGCAGAACGCGTCCTTTTCCAATCTCTAATATCTCACCACGTTGCGGTAAATCTATACCAATACCTTCACCACGTGGATAACGAAAAGAAATGGGCCCCTGATCATAAGCTGCAGCTGTACGTACCATATGCATCAGCTCAAGTTCATCTGAAGGCGCCATAACAACAAACTCAGGAAGCGTAGCCAAAAAAACGATATCAAAACTGCCAGCGTGCGTTGCCCCATCTGCCCCCACAAAACCTGCTCTATCAATGGCAAAACGGACCGGTAATTTTTGAATTGATACATCATGAATAATTTGATCATAAGCACGCTGTAAAAAAGTAGAATAAATTGCAACAAAAGGCTTATACCCTTCACAAGCAAGTCCTGCCGCAAAAGTTACGGCATGTTGCTCAGCAATACCAACATCAAACATCTTTTCAGGAAATTTTTCTGCAAAAGAATCAAGCCCTGTCCCTGTTGGCATCGCTGCCGTTATGCCAACAATCTTATCATCATGGCATGCCTCTTCTACTAAAGCTTTAGAAAATACCTTGGTATAGGGTAAGATATTACTTGATGCCTTAACCTGTTTTCCTGTCGTGACATCAAAACGATTAACACCATGATATTTATCGGACGAGGCTTCTGCAGGTGGATATCCCTTTCCCTTATGGGTTACAACATGCACCAAAACAGGACCATGAGGGTATTCTCGAACATTTTTTAAAACAGGCAATAAATGCCCTAAATTGTGCCCATCTATGGGGCCAACATAATAAAAGCCAAGCTCATCAAATAACGTTCCCCCTACCAAAAGTCCACGCGCAAACTCCTCTGAACGACGTGCCTTGTCCCAAAAAAACTTTGGCAATTTTTCACTCAACATTTTTACGCGTTCACGTAAATGACGATAAGAAGGACGAGAGACTAACCGTGCAAGATGTGCACTCATAGAACCTGTAGGCGGTGCGATAGACATATCGTTATCATTCAGAATAACAATCAAGCGTGCATTCAAAGCACCAGCGTTATTCATTGCTTCATAAGCCATACCCGCAGACATTGCACCATCACCAATGACAGCAATGACTTTGCGTTTTTTCTCTTCTTTCAAAGCACTTGCCACCGCCATGCCAAGCCCTGCCGAAATAGAAGTTGATGAGTGCCCCGCTCCAAATGGATCATACACACTCTCTACACGTTTTGTAAAACCTGATAGCCCGCCCTCTTGACGTAATGTGCGAATTTTTTCTCTACGCCCCGTTAAAATTTTGTGTGGATAGGTTTGATGACCAACATCCCAAATAATCCTATCCTCTGGTGTATTAAAAATATAATGTAATGCAACTGTAAGCTCAACAACACCAAGTCCTGCTCCAAGATGACCTCCTGTTACAGAAACCGCATCAATCGTTTCGGTCCGCAACTCATTAGCCAACTGTACCAGATAAGACTCAGGTAATGCCCGCAAATCTTGCGGGAAACAAACACGGTCAAGCAATGGTGTTAAGACCTGAGACAAAAAAATTCCTTTCTATTATCTTAGCTCAAGAGAAAGCAACGATTAAAAATATATCTTTTCTACTCGTTTATTGAGAGCTTTACATCTTTTTTACTGAAAAATGCTCTTCTCTCTTTGAGATGATTGATGATCTTTTCCATTTTTAACTTATTTTATAAAAAAGAAATCAATAAAATTTGCTTTCTATAAACTAAGATTATTGCATCTCTTAGAGTCCCACAATAAATATCCCAAAATATTTAATATTATTGAGCATCAAGTGGCTCTACGCCTTCTGGAGAACCTTCCTGTGAAAGCTGAATTTTTTCAACTTTGGCTTCAGCAACCTTCAAGAGTTTTTCACAATGTTTTTTAAGCGCTTCACCACGTTCATAAATATCAATGGATTGTTCCAAAGGCACATCGCCACGTTCTAAGTTTTCAACAATAACTTCAAGCTGCTTAAGCGCTTGCTCAAAGCTTAAAGTCGTAATATCCCCCTCTTGTATCTCTTTTTTCATATGAACCTCAAAAAATATCTGTTCTAGATATACGAATTCCAAAACTTTCTAAACCTGCATAATGATGCTCTTTAGAAGCATAAATAACAACAGAGCCTATTCCTAAATATTTCAAAATTTGCGAACCTACACCAATTTTGCACCATTCTTCTTCGCGTTCAATCGCCTGCACATGGTTTTCTAAAACGTCTCTTGCCATGTTTTGAATGCCCATAGTTGATTGTATAACAGATCTTTCACGCAAATAAACAAACACACCACGTTTTTCTTTTTCCATCATACGCTGCATCATCACCATAATATCTGAAGATTGACAAAAAACGTCATTTATAATGTTTTCATGATGAAAATGCACAGGAATGTCCTCACCCTCACGGATATCACCAAAAATAATCGCGATATGCTGAACAGCTTCCCAAGGGAGTTGATAACTTTGAATAATAGCCGGACCTACAGGTGTCTCAATCGGCATTTCTCCAACATGCTTGATCAATATTTCTTTACGCTGACGGTAAGCAATTAAATCTGCAACCGTTATGATACGCAACCCATGTTCTTGTGCAAATTTTGTAATCTGATCGCCATGTTTAACGCTCCCATCATCATTGACCAATTCACCGATAACACCAACGGGGGGCAAACCAACTAATTTACATAAATCAACAGCAGCTTCTGTATGACCTGAACGCATGAGAACCCCCCCTTCATGCGCGATCAAAGGAAAGACATGTCCTGGACGAACAAAATCATCCGCACTTGCATTCGAATTAGCAAGATTACGCACCGCTAATGTACGATCGTGTGCTGAAATCCCCGTCGTTATTCCATGTTTAAAATCAACAGTCACAGTAAACTGGGTACGATGCGCAGAATCATTATCTAGTACCATAGGAGCAAGATGAAATCGTTGTGCTTCTTTTTTGGGCATAGGTGTACACACAATACCTGTTGTGTGACGAAGAATAAATGCCATCTTTTCTTCTGTACAATGCGCTGCAGCAACCGTTAAATCACCTTCATTTTCACGGTCATTATCATCTGTCACCACAACAATTTCACCGCGTTCAAAAGCTTTCAGCGCAGAAACAATTTTTTCTTCATTATACGCCATTATTCACCTTCTCAATCACCCCACTTGACCGCGATGTCTTAAATAATGATCAGCAAGTGCACAAGCAACCATCGCTTCACCAACAGGAACGGCACGAATCCCAACACATGGATCATGGCGTCCCTTCGTTATAACGTCTACATCATGACCATCAACATCAATGGAGCGACGAGGCGTTAAAATTGATGAAGTAGGCTTTACAGCAAAACGTGCAATAATTGGCTGTCCACTCGATATTCCTCCTAAAATACCACCCGCATGATTGGATAAAAAAAGTGGTTTTCCATCATTTCCCATACGCATTTCATCGGCATTTTCTTCTCCCCTCAAACGGGCTGCCGCAAAACCATCACCAATTTCAACCCCTTTTACCGCATTAATTGACATAAGTAAGGAGGCAATGTCTTGATCAAGTTTTGCGTAAATAGGGGCGCCTAAACCTGCCGGAACATTTTCTGCAACGATCTCAATAACCGCACCAACAGATGTCCCATCTTTACGGATTTTACGGATATAATCACTAAAAATCTGAACCATCTCTGCATCTGCTGTAAAAAAAGGATTATTCTCAACCTCTGACCAATCCCAACGATCACGATTAATATGATGGGGACCAATTGCTATCACAGCTCCTCGTACAACTAAATGAGGCACAACTTTACGCGCCAATGCACCAGCCGCAACACGCGCTGCTGTCTCGCGTGCTGAAGCACGTCCTCCCCCTCGAAAATCACGAATGCCATATTTAACATCATACGTATAATCTGCATGACCAGGACGATATTGATGAGCGATTTTTCCATAATCTTGAGAGCGTTGATCTGTATTTCGAATCAACAGAGAAATTGGTGTGCCTGTTGTAACGAATGTTGTCCCGTCTTCCTGAGTAATCGCTCCTGAAAGGAGTTCTACTTGATCTTGTTCTTGGCGCTGCGTTGTATATTTAGATTGCCCGGGTCTACGCTTATCAAGATAAGCTTGAATTTCTGCAAGAGTAAAAATAATTCCAGGTGGACAACCATCAATGACACAACCAAGAGCAGCTCCATGACTTTCACCCCATGTTGTTACACGAAACAAATGACCAAATGTATTATGCGACATGAAAAAAGATCCGTTTCTCTGTCAAATATACGCAAAGACAATACATGTTGAGCTATACACAAAACAGCTCTTTATTCCAAAATATTCTTGGTCGTTTTAAATTTTGTCAAATCACCGCTGTCCAATACGGGTCCTTAAACCAAACTTATTCTTTAACGACAGAAATATCTGGTGCATCAACGGCTTTCATACCGATGATATTATAACCTGAATCGACATGATGAACTTCACCGGTAACAGAACGAGACAAATCCGAAAGAAAATAAAGGGCAGAATCACCTACCTCTTCAATTGATACTGTACGACGTAAGGGAGCATTATATTCATTCCATTTTAGAATATAACGAAAATCACCAATACCTGAAGCCGCTAAGGTTTTAATTGGTCCAGCAGATATCGCATTAACACGAATATTTTGAGGACCTAAATCTACCGCTAAATATTTCACGCTCGCCTCAAGAGCTGCTTTAGCAACCCCCATGACATTATAATTGGGAACAACCTTTTCCGCACCATAATAGGTTAATGTTAAGATTGAACCACCCTCTAACATCAACTTTTCTGCACGCTTCGTTAGCGCTGTTAGGGAATAAACCGAAATATTCATGGTCATCATAAAATTTGATTCGCTGATATCAACATAACGACCACTTAATTCATCTTTATCAGAAAAACCAATAGCATGAACTAAAAAATCAAGTTTGCCCCATTTCTTCTCTATGGCTCTAAAGACCTCATCAATAGAGGCACTGTCAGAAACATCACAATGTCCACAAACAAACCCATTTAACTCTTCAGCCAAAGGCTCAACACGCTTTTTCATTGCTTCACCCTGATAGGTGAAAGCAAGCTCTGCCCCTGCAGCATTCGCTGCTTTAGCGATTCCCCAAGCGATGGAGCGATTATTGGCCAACCCCAAAATTAAACCACGTTTACCATACAACAAACCATTACCCTTAGCCATCAGCACTGCCCCATTGTTACTTAAAATTAATATTATTCATCTGCCTATGACACAGGTCAACTTTTTCTTCAAGTAATTGGTTTAAAATCAAACAAAAACTACGCTTTGTATGCATAAAAAATTTTAAAAATTAATCTTTTTGCGTTTGCAAAAACTGTTCTAGCGCTGCATTTTTACCTTCCGGCAACATAACACGAACATGCACATAAAGATCATCTCTTGTACCATTTTTTAAACGAAGCCCTTTTCCTTTCAACCGCAAAACGCGATCAGAACTTGACCAAGCAGGAATCGTTAAAACCACACGTCCCTCCAATGTCTCAACTTCTTCTTTTGCTCCCAAAACAGCATGTTTAAGAGAAACGGGTAAATCAAGATGAAGCGCCCTTCCTTCAACTCGAAAACGAGGATGTTTTTGAATCTGAATGGTAATCAACGCATCTCCTGCTTGTCCATGAGGAACCTCTTCTCCCTGACCTTTCAAACGAATAGTTTGCCCATCTTCAATATAATCAGGAAGTTTAATGTTTAACTTTTTTCCATGAGGAAAAACAACTTCCACCTTTTCTGCGCCAACCATCTGCTCTAATGTTATGGTAAGATTAGCGCGAACATGAGCTCCTTGTTGAGGACGATTATAGTGTGTGGAATTCGAAAAGCTACCTCCTCCTCCAAACAGATCGCGAAAAATATCACTCGCATCAAAACCTGGCCCCCCTGAAGAGGAAAAATCAAATCCTTTCGTTCTTCCGGAAAAGGGATTTTGTTTATTGTTAAAATTTTCACCAGCACCATAGGCTTGATAAAGCGGTCTGCCTTCCATATCAATTTCACCGCGGTCAAATTGTGCCTTTTTATCTTTATCACCTATAATTTCATAAGCCTGATTAATTTCAGCAAATTTTTCTTTAGCCTTTGCATCATCTTTATTGTGATCTGGATGATACTTCTTTGCTAACCTTCTAAATGCTGATTTAATCTCTTGCGGTTTTGCGGTACGTGCCACACCCAGAATCGTGTAGGGATCACGCATATTGCCCTCTTTTCAATTTTTTCGTTTTCAAAATATCAACGGATATGTTGCTCAATACCCCTCATAGCTTTATCAGTCTATTCTAGAGAATAATTTCCTCTTTTCTTTTATATGTCTATCAAGAAACTAAAATACCAGATAAAATGAGATATTTATTTAATATAGCTTATTGTCGTCTATGCTAAAGACAAAAATAACGAGATCACCATAAAAATACGCGTTAAAAATATATGAAAGCATTCACTTTTTGAAAATAAGAAAAAATGGTACTTTACTTCTTGATGAAAAAGTAAATGAGAAAATGTCCCATGCTCACTGACATTTGGAGACACTATGAGCGATAAAATACCAACAGACGATTATTTTATGCAAATGCAAAAACCTTTTGAACTTTTTGCAAAGTGGCTTGAAGAAGCAGCGATCAGCGAAATAAATGATCCGAATGCTATGGCACTTGCAACAGTTGACGAAACCGGACTCCCTAATGTTCGTATGGTTCTCCTTAAAGACTATAGTCCTCAAGGCTTCGTCTTCTATACCAATTATGAAAGCTGTAAAGGGCAAGAAATTTTAAAATCAATGAAAGCATCCTTAGGGTTTCATTGGAAATCGCTCCGTCGTCAGGTTAGAATAAGAGGAATTGTTGAAAAAGTCAGTCAACAGGAAGCTGATACCTATTTCCAATCACGCCCCCGTGGGAGTCGCATTGGAGCATGGGCATCTAAACAATCTCAACCATTAGAAAATCGTTTTGTGCTCGAAAAAGCAATTGCTCAATATACTGCACGTTATGCTCTAGGCAATATTCCACGGCCACCTTATTGGTCTGGTTTTCGTGTTAACCCCCTTTCTATAGAGTTCTGGTGTGATCGCCCATTTCGTCTACATGATCGTCTGCTTTTTACACGCGATTGTGTTGAACAAAACAATTGGAAAAGACAAAAACTCTACCCATAATCCTTCAAGCTTCATTGTTCTGAGTTTTTTCCTAACGGCTAAATGATTATTTTCTATTTGCAAAATTCTTAAAAGAGATGACTTCTTTCATTGAAAGAAGAATTTTATTTTTACGATAAAAGTTGATTGATAATATTCTCTATCGCTTGAAGCTAGGTTAGCAATAAGCTAATTGAAGAAAAAATGCTGTATTCAGCAAAAGCTACGATTTTACTTTTGAATTTCTGATAAGCAAAGCAGTAATATTTAAATGCAGCCTAAAATAAAACAGTCGCAATATAATTTGATTCTGATGAATAAATAGAAAGTGCACTTTCAATTAAAAAAGTTGTCTATTCCTTCTAAAACCTATTTTTATTTCAATAAATTTAACAAAGCCGTTATTTCAAATAAGAAAGTTCTAGAACAAAACCAATCGTAAAATACAATCAAACTGTGAAAATGAAAAAAATAATAAACTTTAAAATCAATGAAAGTATCTTTGCATTTTCATTCCTCTCCTCATCAGTATAGAATGTATGACTTTAGCTAACGCGTTGTTAAACTGTAGGATAAAATATCATCCATAGATCACCACAGACTAAACCAGCAAAAATCAAAAAACCAATAAGCGAATTAGACTTGAAAAGCCTGAGACATTGTGAACTGTCATCTATATCAATGACTTTAATTTGAATAAACATATGAATGCTTGCCGCTAAAATCCCCAAAAAACTCAAGAGAGGAACTTTAGCCAAATAAAATGCTAAACTAACGAATATGACAAAACCACCATACAGAAATACTAAAGCACGCTTAGTTCCTTTACCAAAGAGAAGTGCCGTAGAACCGATACCAACAGTAGCATCATCCTCTTTATCTTGATGTGCGTAGATTGTATCGTATCCTATGGTCCACAAGATTGATCCCACATAAAGTAAAATTGGTGCCCAGCTTAAACTTCCAAACACAACAGCCCACCCCATTAATGCTCCCCAATTAAATGCAACGCCTAAAAAAAACTGCGGCCAATAGGTGACGCGTTTCATAAAAGGATAAAATGCAACAGCTATCAATGACGAAATACCTAGAAAAAAACTAAACGTATTAAATTGTGATAAAACACCTAAACCAACCAAACATTGCACAAGTATAAAAACTTTTGCCTGAAACCGACTCACATGACCCGTCGGTAATGGGCGAGAACGTGTCCTCTCTACCTGAGAATCGATTTTATGGTCAACAAGATCATTCCAAGTACATCCTGCCCCTCGCATAGCGATGGATCCTAGAAAAAAAAGAAAAAGATACCAAACCCAATGAAGAAATATTGGTAAAAGAGGTTTATCATGCATGTCATGAGAGAGAAAAGCCATTGTTGTTGACCAAAAACAAGGCCACATCAACAATTGCCATCCGATAGGCCGATCCCAACGCGCCAATTGCGCATAAAACCATAAAGAACAGGGAAGAAAATTATAGACCCATTGATTGGAGGATGCATCCATAACCCGTCCTTGGCTATCATAGGACTGAACAGGTGCGATATTTTTATTTTTTTTCATCAAATGATTTACCTTTAGTCTTGCGATAGAGACATTTCATTCTTATGAGAAGGAAATGAGATTAATCATCTTTTATGAGAGGAGCAAGCCATGAATATTCTTCTTATTGGTTCAGGTGGACGAGAACATGCTTTAGCATGGAAGATAGCAGCATCACCACTGCTGAAAAAGTTATATTGCGCTCCTGGAAATCCTGCAACAACAGAATTTGGTGAAAATATTAATTTAGACATTGATGATCACCCCCTTGTTATTGATTTTTGTAAAGAACATTCTATTGATCTTGTGATTGTGGGACCAGAAGCACCATTGGTTTCTGGTATAACTGACTCTCTTAATAGGGCTAAAATCTGTGTATTTGGTCCTACTCAAAAAGCTGCTCAACTAGAAGGTTCAAAAGCTTTTACAAAAGATTTATGTCGTAAGAATAACATTCCTACAGGAAGTTACCAATGCTTTAATGATGCGGCGAAAGCCAAAGCTTACATTCATCAACGGGGGGTTCCTATTGTCATTAAAGCAGATGGCTTAGCAGCTGGCAAAGGTGTTGTGGTTGCAACAACGATAGAAGAAGCATTTAACGCAGTCGATGCCTGCTTCAAAAGTGCCTTTGGAGATGCAGGAAACAAAATTGTTATCGAATCTTTTCTTGAAGGTGAAGAAGCAAGCTTCTTCTGTCTTTGTGATGGTAAAATTGCTCTTCCCTTTGGATCTGCTCAAGATCATAAACGTGTGGGAGATGGAGATACGGGAGCGAACACCGGTGGTATGGGAGCTTATTCACCAGCGCCCATTATGACCGAAGAAATGGTGAATCGTACCCTCAAAGAAATTGTTGAACCTGCTTTAAAAAGTATGCACGAAATAGGTGCCCCCTTTAAAGGCATTCTCTTCGTCGGATTGATGATAACGCAAAAAGGACCCGAACTCATTGAATTTAACGTACGATTCGGTGATCCCGAATGTCAAGTTTTAATGATGCGCCTCAAAGATGATATTCTACCGATATTTCTTGCCGCAGCTCAAGGAAAGCTTGAAAATAAACCTCTTCAGTGGTCCGATGAAACTGCTCTTACTGTTGTTATGGCTGCTCATGGTTATCCATCCTCTCCCCAAAAAGGAACTGTTATCCGTAACGTTGATAAAGTAAACACGCTTCCTGATGTAAAAGTTTTTCAAGCTGGTACAGCATTGCGCAATGGAGAACTTATTGCAAATGGAGGACGTGTTCTCAATATAACAGCAACAGGAAAAACCATTACGAACGCACAAAAACGTGCTTAT
This sequence comes from Bartonella tribocorum CIP 105476, assembly GCF_000196435.1. Classification (NCBI taxonomy): domain Bacteria; kingdom Pseudomonadati; phylum Pseudomonadota; class Alphaproteobacteria; order Hyphomicrobiales; family Bartonellaceae; genus Bartonella; species Bartonella tribocorum. The sequence goes on along the minus strand of NC_010161.1, from coordinate 673,900 downwards.
GAAGCAGTTGATTGTATTGATTGGCCAGAAGGCTTTGTTCGTCGTGATATCGGATGGCGAGCCATTGCCCGAGAAAGCTAAATCTTTTGGTATTCTTTTTTATGATTTGATTCTTTCACCTAACAGCACGATACGCTAATTTTCTTATTATTTTATCTTGACCATAACTTTGAAAAAAATAAGTATATTTTCCTTAAAAAAGTAAAATACCTAAAAAAGAATGCGCTTCATGTTATTCACGAACAAAGCAATATCTCTCATGCTCTTTCTTTCCCTTCACGATCTTAACCGTGAAGAGTATAAGCCCATTCTGCAATCTTAACTAAATAAAGATAAAAACCCATACTATCGTTGTACCCAACGCCCAATGTTATCGATAACCCTTGTTATTTAGAAAACTTATCAGGAAGTTTTTGTTTTTTTAATGGTTCTCACCCACATGGGCGCATCCCTTCCTTGTAACGTGCAAGAAAATGATTTTGATTATAAGAGAGAAACGAAATGGCAATATTATATTCCTAGCTCTCATGCAATATAACAAAGTGATTCATTATTTTTATAAATCAATAACTTGCTTTACAAAAAAGGAAATTAAAAATACTCCCAGCCATCTGCTCGTGTTTTAACGATGTAGCAAAACTAAAAATTACATCATTAATAAAAAAGCATTGGATATAATCAATTTCTGCTGCCAATATCTACTGTCAAAAAAAACTCTCATTTGCAATCCTTGACTTCCTCTTTGCCTTAAAGAATGAAGACTCCTAATAGCTCCAGCCTTCACACAATTAAGCTTCTTATTGAGTGGCCTCCTCTTGAGTTTTCCCTGAAATTTACACTCATATGTTTCACTGACATAACGTGACAAGAAAACTGGAGAATATTCACCACGTCCCCTAAAAACACTTCATGTAGCGAAGCCTATATACCTCGCATTATCACGCTGAATAACAGCGCTTCACAGCTCAACAAAATCAATGCTTATGATCGCATAAAAATGAATACATATTGATATTACTGAAGTGCAATTCGATTCGCAATCACTAAACGCAAACCTAACGGGTTGCTATAACGAAGTGAAAAACGCTTTTGTTTAGAACGTGGCGTTGCATAAAAAAAATGATGTAAATCAGAACGATCTTTTACAACCACGATGCGATTATCTTCATTAATCATAAGCATGGGAAGATTATAAGTATCTGCCCATAAACGCCAATCCAGAAGAACATTATTCAAATCTCTGGAAACCAAAAGCGGAATACAAGATTCCTCATCTGCATGAAGTAACTCTAATGCAACAGCTCTTTCTCCTGAACGCGTTTTTACGGTACGTGCCGCAATTCCTTTGAAATGACAAGGGGGGACTAAATGCGATAAACTTGAAAGCTTATCCATTTTAAAAAAAACACCGCGCTCATTTAACGAACAAATGACCTCATTGCCCGTTTTGGATGAAAAATATGTCGTCGTTTGTGGCAAATGGCACGGATCTAACCGAAATTCAAGCACCGCTTTTGCCTGATTAAAGCATTGATTAGCCATATACAGTGTCCCAATTTAACTTAGATAACATACACCTTTTAGCAGCTTTTCCTCATTGGATTATTAAAAGTTTGAATAAAAAACAACAGATTTCTTTTTTGGTTATTAAAACCTAAATAAAAATATAGACCAGCATTCTTGAATTATAATACTTTTCTAGGATTCATGATTCCTAAAGGATCGAGTATTCTTTTAATCCCTCGCATAATATCCAATGCGACAGGCGATTTAAAAGAACGAAGTTCTTCCCGCTTAAGCTGACCAATTCCATGCTCAGCAGAAAATGCACCTTGATAGTCCATCACTAACCTATGAATGCGATGATTCATTTTTGACCATAACTGCAAAAATGCTGTCGTATCAGCACCTATTGGTTGTGTAATATTATAATGCAAATTTCCATCCCCCATATGTCCAAAACAGACCACCCGTGCGCCTGGAGCAATATCTTCAACAATAAGAGCTGCCTTAGCAATAAAATCAGGAATGGAAGCAAGTGGTACTGCAATATCGTGCTTAATAGACCCTCCCGCCAACTTCTGTGCCAATGATATACTTTCCCGCAATTGCCAAAAAAAATCTTGCTGTTTTAAGGATTGCGCAACAATTGCATCTTCTATCACCGCCCTCTTTAAGGCTTTTTCTAATATAATGCTCAACACAGATAAAGCTTCATCATCGCCTTGCAACGATGAAATGTTCATTAATACATACCATTCATGTTTCTGTTGGAGGGGAGACTTCTCACACATCTTATAATCTAAAGCCATTTGAAAACTGAGATTTCCCATGAACTCAAAACCCGTCACCATCCCTCCTCCATATTCTTGAGCCAGAGATAAAAACTCAAGAGCCTTCGCTGGACTATATAATCCTACCAAAGCAATGGCTTTACCTTTTATTTTTGGAAAAATCTTCAAAACGGCTGCAGTTATAACGCCTAATGTACCTTCTGCTCCAATAAAAAGATTTTTCAAATCATAACCGCTATTGTCTTTTTTAACAAAGCGCAAATCATCCAAAAGGCGACCATCCGGTAAAACAACTTCTAAACCAAGACAAAGATCACGCATATTGCCATAGGCTAAAACAGCAGTCCCTCCAGCATTTGACGAAAGATTTCCTCCTATTTGGCAAGAACCTTCAGAAGCCAAAGAAAGCGGGAAAAAACGGCCCGCTTCATCCACTTTTTTTTGTAAATCCTGTAAAATAACACCCGCTTCTACAACAACAAAATTTCCCTCAAGATTCATCGCTCTAATCTTATTTAATCGCTCCATGGATAAAAGAACGCTCTCTCCTCTTTCATCTGGTTGTTGCCCCCCTACGAGCCCTGTATTTCCACCCTGAGGTACAATTGGTGTGCGTGTTTGGCTCGCTAACTGCATAATCAATGAGATTTCTTGCGGTGAAGATGGACGTAAAAGTAAGGGTGTTTTGCCGTGAAAAAGTCCTCGCTCTTCAAGCAAATACGGCGCAATCAATGCCTGATCTGTTATAGCATACTTGGCACCAACAATTTCTTTAAACCTTTCAATTAATTCCTGCTCCATGTTCATTTCTCCCTTGGAGCCGCAGCCCGTATAAGACGATCATTGATCGCTTCCCCTAGTCCCCATGAAGGAATAGGTTCTACCGCAATACATCGCACTTTAAATGAATCCAGCTCCTTCATGTATTGAAATAAATGAGAAGCTGCTTCTTCCAACGTTCCTCCCTCGCTAAGATTTAAAATAAAAGCGGCATTTTCAGCCCCCATAACGCGCTTTGGACCAAATGCTAAAAGCGCTTCACCATTTTCCACCTTTTCTACATTCAAACGAATCGCGGCATTGGGCGCATAATGTGTCTTTAACATTCCTGGAGCTTCAATCGCCGCCCTTTGATCTATCCGTTTTAAAGACCTTCCCACAACTTCTTCAATTTTATCAGCCGCAAGCCCCCCTGGACGCAAAAGATAAATCCTTTCACCACAAATCTTAATAATCGTTGACTCAAGTCCTATTTTAGCAGGTCCTCCATCCAATATCAAAGGAACAGATTCCCCCAAAGATGTAAAAACAGCCTCAGCCGAAGTAGGACTAAGACGCCCCGATTGATTCGCACTAGGCGCAGCAAGTGGACGCCCCAAACATTGTACAATTTCCGCAAAACGACTGTCTGGAAAACGAATAGCCAATGTATCCAAACCGGCAGTCGTTAAAGGATGGATATTATGCTGTTTCTTTAAAGGTAAAACCAATGTCAAAGGACCAGGCCAAAAAACCTCCATTAAGCGACGCGAAAGAAAATCAATTTCAACATAGCGTTCCGCCATTTCGATACCGTTGACATGCGCAATAAGAGGGTTAAATTGCGGACGCTTTTTTGTAGAAAAAATAGAAGAAAGTGCCCTTCCATTGGTTGCATCGCCCGCTAATCCATAAACAGTTTCCGTTGGTAACGCTACCAACCTGCCTTGTTCAAGAAGCGTTATTGCTTCTTTTATCGAAACGCTATTGAGCGGTCGAATCGTCATGATACATCATTCCTATAACGCTCTTTAAGTGGGGCAAAACTATAGCGATGTAGCCCTACAATTGGACCATATTTATCAAGAGCCCTACGATGGGCTAATGTTGCATACCCTACATGCTTCTCTAAACCATAATTTGTGTAAACTTGTCCTGCACACTCCATCATCCGATCACGCGTTACTTTCGCAATAATAGATGCTGCTGCAATTGAAACCGAACGCTGATCACCCTTAATCAATGCCATTGCAGGACAGGGCAACTCAGAGGGGATATCGCGTCCATCAACAAGTACATAGTGGGCTGGAACAGCTAACCCTATAATACAGCGACGCATTGCTTCTAAAGTTGCTTTTCTAATATTAGATTGATCAATTGTACGGGCACAAAGACTAGCGATTGAAGCGGCTAATGCACTTTGCAAAATTTCATGATAAAGCCTATTTCGTTGGAGAAAAGAAAGCTTTTTTGAATCATTTAACCCATCAGGAATACGATCTTTATCCAAGATAACTGCTGCCGTTACCACAGGACCAGCGAGAGGTCCCCGTCCTACTTCATCAACCCCTGCTACATGAAAAAAACCTTGTTTCTGCAAACCTAATTCGCACAAAAAATTTGGTTGAAACGACAAACTAAACCTCTTTGATAAATCACAAATACAAAAAACATACACCTATTTCTGCAACCTGCTTATTTTTTGTAAGCGTTACAGTTTTAAATAGCTTTTCAAACATTGCGTAAACTTTTGCACAAAATATAGAAATAAAAAAAGAGTACCCTATCATCTATTTTCGCTTCTAAAAGATTATTCTCGCATGTATTCATTTTATCTAAAAAACAAAAAATAGATTTCTTTAGTACCCCTCTTCATTATGTATAGTAGAGTCAGGACAAAATGAAAGCTATTTATTTCTCAAATAGTTCCTAAAGTCATGATCGATTTTACAAACCAATTTGGGTGCATTGATTTGATCAAAAGAGCTGCCTGTTGCGCTGTTTGTTGATTTTTAAAAATGCCAAAACAAGTTGCTCCCGTTCCAGACATACGAGAAAAAAGAGAACCACATTCATCCAATATAGATAGCACTTGTGTTAACTGAGGTGCCATTTTTAATGCCGGAGAAAAAAGATCATTACGCGTTTCTTGTAAAGCTTCAACCAATGAATCAACGCTTTTTAAAGCGATTGGATCAATTTTTAAAGAAGGATGATGGCGCTTGTCTAACGCTTTAAAAACAGCTTGTGTTGAAATCTCTTGTCCATGATTAACCAATACTATCGCAAGAGAACAAGCTTCTTTTAGTTGTATAATCTCTTGGCCAATCCCTTTAACCAAAAGTGGCTGATGATATTCCAATGCAAAAAGACACATGGGGACATCAGCACCAAGGACTAAACTCATTTTTGCTAATTTTTCAAAAGGGCAATCAAGATTCCATTGTTGACGCAATATACTGATAACCCCTGCGGCATCGCCTGAGCCACCACCAATGCCTGAAGCAACAGGGAGTGTTTTTACAAGACGAAAAAAAGTAGGGTGTGCCCCTTCAGGGAAAGTCTTATGCATAAAGTCCCGTGCGCGAACAACCAAATTATCTGGATGAGATATAAGTTCTTTCGCAAACGGTCCCGTTAAAACAAACTGATCACTTTCACAAGGTTCATAGTGTAGATAATCACCGCTAAGACTAAAATAAACTAAACTTTCGATTAAATGATAACCATCAGCACGTTGCCCTACAACGTGCAGAGCTAAATTCAATTTAATAGGTGTAAATACATGAGACATATCTTTGGAACGAAACTTGTACATCCGATATCATATGACGTAATATTCACTTTTATAGGGCTCTTTTACAACAATCTCCCTTTTATTCATACTTTTAACACCAGCCCTATAAACAGTTCGAAATATTCTTCATTTTTTCTAAACAAACAGCAAATATTACGAAAAACTCTCACATAAAATAGATGACACGTTCTCATTGGTATCGTTTCAAGCCTTTATTTCTTCTAACATCTGTTTTTTAGATAAAATCCCCTCTTGCTTGAATGATCCCCGTCTATCACAAACCGTAACGTTGCCAAAGTGCCCGCTCTTCTGCTGCCATCAATGCACTATCAACAGCTGTATAAACCGTATGAGCCGTCACTCCTGAAGGCGCTTTAAATCCTAAAAAACTTTTTGGAGGTGTAATCAATCGAAGTTTTGCATCACTACCAAAGCGCTCTTTAATGACAGAACGGACATCATTCAACCCGTCAATAAGACCAAGTTCAACGCTTTTTTTCCCACTCCAAAACATTCCTGTAAAGAGATTCGAATCATCTGATAATTTTGTCGCACGCCGTTCTTTAACTAAATCAATAAAAGTTTGATGCACTTCAAGTTGGAGAGATTTCAAATGCTCAATATCCGCCTTTTTTTCAGGCTGAAATGGATCGAGTGTAACTTTATTCTTTCCTGCTGTGTAAACGCGCCGCTCCACACCAATTTTCTTCAAAAGTTCCGGAAAACCAAAGGAAGCTGAAACCACCCCAATGGAACCAACAATCGAAGAAGGATCTGCAAAAATTTCATCCCCTGCACAAGCAATCATATAACCACCCGATGCTGCGATATCTTCAATAAACACAAGAACCTTTTTATTTTTTTCTTCTGCCAAATCACGAATACGCTTGAAGATAAAACGCGATTGTACAGGTGATCCTCCAGGAGAATTAATAATAAGTGCAACAACCGGTGACTTTTTGTGCGCGAAAGCCTTCTCTAAAAGATTGGCACATCTACTGAGGGAAAGCGTACGCGATATAGATGATGAATCCATAATTGCCCCTTTAAGGCGAACAACAGGAATTTCAAATTTATTGGAGGAAAAACGGCGTTGAATAAAATTTTTTAAAACATCTATCAAAACAAAATCTCCTTAATTTAAGAACAATTAAATAGGCCAGGAAAAAAAATAGGAAGAACGCGATAGCATCCAAAAGCGCCGATCAATCCCCACATGACAACCAGAAATATAATTTCACCCAAAGCTAAGCCTCCTCATAACAAAGTTTGAACTTTAAATAATAAACTGAAAAATACAAGAGACCATTAAAAAAGTTCCCACAAGCTTATATATCCATTATTGATTGCATCAATCCGTGGTGAAAAAATATGGCTATTCCCTTCATGTATAATCAATGCCGGTAAAATAGATAAAGCTGCTCTACTCCCCCGTCTTGCGTAAAATAAAAGACGAATTGCCGGAGTTGTTGCACGTGCATGAATGGGAATGATACAAATACCACCAAAGCGGCCTTCTAAAGCATGCAAGATATCTGTTAGAGATTGTGGACGCGCAATGAGGCCTAAGTATCCGCCTGGCTTAACGATAGCTGCTGCACTGCGTAACCAGTTATCAAACATCGCTTCAGGCATAACGTGTGCTTCAGATTTTTGTTTATCAGGTGTCTTACGATCAGTAGGATTATTAAAAGGCGGATTCATAATCGCAAAATCAAAGCTATTATCTATCAAACCTGCTGTTATACGAGCATTCCCTTTGAGGGTAACATCTGCTTCTAACAAACAAATTCGGCCAGTAAATTGTTTATTTTGCTTTAGCATGAGCGTTTTTTGTGCATAAGATACCATAAAAGATGAACGTTCAACCAATGTAACATGAACTTGCGGACAACGCGAAGCAATAGCTAACCCTGCTGCTCCAGCCCCCGCCCCTAAATCAGCAACCTTGCCTTTTAAATCAGTAGGAACCAAACTGGCTAATAACATCGCATCCATTCCAGAACGATGACCATGTTTATAGGGTTGAACCAAATAAAATTTCCCGCGATGAAAACTGTCGATTGTTTCACTGATCTGATTCGTTGTTTCATCCATTTAAAAGCCTAATGTTCACCTTTATAAACCACCCTTTTATCCTTCAGCTGTTGTTTTAATTTTTTTATCATTTCAAAACAACAACATTATACCCACTAAAAAAAATTCTTGCCAATATCATTCCAAGCTTACACTTCAAAGCGCCATCAAAAGCTTGAGTCAAAACAAAACCCCCTTTATGTTAGCGAGTAAATAAAATTTATATATGTCCATTGCAATATTCTAGGAGTCAACATATTGAGTGCAGTTATCAAACCAGAACAAATAAGAAATAATCAAATTTCTCTTCAATCACTTTTTGATCTTACGCAAAAAGATATGGAGCGCGTTAATCAATTTATCCTCTCTATGGCAAAATCAGAAATTGAGATGATCCCTGAAATTTCCAATCATCTTATTTCATCAGGGGGAAAACGGTTACGCCCAATGATCACATTAGCTTCTGCTCATATGTTTGGTTATCAAAGTGACGGACATATAAAGCTTGCAACAGCTGTTGAATTTATGCACACCGCGACCTTGTTACACGATGATGTAATTGATGAAAGTGATTTACGGCGCGGAAAATCTACAGCACGAATGATTTGGGGAAATCAAGCAAGTATTCTTGTTGGAGATTTCTTGTTAGGACAAGCTTTTAAAATGATGGTCGATGTTGGCTCTATAGAAGCGCTCTCTGTTCTAGCAAATGCTGCTGCAATTATTGCTGAAGGAGAAGTTATGCAACTTTCCGCCGCAAAAAATATCAAAACCAGCTCTTCAGACTATCTCAAAATCATCAATGCAAAAACAGCAGCACTTTTTTCAGCAGCTGCTGAAGTAGGCCCCATTGTTGCTGGCTATGGACATAAAGAGCGTTCTGCATTACGTGAATATGGAACATCTTTGGGATTAGCTTTCCAATTGATTGATGATGCCCTTGACTATAGTGGTAGTGCTCAAAACTTAGGAAAAAATATAGGGGACGATTTTCGGGAAGGAAAGATCACAATGCCTGTTATTCTTGCCTATGAACGTGGGAATATGGATGAAAAAGCTTTCTGGAAACAAGCCCTTGAAGACGGCAATAACAGTAATGAAGCCTTCGCACACGCACAACACTTAATGGAGAAATATAATAGTATCACAGATACCATAGAACAAGCACGCGTCTATGGAAAACGTGCAATTGATGCTCTTATTCCCATGAATGAAAATCCTGCTTATAATGCTCTCGTGGAAACTGTTGAGTTTTGTATTGCACGCATAAACTGATTCTGTGCAAGAATCGCAGTATTTTTTCAAAAAAGTAATGAGATATGATTTATAAACGACACAATCGATTGATTATCTTGAAAAGGATTAGCTCCATGTGCTCTGCAACGGTATCCCGACTTTTTACCCTCTTTATCGTGGGTATCATGCTGATGCCATCCCCTACCTACAGTAAAATAAGCATGACGACTCATACAAGCTCATTTACAGGTGCTTATTTAGCCGGAAGGGTAGCAAATCATGAAAATAAAACAGATCTTGCTATCAATTATCTTAAACAGGCACTCATTTATCAACCTGATAACATTGAAACACAAAAAGAACTCCTTGAAGCTATGCTCTTGGTCGGAGACTTTAAAGAAGCTGTGCAACAAGCCAAAAAACTCAAAGAGCAAGATGTTATAACTCCCTTTGTTTCCTTAACATTGTCAATAGAAAGTCTCATCAAAAGAGACTATAAAAATGCTAAGCTTTTTCTGCAGTTAAAAGAACCTCCGACAGCCAATAACCCAATACCTGAACTCATTGGAGCTTGGATTACATTTGGATCTGGACAAAAATCTCAAGCAATTTCTGAACTTAAGAAGCTCAAAGGTCCTGTCTGGTATGAGCTTTTTATATCTTATCATCTAGCACTTATGAGCGACCTTGCAGAACAACCACAAGATGCAAAAAAATATTTTATTAAAGCACTGAATAACAAACAAGGGACTCTTATCGCTCCTAATACCTATGAACGTATTATTACAGCCTATGCCTCATTCCAATTGCGCCATAATATGCGCAATCAAGCTCTTCAGACAATCCAGCATGGCGAACAAATGTTGTCGGGTCGAGAAGTCCTGAAAAACTTTCGAGAAAAAATTGAAAAAAATGCTTTCTTAGAAAGATTGATTAAAACACCTCAACAAGGAGCCGCCGAGGTGTTATATAATTTTGGAACATCTCTCAATCACAAAAACTCAGGACGCATTGCACGTATTTTCAAACAATTATCTTTCGCCCTATATCCTCAAAATGACGCAACACTGTTTCAGCTCGCACACATTTCTGCTAAATTGGACGATCCTCATCAAGCAATTAAACTTTATCGCGCTTTATCCCCTCAATCTCCTTATTATAAAGATGGACAACTTCATCTTGCATTCCTTCTTGCCAATAACAACAGTTATAAAGAAGCAATAAAATTACTCACATTGTTAAATAAAAAATTTCCCAATGATCGTAACATCTTGATAACGCTTGTTGCCTTTTATATGCAGGACCATAAATTTCTTGAAGCGACTAAAACTCTAGACCATGCTATTGCCCAGATAAAAAACTTTCAGCAGGACGATTGGAAACTTTTTTATCAGCGTGGTATTGCTTTTGAACGTCTAAAACAGTGGCCAAAAGCAGAAATTGACTTGCGAAAATCACTTGAATTTTTCCCCAACCAACCGCAGGTTCTGAATTATTTGGCCTATTCCCTTGTAGAACGAGGTGAAAAGCTTGAAGAATCTCTCCATATGCTGCAAAAAGCTTCTGCTTTGCAAGCTCACAACAGTCATATTCTCGATTCTTTAGGATGGGCTTATTATAAACTAAAAGAATACGACAAAGCAGTCCAAATATTGGAAAATGCTGTCAAACTACAACCTGAGGATCCAACACTGAATGATCATTTAGGAGATGCCTATTGGAAAGTTGGACGTAAACGTGAAGCAATATTTCAATGGAACCACGCAATTGACGGAAAACCTGAAAATTCTAAACAAATTCAAGAAAAACTGAAATTTGGTTTGCAATAAACAATGCTTAACCGTAAACCACATAAAATAACAAACAAAGAGATTAAAGTTTCTTTGGTCGTTCTCTATGTCGTTCAATATTTAAAGAGTATAAAGCGTGAAACTGCCTGAGTATCTTAACCCTAAAAGTTCTTTTCAAGGACTAATCTTAACTTTGCAAAATTATTGGGCCCACTATGGATGTGCAATTTTGCAACCTTACGATATGGAAGTTGGAGCTGGAACTTTTCATCCAGCAACAACGCTACGCTCTCTAGGTCCACGACCTTGGAAAGTTGCTTATGTCCAACCCTCTCGGCGTCCAACGGACGGTCGATATGGTAAGAATCCAAATCGATTACAACACTATTATCAATTTCAAGTGCTTCTCAAACCCTCTCCGCCCAATCTACAAGAACTTTATATAAAGTCGCTACAAGCTATCGGGCTTGATACGAAATTGCATGATATTCGCTTTGTTGAAGATGACTGGGAAAGCCCAACCCTTGGCGCTTGGGGGCTTGGATGGGAATGTTGGTGTGATGGGATGGAAATCTCTCAATTTACTTATTTTCAACAAGTTTGCGGCATTGAATGCGCTCCAGTTTCAGGAGAACTCACGTATGGTCTTGAGCGTCTAGCAATGTATATCCAAGGAGTTGATAATGTCTATGACCTTAACTTTAATGGTTTGGAGGAAGAAAATAAAATAAGTTATAGAGATATTTTTCTACAGGCAGAACAGGAATATTCATATTATAATTTCGAATTTGCTGATACAAAATTGCTCCACCAGCATTTTATCGATGCCGAATGCGAATGCAACGCTCTTCTTGATGTGGGAAAACCCAATAAAGAAAATGCATTACACCGCTGTGTTTTTCCAGCCTATGATCAATGTATTAAAGCGAGCCATATCTTTAATCTCCTGCAAGCACGTGGCGTTATTTCTGTAACCGAACGACAAAATTATATTCTTCGCGTTCGTGATCTCGCTCGCCGTTGTGGGGAAGCCTTCTTACTCACAGAAGCTGGACAAATATATACTGGAGAAGCCTAATGTCTGATCTTCTTCTTGAACTTTTCAGTGAAGAAATCCCTGCACGTATGCAACGAAAAGCTGCAGCTAACCTTAAAAAAACTGTTACAGATCAACTTGTGAATGCTGGATTGACCTATAAAGCTGCTCGTGAATATTGGACACCTCGTCGACTAACATTGGACATACGCGGACTTTCTATACGTTCAAAAGATGTCCATGAGGAACGAAAAGGGCCTAGTACAAAATCACCACAGTATGCCATTGATGGTTTTCTACGTGCAACGGGACTCAACGATATTTCTGAAGCACATATTGGACATGATGATAAAAAAGGTGATTTTTATATTGCTAAAATTGTAAAAAAAGGCCGTGCTGCAGAAGAAATTCTTGCCGATATTTTACCAGATATTATCCGCAACTTTCCGTGGCCGAAATCTATGCGCTGGGGAAAGGATTCAGCAAAAAGTGGTGCTCTAAAGTGGATTCGACCTTTGCAAAATATTCTTTGCATCTTCGGACCAGAAATTGGCGAGACGCATGTTATTCCGTTTACAATTGGTTCTCTTGAAAGTAACAATCTAACTTATGGTCATCGTTTCTTAAGTGACGGAAAGCCATTTCAAGTGCGCCGCTTTGATGATTATGTGACGCAACTTGAAACTCATAAAGTCATTCTGGATGCCGAAAGACGAAAGAATATTATTTTAGCGGACGCCCAAAATCTTTGCTTTGCAAACGGTTTAGAACTCATTCAAGATGAAGCCCTCTTAGAAGAAGTTGCTGGTCTTGTTGAATGGCCTGTTATCCTTATGGGGGATTTTGACAAGTCATTCCTTGATATTCCTCCCGAAATTATTCGCTTGACCATTCGAGCCAATCAAAAATGTTTTGTCACCCGGAAACAAGGAGAAAAAATAAAACTTTCTCATCATTTTATTCTTGTTTCTAATATTCTTGCAAATGATGAAGGCAAAGAAATTTCGAAAGGAAATAGTAAGGTTGTCCGTGCCCGTCTTTCTGATGCACTCTATTTTTGGCAAAAAGATCAGCGTGATTTGCCCGATATTCAACAATTGGAATCTTCTATAAAAAAATTTGATCTTGATATAAAGAAACCTCTTGATCAGAGAATGGCACGACTTGATCATTTGAATGTAACTTTTCACGCCAAATTAGGCACGCAAAGTGCAAGAGTAGAGCGCATTGCTACACTCGCACAAAAAATTGCACCTTTGATACAAGCAGATCCTCTCTTAGCGAATCGTGCTGCAATTCTTGCAAAAGCTGATTTGCAAACAGAAATTGTCGGAGAATTTCCTGAACTACAAGGAGTTATGGGGCACAAATATGCCCTTCTTCAAGGGGAAGATCCTCGCGTAGCTGTAGCAATAGAAGAGCATTATAAACCTCAAGGACCAGCAGATCGTCTTCCGCAAGAACCACTTGCTATAACCATTATGCTCGCCGACAAGATTGACATGCTGGTTGGCTTTTGGCTTATTAATGAAAAACCAACGGGCTCAAAAGATCCCTATGCGTTAAGAAGAGCAGCCCTAGGAATTATTAGACTTATACTTTCGCGAGACTGGAAAATCAATCTTATGCCATTGTTTCAATTGGCAACGAATCTTTTTGTACAACAAAAAAATAAATATGAAATCTCTCAAAGAGAAAATCCACAATTGCAGAATCTTCTTCCAGAAACAACAGAGGTTATTTTATCAGATCTGTTATTCTTTTTTCATGACCGTTTAAAAATCTATCTAAAAGAGGAAGGTGCTCGTTACGATGCCCTTGAAGCCGTTTTAAACAAAGATTCTGATGATTTTTTATTGGTTGCACGTCATGTCGAATCTCTTATCGCTTTTATCAATACCCATGATGGAATGAACTTTGTAGCCTCTGTAAAACGTACTGCCAATATTCTTCAAAATGAACTTCAAAAAAGCACAACAATAGCGAATGAAATTAATCCTGAGCTCTTTTTTGAGAAAGAAGAAAAGCAGCTCTATCATGCAATCTGTGAAGTAGAAAAAAAGGTTCTTGCACCCATCAATATAACAAATTTATCATTTGCACTCGGTATTCTAGCGCCACTTGGAAAATTGATTGATCTATTTTTTGAAAAGGTATTGGTGAACGATAAAAAACCTGATGTTCGTGCTAACCGTCTTGCTCTTCTCAAACGTACTCACACGATTACACAAGCGGTTGCAGACTTTTCAAAACTTGCCCTGTAAACCTAAAATGTCCATTAACTGATAAAAATAATGAGAATGGATTTTTTTATTAATAAATATTCCAAAACCTTATAAAGAAGTTTCCCGTGAGATTTGATCTAACTTTAAAAAGTAGTAGAACTTTTATCGTCAATAACACTGAATATCGTAAATCTTTCTCATTACAAGTTCCTTCTCTTTTATTGAATCAACTAAAAGTGCTCCTTTGCACACCACAAATCGAGAGAGGATGTCGATACCATATTGACGAAAAGAGTATAAGCGCTTCCTATGAACGGTGCCAAGTGCTATTGCAAAATTAGGAGCATTGACCAAGTAATATAAATGCTATCGGTCTGAATTTTTATTAAAATAAAAAAATGATCACGCTCCGTAGATTTTATACACCTTATGGGGAGGTGCTACTCTTCACAGATGTCGTCGTAAAATGAAGCAAGAGATATGTTGAAAAATGTCTTTTAAAAACAAGTGAATAAATATTTAGTACATAGGTATTCTGTAAGACAAAATGCCATTGGATTATTCATTCATTAGCTTGTTTTTAAAGAAAATTTCTTAAGCCATCCAAGCTCTTTTCACGATGGAGCCCATGAATGGTATAATAATAAAGCCATTGAGTACTACCCGCTTATAAAGGAGAGAGGGAGCTCCGTCACACACTTTGTCTGCCCCAAATACCACCGATACCCCTTAGTTCTTGAAACAAGTTCATAAGAGATAGACCTTTCTTGTACAATTTTTGCCCACAAACCACCTCCGCTTGTCACGTGCAAGAAAATGATTTTGATTGATGCAACGTGGAATAGGTTTGAAACGAGAGAATTTTACGGTATTCAGGATTCTAATCCCAATTGAACAACGCTAAATTAGTGATATAAATCAAATATATTGTATGTCAAAAAACTCTGTTTTCCATAAAGAGCATACTTCCACTTAAAAAATTCCCCTGTAAGTTTCGAGGTAACTTTAAAAAATTGTAGAATCTCTAGTATAAATGATACTTTGTAATGATTGATTAGAAAATTGAATAAATCATCAAGAAGCAAAATTATTGATTTTATAATCATCAGCTTATCGCTATTCCAGATTCAATGAGAATATAGAATAAAAATCTCTGACTTTAAACTCTCCCATCATGAGTAATAACCGTCTTCAGATGATGGTGATAGATAAGAGGGATTAAAAACTGATAAAAAGATTTCTTGAAAAATGAGAGAGGTGCTTTCCATAAAACCGCTAAACATAAAAGCAGTTACGCAATACAAAAATCATCAAAATATCTTCATTGATACCACAATAACGGTACTCGCTTATCGCTTCATAAAAATAAAAACAATAGCACGCCTCATTATAATTTCCATGAATAGAATCAAAGACGAATCTAAGCTAGGAAATACAGCTCTCTAAACTCAATGCATAACCAATTCAAAACGAGCATCACAACATTGTAGATTAAAGCATTCAATATTGAAAGAAAATCTCCAACTAAAGAAACAGTTTTTTATCTCTAGAATGCCATTAATTAAGATGTGTTTTCATTTTGCTCAATGATTCTTTCGAAAGAGCTTCTTTAACGAGTTCATCTGCTCTGTTAGAATCTAATTCCTTTGCGATAAGGACACGTGCCGTAGAAATTGCCAAATCGATAGCCGATGAAGAAACCATGCGTATTGCATCCGCTTCTGCCTGAGCGATTTTTTGCTCTGCCAATTTATTGCGGTTTTTTACATATTCTTCTGCTTTTGTACGCGCCTCAGCAATAACAGATTCAACTTCATGCTTTGCTGCTGCAATAATTTCTTGCGCATCTTTTTC
The DNA here is from genome assembly GCF_000196435.1 of Bartonella tribocorum CIP 105476. Taxonomy (NCBI): domain Bacteria; kingdom Pseudomonadati; phylum Pseudomonadota; class Alphaproteobacteria; order Hyphomicrobiales; family Bartonellaceae; genus Bartonella; species Bartonella tribocorum. Next base: position 657,833 of record NC_010161.1, on the reverse strand, counting down.
TGCTTCCGCGTGTTTGCGTTGATATTCAGCTAATATTTCTTGTGCCTCTTCACGAAGACGCAGAGCCTCATCCAACTCATCCTTGATACGCTTTGCGCGCGCATCAAGATGGTGTATAATCTTCTGCGGAATTTGGAAATAAACTAAAAGAGCCAAAAAAAGAACTAACCCAACAAAAGCCCAAAAAGTATCACTCATTTTTGCCTTCCTCAATAATTCGCAGTTTTAATAACTGAACGAACAGTCTCTTTGTTGATATCAACATCAATCAATTTTTTCACAATTCCAAGAGTGACTTCTTCAGCGATAGAACCAACATTTTGCATCGCTTTATCCCGAATTTTTGCTATCTGTTTTTCAGCATCTGCAAGTTTTTTCTCTAAACGCTCTTCAATTTCCTTCCGTTCAAGCTCAGCTTTTTGTTTTAATTCTTCACCAGCTGCTTGTGCTATCGTATGCGCTTTCAAACGCGCTTCTGCTAATTCCCGCTCATAAGTTTCAACAACGGTGTCTGCTTCCTGCTTCATGCGCATTGCTTGATCTAAATCAGATGCAATTCGATCTCGACGTGTTTCAATAACACCACCAATACGCGGCGCAATCACACGAGAGATAAACAGATAAAAAAATCCGAAAGAAATTGCCAACCAGAAAAAATGCGAACTAAAATGAACAAAATCAAAAGGTGGAAACACACGATTTGCATGCTCTGCCACTTTCTTGATATGTTCTATCGACGTTTCAGTGTTCTGTGCATAAGCGCTGGCAATAAACATCCTCTTTCATCCTTTAAATAGCTTAAACCCTCTTTAGCCGATGATAAATGACAAACAACTTTTCTGGTTGAGAGCTAAAAGGGTAAATCTTTCCTCATAGCGAGAACAAACATACCCTTTTGATGATGATTAAACCCCAAAAAGAAGTAATAAAGCAATGAGCAACGAAAAAATACCCAAAGCTTCTGTCACAGCAAAACCAAAGACGAGACGTCCAAACTGACTATCTGCTGCTGATGGATTACGTAATGCACCAGAAAGATAGCTGCCAAAAATATTACCAAGCCCTAAAGCGGTTCCAGCCATACCAAAGCAAGCAAGACCAGCGCCAATATATTTTGCTGCAAGCACTATTTCCATATTATTCTCCTTTTAAGCGAAATTGCACTATTCGACGGAAAACCGCCAATTCTATTAATGTCCTGGATGAATTGCATCATTAAGATACATACATGTTAAAACTGTAAAGACGTAAGCCTGAAGAAATGCAACCAAAAACTCAAGAGCCGTAATCGCCACAGTCATAATAAGGGGCAAAACCGCACCACCAACGCCCACAATTCCTACCCCAATCATCGAAACAATAAACCCAGCAAACACTTTGAGCGTAATATGACCAGCAAGCATATTCGCAAAAAGACGAAGCGAAAGACTGATGGGGCGGGAGAGAAAAGAAATAATCTCAATCATTGTCACGAGAGGCAAAACGACGACAGGAACCCCACTGGGAACGAACAGTTTTAAAAAACTGATCCCATGCTTATAAAAGCCATAACCAATCACCGTCAAAATAACCACCATTGCCAACGAAAACGTAATCATAATCTGAGAGGTCACCGTATAAAAATAGGGAAAAAGACCAATAAAGTTAGCAACCAAAATAAAAGTAAACAGAGAAAAAACTAAAGGGAAAAACTGCATTCCCTGCACACCAGATGATTCTCGCAGAGTCGATGCGACAAACTCATAGGCCATTTCTGAAAGAGATTGCATCCGCGTTGGAACCAATCCACGACTTGATGATGAAATAAAGAGAAAAGCAGCAGTTATAACAACCGTAACGACTGTAAACAATGATACATTTGTAAACGATAAATCCATATTTCCTATGGAAATCTTAATCAGCCGTGAAACCTCAAACTGATGAATAGGATCTGGAGCGTGCGCTGTCACTTCAACCTCATTTATCGGACCTCTCATTGGTCCCTTTATTTTGTTCATCTTGGCGCAATACGCCTTTTTGCCCTAATTGACTGGAGGAAACATACCCCACAGACCGAAGAATACTCAATACACCAGCAGCAAATCCAAGAAAGAGAAAAAATACCAATCCCCACGGCCATGAACCTGCTAACTTATCAAAACCCACCCCCAAAACAATACCAACAATAATACTTGCTAAAAATTCACTGGAAAGCTTAACTGCATCCGCTATCCTTCCTTGTGACTTTTTCTGCCTATCCTTATGCTCCCGCTTCCTTAACGCTTGCTTGTGCACTAAAGCTGCGCTTAAGTTCTTACTACGACATTCCAAATCCTCTGAATGAAAACACTCTCTTTGCTTTTTTCCTTCAGTCTCCTTGCGGCTTGTAACGGGTTTTTCGCCCATCGCCATCATCGGCTCCTTCATCAAAAAGCAAAGCAAAAATGCATCGTGTAAAGTCTTGTGCATCATATTGTTCTCGAATTTATTCGTCAAGATACTAAAAGAAATCTATCACAAATTATCGTATAAATTTTATCGCCTAAATAACGCATTTTTCAATTCACATGCTTTTTAAAAAAAATATTTCTTAAAGTCCCTAAACTGATTTCACAACATCACCAGAAAATGCATAAAAGCTTCCTTGAATAATATAAAACTCTTAAATTCACCATCTTTATGCTTATGAAGAGACAAGCCGACACCATTATACGCTTTGCTAACTCCAATGTTGTAACGGCCCTAATCTTGAAAAAAAGCATAAAAAACAATTCTTTTTTTCAACTGTTTTTACTCACACATTAATCTTGCTTGGGATATACAAACAAAAGATTTTTCTTAATTCAACATGAACATGTTTGAAATATTAAAGAATCTTATGATTTTCGACGTTCTTAATTCAAGATAAAAAGTGATGGTTTATTATCATAAATCAAAGTATTATTAAATTAAAACACTAAAATTAACACACTTGCACATCATTATTCTAGCTTGCAAACAAATGGAATGCTGTCTTGTTTTCCGTCAAAATCATATTTTTCCTTATATCATTTAAATATTTTGAACGTATGTCAATTCATCTACACAAAACATACAAAATATATCGTGTAACATTTTGATAAGATAGCACAAACATAACTAATGTCTTATTCTTGGTAACATAATATACTAAACACATATTCACTGAATGTAAATCAATCGCGTAGGCTTTACCCATCATGCGTTAAGGAAAATGGAATCCAATGGGGGGATCATTTTAGCACAACACATTGATTTATAATTATAATCTATAATTTTCTTCTTTAAAAAAAACTCTGATAAGATATTCTTGCGTATTCATATTGAAGTAATCAAAACTGTTTTTGTCTATCACAAGAAGGGTTGATGTGTGCTTAAAAACGGTTGAAAAATTGCCTTTTATGCTCTTTTTCAAAACGAGAATTGGTACAAATAGAATTGATACACCCTTGAAAGCTGAAAATAATATAAAAGCATTCGCTTATGCTTTTTATTCAAGTAGACTTGCACTTTTTGTTTAACTGAAAATTCTCAACGGGTTGTATATGATCCCACTTGCAAGGTATTTGACGTTATACCTCTATTTACAGGCACCATCGTGAAATAGGCTTAGAAGCATAAAGAGATTTTTCTTTAAGTACGAGATATAATAAATTTACAATTTTAGATAGAGCCCAATAAAACTTGAATACGACCGCTATACCTCTTTATACAATTTTAATCCACTTTTTGAATCTCACACTTTACAATTGAATATTGTTAGATTCCGCAGATATTTTTGCTTTTTATTTAGAAATAATTATCGCAAGCAAAAGCGCTTATGAATACCCTTTATTTTTATGAAAAGATAATTTAATGCTTCTTTTCAAATGAGCATCATCATTATATCCCCTCTCCTCAGATTGTATTTATTTTTGTATTAAAATACACCCTTAAAAGGATTGTGTGCTCTTTCTTAAATACTCCCTATTAAATTCTTCTCATAACATGCGAATAAAGAATCTTTATCAAGAGAAATTAAAATGAGAAAACTCTATAGCACTCATGATAAATGATTATTAATAAATCAAGATGTTAGAAAATAAAGATTTTTTCTTTTATGAAAAAGGAGAAATTTGCCTCTTGAAGTTATCATTTCATTTTCGATATTTAGAACACGACAAATCATGAAACAGCTTATTTTTAAGGCTCTGTAGATTTCATTCACTTTTAAATAAAGAGGTATTATTTCTTTTTAGCACGTGTCGCAAAAGGATTATCAGAAGCGCGTAATGATAGGCGCACTGGTATACCAGACATATCAAATGTTTCACGTAATCCATTGACAAGATAACGCAAATACGACTGGGGCATGACTTTGGGACGCGAGCAAGAAATCATAAATCCAGGGGGACGTGTTTTCACTTGTGTGATATATTTAACCTTAAGTCGGCGCCCGGAAATCGCAGGTGGTGGATGATGTGCCACAACAATTTCAAGCCATTGGTTCAATTTAGCCGTAGAAATACGACGATTCCATACACGGTGCATCATCATGATATTTTCCATGAGTTTATCAATCCCTTGACCATATTGCCCCGATAAAGGAACAGCCCTCAAACCACGAACTTGAGGAAGAAATCGCGCACATTTTTCATGCAAATCAATCAATGTAGCCTGACTATTTTCAATAAGGTCCCACTTATTGAAAGCAATAACTGGAACACGCCCTTCACGAATCACAAGATCAGCAATTTGTAAATCCTGCTTTTCAAAAGGCATCGTTGCATCAAAAACAATGACCACCACTTCGGCAAAACGAATGGCACGTAAAGTATCAGCAACCGATAGCTTTTCTAATTTTTCTTGAATTTTCGATTTTCGACGTAAACCTGCAGTATCAAATAGTTTAATATGACGACCACGCCATTCCCAATCGACAGAAATAGAATCGCGTGTCAACCCTGCTTCTGGTCCTGTTAATAACCGATCTTGCTTCAACATACTATTGATAAGAGTGGATTTTCCTGTATTGGGACGCCCGGCAATGGCAATCCGAATAGGCTTGCTTTCATCGTAAATAAGCCCCTCCTCCTGCAAATCTTCTATATCATCACCAACAGATGCAGGCTGTATCGTCATATCTTCTTCTTTGTTGTTGCTAAAAGCGCGCTCTGACCCAACAGCGTCTATAATGGCATCACGAAGATCGCTCAGTCCCAAACCATGTTCAGCCGATATTGGGCACGGCTCTCCCAAACCTAAGGACCATGCCTCATACTCTCCCCCTGTTGCCGCTTTTGACTCAGACTTATTAGCAACGAGCACAATCGGTTTTCCTGATTTGCGAACCAGTGAAGCAAAATTTAAATCACTCGGTGTTATTCCACTCTTTGCATCAAATACGAATAAAATAAGATCTGCTTCATCAATCGCAGCTTTTGTCTGAGAACGCATACGCCCCTCAAGGGTGTGATCTCCTGCTTCTTCCAGCCCAGCCGTATCAATCACATCAAAACGTAGATCTTGAAGTTTTGCCGCATGAATACGCCGATCACGTGTTACACCAGGCTTATCATCAACCAAAGCCAATTTTTGCCCAACCAAACGATTAAAAAGTGTTGATTTCCCAACATTGGGACGACCAACGATAGCAATGGTAAGGCTCATCGATTTATTCCTTATTTACCTTGCCCTCAGCTTGCATAAGCTCAAGCATTATTCGAGCCCGATCTGTTATATTTGATCTCAGAACACCTTCTTCAGAAATTTTCTGAAAATAATCAACAGCCTCATCAACCTTCCCTGCTTTATAAGCAGCTAAGCCTAAAGCCTCTCGTGCGGACATGCGCATGGGATCAATATCACTTGTCATATCTTTGACGCGCTTTTTGACATCATCCAAGGTCCCTGAATCAACTAAAAGATAGGCTGCTCGAATTTTCGCAACTTTCCGCAAAATCTGCGGTGCTTTCTCATCTGCCGCAACAGAATCAAAGATCTCCACCGACTTAATAAAATCACCCTGCTCCATAAGTAGAGAAGCCTCCCGCAAACGGGCAAGAAAAGGATATCCTCCGAAATGAGAGTCTCTAACATTCTCCAATTGCTTTATCGCCTTATCAAAATGACGTGTATCCGCAAGTTCAAGACTCTTTACAAATGCATCACCAACATAGCTGGCTTTCTTTATTTGCGTATGATGATAAATTTGATAAATAGTTATCATGAGAATGAAAAGAAGAACGGCCCCAATCATTGAAAAACCATAGCGTCTCCAAAAAGCAAGCGCCTTTTCTTGACGAAATTCTGCATTAACTTCAGCAATAAAACTATCATACGACATATAACATACCTTGTAAAAAATTTACTTTCTATCTTTTACGCATAAATGGACAAAGAGGGTAGCCCTCATTAACGAAAAGTCTTCAAGTTTCTCCGTTTATTCACTTCAAAGCAACATGTATCCTAATCGATGTGGCTTTTGCAACTGTATCAATTAAAAACGATGTAAATATCCTTTTGCTTCACACGACAATTTTTATATAACTTGAATTTATAAAAAAGATCATGATCTTAATCGTCTAGCATGCTTGTCAATAATATGAGCCATTCTTTTTTCATTAATATATGCTAAAGACAATCTTTTAAAGCCCTTAAAAGCGACTGGTTCTTTATCTTTTATTTTAGAGTTGTATTAAAAATGCAAACTCTTTATAAAAAACGATCACTAAACTTTCCTGCTTAAAATCAAATAAACAAATTTTCATCCAGAAGAAAAAATACTGGAACATTATTAAAAATACGCTCCCCCAAGCTTCAAGTAAAAATTTTCATACAAAGTATATCCCTTCAACTTAATCTTCATACGATTAACAACCTTTTGTCATCGATCCTTAAAGATTCTAAAAACATCCTATTGTAATGGCCAAACCCACATAAGCATGGGAACAGCAACAATAATGATCAACACCGCCAATGGAGCCCCCAAACGTGGATAATCACTAAAACGATATCCTCCTGGCGCCATCACGAGCATATTGCTTTGATGTCCAATAGGTGTAAGAAACTCGCACCCCGCACCAATTGCAACAGCCATCAAAAAAGCTTCAGGCTTATAATGAAGAGAATGAGCAAAACTTGACGCGATGGGTGCAACCATCATAACCGTCGCTGCATTGTTCAAAAATGGCGTGACCAACATGGCTGTCACCAACATCAGTGTTAAAGCACCAGATGGTGGGAAAAATATTGCCAATTGGCTCAGCCATTGACCAATGAGATCCGTACAGCCCGTTTTCTCTAACGCTTCACTCACGGGAATAAGAGCCGCTAATAGGACTAATATTGGGCCATCTAATGCCTGATACAGATCACGCGCGGGCAAAACGCGAAAGATAACCATTGCAGCGGCTGCAGAAAAGAAAGAAAAAGCAACTGGAACAATATGAAAAGCTGTAAAAATAATGGCTATAAATAAAATGGCTAGAGATATAAAACCATGCCGTAAATTTCCAAACACAATATTTCGTTTTGCTAGGGGTAGACATTTCAATTCCCTTAACAAATTTGGAATAACTGCATCCTGTCCTTGCAAAACAATCACATCTCCAAGATGGAAAATAATATCATCAAGTCTTCCCCTCACCCTTTCATGTTGACGACTTAACGCAAGCAAATTGACATTATAGCGATCAAATAGGGAAAGCTCTTTTGCACTAACGCCAATAAGAGGCGAGTTATGCGTGATGACCGCTTCAATAATATCAATGTCACTGTCCTTATCACCTGTAGAAAGCATTCGCTCCTTAGGAAACTCTAAACGAGCAGAGTTCATCACACTATCTATTCCTGTATGTGACCCTTCTAGCAAAACAATATCGTTTTCAGACAAAACAAAATCCGGTAGTGGCGAAATAGATACTTTGTTTCTGATGATTTGAATCACCATAACATCACCACTTGATGGCTTAACCAAATCAATAATACTTTTCCCCACAATCGGTGAATTTATTGGAATATGCACTTCTGCAACATAATTACGAATATCAATGGCTTTATCAAACGATCCACCTGAACGCACACGTACAGGCAAAAGCCAATAAAAAAAGACCAAATATAAGACACCAACCGTCGCAATAACCGCACCAACTGGTGTAAAATCAAACATCGTGAAAGGTGTTCCTGCTAAACGTTCTTGCATCGCTGAAATAACAACATTGGGAGATGTCCCTATCTGTGTCATAAGCCCCCCCAACAAAGAACCAAAGGCCATGGGCATCAAAAAGACAGAGGGAGAAACCTGAGAACGACGAGCAAACTGAAAAGCGATCGGAAGCATAATCGCCAAAGCACCAATATTTTTAACAAACATTGATAAAACGACAACAGAAAGAACCAAAAAAGCTAATTGAAGACGCACCGATTTCACATCTGGCCATATCCGCTGAATAATAAATTCCATTATACCAGAACGTGATACAGCCGTACTGACAACAAACACACTTCCCACGATAATAACAATATCATTACTAAAACCGCTAAAAGCCTCCTTTGGACTGACAAGACCAAGAGCACACGCTATTAATAATGTACAAATAGCGACAAGATCATAACGAAATCGATCCCAAATAAAAACAACCATCATGAGACCAATGATCAAAAAGGCCATTATTTGATTTTCTGTCATAACACTCACCTCTCCCCATTAAATTATAATGAACAAAAACATATCTTTATATGTTTTAAATATTCCTATAAACAGCAGCAAGATAAAAGCGGACATAGGAATATTTTATGATAATTTAAAGTGATAAAAAATATGATGCGCATAAACTTACCTCTCCTTCATTATGCGTGCTTTTCTATAACGTGCTGAATCCAAAGAAAATCGATAAAAGTTGATAAAGTGATATTGCAAAAAAGCTGAGAATAACTCTAATATAGAGGGTAGATGACTGTTGAAACTGGTACACGCTATATTTTAACCTTTGTCGTTGCTTAAAAGAGTTTATCTTCACTCTCAATTCAAAGAGTGATAAAAATGAAAGAAGAAAGAATGGTCAATCTTAATAGTGGGTATCAAAGTCACCTAAAATATTGGCTCACTTGCATTATTGGATTTGTTGCTATCTTGGCAATTATAATTGTTGGTGGATTTTATATCGCAAAACCCTATCTTGACAGTTTTGTCAAACAAGAGATAGCCCGTCGTGCCATAAAAGCAGAAACAGCTGAAGTCAGCATTCTAGGTAAAGTCAATTTGAAGAATGTTACACTCCCCGTTCCAGCCGGTACATCGCTTAAAATTGGTGCCATTTCTGCTCGTCCTCCTTTTTCTTTTATTCCTGGAACTTTTACATTTTATAATGTTGATTTAAAGCATAATAATATTCATGTAAAAATTCCCCAAATTTCTCTTAAAAATGTATCCTTAAAAGACAAAGATAGAACAATCACATCACATCTTTTACAATCAATGATGCGTATTGAGCTTGCCTCAATGAGTGCTCCTAATATACAACTTTCTATAAAAAATAAAAATAAACAAGCAGAAACGGTTGAAGTCAAAAATTTTCAGCTTTCTGATTTTAAAGGCGGCCATATTCGTTCCGTTAGTATCAAAAATATGGATCTTAAAACAGTTGCAGTCAATAGTGATAAACAAATGCAGCTGATGGCTAAAAGTGATACAATAAAAGCCCAAGATATCGACATCAATTATGCCTATTCTATCATTTTCGGAAAAAATAACGCTCTCACTCAAGGAAAAACCGTTACTGGCCCTATTTCTCTGAACAATATAAGTGTTGATATTTTTGAAAAAGCAGAAAAAAATAGCTCTTTCTTCCTCGGCCAATTTAAAACATCTGGTCTAAAGATGAAACCACTTGAACAAACGCCTGAAAAATTGGTTAAAGCTTATCTTAATGCCAGAAAAGAGAAGAATAAAGTCTCGGAAAAAATAGCACAAAATGGTCTCCTTCTAAACATACTGCTCGCCATTACCTCTGCTGATGCCAAAATTGATAATGTCACCGTTGATATTCCATCATTGAAAGCAACTCTCGAATCATTCAAATTTAAACCAAGCTTGTGGAAACACCCTATCCCAAAAAAACTTTTTCTTTCTTTCAATAACCTTTCGGTTTTACCGAAAAAAATGAATGAAAAAGACTTAGAACTCTTTAAACAGATGGGGTTTGAACAAATCGATTTTTCAGGAAAACTTGATATTTCTTATGATGAAAAAAAACGCATGCTCTTTCTTGATACAATGTCTTTCGATATGAAAGACGTTGGGTCTGGAAACGTATCCGCTAAGGTTATTGATGTTGATGAAAAGCTTTTTTCTGGTCAACAAAACGTCATGATTGTTGCTTCTCAAAACATTGGCATCAATGAAATTGATATACAATATAGAGATGCAGGTTTTATCGATAAGCTTTTTTCTTATCTTGCGAAAAACCTTAATGACAACCAACATGATCTTAAAAAGGAACTCTATGACGATTTCTATTTAATGATGACGCAAACCCCAAAAATGCTGCTAAAAAATCATGACGAAGCAGAAAAAATTTCAAAATCCTTAGGTGAATTTGCTAAAAATCCACAAACATTGATCGTTAAAATTAAAGCAAAAGATAATAAAGGACTCACAATGGTTGATCTCGAATCCGCTCTACAAAATGATCTATCCAAGGCTTTAAACAAAGTAGACCTCTCTATTAAAAATGAAGCATCGCCTTAAACATATTGTGCTTTAAACATGATGATCTTGTCTATAAATCAAGAACTTTATTCCTCTTTTTGCTTTTATATGATACAGAAAGCATCATGATAGAGTCATTTACACAGTGAATATAGAATCATAAAAGTGTCGATAATTGGAGTTGTTCATGTCTGATTTATCTTCAAATCGCTTGCCTAATCGTGCTTCTCGTGTCACCAATCAAGCGCTTTCTGCTATCGAGCGTTTTCTCCATATTGAAGCTCTTAGTGGTATTGTTCTTTTACTCGCTGCTGCTTCTGCACTCATTTTTGCCAATTCTCAATATGCGGCTCTCTATGAATCTTTCTGGCATACACCTCTTGGCTTCAATTTGGGCCATTTTACGCTTTCATGGGATTTACATTTCTGGGTTAATGATGCCCTGATGACTATTTTCTTTCTCGTCGCTGGAATGGAAATTCGACGTGAAATTCATGAAGGTGCTCTTGCCGATTTTAAACAAGCAATCTTACCAATTGTTGCTGCAATAGGCGGCGTTTGTGTCCCTGCAATTATTTATTTCATCTTCAACTTTAACGAGGGACATATCCACGGTTGGGCTGTGCCAACAGCAACAGATATTGCCTTTGCTCTTGGTATTCTGGCTCTTCTTGGAAAAAAAATTCCTTCTAATCTTCATATCATTCTTCTCTCATTAGCGATTATTGATGATATTATCGCTGTTCTTATTATTGCTTTTTTCTACTCAACAAATATTGATCCTAGTGGTTTATTGATTGCTGGAGGAGGTATTGCTTTGGTACTCTTTTTCCAATGGATCGGTCTCGCATCAGCATGGTTGTACATTTTACCTGGTGCCATCATTTGGTGGGGGTTAATGGTAACAGGTGTTCATCCATCACTTGCTGGTGTAATCTTAGGTATGATGACGCCCGTTTTTCCTACACGCACTCTTGTAGCGCCCCTCACCATGCTCAGCAACGCTATGCAAATTCTCCAAGAAAAAAACACAAAAACGGATCTCCATCATATTTCAACTGCATTGAAAAAAATGCGCAAAGGGCAAAGGGCTATGATTGCTCCAGTAACGCGCATTCAAAAGGCATTGCACCCATGGGTTGCGTACGGTATCATGCCGGTTTTTGCCTTTGCAAATGCTGGTGTTAGTTTTGCAAACTTTGATCTTTCTTCTGGCAAATCATTCTTAATTGTTTTTGGTGTTGTCATTGGTCTTTTCGTTGGTAAGCCCCTTGGTATTATCACTGCCAGTTATCTAGCTGTAAAATCAGGACTATGCCGCCTTCCTCCTCAAATGACATGGGCCGGCATTTTACTCATTGGATTTTTAGCAGGAATTGGCTTTACAATGTCCATCTTTGTTTCAATGCTTGCGTTTAAGGATATTATCCTTCTTGATGCTGCAAAAATTGGGGTGCTTTGTGGTTCTGGTTTATCTGCTCTTATCGGTCTTGGATATGGATTTATTTATATTAAGCGCAATAAAGACATTCCTCATAGTTCTGAATAAAACCAAACAATCGTCTGTTTTGATGGACTGATCTTTTAACACAACCAAGATTTTACCTACAATCCTTGAAATGGAGGTATCTTCTTGTTAGGGTATTTTTATCTTATGTTCTTTCTGGTTAAAGGAGCAAATTTGAAAGTCCCCATAAAAACGTTAAGAACTGTTTTTTGTTTCATTGATCAGAGATAAGAATATTAAACTTCAAAAAGAGTTGTTGTTACTATCGCCTCCGCTCTTAGCCTATTCTCTCTACTCAAATATATTTGTGCAGATCTCTACGAGTCGTTCTTATATCGCCATATGAGTATTTCAAGAGAATGAAAATATCATTATCATAACAGAAACTTAATTATTTTTTCAAATAGCTTCCCTCTTCCAAACTTTTCAAAAAAATGCGCTGCAGTTTAATGATCATAAATCATCTCATTAACATATTAAGATATATAATATTTTTTTAGAACGCTTAAGTTATCGCGAACTAACTTTTAAAACTTTAGATTTCACATAGAAACTAGATCATAAAGGAAAATAGAGCACAGATAAATTTTTCAATAATATTCATAAATGGGTGTATTTCATTTATCATTAAAACAAGCCTTGTCTATATGGTATCGTACTTGATTATGAATTGAAGAAATAGAAGCGGTTCCATCAATGACGATAAATCGTTCGTCTATTTCTGATAAAAGTTGATAGACTTCATAAACTTTTTCAATAAATGAGAGCTTTTCTTCGTATTTTAAAGCTAAACCATCCCTTTTTTGTAATCGTTCGATAATAGCCGTAGGCGGCAAATGAAGATAAAATGTGATACAAGGTCTTGGGATAAATTGATTCAATTTAATCACACTTTCAAGTGAAAGCCCTCGAGCGTAAAAATAAGCAAGACTAGAATAAACATATCGATCGCTAATTATAAAATTTTGCGATGAAGTTAAAGAGGGCTCGATAATTTCAAGCGTATGTTTTCGTCTATCTGTCGCAGCTAAAAGTGCTAAAAGCAATGGATCAATTGATTTTCCACTCTCTAAATAATCTCTAACCTCTTGATTATTTCTATACCAATGACTGGGTTGAAAGGTTTGTATGATATGTTTTTCTTGTGCCCAATAGCGAGAAATCTCTTGTACTTGAGTGGTCTTTCCACTCCCATCAAATCCGCATAGAACAACAAAAGAACCAGCATATTGCTTCGAAGACCACATGGAATTATAAATATCTTTCTTAAGATACACTTTCTCTCCATTCATATAATTTACATTATTTTACATCTAAAATCTTCTTGTCTAGAAATAAGGCATTTTATCTCTTGAAATCAGAGGTATGATATCAAGAACATTCTCCCCTTCAGCGTGAGAGCTTGAAATTTTTATAAATTATTTACTACTAGGATAACATTTTTAATTTTTAGCCAACTAAAAAGCAAATTCTGTAAGCTCTATGATGTTGACTCTGAATTATAAATCCCCCTTTCATAACAGACACATAGTGCATTCTTCTACTCTTCAAAAACATCTGTTGTAAACAATTCTCCTTTTCCTTTATCTTATCACTAAACAATTTATAAAGAGTATTTTATGTTATCTCTTAAATAGTTTTTATTCCTATGCCAATCTTGTTTATAATACGCAAGAAAACAGTTTTTGGCTTCATCATAAGAAAAGCTTCAATGAAAGAATTGCACTGTATTAATTATTCTTATTTACATTAATAAGTGCGCGTTATACTTATAAAGCAAATCGCTCATATATATTAAAATTTTATGTTCTTGAAATTGAGCGTTTTAAAATACTTAACTCTTATCCAATCCATAAACAGCATGTAATGTTCTCACTGCAAGTTCAGTATAAGCGCTATCAATCAAAACAGAAATCTTAATCTCGGAAGTTGTGATTGCTTGAATATTAATACCCTTTTCAGCCAAAGCCTTAAAAGCTGTCGCCGCGACGCCTGCATGGCTACGCATTCCAATACCAATCACAGATATTTTGGCAAGATCGCTTTCAAATTGGAGAACATCAAATCCGATTTCTTTGCGATTTTTTTCAAGAAGAGCAACGGCTTTTTCTACATCTGCTGATGGTACTGTAAAAGTCATATCCGTTTTTGAGCCATCTTCAGAAATATTTTGCACAATCATATCAACATTAATGCACTCTTCAGCCAAGGGACCAAAAATTGCTGCCGAAATCCCTGGACGATCAGCAAGTCGACGCAGCGAAATTTGTGCTTCATCCTTAGCAAAAGCAATACCAGTAACATTTTGTTGTTCCAAAATTTCATCCTCATCGCAAATAAGTGTTCCAGAAGAACTCATTGAATCCTCCATGCCTAAGGCATCAAAATCCTCAAAACTTGAACGCACAAAGGTACGAACCTTATGAACCATTGCTAATTCAACAGAACGAACCTGTAAAACTTTCGCTCCAAGAGAAGCCATCTCTAGCATTTCTTCAAAAGCTACTTTTTGTAAACGGCGCGCTTTCGGTTCTATACGTGGATCCGTTGTATAAACACCATCCACATCCGTATAAATATCACAGCGATCAGCTTGTACAGCTGCTGCTATCGCAACAGCACTTGTATCTGACCCCCCACGCCCTAAGGTAGAAATCCGATTATCCGGAGCTACCCCCTGAAAACCAGCAATAACGGCAACCTGACCTTCCTGAAAACACTTTATTAAAAAAGATCCATCAATATCAGTAATGCGAGCACGACCATGCGCATTGTCTGTACGAATAGGGATCTGCCAGCCAAGCCATGAACGTGCATTAATCCCCATTGTTTGAAGTGTCAAAGCCAGCAAACCTGAAGTGATCTGTTCACCAGAAGCCACCACAACATCATATTCACGAGCATCTCGCTGTATGGGCGAAGCATCACACGTCCACTGGACAAGCTCATTGGTTTTACCCGCCATCGCAGAGACAACAACAGCAACCTCATTGCCTGCATCAACCTCTCTTTTGACGTGCCGTGCAACATTATGAATACATTCAATGTTTGCTACAGACGTTCCACCAAATTTCATGACAATGCGCGCCATTAATAACACTCTTACCTTTACATCTCTTATCTCAAACGATAATGAGAATAACATGCTCTATCAACGAACCATTTTCTCGACATAGCGAATATCTATCATTTGTGCAAGTTTCATTATGATTATATTAATTTCTCTTGACTTTGTATAAAATCTCTTAGACTGGATCTAAAAATAAAGGAAGGCACCATGATCGATGAAACACGAACAACTGTTGATCAAAGTGAACTTGATCACTTTTCACGTATCGCTACAGAATGGTGGAATCCACAAGGAAAATTTCGACCTCTTCATCAATTTAACCCAACACGTCTTGCCTACATCAGAGAAAAAATCTGTTTAGAATTCAATCGTGACCCTGTCTCGCTGATGCCTTTTGACAATTTGAAAATTCTTGATATTGGCTGTGGGGGGGGCTTGTTATGTGAACCCATGGCACGTCTTGGCGCTACAGTTGTAGGCGTTGATGCCGCACAAACGAATATTGACGTCGCAAAAATCCATGCTGCCCAAAATAACCTTTCAATTGATTATCGCACGACCACGGCAGAAGCACTCGCCAATGAAGGGGAAAAATTTGATATCATCCTTAATATGGAAGTTGTTGAACATGTCGCTGACGTTAATCTCTTCATAAACGCGACAGCAAAAATGCTGAAACCACAAGGGTTAATGTTTGTTGCAACACTCAACCGCACGTGGAAAGCATGGGGGTTTGCTATTATAGGTGCTGAATATATCCTCCGTTGGCTCCCTAAAGGAACCCATGATTATAAAAAATTCCTAAAACCTCGAGAACTTAAAAATTTCTTATCAAAAAACGCTCTAACTGTCATTGATGAGATAGGAATTACTTATAACCCATTAAACGACAGCTGGAATCGCTCAAAAGACATGGATGTTAACTATCTCCTTCTCGCAAAACGGTCTTAAGGGTATGTCGTTTACGGCGATTATAGGTCTTGCAATAAAGAATTGAGTTTTCCCTCAGCTTCTAAAGCATAAAGATCATCACAACCACCAACGTGATAATCACCTATGAAAATTTGTGGAAATGTATTCCGCCCATTCGCACGTTGTACCATTTCTTGACGAAGGGATGTGGAAGCATCAATATCTTTATATTTTACATCCTTTTTGTCCAGTAAATCACGTGCTTTTGTGCAATAAGGACAACCAGGGCGTGTATAAATGATTATCTCTTTCATAAGTATTATCCTCCAAGTATTTTTTAATAATATCCAATTTACATCCCCTTAAGAAGAAGGAAAAATAGAATCTTCTTTAAGGACACGCGAAAATGTTAGCACATCAACCTGTCGTGCACCTGCATATTTTAATGCAGATGCTGCTGCTGTAACTGTTGCTCCCGTTGTAAATACATCATCAATCAGTAAAACAGAACAGCCTTTAAGATATTTTTTAACTTTATGCGAAACCTTAAAAGCATTTTTTACGTTAAGTTTTCTCTCTCGCGAAGAAAGACTAACCTGCGGACGCGTATGCCGACAACGAATAAGCCAACCCGGTTTTAAAAGTTTTTTTTGTGATGCTGCAATATAACGTGCAAGCTCAGCAGATTGATTATAACGCCTCTCCCAAAAACGACGAAAATGCAATGGAATGGGAATAATAACATCACACTCATCAATAACCTCACGTCCAGCAGACACCATCCAATTAGCCATAAAAGATGCCAATTCTATATGATCACCATATTTTAAACGCGTTACCAAAGTACGTGCAAGCCCTTTATGAACAATGACTGAGCGAACACGTGAAAAAGGGTAAGAACTACGAAGCGCTTCACCACTGAGAAAACCATCCCCCATATCACAAACAAAAGGCGTCCCCATAACAGGACAATAAGGTTTCGTGATAAATTGAAGGTCTTTCCAACATTCAGAGCAAATCGTGCCATAAGTAGAAACATTTTGCTTACATCCAGGACAAATTGGTGGATAAAGCATCGTTTTAAAACGCTCAATGAATTGACTGAGTATATCCCCGCTATTTAAAGCCGCTTCGCGAAAGTAAAACATTATAAATTTAGGCTTTTACAAGTCTCCCCGTAGAACAAAAGTTCCTTTGTATTTCCTCAATTTATAAATTTAATTTCTTTAAAAAATCTTAACCTCCTATAAACTTATTTTTCTTTCACATTATAAACTTGACAGAGCTCGCACAATCATGGACCTTTTCAAAATGCATTCTTTCATAGATCGGAAGTGTTCCACAATATGTCTCATCCTTTAATTTTTGATCATAACCGCATTGAACAATTCCGCAAACGCGCCTTCAAAAAAGCAAAAAAAGGACACGATTTTTTACTCTCTCTCATGGCAGAAGACCTCTATAAACGTCTTAGCACTGTTGATCGCCTCTTTACATTAGCGCTCGATTTACACAGCCATACAGATCTTGCCACGCAAGCTCTCATGAAATCTGGAAAGGTTTGTTCTATAGAACGTATTGAGACCGATACACTTTATCAAAGCCATGATAAAAAGTTTCATTTACGTCATCGAGAATTTCTTGATTTTCCTCAAAATTACTGTGATCTTATTGTTTCACTTCTTTCATTACAATTGACGAATGATACCCCTGGTGTTCTAAGCCAGATAAAAAACACTCTTAAACCAGATGGCTTATTTCTAGCTGTTATGGCGGGAGCAGGTACACTCAAAGAATTACGTGAATGTCTTCTACAAGCCGAAATTGAAATTTATGGTGGAGCAAGCCCTAGGATCTACCCTTTTGCCGACATTCGTGATGCAGGTGCTCTTTTACAGCGTGTTGGTTTTGCTCTGCCTGTAGCAGATGTTGAAGAGATTACAATACGCTATAATACAATGTTTGATCTCATAAACGATCTTAAAGCGATGGGAATGCAAAATGCGCTTACCAATCGCTCACGACGCCCTGTCTCCAAACGCTTTTTTCTCCGTGCTGCTGAAATCTATGCACAAAAATTTAGCGATCCTGATGGACGTATTCGTGCACATTTTTCTTTCATCTGGCTTTCCGGTTGGGCTCCTCACCCCAATCAACAAAAACCTCTACAACCTGGTTCGGCACAAATATCTCTGACAGATGTTTTACAACCCCAAAAAACATAACCCAAAATTATTTTTTTAAAATACTTTTATCCGTTGTCCGTAACATTTGACTGGTGATCGTTCCAGCTATCATTGAATCACTCACATTTAGAGCGGTACGTCCCATATCAATCAGCGGCTCAATAGAGATAAGCACAGCAACCAAAGTAACAGGAAGCCCCATAATTGGCAAAACAATCAATGCTGCAAAAATAGCCCCTCCCCCAACACCAGCAACCCCAATAGAACTCAACGTTACAATCCCAACAAGCGTAGCAATCCAAGTAGGATCAAGAGGATTAATCCCCATGGTCGGTGCAATCATGGTCGCAAGCATCGCTGGATAAAGACCAGCGCACCCATTTTGTCCAATTGTTGCCCCAAAAGAAGCTGCAAAACTCGCAATGGATTGCGGTACACCTATCCACCGCGTTTGCGCTTCAATATTCAAAGGAATACTTGCAGCACTTGAACGACTGCTAAAGGCAAATGTTAAAACTGGTAAAACTTTTTTGAAAAAACGAAAGGGATTTACCCCAGAAATGCCAAGCAATACACCATGTATGCCAAACATAAGGATAATACCGATATAAGAGGCGATGATAAAAACGAGTAAATTTAAAATATCTGCAATACGCGAAGTTGCTCCTACTTTTGTCATAAGAGCAAAAATACCATAAGGCGTCAAAGAAATCACAATACGAACTAACCGCATAATCCAAGCTTGTGCCACTTGAATAAACAAAAGTGCTTTTTCTCCTTTTTCCGGCTCATCTTTCTTTAAAAGAAGAACCGCTGCCCCTAAAAATGACGCAAAAATAACAACACTGATAATTGATGTACGCTTAGCTCCACTCAACTCAGCAAATGGATTTTTAGGAATCATAGACAAAATCATCTTTGGTATATTCATATCTCCAAGTTGAGAAATATGACCTTCAAGAAGAGAAGAAACATTTTGCCCTTCATGGACTAAACTACTTGCTGTTAATCCAAAAGCATTAACAACCAAAACGCCAACCAACGCTGAAAGAGCCGTTGTAATAAGCAATATTGAAATCGTTATGATACTCATCTTTCCAACAGCATAAACAGAATGTAAATGAGAAACCGCTGAAACGATAGAGATAAAAACCAGTGGCATAACAATCATTTGTAACAATAAGACATAGCCTTCACCAACAATGTTAAACCATTCAACGGATTTCAATAAAGTGGCTTCACCCTCTCCATAAAAAAACTGCAAAACACTTCCAAAAATCAAGCCAAGGATAAGCCCTAGCATAACACGGAATGAAAGACTCCATTGCATTCTCTTACTTTGGGCGACCCACAATAAAAAAATAACAAATAGAAATAAATTGATGAAAAAGTTAAATGTCATTGTCTATACCCAGTCTATACCCACTATTGTTATGATTGATGGTGAATAATATGCATAATATTAAAATTAAGGTATAAAGCTTACAAGGCTTTTAAAAAGTCATTATTTTTTAAATTTATAGATTAAAAGAGAATTTTTTATCTACGAATAACTGTTTAAAGAAAATAAATAAAATTATTTCCCTATTATTTAAAATTTACGATCTTATAAAATAGTTTAAAAAGCGAAATATAAACAAAATTCATTGCATCTTAATACCGAATAATTCCAACGTATCTTATCCTATCAATGTCCTTATTGCTCTCTTTTGCCCTTTGAATTGAAAAGAGCTCTCTTTAAAAGATTCATTAACAAAAGAACACTCATGAATTATTCTGGAGAGTAAACCATCAAGCTCCTCTTACCAATTTTATGGATAGCGCTCTCAAAAGCTTTGATCACCCCTTTAAATGTAACTTCTTTTATTGAAAATACCTATTATACATTCTTTCTTTGCCCTCAATGAGAGCTTTTGGGGAAAGTTTTTTTGTTTTTCGAAATTATTTTTATAGACATAAAAATACGCCCTCTCAATAACAAAAAAATCGCAAATGTGAAGGCTTTAAAAGCCACAATGCCTATAAAATGAAACACAATTAAAAATACATAATATTGATTAATACAACCTAAAACACAATACCAACAAAAATATCCTATATCCTGTCGATATAACCAAGTTAAGTGATATCAACCGTCATAATAGCTGTATTCAATATCGGTCTATTTATCAAAGATAAGGAGTTAAATCACTCATGAAACGTACCATGGCATTTATTGTGTTATCTTCTCTATTGATACTTGTGTTTGCTGTATTAATATCACTCGGATATACGAAAGTGAACGATCTGAATCTGTACAATGGACTTTATCAGTCATACCTCAATAAAAACTGTAGAGATTCAGAATATCGCGACAAAGAGGAAATAGTAAAAGAATATATCAAAATGTTTTAGAGTAAGATAGAACCCGTCACATCGATAAAATAGGATAAGGAATCGTTTTAGAAATATTTAATAGAATGAAAAATTGAATCTTCATAATTAGATATTTTAAGGTATTACCCCAAGATACTTGTTTTTTGTGGGTGTTTTATTTTATTTAGGTAAAGAATTTCAATATAAAGGCTTGCTAAGTCGTCGAATAGGATGCCATTTGATTTATTAAGGGAAAACACCCCTCTCTCGCAGAACTCTAAGCAGACTTTAGTAATTAGATGTTTGAATACGTAAAAAAATCTAGATTCTCCAACGGGCATTAATCGAAAAGAACAAACATACTGTCTAGAGAAAATAATCCCCTGTAATTTCCCTACCCGTTTTAAAATTGCATGCATGATGACTGTATAATTATATCATATCATGATAAAAAAGGCATAAGAGCCCCCACACAGTCTTGCTATTAAAAACGGAAGCAATAAACTGTGAAGAAGTGTACTCTACGTTTTAAAAAAATAAAAGAAGTGTTTGTGACTCACAAGCGTAACGAGCTAAGTTTTTGTATTTTATTCTATAGAATAAAATACTTCATGTTTCTATAAGCAATAACAGTGAGACTATTGAACGAAAATAATGTTTTTTATCCCCTATTTTAAAGCGAAAAAATTATTTTCTGCCCTATTCATAAAGGGAATGAGCCAAGTGGATAAAAAAATGTTCGATAACAAGCTAAATAGATCAAATCATCTTTAGCACAAAGATATAACATGGAGGCTCTGGAAATACCGTGATTGTAGTAATCTGCAGTATTCAAGAAATTTTTGTATTGTATCCCTTTATGAGAAATGTTGAAAGCAAGAGGGATATTCTCTTTAAAGACAAGTGAGTGAATAAACCACTACGATGATATGCATTGTTAAGAAAATACAAAGTGTCTTTTCCTCAAATTTAATAGGCATATTCTAAAAATACAGGTTCAACAGACTCATCCCAAATAGAAGAGTAATGGGATAAAAGTTTTTCAGCATCTGTTTGCCCCGTTACCACAACTTCTTCTAAAGGATTAAGGAATTTTGTTTCATCAAAACCATTTACATCATACTGTTTGCGATTTTTTAAGCCTTTGTGCGCAATAGCGATAGTTTGACGGGCTAATTCTAAAAGAATGGTTTGACGAAAAGGAGTTTTTAACCCTTCTTTGGGAACACGTTGACGCATTTCTAAAACTTCTTCAAAACACCAATCTTTGGTCAAAGCCTCTGCCTCGTTAAGCGCTTCTCTATCATAAAGAAGCCCAACCCAAAAAGCCGACAATGCGCAGATGCGCTTCCAAGAACCGCAATCAGCTCCTCTCATTTCTAAAAATCTTTTTAAGCGGACTTCAGGAAATAACGTTGATAAGTGATTAATCCAATCTCCCATGTTTGGAATTGAATTTGCAACTTGTCCTCTTAATGCTCCATTCATAAACTGACGAAACGTTATATGTGTACAATCATAATAATGACCATCACGTACAACAAAATACATAGGAACATCAAGGGCCCATTCAACGTAATCAGCAAAACCAAAACGCTCAGAAAATATAAAGGGAAGAACCCCTGTCCTCTGATTATCTGTATCACGCCAAATTTCAGAACGCCATGACAAAAAGCCATTTGGGCGTCCTTCTGTAAAAGGCGAACTTGCAAATAATGCGGTCACAACGGATTGTAACTTCATGGATACTTGCATTTTTCTCCGCATATCGCTTTCAGAGGAAAAATCAAGATTAACCTGAACTGTTGATGTACGATACATCATATTAAGACCATTATGCCCGACTTTCGGCATATAATCAGTCATAATTTGATAACGTGATTTCGGCATTTTCGGTGTTTCAGCTAACGTCCACTTTGGGCTAGCGCCTATCCCCAAAAAACCAATACCCAATGGTTCTGCAATTTTTTTGAGAAGAGATAAATGTTCCATCAACTCGTGATACGTATCACCTACTGTTTTTAATGGTGCTCCAGATAATTCAAACTGTCCCCCAGGTTCCAAAGAAATAGCCCCCTGATCAACGGGTCCTACGAGCCCAATAATATTCCCTTCATCTAAAATAGGTTTCCATCCTAAAGCGCTTTGCATCCCTTCTAATAGCGTTCTGATTCCCCTCTCACCATCATAAGGAACAGGACGAAACCCCTCTCTATAAAACGGAAACTTTTCATGTTCTGTACCAATACGCCAATCATCTTCTGCTTTATACCCTCCTTGGAAATAGCTAACCAAGGAATCTAAGTTATAAACTTCACTTTCATCCATTATATCAAGTGCCATAACTTATCGTATCCTACCATTGGTGTTATCATCTTCAATGAATTATTTAGAATGATTTTACAGACATCTCAATCCATTGACCAATCCCCCACGGTAGCATTAAGAAGAGCCAAAGCCGCAACAGCGGCAGTGTCAGCGCGTAAAATGCGTGGACCTAATGACATTGGAACCACAAAGGGATGCTTTTTTAAAAAGCTCCGCTCTTCTTCACTAAACCCACCTTCTGGTCCAATGAGAACACCTGGCGTTGTAACGTTACGCTTTTTAAAAGAAGGTAATGGATTAGGCGATTTATGCTCTTCATCACAAAAGAATAAAGGCTGTGTCTCATCCCAACGTTCTAAAAGCTCTGCTAGTGATAGAGCCGATACGCATTCAGGGAGAGATAAAATGCCACACTGTTCAGAAGCTTCGATAACATTGGCTTCCATACGAGCCATATTGATACGCGTAACCTGCGTATGATGCGTTATAACAGGCTGCAAAATCGATGCCCCCATTTCAACCGCTTTCTGCACCATATAATCCAAGCGCGCGTTTTTGAGTGGAGCAAAGCAATAAATAAGATTGGAATGTGTCGTTTGTAATCTTTCTTGATGAATAAGCTGAACCACAACAAATTTTTTCTTAACAATGATAAGTTTAGCAAGCCACTCACCATCCTGTCCATTAAAAATTAGAATTTCCGCTCCTTCTTTCATCCGCAAAACATGCATAAGATAAGAAGCTTGTGCCCCCTCTATCTTTATTTCTTCATTCAAAGCTAATGTCTGTCGGATAAACAATCTTTTAAGTTTATAATTTATGCGCATAAAATCTTGCCAATGCTCACTATCGTCATCAAGAAAAGAAAAAAATATATAACAAAAAGAAAAAATTATATCTATAGAGCTATAATACATTAAAGAATTATAGAGTTTTTTAGCTTTATGAGATAATGGTGGGAACCAATAGATCGTTAAGTGATTCTGCTTTCATAAAAGTTTAAATAATACACCATTCATCTTTGCATTCAGTGACTGATGCATCAATGGAGAAAAGATATGTCTGCTAAAAAAGCTACCATTATTACGATTACAACCCTCTTGGCCTTTATTTTGATTACGGTGGGAATTGGTTCTGTTGGAGCAGATGGAAAGCATACAGTTACCAAAGATGGCTATGGTATTTCTTCTCAGATTCAATAAGCACTGGCCGATATGTCTTTAAAGTTTTAATGCAATAAAATGTTTTTTAGAAATTTTCTGAGATTTGTACTCATATTATAAATCTCTTGTATTTGAAAGATTCCATAGAGAGGCGTTTTTATTTGTCTCTTCAATCTTTTATCTACATACTAATTGCTTCTGATGACGGAGAGGAAAAATTTTGGTTTCATCACGAATAGATTTAAAATGAGAGAATCTTACGATATTGAAATCTCTTATTTTAATTTAAAGATGACTTTAAATTGCAAATAGACGAATTATGATTATAGAATCATATTTTATACAGATGAAAAACAATGCTCAATCTGTATCAATGTCTTTTGTAATCAAAAAATTACCATGATCTTGTCCTTTAGAGCTCAGCGAAAATGTAGAAGGCCATGCAAGGCTGTTAGCAAGGCATTGGACATCTTTACATAAAGTTTCTGAGCTGTGGTTTTTGTGTAATTGTGCCTGTAATATCAATTCATTCTGCTGCCCTTGAGCAATAGCCATGGTAATCGCCCCCTGTATAGATAAACTCAAGTCTTCTGTACGCATCAATGACTCGGTTACCTTCATCATCCCTTCTGAAAAGCTTGCCTGAATATCCCAGTGATCAAAATTTGTAGAGAGAGAATCATTACTTGTTAAAAGAAATTGTTGTTTGTTTGAAAGTTTTGTTTGTAATTCATTCAAATCATACCCTAAGAGCCAGCCAGAAGACATCTTCAATGTTAATCCACCCTGCATCTTTGTAAAAACTTCCATCCAAGAATCCGCAAGTGTTTGTATCGTTGTGGTAAAATTTGTTTTACTCTGCACAAATGGAATAAATCCTAAGGCTTCTAAAGCCTCCTGCGTATCAATAGAAGACCCTGACATCGTTCCTCCAATACGTATTTTCTGTCCAGATGGTGTAACTTCAATATTACTTTGAACAGACCCACCCCAAATATTGACATGTCCAAGATCAAAAATCCCACGCCCATTTCTTATTTGTATCGCAGCAGCTAAATTTGTGAGTGGAATATTTCCTATTTTGGCTTGTGGCGCAGAAAGTCGTATATCCACCCCTATACGATCAAAAAGCGCCATATCAAAGAATGAATTTTTCTTTTTAACGGAAAAAAACATTGAGCCTAAGAGGTTGAGGTCTAGGTTATCAAATGCTAAAGAGCCCATGACATTTGGTACATAATCTTGAAAATCAAGTTTCAAAGCCCCACGCGCATTGGCTTTCCCCATCGTAAATGTAACATTATTCATTTGAATATGCATTGGTCGCGCTAAAAAATGAGATTCCCATACAATGGGTATTTTTAATCTATGTCCCCAAAAATGAGTTCCTCCAACCCAAGACAAAGTTTGATTCCAGCCCGGAGAACGCATCGACACCTTTCCGTCAAAAATATAATATTCAGATAACCGAGCCTGTCCTGTAAAAGTTATCCCTCCACGCACAGAGTTAAGACTTGCCTTAATCTGGCTTTTTCCTCCTGCCAAAAGCAACAATGCTTGAGAAGCATCGATTGATAATTTTGTAAATTCTCCGCGCCAACGAGCATCTGCACGCAACCGTATTTCCTGTGTCGATTCAGACCAATCTAAAGTCGCATTTAACCCTGTTATTTTTTCTGCTACTCCTGAAAGGCTATCATGATACACAAGGGCGCCATTTTCAATAAAAACCCGCCCAAAAGGTTGTTTTAAAAGATGCTCTATCTCTGGATGTTCAGGGTTATGTTTTAATATTTCACGCGCCTTGCGTATGGCTAACCCTAAGGCACCTTGCGAGCGAGAAAATCGATCAAAAAAATCTGCCATTGTTTTAACGGGCTTTTCCATAACAAATTGAGGACGCACAATCCGCGTCTCTGAAAAAGAAACACGTCCCCAAAGAAGATCAACGACAGAAAGATCAACTTCTA
Organism: Bartonella tribocorum CIP 105476; assembly: GCF_000196435.1. Classification (NCBI taxonomy): domain Bacteria; kingdom Pseudomonadati; phylum Pseudomonadota; class Alphaproteobacteria; order Hyphomicrobiales; family Bartonellaceae; genus Bartonella; species Bartonella tribocorum. The sequence continues at coordinate 631,655 of NC_010161.1, read as the reverse complement.
TTGATTCAGCTTCCATTAATGGCGCAACATCATCTATTTTTGATGATAAAGTAACACCGGAAAGCAACGCTTTAGGATAAGGAAAAAGATTTAACCGCGGTGGATCACGCAATTGCACATTATAGCCTGTCCATGCACTCAACTCTTGCGCTAAACGAACACGAATCATATCCGTAGAAACAAGATAAGGTAAAACGAAAATCCCCACTCCAAATAAAAAGATAATTGTAATAAAAATTCCGCTCAAAAATTTTATTATTCTGATGCGCACAATATCCCTCTATACCTATCCCCTAGAACAGATTGAAAATAAACTTAAATAATCGTTAAAAGGCTTTTTATAACCCTATAATTGACCATACCCATTTTGTATTTTCATTATTTTTGTTCTTTATCCAAAGTTTATTCAAACAGCAATATTGCTGCTTCTTTATAAAGCAATTATTTAAAAGTATTCTAAAACGATAAATCCACAACATTATTAAGCCATTCTTACTGTTCTCATATGAATATTGCTATAAAACTCTATCGTATTATTAGAAAATGCTTTACAAAAAAACAAATAGCCTTACCGAAAGGGTCTCTCTCATGAATAATATTATCGACGGAAAAAAACTTGCTGAAGAGATTATTGTGAAAGTTAAGGCTGAAACCATAAAACTCCGCAATAACTATAATATACAACCTGGTATCGCTGTTATTATCGTTGGAGACGATCCTGCAAGCCAAGTCTATGTCGCTTCAAAAAATAAAAAAGCTGAAGAATGTGGATTTCTTTCCATCAAACATGTCGTTTCCAAAGAAACACAAGAAAAAGAGCTCCTTCAGCTTATTGCAACGTTAAATTCTGATCCAAAAATTCATGGTATTTTGGTCCAGCTGCCTCTCCCTGCCCATATCAATACAAACCGCATAACACAAGCCGTTGCTTTCCAAAAAGATGTTGATGGTTTCCATTATGTCAATGTAGGAAAACTCGCAGCAAATGCACTTGAAGATGCTATTATTCCCTGTACACCAGCTGGTGCTATGATGATGATTGAACAACACTGTGGGCGAGATTTATCTGGGCTTGATGCTGTCGTTGTTGGACGCTCTAATATTGTTGGCAAACCTATGGCTGCCCTTTTAACTGCAGCCAATGCTACTGTGACAATTGCCCACAGTCGTACCCGTGACCTTGATGATGTCTGTCGGAGTGCCGATATTCTCGTAGCAGCTGTAGGTCGCCCACAAATGATAAAAAAAGACTGGATTAAAAAGGATGCTATTGTTATTGATGTAGGCATTAATCGCATTCCAGCTCCAGAAAAAGGTGTAGGAAAAACCCATCTTATTGGGGATGTCGATTTTGAAAACGTAAAAGAAAAAGCTGCTGCAATCACTCCTGTTCCAGGAGGTGTTGGCCCCATGACTATTGCCATGCTTATGGTTAATACACTTAAAGCCGCCGCCCGATTACACAATCTTCCTATACCAAAATTCTAAGAATTGTAACAATTCATTGTACATGGTTGCATTACACGTCGTTCATCTTGTTTCTTTTTGCATTCCTCAAGTCATAAAAACAGATGCCCCCTGATCTGCACGATTAACCGATTGACGAAAAACACGAAAGAGTTCACGTCCAACACCCTGTTCGTTTTTTGTAAGATCAGGAGGTGTGATTGTTCGTGCGTTAAATTTTGCTAAATCCTCTAAAAGAGTTAATTTACCCCCATGAACATCAAGGAAAACAATGTCACCATCTTGCAAACGTGCAATGGGACCATTATCCAAAGCTTCTGGCGTCACATGGATGGCAGAAGGAATTTTTCCTGATGCTCCGGACATACGGCCATCCGTTATTAATGCTATCCTTTGACCGCGATCTTGTAAAACGCCTAAAATGGTTGTTAATTTATGAAGTTCTGGCATACCATTGGCTTTTGGTCCTTGATAGCGAATAACAGCGATAAAATCTTTATCATGCAACGCACCAGATTGAAAAGATTTTTGGAGCTCCTCTTGATCATTAAAGACAAGGACTGGTGCTTTAATTTGCCAATATTCTGGTTTAACAGATGAAACTTTTATAATAGCGGTTCCCAAATCTCCCGATAAAACACGAAGCCCCCCCTCAGATTGAAATGGTTTTTTCCACCCTGCTAACACCTTATGATCACCACTTTCCTTAAGAGCAGCTTCACGCACCACACAGCCATCCGCAGAAAGCTTTGCTTCAATTGCATAAGCATGGAGATCTTTACCAAAAACTGTAGAAACATCTTCATGCACTAAACCGGCCTCAATAAGCTCGCGAATAATAAATCCTATTCCCCCTGCTGCATAAAAATGATTGATATCAGCCAAACCATTCGGATAAATTCGCGCTAAAAGAGGCACATGGCATGAAATTTCCGCAATATCATGCCATGTCAATTGAATACCGCAAGCCGCAGCGATAGCTATCAAATGAATCGTATGATTGGTAGAGCCTCCTGTTGCATTTAATCCTACAATGGCATTCACAAAAGAACGCTCATCAATGATCATACCAAGTGGTCTATAATGATCACCAAGATCGGTCATTTCAAGTACACGCTTTGTCGCTTCTTTTGTTAAAGCATCACGCAATGGTGTATTCGCATTGACAAAAGAAGCTCCCGGCATATGCAGCCCCATCATCTCTAGTATCACCTGATTTGAGTTAGCCGTTCCATAGAATGTACATGTTCCTGGTCCATGATAAGAACGAGCTTCTGATTCCAAGAGTGTCTGGCGATCTATTTTATTTTCCGCGTAAAGTTGACGTATTTTTGCTTTTTCATCATTCCCTTGACCTGTTGTCATAGGACCAGCGGGTATAAAGATTCCTGGTAAGTGACCAAATGTTAGTGCTCCAATCAATAAACCGGGGACGATTTTATCACACACCCCAAGATACAAAGCTGCATCAAAGACATCGTGTGATAAGCTTATCGCTGTCGCCATTGCAATCACTTCACGCGAAAAAAGGGAAAGCTCCATCCCCCTATTCCCCTGCGTAACACCATCACACATCGCAGGAACTCCCCCTGCTACCTGTGCAACAGCACCAACCATACGGGCTGCCTCTTTAATTAAGTGAGGAAACTTTTCAAAAGGTTGATGGGCTGAAAGTATATCGTTATATGCCGTGATAATGCCGATATTCCCAACGATATTTTCCTTCAAGCGCTCTTTGTCTATTGCACCACAAGCAGCAAAACCATGAGCCTGATTAGCACATCCCAAAAAACTCCGCTTGGGACGGTGAGCCTGTGCATTCGCAATACGATCTAAATAAATTTCTCGTGTAGGTCGAGAGCGTTCATAAATCCTTCGTGTAACTGTGGCAATTGTCTTGGAAAGTGCCATATTTATTTCCCCCTTCATTGATACTCCCCTCATTCATTAAAGAAAGAGTGCGTTTCTATTCACCTTGTGTCTCATCTTCTAATTCACTTATTTCATTTTCTGCTGGCGACCAATAAACCTGCACAAGATGAGGAGAATTACGCAAAATCGCCCGAATGGGCATTTCTATTTCAGCTCCATCTTGACAAGCTTCTTCAAAACAATGGCGTTTCTGAAAACCTTCGAAATGGAGAATAATGCAACGAGATTGCATTATGACTGGCAGCGTTAGTGAGAGTCTTGGCTCAACAGCATTCTTGGAATGAAGTGGTAAAACAAGTGCTTGTGTTCGAAGATCAAGTGCTTGCTTTAAACGATCAGCATCAGGAAAAAAGGAAGCCGTATGTCCATCAATCCCCATTCCTAAAACAACAACATCAAAGGGTTTGGGCAAAGTATTAACACGACTTGCTGCTGAAAAAGCAGCAAGTTCAACGGTGCGTGCCTTATGATAAAGTCCTACAAAACGTGCTTTCGTTGCAAAATTTTGTAACAAATAACGCTGTACCGTATGTTCATTTGAACGTTCATCATGTATAGGGACAAAACGTTCATCAACCAAAGTGATAATGATATTTTGCCAATCAATATCCGCTTTTGATAAATAATGAAAAAACAATTCTGGTGTTTTACCACCAGACACTGCTAAAATCGCGCGCTTGCGCTCCAGAACAGCTACACTAAGCTCTGCAGCAACACGATCAGCCAACGCTAAAGCAAGTGTTGTGGGGGTTTCAAAATTTAAACGATCAATATTCATTCCATGCATACTTATTGCTTATTATTCTAAACTAAATTATTCCATGTACGCCTATCACGTTCCATCAAAACTGTGGAAGCAGATGGCCCCCATGATCCCGCGCTATATTCATAAATAGGCTGCTTTATTGCTTGCCACCCCTCAAGAATAGGATCAATCCAACGCCAAGCTGCTTCAACTTCGTCACGACGCATAAAGAGTGTTTGATCTCCGCGAATAACATCCATCAATAAGCGTTCATAAGCATCAGGATTACGCTGAGAAAATGCAGAGGCAAAACTCATATCCAAAGGAATATGACGAAATCGCATACCGCCAGGACCTGGATCCTTAATCATCAACCATTGTTTGACGCCTTCATCAGGCTGGAGACGAATAACAAGTCGATTAGAAAAAATCTCATCCGAATCTACATTAAAAATATTATGAGGAATAGGTTTAAATACAACAACAATTTCAGACATTCGCGTGAACATGCGCTTACCCGTTCGTAAATAAAAAGGCGTATTTGCCCAACGCCAATTATTAATCTTAACCTTCAATGCTGCAAATGTTTCGCTCCTACTCTCCTCTTTTCCAAGATCATCAAGATAAGAACCTACAGAAACACCATTTGATAGACCAGCCATATACCGCCCACGCACAGTGTTCTGCTCTACATTATGCACATCAAGAGGTGTTAAAGAATGCAAAACTTTAAGTTTTTCATCACGCACAGCATTGGCACTGTGGATAAATGGTATTTCCATCGCAACCAAACAAAGCAGCTGCAGCATATGGTTTTGAACCATATCGCGTAGAGCACCAGTACTCTCATAATATTCTGTACGCCCCTCCAATCCTAAAGATTCAGCAACGGTTATCTGAACATGATCAATATAGTTGGAATTCCATAGCGGTTCATAAAATGTATTCGCAAATCGCAATGCCATTAAATTTTGAACAGTTTCCTTGCCAAGATAATGATCAATGCGGAAGATCTGTTCTTCATTAAAAACACTTGCAAATGCATCATTAAGCAAAACAGCTGTTTTTGCATTACAACCAATTGGTTTTTCAATGATAATTCGTGTTTGTGGTGTCACCAAATTGCGTTTCCCCAACTTCATCGCAATATCAGCAAAAAGCGACGAACCAACAGCCAAATAAAAAGCGCGAATATCCGCTGAATCTTGGGACAGCAGCAATGCAAGATCTTGCCATCCTTGATGTGAAGTAATATCAACAGAAACATAAGTTAAACGTGCAAGAAAACGATGAAGTTCAATTTGGTTAAGATCTTTTGGATGAACATGTTTTTCTAAAGAAGCACAAACAAAATTTTGATACTCTTCGTTGTTCCATGCAGAACGCGCAATCCCAATAATACGCGTTGGCTCACTCAATTGCCCAACACACTGACAATGATAGAGAGCAGGCATAAGTTTGCGTGAGGCCAGATTACCATTGCCACCAAAAACAATACAATCAAAGGGAGAAACTGGAATAATTTTACTTACCATGAACTTATTTATTTTTCTATTCGATTATGAAATCCCATATTACTTATAAAAGCTTCCATCATTAAAACAGACAGAACCTAAATAAGCCATTAATTTTCTCCATTTCAATCAATGTTTCTATTAAAGGCGATCCATTAAAGAAAACCAACGCATTGCTAAAAATATAAGCGGATAACGCAAAACGCTTCCTCCCGGAAAAGATGAAATCTTTAAGTCCTGAAAAGGGACAAAACGTTCATGATTCCCAGTCAACCATTCTGCGTACAATTTTCCCATAAAAGGAGCAAGCATAACGCCATGCCCTGAATAACCGCCACAATAAGTCATCCTTGAGAAAAGTTGGCGAATATAAGGCATACGTTCAACCGTAATGGCAACCGTTGCCCCCCAACGATGGCTGAGATTGATAGAGGATAATTGGGGATAAATTTCAGCAATTTGCCGTTTTATTCGTGCATCTAAATTTACAGGATTCTTATTATTATAACTTTCTACACCACCAAATAAGAGACGATTATCAATGCTTTTGCGAAAATAGCGAACCATAAAACGGGAATCATCAACCGATTCACCCCCCATGAGAATTGAGCTGTTCTTTGGTAATGGTTCCGTTGCTCCAATATAAGAGCGAATAGAAACAATATTTTTCTGAACAAAACGCTGAAGCCCAAGTTTATACCCATTCGTTGCGAGTAAAACATGCTCTGCTGTTATACTCCCTTTTTCTGTTATCACTTTCCAATGAGCTCCCCTGCTCTTCATGGTTGTTACTTGTGTCTTTTCATAAAGTTTAGCACCAGCATCTTTGGCTCTTTTTGCCAATCCAACAATCAATTTTAAGGGATTTATATGACCGGTATCCGCATCATAAATACCACCACAATAAAAAGACGATCCAAGTCGCTCAGATGTTTCAGCCCTATCCATAAAAGTAAGCGCATGATAGCCATAACGCTGCATTGCCTCAATATGCTGTTGATAAGAGAAAAGCTCACGCCTTTTATGGGTTACAGAAAGCTGCCCTGCCATAAAATCGCATTGAAAATCAGGCATCGCGCATAAAGATAAAATATCTCTTTTAGCTTCTTCTGCTAAATCAAACAGCACTTTACTACGCTCAAAACCATATTTTTTTTCTAATGTTTCGACCCATTGCCGTTGTCCCGTTCCCAGTTGACCACCATTGCGTCCCGAAGCACCATCACCAAAACGTGATGCTTCAAACAAAACAACGTCTACTCCAGCATTCGCTAAATGATAAGCAGCTGAAAGGCCTGTAAACCCACCTCCAATAATAACCACATCACACTGTCTATCTTCACAAAAAGAAGGATAAGAGGAGCGCTCTTTTAAAGTATCTTCATACCAAGAAATTCCTGGAGAAATTGGATTAGAGCCAATCATCGTGATAAACCTCAAACATTAAGCAAGAGATATTCGCGCTCCCACGGGCTAATCACTTCCATAAAAGTTTCAAACTCTTGTCGTTTGATTGCAGCATAAGTACTAACAAACACATCTCCTAGAATAGCACGTATTTCTGTATCTTGTTCAAATAAATTAACCGCTTCAATAAGACCACGGGGTAACTCAATATTATCAGCATTTACATTATTTGTTGTTGGCTCATCCGGTTCAATTTTTTGTTGTAAACCAATGAGACCACAGGCTAAAGAAGCTGCAAGGGCTAAATAAGGATTCGCATCTGATGAAGGAAGTCTATTCTCGACACGTCGCGCTTGAGGAGCAGAACGAGGAACACGAAATGCTGTGGTACGATTATCATATCCCCATCGCAAATTAACAGGTGCTGAAACATCCGGCATAAGACGTCGGTAAGAATTTACATAAGGTGCAAGCATGACAAGTCCTCCCGCCATATGTCTTTGTAATCCACCAATAAAATGGCGAAAACAAATACTTTCTCCACCGTCTTCCTGCGTGAAAATATTCATCCCTGTCTTCTTATTAACGACTGATTGGTGAATATGCATCGCAGAGCCCGGCTGCCCTTGAATGGGCTTAGCCATAAAAGTTGCATACATATTATGTTTAAGAGCTGCTTCACGAATTGTGCGTTTGAACATAAAAACTTGATCCGCCAATTCAATCGGATCGCCATGGCGTAAATTGATTTCAAACTGACCTGCCCCTTCCTCGTGAATAAGCGTATCAATCTCCAATCCTTGCGCTTCCGAAAAATGATAAATATCATCAATGAATTCATCAAACTCATTCACACCGGCGATCGAATAGCCCTGTCCTCCACCAATTGAACGTCCAGAACGACCAACAGGAGGAACTAAAGGATAATCCGGATCAGGATTTTTCTCTACTAAATAAAACTCAATTTCTGGTGAAACAACTGGTTTTAGACCCATTTGCGTATAAAAATTGACTACTTTTCGCAAAACATTTCGCGGTGTATAATCGACAACCTGTCCATTTTGATAGACAAGATCACAAATCACCTGCGCTGTAGGAGCATCTTCCCATGGTACAATACTTAACGTAGACAAATCAGGCTCAAGACGCAGATCGCCATCGGTTTTGGGATATTCAAAACCATGGCCATCTTCAGGATAATCTCCTGAAATTGTTGCCATAAAAACCGCTGAAGGTAGCGCTAATGATGTTTCTGAAGTAAATTTTTTAGAAAGCATCATCTTGCCACGTGGTACACCTGCTTGATCAGGTGTAATACACTCAATATCTTCTACATTACGAAAAGAAAGCCATTGTAAAACTTGCTGCCAGTTGCTTACACCACGCAAATTTTTAAGAAAACCAGAAACAGGCTTAGAATCCTTACTTTTTATTTGTTTACCATTTTTCACAGCCATAACACACCAACTTAAAACACAATCAAGCCCCGCTATTATGGTACCATCCCATGCATGAAAGTCATAAAAAAATTTTAATCAACTTAATTTTTATAGAATATATAACGTCTATCAAAGCAAAATCGTTCTTATCACCATTATAAGCTGCTGATTATATCAAACATGATGGGGGAATGATCCTGCACGCAATATATCGCGTGCTAATCTTCTTCTTATATAAACAGTGCAAACGAACGTGAATCATTGTCCTTAGCCTTTTGCCAATATCGTTTGACAGCCAACAGAAAATTCGTAACATTCAGCAGCAAAAGACGCGTTTTAAGAAGGTATCAGATGCCCCCCTAAAAAAATAATCAGCCGCAATAGCACTGCAGAATTTCTGATTTTCACTCAACAAGCTGGTGAAAACAGCATCAAAGTTCGCTATGAAAATGAGACAATCTGGCTTAGTCAAAAGCTTATGGCAGGGTTATTCAGCGTAGATGTACGTACAATCAGTGAATATTTAAAAAATATATTTGAATCTCAAGAATTAGATGAAAATTCAGTTATCCGGATTTTCCGGATAACTGCCTCTGACGGTAAAAGCTATAATACTCAATTTTATAACCTCGATGCCATTATTGCTGTTGGATATCGGGTTAACTCAAAACACGCAACACAATTTCGACAATGGGCGACGCAAATATTACGTGATTTTGCAATTAGAGGCTATGTCTTAGACAAAAAGCGCCTTGAAAACGGCCAAACCCTTAATGAAAATTATTTCGAACATTTACTCGCTGAAATAAGAGAAATTCGCCTTAGTGAACGGCGTTTTTATCAAAAAATTACAGATATTTATACAACCAGTATAGATTATAACAAAGATGCACCAACGACACGCGAGTTTTTCGCAAAAGTTCAGAATAAATTGCATTTTGCTGTGCACGGACACACAGCAGCGCAACTGATGTTTAAGCGAGCAGACAGCAAAAAAGAACATATGGGCTTAGCAACGTGTGAGAATTCTCCACATGGTAAAATTGTAAAAACCGATGTTACAATTGCTAAAAACGACCGAACACAAGATGAACTTAAGCAGCTTGGCTTAATTGTTAATGCTTATCTTGATTTAGTAGAGAGCCGCGCAGAGCGAAAAATACCGCATCGTTCAGGATAAGTTATTTGAATCTGATTTTGATAAAGAAATTAAAGCCCTGGAAAAACCTAAGCGTAAAAAAAGTGATGACTAAACTCGTAATAAGCTTGAATAAAGCTGTCTTAAGCGCAGTGTATACTGACCAACGCTTCTAAAATGTTGAATCGCAGCACTTTCCGCAAAATGTGTCTATGCACGCAAAAACACTCCCAGCACAAGCCAAAAATCCTGCATTCATAGCCACCAACAACTCATTCCCGCCTCAATCTCATCCCGCCCCAAACATAGGATTGCGTTTTATTAAATACCCCACGCGCATATAATTAAAGAGAGAAACGATTAAACTGGCACCAACCATGCCAAGCCAGTAGCCAATAAAACCATATTCAAAAACATACGCCATGAGCGCTCCCCCAAATAAGCCTACCCCCCAATAGCTTATTGTGACAACAATTGTTGGCCAAAACGTATCAAGCAAGCCCACAAGTATGCCATTGAGCATAGCTCCTAAAGTGCCAAAAGCAAAAGACAATAAGATGAATGGTAACAACTCCCAAGAGAAAACAACAACGCGGACATCAGCAATATCAAAGATGGTTGTAAGGATAAATTCATAAGAGAGATAAACAACTCCTGATAAAAACAAGACATAAACTACATCGAAAACTGTGACACTCATTCGCAACTGTTTTAAAGCCATATGATTCCCATCTGCCCTATACCACGCTGCTATTGTCGCGGCTGCGCTAGAAATACCCAAAGCCACCACAGAAATAAGCATATCAAGACGCATTCCAATCGTATGGGCTGATAAAGCTTGGACCCCTGAAGGCGTAATCATGAATGCAATGACAGAAGGAAAACCTTCCGAAATAAGAATACGGATACCAATGGGAAATCCTACGAGCAGCAATTTTATGATTCGTGAAATCTCAAACTTTGGTCGCAAATAATGAAAGTGAAAGGAATGAAAAGCAGAATTGTGGGACAGAATGATTGCCACTGCCATAACAATCAAAATACGGATCAAACTACTCGCAATTCCAGCACCAAAGACACCTAATCCGCTTGCAGGACCTATACCAAAAATAAGCAGCCAAGAAATAAGAAAATTCATAGGGATAGCTGCAAGCATAACAAAAGTTAAGGGCTTGGGATGACCAATTGCTGAAAGTAATCCACGGCTATTTACATAAAGATAAAAAAACACCACCCCTATAGCAGCACCGCTATTATATTCCTGCGCTATCTTAGCAATTGTCTCATCTTGTTCGAGAAGACACAAAATATTCCTCGTATTGAGTAAAATGATTGCACTCATCATTCCAATCAAAAGGGAAAGCCATATTCCTTGATCAAACCACGCCTTCAATGCATATCTATCTTGTCTGCGAAAACTTTCCGCAAGTTTTGGTGCAACCGCAGTAATAATCCCTAGCCCCAACAACATCACAAAACTAAACAGACTCAGAGCTAACATTGTACCACTTAAGGCTTGAACACCTAAATGCGCCACAAGCGCTGCATCTGTGAAGGAAATCATCATCTGCGAGATAAACCCAACAGCCAATGGCATGCCAAGAGAGAGCAATTGCTTCATCACAACAAACATTGTGAAATACCCTTCCCTATTGCAGGGCTTATTAAACCTGGATCTTTTAAACAAAACACATTGATTTTTTTCGTAAGGTCTTTCCATCGCAAGTCTTGCGTAAAGGATGCATAATGAGCACTCATTAAACTAAGAGGAGATGCACAATTCTTAAAAGAGAAGCGCAATGCGCCTTTAATTGTTTTTTTGGACTTCATGCCATACGTTTTTTTATACAATATTATGCCCCCAAGCAGCTACAGTCGTTGATAAAAGATCCTCAGCAAGTATTTGTTCGTCTTGCACATCCATTTTTAGTATTTTTAATAAAACTTTTGGTACTGCAAGTCATACACTAGTGCTAACCTTCTCTTACCCGCTGCTTACATATGTAAAAAAACAAAGCCGACCGAGTTGTCAGAAAACGCAGGTACTTTGTTATGCTCGTTCGCGATATTTCTGGCTAATGGCAGCGCAATCATTTGACGCATTCAAATCGGTAAGCATCTCTCCTAAAAACGATGGACAGCTATTAATTTCGACTAAATCCATATAAGATGACTCACATACTATTTTTTCCTGTGTCTATATGTAAGTCATAGGCAAGGCCCTATTCAACTGTATCTTCACCCTCAACCCCTCTCATCTTTTATTCACTTTTTATCCGTATAAAGCCAAGCCAAATTAAGCGGGATAACGAAACATATACAAAGCAAGGCGAAACAAAAAGCCGCTTCTATACAAACACTCTTCGCCAACCAACCAATCAGCACAAGCGCTAAAATACCAAAAATACGTGCAAGAAAACTAACAATGGATAAAACCGTATTTGCATTCTTTTGTTGAATATGTTTAAAAAATTCTGCTTCAAACTGCGTCATAGGGACAGAAAAAAAACTGTGAAATACGGTGAATAAAATAATAGGTGCCCAACTGTTTGCAACGAGAAGCAGAGCAAACATAACAACAGCACTCAGGACGAGTGAGCACAAAGTTATCGCCATAGGAGCGTATTTGTGCATAAGATATTTAATTACAAAGCGATTAAATAAGTATTTTACGAGAGTATAAGACACAAAGCACAGGCCAAGAATAAGAACTTTAGTCTTTCCCGTTGCGTTGTCTAATACTCCTGTTTGTCCCAAAATAAAAGGTTGCCAAAAATGAAATATTGGCTGCAATGCTGCAACAATAAAACCACATATCAATATGTAATATAACCCGATTTTTGAGGTAACTAAATAAGTAAAAGCTTCTGTTGCATGCAACAAAGAACTCGAACCTATTAACTGACTACCCGAAACGGATGCAATACCTATCCCCCTCACCCGACTAAAAAAGAATACAAGCACGAGAAACCCGAAAGAACAAAAATAATATGCCGACTGATAATTATCCATACACAAAACAATAAGAACACCTAGCGCACCAGCAACCGTATTCATGAATGCTGTCAGTTCCCGCTTATAAGCGTTTACTTGGTGATAGATCAAACTACCCTTGTAACCACCGCCGTCGATTAAGCCTTTAATCCATGTGCTATCAGCGCCAGAACATAGAGCAAAGCCTAAAGCATAAATAACTTCTGCCGGAATTAAAATAGAAAGATTAGGCGCGTAAATACATAAAAAGAAGAAAAGCGAAAAAAAGAAACATGATAAGATCACATTTTGTTTAACGCCGATTTTATCCCCTAAAATCCCACAAGGCACTTCAAAAATACAAATAGCCACACTAAACACAATTTGCAATAAGGCTAACTGTGCTATACTAACGCCCATAGACAAGAAAAAAAAGCATGGAAGGAACCAGTAATCAACCGCACCCCACTCATTGCTCCACAGCCATAGAGCAACTTTTTAACTTCATAATCTATCGTCATTAATATATCCAAAAACTATAAAGCTAGCAGCTTGTTTGCCGCCAGCTTTATATATTTTAAAACCTCAATTCGTAAAAGTGCCTCGAGAAGCCATTTTCTGCTCACTTGATCGGGATTTGAGAACAGTAACATCAATCCACTTAATTTGAATTTTTTTCAGTGGTTTATACATACTTTTAGTTTTCATAACTTTACCTCCTAATATTAAATGAAAACAATTAAATTTAGAATGAAGTACACATTATAGCTACTTTGTAGCTACCTTTTATCAATTTATTATTTTGATATAAAAAGTTTTGCTCTCCTCCCCACGCTCATGTTAAGTATTTCATGCACCAATCATGTTGCAATCACTACAGCAATTAGAAACTCAAGCGCCCCTTCGGGCAAAGTAGGCTTATATTCACGCCAATTTTTCACCGGCTGTGCACCACACTTAAAACCCATCTCAAATTACCTGAAAACGCTGCTTTCAGAAATTGCCTACGCAGACAAGATCAAACTTTTTGCGATAAAGCAATGTCATCTTGGCATTCGCTAACACTTTTCTTAGCCAATTGCCGCTGAGGCATTTCAAAGATTCTGTAGAGAGTATTATTCATTCGAAGCCAAGCGTGGTCACGATGCGACTATTCTTCTAGAGTTATAGTTGAACAAGTAAACATTATATTGGTGACATCTCCCATAAATTCATGACCACTATAAAATCTATTTGCCAACTCAAAAGTGGTAATTTTCTATCCCATTGAAAAAATAAATAACAAATCACGCAGAGATCTTTTTAGATAAAGCCTCTGCTCATTGAGACAGTTTGTCCATTTTGAATAAAAAAGGGAACTCACGAGAGGATAGTCTTTGCTCTATTATCACTCATACGCAAAAATCTAAGAAATGCTGATTTCTTAAAGAAAAAACAAGAAATAGAATAGTTTTACAAATAAGCACGAACATTTTGCACCGCACTAGGTTTTATACAACTGCAGAATATCTCCTTTATTCGACAGCAACTATCGCAGCGCCCCTAAAACGACCACACTTTGGAATAACCTCCTACCAAGCTATCCACTCGCAACTAAAGATTTACCACCATAAACCAGAAAGCACTTTATGACTAGATGCGCTCCAACAAAGTACAATAACCTAATAAGCAAATAGATAATTCTATCTCTTCTCGAAGTTTTACAGGGATATTAAAAAATGTATCTCTACCTTTAAAACCATCTTTTTGCGCTAATGATATTCCATAATCAGGCGCAAATTCCAAATCCCAGCAACATAACAATGATGCCCCGCACGTCCATTAAAATACCCTGCTTTTTCTCGCTCTAGGCATTCATAGCCCGACCACGTAAAACAAGATACCAATTACAATATCAAACCATAAGACTGCAAGAGAAAGTTCTTTTATAAAGAGACATTTTTTTATCTGTACATTGCCTCTTAAACAAGCGAGCCTGTTCATATAACAGGTTATATGTATAATACATATAACTTCTACAAAAGGAGGATTCATTATGTTCCGTGAAAATCTTTGGTAATGCACTCGGGCGATTGGGTCACTAGTCGCCCGTCAATAATATATTGCGCGTTAAGAAATGGGGGGAGGTGAGCTATGCAACTCGTGGATCATCCTTTTGTGAAATTCGATCAACTCAAGCCGATTTACAACTTCACATATCCGCTATTTCGCACTATTTCAAATGAATTTTACAATTACCTAGACTTTAATAAGCTAGCGCAAAGTAAGCAGATTCCACAAGCGCGTACCATTTCTCTTTATTTGCATATTCCCTTTTGTGAAACCATCTGTTCCTTCTGTCCCTTTCAGAAAGGGGCCTACAAGTACATTAAGCAAATCGAATCTTATATGTCAGCGCTTACCACAGAAATCAGAAACAAAGGAAACTTCATTCGCTCGCTTAAAGGTCCCATCCGCAGCATCTATATAGGGGGTGGCACACCGTCGCTCTTGTCTGCAGACAATATCCGCCACATCGGAAAAGTATTGTATGCCGAATTTGAGCTCTCTTCCTTAGCCGAGTTTACACTGGAAAGCGAACCGAAGAGCGTCACACGTGATAAACTTTATGCTGCCCGTGAGATCGGCGTTAACCGGATAAGCTTCGGTGTACAGAGTTTCATTGAGCGTTTCCGATCATTGTTTAACCTCACTTCAACACGTGAACAAATCAAAAATACCGTGGACTGGTCACAAGAGATAATTGGACATGTCGGTTTCGACCTACTATATGGCACGCACAGCCAGCAAGCCGAAGAACTATTATACGATTTGAAGCAAGCAAGCTTCACCCTGAAACCATCAACCTCTATGCAATCAACAATCTGGCTATCACCTCGCAACTGCATAAGTCTTACGCACAAAAAGGACTAAAACCGTCCAGCCTACAGCATCGACAGATGCTTCGATTATTTAGCGACATCGTTATGCGCAGCTGTGGCTATGCGCCGTGTAATGGGCATTCCTATATCAAAATTTCCAATAATACTCCTCTAACGCTTGCTAAAACGAGTTCAGCTAATTATTTCCGCTATCACAAATATTTGCATGGTTATCATGATGATTATGTGGTTGGCTTTGGGGCATCAGCACAGTCGATTCTCGGCTCACTCGTCACACGAGCCAATCCCTGTCGAAGCGAATACATTACCGACATACAATTTAAAGGCAAATCCAAAGTAGGTATCAGCGGAGCAACAAGCCTCCAAGGCTTTGTGTATGCGGCTACCTTATAACGGCTATGCCAAAAAAGAAAGAATTGACTGGACCGCACTCCCCTCTTTCGTATACAATAACTTACAGCAGCTCATAGGTGCAGGTCTCGTCGCAGAAAGTGATAACGATCTCCAGCTGACTCAGCATGGTTGGCAATGGTATTCCAACCTTATGTATTTTCTTCTCCCTCAGGCAGATAGGAATATCTTGGACGACTATGTCGCAAACATGCTGAATACAACCGCCGTACTTGATGGACCAGCGGAAATCTGTGTGGCATCTTAAGGAGAACAGAATGTTCACGCTTTTTGCCAACAAGAACATACGCTATTTTTGCCTAACCGTTAGTCTGCTCGCCTTACTCAGCGGTGCTTTGCGCACAGCCATCCCGCTATTAGCAAGACAATCTGGATATGGCGTAGTTGGAGTAAGTTGGGCGCAAGGTCTCTTCTCATTAGCGTGGCCAATTTTCGGCATCCTTGCAGGCACTTTACTTGATCGCTGCGACAAAATAAAACTTGCCACCTCAGCTCTCCTCATCTTCATGCTACTGCATATTGTCCTGTTCATCCTGCTTATGATACAGATTGCTCCAGCTGAACAAATTTTCTTCTATGCAACCATTGCTGGATTCATCGTCGTTTCTGCCGAAGCTTATATAATGACGATTCCACCACTTATCATGGAGGGAGAGCGATTGATGACCTTCTACTCAATTGTCTTGTTTTTAGATTTCGGGGTCTCCTATTTTCTTGCCCCTGTCATAACAAGCAGCATTTTAGCGCATAGCACACTGCTATTTCTCGGCCTGTTAATCGTGCTTTTTATCACATTGATTTTTACCGCTCGCCGTGCTGTTCCGACATCGCCAGCACTTGATAAAGAAAACATCACTTTCCGTTATATCATTGCCGGCTTTCGTTTCATTTTTTCAAGTCGGCATCTCACCTCCCTTACATTACTCACATTCTTTCTATCGGTGGTATTTGGAGCATTCCTAACCTCATTCATCTTCTTCGTTACCGACAGTCGATATCTGGGCCTCCATAGCAGCCAATATGGCGTGATGTTTGCAGCCTACGCGCTTGGTACAATGGCGGGTGCCCTCTTTGCGCCACGTATACGCTATGCACCGGTGCGCCTAGCTGTTCTCACTGACGGTTTAGGAACGGTTGTCTTGCTGCTGATTCCAGCCTTTTCAAAAAGTGCTGTCTTCGTATGGGGCGTCACCTTTATCGCTGGCGTTGGAGCAAGCTTATGGTTTATTGGAGTTACCGCCTTCAGGCAGCGCCTCACACCAAAGCAACTTCTCGGGCGCGCTAATTCTGCTTTTCGGGTGATAGGCTATGCTGGAATGCCGGTCGGAAGCTTTTTGGTCGGCGTCCTTGGTTCTTTTATATCGTTGCAATTTGCTGCCACCTTTATCGCTGGACTACTATTGGTGGCTATCGCGATAACGATTCCATTTCTTTGGCAGGCTGATCATATAGACACACCCACCCCTGCCACGAGATAACAGCTGGTTTTTAAAAAAGACACGGTCGAAAAAGGCACACTTACCCTATTACGCAATCGATTGATCTGTTCTTTGAACGAGGAAATTATCACCATAATGGCTGATAGAGCTAAGGAGCACTATAGAAGCAGCCAAACAAGCGCTAAAGACAAAACAGCCCCCTTACGCTGCATTGGGCGATGATCTCAACCTATATGAAGGATGCAAAGAGCTTATAGCGTACGAAGTGCAATTCTTAACCAAAAACGCCGCCCTAGCAATACCCCCTTATACTCCAGTTAATTCGTCGTCCACTATTATACTCATCTTTGCACTTTTCCATTACGCTTAGTATAAAATATGTCTATGAATATTTCTTTTGTACGTCGCAATTCCTTTTATCCTATTTATTTCTGTGTCCTCTGCCAATTTACTTTCATGCAAAGTGTCGGATAAGCTGTTTTCTTTATTTTTTTTAAGTTTCTTGTGCTTATTTTATTTCTTTTCGCTTACGCAAGTCAGCTCAATCAATTCGCATTGCCACATTTTGACATTTTGCTTTTTTGCCTTACTTTTTCAAGGTTAACATATTTATTTATAATGATAATCTATCGTTATTCATATTGAATTAGAACCCCGAATATCGTAAGATTTTCTTCATTTCAAATCTACTTATCTTGAATCAATCAACATCACTTGCTTGCACGTCATAAGCGGGGCTGGTGTGTGGGTAAAATTTATACAAGAAAGGACTAAAAATGGCTCTTATGAACGCTCTCAAGTGCCAAGAGCTGTCGCAACACCCACGAGCTGGCAAATATAATGATGGTGCTGGCTTGCTAGTTCATAAGCGTAAAGATGGTGCTGCTATATTATTTCATGGGGGCTTTATCGTTATACCCTTCATGGTCAGCGCTGTGAAATGGGTTTGGGTGCTCTTTGAGAGATGTCTCTTTAAAACAAGCCCGTGAATTGCAAGAGCAATAATTTTTCCCCTCTAAGTTGGCACACTGTTTCGCATAATTAAAGACGGCGATTTTCTATTTCTTCTTGTGCACTATTATGGCACTTACAGATATTATCAGCAAGCTGATCAATTGGCACAAGTCCATCCAAAAACGTCTATCTTTTGGCATTGACATATTTCTGACAAATAGAAGTCCTGAATCTCCAATTTGACGACGTATCACCACGGGTAAATTTAAAATTGCTTCACATGTGGCATAACCAAACACAATCTAGAAAAAAAACTCAATAATAACGGTGTCTGCCAACTATATGCCTAAGCTTGTTGTTACTATAAGCCTACTGCGCGCCCAAGTTTACGGGTTCGCATCTTATGTCTCATCATAAGGTGCACTTGCACACTCAAAAGCAGAAATTCTCTATTCCATTGAAAATAAAGTAATAAATCTAAAAAATACCTTTTTAGACAAGATCTCTGCTCATTAAGACGCTTTGGCTTTTTTGAACAAAAAAAGGAAAAACACGAGAGAAAAGTCTTTACTCTGTTATCGTTCGTGTGCCCCCCCAAAAACCGATAATCGCAGTTTTTTTAAGGAAAAAAGCAAGAAAAATGAAAATAGTTGTACAAAGGAAAATGGTACTCACGCGACACATCGGTGCTAACGTTCTCTTTAAAAACACACAGATAATTATAACCAGCTTCAAAAAACAGCCTTACTAATGAAGTACTCGCTAGAGGGTTGCGTGCACAACGCAATAATGGCACACTGATTCCCGCAAGCGTGCTTCACATATTGTACGCGTATTCCTCTGTACGGAGCCTGCCGCTCCTAAACACTCAGACGTAATGCTACTGGGTCGTACAGTGTGACCGCAGTTGCCCCCTTAAACACCGGTTCCTACCATATCATAATGTTTGACAAAAACATCATGCCATCATAGCAACCGTTTTGCGTATGGGTTTCACAACATAGTTCTACAAATTGTTGACGCATTGCCAAGCTAAGAGTTTTCTTGCCCACCTACGCCAATGAGACCATCACTCTCCTCTTTTTGAATCGTAAAACAAAATGATTTACTATCAGCGATAAACCATCTGCTCAAAGTCCAGCTAGCTCAAACTCATAGCATTCTAAACCTTTAGCTCGCTCTTCCCCCAAGGGGGGCATAGTCAGATATATCACTTCCGTCACGTATTCATGCGCTGGGATAAAAAATCTGAAACTATGAGGTAACGCTGCATTTGTATGCAGCGTTGTTGTTAGGAATAAGCTTCTATTGAGATAGTTTTGATGGGAAGCACCCACAGCTAATGGTATAAGGATTAATTTCGATTCTTTCGAAATGCTATATATAAATTTAATGTGCCGCCCCAAAACACACCATCAGTGAGCCCACTTAAAAGACCAAAAAGAAGGTTAAAATCAAATACATATTTCAAATCAGGTTCAATATTGAGAAAAACAATCAATATGAATTTGATGACAAAAGCGATAAGAATAAATATCAGCGTCAACGGCGTACCAGGCCGAATAATGAAATCCGTTCCCTCTTTGATTTTTAAACGCGCAGTAGCACGCCAGAGCAACCAGCCAACGCCAACGCCGATCATCAGTCCCCCCAACATTGCGATTGCTCCCCAGCCCGGGAACGCCAGCTTGTTAATCACATCGCTTGCGCCCAAAAAAAGAAAGACTAACGGCAAGAGAAAAAGGCGGTAAACCTTCATTTCCCTATCTTTCAATGCGATTATTCCCATCGTAATGAGAAAAATAAGTAAAATCCAGACCCATAAAGGGGGTCCAGTTAGAATATTAAACAATGACATATTATGCTCCATGATGTTTTATGCGATAAAAATATTGCATGATGTTAGGAAGATATTGAGAAAAAAGAATACCAGCACAAATTAAACCCATAGTGACACACCAAAGCTGGGGGGAGCATGAAAAAAAAGCCACTAGAAGACCATTGGCAAAAAAGATGATTACCCAAATCCATGTAATATATTTATTGATGAGATAAAATAGGATATGTTTGCGTTTTTCTTCAGAAACACCAGCACTAGCATAAAAAATGGTAAAGGGTTTCTTTACCAGCAAGCTCATCAATGAAACCAGAGCAAGTGACAGATAGCAAAAAACTATGGGGTAGTTCAGTAAAAGTGTAGACCATCCAGCGAAATAATTAACAAACAGGACAATAACTGTCAGAATGTTAGTAATCATCATGAGCTCCCCCCGTCGGACAATTTTAATATTCGCAGCAATAATGGACAATAAAATCACAGTCAAGATGCGAGAGCATTCGACCAGAGTTAAAACGTTTCCATTGATAACCCAGGAGTAAATACTCCACGGAATAAAGAGACTATTATGTTAAACATGGTGCATCCTCCTTGCAATAATGCGTCATCGCCGCCTCAAGATTCCCATCTTCAATCTCATGGAGGATAATAGAAAGGAGGACACTAGAAAGTTACATGATAGCATATTTGCAAACTCCCATATGCGCGTGGCCAGTGGCACACCCTCCCCCCAATTAGTGCGGAAATGACGTCGCTCTTGGTACTGGACGCGTTACCTCGGTGCTAACCTTCTCTATTTTTTTGCAGAACAGAAAGCGCGTATCAGGCTCTCTAGCCATACTTAGAGTACGCAAAGTTATTCATCACTCTACAACACCTTAAGCGCGCAATTTTATGTTTTGTATTAAAGGATTTTTGCTTTCAAAATATACGAACAACATCACACAAAGTAGAATAAACAAGATGCCCCCAACATTAAACCAAACCTTGTCTGTAACCAGCACTGTTGCACCGAAACAGTTAACAATAGCGTGGACAAAAAAAGGCGCACACGCATAAAATTTAGAACGCGTAACAACACTACGATACGCCAAGAATGTGTTTAAAATATGCATGAGTATGACGCTCATTAAAGCACACAAAAAAATACTCGCTTGCGTCCAGGAATAAAAAATTACATATTCACTGGCTAATAAGCTAGATCGAATAGGCCAGCCATTATAAACAAGGAAAGGCCCTAGCGCCTTGTAAACTAATTCGCATAAACCCCAGCCTATGCCAATATTCAGCGGCAAACGCCACAACAAACTAGGCGAGCACCGATAAAACTTAGTAACTAACAAACGACGCATGACTTCTTCTGCTACAACAAAAAAAACCGTAAATGTTAAAAATAAAAAAACAAGCGCCAGCCCCTGCTCTGCACGACTCTTGGTTTCAACAATATTCATCATATAAAGCGTTTTTATTACAGATTGCTCCCAAAAAGCAAGAAGCCCGCCACCAATGCAGCTAGCAACAAACCATCCCACAGCACCGGCGACAACCAATTTGAACTTCAGAAAATGATGAAACACACATAGAAGAAAAACAACGCCAAGCACTTGCAATAAACGTAAGGCATCAAGTTTATGTTCTGTTTCCCAGTAACGCCATATTAACAGAACAATCACCCCAAAAACTATGCCGCTCAACAGCACATTTATCCAACTAAATGTAGAGCGAAAAAAATTATAAATGACAGCGCCATAAATAAGGCCTGCGAAAAGCGAAGTAATAAATAAAACCAACATTATTATGCCCCCTCATTTACTACAGCGTAACTGCTATTTTTCTTCATGGATAATCTGTCTTGCACAAAATCATAAATTTGCCGCATAAGAGCAAACATAAGAATAGTAGCGATTGTATAATGCCCAATTGCAAGAAGTTCTGGCTCAGCGGCCCGCCATGAAAAGCGCGCCCAAGCCGCCAAGCATTGTAAAAGCAGGATAAGAACAAAAAAACGCCATTTCTTGTCAAGGCAAACCAAAAGCATTAAGAAAGTTGATAAAAGACTCAGACCTATAATAAACGCATAATATATTACCGTCTCAAGTAAAAAAAGTAAGGCGTCCCTATCAAGACTAAAGGCCCCTTTTAGGATCTTCACAGCTTCTGGTAGAGATGTAAGCAGTGCAAGCCCTATAGCAGCCCCCCAAATTCCTATTCCCACGCCCAGTGCTGCCTCTACACCATTGCCATTATCTTCTGCCACCCAATGAGAGAGCAAAAAAAACTGCATAATCGCCATGCTTATAGGGAATAGACCAACAGCAAAAACAATATTAGGCGTACTATAAGCAGCAAAATCAAAAATCAAACTGCCTATCATACGCATAAAGCCGTATAGAAAAAAAATCAAAAGCACATAACAACCAGCGCTTGACCCAATAATCGCCTTCGTGCCTTTAAACGCTTTAACCAAAGAGAGTAACCAGCGGTACCCCAATATAAGCGAAAGCGCCAAAACACAATAAGGAAAATAACTCACAGCGCCATAAACATAAAGAAAAACAAGACACAAAACAACGAGCAAGAAAACCAAATGTTCAACCAATGTTTTTTTCTTCATCAAAGGAAAAATAATCAGCACCAGACAAAAAACGGCGCCGATAACAGATAATGTCAATTTGTCAAGCATTATAGTAAGCCTCAGAAATAGAATTTATTAATATTGCGTAGTCTGAAGAAATGCCAAACATAGACAAAAGACCAACCGCAAAATGAATTACAAAAGGCAGATAGGAATAGGCCTTTCGCTTATCTTCGAAACCAAGATACATAAAGCGCGTATTTACAACATGCATCAATACAATCATGCCCGCGGCAATAAGATAGCTGATCGCTTGTGGACAGGATTCAAATGCGACATAGCCCGCCATTTGTGGCTCCCTATCAACACGGTAATTCAAGTAAAGAAAAAGAGCTGGGAGGGTTTTATAGCATAAGTCTAGAACACCCCAGCCCAGCCCGAAATAAAGGACCTCATGCGCAGCTAATTCTGGCTTATATACGCGAAGCAACCACAAACGCAAAAACTCCGCAGTTAAAACTGATATCAAAAGGATAAAAAAGGGATAGTTTGCAGCAACCCCACTCATGTAATGCACCAACTGCTGCTGGCTATTATGAGCAGCAGACAAAGCAGGCAATGGCAACAAAGAGCTCAAATATACAAAACCTGCCCCAATACACAAGGCAGCAACTGCACCACAGAATCCAAGAACTAAATATTTATATAAGTAGCGCTCGTGCAGAATTAAAAGCATGCCAAGATAACATACTAAAAGCAAAGATAAGTCTGGAAGCCCACTTTCACTATGTGGATAAGCGAAGATGATAGCGCAGGAAAGGCCAGCTAGCCCCCAAAAAATGACGCGCTCGCCCAACAAGCCATTGTTTTTAAGGACACGAGGGCTGGAACTTATCCCAAAACCAAGCTGCATTCCAAAAATTAAGTCAGACATATAATTTCCCTAAGGCGCCTTGCCCTCCAAAGTATACCAAGATATTATTGCGGGAGAGCCCCCCTGCTAAGAGGATAATAGCGTACCCCTTAGCAAGGCCTTTACCTTGTTAAAAAAGCCAGGTCAAACAACAATTTCACCACTTAGAGCAAGAACAATCCCAACCAGCTTTAGCAATACCCGCGGCTGCGCCACGGACCCCGCCTACTA
Organism: Bartonella tribocorum CIP 105476; assembly: GCF_000196435.1. Taxonomy (NCBI): domain Bacteria; kingdom Pseudomonadati; phylum Pseudomonadota; class Alphaproteobacteria; order Hyphomicrobiales; family Bartonellaceae; genus Bartonella; species Bartonella tribocorum. The sequence continues at coordinate 607,798 of NC_010161.1, read as the reverse complement.
TTGCTCCAGAAACGGCCCCTCTTGGGGTGGCTTCTCTAGGCTTTAGGATAACCCAAAAAACTACAGCCTCCTGTCTTCTCACTCAGTTTTCTTTTTAAACGGGTTAATCACGCTAAGCTTCACATTCTTTGATTTAATGTGACGCGCGTACACATAAACAACATACATCAAACAAATCCACCTTATAACCATTCTATACTTATCATCTGTATGAACAAACGCTACAGAATAAGAAACAAAGAGGCTAAAAAACAGCTCTGCAAGAACATCAAGGACCAACCAATAATATTTCTTTGTAGTAACAAAGAGAACCATCAAAAATGTCAAAAAAACCTGGCCCGTTAGAATAGCAAAACCAAGCGCCGCATAATCAAACATTTTTTTCACTGTCTCCCTGTTTGCAAAACCTATCTGTTGATAGATTTCTCGAAGGTCTGATAAAAGCAGTGATGACACAAAAAAGACGCCTATGGCAAACCCACAGCCAATGCAAATGCTTAAATCTAGCACGGACATAGATTTTTCCTTCAAAGCTTTAGCAATTAGGACATAGCGAGCACCCGCTATCATCAACGGAATAATGAAAAGCAGATAAATATAGCTCGAAAGCTGCAGATCAAAAAAATCTAACAGAACGCCATCACTCATAACAATAAAACCAGCTGCGATGAAAAAAATGGGGCAACTTGCGATAATGGCCGAACTAAAGCACTTTATGTTGTTGACTATATTGGGTATAAATTCAATGCAAAAGGAAAGAAAGAACATAATTATAGTAACAGGAGGAGATGTTATCGGCACACCGACTATATACTCAAAATACTCAAAGGCATAAATGAGAAGAGGAGCAACCAATGCCACCACTATGAATGTAACCGTGTTCTCCCTGCCTAACATGCTTTTTCCATTAATAGCAATACTTTTGCAGAATAGATACAACATGCCAAACCACAGATAAAAACAAACGAGCACTAAACCAAACTCGCCCATAGCTCCTCCTGTACAATATTCCAAACATAAAGGTGGCACCTTTTACAGCACCACCGTTCTAGGCTTTAGGATAACCCAAAGAACTACAGCCTCCTGTCTTCTCACTCAGTTTTCTTTTTAAACGGGTTAATCACGCTAAGCTTCACATTCTTTGATTTAATGTGACGCGCGTACACATCAACAACAAACATCAAACAAATCCAACTTCTAACCATTCCATAGTCATCGTCTGTATGAACAAACGCTACATAATAAGAAACAAAGAGGCTAAAAAACAGCTCTGCAAGAACATCAAGGACCAACCAATAATATTTCTTTGTAGTAACAAAGAGAACCATCAAAAATGTCAAAAAAACCTGGCCCGTTAGAATAGCGAAACCAAACACCGCATAATCAAACATTTTTTTCACTGCCTCCCTGTTTGCAAAACCTATCTGTTGGTAGATTTCTCGAAGGTCTGATAAAAGCAGTGATGACACAAAAAAGACGCCTATGGCAAACCCACAGCCAATGCAAATGCTTAAATCTAGCACTGACATAGATTTTTCCTTCAAAGCTTTAGCAATTAGGACATAGCGAGCCCCCGCTATCATCAACGGAATAATGAAAAGCAGATAAATATAGCTCGAAAGCTGCAGATCAAAAAAATCTAACAGAACGCCATCACTCATAACAATAAAACCAGCTGCGATGAAAAAAATGGGGCAACTTGCGATAATGGCCAAACTAAAGCACTTTATGTTGTTGACTATATTGGGTATAAATTCAATGCAAAAAGAAAGAAAGAACATAATTATAGCAACATGAGAAGATGTTATCGGCATACCGACTATATACTCAAAATACTCAAAGGCATAAATGAGAAGAGGAGCAACCAATGCCACCACTATGAGTGTAACCGTGTTCTCCCTGCCTAACATGCTTTTTCCATTAATAGCAATACTTTTGCAGAATAGATACAACATGCCAAACCACAGATAAAAACAAACGAGCACTAAACCAAACTCGCCCATAGCTCCTCCTGTACAATATTCCAAACATAAAGGTGGCACCTTTTACAGCACCACCGTTCTAGGCTTTAGGATAACCCAAAGAACTACATCAAAAGTGCATCAACATCCCACCACCTGAATTAGCCATAGATTGACCCAACACCTGTGCGCCACACTGGAAAGCAGCCACACCATAACCACCATAACCGCCTATGATGTCTCCGAATTCATTGCCTACAGCTTGCCCAAAGCTTCCTGCGGCCATGGCATAACCAAAGTTACCCGTCGCTGCCCCTCCTAGGACAACACCACCCACAAGGCCAACCTGACCACCATGCTTGCTACCAAACGCAAAACCAGAGTTATATTTGCTACTAAAATTATCGGCACTGCAATAATTGTACAAACCACTTGAATGTGAACTTGAACTTCCCATTTATTTTCTACAATTTAGTGTATAAATAAATTCCCCCAAGGTTACTTATGTCCCCGCGCCAGAATGGCCTACCCATAATCAACCACCGAAACACCCCCTGGAGATATGAATGCACTTTCATGCAAGTTCATATTTATAATATATAGTTGATAAAATCAAGGACATTGTGTCAAAAATATGTTATATATTAGTAAATTTATGCTTACTTATTTTATGTATTTAAACTTAATAGTTTATATTATGAGCAATAATAATGAAAGTCAAATAAGATTCTCTTGATTTACAAAATATACTAAAAATATATAAATATACTGATAGAGATATTTATTGTTGTAATTGCAATCAGAATCATAGATTTAATTAACCCATTTATATTTCAAGCGATTATTGATCGTATTATTCTGTTTTTGGCAAAATTTGAGAAAAATCATCCGCGTAAGGTCTCTGCTCTGTGACAGCTCACACGCAAAAAAGACCGCCAAGCGCAGCTTTTAACCGCCTCACAAAACGCCAAAAATAAGAATTAGAAAAGTTGGAGAAGATAAATGGTACGGTTGGTGGGATTTGAACCTACGACCTCTGGTGCCACAAACCAGCGCTCTAACCAACTGAGCTACAACCGCATAAAAAGTAAATGTATCATAACTGTTCACGATTTTGTAAACATTTATTCTTCGCTTATGTGACATAAGGAAGATCAACAAAGTTTGCAAGCCCCTTAAAAAAAATCTTGCAATTTTTTGTGAAGAAAAAATGTTTTTTACAAAGAAAATTTTTACAAGGGAAATTTTGCCCAATGCTCAAGATTATGATCACGATAGTCTTTTATGTTATCGACACCATCTTGTTGCATCATCTGCAAAATCTCTTTTAAAATAGTTATGACAAGATTTGGACCTTCATAAACCATCCCACTATATAATTGAATTAAATCTGCACCTGCTTTTACTTTTTCCAAAGCCGTTTGCGCATCCTTTACACCGCCAACGCCAATAATTGCAATCTCCTTCCCTAACTTTTGACGCATTTTTGCAAGCACAATCGTAGAACGCTCAAAAAGTGGACGTCCAGAAAGCCCCCCCTCTTCATTGCTGAAATGACTATTGTTAAGACCTTGACGTGAAAGAGTCGTATTGGAAACAATCAGTCCATCAAAATCAGAAAGTTTTATTTCTTCTGCAATATCATCCAATTCTTTCTCTGATAAATCTGGAGCAATTTTTAAAAAAATGGGAATGGAAAATCCATGTTTTTTCTCTTGCTCCTTTCGCGCTTTTGAGATGGCATTCAACAAAAGATGCAAACTATCACGAGCCTGTAAATCGCGCAAACCTGGCGTATTAGGAGAAGAAATATTAACCGTAAAATAATCAGCAACATCATAAAAATGAGCAATGCCAACAGTATAATCGTCAATCTTATCAACTGTATCCTTATTGGCTCCAATATTGACCCCTACAACACCCGCTTTTTTACATATCCGCAATCTGTCATCAACAACTTGATGCCCGTCATTATTAAAACCCATTCTATTAATAATTGCTTCATCTTCTTTTAAACGAAAAAGCCGTGGTTTAGGATTTCCAATCTGAGGCTTTGGTGTCACTGTTCCAATTTCAGTAAAACCAAATCCTAAACGAAAAATTTCATCAACAACCTCTGCATTTTTATCAAACCCCGCTGCAAGACCAATAAAATTTTTAAACTTAAGCCCTGCAATAGTTACACTCAATCGCTTATCAACAACCTTTTGACAACCGTTTAAGCCACTTTTCAATCCAACAATCGCTAAGCGGTGCGCATGCTCTGGATCTAACATAAATAAAGCAGAACGGCCAATACAACGAAAAAAACTCATCAATCCTTCTCCACAACATAAAAATGATCCATCGCATCTCACATACACCTTTTAACACAAAAGATCGCCAAAAGAGTATATTATTCAAATAATATCCCCCCTTCTATTAAGAATAGTTCATCACGTCATCATCATTCGCGTGGATATTTATGAACCCTGAATAAAAAAAATTATTCTGGAAAAAACATTTCTCTCTTTCACACTTGTTCAGTTAGCTAAATATGTCTGTAAATCCTAAATCTTATAAAATGTAAAATGTCCGTACGAGTTGAGATATTAATGCCTCTTCACCAAACCATAATCTTATCTCTTGCAAGCAAGCTCGTAATATCTTTAAAAAGGCAAGAAAATTATCTCTATTCCCAAGGTTCTTTTATGTCATTAAAGTTTCTTTGTGTAATGTTGTGTCCCCAAAAACAAAGCTTGTTCTATAAAGCTGTTTTCCTCATAAATTTATAGAATATACGGTTCGTAAAATCATCTACATTCATGCCATTGCTACACCATTAAATTAGCAGCATGGTTTATACCGTATCAATAAAATTTTGAAAAATCCGTGTTGCTTCCTTTGCTGTTGCTATTGATTATAGAATGAACCTATCATACCAGAAACTTCTAAACCAACATGCTCTTGCAAACTCTATAGTTCTGCTATCTATAAATTGATACAATCTTCCAGCCAATAATAATATGCTTGCTTGCATCAAAATGATGATCACTTTCAACCTATGCAACACAGTATAAAGAGCTTTTAGATCATCTTATACCCCTAATTTCTCTATCGCTTGTTGAATTAAGAGGAACTATCTGGCACTATAAATTTTACTCCCGCCTTATCTATCCATTTCTCCCATCAGTACTGAAATATAATTTTTATTCTCAATTCTCTTTTTATGCCAATATATAATACTTCATTCGAAAAAGTTCCTGATGTATCAATTCTCAACACTTCTAACTTTGTGGTACTGTGTAAAAATCCCTTTTTTTAAACTGTTATCATAAAGGTGTTGAGGAAATTATATAACTTAAGAATAATTTTCGCCTTTTCGTTGGAAAAAGCAGATACAGTTTTTATCAAAAAAGCTGTTCTCTACGAAATATATACATTCAAATAGACTCCATAGAGCTCTTTATTAAGCCTCATAAAATTCTTGGAAAATAATATTAATGTTGTAGTATACTCCTAAAAATAAAATCTGCCCTTTCCTTTTTCATCAAAAGCGGTAAGTAGATTACCGTATATCGCTTATATAAAGGGGAAACCGCAATGTTTAAAGAATTCAAAGAATTTGCCCTAAAAGGTAATATGATTGATCTTGCTATTGGTGTGATTATCGGAGGCGCTTTTGGTAGCTTAGTCAACTCAATTGTCAATGATATTTTTATGCCAATCATTGGACTTATTACAGGTGGAATTGATTTTTCTAATATGTTTATTCAACTTGCTGGCGAAAAACAAGCGACATTGAGTGCCGCCAAAGCAGCTGGAGCAACCATTAGCTATGGGCACTTTATCACTTTACTTATTAATTTCCTCATTATTGCTTGGGTTCTTTTTTTCTTCGTTAAAGCTATGAATAAAATGCGTAGAAAAGAAGAAGGAGAAAGCCCCAATAAAACTTCTTCAGAAGAACAACTTTTAACAGAAATTAGAGATCTCTTGGCTAAGAAAAAGTAAATTTATGTACGATTTACATCATGGAACATGAGGAAAAAACATTTCCACAGTTGTTCCGTGATTGGGTTTTGAGAACAATAAAAATTCTCCCCCGCTTTCTTCCACCATTGCCTTACACATTGGGAGTCCTAAGCCTGTTCCCATAAAAACACTGTCACCAGATCGGCCATCTTTGCGCTCTACTTGACCATAAGGTTGCAGGGCATGTGCAATTTCTTCTTCACTCATTCCTATACCATTATCACTCACTGAAATTTTTATGCGTTCTTTTCTATAAGAAACGTGAACAATAATCTGTCCACCCAAGGAGGTAAAACGAATAGCATTGGAAAGAAGATTCCATATAATCTGGCGAAACATTTGTTGTGATACAGGAATAAATGGAACATGCGGTGGAGCAACAATACGCATGATAATGCCGTTATGATTGGCTTGAGTTTCAAGAAAAGCTATCGTCGCACGTAAACAAGATATCACATCAAATTGTTCAGAAATAAGGGAAGAATCAACCTGGTTATTGGAATCAGAATAATTTATCTTCGAACATTCTAGTAATTCATTAATGAGCGATAATATATGTTTTCCAGAAGAGATAATATCGCGTAAATATCCATGATAACGCTCATTTTCTATTGAACCAAAACGGCCCTCTTTCATAATTTCCGCAAAACCAATAAGAGCATTCAAAGGTGTTCGTATTTCATGAACAACGCCAACAATTTTATTCTCTTCTGCTTTTTCTTCTTCTGATAAAACTTTTTTTGTTCTATCACGCAACATAACAGCATAATTGCCTTGCGGTGCCAAAAATACAATCGTTATCAAAACGGTTCTATTTTTATGACTTTTCGTCATTAAATCAGCTGTTTCGCTGCGATTTAAAACCTGATTTTTCCCCTTCATACGAATTAATTTAAAATATTTTTCAACCAAAAATCGGCTTTGCAAAGTAAAGAATGAAGAAAATGGCTGTCCTCGTAGTTCATTTATTTCATAACCCATTAATGCTAAAGCTGCCCTACTTGCCGATTGAATAAACCCCTGTTCATCTAACCATAAAACACCATCTGTTGCTGTCTCCAATAATGATAAAACAGCAGCGGGTTCTTTTATGAGAGCTTGTTCTATAGCATTTACCGGTAATGTTTGTGGATATGGTAATTGAATAGCTGTTTTTTCAACAAAATTCTCTTCTTTTACCGATGAATTCAATTCATCACGTAATTGCTCTGCAATCTCACGAAAAGCTGAGCGTTCTATCTCCGTAAGACGCGGCATTTCCGTCTCCAGCTTTTCATCTCTTTGTTCTTGAACTTTTAAAACGCCAAAGCCACGAAACCCTTTAAGCTGCTTTTTAACATCAAAAATTGGCAAAGCCGACAATTCAACATCAAGCCATTGTGAACAACCATCAACTGGCCATTGAACAACCTCTTTACTCCACGGCATAGCCGCTTCAATAAAACGACTGAGAACCAGATATCTCTCATCATTAAATTGATGAGCAAGCTCATGAAAGCCACAACCTAAAATAGAAGAAGAGAGAGGACCAACAACTTCAGCTAACTCCTTTGAGACTTCACAAAATAAACCATTGTGATCGATTTTCCATGTAAAAGGTCGTGGCAAAAGCTCTGGTATAAAACAAAAAGCTTCTTGCTTACATTTTAATTCATTGTTACTTAACTCATCTGCTTTTAATGACATAACTAAAACTAAAAAAGTGTTGGATTGACTCTCGAACAAATAATGCTAATTTATTTCAAAATATCTGCTCTCGTTAAAATAACTTGATATCTTATTATCAATTATCTGTAGCAAAATTTTGACTGTTTTACCAACAAAACAAAAGTAAAAAGAAACCCTCAGCGCTGTTGCTTATTCACCCACTATTGTAAGAAAGCTTATTACAATAATAGAAATATGCCCTTCACATAAAATAGGTCTCCCAGAAGAATACTCTTATTTTTCGCATTCATGTACCTGTCTTAAAGAGACATTGTGTTCAAAGCTTATTATATGACGGTATCCGAGTTCGTCTAATATAAAGGTCCCTATAAAGGATATTGAAGCATTCGTGCGTGCTGTTTTTATATTTCTGAAAGAATTCGCTAGTGCCCTCATTATATTATTTCAGCCCCTAGTATTATCTGTATGCTTGGCATTTGAAATGCTTTTAATTAAGTAGATTTTTTATTCCTTTTTTACCCCTGCGCTAACTTTAATTATAATGCACAAAAAATGATTGGAATTATTATTATAAATCAGTATGTTGTATTATAAGGATCCGAAATTAAAAATCCCTTTATCCTAAAACTTCTTGTAAAAACACCTTTCTTGCGCCAATAATTTAGATAGTAACAAACTCAGCGTAGCGCTTTAAAGCCCCCAATGCAATAAAACTTATATATTGAGTCCTCTTCTTAGAACGTCTCCCCAAAAAATCTTTTTTTTCACCATCAACACATTGATTTATAATGATAAATACTTTTTTTTAATTTGAATCATAACTGCGAATATCGTAAATTTTTTTCATCATACCTCCTCTCATATTGAAACAACCAAAACCATTCGCTTGCATGTTACAAAAAGAGCTGGCGTATAGATAAAAATCGTTAAAGAAGGAATATAAAATGCCTCTTATAAACCATCAATACCGAGCTCTTTTGCAATTGAGAGCTAGAAAATATTTTAATGGTGTACCGGTTTGTTACTTCATAAGCGTAAGGATAGTGATGTTCAACAGCTTTGCTATACTATTGACAAACACCGTCATGAAATGGACTTGAGGAACTTACTAGATGTTTCTTTAAAGAAAATGCATGAAGATATAATACAATGATACCCTATTCTTCATAAGGATTGTGATCCATTAATCAGGACTACTAAAAATATACTACCGTATTATTTGAACAAAGAATCCTTACGCAATAAGAAAAGAGAATAAAAAGCCCCCCTTCTCATATAAAAATTCACTTCATTTATTCCACATTCAAAATCATCTAGAAATGTTAAAAACATTTTCCCCCTTTTGTATCAGCTTATTCTCCTCATGAGCAGTCAAAAGACGGCTTTATGACTCTCCACTCAATTTTTTAATATTACTCTCAAAGAAATCAATAGATGGTCACACCTGCTTTAAAGAATAAAACACGTATTCGCTATCTCAATAATGGCTGTCAGACGTTTTAAAAATCACATATTTTTGAATGTGCTTTTTTTAAATATGCTCGCTTATTTTCCTTCATTGAGTAAAATTTCACGTTTTCCAACATGATTAGCGGCTCCCACAATGCCTTTTTCTTCCATACGCTCAACGAGAGAAGCTGCTTTATTATAGCCGATTGAAAGGCGGCGCTGTATATAAGATGTTGAACATTTTTTATCACGCATAACAATCTTTACAGCTTGGTTATAAAGTCTCTCACCCTCTTCATCAAAATTTTCTTCCTCAGAAATTTCTGCCGTTGAATCAGCCGAAACATCTTCATTGTTTTCGTCTTCATTATCCGTGACTGTTGCTAAATAATCGGGTTTTCCTTGCATTTTAAGATGTGCAACAACGGCTTCAACTTCTTCATCAGAGACAAAAGGTCCATGAACGCGCACAATACGCCCCCCACCTGCCATATGAAGCATATCTCCTTGACCTAAAAGCGTTTCAGCACCTTGTTCACCTAAGATCGTACGACTATCAATTTTTGATGTGACCTGAAAAGAAATGCGGGTAGGAAAGTTTGCTTTAATTGTCCCCGTGATAACATCAACAGAAGGACGCTGTGTTGCCATAATAAGATGAATACCTGCCGCACGCGCCATTTGCGCTAAACGCTGAATGGCATTCTCAATTTCTTTTCCTGCCACCATCATAAGATCAGCCATCTCATCAACAATCACGATGATATAAGGAAGCTGCGTGAGATCCATGGCTTCTTCATGATAAAGCATTTCCCCTGTTTCTTTATCAAAACCCGACTGTACAGTACACATGATCGTTTCACCTTTTTGAGCGGCAAGTGCAACGCGTGCATTAAAACCATCAATATTACGCACACCTAACTTAGCCATTTTACGATAACGCTCTTCCATTTCTCGAACCGCCCATTTTAAAGCGGTTACCGCTTTTTTTGGATCTGTTACAACCGGTGTTAAAAGATGTGGTATACCATCATAAACAGAAAGCTCTAACATTTTAGGATCAACCATAATCAAACGACACTGCTGGGGCGTCATACGATAAAGAATCGACAAAATCATTGTATTAATTGCAACAGATTTTCCTGATCCTGTTGTTCCTGCAACCAATAAATGAGGCATTTTTGCTAATTCTGCAATAACAGGCTCGCCATTAATCCCTTTCCCCAAAGCAAGAGCAAGCTTAAACTCACTTTCACGAAAAGAACGTGTTTGGATTAATTCCCGTAAATAAACAGTTTCACGAACCGCATTGGGTAACTCAATCCCAATAACATTACGTCCAGGAATAACAGCAACGCGTGTGGAAATAGCAGACATAGAACGTGCAATATCATCAGAAAGATTAATAACGCGCGATGACTTTACACCCGCAGCGGGCTCAAATTCATACATTGTTACCACCGGCCCCGGATGAACATGGATAACTTCACCCTTAATGCCAAAATCTTCCAAAACACTTTCTAAAAGTCCAGCACCACGTTCTAATGTTTCCTGAGGAATCATCGTCCCTTCATGAAAAACAGGTTTCTGTAATAAATTAATCGGAGGAAATTCATAAACATCACAGTCAATAGATTGAATATTTTTCATAAAAGAAGCATTATAATGGCCTGATGGTGCGCGGATAGATTGCAATGTTTTCGTTGCAGCGTTTCTTTGCATCACAGACAGCTCTTTTGAATTTTTTGTGACATCCTTTGTTATACAATCGACAATATTATGGGAAACGGTATTATTGGCTTCTTCAGTCTCTATAGTATCCTCAGCATCCCTTAACGCCTCAGTATCATTTAACACATGAGCGGAATCTTCAACAGAAAGCTTAGAACCGCCCTCTTGAGACTCCTTCATAGTATCATTATTCGTATTCATTAAATCAGAAATTTGCTCAACGCCTCTCATCCTTTCTGCTGGAGTTTCTGATGTCATTGAATCATAGAGTTGCGGAAAGCGGTATTCAAGAACACGATAAAGAGCCGTTATTGACTCATCAAAAGCAGAAGGGACATCAGATGTAATTTCATTTGTCGTATTAATCGGTGTACTATCCTCTTTTGAAATTTGAGTATCCACATGTTCAAATATCAAAGATCCACACTCAAAAAAAGCATCATCGGAAAGGTGCAAAGCAGGCTTTATTTTTTGGAGCACATTTTTCACTTGTAATTCATGCTCTTGTTGATCTTCCTCAAGGGAAATATGGGTTGATGGTAGACTAATAGCTTGCTGTGACAACTGCTTTAAAACCGTTGAATGACAAACTGACGTTTTATTCTCTATCGATTGAGGATTAATGACTTTTTTTGTCGATGGAACGTTTGTTGTTTTCTTATTACAATGTACAATGTCCGTAATTTTTTTTCGATCTTGTTTTGTAAAAATCTTAAATTGTTTTGCAAAAATTGGATCTGTTTCTATACGACGACGTAAAATCTCAACTTCTGGTGTTCGCGTAAAACGGACATTTTTTCCGAGGGTAAATGCCTTTTTCCACACTTCCGGATAAGGAAATATCTCTGTAATCTTAATAGACAAATCTTCTCTTGATGCACCTTCCGTACCATCATCAGAACAAGAAGACGTAGAAATAGATTTTATTTTCGAATTATGCATGGCACCCAACAAATTTATAGCAATGAGAAAAATGACCTTTTCAAAAAGAATTCATAGAGGCTATCATATGAAGGTTAATAACCTTTTGCTGATGGTTACTTTTTAATAAAAAAATAAGGTCAAAATGCATAATATTCCTTGTTTAAGGTTTACGAAGTAAATTAGCCAATTTATGGTGTCCTATCGCTCGTCTTTCATTTGTTTTGAAGAAAACTTCATGATAGAAAGCGTCAAGAAAAATTTCTATACCTCTCTTTCCCTCTCATTTTATAAAAACGATTAATCCCAATAATACAAACAGTTATAGAAGCATTTCTCTATTTAACTTTCCATGTTTGATGATCATAACATAATCTAATTTCTCGCGTTTTCATAAGATTATCCTTGTTATCCTCGTCTAAAAAGGCTTAGACTAAGATAATCATAATTACATAAATACAAATAGAAAAAAGGGAGTGAATTATGTTTAATAAACGGAAATTTTATATCAATGGTCAATGGGATGATCCAAGTACACCCCATGATTTTGACGTCATTAATCCATCAACAGAAGAAGCTTGTGCTGTCATTAGCCTTGGAAGCACAAAAGATGCTGATAAAGCAATTAAAGCAGCGAAAGAAGCGTTTCAAAAATGGAAAACAACGCCACCAAGCGAGCGTCTTGGATTTGTTGAAAAAATTTTAGAGATCTATGAAAAACGTTCCAAAGATATGGCTAAAACCATTTCAATGGAAATGGGAGCACCAATTGATATGGCGCTTAATGCGCAAACCGCAGCCGGCGGTTCCCATATTCGCGATTTTATCGAAGCTTATAAAGAGTTTTCATTCCAAGAAACTTTAATAAAGGGAAATGAGCAAGCAATCCTTCACTACGACCCTATTGGCGTTGTAGGATTAATTACACCATGGAATTGGCCCATGAATCAAGTGACTCTTAAAGTTATCCCCGCTCTCTTGGCTGGCTGTACCATGGTGCTAAAACCCTCTGAAATTGCGCCTCTTTCTGCTATGCTTTTTGCTGAATTTTTAGATGAAGCAGCACTTCCTGCCGGTGTTTTTAATTTAATCAATGGTGATGGTGCAACTGTCGGCTCTTACCTTTCAGCACATCCTGATCTAGAAATGATCAGCTTTACTGGTTCAACCAGAGCAGGAAAAGATATTTCTAAAAATGCCAGCGCTACCTTAAAAAGAGTCTGTCTGGAACTTGGAGGAAAAGGAGCAAATATTATCTTTGCTGATGCCGACTCAGAGGCTATTCAGCGTGGTGTACGACATTGCTTTTATAATAGTGGACAAAGTTGTAATGCACCGACTCGTATGCTTGTGGAACAGAACATCTATGACAAAGCCGTAAAAATAGCCAAAGATATTGCAGAAACAACAAAAGTAGGACCGAACTGCCAAGAAGGTAATCATATTGGACCTGTCGTTTCAAAAAAACAATATGATAAAATTCAAGATCTTATCCAATCGGGAATTGATGAAGGGGCAACTCTTGTTGCAGGCGGAACTGGTTTACCTATAGGGATGGAACGCGGCTATTATGTCCGTCCAACAGTCTTTGCTGATGTAAAACCTCATATGCGTATTTTCAAAGAAGAAATCTTTGGTCCAGTTCTCTCGATTCTTTCTTTTAGTACAGAAGAAGAAGCCATCACTTTAGCAAATGATACTGAATATGGTCTTACAAACTATATTCAATCGCAAGATCGTAACAAATGCCGTCGTATTGCAGCACAAGTACGATCCGGTATGGTGGAAGTTAACGGACATGGATTACCTGATGGAAGCTACTTTGGAGGTGTAAAATTCTCTGGGCGCGCCCGTGAAGGGGGACATTGGGGAATTAAAGAATTTCTTGATAGCAAAGCAATTTCATATTGGTAAAAATCTTATTAAAAAACTTAATAGGAATCGTATGGTTATACAGAAAGTAACGGATGAAGGTGCTCTGGATCAACGTCTTGATCAGTGGCTCGCAAAACAATATCATGATGTGCTCTCACGTTCACGTTTGCAAACCCTCATCCGTGAAGGCTGTCTTAAAATTGATGGCCAATTCATAAAGGAACCAAAAACAAAATTAAAACCTAACCAAATAATTGAATTGGAAATGCCTAACCTTCGTGATGCAGAACCTAGCGCTGAAGCCATTGCATTGGACATCCTGTATGAAGATGATCATGTCATTGTTATTAATAAACCAGCGGGTCTTGTTGTTCATCCTGGGAATGGCAATTGGACTGGTACGTTGGTTAATGCCCTTATTTACCACTGTGGGAATAGTTTATCTGGTATAGGGGGTGTTAAACGCCCTGGCGTTGTCCATCGTCTTGATAAAAATACAAGCGGTGTTATGGTTGTTGCAAAAAATGATCTTGCTCACAAGAGTCTTAGTGCTCAATTTTCTGATCATGGACGGACCTGCGCATTAGATCGACGTTATCATGCATTGATTTGGGGGACGCCTCACCGCAATGTCTGGACAATTGATGCATCACTTGGCCGTTCGCCCCATAACCGAACAAAGCAAGCTGTCGTCCATAAACAAACCCCTCATGCTCGTCATGCTGTTACACATTTTTCTCTGCTTGAAAAATATGGTACTCATGCAGACTCGACATCTTTTGCTAGCCTTCTGGAATGTCGTCTGGAAACCGGACGCACCCATCAAATCCGTGTTCATATGGCGCATATCGGGCATCCACTCATCGGTGATACGGTTTATGGAAACGCTTTTAAAACAAAATCAAATACACTCAATCCCACTCTTAAAAATGCAATCGATCAATTCAATCGACACGCACTCCATGCCGCAAGTCTTACTTTTGAACATCCTTCTTCCGGTAAAGTTATATCGTTTTCCGCACCGCTGCCTCAAGATATGGCTCAACTTATTAAGCATTTAAAAAAAATGAATTGAAACTTTTTTCCATCTCAAGATTTCACAATAAAATATCTTTTTTTGAACAAAATTGAAAAATATGCTAGAGTGAAGTTGCAAGGATAGTTGGCTATCTTAAACATAGAATTTGCCTTATTTAGGGAATTCAGACAAAAGGAGGGTGCTATATGGCCCATATGAATTTGTTATCAATCATCACAGGTGATGGGGGATTGAACCGTTACTTGGAAGAAGTGCGTCGTTTTCCGATGCTTGAGCCAAAAGAAGAATATATGCTCGCTCAACGTTACCGTGAGCATAATGATTTAAAAGCTGCACATAGGCTAGTCACCAGCCATTTGCGTCTCGTTGCTAAAGTCGCCATGGGATATCGTGGCTATGGTCTCCCCATCGGGGAAGTCATTTCAGAAGGCAATATTGGACTCATGCAAGCTGTTAAGCGTTTTGAACCAGAGCGTGGTTTTCGTCTTGCGACCTATGCAATATGGTGGATTAAAGCATCAATCCAAGAATATGTATTGCGGTCTTGGAGTTTAGTGAAAATGGGGACAACAGCCAATCAAAAGCGCTTATTTTTCAACCTTCGTAAGTTGAAAAATAAACTTCAAGCACTTGATAGCGGTGATCTCAATACAGAACAAGTAAAAGAAATTGCAACCCAGTTGAATGTCACAGAAGATGAAGTTGTATCGATGAATCGCCGACTTGGTGGTGATACTTCACTCAACGCACCCCTTCGTACAAAAGAAGGAGAAAACAGCGAGTTGCAAGATTGGTTGGTGGATGAGTCCAACAATCAGGAACAAATTTTAATTGAAAAAAGTGAATTAGAAAATCGTCGTTTCATGCTTGTCAATGCTATGAACAATCTTAATGACCGCGAAAGGCGTATATTCAAAGCACGTCGTCTAAACGATATACCATTAACTCTAGAAGAACTCTCTAGTGAATTTAACATTAGCCGAGAACGAGTAAGGCAAATTGAAATGCGTGCGTTTGAAAAAGTACAAAACTCTATTAGAGATTCTGCTTTATCTCAAAATCAAGTGTAAGATTCTAGAATCAGGTGTAAAGCCAATTGCTTGTACATTCTTAAATTGGAAATGAGAAAAGCATTCATTGGCTTTATACTTGTAAATGGACCTCTCAAATTCTTTGAGTTATTGATGTTTGAGCTTTATTGAGTACGTTTAGGGACAACGAATAAAACCGGATGGTGAGAAATAATCTTTTATCTTATTTGCATCTATGTTTTATTTTTTTGACCAAGAACTGTTAACTTATCTTGTTGTGCAAGCCATTGTCCAATAACTTCATTAAAGATAGATTCACCTGTTGGTCCTTTTGCAAAGGTTAATTCATTTATACGTCCATTTTTATCTGTTAAAACCAAACGTATCCAATTTAATTCTCGCATTAATTGTAAATTTCTGTCTAGAAATGGATGATTACCACTCAATGCAACAAGAAAAAAATCATCGTTAATTTTTGCAGAAATAGTTCTTGTTAACGCCTGCCCAATGGATTGTTCACTTGCTTTAAAGGTTAATGCTTGAACATTGCTTATAGCTTTGCCTGAAAATTTATCAGAAAGAATAAAAATAAGGTCCATAATATATGCAGCAGGAAATGACCGATCAGCATTACGACGTAAAATTAACCGTAATGATAGCCCTTCATCGGGAATTGTTATATCACCTTGTATAGCCATTTCTTCTGAAGCCCCCTTTACATGAGATTCCCTTATAAGCGTCCAGCGAGCGCTTCCCGTTGCTACCTTTTCTGCATCATAATTTGTACGTGCTTGATAAAAAACAGCTTCGCCTGATTTTTCAAGCGATTGCAAATTTTTGGCAACAACTTTTGAGATTCCTTCTTCATCGTAAGAATCTGCCGCTTGTTTTAAACCAACATCAACTTCACTCCCATCCTCTAATAAGCGTTGTGTTAACTTTCTCTTAACCGAAAGTGCCTTTGGTACCCCCTGAGAAGCTTGAAGAGTTTCTCCTAACAACTGATGATCATTTGATACAAATACACGCCCCCCAATAAAAAAAATACCAACAGTTAAAACAACAAAACTCACAACAGAAATAGCACTTATCACAATACGCCTTTGCACCAATGATTTATTAGCACGACGTAAAGCTTGAGAAAAAATATGCGAAACAATATGCGGATTATCTTCTTGTGAAGGAGACACCTTTAACGCACAGCGATTAACATGCTCAGAAGGCAAATAAGCCTGCATATTAACAGGCTCCGCCTCTGGCATATCTGATACACAAGGCTCATTAAGTACTTCGTTATCCTTTGAGATTTTAACAAAATCCTGCTTGCTTTTTGTGCTTACCACTGAAAATTCATTATTTTTTGGTAAGATAACCTCTTTTATATATCTTTTATCTTCATTTATATCTTTGGGATTCCACCCCATAGCTGAAGAAAGCAACCTCTTTTCGACTTCTAAATATTCTTCTTCAACAGTCGTAATAGCACTTTGAAGAATCCTTCTTTGTTCATCTGCTATTGCTTGCGGTATTTTCGCTGTTAAAAATTGATGTTCTAATGTTTCGGTAGCCCGTTTATAAATCCGCTGACGCACTTGTGGTGTAACATTATTTTGCGCATTAATTGCCTTTTTTAAGATTCCAATGAAATCTACCATTTCCTCTATAATCTCTCTTAAACTGAGAAAAGAAACCCCAGCCCTAAAGCCAAAACACCTTTTAGCCTCATAAATCAATTGTCATTTATATTGGTGCAACTATCGTAATAATGTAAAATGAATACGAAAAATAAACAATGTTATTTTACACCTTTCTCTCACGCGCTCTTAAAAACGCTCTTTGTTAAAAGATACAGAAATGAATAAAAAGCTATATGGAAAACTAAAAACAATAATCAATTTGCAAAGGGATCTGTAATGAGAATAGTATCTTCACGTTCTGGACTCGTGGATAATAAAGCCACTTTTGTATTAATCAGTTCTTCGATATAGCGTATATATTTAACAGCCTGCACTGGTAAATCTTCCCATCTCAATGTATGTGCTGTTTTTGCCTTCCAACCTTCTAATGTTTCATAAATAGGCTTTACACGGGCTTGAGCTCCCATGGAAGAAGGTAAATAATCAATCTTTCTACCATCAAGCTCATAACCAATACAGATTTTTATTTCATCTAAACCATCCAGAACATCAAGTTTTGTCAATGCTATACCCTGAACGCCACAAATTGCTACCATCTGACGAACTAAAACTGCATCAAACCAACCACATCGACGCTTTCTCCCCGTTACAACACCAAATTCATGCCCACGTGTCCCAAGAAATTCACCAATATCATTTATCTGCTCTGTCGGAAACGGCCCTTCTCCAACACGTGTGGTATAAGCTTTTGCAATACCCAAAACATAATGAATGACTCCAGGTCCCATCCCAGATCCTGTACATGCCTGCCCAGCAACTGTATTCGATGATGTTACATAAGGATAAGTTCCAAAATCATTATCGAGTAAAGCACCCTGCGCCCCTTCAAAAAGAATGTGCTTTCCCTCCCGATAACCTTCATCTAAAAGACGCCACGTACAATCCATAAAGGGCAGAATTTTATCTGCAACTTGCATCAATTCATCATAAAGCGCTTGAGAATCAATCTCTGCAACACCCATCCCACGACGCAAAGCATTATGATGCCTCAAAAGCCGCTCAATCTTAGCCATAAGCGTATCTTTTTCTGCTAAATCCATCACTCGGATCGCACGACGTCCCACCTTATCTTCATAAGCCGGCCCAATACCACGCTTCGTTGTCCCAATCTTTAAACCCGATAAACCACTTTCTCGAATTGCATCAAGATCACGATGCAAAGAAAGAATTAAGGGAGCGTTTTCAGCAATCCGTAAAATTTCTGGTGTAATTTTTACACCTTGATCACATAGTTTTTTTAATTCTGCAACAAAATGATGAGGATCAACAACAACACCGTTACCAATGATTGATAACTTCCCACGAACTAAACCAGACGGTAAAAGTGATAATTTATAACTCACTCCATCAATAACCAATGTGTGGCCAGCATTATGCCCCCCCTGATATCTCACCACGATATCTGCGCGCTCAGACAACCAATCTACAATTTTACCTTTACCTTCATCACCCCATTGTGTACCGACAACAACTACATTGGCCATAACTTTCTCCGTCATGTTTGGTCAAAAAAACCAGCATTCAAAAACAAATACTTCTTTATAACGAAACCTTAGAGCAAGTGCGACTCCTCATTTCAGATTTTTCTCAATCTTCAAGAAATTAAATTTTTTCATTTATGATAATAAAGATAAACAAATACCCCTATATTCTGAAGCTGTCATTTTTGCCACAAAAAGTAAAAAAATTAGAGCTTTTATTCTTTACCCAACACCTGACAAAGCATTCATTTTCCCTCTTAATCTTTTACAATTCATATCAATTATTTAGAAGTTGTTTGTCTGATACAAGAATACGAAAGATCATCATAATCTCTCGTATCCTTTTTCTGTTTAAAAACGCGTTGTAAAAATACCAGTCATTATTTAAAGCTGTGCTTTTTCAACTTGGAACGCCCATTCAAGCCATTGTGTTAAAATTTCAAGATCGGAAGCCTCAATTGTTATACCCGTCCAAATTCGCAGCCCAGGAGGAGCATCACGATACGAACCAATATCATAAGCAACACCTTCCTCATCAAGACGATTTACAACCGCTTTTATAAAAGATACTCTCTTTTCAGTATCTAAAGCAGTAATCACTGGATCCACAATATCTAAACAAATAGATGTGTTAGAACGCACTTCAGGATCTTTTGCCAAATATTCTAACCATGGTGTTTTACGAACAAAAGCATCAATTACAGAAAAGTTCTTCTCAACCCGTGCTCTTAATGCCGCTGCACCTCCTAGAGACTTTGCCCACTTCAACCCATCAAGAAAATCCTCAACACAAAGCATAGAAGGCGTATTGATTATCTTTCCTTTAAAAATATCTTCATTCAATTTTCCATTTTTTGTCATACAGAAAAGTTGAGGCATAGGCCAAGCCGGAACATGATTCTCAAGCCTCTCAACAGCACGAGGACTTAAAATCACCATACCATGTGCTGCTTCACCTCCCAAAACTTTTTGCCACGAAAAAGTAACAACATCCAATTTTGAAAAATCAAGATATTGCGCAAAAGCTGCTGATGTTGCATCACAAATAGTCAATCCTGCCCGCTTATCCGGAATGAAATCTGCATTAGGAATACGCACACCAGAAGTTGTCCCATTCCATGTAAAAACAACATCACGCTCAAAATTAAGTTGGGTCAAATCTGGTATTTCACCATATGGGGCTTCAAAACGGCGCACATCAGAAAGTTTTAATTGCTCGACAACATCTTTATTCCACCCAAATCCAAAACTTTCCCACGCTGCCATATCAATGCCACGCTCACCTAATAAAGACCATAGAGAAGCTTCAACAGCACCGGTATCTGAACCTGGCATAATTCCTATACGATGATCAGAAGGAACCTCAAGAATTTCACGGGTTAAATTAACAACTTCAGCAAGTTTTAATTCTGCTTCTCTCGATCTATGTGAACGCCCAACTAATGCATTTTTAAGAACATCAAAAGTCCAACCAGGCCGCTTGCTACAAGGACCTGAAGAGAAATTAGTATTCTTGGGACGACTGCTTGGTTTTTGTAACATTACTTCTCCCCTTTTAGATGTTTTGCTTCCTTTATAAAGAAAAACAAATTGTTATAAAGACTAATCAAAAGTCTTTTTAGAAAAAATCAAAAATGTTTTCTATTATTTCGTAGGCTTAAAAATCACGGAAACTTTGTAAAAAAATCTTTCTAAATCATGCCTCCAATTGATTCTTTTATTTTTTTCGTATCATCACCACGACAAGATAGCATTCTGATAACGATACCCTAACGTATCACGATATACCTATCAAGTTTATTTTATGATAAGGATTTATTGATACCTCTCCGGAATAGGGAGACAAACTGATTAAAAAATCAATTATTTTTCTTTTGATGACTGGACAGAGAAAATTTTAATGTTATAACCGCACACGCTCTATATTTTTTTATGAAGCATGCCCAGATAGCTCAGTAGGTAGAGCAGCGGACTGAAAATCCGCGTGTCCGTGGTTCGAATCCGCGTCTGGGCACCACTCTCTCGTGCTTAACATATTGAAATATATAATTTTTTATTTGATTCGCTGTTTTTCAGACCACCTTTTAGACCACCTCTTGTGGTTTATACAATTTTACTTAATTTGTTGTTATTTGTTCCCTATTTTTCTTTGGAGTAAAGGCTAAGATCTCCTTTTTTCTCCATCTTACGGCTCTTCCTAGCTTATAGGGTTGCGGAAACTCCCCTTGAAGCACCCAATTGCGAATCGTTGTGGTTGATACACTAAAAAGCTGTGCACATTCACGGGTTGTTACATATCTATCGCCATCATCAAATATCATCTCATTACCTTTCTATTTTTATATTACTTATTACTTAAATGGGTGGGGGTGCTGGGAGGAGAGAGCACCCCCATAACGTTAAGCGGCTTTTGTCAAAATCTTTTGCATCTCTTGTTCTATTTCTGCTAAAAAGACTTCGACCGCTTGATTAATCTGTTCAATTTGTTCTTCATCACGGTGGATGCGTTTGATTTTCATACGCAAGTATGTTGATTGCCTCGTAAAACGTGGGTCATAACTGATAAAATCACACCATTTTCGCCCCGTACAAGCCATTTGGAATTGCATTTGCGCACGATATTCAGGCTTTATATTGTCATCTATAAAGAAGCGTAAATGGTTTGGGGATTGTGGGCATTTGACTTCAACTAAACCGTCATCACCAACAAACCCATCAGGACTAGCACCAGCCATTTTGATTGTGGGGTGTTGGATAAAACCACACCCTATGATCTCTGTATCATAAATGAATGCATATTCTTTTAGGGCATCTTCTTCATGTTCAATGCCCCATTGCATAGCAGGCGTTGTATAAAATTGGCTTACTTCTTCTGTTAAACGCTCTGTAATGAGTTTAATTTTATAGTCTTCATATTTGTTTGTAGGGGTTCCCTTTGCTGTTTTACTGAGTACGTTATAAATGTTTGAAGCGGTGACTTTTCCTAAACGGGCTTGAAACCACTCTGCTGTTCTTTGTTCCATTTCACACCGCCGTTTGTTGCTCTTGTTGTGCTTTATTCATTTGTGAGCGTTGCTTTTTTTTCAAAGCAAACAAAACAGTTTGGGCTTGTTTATAAGACATCTGTGTGAGATTTTTTACGCCTATAAAAGAAAGAATATCGCTTTCCTTTGCTTGTGTCTGTTCCATTAATTCTTTGATTTCATTCATCTGTTCCGGTGTGACACCTGCTATAAGCGTGTTGCCATCTATATCATCTTCATCACTGGTTACATTAAGAAGCATACCTAAGAGATATCGACGTGCGTAGCTTATAGTAGAACCAACCGCTTGTACGTTGTTTTTACTTCCAGTAGCGTCAACAGGAAATTTTCCTTGTGTTGATATTTCATTGCCCGATATATGCTTTAAAGTCATTTCTACAGTTATGTCATTTGAACTCTGCTCTTTGATACGAGAGAATAAAGCAAAGTGATGTTTTGCAAGAGGTTCTTTGATTGCATCAATGTATTTATCAAGCGTTGTATAGGTGCTTTTAGTATGTGTATTAAGGGCGTTTTGTTCGATATTTTTATATTCCGTTTGCATAGCAGAAAGATCACGAACAAAGTTTTGGCGCTCTTGTCGTTCTATCTCCTTTTCTCGTAATTCGAGAAGGCTCTTGAGACGGTCCAGATTAACATCATTTTCTAAAGCTCTTTCTAAAATAAGTTCCATAGCTGTAGGTTTGATTTCACAATCGTTTGTTTTGTTTACTTCTGTTAAGTTCGTATTTAGTTCATTCATTTTGCTTTCCTCCATTGGAGCGCAATTCACCCGTGGCGTGAATCACGCTTGTGTTAAAAGTTGTTTGGTTTGGTTAGAAACGTCCTACGTAGTCCACTAAGTGTTCACTTCTAGGAACCATTAGAGTTTTTCCACGAATTTCAAAATTACCAGAAATATTTACTTGATTGGAAACATATGCGTCGTCTAGAATTCTAATATCTCCAAAAATGCGTGCGTTATCACATATAACAGCCTTGCCATAAACACGGGCATTGCCATAAACAAAACCAAAAACTCGAGCTTTGTCGTAAACCAGTGCATTGTCAAAAATCTGCGCATTATATTCAACACTAGCCTCTCCACAAACCTTCGCATTGTCGTAAACACACGCATTATCTGTAATTGTTGCATTTTCAAATATCTGTGCATTACCAAAAACCTTAGCGTCATGACTAACTTTAGCTTTATACCAAATCCAACAGTCTCCTTCATGACTCAGGTTTTCTTCTTTTTCTACAAAGCCGCCTAGGTCACCTTTTTTAACATTTCTAAAGTCTCGTAATGCGCGAATGCGATAAACCTTACGCAAATAAATTTCATCTATTTCATCAGTAAGTTCGTATTTTTTCACCATGCTTTTTCTCCAGTGGATATTCTGCTATTGCCGCCAATCCAATCGTCATAATCTAAATCCGCATTACCGTAAATTTTTGCATTTCCGTAAATGTGTGCATCACCGCCAACTTTTGCATTTCCATAAATCTGAGCATTTTCATAAATCACTGTACCGGAAACACATGCGTTGTCGTAGATACGTGCATTATCAGAAACTTTAGCACCATTGGTAACCTGCGCATTTCCAAAAACCTTGGCATTTTTACTAACTTGCGATGCAACATCAATTATCGCATTATCACAAACTACAGCATCATCATAAACAGCGGACAAACCACGAACCCAACAATTTCCATTATGCGAGAGGTTTCTTTCGTGCTCTACAAAACCACCTAAATCACCAGCCTTTACATCTCCAAAATCTCTCAATGCACGAATGCGATAAGTTAACTTATTTCCGTATATCCAAGTTGTCTCATCAGTAAGTTCGTATTTTTTCACCATGGTTTATTGCCTCTCACCGGTTGAAACAATTTCATCATTGATGATTTCTGTGTTTCCTTGAATAAATGCATCACCACATATGACGGCATCTCCCCCAACTTTTGCTCTGATAGAAATAAGTGGGCAGTCATAAATTTTAGCGTTTCCATAAATTTTAGCTTTTCCACTGATAAATGCCGTATCATAAACGCTTGCATTTCCGTAGATTTGTGCACTGGCAAAAACACGAGCATGTCCAAAGATCTGCGCATTACCAAAAATATTGGCTTCTCCGGTAACAGATGCACTACCAAAAACGCATGCGTTTTCGTAAATATCAGAAATGCCATCAATATAAGCTTCACCATAAACACGCGCTTTGTCAAAAACATGAGAAAAACCACTAACACGGGCATTGCCATAAACCTTAGCATTACCAAAAACCTTGGCATTGTCATAAATTTTTGCCTCACCACCCACCCAGCAATTACCATGATGCGATAGGTTGTTTTCATGTTCTATAAAGCCGCCTAAATTACCTTTTTTAATAACTCCAAAGTCTCTTAAAGCTCGGATACGGTGAAGAGTTACCCCTTTAAACTCAGCTTTCTCATCTGTAAGTTCGTATTTCTTTTCCATGATTTATCCCCCTACCTTAAAATAGCGTCACTTCCATAAAATGCTGTATCGCCGGCTACTATGGCATTACCACGAACTTTTGCGTTATTATAAACTTCGGCATCATCATAAACCTTGGCATTTTCAGAGATATATGCATTTTGATAAATACAAGCATTGCCTCCAACCCAGCAATTATCATCATGGCTAAGATTCCATTCACTCTCGACAAAGCCACCAAGGTCGCCTTCTTTGACATCATCAAAATCTTTTAAGGCGCGTATGCGATAAAGCGTTGTTCCATCAACTTTGATTGTTTCATCAGTGAGTTTATATTTCTTTTTTATCATGATAGCCTCCTCTTAATGTATGCTTTGTCGTTTAAGTTCTTGAGACAACACACCAATGCCTTTTGCTGTGATTTTTGCGCAAGGAATGACTTTTTCTATTCCACTCGAAGTTTGAAGCGTGATGGTTGGACAATCCATAAGTTGCTTTTGGATTTTGTCTTGATACGGTAGCAAATTTCCACCCGCTGCACGTCTGTAAATCCACCCTTTTTGCTGTAAAAATTGAATGAATTGTTTTGGTTGCATCTCGAGTATTTTAGCAGCTTCTGTAAGACCAAAGAGCCCATCATGGCGCTGTAAGCTTTCAAGAGCCATGGCTTTTGGTGTTAAATCTTCAATGATAGTGTCTTTTTGATCTATTTGACCTTGTAGGTAATTCAAAAAGCCAATCATAGCCTTTGGACTTGAATAGTCGATTTGTGGTGTTACTGCTTGCTTTACACGCTTTTCACATTCGATAAAGTATAAACGGGCTTCTCTCCCTTTCTGATTGTTCTCAAGCATAGAAAGTTCTTTGGCTCTATCGAGTGTGAGATAGTAGTTAATCGCGATAACAGCCCTAGATTTTGCGCTCGCCAAATTTGGCGACCGCAAATCTTGTGTTTTTACAAAGTCTTGTCCTTCTATAAAATTGTATCTGGTAATACGGTCCTTAATCCAATTTGAAAAGTCACGTTTTGCCTCTAAGAATGCATGCAGATCACGTGCATTTACTGTCTGAACTATTTCCTGATCAATGATTTGTTCTTTAATCTCTATGAGAGTGTTCATGATGAACTCCTATGCCGTCTGTTTAATTTTATTTTTAAGATGCATCATGATAGCTGCTCGTATTTCAGGGCTCGAAAAATCGATTTGAGGATTAGCTTCTTGCTCTTCTAATTTTTTCCAATAATCTATGATTTTTGCGCGTAACACGGTGTTGTAACCTAAAATGACAATAAGAGATTCACGTTTAGGAAGATGGTAACAAGGAAGAGTACGACCTGTTGAATCTTTGTATAATCCAGCAAAATTACTCAGGTCGATTTTAAGTTCGCTAAATAGTTTACGAATATCTCGCATTACATGGCCATGTCTTTTACCGCATAACTCTGCAATTTCAATGCTAGACATGGTGGGAATTGTTTCGTGTTTATTTGTATTTTGCTGGATAGCAATTAGCTTTTCCATTACGGACCTCATATTGGCTGGGATTGATGGGAAAAAGGGGGCGCTCTTAAAAACGCCCTTTAGAATTTTTAAAGCACATCACAAGGACGCAAACGGTGTTGTTGTTCGTAAGTACCGTAGACCTCATCATTATATTTTTCTTCTGCGATCTCGTCTAAAAGTCTATTGTAAACATCACTTTCGCGTACAAAGTAATGAACCTCACTATCCTCATAGAGATCTTCAATATTTGCTTCTACATATGCTTCTGCAATATCTTCAGAGATATCTTCACAACTCTTCTCAGAAGGATTGATGCGAAAGATTTGGATTGCATCATCTACCTCATCAACAATGCTTAAAGCTTGGCTTGCATCAAGTGGTCCAGACTCTGCAATGTATTGCTCTTTATCGTAGGCAACTAATAAGATTTCATCAGAATTTATAAGAATTGGCTTATCCATAATTTTTCCTCCCTAACGCCTCTTGGCGATTGTTCGTGTTAATGTAATTTAATCTACACCAGATCGGCTTTTGCTTCTTCGTGATATGTTGTTATAGAGGAGTATGCCGTAAAGGATTATTATGGTCAAGTCATTTTATGCTAAAATGGTTTTTTTATAAATGAACTTTAATATTTATTACGAATCGGTTTGGGTATTGTAGCGTTCAGTGTAGAGGCATGATACTTCCTAGTATCCCGTAAAAAAATAAATCAGTTAGCTGTATTTGAAATTTATATGCAGGAAAAATTGGAGCAGTGTGCAGACAGAGCCAATCGATGGGTAGATAACGCCGTAGTTTTTTTATCAAAACTGCGGACGAACAAAAAACCCCGCTTCAGCGGGGCATACATAGGTTGTTAGAATATCTTATAAATATTTTTTTGCTGTTTCTCTTATTCTGTCTGCAAAATCATAAATATTATCTAGCGTTTCAATACCGACTTTTTCATCAATATCAGTATCGAAAAGGGCTAGTTGCTTACGTTTTCTGTTAAAGTGCAGTCGAACCAACGGCTTTCTGTTATTATTGTCAATTAAAATGGCGCAGTACGACTTTGCATCTCTGATAACAATACGGTCGGCAGAAATAACTTCACGCGCAATTGCCTTGACAATCATGAAGCCTTCAACTTCCTCTTCGGTCGTTATTCTGGCATGTTCATTACCAATAGATGTAGCAATATTATCTTGCTTGTCGGTTTCAGTTGTTGTTTGTAAAGCGCTAGAAAGCCGACTTTTTACCGCATCAGATATTACTTCGCGAAACGCATTTTTAGTAACACCTGTGAGCATTTCTAAGACATTAGCAGTCAGGCGCCCTTCATAAACATCCGCACAAGCAACACGAACAAAACCTTCGGACGGATTTTCTATTTCTTTTTGGATGTTTTGTTTTATTCCAGATACATATTTGAGCTGCTCGGCTGTCACCAATATATTTTCAATATTAAATGCTGAGCGTTCAAACTTTTTAAGCTCTGTAAGTACCACAGTATTGTATTCTATTACATCAAAAGTAAGGAATGGCCTATTATCGAGCTTGTTTGCAGCATCAAGATCTGTGTAAAAATGAAAAAATCGACCATTTGTCAAAATCGCGAATTTAGCATTCGTTACACTAAAGTATCGATATAATTGACTTAAATGCTTTGAACTCAATTCGCAAGATATCGGTTTGCACTCAAAAAGAATACGTATCTCACCGTCTATACGGATAGCATAGTCAACTTTTTCACCTTTTTTACCAACGGCATCAGCAGTAAACTCGGGAATGACTTCAAGTGGATCGAAAATATCATACCCAAGTGCGCGCAGAAACGGTAAAACGACCGCTGTTTTGACCGCTTCTTCAGTTAACATAGTATCTGAATGATTTTTGACTTTATCAGCTATTATTTTTAAGCTCTCGTCTACTGTCCCCATTCCCGCTTCTCCTTGTGCTTTCAGGGTTTTCTTAAAATCCAAAGAACTTTCCCAACTACACGAATCTCCTCTCCATCAGTTGCCCCATTTATTTTGATAGGTTCTTGATGATTGGGTTCAGTACTTTCAGGCCATAGTTCAAATCCACTAATAGTTTGACGTATACGTTTAGCTGTACGCTCAATCATTTGACCATTGAATCGGCTGCGTTCAACTATCACGAGATCGTTAGGTTCCACATTAATACCGGCTTTTATTATGTCTACGCAAATAAGTTGATCACCATCACGAGCAATTTTGTTAAGGCAGTTGCCCTCGATTTTTAAAGCAAATTGAAAGTGAGCTGGGTATTTCGAGGTGCTGGGTACATATTCTATGTCATCAAATCCAAAATCCATATCTTCGACCGACATCCACGAGCTAGCAGCAACTTTTCCTATCACCGGTATCATTCCAATAGCATTAGATATGGGATGTATTTCCTCGTTTTCTGGGAAAAGAAGATTAAACGGCTTTACACCAAGATGTGGTGCTAACTTTTCCGCCCACTCTTTGGTTAATTTTCGCTCACCTTTTTCAAGCCGTTTTATTTGAGGTTGCGTGGTACCAGCTTTTTCAGCCAATTTCACCTGTGTGAGTCCCAAATCTTTCCTCAATTTTTTAATTATATGCATGCTCTAGACCTTACACCAAGACTGCTTATTTAACAAAGTCCATAAAGGTATTTTTTATTGACTAAAACAGTCTTTTATGGTATTTATTTGAATTATGGAAAAATTGAAATCATATCTCACACGAAATAAACTATCTCAAGCCGAATTTGGGAAGCAAGTTGGCGTAGCACAGAGTACGATTAACAGGTATTTACGCGGCTTGCGGTTTCCTGAGCCTGAAATTGTCTTAAAGATTGAAAAGACAACCAATGGTGTTGTTCGTCCCGTTGACTGGTATGTCGATTTATACCCACGCCCCTCTCTTGAAGAGGTGGGCGTGCCACTTACTACAGCTGATAACAAACACCCACAGCATAATTCACACTCTTAAAGAAGAAAGATCATGAGAAACGGAATATTGAAGAAGATCTACACCCAGTTTTGTAGATTAATAGGTTGTAATACGAAAATGAAGAATGGAGATAGATTGGTGAAAGAATTTAGACGGATACCGGATCGTGATTGTAGCATAGAAGATCTTGTGAAACGACACGAAACTCACACAACAATTCTTAAAAAACGAGAAGAATGGCATAAGTCAAAATTTGATAGTTGGATGAGATGGCATGAAGCCACTCTTGCAGAGCGAGATAAGTCAATTGAACAACAGCAAGTAGTACTTGAAAACCTATCCACTTTAATTAAGCAAAAAAATAAGACACTGTATGAACAAAGATTAAAGCTGGCTTCACAAATGGAGCTAATTGATAAATTAAATAATAAACTCATTGAGTTAATCAACAAAAAAGAAGAACCAAGATTGATCGATTTTGTTTTTGCAGGAGAAGTTTTTTAATTCTTGCGTCATCTGAACCAAAAATGAGGATTGTTAATTAACAATGAATCATTGCGAGTTTTTTTTCAAAAACATTTTTTCAAAACAGACGATATTCACACTCTTAAAGAAGAAAGATCATAGATGATAAATGAACCACAGATCTCTATAAGCAAAGTTCAGTTGATCGATCTTGTTAATAAGATTGGGCGGGAAGACATATATTATGGTGTCCGTTCGCCTCAAGATACATGTTTTGAAACACGCATAGATCCCTTATCAAATGGTTGTCTTGTCTATATACTGCATAGTATCTTTGCGCGTGATGATAAAAAATATTTTCCGTTATCGCCGTACGATGATTTTAAACAATGGTTTTCATCTGTCTTTACGCAAATTTTTACAGCTTGGTTTGATAATCATTTTTCTCAAGAGTTGTCATCTTTTTATCGCTTAAATGAGCTGCTTTTGTTTACAGCTTTAGTCAAAAGTAATCTTGATCTTTTAAGGGATGACCTCATCGAAAAAAGAAAAGAAGAAATCAAATTAATAAGTGATGCGTGCAGTGTGTGTCTGAGTTGAGTTAGACCATTTTTTAAACTTATGATTACGCGCTCTGTCACAGCACGCATATAAATACGTAGAGCCTAAGGGGGGATTATGATCACTCATGCACAAACCATTCTCTGTCTTGATCTAGGGACTAAGACTGGCTGGGCGCTTTGTGATGCAGATGGTTTTATCACAAGTGATACAGAACATTTTCAATCACGCCGTTTTGAAGGCGGAGGTATGCGTTATCTGCGCTTTAAGAAATGGCTTTCTGAACTAAAGAGGTCTGTTGATGAAATTGATGCGGTGTATTTTGAAGAGGTACGTCGGCATGTGGGTACAGACGCTTCTCATGTTTATGGGGGCTTTCTAGCAACTCTAACAGCTTGGTGTGAACATCATCAGATACCGTATGAAGGCATTCCCGTTGGTACGATTAAGAAAGCGACGACAGGAAAAGGGAATGCGTCAAAAGAAGAAATGATTAAGACAATGCGTGCAAAAGGTCACGCGCCTTGTGATGATAATGAAGCAGATGCTTTGGCAATTTTATATTTAACGAAAGAAGGGGGTATGCATGTCCAGTAAAATACCATAGACAAGGCTTTTTGCAGACAAGTGGTTACTTGATCTTGCACATTTGCCTGCGATTGAAGGCAATGTTTATATGCGGTTGCGATTGCAAATGTTGCGTATCAGAGAACCTCTTTTCAATGATGCGCAAATATTATCTCATTTTACTTGCTGTTCAGTAAAAAGGTTTCAAAAGGCATTAGATTATTTATTTAGATCTGGACACATTATCTGTTTAGAAGATGGTCGTTTGTGGAGTTCAGATGTTGAAGAAGAATTAAAAAATTCGGATGAAACTTTAAATAAGTTTGCAGAAAGAGCGCAGAAAGCAGCCAATACGAGGAAACATAAAAATCAAGAAGATTCTTCAAGAGGGTACAATAACAATAACATATATAATAAAAAAACTAAAACTATCGTTTTAGCGAAAAAAGAAATTGGTTCTGAAAATTTAGAAACAACCGATTTGGTTCACGAGCCAATCGAGGTTGATGCTGTTGAGAGCCAATCAGAGCAAATCGAAACGGGTGTAGAAAACCAATCTCCCATTCACGAGCAAGAAAACGTTCCGGAAAAAGCCAAGCGGTCAAAAGCTAATCGGGGTTGTCGATTACCGGATGATTTCGAACCCGATTACGATTTTGCACTTGCAGAGGGCTTGCCTCCAGAGCGTATCAAAGTCGAAATCGCAAAGTTTCGAGATTACTGGCATTCAAAAGCTGGAGCAAATGCAACCAAAATCGATTGGCAAGCAACGTGGCGTAACTGGGTACGCAAGGCTATCGAGGATTTAGAAAAAACAAAAAACACGAACAACAATGGTGGAAACAATGGAAACTTTTCAAAAGATCAAAGAACTTGTGGTGGTACCGGAGAAACAATCCGTAATCTTATCCGTAAAGCAGGATTTAGTGAATCCGCTTCAAAACATTACAGATCAGATGATACGATGTGTAACAAGGGATTGTCCATGGACCTTGATCAGTGGCATGAAATTGACACCAGCACTGGAGGAACAAGCTTTCGGAGTGTATCAGACAGTCCAAAACTTGCTTACCTTGAAAGCGTCTGTTGAAGATATTGCTGAGGCTCTTGATATGCTTGAAAGCGGTTTGACAATGAAAAAAGTTTCAAATCCAGAGGCACGTGCAAAGGCTTATATCGCTGCTCTTAACGGCATTTCACTCTGGTCTTTGTTGCAAGCTGTTAAAAATCTTATACGGGGAGAAGCCAAAGGCATGTCAACAACCTTTGTCCCCTCTTGTGCTGATCTTGTGCAGTATTGTCGCGATTTAGAAAGCAGGCTTTATGGCACTGCTGAGAAAGTTTTTATAGCTGTTGAAAATACGCGCAACAAGGCATTGGGAGGTAAACCCATCTCATTCATGAGAATAGGCAAGCCTAGTGAAGAGTGTCATGACAGTAGCAGTTCCAAAGCAGCTTGATTGCGTGAATAGGAGCTTTAATCAAATGCTTACACCATTTGGCAAAACCTTACGTAAAATTCGTATAGATCATGCAGAGCGTCTATTAGATATGGCTGAGAAATTAGGTATATCTGTAGCGTTTTTATCTTCTGTCGAGATTGGCAAAAAATCTGTGCCCGTTGGTATGGAAGAAAAGGTCATAGAATTATACGATTTAGATCAAGATATGGCTTCTCTCTTAAAAAAAGAAGCTGATATTTATCGCAAGAATTTTACAATAAACTCTTCTGATCTACTTAACCATGAAATGCCTAACCCGTTTGTTAGAAATTTTAAGTGCCTTTCACAAAAAGATCTAACAGAGTTCAAGGAATTCATGAAGAAAATAGAAAAGAAACAGCAAAATAAATTACCTTGATCTCCTTATCGTATAGGTATGCCGTAAAACATAATGTTATATGTTAATAATTAATAATATCCTTTTGAAATAATTGAAAAAATAAACAAATTATGCTAAGGTTTTATGTGTATAAAATGCAAACCAAATGGAACTTACAAACATGTTGAATAAAGTGATCTTAATTGGCTATTTAGGGGCAGATCCCGAAAGCAAAACAATGAATTCTGGAGCTGAAATAGTCAATTTTAGGTTGGCTACTTCTGAAAGCTATACGGATAAAAACACGCACCAAAAAGTAGAGAAAACTGAATGGCATTCCGTGGTAGTTTTTAATCCATATTTGGCAAAAATTGCTCTTCAGTATCTCAGTAAAGGTTCAAAGGTTTATGTAGAAGGCAAATTACAAACCCGTAAATGGCAAGATAAAAACGATCATGATCGTTACACAACAGAGATTGTCTTGTCACAATATAAAGGCGAGTTGCATTTGCTTGATGCCAAGAAAGAGCAATCTACCCCCTCACCCATTACTTCTCAAAGTTATGCTATTGCCTCAGGTACTCAAGATTATAGCGCATCTCTTAATGATAGCGTCCCATTCTGATTGAAAAAATATGACTAAAAGAAAAAAACATGCAAAACGTGGGCGTCCACGGATTAAAATTCACATTATGCATAAAAATACAACAAAGTCAATATGTTGAGTGAAATTATTTTATATGAATCCACTTAAGAATCCATCTTTTTATGCATGATTCATTTGACCATTTTTTATATAAGACTGCCATGTATGAATAGACCATAAAAAGCAAATCATGATGCTAATATTATAACGCATGGGTGCATTCAATGAAATGAAAAGCAGATATCATTCATAACAGTTTATAAATTTTATGATACGTTTTTATCACAGCACAAATCACATTGTTTAAAAATTTAGTCGTTTGGAATTATCGATAACATAAATTGCATACGTTTAAAGAATGGTATGAGTTTTGCTCTTTTTTGAGCTAAACCTTCAAAGGAATAATCGTTTGAAACTGTCATAAGCTTATAGGTTTAATTTATAAAGATTGCATAAAAGGATTAAGGATAAGATCGCTTTTAAAATGCTGTCTAAAAGTTTAGAAAACGATAGGCAGGCATTATACAGACCCTATCATCACAACAGTATGAAATTCAAAACGTTATATCTTATGAAATGAAAAGCCTTTTAATGAATATAGTGCATAGCTAGTTTTGAAGAACGGAACTGTTCGCTTCCATAAAAAAATGGAGGCGCATAATGCCATAGCAGTAAAAGACTATTTTACCTTAAACATGATACTAAAAAACATTTTAAAAGTTATAGTTTAAAAATACGAAACCAAATGAGGTCTCCTCAAATTTGAGGGCATCTCTTTAGACAAAGATAAGCAGGTAAAATTCAAAATCGTTATAACATCACAAGGCATAGGATTTACTTAATTTTGAGTCAAAAGCGACATTGTTTAAAGAATGCTCTATTCTAAAGATAACGAGCTCGAATTTGAGCTAGTTGATTTTGCCAACTCAAAATTGAGCCAGCTTATTTGTAAAAAGTTACATTTAATGAAAAGTGAAAATACGCTTATGAGAGCCTTTCTAAATGAACTTTTAAACGTTTGAAACTAATGTTTATAACAGTTTTTAAAGCCTTGCGTTTGATAAAAGCGGTTTTATTTGTTTTATGAGATCTTTTTTTAAAAGCCAACGTTTGCAAATGTAAAAAGAACGTTTTTAAAAAAGACATTAGTCTAATAGGCATTTGCTTTTGATTGTATTGAGATGAATCTAAAAAGCGTTTTGATTTTAGAATGTAAGTTATTTCAATTTACTCAACTCAACTTTAAAGTCAGTATATTGAAACGTTTTAAAAGAAGCATTTTGATCATGGGCTTTATTTCAAAAGACCACCTCACAAATGAGGGCGTTATGATTGATACGTTTGAGATTAACAAAAAGCGTTTATAGGCTTTCTCATTCAAAAGAGTGATTAAAGATCATACGCATCATTTACATTCCTTTTGATAAGTTTTCATATCTTTAATAGAGCACTTGTAATATAATACGTTTTGTATATATGTGTCATCACCTTGATTAGGGTTGATTCATAAGGATAGACATTTGAAAGCCGCGTCATATCACTTGACACGGCTTTCTTTTATGAATGCTCTCTTTTATGATATATTTATAGCAATGCATTTTATAATGCGTTTATACCGATACAGCAGGCGCCCCCCACGCCCTGTTATTTATGCTATTTATCAATCTTGACGACATTATCCTTTTCATAAACCTCATAATCTTGATCAACGACCCTTACATGGCTTTTTAAACCTATTTTTGCTCGTCCATAGGCACGCCCATAGACCTGTACAAAACCAGAGATTTTCGCATTGCCATAAACAGAGCCATAAATTTTTGCACGCCCACTCACATGAGCATTGCCATAAACAGAGCCATGAATTTGTGCATGGCAATTAATAACAGCCTGTCCATAAATTTTTGCACCGTTGTAAATACAAGCAGAGCCAGAAACCTTTGAATGACCATAGATCATGGCATGATCATGAACCAAAACACCATGAGAAACGCGCGCATGTTGATAAATATGGGAATTGCTATAAATGATGGTGTGATCACAAACATGAGCATTGCCATAAACACACGCATGGTCATAAACTTTAGCATATCGAGTGATTAAAGCCTTTCCATAGACCTCAGCATTGCCATAGACATGCCCACGCACCTGAGAAAGATGGCGTACTTTAGCATGATCAGAAACGACGGCATTGCAAAAAACAGTAGCATCATCATAGACCCAGCAATTGCCATCATGAGATAGGTTAGTTTCATCTTCAATAAAGCCGCCTAAATCACCAGCCTTCACATCATCAAAATCTCTTAAAGCCCGAATACGATAAAGGTTTGTAATTTGCTTAGTAAGTCTATCTTTAATCTGTTTGATTTCACTAGTTAATTCATATTTTTACACATAGAGATACCCTCACAATCTAATGTGATAAACGTTTGATAAAATTTGAAATGGAAAATTGGCTTGGAAAGCAGGCGCCCCCACAACGCCCGCCGCTGCTTTATTGATTAAACCCAGACAATTTCTAACTCGCCATAAGGAGAGAGACGTTCAATATAGGTTTTAACCTTAGTAGAGCCGCCGACATTTTCACGAATAACAGCAATGCCATGGATATGAGCATTTTCAAAAATATGCACGTCATTTGCTATACGCGCGTTTTCATAAACCCTAGCATTGTCATAAATATAGGCATTATCATAAATAATAGCCTTGCCATACACATGAGCATTGCCATAGACACGGGAATTATCAGAAACAACGGCATTGCCATAAACATGCGCATTATCATAAATATAGCCAGCAGCGATAGCATTATCATAAACGCGGGCATGACCATAGATATGACCACAAGCGACAGCCTTGCCAAAAACCCTTGCGTTTTCATAAACGTGAGCATTTTTAAACACAAGAGCATCATCATAGACCCAGCAATTGCCATCATGAGAGAGGTTATCTTCCTTTTCGATAAAGCCCCCCAAGGCACCAGCTTTAACATCAGAAAAGTCTTTTAATGCTTGGATACGATAAAGGGTATGATTACCAAATACACGCGTTTCATTTGTGAGTGCAAACTTTTTTTGCATAACACAATTCCTTTATAAAGAAGATTAAATTTTAGAATGAGATTTTTAAAGAGGGGCGCCCCTGCCGCGCCCGCGCGTTATTTACGCAGCATCATTTTCATATTCGCTGTCATTATCATCGTCATAATACCATTCACAATCAGCATAATATTCATCACGATAATAATCATCTTCACTACCAAATTCTGGATATGCATCATCACAAATATCTTCATTAGCAGTTAGAGAGGCATTACTATGAATATAAGAATTCCCTGAGATAAGAGCATCACAAACCACGGCATCATCACAAATATGAGCATGATCAGTGACGCGGGCGTTATCATAAATTTTAGCATTACCTTCAATTACAACGGCATTGCTAACATGAGCATTGCCTGAAAGTTTAGCATTGTCCTTTAATGTTCTTCCTTCAAAAATAGCATTCCCATAAATTTGAGCATTGCCATAGACATCAACAAAAAAGCTTTTGATTTTCGCATTTCCGAAAACCCGTGCATTTTGAAAGACGCGTGCTTTATTATAAACCCAGCAATTACCCTCATGAGAGAGATTCTCTTCACTTTCAATATAGCCACCTAAGTCCCCTTTTTTGACATCATCAAAATCTCTTAAAGCTCTAATTCGAGTTAAGAAATGACCATCGATATATTCACCATCATCAATAAATTCGTATTTTTTTGCAGGCTCTTGTTTATTAACAGATGCGCTTTCATTTGAAATGTTAGAGAGAACGGAGGCGTTTTTTGATATATTTGTCATATTTAAAACCTGTTTGAATAATATTGTTATTGACAGCCCAGAAGGGCGCCGGGTGCTAACAAACACGGCAAACAGTCCGTCGTTACACTTTTCTCATAAAGAGTATTGTATGGTGTAACCACACCCGACATAATCATTATATGCTAATCATAACATAAAAGACAGTCAGTATTTTAAAAGATGGGAAAGATTGTTTCGTAATCTACCCGCTTGATGTTTAAGTGTTTCTATCACTTGAGTATTTATATAACAAAATACGTATTTATTGTCAAATGATATTTTATCTTTTTTGATATTTTTTTAAATACGTTGTGTATTGATAATATCTTATGCTTATGAATTGCTTCTTTTATATTTATATATATTTAAAGCTATATTATGGGCTTTCTGAAACGATTGCGTTATATTTTGAATCTATACATTTATAATATTTAGAAACGCTCTCATAATGCGTATTTTTATCCTTATAACCTATCTGTTTTTTCACTAAATGAATTTAAAATTTTTTGTGAATTTTGTTTATAACGCATTTGCAACTTAACAGCTTTTTATAGAGATGGTCTTTATAACCAACGCATTCATTTGCATTTTTGCTTTATTCAAATAAAGCTACTGTTTTTACGCATTCTTTATAACCGTTATATGCTTTACAGCCACCGCATCATTTTTCATTTTCATAAGAGAAAAGATAAATAGGATAATTGCGATTTATAGACTGTTATGAAAACACTTATGAAAATATCTAAAGAGAGATTGATCATTATAGAGATTAGCAAAATCCCTTTTAATAGGCTTTTGTCAGTTGTGTCAGTTTTGTCAGTTCCTTTTAGACCCTCTATTATTTTTTTAAATGCGTAAAAACTAAAAACATTATATTTCAATAGGTTAACATTTTAAAATGCAACCCATATCGAAAATACAACCTTAAATACAATTAATAATATATATTTGTCAGTTATCTGTCAGTAAATTGAACCGACAAAAGTGATCATTTTAGTGAGTGATTAACACGTGTCTTATGAAAAGCATATGACCCTTTAAAGCTTTTAAAAAGATAGCTTGTAACTCATAAGAGATGCTATCAAGATCATTAGGTTATGAGTTTTGGGGGGGCTTTTTATAGGTATTATTTTATTTTTTTAATTAGAAATAAAAGTTATTATATTTCAATATGTTAATGTTTTAAAGAAACAACCTATATTAAATACAATCCGTAAATACAATCTATAATATATATAAAAAGGGGTTTTGTAGGGGTTTTGGGGGTTTTAAGAACCGACAAAACCTATATAAGTAAAATGAATATATATAACTCTCTTTAAACAAAGCTTTTGAGAACAATAAAGCACTCATTTTAGATTACGGTATAATCTCTTAAAGGCAATGTAAAAAAATCTAACTCTATTTAAGATGGGGTTTCTTATAAATCTTAAAGCAATCCAAATAACAGTATCTAAAAGTGCAAGTTTCTTCTTTTTAGGATAACGCATGATAAATTATCCTTTTAAAGATTGTATGTAAGCAATGTATAAAGGGGGTATAGAGTATAAAGGGGAGTATAGGAACCTATAGGTATAAGACCTTACACCCCTTATGCGTTTATCATACCCAGTATGTGAGCATGCTTTATAAGTTATTCAGTTTCTCTAATTTCTAATTTTGGTAAATTCTTAACAATTTTGATTGTTTCTAAACTTACCGTAATAACCCTTTGAAACAATTCTAGAGGGTAGGCAGGGTTGCCAATGGTTTCAACAGCATAGCGATTAGCATCATTAACAATACCACTCTTTTTATCAGTCTTAACACATTGACGCCCCATAACCCATTCAAGAGCGGGTCTACCATTGACGATATACTCATAAGCTTCAAGAGGGATATCTGTTATTGTGATATTGCTGTTATAAATAACAGTGGATTTATCCTTTTCCTTACTATTCTTAATTTTTGCGAATTTCATTTCAGTTACATAATAGAATTTTTCGGGATTAGAGATCTCTGTAACTTTTGGATTGCCTTTTTTAAAGGTCACGGGGTAAGGCTCTACATCTTCATAATTCACGTGCAAATAACCTAGTTCACGTCCTGCTGTTACAAATTTCCAAAAATCATCAGCACTCTTTACACAAGGGATACGAGGCAATTCTTTGCATAAATTATGTGCATAACGTGTACGATAATCTTCTGAATGAAGTAAACCGTAAACATAATAGAACAAATCATCTTTAGTGATTTTTTCATTAGGATAAGCAGCTTTAAAATGGTCTAGACCTTCATCAGTAATAGCATCATGCCTCTGTAAACCAACTGTTGCGCTTGCTTCTGTAAATAAATGGGATTGTTTCTTGTTTTTATCTTTTAAAGATTCAGTGTCTTCGTAAATATAGCGTGGAAAACATTGGCTAGTATCCATTGAGTGATAATTAGGCAAATCCTTAGTCATAAGAGCAGAAAATCCGCTTCTTGCTCCTATGCCTGTAATTTGTATTACTTTATTCTCTACCGTTTCTCCTATCGGGAATATACGCGGCATTTGATAAACTGATTCATTAAAGATGCTATTGTAATAAAGCCATTGCTGTATAAAAGGACGATAAAGGCTTTGTGTAAGGCATATATTTTCAAATTCGGAAATTTTTCCTCTTAATAATGCTCCTTTGAGAGTACTGCTCCAACTTATCTTTCTCTCATCTGTATCAACAAAATCATTTACAACTTTTACACGTAACTTACGTTCAGCATGTGGATAGGTATCGTTAAAACGTTTCACTTCGCTATTATAGAAGGCAATTATATTACTCATATTCTTGCCTAAAACCTTACGGCTTGAGTTATATGCCCAAGCATCACGACCAGTTGAGATACCACACGAAAAATTTTCAAAGAGCTTTTTATCATTACCCTTTTTGTCTCCTATAGCTAAAAATGCTTCAAAGCTTTCATCACGTTGATGAATCCAATCGCTATGTTTATTTGGCGTAATCATTTGCCAGCCTTGTTCGCGTGTAACGCCATTGACACTACCAAAATACTTCAGTGTCTCCAGCTTTTCTGTAGTCGTAAAATTATCACCAATGTCATGATAGTAAATTTTACAAGGTCCAAAAGCATTGGGATTTTTGATAAATAGTGTTACAGCAATACCCGTCATACTACCATTGCCAAAAACATTTTCACCTTCTTGAGCAGCTCCATTGCTTAACATATTTTTACGAAGATCACCCCGCAAATTAAGCACATAAATACTGGTAAATTCTTTGGCTAAAGATTTTCGTAAACCGTCCATTGCTGTTTTTTCTATGTAACCAGAACCAGAAACAAAGCCAATCACACCACAGTCTTTTATACGGTCACTAGCCCAGCAAATTGCTCGTACATAGCTATCATAAAGTTTGTTTCGATTTATTATTTTTGTTGAATTCGATATATATTTTTTACGAATATGATCATCTAATATGGGGTAAGATGTATTTTTTGCGTTATCGTTTTCACTTTTTTGACCAGAAGAATAAGGCGGATTACCAAAGATAACTTTGATATCCAGTTTCTTTTGATGTTCCAAATATTCACTGTTTTCTTTGAATAATTTTTGTAGCAGATTCTTCTCTTCAAGCATCCGAAACGTATCGGTCAAACCAATATGCTTAAAGGGAATGTACTCACCTTTCATGATACTATGATAAGTCGATTCAATGTTAATCGCTGCTATGTAATAGGCGAGTAAAACAATCTCATTGGCATGGATATCATTTCGGAACTTATATTCCATATCCTCTGTTTTGATGAGATCTG
Organism: Bartonella tribocorum CIP 105476; assembly: GCF_000196435.1. NCBI lineage: Bacteria > Pseudomonadati > Pseudomonadota > Alphaproteobacteria > Hyphomicrobiales > Bartonellaceae > Bartonella > Bartonella tribocorum. The sequence goes on along the minus strand of NC_010161.1, from coordinate 567,321 downwards.
ATTGTAAAAGCCTTGTAATAAAGGTACCCGTTCCAGTAAAAGGGTCAAGAATAGAGACACCCCGTGACCCCAAGCTTTTTCCAAATTCATTACGCAATACATCATCAACAGAATGAATGATAAAATCCACAACCTCAACGGGCGTATAAACAATCCCAAGCCTATCCGTGGTTTTCTTAAATGCCTTGGAAAAGAAATCCTCATAGAGTTTGATAATAAGGTTCTGTCTTGCTTGGGGTTCGGTAATCCCAGAGGCGCGGAATTTTACACTGTTATAAAACCCTTGGAGTTCCAAAGACTCTTGCTTGATATCGGTTTTATCCAACTCAGCTAAAATCCTTTCCATCGCTTGTGAGATGCTATTGTTCTGGACAAATTCATTGCCCTCAAACAAGGCTTCAAACACGGGACGCGTCACAAGATGTTGTCCTAACATCTCAAGCGCTTCATCTTGCGTAATACTGTCATTTAAATTGCTCTTTAATTCCTTATGAAACGCATCAAAAGCACACCGCGCTTTGCCTTTCTCATCAGAAAGAATATCTTTAAGATGATTGATATGGTTTTGTGCAATCTCAGCAACATTGTTCGCCCATATGCCCCAATAATCAGAAAGGGTTGATCTTTTAATCAGAACCGTTTTAAGGGCGCGAGGGAATGCCGCCATAAAGTTAAAGCTTGTTTGACCATTATGCGTAGAAAGTGATTTACGAATTGGAGAGACATTGCTTGCGCTTGCATGCTCTGGTCTTGCTTGAAGAGGGATATCATCAACAACCGTGGTGACATTCTCTAAATCCATATTTTGAGAAACCGTTATAATCTCTAAAATAGGGCTTACATCTTGTCCTAAATTCATCTGATTAAGCGTTTTACTAAAATTCTCATCATGAGAAAGCAGGGCATCGAGAACTTGCCAAACAACACTGTATTTTGGATTGTTCTTTAAAGCTTTTTCGGGGGCAATCCCAGCAGGGACCCCAACGGGTAAAATGATATAACCTCTTTTTTTGCCCTTCGCGCGCCGCATCACACGTCCTACCGCCTGTATCACATCGACTTGGCTTTTACGCGGGTGTAAAAACATCACCGCATCCAAGGTAGGCACATCCACCCCCTCAGACAAACATCTTACATTGGTGAGCACACGACAGTGATTTTCCCCCACATTTTCTTCCAACCAATCCAGTTTTCTTGACCGTTCTTTGGCACCATCCTTCCCATCAATATGATCAATTTCACAGATCAGACGGGGCGTATCGGGGTGTTTTTGATAAAGTCTGTTGAAAATCCTCTTAACACCTTTTCCTTGAAAGGTATCACGGATATTTTTAGAGGTCTTGATATCTTTACAAAAAGCCAAGGCACGACGCATGGGAGCCGTATCATCTCCAAGATCATTTTTCAGATCCAGTTTGGTTAAAGCTTGATAACAGCCAACAATTTTTGTTCTATAATCTAAAATAAGTTCATAATCTTTACTTGTGGTAGGCATCTCCATGGTTTCACTGATTTTCCCCTCATCAACCCCCAAAACAATAATCTTATAAGGGGTTAACAGTTCATTCTTGACCGCATCAGTGAAGCTATAAGTATAAAGCGCTTTTCCATAAATGGCTTCATTATCCATAGAGGCTAAAACAGCATCAACCTCATCAGCACGCCTTTTGGCATGGTTACTAAAGATACGAGGCGTTGCCGTCATATAGAGACGTTTCTTGCCTCGAATAAGAGTGTTATCATGAACCTTGATAAAATCAGATTCATTGTCCTCTGTTCCTAATGAAGCCCCCGTTGTTCTATGCGCTTCATCACAAATAATCAAATCAAAGGCTGCTAAACCATGATCCTTTTGTGCATCAACAATGACTTGTATTGATTGATAGGTCGCAAAAATAACACTCATCGCATGGGGTGAAGCGTTGCCTACTTTCTCGACAAGCCTAGAGGCATCGGTTGTCGCAGGGAGGGCTAAATCAGATGCCGATATTTCCCCATCATCCTCTTGGTTTTTACGACGCTTGCCGATTTGCTTATCGGAACACACCGCAAAGCAACGCAAGGGCACTTGTGCATCGGCTGTCCATTCACGAATGCTTTGTGACATCAAGGCAAGAGAAGGGACCAAAAACAATACATGCTTGCCAGTTCCTGCTATGTGTTCAGCTATCTTCAAACTGGTGAAAGTCTTGCCCGTTCCACATGCCATAATCAGCTTGCCACGGTCTGCTTCTTGTAAACCCTCACAAACCGCTTTGAGCGCTTCTTTCTGATGATCTAAAAGCTTTTTCTTCTTTTGCTCGTAAAGAACAATGTTGCCCGTCTTATCAAAAATACCCCAATCGATTTGACTATTGTCCATATCAAACAGATTAATCCGATAAACCGGAACCGCTTGCCCTTCAATCATGGTATTGGCATTTTCGCTTAAATCTCTTTCTGTACTATCAATGAGCAGACGGTATTTAAATCTCTTTTTACCAGAAATAGCGATAAAGCTTTCAATATCATCTTGGGTAATCTGATGATTGGTCTCATAAAATTGACAGCGAATAGCAACGTAATCGTCTTGATCACGAATTTTAGCCACTAAATCAATATCGGTGTCTGTATCGCTTCCTTTCCATCCCTTTTCGTCAGCGACCTCTCTATAAGTTTGAACCTTTTCGTATTCTTGGCATTGAAGCGGGTCTTGCGTCAAATAGGCAATGACAAACTTTTCAAAAGCAGCCTGCTTTTCTTGCTCTGATATCGCTTGTTCACGATAAGATTGTAAGAGCGCGCGTAAAGAGACATGTTTGTTATCAGAATAAAGAGGGTGAGACATAAAGAACGACTCCATGACAATATATTCTAAAGATCGATTCTCTTCAAAAGAATCAAAATGAAGCTTATTAAATCCATTTAGGATAAATAGCGAGTGTCAGATGAAGTGAAATTCTTGCAAAACCAGAATTTTTTTTCAAAAAGGGATTTTTAAAGGTTGTTTGTCAACAGCCTATGATGCATGGTTAGATCAGCAAAGTAGTAAAATTTGCTATTCGTTTCACGGGTTAATCAAGATAAATGCACTTATGTTCTTTAAAATATCAGAATGAGTATTTTGATAAGTTTTATTACGAATTTTTCTTATAGGTTTTGAAGGTGTAAAAACCGTCAAAACCCCCTCAAAACGTATATTATTGGTTGAATTTATAGGTTGTGTTATCAATATAGGTTGTTTTTTTAAGGTCTATAAAATATTAACACATTGAAATATAATGTTTTTATTTTTTATCGTTTTTTTACATAATAGCAGCAACCCTCAAAACTCAAAACCCCTTCAAAACTCATAGAGGTTGTGTTTTGGATATCTTTAGACACAAGATTTAAAAGAACCTCTTTATGTCTCTTCTTTAAAAAATGATAAAACAAAAACCCTCAAAGATACTACGTAAACCCTTTGTTGGTACGATAAGATCTTTGAAGGTTTTAAGGATAACAAAAGATTACAATGACTTCATTGTTTGATGCTGTTGTTTTTAACGAAAGGATGCCATTCATAACGTATGGTAGGGCGACCGCTTTGAGAGCTATTTTCATTTGCTATTGGACGAATATGATTGGAGCGACATAAAAGCTCTAAAGCTTGCTTAACGGTTTGATTATCTTTTAAATGCGTCCAACTTCTTTGATGAATATCACGTAAAGTAAAGACATCGGGTAAATGATTACAACGCTCGACAATCAATTTTGCCCCCTCTGTTGCTAAGCTATCCGCCGCCGCATAAAGCCTTTTGACATGACTGAACAAATATTTTTCCCATCGCAAGGCTGTTTGAAGGGCATCTTTATTGATTTCAAAACGCCCCCCTTCAGTTAATTCAAAAATCAATGCAAGACTTACTATGGTCTTAGGCATTTTCAAAAGATGCGCTTGTAAGCTTTCAGAAAGCTTATTCTCTTTGGCTTATTTAAAAATCTTTTGCATCCATTCACGAAAGATCTCTTGAGCTTCAGCAGAAAAGCGCATCACAAGCGGATATTCTGGTGAACCAAGGGGGTTATCATAAAGAGAACGAAATGCCCCTTCATACGTTTCCCATGCCTCTTGATTGGGAGGTCTATCAACCCATTTCCAATCTTTTGTCTCATCGGGAAAGACCAGCATTTGAAAGCGTTGTAAGAAACCATCATTGCCTTTGCCATATAAAACATTGCGTATAAAGGGGAGAATGCGAGAGGGTTGAATGCCCCCTATAATAGAAACGGTTGCATTAGGAATAAAAATGGTTCCACGCCCAATCCGGTCATAAGTAAATTGACCATCTCCATTAAAAGCTTCCAAATAAAAGGCACGCTCTGTTTGATATTCCTTGCGTTCCATATCTGTTAAGAAACCGGATAATTCATCACGCACCATCAAGAGACCGCGGGGATTTTCTTTTAAGAGTTCCCCAAGCTTTTCCACGCTCGTATCATTGACAATAAAACGAGAGACATCATCGTCACTTTTACGAGTAAGAAACTAAATGGTGTGCAAAGCGATCATGCAATCATATTCTCGCAATATTAGAAAAGTAATAATTTATCATTACTTACTGATATAGAGTGCAGTATTTAAAAAAATAATTTGCTTCAATTACCAAATAAATAAAAATACAGTTGATTAAGGGAATTTTTGCTTTGTATGAAGCACACGTAAAATACGAACAACGCCATCTGAAATATCATAAATCATGATATAATTTGGATGTACAATAAATTCACGTGTATTTACAACTCGTCCTAAACGACCAAGAGTAGAAAACTTAACGAGTTTTTCTATCTTTTCAGATAAAAGTTGATCAAACTTTAAGGCAGCAGAAGGATTATTTTGTGATATGTATTCACGTATCTTTTTGCGGTCAACGCGTGCTACTTGTGTCCAAATTAGCTTCATAAAGTTGATCTATCTAGTTTACTTTGTATTTTTAAGCGCCATTCCTTTGCTTCTGCTTCGATTTCCTCAGAAGATATTATATCGCCTGCATTAGCAGAATTTATCCCTAATTGAACCTGTTCCCGAAACCATAAATCGTGTGCACTTCTTTCTTTTTGTTCTTTTACGATATCGCGCATATAATCTCGCAACAATTGTGCACCAGATCTATCACACGCTTTTGCTGCTTTGGAAAATTCATTTTTCAATACATCATCAACGCGAAAGGTAAATGTCGTCTCAGCCATTTTATTACCTCTTAATGTGTTACAAAATAATTCTAATGTAATACATTTTGACTATTTCTTCAATAGGTACTGTTAGAATAGATATTTTCTATCTATCTTGCATTTTCATATCCAAAACATGATTGTTGTTTACATATAAAAAACTTATAATTTAATTCACATTATTTTATGGGATAAAATATTAATTTTGATCTAAATTAATATTTTTACTTAATATGATACAATTTTGTGCATATTTATGAGTTTCTCGTGATTACAAGATACAGAAAATCAAAAACTTGGATTGTTAGAATACGCTAACAAAAATGATTTTGCTTCACTCCATATTGAATAGAAACTGTAAATAGAAGGAAAGCTTGGTGCTTTAATCGAAAAAACAGAGCAGGGGATTGTTATTGACACTTGAGTTTTTTGTATAGCCAATTTTCTCTTGATGTTTTAGAACTTCTTAAGGACGTTAGTGAGTGTAATTTATAAGGTACGCCAATTTATTAAGGAATAACAGCCTATCATCATGAGCGGGGCAATGAGTAAGTCCATAACGCCCATGCCAACTACCACGCAAGGCACGTGTAATGCCCCGCGCATTCTTAAAAGAACACATCATTTTAAATCCTATAACGTTGCGTCACAGGACGGATTGTGCTAGCTCTAAGGTGATGAGTTTGAGAAAGCCTTGTCCGTCCTTACGTGACAAGTTTTTTTTATGCCGCGTCGTTATAACGTTGCTGTTTCGCTTGTTCGATTACATTCAAAAGATCCGATTGTAACCAACGGGATAAAAAACCAAATTTTAAAGGTTTTGGGAGAGAGCCATTGGTAACATGACGGCGGAAAGTTGAGACACTCATATGAAGCAATTTTGCACTTTCACGGTCTGTTAAAAGACTATCATTTTCTGTCATTCTAAAATCCTTTTATTTTCAAAAAATGGAAACAAATTATGCCTATTTATTAAGCACATTTTGGTTTATTTTTGAAGGTATTTTATTTATAGAAAACAGTATTTTATCATATAATTTCTGATGTGATAATTTATGAGTCTTATTGATAAAGAATGAGAGAGAAAGTTATCCACAGATCATGGGGTTATGCACCCCATATCTTAAGATTGACCGGTGACATAAGCCGCCCATTTATCCATATAGACACGACGCTGTTCTAAATAGTCAGTACGACGATAGGCACGCTCTACTTTACCCCCTACCGTATGAGCTAAAATGGTTTCAGCGACCTCATAGGGGGCATCGGTTGTTTCAGCAAGCCAATCGCGTAAACTAGAGCGAAATCCATGCGGGCAGGCATCAAGTTTATTTTTTTTCATATATTTTGACATAACATTCTCAGCAAGAGGACCTCGACCAGTTGCAGAAAAAAAGAAATCATTACGAGAAAGCAGACGCGCTTGTTCAATAATTTTCAGTGCTTCTGTTGATAGAGGCACGCGAAATTCTTTTGTTGTATCACGCCTTCCTTTCATATTCTCAGCAGGAATAGTCCATATATTCCCATCAACCTGATCCTTATGAATATAACGTAAGGAATGCGTACGAACGCCTGTCAAGATGAGCAAACGCAAAGCCAGTTGTGTTATAGCTGTTGTTTGGCAAAGTGTTTTATAAAAAGCGGGTATATCTCTCCAATCCATTGCTGGTCTATTAGTGATCTTATGACGTTGTTTTCCTAAAAGAGCGCGTGCTTTTTCTGTTGCTTGTAAATCAACATCCAAACCCAAAGCAGCCGCATGTTTGAGACAAAGTTTGAGACGCATCAGTGCTGTCCGAGCAGCTCCAGCTTTTGTATGCCAAATAGGGGCAAGGGTATCGCGTATCTCTGTTTGCGTAATTTCTGAAACGGGTAAACAGCCTAATTTAGGGAGAATATGAAGGCGTAAAGGTAAAAACCAAATTCCATCTTTCCCATCCCCTTTTAATTCAGCTTTATGGCTTTCAAAAGCATCTAAAGCAATATCTTTTAAATAATGGAGATTGCTTATTGTCTCACGCTTTTGTTTATTGCGTTCTTTAATAGGGTCACGCCCCTCACGTAATACAGAACGCCACCCAGTTGCCAATTCACGGGCTTGTTTTAAAGAAACATGTCTTAAAGCACCCAAGCCCATTTCACGACGACGCCCGTGAAGGGTATACCGTAAAATCCATTGAGCACCTCCATCTTTACGTTTGTGAAGAAGCAAGCCGGCACCATCATTATATTTACCAGCCCCCAATGTTGCGACAGATCTTGCATTAAGACGGTTCATAAGAGCCATTTTTTAATCCTTTCTTATACAAATTTGATCCACACACTCATCCCACTTGTTATGTGCAAATGAGTGGTTTTGATTGAAGCAATATAAACTGATTTAAAATGAGACAATCTTAGGTTATTCGGGACTCTTATGCAATATGAATAACGCTAGATTATCATTAAAATCAATGTGTTATACGGAGTAAGGGATGTATCAGAGAACCCAACGGTCGTATCTCACGGACAAAAATGCCTCATGACCCCATTGAGAAATTAGCAATAGAAATGCGTGCCAAACGCTTTGGCTTGACCATAGAAGAAGCAAAAAATCCGCTTTCCGGTACCTATATCGGACGGCTTTATCTGCAAGGTGTGATTAACCAAGATCAGTATGATGCAGCACAAAAATACCTTGAAGTGAGAAATAATTACCTCTGTGCAAAAGCCTTACCAAATGCAATTTATGATGATTTTACTCCTTCATCAAATGAAAAGGCACAACAACGATGGATTGAAAGAGCAACTCATTGTTATGAAGAAATGAAAGGGGTTATCAAAGAAGCACAATGTTTTTACCATCAATATAATCTTCATGCCGCATTACAATATCTTGTTAGTGAAGATCAATCACTATCTCATCTTGTAGGTTCGCTGTATGTTGCTCTTAATGCGCTCCATAAACATTTTACGCAAAACCAATAAGTTTCAAGCGGCATCTTGGATACTAATGGTAACTTCTTTGCCAAGAGTAATAAGAGTGGATTCTAAAGAGTCTAATTTTGTTGCGTGGTTTAAATCCAATAATCGGTCAATTTGTATTGGATTGAGTTTTAAAAGACGCGTAAGATCAGCTTTGCGTAAATTCTTTTCAACCATAGCGTTGTGTATTGCAATTTTTAAAATAACTAATGAAGATACTTCAACAAAAGGATAGGCAGCATCACGAGCTCCAAAAGGGACAACTTCTCGATCTTGGAAACGCCCCATAATAACTGTTAAAAGGGCATTTTTAGCGTGTTCCAAAGCCTCTTTTTCGTCGTTACCATAGGTAATAAATTCTTGAAAGTCTTTGGAAACGACAAGAAGAGTATCATTGTCATCTTTGATAAATTTAAGTGCATATTTCATTTACATCTCCATATTCAGACTTACCTTAGGTCAAGATCTTTAAGAATCTTTTGAACTAATCCCGTTCCTAATTCTTTCCGCGTACCATGCATAGGTAAAACGGATTTTTTAGAACCACGTTTTACAAGCAAATGGCCACCTTTCCCTGAGGTAAAACTGCAACCATGTTTCGTAAGATATCTTTTTAATTCTTGACTGTTCATAAATATAATATAACATCTAAAATGTTTAAATACAACATAAATGTTGTTATTTGTATAAAATTAAAGATTGGCTTTTAAAATACTAAGTTTTGATCAAAAAAATTAAAAATATATAATATCGTGATTTTTCTATTGACAATACGTGAAAAATCGTATTTAGTGGCAGTACGGCACTAGTTGTATTGTATCTAAAGTTCAAAAATATCCCCTAAAATTTGATAAAATATTAAGCTTTCAAGAGGGCTTAAAGTACTGTTTTTATTGATAAAACAGACTAATCTATTTTGCACATATCAAACGCCATTCAGTAACCAATGATGTCATTAATTCATTGCCTCAAAAGGAGCGAAGATGAAAGCACTGTTCGTTTTGAAACTTCAACTCCCAATAATCCATTTGTTGAGATTTCTAATCAAGTCTACGCACGTCTCAAGCGTGCAAATGCTGCTAAACCCTTTGTTGATGTCAAAACAAAAATAAAACCCGACAAGACAATTGAACAGATTAAGCAGGTAAAAAAAGAACCCAACCAAACATCATCTGAAACAGTAACAGAGGAACCCTCATTCGAAAAACCAAAAGCACCTACAGCTTCCAAGCCATCAATATCTACCCCCCAAAAGGCTTAAAAGTTGAAATTAATTATCCACCAAAAATGGTATCTTCAACAGGTAAAAGATACCTTCACAAGCCTTCAAGCCCCTCGCCTTAATTGGGCTCTGCGTAATGCTCTAAACACTGCAGCAAAACAAGTTGAACGCTTTACTGAAAAGCAAGTTACCGACATCTCATCAGCCCAAATAAAGCGTATAAGAAGAGGTGTTTATATTAAAGACAAGGCTACCGCACAGTTTCTCGAGACAGATATCATTGGTTCTGGAACACCGATACCTCTTAAATTTTTTAAAGCAAGAGAAACAAAACGCGGCGTAACTTACACACTGTTTAAAAAGAAAGAAATCTTGCCCCATGGTTTTATCATGGGAGGCAGTTTTCCAAAACGTGTTGAGTTAAAAATGGGAGGGAATGTGTTTCAAAGAGATGATGGAGACCAATTCCCCATTGCAAAACAAGAAGGACCATCAATTGCTAAAGTGATGTCCAAGCCAGAGATTGCAAGCGCTATTGCACAATATGCCAATGAAAGATTAACCAAAAATATACAGAGACAACTTAAACGTCAAGAATACGCTGCTAATAAAAAAGGCTAGATCATGTTCTCAAGCTTTATCTCTATATTCCATATCTTTATGAGTTTAAGCATTCCCTATTCTTATTGCAATTTAAAAAAAAGACCATCATTTATGCTTTGTTTTTTCCATAAAAAAGTCAATAAAATCAATTCAAAAGGTACTTCCCAGCGGGTTGGCTTCGTTGCGGGGCGGACGAGCGCGAACTATCGCTAGCGACAGAATTTTCAAAATGACTGTACATTGTACACATAATATATTGAAAAATAACGAATTTAATGTGTATTCATATACACACTGTACAATAGCGTATTATTTTTAGAAAAAAGTTTTTATCACTTGACAAGGCAGTGACGTTATGCATATTGTCGAATCAGGTGCCTAAGAAACACCTCAAAACAACAAGCGGATTGGTTGCCGAAATAATCAGTCTTCCGCACATTGTAAAGGCTTTGACTCATTATGCGCGTATAGCGTATACTGGTCTTGTCGGGTGTGGTTATGTCATAAAATACCCTTTCGGGGGAAAAGCATAACGACGGGCTTGTTGCCGTGTTTCTTAGCACCCGGCGCTCTTTTGGAGTGTCATTAAGAAACATCTATCAACAAGGAGTTCATTATGAACACTCTTATAAAAATTAGAGAAAGCACTGCTAATAGTGCTACCACTCAGACTATGTCTAGTCGCGAAATTGCTGAGTTGTGCGGTAAAAGACATGACCATGTCATGCGTGACATTAAACAAATGTTAGGAGAATTAAACTCTGAAAGTACTGCCCCCAAATTTGGGGTGAGTGATTTTTCAGGATTATACAAAGACTCAACAGGGCGTACACTTCCTTGTTACAACCTTCCAAAGCGTGAATGTCTAATTCTTGTTTCTGGTTATAACACTACTTTACGAGCAAAGATTATTGACCGTTGGCAAGAATTGGAAAAGCAAATAGCAACACCACAAGTTGACTATTCTAAACCCGAAGCATTACTTGGTGTCTTGAATCACCTACAAAATCAAATCGAGAAGAAGGATAACACCATTGCTGAATTGACTCCAAAAGCAGAAGCTTTAGAAGGTTTAAAGCGCTCTGATGGTTTGTTTGGTCTTATTGAAGCTGCAAAGATATTAGAGGTGCGACCAAAGGACTTAACCGATTACTTGCGCAAACATGACTGGGTCTATCGACGGGCTCCAGGAGCACCTCTGTTGCCTTATCAAGACAAGATCAAGAAAGGATTCATGGATTGCCCTGCTATCACCATTCAAAGACCGGATGGTACAGAAAAGGTACTCCCTTCCACAAAAATCACATCGAGAGGATTGGCATGTTTGAGAGAACAAATCCATGGAGGTGTGCAATGAAAACCAGTATTGATTTTTTATGCGATTTGTGGATGGCGTTGTATCAGTTTTCTGATCGTGATGATGTTGAAGATAAAGCTTTTAGTGCTCTCATTGAAACTATGGATGCGATAGAAAAAACTTTAATTTTAAAGCTTCAAGATGAAAGTCCGAATGCACTCAAAATTTTAGCAATGATTACAAATTTTGGAGCCTTAAAACCTCCTCCGATTATGGAACCTTTGTTGAAAACTTATGAACCGAATTTCGAGAGCCCTATTAAAAAGGTTGCTTAAGTTCAAAAACAGAAGTCCCCTCCCCGTTCTCAAAAATGGGGAGAGGGTTATCTTAACAACCGCTTGCTTTTTTTAAGACTTCACCCATACGTGTGCGCCAATCTTTTCCTTGTTTTTTAAAAGAAGCAATAACGTTTGGGTCGAGACGGAGAGTAACCGCTTGTTTAGGAGATTCAACGGGGGGACGCCCACGTTTACGGCGCTCTTCTGTTACATACTTAAAAAAGGAGGCTGGTAAAACGTCTTTAGCTGGCTTTAAGCGTGCAAGCTCTTCATCTGTCAATGGTGGAGAATCCACAGCATCCCAATTTTCTTTTGCGTAATCACATCCTGCTTCAAAGGTTTTTTTGATAGTCATTGAAAACCTCTCTTTCTTTTTTATTAGCTCGACGAAAACTGATAATGGATATTGCTTCATTGCCAAGCTTTGCAAAAACAATAACTGTTGTGCCATCCGCAAAATGTCCAAGAGCCTTCATGCGGTTTGAATGGGTTGCATCAATAAGGGCATGCTCCCAATCAAAGTAAATAACATCAGCAAAATCAAGCTTATGTTTAATAATGTTCAAAGCTCTTTTTGGTTCATCCCACACTATCTTCATATATTTTATGTACACGAAAAATAAAACCTTGTCAATAATTAAAGTGTACAATAATTCGTATAAACCATTCAAAATGGAGCCACTATGACTAAGAAAACGCGTAAGGGTTTATCGCTTCGGGCATTTGCAAAAAAGATGCGTGTTTCTCCTAATGCGGTGGTTTCTCGATTTAAGACAGGAAAATTTGATGCTGCTCTTTTTGAAGATGGTTCTGTCAATGAAGCGCTTGCAACAGCCATCTGGAATGAGAATCCAACAAAACGCCCTGCTCCATTTTTAGCACCGGATGGTCAACCGCGAACAAAGATCAAACAAACCTCTACAGAGGGCGCTAATGAATACAAGATTAAACTGGAGCGAATGCAAGTTGCTCTTGAAAGCGAGAAGATTGCCCTTGAACGCTTACGCGAAACAACCGTTGACCGTGAAGAAGTCAAGAGAGCAGCGCGTGAGTTTGGAAGAGCACACCGTGACGCCATGTTGAATTTTCCGCATCGATTTGGTGCAAGCATTGCCGCACAAGTTGGATGTGATGCTGCAAGTCTGATCGGTGCCATTGATTATTACATACGAAAGGCTTTGCTTGAAGCTGTTCATATTCCAGTTCCTTATCATGATCCTCAACCTCCAGAATGAGAGAGTTTTGGAGCGAGCAAAGAATGAATAATGGATGAGAATGCTGTTACAGAATTTTTCGCCCATGCCAATGATGCAAGACAACCGGACCCACCGTATACGGTTTCCCAATGGGCGGATAAGAATAGATACCTTAGCACCGTAGCCAGTGCTGAACCTGGATTGTGGAGAACAAAACGCACCCCCTATTTGCGCGAAATCATGGATAATCTTTCTTCTCACAAACCGATTGAAACAACCATTGTCATGAAAGGAGCGCAGGTTGGCATGTCAGAGGCAGGATTGAATTTCTGCGGTTATGCTATTCATTATAGTCCAGGACCTGCCCTTTATGTCATGCCGACCGTTGAGACAGCCAAAAAGCTTTCAAAGACGCGGCTTGATCCCATGATTATGGCAAGTCCAGTTTTAAGTGAACGCATAGCCCCAGCGCGAACACGTGACAGCGGGAATACCATGTTTTCGAAAGAGTTTGATGGTGGAGCACTGATGCTTACAGGAGCAAACAGTGCAGCTGGTCTGCGTTCTATGCCTATTCGTTATCTGATTTTGGATGAAGTGGATGGTTATCCTCTCAGTGTCGATAACGAAGGTGATCCAGTGATGATTGCGGAAAAGCGCACATCAACCTTTGTACAACGAAAGATCTTTAAATTGTCCACCCCAACCCATCGTGACACAAGCCGTATTGCCAAGGATTTTGTGCTAGGAGACCAGCGATATTACAACGTGCCTTGTGATGAATGTGGTACACTCCAGCCGATTGTTTGGTCACAAATCAAATGGCCAAAAGGAGCTCCCGAAAAAGCTGTTTTTGTTTGTGCGCATTGTGGTCATGAACATGCCGAACACCGAAAAACAGATCTCATGTGTGAAGAAAGAGGTGCATGCTGGGTCCCAACCAGTGAGTCAAGCAGACCGAATTTGCGTTCTTATCATATTTCGGCACTCTATTCACCTTGGCTTACATGGGGGGAATGTGCAAGAGAGTTTTTAAATGCCAAAGATGATCCAGCTCTTCTACAGCCTTTTGTCAATACAGTTCTTGGAGAGCCATGGGAGGACAGAACAGGCGAAGTTGTTGATCCAGACAGCCTCTATGCAAAACGCGAAGATTATCCCCTTGCACCAGAACAAGCCGTCGTGTTGACAGCAGGCATTGATGTGCAAAATGATCGTTTAGAGCTTGAAGTGGTGGGATGGGGGCGTAGTGAAGAAAGTTGGCATATTGATTACCAAGTTATCCTTGGTGACCCCTCTTCTTTTGAAGTGTGGGACCAATTGGATGAATATCTTGCAAAACGCTGGCCGCATCCAGGCTATAAAGAGGGGATTAGGATAACAGCGGCTTGTATTGATACTGGTGGTGGACATACACAGGCAGTTTATAATTATGTACGCCCGCGGGAGGGGCGGCGTATCTGGGGCATTAAGGGACAAGCTGGCTGGCGTGCGGTCTGGCCACGCCGACCAAGCAAAAACAATAAAGGACAGATTAATCTTTATATTGTTGGGGTTGACGCCGCGAAAGATATCATTACAGCACGGTTTAAAAAATCAGGTCCTGAAGCAACGGGGGCTGGTGCAACACACTTTCACAAAAGCCTTGACCCGGAATATTTTGACCAGCTAACCGCTGAAAGAAAAGTCATTAAATATTTTAAAGGCTTCAAGCGTATTGAATGGCAAAAAAGTGAAAAGGCAAGAAACGAAGCCTTGGATTGTAGGGTCTATGCTTATGCTGCTTTGCAAGGTCTGATTTCGGCAGGAATAAACCTTAACCGAGAAGTCGATATCTTAGAAGAGCGTTTGGAAAAACTTAAAATTGAAGGCGCTTTAGAGCAGCCAACATCAGAACATGTGCCCTCCCCTTCTCCAAAAAGATTGCAGGCAGCACAGCCTCAAAAGAAGCCATTCAGAACAGTGATAAATCCTTATATGCGAGGGGATTGGAGGTAATTTGTGGATGAAACTTTAGAACCAATTAATAGAAAAATTGACAGACTGGAAAGTTTAAAAAGGCGGCGTGAACAAATTGAAGAGGCTCTTTATTCGGGAGCGCAATCAGTGCGTCATGGCGATAAGCAAGTAAGCAACCGCTCTGTTGAGGAACTTCGCAGAGCTCTTGAGATGCTGAATAAGCAAATAGCGGACCTTGAAGGGCGCAAAGGTTCACGCGTGTTCTATTTTAATATCTCACGAGGCTATTAATGGCTGGTTTGTTCAATAAAATTACAGGCTTTTTTACAATTTCTCGTCAACACAATCCCCATTTTGAAGCGGCAAGCAAAAGCCGCCGTATGAGTGGTTTTGACCCTGCAAAAAAACATATCAATAAAGCGATTGAAGAATGTGGTGATACCATTGTTGCTCGTTCAAGATGGCTTTATGACAATGAATCTCTTTATGGGTCTGCAACGGAGGAATGGGTCTCTGCGGCTGTCAGTGATGGGATTAAACCTTATCCTCGCATTGAAGGCTTTCAAGAAGAAAAGAAAAAGCTTTTAGACTTATGGTGGCAATGGGTTGATGAAGCAGACTACGACGAAGATGCCAGCTTTTATGGTCTGCAAGCAACCATTGCACGAGAGGTCTTTTTAACCGGCGAATGCTTTGTAAGATTGCATTATGTTGACCTTTATGGGTGCTCTGGTGTGCCTCTTCAGTTGCAAGTTTATCCTACTGAAATGCTAGATCTCACCTATAATGAACCGGCTGAGATTGAAGGCAATTACATTCGTATGGGAATTGAATTCGATGCCAGTGGTAAGCGCGTTGCTTATCATTTCTGGAAACATCACCCCTATGATGATTACCCTGCAAACAAAGCATTTAAGAGTCAAGAGCGCATACGTGTGCCTGCTGAAATGGTCATTCATATCAAAGAGCGCCGGATTGCTGGACAATTGCGCGGTTCTCCAAAAATAACGCGCTGTATGACAAAAATCTTTCAACTCGAATCCTATGATGATGCAGAACTTGAACGAAAAAAAACAGCGGCTCTTTTTGCGGTATTTATTACAGGGAAGGAATCTCATGAGGCAGAGTTAGAGGAGAATCGTGAAAAAACGAAAATTGAACAGAAGGTGGAAAAGAAGGTTGAAGAGGTCCCCGAAGAGTATCCAATTTACCCTGGCTCGGTTAACGTGGTCGATGGTGAAAAACAAATTACATTCTCAAATCCTGTTGAGGTTGGTGGCTCTTATGAGGCTTTTCAATTTCGCAATATTTCAAGAATTTGTTCTGCTCTCAATATGCCTTATGCTGTTGTGACAGGAGATGTTACGCGGGGGAACTTCTCCAATGTGCGAACCTCTATCATTCAGTTTAGACGGCACGTCAAACAATGGCGAGAACATATCATTGCTTTTCAGTTTAATCGAATTGTTTGGGCACGCTTTGTCGAAATGGCAGTGCTTGGCAAATGCGTGAATTTACCAGGATGGGAAGAAAATTCCTTGCCATGGCTTCAATGTGAAAGCTTTGCACCACCCCTTGAAATGATTGATCCCATCAAGGATATCACGGCAGAAAAAGAAGAAATTCGTGCTGGCTTGAAAACACGACGTATGGCACTAGCCGAGCGCGGCTTTGATATTGATAACATTCATGCCGAACTCGAAGAAGAACGCACAGATGCACGCACGCGGGGTTTATCCTTTGATACCGATAATGCGCTAGCGCCCTCTGCTAGCAATCAACTAATTGATACTGAAGATTCAGAGACTTCTGAGAGTTATGAAAGTAACCAAGACAGTAAGGCGCAGGCAAATGGTGAATAATCTTGACATGCCGTTTTTGGCATCACGGCTTTTTGGTGTTCCTCATATGCTTGCATCGACAAAGCTTGATATCATCCTTAATGCTCTTGCCCCACGGCTTTTTGAAGGAGAAAAATTTGCCATGAGAGCATTGTTAGAAAAGAATGGGGCTCCTTTCAGACCACCAGAAACTTACGTAGTGCAAAACAATGTTGCTATAATACCCGTTCATGGCACGCTTGTACGCCGCGGTGCATGGCTTGGAGCTTTATCGGGTTTGACTTCTTATGAAGGTTTAAGGGCTTCTTTTCGTGAAGCCATTGCACAGCCTGATGTGAATGCTGTCTTACTTGATATTGATAGTGGTGGGGGAGAAGCCGGTGGCATCTTTGATTTGGTTGAAGAGTTTCAAACCCTTTCAAAACAATATGCCAAGCCCATTTGGGCGCATGCCAATGAATTTGCTTGCTCGGCGGCTTATGCCATTGCTTGTGCGGCTTCTCAAATATGGATTACACGCACCGGTGTTGTAGGCTCCATTGGGGTTGTTTGCGCCCATCTTGACCAATCTCGTGCGGATGAGAAACAGGGGCTTAAATGGACCTTTGTTTTTGAAGGTGATCACAAAACGCATGGCAATCCTCACGAACCCTTGAGCGATACAGCACAGATAAAAATGCAAGCCGATTGCACCCTGCTCTACGAAATGTTTGTCGATTGGGTTGCAAAAAACAGACCTCTGAGTGCGGACGCAATTCGTGACACAAAAGCAGAAACTTTTATAGGCACCCAAGCTTTAGAGCTTGGATTAGCAGATGCGCAGGGCACTCTTGCGCAAGCTTTGGAAGCCTTAACGGATTCCATATCACAAACCCCAACAGCAACAAAAAAAGGACAAAACACATGGCACGCACCCTATACCGCGCTAGAGAAGATGATGATGAAAAAATTGTCGACGTCATCAATGAGGACGAAGAGGACGAAAACGAGAGCGACATTGACGAAGACACTCAAGACTTCGACGAAGAAGAGGAAAACGAAGACGAAGATGAGGACGAAGATAAACAAGAAAGCGTAAAAGCGGCTCTTGAAAAGGAAAGAAAACGTGGCGAGGCACTGACAAACCTTGAAAGGCAAGCAAAGCGCTTAGGCGTTTCTTTTGATGCAGCAAAAGCCATTAAAAGCGGCATGAGTGTTGAGAAAGCAAAAAATGTTGTTTTAACCGCAGCTGTCTCGAAAAGCGCATCTTTAAAACTATCAACCACAGCTCCCCATAGAGATGGGACGAGCAAGGAAAAAATTCATGCAAAATGGGAAACAGCTTGGAGGACAATAAAATGAGTCAAGTTTTTTATGAAGACATCCGCAATGGCGCTTATCTTGGACCCTACGATACGGATATGTCAAACGAAGAAGTGGTTTTTGCTTCAGGAGCATTCATTGAAGCAGGAACTGTCATGGGAAAAATTACCGCGTCAAAAAAATATACCCCCCTTAATCCAGCAGCATCAGATGGCAGTCAAATCCCTGCGGGGATTTCTTTTGCCACTGTTGATGCAACAGAGGCAGATCAACGTGCCGTGATGACAGCACGCTTATGCACTGTAAAGGCTTCTGAACTACTATGGCCAGATGCCATTACAGATGAAAAAAAAAGTGCTGCCATTCAGTCTCTTGAAGACCATAACAATATTTTATTGCGATAGGAGAATGCGCACATGGATATGAACTTTTTTAAACACGACGCTTTCTCAAGCATCACAATGATGAAAGCCATTGAAAACTATGAGTTTCAACCTGGTCTTGTAAGCTCTCTTAATCTTTTTGAGGAAGTTGAAACCAGTACCACAGTGGTTGGGATTGAACGGCGTGATAATACATTTTCCCTTATTCAAACCAGTGAACGTGGCGCACCTTTGGCAGAAGGTGATAGAGAGGGTCGTAATCTTCGGTTTTTCAAAACAACACGGATTGCCAAAAGTGATACCGTAAAATCAGAAGAAATCCAGAACCGTCGTGAATTTGGCACAGAAGATCAGTTAGAGACAGCAATGAAATATATTGCCAGAAAACAAAAGAAACTGATTTCTGAAATCGAATTGACATGGGAAAACATGCAACTTGGCGCTGTTCAAGGTGTTGTCCTTGATGCTGATGGCTCGGTGATTGTAGATTGGTACAAGGAATGGGAAATTACTCCCCCAAAGCCAATTGATTTTAAACTCAATGTTGAGACAACCAATGTTGCAGACCATGTTGATCAAGTCATTATGAAAATGATTGAAGCTTCAAAGGGAGCGTTTTCTGATCGTTCACGCATTATTGGGCTTTGTGGAAATGAATTTTTCTCCAAATTGAAAAACCATAAAACAATTCGTGAGACTTATCTCAACACAGCTCTTGCACAAACTTTAAATAGCGCCGGAGGTGTTGCAACACCAAGCGCTCTTGGCTCGGGCAGCTTTGGCAGTTTTGACTTTGCTGGTGTCACTTTCATTAATTACCGGAGTATCCACAACTATAATGTAAGTGCGAAAGCTGGAACAAAGCGCGCCATAGGCATTAAGCCTGATGAATGTCAATTCTTGCCTGCCAATGCACCGGGAGTGTTTCAAAAAACCTTTGCACCGGGAGAAAGTTTGGATTTTGCCAACACGGTTGGAAAACCGCTCTACACCATGTTGATTGTTGATCACGACCGTAACGCATGGGTAAAACCGGAGGTATACAGCTATCCGCTTTATATTTGCACGCGTCCTGAAATGCTCTTTAAAGCGGTTAGTGGAGGAAAATAACATGCGATGGCACGGGTTGCTAAACCAAATGATTCAAGACGTGCGCAACACTTTTGGGCAGCCCATCATCTACACGCGAAAGGACAATCAGCAATCTTTTCGTATCACAGCAATTTACGGCATTAAGCATTCAGAATCGGACGCCGGTGGCAGAATCCCCACGACAATTGCAAGAAAGGAACTTGATGTTTGTATCAATGATATCGGGGGAATACCACCAAAACCTCAAGATAGCGTTGTAGTTATGACGCTTGAAAGTACGAAAGATAGCTTTTCTCAAGAGCATTTTATTGTGACGGATGTACAGGCTTCGGAATCTGGCATGTATAAGCTTATTTTACGTGCACAGGAACGCTGATGTTACCAAGAGAAATTTAAAGGAAATAAACACTAAAGATATTTTGTATCACTTTTATTATTGACCTCTTTGAATAAATGTAATACATTAATTTATGATTATTACTTATGATGAAATTAAACGACACAAAAACATTGAAAAACATGGGCTTGATTTTGCTGATCTTCAAATAGAATTTTTTGAAACAGCGATCATCCTTCCAGCAAAGCAAGGACGTTTTATGGCTATTAATGTTTTTACCAATAATGTTATTGCAGTCGTTTTTGCTACACTTGGCGATGAAGCGGTTTCTATCATTTCTATGAGACGTGCGAGCAAAAAAGAAAGGAGTTTAATATTATGACGAAATATCCATATATTAAACCTCTCACCGATGAAGAAGAGGCTGAAATTCAAAAAGAAATTGCATATGATCCAGACGCTCCAGAAGCGACAGATGAACAAATTGCTCAAGCAAAATCATTTGCAGAAGTATTTCCTGATTTAGCTGAAAGCATTAAACGTTCTCGAGGGCGACCACAAATTGATAACCCTAAAGAGCAAGTATCAATTCGTTTGTCACCAGATGTTTTAAAAAAACTTAAAGCCTTGGGTCGTGGGTGGCAATCAAAAGTCGATGACATTTTACGTAAAGCAGTTGGGTTATAAGGCTTTTGTTTATACTATAACACATTTTAATGTCTCTCTGTTTGCTCTATTATTAATAATAGGCGCAAAGTTAATTACAGTGACTTGTTCGTAAATCTTTTTCGATCAAATGTCTGACATAGCGTGTATAAGGAATAGCTTGATTTTTCGCTTTTTCCTTTAAAGCTTTCATAAGTGCTTGAGGCAAGCGAATATTTATAGAAGCTTCTTTAGGTAAGAATTCAAAATAAACGGGTTTAAAACCAGTTAAGTCATAATCCGTAAGATTAGCAGTATCAACGAAGTTTTCTGCTTCTTCATCCGTTTTGAAAACGGGTATTTGTTTTAATTGAGAGGTTTCCATAAAAATTTATCTTTTTTTGGTGCGTATAAGCTGCCTTTAAAAGCTTTAAAGTTTAGAAGAAATATATCTATTTAAACTTACACCATTTTCGGCAGCTTGAATTGCTAGTTTTCTATGAAGTTCTGGTGGAATTCTTAATTGAAACTTACCACTATATTTACCATGTGACAAAGGCACAGGAACTTCTTCTCCATTATGCTGCATGTCCTCAACAACCTCTGAAACGAGATCCATAATGCCTTTTAAAGCTCTCTCTGCTTGAACATCTAACCATGAAAGAGATGGGAATTCTGCACATAATCCGACATATTCCTCATCTTCTTGCGACCACAAAACACGATATGTATAATGATTATTGTTCATGTTTCATCCTTTCTATCGCTTGTAAGACTTGTTTAACCTGATAAGCTTTTGCTTTATTACCAGAATCTTTTTGAATATTCACACGAGGATCACCAAGCCACGGTGTTTTAAAAACAAAGTGGCTTGTACCATTGTTCCGTGGTTCTCCAAAGAAATAGACACATACAGCCAACAAATCTGAAAACTTAATGTTCTTTGGTGATGCTTTCATCAAGCTGATTATTTTTTCAACTTTATTACTCATAACCAATAATAGTATCATTATTAATCCTAGTCAATCACTTTATACACTTAATTGAACAGGAGCTCCCATGCATCCCCGCGAGAGGATAAGAGAAACATTTGTTGCTTTGATAAAGGCAGCAAAAACAGTAGCTGGTGACAATGTTTTCAATATGCGTGACTTCAACTTATTTATTGAGACAATGCCAGCTATTAATATCTCAACGCAAAGTGAAACCATTGAAGATGGACATGATTTTGGCTTAAGGCGGCGTGTTTTAACGGTGGATGTTGAATGCTATGCAACATGTGAAGAGGGTGCACGCTTTGTTGACCAATTAGCATGGGAAGTGGAGGAGGTTTTCCATGCCAACCCCAATCTTAACAACACTGTTGAGACATGCCGCCTGCAAAATATTGCTTTTGCCTTTGGTGATAATGGCGCCCTAGCGCTCCACGGTGCAATTTTAACCTTTGACGTGACTTATGTCACCAATATCCCCTGCCCTGATGAAGGAAATGCAACCGTAGGAGTTGTTGAACCCCTTGTCGGTTTTAAACCCGAAACAGGTATGGGAAACAAAGACAAATACCATAAAATTGAAGGTGACCATGTTAGAGCGACGCGATAAGGAGATCTCCGATTTAAAAAGACGCGTAGCCAATATGGTTGTGGTAGGGAAAATTAGCCATGTTGACCATAAAAACGCACGCTACCGGGTAAAAAGCGGCAGTCTTATCAGTGATTGGATTCCAGATACCCAAGCGCGTGCTGGTAAAACACGCTCTTATGAAGGGCGCGATGTTGGAGAACAAGTCATTGTTGTTTCATCATCAGGCGATTTATCACAAGGGGTCATTGTAGGCTCTATTCATACCGATGTGAACCAAGTAGCCGATAAAGGTAATATTCATAAAACACTTTATCCCGATGGCACCAGCCTTGAATATAATGATGAACAAAACACCTATGCCCTTAATATAAAATCGGGAGGAAAGTTTATCCTAACCATCTCTGATGGCGTATCACTCAAAGGAGATGCTGGTAAGCTAGAGCTTAGTGCACCAGAAGGCATCAAAATCACTTCAGAAAGTGATCTGAGTTTAAAAGCAAAGGGAAACATTTCACTCCATTCACAAGATGGAATTTCTCTTCATTCAAGCAATGAGGTTTCCATCAATTCAAGGGAATTAAAGCATAACAGCACCAATGTCGGAGCAACCCATGTTCATGGAGGTGTTTACCCTGGTGGTTCCATGACAGGAGGTCCGAATTGAACAGTGGAATGGACCGTACAACAGGAAAGCCATTGGTTGGCATAGAACATTTGCGACAGTCGATTATTGATATCTTGTCAACACGCATTGGCACACGGGTGATGCGACGTGATTATGGTTCACGTATTGGAGAACTCATTGATGCGCCGGTGAATAACGCCTTTGCTGTTGCTCTTTATGCCGCCGTTGCTGAGGCTTTAGACAAGTGGGAACCACGTTTTAAGCTGAAAAAGATTGATTTTAAAATACTTGGAACCGGACAAGTTTCTCTGTCCTTTGAGGGCATGTATTTGCCATCAGGAAAGCCCATTACCATGGAAGGATTATTGATACAATGAGTAGAGCGCTTGCAAAACCGGAAATTATTACAGAACTTTCTTTTGAGGAAATCCGCGCTGCTGTTCTTACCCATTTAAAAGAGCTTTTACCCGAATATACATTTTTGGAAAGTGATCCAGCCGTAAAAGTTATTGAGGCTTTTAGCTATCGAGAGTTGCTTTTAAGACAGCGTATTAACGAAGCGGCACGCAACAACATTCTTGATTTTGCAACCGGTGAATCCCTTGATGCTTTGGGAAACTGGCATGGTATTGCCCGCTTAGAGGGTGAGAGTGATGAGAGGTATCGTGAACGCATACAGCTTCATGCCCGTGGGGGAAACGGAAGTGGAACAGAACCCTATTACAAACTTATCGCCTTAACAGCCGATAGTCGAGTGAAAGATGCGATTATTTATCGTAAAGGCAAAAATCCAACCATCTATGTTGCTGTTTTTGGCAATAATGAAGAAGGAACAGCCTCTGAAGATCTCATACAAACAGTTTCACAAGCTCTTCACAGAAAAAATATCATCATGACCAATGATACCATTATTGTGCATGCTGCTGTTAAAAAAGTGCTGGACTTAGAAGCAGATGTTTGGCTGCTCCCGGAAACATCCTTGAAAATTCTCACGACAATGGAGGCAAATTTACGCACGGCTTGGAAACAAGAACAAGCCATTGGTCGCGAATTAAGCCTCTCGTGGTGGGTTTCAAAACTAATGATAACTGGTGTCCAGAAAGTGATTGCCATTACACCCACAAAGGACAGTGCGGTTTGTGATGAAGAAATCTTATCGATTGGCAAAATCACCTTAAACTTTAAAGGGCGGGCGCGCTAATGGTTGGCTCGCTTCTCCCCTCACATGCAACAGAATTTGAGAAACGCCTTGCCGATGCTTGCGACTTTCATCAAGATGTTGATGGGTCTGTTTTGGGGATTTCACGTGCAAAACTGATCACACGCCCTCCCCGCTTTTTGCCATGGTTGATTGAAGAATATGGACTTGGTGAACTCACACCTTATGTTCCAAACCTCTATGATTTGATTGATCAAGGGCTTGCATGGCAGCGCTTGCGTGGCTCTGTTGCAGCCATTGAGTTGGGACTTCAATGGTTAGAGCTTTCTGCACACTTTACACCCGCATGGTCAGGGCGTGCATGGTGGAATTCCTTTCAACTTTATTTTGATCAATTGCCTGAACAAAGCAGCCTTGAAGCCATTGAAGCCATTGTCGACCTTTCCAAAAGTTTGCGCTCTGATTTTCGCCGTAGCACCTATGGTTATGATGTGGAAACCATAGAGTGCGATATGTCACACCTTGATGACAGCATGCTGGATTTTGAGAGTGGCGTGCGCTTAACAGCTGGAGATACACTGTTTTCCTTTGGACGCACAACAGAAATTAATCACACGCTCACAAAACAAGAAGGCAAGCTTATTGGCAACTGGATTGATGACTTTGACGAGGAATTAAGCTGGAACCAAATCGATTACCCTTGGGAGTTGGCAAATTTCCCCTGGTGTTCGGTCAAAAAACACGAACGCGATATACTCATGGCAAAGTGGTTCCAAAACCGTCCCCTTTATTTGGCTTTAAGAGATCTCGATAACACTCTGATTGGCTATCGCAGATGCTATGCTGTACAGCCTGTCGAACAAGCGGTCGAGGGTGTTTACAGCCATTGCGGCAACAGATTTAATCCTTCCCCAACTGGCACCATGCTGTTTCTTGCAGCGCGCACAGATTTTGAGGATGTTGAGGACAAACAAGCCGCCTCTGTTTCCCTCCTCGTTCATGGTTGTCTCGCAGAACAAACACCCCCTGGTAAACTTTGGTTAGAGGCTGATGAACTACGTGGCGGTATAGAAATTCTCAAAACACCCATCAACATTCCTTTGCGTGCTGATGTTCGCGAACAATTCAAGATTTTATTGAGGTTTTAACATGAAACATGAAAGCGGACTACCCTTTGCAATTGATAGATCGGTAGGCAAAGATGAACAACAAAGCGTTGTGTTTTATGGCAGGCGCTCTTTTCTTCAAGGTGGTGAACTCAATGAAATGCAAACCATCATCAGGGGGCGTCATGACCGTTTGGGGCGCCTTGTGGCACAAGAAGGAGACCGCGTTGAACGAGCAGATGCCTTTGTCAATAAAGACACAAAAACCGTTACCTTAACGGAGGGCAAGATTTATATCGCAGGCGATATCTTTCCCGTCTCAAATGCTGTTCTCACGAATATTTCCATGATGGGGCGCGTGGAAATCGGTGTAAAGTTGCAAAAGAAATGGGTGACCTATGAGGATGATCCAGAACTCTTAGGACAAGTTACAGGGTCCTTGGCAGAAGGAGAAGGAGGTGCGGCACGCGAGGTCGCAAAACTTGTCTGGGCTCTCAAAGATGATGACCAGAAAGGGACATTTTTTCCGGTTTATATTTTGCAAGATGGCGTTTTGATTGATCAAAAATCCCCCTCACTGCTTGAACCCGCTATGCAAGCCATTGCGACGTATGATCGCGCTCATGGACACTATATCGTGGGGGGATGCCGTGTCACAGCTTTGGGGCAAGAGGGACAAAAGCAAGTGTTCAGTATTCAAGAGGGAGAAGCCAATATCAATGGTTTCAAACGCAAGCGCTTGGCTGCTTTGCGCTATGAAGAACTCGAGGACTTTTCGACAAGTGCCGTTCCTAGTGAAACCCATATTTTTGCACCTCCAAAGGGCAAGACAAGCTTTACCTTTAAAACCTATTACGCTCCCATTGCTGCTGTTCATTCCCTTTTGTTGACGAAAGAAAAAACCGTGACGATAACCCGTGGTGCGGTTGCCTCCGGGCGTGATGGGGTGGCGGACAAAAGTATCACCGCTTTTATCAAAATTGTTCAAGGAACCAAGGAATTTAAAGAAGGCAAGGATTTCAAAAAAACCGGAGACACCATTGATTGGGCGCCTATGGGAGATGAACCACTCCCCGGCAGTAGTTATAAAGTGACCTATCGATACCGCGCGAGCATAAAAGCGGATAAAGTAACAGCGCAGGAAATCACCGTCTCAGGAGGGGCTGAGGGAGGTGATATCATTGTAAGCTACACTTATAAACTCCCCCGCATTGACCGTATTGGTCTCAACACAGGAGGCAATGTTGTCTATATCAAAGGCGTCTCGGCAGACCAACCCATGGCTCCCAGTGTCCCGGATGATGTGCTCTCCCTTGCTACCATTACCAACAATTGGCTTAGCACCCCCCAAGTGGCTAATGATGGCACACGTGTTGCCCCTTATGATGAGATGTGGCGTTATTTTCAACGGGTGCTCTCTCTTGATCGCCTGATGCAATTAGAGCGCATTAAAAGTAATGTTGACTCTAAAGAGCCCGTTGCCAAAAAAGGCATGTTTGCAGACCCTTTTCTCGATGACAGTTATCGCGATGAAGGTTTTCCCCAAACAGGGGCTATTGGTCATGGCATTTTACAGCTTGCCATTGATCCAACCTTTTATACTGCCCCCCTGAACGCCCCTGTCACGCTTGACTGGACCAATGAAGTGATCATTGCGCAAGAATTGACAACGGCTTGCGAAAAGATCAACCCCTATCAAAATTTTGCACCTCTCCCTGGAATAGTCACCCTTACCCCCGCAACAGATTTTTGGCATGAACAGCGCACCGATTGGCTTTCAAGTGTCACCAATCAACTCAATATGGGATGGAATCGCGGGAGAACGATCCGTAACACGGAAGTACGTGATGACCTCATCAATGAGACTCGAGAGCAAATCGATTTTTTAAGACAAATTAAGCTGAATTTTAAGATTGAAGGCTTTGGTCGTGGTGAAATCTTGGAAAGCCTTACCTTTGATGGTGTGGATGTCTTACCCAACAGCCGCCTTGTTGCCGATAGCAAAGGCACCCTTGAAGGCATCTTTAGCATTCCTGCGAATATTACGGCTGGTACAAAGAATGTGATTGCACGAGGCAGAGGGGGCACCGTTGCAACAGGGCTTTTTACCGGTCAAGGGGTGATTGATGTAAAGGTGATGCGACGTACCACCACGGTGAAAATATGGACACAAGTAGACCCGCAAGCCCAAGTCTTTACCCCTGATGAAACACGGCAAATCACGGGGATTGATTTCCATCTTTGTAAAATAGGCAATCAAAACCATGATCTGGTGATTGATTTGGTCACCACCGAAAACGGTTATCCAACCGCTGATATTCAAGCCCAAACCTCCTATTCAATGAAGGGTGCCAAAACCGGCTGGGCTGGCGCACACTATGATGTACCCTTAACCGTCCCCGATGACCGTCTGACCGCCTTTGTCATTAAAACCGATGATGCGGATCATTCCGTATCACTGGCTAAACTTGGGGATTTTGATAAAGACAGCCAAAGATATGTCTCAAGCCACCCCTATGTGACGGGTCCGCGCTTTTCTTCTGTCAATGCACAAAGCTGGAGCGCCCATCAAGATGAAGCATTAGCCTTTCGGGTGTTGGCTGCACGCTACAGGCAAACAGAAAAGATGGTTGATTTAGGCACCTTTGATCTTGTGGATTGTTCTGATTTGCAAGTGCGTGCAGCGGTAGAATTGCCTTCAAGCGATTGCTCTGTCATCTTTGAAATTGAACGCAACAACGGCACGGTTTACCAACTGCTACCCTTTCAATTGCTAAGCCTTAGCGAATATATCAGTGAAAAGGTCAAGCTTCGCGCCATTCTTAAAGGCACAGAGAAACTCTCTCCGGTCTTATTTGCCCCGGTTCAGTTGATTGCAGGAAAGATTCATAAAACAGCAACTTATATCACGCGGGCTTTTTCCTTTGGGGAAAAGGCAAGGTTGACCAGCTATATCAAAACCTTCTTGCCAGGTGGTGCAACCTTTACACTCGAGATGCAGCTGGATGATGGGGCGTTTGTCCCTTTGAAACTCGATGAAACAGAGCAACTCGCTGAACCGCTTTGGACAGAGCGCAAATTTGTAAGCAGCGACAAAACAGCCAAACAAGCACGCCTTAAACTCACGCTTACCGGTGGACCGGCGGCGCGTTCCATGGTGTGTGATTTTGGCGCCGGTATATTATGAGGGGAGAATAAGAGATGACTAAAACCAAAAAACTCGACATGGAATTGCCACAAGAAGGGCGTTTTATCAGTTCTGAATTCCCTATTTTGCGTGAAAACTTGACCAAGATTGATCAGGCAATAGCGCAAGTTGAGGAAAAGGTAGACGAAAAGGCGCCTTTACAACACACGCATACCATAAGCGAAATCACAGATCTAGAAAGTGCCCTTAATGGCAAGATGGCAGCAGATAAAACCTTCACTTTTGCTGATTTAAGCGATATCGAGGGGGCTAAGGACGCCGCCAACAATTATGTTCTCTATAAATCAAGCAACAACAATTTTACCTTTGGTAGTGCTGTCTCACTGTTAGGTGCGCACCAACATAAGATTGAAGATATCGTGGGGCTTGATGATTTTAGAGCCAAGATCAATCAAGATCTGACCAGCTATGGTCGCCTCACAAGCCCAAATGAATGGAAAAATTACAATAAGTTTACCAGCAAAGTCACCATGAGTGGTGGTTTGGAGATCGTCAAGAATTCACCATTTAGCACATCTCCATTAGTTGGTTTATCCGCCGGCTCTACCGGGCTTAGAAGAAGTTTTTCAATCTCAGAATCAGTGGTTACCCGTTTAAGCGCAAATGGAAGCATACTGAAAGGACCACTAACCGTTGACGGTGAAAGAGTTTATACCAAGAGTGAAGTTGATGCCGCCATATTGGCAGGGATAAAGAGTCTTAAAAAAGATTTGACCGATAAAATCACCAATTGGCCGGCTCTTGCCGATGCTGAATTGCTCTAGATGGCAAAATTGAATGGCCCGATTGGATCACGGATAAAACTAAAGTCGAAATTACAGCCTGGGGTGGTGGCGGTAGTGGCGGTGGATCGGATACTCCATATTTGGGAGGCGGTGGCGGTTGCAGCGTGTGGTATGGCTATAAAGCAAGTTTAAACGGTCATGAGGATATCATCATTGGTAAAGGAGGAACTTCTGTTGCATCGCGCGGTGCAACAGGTAATTCTGGAGGAACAACAATCGTTGGAAAGAATTTTATTACCGCTACAGGAGGATGTAATGGAACTGCTGCTTATTATAACATATCATCAAGAACGGGTTACTCAGGCTCTGGTGGCGCTGGAGGAGTTGGTGG
This sequence comes from Bartonella tribocorum CIP 105476, assembly GCF_000196435.1. Lineage (NCBI taxonomy): Bacteria > Pseudomonadati > Pseudomonadota > Alphaproteobacteria > Hyphomicrobiales > Bartonellaceae > Bartonella > Bartonella tribocorum. The sequence goes on along the minus strand of NC_010161.1, from coordinate 538,151 downwards.
AAATTTGGGTTTAGCAACAGACGAACATCCAGGACTTGCCAAAGGCGGCAATGGTTATGCTGGAAGCGGTATAAGTGGTAACGGTGGTGATGCTGGAGGCGATACATCAAGAGGTGGCTCTGGTGGGATGGGACAAGGTTCCCATAGTTCAGGAAAAGCAGGACGTGGTTTTGGAGCTGATGGCGCTGTTCTCATAAGATTGTGGAAAGATTAATTACATAACCAAAGAGAGCACAATTCAAATGGTGCTTGTTGTATAAGCGAGCGTATATGATTTTCTTTCTTTAAAGCCCCCTTTGAAGATCTTTCAAAGCCCTTTAAAGGGCTTTTTTGACTGACAGTGTCAGTCTTATGAGAGAGTGTAGATGATTGTTATGGTCTCTCCATTGATTTGGAGAGCAAAATGACAATAGAATTTAAACTTCGTATTCACTTTATTAAGGATGGTAAGAGATCTGAGTTTTTAGCAATATTTGATCAGACAGTTATTGGTGTGGTTGTAAAATCCTTGATGTTGACGTGCAAGTTTATTCCCTCCATGAGTTTGTGCTTCTCTTTACGCATGAGTTGGAGAAACAGGATAGTGTTCGGCTTCATAAGCTTCAATTAACAAAACAAGAGTTTTCATTTGATCAAATTCTGGAGTCCCCTCTTGAGGTTGATTATCAAACATTGCAGACACAATTTCTAAGGCTTCTTGATAATCTTGTTCAGTGCGAATAGGCTTGATGTTCATTTTTTAAATTTCTTTAAATGGTATAATATCGATGGCATATTGTTTAAATTGTAACGGTTTTAAAATTAATTGCAAAGAAGACTATCCATGACCACACGTAATCCTAATCGTTGTCCTTCTCATCCAGGAGAAATTTTAGCTGAATCCTTAGAACATTTAAATGCAAGCAAAACCGAAATTGCTAGGATTCTTCAAATAACACGCCAGCACTTGCACGGTATCCTTAAAGGAGAACGTCCAGTCACAGCCGTAACAGCAGCTCGCATTGGTAAATTGTTAGGAAATGGACCAGCCCTTTGGCTACAGCTTCAAGCCAATTATGATGCTTGGCATGCTGAACGTGAAACAGATGTTAGCAAAGTTCCGACACTCCATACTGTTTAATTGTATAACTCAGTCTCTAGAAACTTTTCCAAGTGGCTTTATTGCTTTAACTTCTTTAATTTTAAGTGCAATTTTACGCATAAAAGCAAGACTAAAACGCCCTTGTGGTTTTAAATCTTCAAAGTCAAACAAAGATTCGCAAGAAACAACATTAAATTCATCAACACGTACCCAAGATTGCTTTTGCAAACCCACACGTTTGCATTCTATCTCAGGTACTTTTAAGCTAAATTGCAAATTAACTGGCTCTTGAGAAGTGATAGGAAACAAAAAAAGATGCTTTTCAGTTTTAACCATGACACAAGAAGGACGCGCTTTACGCCCTGAATGTTCACCTTTTTGCGCTTGTTCGTGCCATAAATAATAATACCGAACAACATCCCCTGCTTTAAACATGTTCATCACTGTTTAAAATGTCATCTAAACCACGATCTAAATCATCTAATATATTTTGCGGTGCATCTGCATAGGAAAAAGATTGTACACTAGAACGCGCTTTTATTAATTCATGATATAAATCAACAGGAAGCATAATGATTTTTTCACGCCCTCGTTTTGTCAAAGCAACAGGTGTTGACATAGCCTCGTCTAAAATATCACCTGCCCCGCGGTTGACATCTGTAAAACTATATTTTTTCATAACGATAGCCTTTTAATAGATAATACGTATTGTACGTATAATATGTATTATGTAAAGATATTTTACAACGTACTGGAGAAAAAAACATCTTTTGTAATTGAAATAAGTCACTCAAGGGGGGCTATTAAACTCCTCCTCACCTTAAATAAAAAAACTTAAGCGATAGGGCTTTTTTAGCACATGCAATGTAAGCTATTTGTTGACATTTATAGTCTTTCACGCTATATAAAGGAATGATTAAAACGTTTAAAAGCAAAACATTGGCAGAATTATTCAAAACGGGAAATTCATCCAAGATTGATAAGAGACTTGTAAAACGTATCATGGTTCGCCTTGATCGTTTAGATTTTTCTGAAAGACCAGAAGATATGAATCTTCCAGGATTTAACTTTCATTCTTTGATTGGATATTCACCCACTCGTTACACTGTCCACGTTAACGGACCATGGTGTATTACTTTTGAATTTGACTCATGTAATGCTTACCGTGTTGATCTTGAACAATATCACTAAGGATACAGTTATGAATGACATTCCTGCACAAAGAGATAAAAACCGCTGCCCTACTCATCCAGGAGAAGTTTTAGCAGATATTATTCCTGAGACAGGCAAAACAAAATTAGAAATTGCACAGATGCTCGGTATATCACGCCAACATCTTTATGATATCCTGAAGGCAAAAAAGCCTGTTTCTCCTGCTATTTCTGCTTGCCTTGGAAAAATGTTTGGTGATGGAGCTGCCATATGGTTACGTATGCAAGCCAATTATGATGCTTGGCATGCAGAGCGGGAAACAGATGTTAGCAAAGTTCCAACACTAACAGCTAGAGAAATGAATGCGCAAATGGAACATAGCCATTCGTAACCTTCTCCCCGCCCTAAAGACGGGGAGATGAGTCATGTTTTTTAATTAAGCAACCTTTTTAATGGGGCTGTCTAAATTGGGTTCGTAAGATTTTAACAAAGACTCTATAATCGGAGGTGGTCTTAAAGTTCCAAAATTTGTAATCATTGCCAAAATTTTCAGTGCATTTGGGGTTTCGTCTTGAAGCTTAAAAATTAAAGCTTTTTCTATCGCATCCATAGTCTCAATGAGAGTATTAAAAGCCTTGTCTTCAATATCATCACGATCAGAAAATTGATACAACGCCATCCACAAATCGCATAAAAAGTCTATACTGGTATTCATTGCACACCTCCATGGATTTGTTCTCTCAAACATGCCAATCCTCTGGATGTGATTTTTGTTGAAGGGAGTACCTTTTCTGTACCATCCGGTCTTTGAATGGTGATAGCAGGACAATCCATAAAGCCTTTCTTGATTTTATCCTGATAAGGTAACAAAGGCGCCCCTGGAGCCCGTCGATAGACCCAATCATGTTTACGCAAGTAATCCGTTAAATCCTTTGGTCGCACCTCCAACATCTTTGCCGCTTCAATAAGACCAAACAAACCATCAGAACGTTTTAAACCTTCCAAAGCTTCGGCTTTTGGTGTCAATTCTGCAATAGCATGATCTTTTTGCTCGATTTGGCTTTGTAGATGATTCAAAACACCCAGTAATGCTTCTGGTTTGGAATAATCAACTTGTGGAGTAGCGACTTGTTTCAAAAGCCGTTCACATTTGATAAAATATTGACGAGCTTCATGCCCTTTATCATTACGCTCTATCATTGAAAGGTGTTTAGCCATGTCTAAGGTAATGTGGTATTCTTTTACCTTTCCACCGTTTACTAAATTTTTAGTAAGCGTTATAAAGTTTATATTTTCCTGAAACTTATATTCTTTAATGCGATTTTTAATCCAATCATTGAAGCGGGCTTTTATCTCTAAAAACGCATGCAAATCGCGTGCATTAACAGTTTGAACAGTTTCTTGATCAATAACCTGTTCTGATATTTCTATAAGTGTGTTCATAACGAACTCCTTGGTAATAGAGGTTTTTCATTGACACTCTAAAGAGTGTCGGGCGCTGAAAAACACGGTACCAAGTCCGTCGTTACGCTTTCCCCGAAAGGGTATTGTATAGCATAACCACACCCGACAGAATTATTATACGCACGTAGCATATAACGAGTCAAAGTATTTAATGTGCGGAAAATAAACTATGTCGGTAGTTTGTCCGCTTGGTATTTAAGGCGTTTTTCAGGCACCTGATTCGAAAATACACATTGCATAAATAATGTCAAGCACCTTTCTATATTTTTGTTAATTTCATCTATAAATGCTGGACGCTTAAAACACAGCAATCATCCCCTTCGTTTCCCCATTCATTTCTAGCCAATATTTCAAAGGAGTATAAAATGGCAACAGGTTTTTTACACGGTGTTGAAGTCGTTGAGGTTGACGACGGCACCCGCTCCCTTCGTGCGGTTCAGTCTGCCGTTATCGGAATTGTTGGCACAGCACCCGATGCCGATGAACAAGCATTCCCCCTCAACACACCGGTTTTGGTCGCAGGCTCTCTTTCACAAGCCGCAAAACTCGATAAAACGGGTAAGCGTCAAGGTACATTACCCAATGCCCTTGATCTGATTTTTAAACAAGTAGGAGCAATTGTCGTTGTCGTCCGTGTAAAAGAAGGTGACGACGAAAATGCAACACTTACCAATATTCTAGGCGGTGTAAACGCAAATGGCGCTTATGAAGGTGTTCATGCTTTCATTGGAGCACAATCCATTGTAGGACAAACACCACGTATTCTGATTGCGCCAGGCTTTACACATCAACGCCCTTCCAGTGTGGGTATTGAAGGGAATGAAACTGGTGCAACTGCCAACCCCGTCGCAGCAGAACTGATTGGCATTGCAGAGCGTTTGCGCGCCATTGTGGTGCTTGATGCTCCAAACACAACAGATGAAGCAGCTCTTAGCACAGCAAAGGATTTTGATTCAAAACGCGCCATTCTCATTGACCCGTTTGTAAAGGTAAATCGTGCTGGAAAGATCATAGAACAGCCGGCAAGTGCAGCGGTTGCTGGTGTCATTGCCAAAAATGATTTTACCCATGGCTTTTGGCATTCCCCTTCCAATAAAGTGATCAATGGCATTGTGGGAACTGCGCGCCCCATTGATTTTTCCATTGGGGACAGATCAAGCCGTGCCAACCTTTTCAATGAACAAAACATCACAACAATCATTCGCGAAAATGGCTATCGCCTTTGGGGCAATCGCACACTCTCAAGCGATACAAAATTTGCTTTTTTATCCGTGGTGCGCACCGCGGATATGATCAATGATGCTATTTTGCGCGGACATCTATGGGCTGTCGACCGCAATATCAAAAAAACCTACATGCATGATGTCAGTGAAAGCGTCAATGCCTATTTGCGTGATTTGAAAGCACAAGGCGCTATTCTTGGTGGGCGTTGTACGCCTGATCTAGAGCTTAATACAGCAAGCGCCATTGAAAGCGGAAAAGTCTATTTCAATGTGGAATTTACCCCGACAACACCCGCAGAACACATCACGTTCCGTTCACAAATCATCAATGATTACCTAGAGGAGATCTTTTAATGACCGTACCTGTTTTACCAAGAGTTTTGAAATATTTTAACATTTTTGTCGACGGTATTCCCTATCAAGCAAAATGTGAAAGTGTCACCCTACCAAATTTGAGTTTGGTCGTTGAGAGTTATCGCGGCGGTGGCATGGATAGCTCCATTGAGGTTGATCTTGGTCTTGAAACCCTCACGCTTAGCATGACCATTTCTGATTGCTCTCCAGAATTAATGGCACTGTTGGGACGCACAGATGTCAACATCTCATTGCGCAGTTCAATGCAAGCACAAGGCACACCCGCAGAAGGTGTTGTCATGACCATGAGAGGACTTTGCAAAGGCTTTGAAATGGCAGAATGGCAACCGGGAGGCAAAGCAACTTCTACAGCAACATTCACATTGCAATATTTCAAATATGTCCAGAAGGACATTGAAATCGTTGAGATAGACGTTCTCAACTTGGTGAGAAAATTCAATGGCGTCAATCAACTCGCAGACCACAGAGAAAACATAGGATTATAAAATGACTATACAACAAAGTGTTACCCATCAATTGCTTATCCCTATTACCTTTGAAGGAAAAGAACACACCACAATTACCTTACAGCGCCCCAAAACAAAAGATTTGCAAGCAATCGACAAAAAAGAAGGCGTAGAGCAAACAATCGCTATGATCGCACGCCTTTCTGGATGGCCGCATGAGGCTATCAGTGAACTTGATATCAATGATTTGTCAAGCATTGGAGAGATCTTGGAGTCTTTTATCAAACGGCGGGATACCTCGACTGGGAAACCGCCGCAAAACTCATAGCCGATATCGCCATTGTGTTCCATTGGTCCCTTTCAGAGATGATGGAAATGGAACCACAAGAACTCATATTCTGGCGAAAACAAGCAGCAGAAAGGTATAAGACAAAATGAGTGAAAAAGTTGCCGATGCAAAGGTGAAATTGTCTCTTGAAGACGAACTCACCGCACCTCTTAAACGTGTACAAAAACAATTTAATACATTGTCAAAAACACTCTCTCATAGAATGGGTATTCCGCGCTTTTCTGCTGCTGTAAAAAACATGACAAAAAGTCTTCATGGTGTTCAAGGTGCTCTTAGCACAGCTGCAAGTCGTGCTTCGGTCTTTACCGGTGTCTTAGGGCTTGCTGGTGGGGGGCTTGTGGCAAGTGTGACCGCCCTCACCATGAAAACCATGCATCTGGGAGATAGTCTTCACCATGCCTCACACCATTTAGGTATGAGTGTTGCATCACTTCAATTATGGGGTGATGCTGCTGATAATTCAGGATATTCTGCCGAACTCTTTCAACAATCCTTGGCAACCTTAAATAGGCGTTCTGCGCAAGCATATGCTGGACAAAAAAGAGGCATGATGGGATTTGAAGCGCTTGGTATTTCTGTCAAAAATGCTTCTGGCAAACTCAAATCAAATTCTCTCTTACTAGAAGAAATTACCGAAAAAATGAGTAAAATGAAAAATCAAGCACAAAGACAGCATATTGCTGCTCTGCTGTTTGGGGGTGATGGTAAAGAGATGGCATCCATGCTTGCACAAGGCATGGCGCCCATCAAAGAGCTGTTTGCAAAGGCGAGAAAAGGAAAGTGGCTGATAGGCGCCGATGTTGCACGCTATGCCGCAGATTTAAGTGACAAGCTTGGTGCCTTTAAGAAAAAAATAGGTGGTATCGCGAACTTTCTTGGTGCACGCTTTATGCCCGTGATCAATGATATGGTTGACGGTTTTTCAAAGTTGATTGATGAAAACCGTGACCTCATTCAAACAACCGTTGCGAGCTGGGCTAAAACCTTAAGAAAAGTCTTGCAAGATTTGCTTAATCCTACCTCTGATTTAAGAAAAGGTATCAGTGATCTCACAGAAAGGATTAAAGGCTGGTTTCAATGGCTAGAACCTCTAATTGGTGAAATAACTCTTTTCAAGGTGGGGCTTGTCGCTCTTGGTTCCTTCATTTTTGGTCCACTCATTGCCGCATTAACAGCCGTGGGAGTAGCGTTTGTTAGCCTTGGCTATACTATGATGACCACCCCTATCGGTTGGCTCATTGGCGGTATTGCAACACTTGCTGTACTCTATAAATATTGGGATAAACTCAATGGCTGGATAGCAGCATCTTTAGCTGTAGTTGGAACAATTCTTATCGGATCATTCATTGCAGCAATGGTCCCGGCTGCTTCCGCAGTTGCGGGTCTTGCGGTATCTCTTGTAACTTCACTTATTCCAGCAATAACCGCCGTTGGTTCTGCTTTTATATCGCTTGGTGTTGCTATCATGACCACACCTATTGGCTGGATACTTGGCGGCATTGCAGCTCTTGTTGCTGCCGGATATCTGCTCTACAAAAATTGGGACACAGTCATAAGCTTTATAAGCAAGCTATGGGATTCTTTTGCAAGCTTATGTAGTAATGCTTTCAATAACCTCTTGGCGCTCTTTAAAAACTTTTCACCACTCTCTTGGATTTCGAAAAAAATCAATGAACTCATTGAATGGCTGTTCGGTGTCGATTTAATGGAAGCAGGCTCCAATCTGATTAATGGGCTTTGGGATGGCATCAAAAGCAAATGGAACGCTCTGTCTGACTGGCTCAGCGGCATGATGAGTAAATTAACCAGTTGGATGCCAAACTGGATGAAAGAAAAGTTAGGGTTTAATGTTTCAATCAACAAAACTTCAACGCAGACCATTAAAACCTTTACCGAAGAAACCAATACACGGGCAAAAAAAATGCTCGATACAGCCGTGGTTACAAATACCCCCCCTGAAAAACGCAAAAGTGGCTTTAATACAGGGGGCGTTGAAACAAAGCATATGGAAGCTCCAAATACAAAAGCGGGCGCCTTCAAAGCTCCCAAGCCCATTACCGTTCATAAGCCGGTAGAAATCGATGCCCGCGTGATGATTTCAAATTTAAATATTTCCGTCCCCAATGGTCTTAAAGATGAAATCAGAAACGCAGTCAATCAAGCCCTTGAACACTATGCCAAACAACAGCGCTTGGCTATCGCCTCTAGCCTTTCGGATTAAACATCATGATGTTAGCTTTGGGTAGTTTTATCTTTTCCATTGAAACGGCCGCTTATCAAACCCTTGACATGTCTTATGGTGTTCCATGGGTCGAGCAAGGGCGATTGGGGCGCAAAGCTGCTCTTCAATTGCCTGCTGTGGCAAATGCAGAGTTTTCTTTAACCGGTGTGATCTATCCAGATTTTAAAGGCGGTCACGGACAAATCGAGTATTTGCGACAAATGGCGCATAATGGTCCTCATATCCTTGTGACGGGTCAGGGGAAAATTTTAGGAAAGTTTGTCATTCTTTCCGTAGAGGAAAAACAAAGCATTTTTCACCAAAATGGGACCCCAAAAAAACAAGAATTTACAATAAAGTTGAGAGAATATGGTGAAGAGCTATGAGTGATCTTTACGTGACAAAAGAAGGCGATATGGTTGATGCCATTTGCTGGAAATACTATGCCAAGGGTCAACAAGCCCTTGCTGTTGAACGCGTTTATGCAGCAAACTTTGGTCTTGCAGACTATGGACCCATCTTAAAAGCAGGCATCACAATCGTTTTGCCAACCCTTCCCTATCCTAAAGCCACACCGGTGATTAGAATTTGGGGCAGTCAATCATGAAACCTTTTTGCACAGTGATGGCAAATGGAGAGGACATCACAAGAACTCTGATGGACTATGTCTTATCGATTGAAATTACGGATGAAGCAGAAGACAAAAGTGACCGCATCACCATAGAACTTGATGACCGCGCGCGTGAGAGCGACAATGGCTTTCTTGATATTCCTCTCATCGGAACAATCATTTCTGTCACACTTGGCTATGAAGGCGGCAAAAACCGCGATATGGGAGCCTATCTGATTGATGAAATCTCTGTAAGCAGCCCCCCACAAAGTTTAAGCGTGACAGGACGCGCCGCCTCTATGAACACGTCTTATAGAACACCCAAAAGCCAATCCTATCACCAACAAACCCTTGGCAGTATTATTCAAGAGATAGCACAGCGCAATGGCTATACACCAAAAGTTGACCCTGCTCTTGCAAAAATTGTTGTGCGTCACATTGACCAAACTTCTGAAAGCGATATGGCTTTTGCCACGCGCCTTGCAGAAGACTATGATGCGGTAGCAAAACCCGTTGATGGCAAATTGGTGCTTGCCAAACGGGGTGAAGGCAAAGCCATCACTGGTGAAACACTCCCCGTTATTGTTATCCATGAAAAACTCTGCAGCTCTTGGGATTTTAAATACAGTGCGCGTGATGAAGCAGGAGCGGCCAATGGCTTAGCAACAGAGGCAGGAGATGACCAAAAAGCCGCCGCTGATGCACGAGAACCAGAAGAAGTTGATAACAGCGAAGATGTTATCCATATGGATGAAAGTGACGCCCCCAATTTGCCTAAAGCAGAGACGGAAGCCAAAACACCTGAAAATCAAGAGCAAGAAGAAGAGAAAAAAGGCGGTGTACTTGCAAACTATCATGATATCCGTACTGGTGAAAAAAAGGAAGTCAAGGTTGGCAAACCACCGTTTCATGAACTTAAATATACCTACCACAATCAATCAGAAGCTGTTGGGGCCATTGCGGCTTATCGCAATAAATCATCGCGTGGGAAATCTTCTTTCTCATGTGATATTGGTGGTGATCCCTTTGTACAAGCAGAAGCAAAGCTTGTTCAAGAGCCCCCTTTCCGCCCCTATATTCCAGCAGAATGGCGCATCAAAAGTGTTAAGCACAAGCTTGATAAAACAGGTGGTTACACTACAAAAATAGATTGCGAGCTTTTTGATGAAACCCAAGAAGATGCGGCTGGAAACGTTGCAAACACCACACCAGATAAAGATGATACCCTTGATCCAAACGCCCCACCTAACGCATGTGATGAAGGCGAAGGCGTTATCCATATGGATGAGGAGGCTATGTAAGCAAAATTAAAAAATTATAGAAATTTTCTTGACAATCTGGCGACAATATGAATAATCGAATCAGGTGCCTCAAAAACACCTTAAACGAACAGCGGATAGATTGCCGACACAATCTCTTCTCCACACATTAAAGACTTTGACTCATTATATGCTACATGCGTATAATAGATTTGTCGGGTGTAGTTACGCTATACAATACCCTTATGGGAAAAGCGTGACGACGGACTGTTCGCCGTGTTTTTGAGCGCCCGGCACTCTTTTAGAGTGTCAATCAAAAACGTCTAATCGAGCAGGAGTTGACATGAATACCTTTATTAAAATTACCGAAAACGTTGCTAACGACGCAGCGGTTCCGACTATGTCTAGTCGTGAGATTGCCGAATTGTGTGGTAAAAGGCATGACCATGTTATGCGAGATATTAAGAGAATACTTGAAGAATTATACGCTGAAAGAGGTCTCCCCAAATTTGGGGGCACCTATTTAGACAAACAGGGAAAGCCTCAAAACTGCTATAACCTGCCCAAGCGTGAATGTTTAATTCTCGTGTCTGGTTACAACACTGCCTTGCGAGCAAAAATCATTGACCGTTGGCAAGAATTGGAAAAGCAGGTAGCAACACCACAAGTTGATTATTCCAAACCCGAAGCATTACTTGGTGTCTTAAATCATCTACAAAGTCAAATCGAGAAGAAGGATAACACCATTGCAGAATTAACTCCAAAAGCAGAGGCTTTGGAAGGTTTAAAACGTTCTGATGGTCTGTTTGGTCTTATTGAAGCGGCAAAGATGTTGGAGGTGCGACCAAAGGATTTAACGGATTATTTGCGTAAACATGATTGGGTCTATCGACGGGCTCCAGGGGCGCCTTTGTTACCTTATCAAGATAAAATCAAGAAAGGATTCATGGATTGTCCTGCTATCACCATTCAAAGACCGGATGGTACAGAAAAGGTACTCCCTTCAACGAAAATCACATCGAGAGGATTGGCATGTTTGAGAGAACAAATCCATGGAGGTGTGCAATGAAGATAGATACCAACTTCTTATGTGATTTATGGATGGCACTGTTTAAATTTTCCAATCATCGAGGCATTGGAGATGAAAATTGTAATGCCATAGTTGAAGTTATGGAATTGATAGAAAAAGTTTTAGTTTTAAAACTTCAAAATGAACTACCCAATATTACAAAGATTTTAGCAATTCTTACAGATTTTGGAGCTTCAGAGTTACCGCATAGCATGGATTCTTTATTGCGCGCTTATAATCCAGATTCAGAGAACCCCATTAAAAAGGTTGCTTAAGTAAATATATACTCCCTCCTCGTTCTCAAAAATGGGGAGGGGATTAAGAGGCTTCTTCTAAAGCTGTTTGCTCTTTACTATTCTTTTGAATAGGCGTTAAACTCATTTGTAAATCTAATGCACTTAACACACTAAGAAAAGTAGAAAGGCGTGGATCACCTTTATCGCTTAAAGAACGATAAAGAGACTCGCGATTTAGTCCTGTCTCTTGAGAAACAGTTGTCATTCCTTGTTTACGCGCAATAATACCTAATACATGTGCAATATAGCCACTATTTTTGGTTTCTAAAGCATCATCTAATAAGATCTTAAAGTCTTCAGGTGTATTAAAATATTCACTTACATCAAATTTAGTAATTTCCATGTTTCATTTCCTTTACTAATTGAAGGGCTTTTTCGATATCTTTTTGTTGTGTGGATTTATCACCAGCATTTAATAACAAAATGATTTGTTTCCCTTGTTTTACAAAATAAATCCTATAGCCTGGTCCATAATTTATTTTTAGTTCACCAATGCCACGGAAATATTTCACGTCTCCTAGAAGCCCATATTCAAGGCGGAAAATACGTGCAGCAATTTTCTTTTGCACTTGTTTGTCTTTTAACGAGTCTAACCACTCTGTAAAATAGTGTGTTTTTTTAACAATAAATATTTGTAGTTTATATGCTACATAATAGATAATGTCAAATACATTCTTTTGTTCCGATGAACAAGTTACATAGGTTTTAACAAGCCAACCTTCCGAATGGGAAAGAGGTCAATTTTTTAATCCAGCTCTGCTTTTTGCGGGGCTTTTTTATAGGAGCAATACATGAGAACAATATCACCAGAAGGACTAGCACTGATTAAACAATGGGAAGGCTTGCGTTTGAATGCCTATAAAGATGCCATTGGGGTATGGACCATTGGTTATGGACATACAAACAATGCCGGAAAACCTTTTGTTCATAAAGGCATGACAATCACTGAAAAGCAAGCTGAAGAACTTCTTTGCCAAGACTTAAAACAATTTGAGAATGCTGTTGAACGCGCTGTTACGGTTTCCTTAACGGATGAACAATTCGCGGCATTGGTTTCCTTTTGCTATAATGTAGGAACAACAGCGTTTTGCAATTCGACCCTGTTAAAAAAACTCAATAACGGTGAATATGAAGCAATCCCTATCGAATTACAGAAATGGACCAAAGCCGGTGGAAAACGCTTGCAAGGTCTTGTACACCGACGTGCAGCAGAAGCAGGATTATGGGCGAAAGGTGCTTTTGTTTCCTCGAATTACCAAACCGTAGAAACGCAAGCACCAACAGGGCTTTTCAAAGCCGAAGCCCTTGCACCAGTCATTGGTTCTTTTTCTGGACTTGGCGGCTTATTAGCAGGCAACGGTCCAGTGCAATGGGCGCTCGCCACTATCATGGTTTTAGCTGCAGGTGTTGGTCTTTTCTTTGTTGCTAAACGTTTTCAGGAACACCGTTTATGATCTTATGGATGAAAAGAAATCTGCTGTTAACAGGTGCGGCTTTAGCCGCTCTTTTTATAGCTTTAGCCAAAGCTTTTACCCTCGGGAAAAAGGCAGAACAGCAAAAGCAAACAGAAAAAACCTTAAAGGCAACAACAACACGGCTGGAGGTGGAAAATGAAGTTAATCAGAAAAGTGATGCTGATGTGCGTGCTGCTCTCTCTCGTTGGTTGCGGGACAAATAAGTATGTCTCTTGTGTCGGTTGGTTGCCAATTTATTTAGAGAGGCAAGATGTTGACGTCATCAGTTCGAGCTTAGCAAGAGAGATCTTAAAGCATAACAAGCAGGGCGAACGTGTGTGTGGGTGGAAACATGGCTAGGAAAAGAACACAAGACGATATAGAACTTACAGAAGGAGAAAAAGAAATCCTTCAAGAAATCATCATGACCTACAAAAGTATAAAAGTGATGTCACGTTATACGAAATGGATTGTACTCATTATACTCTTATTAGCACTTGATTTTTCACGTCTTATAGATGCTGTAGAAAATATTTTTACACAAAAACCAAATATCCGACTCTAAATACACTCTGAAACGTGCAAAACTGTTTAGCAAATGAATTATCAATTTCGCACGCCTCACAGATGCGAGAGATAATATCGTTTTACACATCTCAAACAGTGGTTTTCAAAAACTTGAAAAATTATCATAAACGCAGTTCAGAATGTGAACCAAGCCGTAAAAGTTCTAAAGTTTCATCATCAGGCTTTCGATAGATCAAAACGAGATCTGGTTTAATATGGCAATCACGACAGTTTCGCCATTGCCCTGTTAGTGCGTGATCTCTCCACTGCATTTTTAAGGGTTCGTTTTCCGCTAATGCTTTGATCACAAGCAGCAAATCTGTCTCTAATGTATCAGCATACCGCCCTTTACTTTCACGTTTCAGATCACGCCGAAAAGATTTAGTATAAACAATTTCCCGCATCGCTAGCCAAAGTCACTTTTCAGACTTACATACTTCGGCTTTATCATCACGAATCATGGCTCGCAGACCATCCAATGACGTACGTTCAACACGTCCCATTTCAGCATCCTCAATAGCCTGCAATGTTTCCGGATTAGGTTGAAATAGATCAAGTGGCAATGCTCTATCTCTAGCAATACGGGTCATAAACATACGGACCGCATCTGATACAGTTAAGCCCGTGGATTTAATAACTGCGCTTGCAACTTCCTGAACTTCATCAGGTATGCGTGCTTGAATTTTACCCATTCGCTTAAACCTCCTATTTATTTGTACTACAATGTACTACATCTAAGGCTGATGTCAAGAGATTTATCCAATAATCCCCTCCCCGCTTTTGAAACGGGGAGATGAACATAATTTATGACTTAAGCAACGTTTCTAATAAGGTTCTCGAAATTTGATTCATAAGCGCGCAATAAAGAATTCATGCTATGCGGTAACTCTGAAGCTCCAAAATCTGTAAGAACTGTTAAGATTTTAAGTATACTTGGCATCTCATCTTGAAGTTTTGAAATTAAAGCTTTTTCTATGACACTCATAGTATCAACCAGAGCTGTACAATCTTTGTCATTCATATTTTCATGTCTAGACAATTGAGATAATGCCATCCACAAATCGCATAAAAAATCAATACTGGTCTTCATTGCACACCTCCATGGATTTGCTCTCTTAAACATGCCAATCCTCTCGATGTGATTTTTGTGGAAGGGAGTACCTTTTCTGTACCATCCGGTCTTTGAATGGTGATAGCAGGGCAATCCATGAATCCTTTCTTGATTTTATCTTGATAAGGCAACAAAGGCGCCCCTGGAGCTCGTCGATAGACCCAGTCATGTTTGCGCAAGTAATTCGTTAAATCCTTTGGTCGCACTTCTAACATCTTCGCTGCTTCAATAAGACCAAACAACCCATCAGAACGTTTTAAGCCTTCTAAAGCTTCGGCTTTTGGCTTGAGTGTACTCACCTCATTTCTTAAGTCTTCTAATTGATTGATGCTCTCTAAAAGGAGCTGTTTAATCGTAAGAGGATTTTCCAAAGCATTGGCAAGATCTACTTGTGGTGTTGTCACTTGCTTTGCACGTTTTTCACATTCTATAAAATATAAACGAGCTTCTCTACCTTTCTTATTGTTCTCTACCATAGAAAGTTCTTTGGCTACACTTAAGGTGAGGTGATATTCTTTTAATACCACATTTTGACGTTCGCCAATTTTGGCGAGCGTTAAAATATAATCTCTTTCCTCTTTAAAATCATATTTATTGATACGATCTTTAATCCAATTGGAAAAATCCCGTTTTACCTCTAAGAATGCATGCAATTCGCGTGCACTAACGGTTTGAACAATCTCTTATCCAATTGCTTGTTCTGATATTTTAATGAGAGTCATTGTGACCCCCTAGTTGTTAGATGTTTGTTAATGACACTCTAAGAGAGTGCCGGGCGCTAACAAACACGGCAACTAGTCCGTCGTTACACTTTCCCCGCAAGGGTATTTTATAGTGTAACCACACCCGACAAACTTCCTTATACGCTATACGCATACAATAAGTCAAAAATTTAAATTTGCGGAGAAAAGATTGTTTCGGCAATCCATCCGCTAGTTGCTTAAGGTGTTTGTTAGGCACCTGATTCGACAATAGACATAATATTGACATGTTGTCAAACAAAAAATTAAAAAATTGACGCGCTTCATGTCCTTTATCATTACGTTCGATCATGGAAAGGTGTTTAGCCATGTCTAAGGTAATGTGGTATTCTTTTACCTTTCCACCGTTTTCTAAATTTTTAGAAAGCGTTATAAAGTTTATATTTTCCAAAAACTTACATTCTTTAATGCGATTTTTAATCCAGTCTGCAAACTTTGATGTGATTCCTAAAAATGCATGCAAATCACGTGCATTAACGGTTTGAACAGTTTCCTGATCAATAATCCGTTCTTTAATTTTTATAAGAGTGTTCATATGAACTCCTATCGATTAGAGGTTTTCTATTGACACTCTAAAAGAGTGCCGGGCGCTAGAAAACACGGTCGATAGTCCGTCGTTACACTTTCCCCATAAAGAGTATTGTATAGCGTAACTACACCCGACAAATCTATTATACGCATGTAGCATATAACAAGTCAAAGCCTTTAATGTGCGGAAAAAAGATTGTTTCGGCAATCTATCCGCTATCGATTCAAGGTGTTTTTCAGGCACCTGATTCGACAATAGACACATTGTTATAAGCCTGTCAAGTCGCTCCTGTTATAAATGCAGCCCACTGTTCCAAGAGAGCATGTCGCTGTTCTAAAAAGTCCGTTCGCATATAAGCTTTTGTCACTGAACTCCCAACTGAATGCGCAAGAACAGTTTCTGCAATCTCAAAAGGTGTTGATGTTGTCTCTGCTATCCAATCCCGTAAGCTGGAACGAAAACCATGGGGACGATAAGTCAAACCACAAACTGTCATATATTTTGCCATGCTTGCATCAGAAATTGGCTTGCCTGTAAGACCAGAAAAGAGAAAACCATTTTTTTCAAAGGGGAGGGATTTCTCAATCACTTTCAAAGCTTCATGACTTAATGGCACGCGAAAATCTGAAACTTTCCCTACAATGCCCTTCATATTTTCTTTGGGTATTGTCCATATATTTTTATCTATTTGTTCAAGACGAAAATAGCGCAATGGATATGACCGTACTCCTGTCAAAACAAGTAACTTCAGTGCTAAATTTGAAAGGATATTATCATCTAAGCTTTGATAAAATGCCGGAACTTCTTGCCATGGCATAGCAGGGATATTTGTTGATGTTGCACGGGGTTTTCCTAAAAGGGCGCGTGCTTTCATACAAGCTTGTAGATCAACGTCCAAACCAAGAGCCGCAGCATATTTCAAACAAATGTTAATACGATTAAGTGCTTTTCGTGCTGTGTCTGCTTTTTCATGCCAAAGAGGAGCCAGAACATTGCGAATGATATTAGCCGTTAATTTTTCTATAGAGAGGCCGCCTATGTGTGGAATAACATGCAATTCCAGCGGAGAAAACCAGCGCCCATTTTTGCCTTCATTTTTTAACTCTGCTTTTTTACTTTCAAAAGCCGCAGTTGCAATCTCACTGAATATGTTGCTTTGCTGTTTTAAGACGGTTTGTTCTCGAAAGACAATAGGGTCATTGCCTTCTCTGAGAATAGCACTATAATGCTTGGCAAGTTCGCGCGCTTCTTTCAGAGAAAGTTGTGCAACTGGACCGAGCCCCATTTCACGGCGTTTGTTGTGGTATGTATAACGAAAGAACCAAGAGCGCGTATTGTCTTCTCGAACATTCAACCATAGCCCTGCTCCATCACAATATTTACCCTGAGAAGCAGACTTGACAAGTAATGCTGATAATCTATGGATTCCCCTCACTTAATTTCCCTTCTCGTCCACCTTTTTGGGTCCACCTTTTAGACCACCTTAATTTTTTGATTTGAGATTTTTTCTTTAATTCTTAATTTTTTTATTGGAACATAAAAAATTATAGACATCAATATGCTCTTGCACATATTTATACGACTTGATTCTTGTTGCTAAAGCCCTGTCTGCCGCGTCTGGGCACCACTTCATTTTGTGCATTCAGCCAATTGCCTTGGGGGGATTGTGTCATACCCTTCAAAGCATCTCCCGTTTTATTGTAAAGCCCATAAATATGATTCATAAAATCCCCTGCGGTTGCCTCCGCATTTCCTCCGTTAAGGACAACTGCTTGACGCCCCAAAAGCTGGCTTGCTGGCATATTGGGATTTTTGATAAGTTTTACAGCCCCTGCTGGTCCTTGTTGGTGTGCCAAATAAAGTTCTGCTGGTGATGGCTCTCTGCCTAATGCTGTGGCTAAATAACGCGTGTTGTCCTTCGTTAATCGTGCCATAGCATCAGTTGCTTGAAAGGGATCAAACTTATTATTCAGTTGATACTGCTTTGCTGTTGAATCGATAAATTGATACAGTCCCCCTGCACTACTATTTTTATTTTTTGCATTTGGGTTACCCTTACTTTCTATCATAGCAACGCGTTCAAGAAAGCTTTCTGGCAAACCATATTTTTGTGCTGCCTGTGAGATAGCACGTTTCACATTGGGATGAAAATTGATCATTAGTTTATAACCGTTCTATCAACACTGCTATTCAAAAGAATGCCAACAAAATTGAGTAATTTTGTGTGATCTTCTTTTGTTATTAAGCGTTTCTTTTCTGCTTCGTGAAACTTCTTAATTAATTCAACAGCTTTTTCTCTTGCTAACCCAAACTCCCCTTTTTCCCGCGCTGTTATGAGAGCCACAATATCCCTTTCAGTCTCTTTATGAATGCCTAAGAGTTTGCGTCTCCATTCCCTTGCAAAAGTTTTCATAGCTGCCTTGATGAGACCAATCTTTCCTATACTCACCCCTTCTATTGTCTTTTCTTCTACTTCACCCATATGGTTTGGCAATCGTGCAAAAAGCTTTGTTCTTTCCACTTCTGGTTGCAACACTTTCATAAGTTGCTTGGCTTTATCCTCACCAAAAATACGCTGTAATTTTTCTTGACCATTTTTTGTGTCAAACAAACTCAAAAGATTGTGGTCAAAATTCTGTGCATTGCCTGCCGCAGTTTCTATTTGTGACCGTACACCTTTTTGAAAAGCCTCTTTTTCCATCAACCCCAAATCTGAAAGTTGTCTGTTGATTGTATCAAGATCAACACTCTTATTCAGTGCTTTTTTTCCTTGCTCCAAAGCATTACCGATAGTACGCTCGTCATAATAAATTTTCCGTGCCTTAATATATTCTGGAGATGATGTATCCAAAACGTCCAGAATGCGTTGTTTGAAATCAGTCAAATCTCGAGCATATCCCCATTTTCCTTTGATACGTGCAGACTTAATTTGATCATCCAAAACCTCTTTCATCTTATGTAAAATTCGCATATTCAGCTTTGGATATCCATTGCTCCCTATAACTGTTGCATCCGCTTCATTTGGCATTCGCGCAATTGCTTTTTTATAGGCTTTTTGGAAGGCAGGAATTTCTTGCAACCGCGATAAATCTTTACTGACAGCATTAGAAATAGGAGAAGCTTTCGCCCTTTCATAAAATGGTTCAGCTTTTTTCTGTGCTTGTTTGATAATCTCTTGCTTTAAATTAAGCGTATCGACCTTTGGACCCATCACATCTGTCAATGCATTCTTTACCCGCAGTACACTCGCATCTTGCCTTTCATTCAAACGATTACTCACAAGTGAATAGGTATCAGGGTCTTTTTTTGCCGCTCTAAAAGCTCTTGCTGCAAGCCCATCATGAAGATCAATAATCATTGAATCAGGACCACGCTGTTTTAATGCCCTCTCAAGCTTATCAACGCCTTCATCCCCTAAAGTCCGGCTTACATCCTTAAACGCTCTATCGCTTATTTGAAATGCTTCTTTTTCTGCCATTTGCGCGGCTTTTGCCGCCATTTCAGCTGGACTTACCGGTCCTCTCAATGCTGCTTTGAGTAATTTTGTCGCAAAAGGTGTCACTTTTGATACACCACTTGCAACAAATGGCGTTGCACCACCTAGCCCTGCACCAAACCCAGCAGACATGAGAGTATCTGCAAACCCTTCTCCCTCACCACTGCCTGCTATTCCGCCATAAATGGCTCCAGTTTTTGCTGCACGCCCCAAGCTAAACTTTGCTGCCTCTTTACTTGCTGCGGCTTTTATTGCTGCTTCACCTGCCGCTTTTGCTGCTGTGCGTTCTGCACCTTCTGCCAAAGCAGATTGCACCGCCCTTTCTCCTGCTGCTAGAGCTTTACTGGTTATTTGTGCTCCTGTGGCACCTGCTCTGCTTCCCAAAAGCACATCAGCTCCAATTGCCGCACGACTAGCAGCTGTAGCTGCTGCTGCGGGTGGAAAGAGGGCAGAAGCAATTACGGGTGCCGCAGCACCCGTTAAATTCCCCGCAAGAGATGCATAAAAATGATCTCGGTTCGCCGCTCTTTGATAATCACGCCATCGCTTTGTCACTTCATTATACTTTTTGACTGCCTCTTTATCTCCCATCCAATAAGCAATAGGACCCACTTCTGATATTCCGGCTATTTCATCATCATAGCCCATAGTTAACCCGTGAAGAGCTCCCCATCCAAAAGCACCCGCAACACTTGGATGTGGACCATCTTCTTCTGTTTCCTCTGTTGCACCATTATTTCCTGTAACAGAACCCCTTAACCTTTCCTTATTTTTTGAAAAAAGCTCTTGAAGCTGTTCTGGTGTATAGTCACTTACATGCCCAATGACTCTCGTATTTTTTCTATGAATGAGAGGAGGAATTAATTCAGCCATTGGTTTGTTTCTCCTTAATGCGTCCATCACTATCAATAAACAGTATGCCTTCCGGCAAAGCTTCTATCTGTTTTTCTAGTAGAACATCTGACTGCGTGTTATTTTCCTTATAAGCATCTTCCCCATAGGCTGCTCGGACGAGTTCGCTTGTTGCCTCTGCACCACCAAAAAGAATTGCTCGTGTTGCCGCATTGGATTTATTGAAAGTGTCAATAACGGTTTTTAAAGATTTTTTCATTTGCTCTGCGGAAAGGTTTTGATACAGTGCCGCTACAGAGTTTTGTAAGGTTTGCAATTCCATATTAGACAAGTTCCCAAAGCCAGATGCACCATTTGGTGAAAATGCTTTCGCTTTTCTCAAGGCATCAATCCCAATATTCGCCTTTAATGAATCAAGCATATGCCCAAAATCTTTTGCCTTAAAACCAGGTATGAACGACCCCCAATAACCCGTAAAACCAGTAACATGCGGGTGTTCCTCAACAATTTTTAGCAATTCTTTAGATGCCGAGAGTATACGATTGGACCTCTCCGCTGTATCCAGAATTTGCATTTGTATTTTTTGATTTTTAATTTCCTGTTCGCGTTGCTCTTGGATTAATTTATGTTCTGCACCACTGCCTGCAATTGGCATCGCACGTATGCCGTTAGGGGCATTTTCATCCTTAACAAGCATATAACCCGCTTCAGGCTTTGACAGCATGCTATCAGCATCACCTCCTAGTCCAGAAGCAATGGA
Source organism: Bartonella tribocorum CIP 105476 (assembly GCF_000196435.1). Classification (NCBI taxonomy): domain Bacteria; kingdom Pseudomonadati; phylum Pseudomonadota; class Alphaproteobacteria; order Hyphomicrobiales; family Bartonellaceae; genus Bartonella; species Bartonella tribocorum. The sequence goes on along the minus strand of NC_010161.1, from coordinate 517,076 downwards.
ACGTTGTCCCCCTTGGACTGGGATAATTTTTCCGGTGCTTGTTGAGACTTGGAAAGCCATATCCTCAGGCAATCCCTGCTCTGCCTTTTCTTCCGCTGTGAGTGTTCTATAGCCTTCTTGGGGGCTTAACGTGTTGCCTATGACCTTCTGAGCAAGATCTGGATATTGCGCAACTGCTTGTGCGTCTTCATTACTATACCCTTTTGAACGCAAAAACTCTAAAGTTTTCTGACTATCGCTTGCCTGAGGGCTTAATGTGCTGCCAATGATTTTCATGGCAAGATCAGGGTATTGTATAATTGCTTGCGCATCTTTATCGTTATATCCTTTAGACTGTAAAAATTGCAAAGTTTGTTTATGTTGTGCGCGTTCCTTGTTTCCCTGCCGCATAAGAATAGATGCATTTGAAAAACTTTCCTGTGGTGTCTTTCCTAACGCAAGCCCCGCAAAAAAATCCATGAGATGCTCGGAAAATTCTGATTTTCTAAAACGCTCCCATAAGTTGCTTGGATTTTCGTCTTTATGGATAAAGTTCCCAACGGCGTTTACATAATCCGTTGCTTGTTCTGGCATATCATTTGTTTTTAAATGTTCTTCTTCTGAAATAGGCGTATGAGAAAGTGTTTCTTCATTGATAGGGCTGCTTCCTTGCGGATTTTCTGTCATAAACTGCCTATTGCTTTGCGCAATATAATCCATGGCATCTTTCTGCTGTTGCTGTACTCCATTCTCATCAGCTTTATCTGTGTTAGCAACAAACGAAGATTGAGAAGGCAATGTTTCAACGACTTTTTGCTCTGAAATGCCATTTTTATCTTGCTCTACACCCTCTTTCTCTTTGACAAAATAATTTGAATAATCCGGCAAGGGAGGCATTTGGTTTTTTAAATCATCCGTAGACATAATCAATTCTGCTGGCGTTTTTTTCCCAACTTCTCCTCCTTTTTGAGAGCCACGAATAAGCCCACTAAAATCGACTTTTTCTTGCTTATTAGACTCGTCGCTCGCATCAAAAGGATTTGTGCAAAAAGCAGCACGTTCCAAAAAACTAGGCTTGTATCGTCCTTCAAACGGTGTGTTTGAAGGCGTGGAATGTTTTTGAAAAAAATATTTAGGTAATTGAAAAAGACCCTGATGTATTAAAGGACGCAAAACTTTTGGATTCATAAATAGTGATAAAGTATTAAAGCTGTTTTGTTCCATCACTGCACCCTTTCCATTTCAAATCCAAGCTTGCTATAATCCACATGCAAAAAACCTGTCGCATTATTGTAAAAAACAGCTTCAGGTTTTGATTTCAAAACATCTTGTGCCATCACCCCGCGATAGCGCTCTGGATAACCCTTGTAGTTGTATTCATAGAGTGTATAGCCATTTCTCTGTCCAGCTTCTGTGATGTTTTCTTTTGCTCTGGTGTCGCTAAGCCCAGCAAAAGTACCAAGGATAGTTCCAACATTTCCAACGATCTCCCATGGATTAGGTTTTGGCTGCGGAGTCAATGTCGTCATTTGTCCTGTTCGCGTTCCATAATTTCCAGCAACAGCCCCACCAGCTGCGAGCAACTTACTTAACTGGTCCCAATCAAGATTGTTCTGCTGCTCCCATTTTTGCCGCTCTTCATCCAATTGCCGTTGATGATTGGCATCAAGCACACTCCCTCCCGTCAACGCATTGAGATTTGCCTGACCTTGACCTTGAAAGAAGTTATTGGCACCCGCCAACTGATTTTGGTTTGCTTGATCAATGAGACCATTGGCATTCATCATGTTGTTGACATCTTGGTTATATTGCTGTGAGAGAGCTTGTGTTGCTATGCCCCCCAATTCGTTAGCAAGAACCCCAGTATGCGCACCCGAACCATAACGCCCCGCCCCCGAAAGTGAACTGTTAATCGTGTCTGTTGCTTTATTTAATGTGTTTTGAAGTGCTTCATTAAAATAAGGGTTATTGCCTATTTGCTGCCCTGAAGCCATATTTTTTAAGTTTTGGCTTGTTGAATTTTGCCCTGTGGCTAATCCATTTAAAATGTTGTTATCATAGTTATGCGTATTATTGCTAAGCCCATTAATCGCATTCTTTGTTTGATCACTTAAACCCGCAACACGCTGCCCGTCATAAACAGCTTTTCCACTGCCTTGGTTATAAAAAGTCATGGCATCTTGAGCTGCGTGTTCAAAAATACCTTTTGCCCATTCAGGAGGGGCATTTGTTTGCGTCGTGTTTTGGGTATTCTGAATTGGTTTTGAACTTTTTCCCATGTTAAAGCTGCTTTCTATATTCTAAAAGATTAACGAAATAGCCATGCGATTTAAGGGATTTTTCCCACCCACGCCGACCGATAATGATAAGTTCTTTCGCCCCTTTTTCTTTGTAATAGGCTTCAATTTGGGGAATAAGCTTCGTTAAGGGCGCTCCTCCTTTTCCCCCAAGCGTAATAATAACCGCTCGCAAAACTCCAGTGACAAGTTTTTGTAATTCTGTTGTGACATGCGCCATAAAATTTTCCTGCTCATCCACAATAATCCAGAGAAGTTTATCTCCCTTCAAAATATCATTTAAAATAATCTCTGGAGTATAATCATCAGGGAATTTTTTATGAAAATAAGATATTGATTTTATAACCTTATCCAAATAGGGCGCCATTTGTTCAACACTCCATTTTTCGGTGTTATAAATTTTAAAATTCATCTTATGCCTGCGGGTTTTAGCGTCACATCAAAGCCTGTTATATGAGTCCATGGTGTGCTTTCTGGTATCCTAAGTCGCAAAGCGTGATAGCGTGCCCTAGAGCGAATATTGTACATCCCACTACTATAGCCCGCATAACGCTCTTTCGCCCAATTTAATTGACTTCTATTATCAATGATAAAAGCAGCTCCAACGCTTAAAAGACCATTTGTCGTATCTGCTTGAACAAAAGCCTCATTCATAAGATTAATCTGTCTGCCTGTATCTCCTACAGTTTGTGAAGCAATGACAGCTTCCATAGGAGAACCAGCAAAAAAACCAAATCTATTGTCTTCTGTAAACGCTCCCAACATTGGCGCGCCATTTTGCCACATTTTACTATCAAGAGAAGCACGTAAATCTCTCAAGCATTCTTGTACTTCGTCTAAACCTTCTAATGTATAACCTGCCGCAAAGAGAGGAAATAAGAGAAGTCTCTGACCTTTGATGACGCTCCATATTTGCAAAAGCCAATCATAAACATAGATATTCATCCCCATCATATCGTCATTTATAGAAAAATAAACGCGTGAATAGACCGGATCAATACAGGCTCTCATCTCATCAATGGCAAAGTTATTGTACAGCGTAAAGATTGTTTTATCGACTTTGCCAAAGCCAATAGGCAACATCTCACCGGTATTGTTGATTTGATAAAAACCATCATCAGAAACAAAAAAAGTATAGTCTCCACGACTTGTAATTGCCGTGCTACTTTTTGCCCCTATTTTGTCTTTTATTTTGACAAAACTAAATATTATTTTAGATCCTGGAACGAAGGTTGCATGATAAATAGCAGAACGCATAAAAATAAGCGGGTTGGTTGCTTGCGTTGCTCCTTGTATATATTCTCCATCTGGAAAATCCTGATAATCGCAACTTTTCTCACCAACCTTCCAGTGTGTTGCATCATTGAGACCTGACCAATGAACGCGATTTGGCTTATCTGTTAATTTCATCAAACAGACAAAATCTCCCCAAATACGAACAAGTCCAGCACGCGGGGGATTCCCTCCTAAATCCTCAAATCTCTCTGCTGTCTTTAAGGCGAATATTTGCGGTGTATCATTGTTATTAACGGCAATGATATAATCACCAAAGACGGCAAAAGACCAAGGTGCCGTTTCATTGGCGTGATATTGTTCCCCAAGCTTGCTAATATCTTTCCAGCCGCGCGTGCTGTTATCATATTCGTAAAGTTTTGTTGATGTCCCTATAATAATCCGCACACCACTCAATGATCTTACTGCATAGACCCCCAAAATAACATCCGGAAAAGGTTCTGAAACCGGCGCAACTTTGGGAACTGGAATATAGGAATTGGGTGCTGGTAAAACGTTCACGATCTCACTAGAATAACCGCTATTAATAAATGCAACATCTGGTCTAAACTCAGCAATAGGAATAAAGGTCATCAGAAATCCGTATGTTGAACTCTCAACAAATTCTTGCGCCGTGAAGTCTCAATTTGTAGCGCATCAAGTTGCTCTTGGAACATGGCAAAAGCTGCAGCTGCCATCTGTGGTTCTTTAATAATATTGGTATAAATTTCATATTTTGCACGCGTTTTGATCAGTTCATAGGCTTCCAAAAACCATATTGAAGCTTCTTGCGCACTCTCAATGTCTTTTATTCTTATCGGATCAAAAATAAGCCTGATAGAATAAATTCGGTCTGGGATTGGATACAAAATAAGCTTTTGTTCAAAATAACTGTATCGCGTAGGCATGCTATGGTTACAATCATTCACAAGGCTCTCAATAACAAGCGGGTCTGTATGCAAAAGCTTTGATTTGCTGTGATTATCCTCATAAATGTACGCATCAACAATACGAACAGCAGCTGGAATAACTGGATTTTCCTCAGCGCCATAACGGCTTTTGCCATTCATAGTGGTCAAAACAACTTCACGGCTTTCATTGAAATAAAAAGGCAATCGTTCACAAAACCGAATAGCCGAAAATATCGCCTTTTGAACTTGGTCAATATATTCATCTGTTTGATCATCAATTTCATCCTGAATATCATTCACCATCTGAATGAAATTTTTATCATGAGGAACAATGGTCTGTTTGTCTCCAATCGGACCACCCGTCTGTACTATTATTGTCATATGACTCTCTTCCAAATGCCTTAGAATATCTTGAGAGAAGAGGGGACGCAAAAAACAAACGCCCCCTTATGCCTTTAACGATTGGTGTAAAACTCAACAATCACCTCAGCATCACCTTTGGTGCTTTTCTTGTCTCGCGTCATATAAATCGCATTTTCAGCTTCTAACGGAACATCTCGTTCCTCCACAGGCAGGTACAGATTGCCATCATAAGATTGTGAAAGATTTGTCTGTCCATAATCGTTACCATGAGGCTCTTTTCCAAATGTAGCTGTTACATCTTCAAAATCCTCCATGATATAAGCTGTAATGCTTTTGATAAAAGCCCCGCGGGGTAGAACACCAATTTTCGTTATCAACCCTTGATCTGTACATTTAACACGTGCCCGAAAAAAACTAACCTGCTGTGTACAATTGTTGCGTCCTTGCAAAGGAGGAGGCAAGCCCTCATCTATCATGCCAACAGTCTCAACGGTTTCAACAGTCTCACCGGTTTCATCAGGTTCCTGTGTAATTAGCGATTTTTCTGCCATAATTGCCATCCTTTAATAATTAGCTTGCTTCAGCAAAAGAAGGGATAACAATGGTACCAAAATCCTGTCCCCCTTGATCAGAATGAGGCAAGGTGTAGCGTGATTTTTTCATGCCTATAATGGTTTTAGCTGCAACCCCAAATTCACGTTGATAATCAAACAGTTCTTCAACAAGTTTATAGCGTGTTCCCCCTTTCCCATCGCCTCCTGTTGCTCCATTGCCAACGCGCCCATAAGCCATGATAACACTTTGTGCACCAAGCAACACAGCACGGCGAACAGATGTTACAGGCTCTTGTGTCTTTGAATTGATACCATTGGGGACATGTTCAGCTTCACGTAAGATAACTCCATTATACATCCCCAGAGAGCCCTCAAAAATTGGGTTCTGAGACCGTGAACCATCATAAGCTGCCTTGGTAATGTCTAACCATTGCCCGCTCTTTGTATTGGTACGCAATTGGGTCACCTGTGTTGGGTGGAGATACATCACATATGCCGATTTTCCATCAACACGAACAGGGCGCAAACGTGGATTAGCAAGTTTAGCGCGTTCAACAGCCTGATCTATAAGATCTAATGTAAAAACATCGTCTTTTGTAAGTTCTTCATCAGTCTTTTTCTTATTCGGGCGAATAATACGCAATTTGCTTGGCTCTAATGGAGCATTAAAACCATAATGAACCGGTTTAAGCGTTATAGTACGTCCTTCAAAGTGAATCCATGGTGCTGTATAACCTGCTGCCTGAATGAAGAACATCAAACTTAAGCGGTCTGCATACCAATCAACAAGTCCATCCTTTGCTTCTGTTCGTAAATCAAATAAGACACGTTGTTGATCAATGGTGCCTTCATATTTTACGCGTACAGCATGAGAAAGCTCGTTAATACGCACCGTTTCATTCATAAACTGGAGTGCTTCTTCATTCCCCTCCAGTGTTTGTCCCTCGCTAACGCCATCCCCCATCAGTTGGACTCTTAATCCGCTCGTCACAGAGTCACCAGCGGATTTTCCTAGCATATCCAACACTTGAATAATGCTGTTTTTTCCTTTTCCCATCAGCGGTGCAATGGGCAACGCTTTTGAAGTTTCTGTGTTTAGCATCTTAGCCCAAACGCCAACGGCTAATGGGTCATTAAGATTTACCTGTGTTACTGCCATTTCAAACAATGCCTTTCTTGGTTTTTAAAACTCGCCTTGCGGCATAACCAAACGATAACAATCACTTGGTTATCTCTGTTGCGCCACCACGCACATCTCACGCTCTGCTCATAATTTGCTCAAATTTTTCGGGATTTTTCTCCACCCATACAGCAAATTCGGCTTCTGGCATGGAAAAGAGTGTTTTCACGTCCATACCACCTGTTGGAACTTGTCCACCACGCGCTGTAAGTGTCCGCGCTGCTTGAGAGCGCTCTTGAAGGGTTTCCACGTCATCCTTTATTGGTGCTCCACTATAGCCAAAAGCCTTTGCTTTTTGCACCAGCACCTCTATTGGGTTTATACTGGCTTTCTGACACTGCTGGCATATTTGACGTAATTCAGCACCAATTTGCTGTTGCCGCGCTGCGGGATCTCTCCATTGTGGATAAAGATCTGCCTGCGCTTGTAGGACACTATCTGCTCTTTCGTAGAGATAATCGGTGATACTGTCTAAATCTGGATATTTATCTTGTACCTGCGCTTTGGATTCTTCAAAATAATCCCCTAACTGCTGGCGTTCATATTCCTCTTGATTCAAACGTTCTTGGCTCTCTCTTATACGAGAAAACTCATCAAGCAATTTCTGTTGTTCCTGTACCTTATGACTAAGCCATGCAACATGTGCTTTTGGATCATCTTCTAGGGTAGGAATATTTTCATCGCGGCGTCTTACCACCTCTTCTTGCATTTGTGCATATTTCTGCGCAAACTCAATGGCAAGTTCACGCGCTTCCATAGCATTTTGCTCTGCCTTTTGGCGTGCTTGTCGTTCTTGCTCTATCACACCAGAATGGGGCTCTTCGCCAACCGGTTCGACAGGGGGCTGTTCAAAACTTTCTTCTGCTTCAAACACCTCTTCAACTTGCTCAGGCTCGACTAACTCAACAGCATGATCACTGGCAAAATGTTCGTCATAAATTGCTTGTTCTTCAGGTGTAAACTCTTCTTCCATATTCTCTTTTGCTCCTTTAATAGATTTGCGCTCTTGCTGTTGTTGCTCGATACTGTTCCAACTGCGCTCGATACGCCTTTCGCTCTAGGTCGCGCTGCGCTATCTCATTTTTTGCCTGTTGAAGTTCTAGCTGCATGCGGGCTTGTTCTTGTTTCAAGAAAAGTTCAATATTTTTCTGCTGCAACGCTACCTGCTTTTGTTGTGCATCAAGTTGATAAAGTGTGCCCTTTGCTTGTGCTTCTTGCTGGAGAGCAGCAATCTTTGCTTGTTGCTCTGGAGTTAATTGTGCTCCTTGGTTTTGTTGCATCATTTGCTGCTGCTGTTGTTCTTGTTGTGCCTGCTGTGCTTTTGCCGTTAAATTTGCCACCAATGTTGCCGGTAGTGGAGAAAGCTTTAAAAGATCTGGAATCATCTCCGGTGTTAAGAAACCACCAAGCAACGGCAACATTTGCGTAATTGCCGCAAAAGTTCTCTCTTTTTCATTGGGGCTTGTTGGTGAATCATCGACAATAATGTCGTATTCAAGCGTTGTGACAGCTTCACGTGTTAATGGAACATACTGCGCATTTTCTGGTCCAGAAATTCGAACCAAACGCCCATCGGAAAGATAGTTTTGAATCAGATAAAGGATAATCTTTCCCTGTCGACATCGATAAAGCTTAAGATTATCAAATAAGCCAGCAAGCAAATTAAGCGTTGATTGCCGGCGTGTATTTTCTAACACATTTGCTTGATTAACCTCTCTTGTGCCTATAAACTCCGCCGACAATCCTGTGACATGTGTTATTGCTTCACGCGATTCATTAAACAACTGAAAAAAGCCATTAGGGAATTGTGCACTTGGCTTTGGTTGGATTTTTCCTCCTGTAAGCGCCCCGTTTTTAACCCACGTAATCGTATCGGTTCGTGTCCAATTTTCTAATGCTTGGCGCTCATCATCAAAAGCTCCACGTTCTGCCATCAAACCACCTTTGGCTTGACTGTTTAAAATATACATGACTTGGCTAAAATATTTATTCGACCATTTTTGCGGATCTTTTGCGGGGCGAACAATCCCGTAAAACTGGTTTTTAAGCTTATCCAGTGTGCCTGTGATACATTCCCAGCCAAGCTGTCCATCTGGTGCTAAGGGTTTATCCGGCTTTGCTAAAAGACGCCGTCCCAGAAAAGCGCGCTTGATCACCTTTTTATTAAAACGCACCCCTTGTAGTTGTGGTGAAACCCTTTGAAGCTGTTCAAACTCTTGTTTACTATAACTGCGCATCTGTCCTGTTTGAAGATCAGGTGCCTTGAAATAAGCTTCATATTCAAACCAACGGCATTCAACCAGCGTAACATAGCGTTTTTCAAAAGCCGACTGTGATAAAGAATCTGCATTGGCATGATCATTATAAGCATCAAGTGAGACATGATACTCCTCACAAGCGGTTGTATTATCTGTTGTCCAATCAGCATGGAGATCTTCAACAGCCACATCAGGAAAAAGACTTTTAGCATCCTCAATGGGTTTACGATCAACATACCACATACGCTGCGCATCAATGAGATTGGGTCTTACGGCATTGGCATCCCATACCATTTTCAGTGGATCTAAACGCTGGACAGCAGGAATTCCTTCAGGTTCTGTTTCATAATCAAGCCGTGTATCTGTCCAGCCCATGCCGCAAATGACCATATCTTGAAAAGCATCGGAATCGGCATATTCCGCCTCTGCCTCATCACGAAACCATTCTGCTGCTCCAGTGAGTAATTCATTGGATATTGCGGCTCCTGCTTGCCTTGGTTGAAACTGTACTTCACGCTTGTTATTACGTTCAGCCCCAACAATTGCGTTAACAAGGGGGGCAATACGGTTAAAGGTCATAACAGGGCGGCGTTGCGCCTTCAAAACCGCAAGATCTTCTTCAGCCCATTGACGACCATTATAAAAATCAAAATCTTCACGCGCTTGTTCACGCCATTCATTGACGTGTTCAATATCTTCCTTATACCAAGATTTTAAGCGCCTATAGAGTTCATATTCATCAAAATCTGCCGTTTTTTTAGAGTTATAACTTAGAATGCCATCCATGATGCCGCTTCTCTTTCTATAGCGCGATAACGTTCTTGTTGCGGTTTAATGCGTGGTGCTTCATAAACAATGCACATCAATCCAAAAGCATCTGCACCATGACTGGACCAATCATGTTCTGCTCCCAAACCAATATTACGCTTCTCATCCCATTTCTCATGATACCAATTCAGTGCCTTACGCCCTGCTACAGTCGTCTCTTCATTGAACCAAACTGAAGGCAAAATACGTCGCACTGCCTCTATTCGCATTTTGACAGCCCCAGCCCCTTGATTAGGAATGACCTGCGTTTCAAAACCCGCATCATTTAAAGCACTCTCAAAACTCACATTGTGCACACGGTCTCTGGTCGCACCATCATGGGGGAGAACCATCAGTGCCTTCTCATAGCCATTGTGACGCAACCAACCGATATGTTCCGTACAAGATATTGATTTATAATGATAATTCACTGTTTTGTATGTTGAGTGAGAGTCTCGAATATCGTAAGATTCTCTCATTTCAAACCTGCTTATCTTGAATCAATCAAGACCACTCATTTGCACATAACAAGTGGGATGAGTGTGTGGATCAAATTTGTATAAGAAAGGACTAAAAATGGCTCTTATGAACCGTCTTAATGCAAGGTCTGTCGCAACATTGGGGGCTGGCAAATATAATGATGGTGCCGGCTTGTTACTTCATAAGCGTAAAGATGGGGGTGCTCAATGGCTTTATCGTTATACCATTCACGGGCGCCGCCGTGAAATGGGCTTGGGTGCCTTAAGACATGTTTCTTTAAAAAAAGCCCGTGAATTGGCAAACCAATGGCGTTCTGTTTTGCATGAGGGTCGTGACCCCATTAAAGAACGTGAGAAACAAAAGCGTGAAGCAATGCGTAATCTCCATTATTTAAAAGATATTGCCTTGGATACTTTTGAAAGTCGGAAAGCTGAATTAAAAGGTGACGGTAAAGATGGACATTGGTTTTTACCATTACGCCTTCATATTCTCCCTAAATTAGGCTGTCTGCCCGTTTCTGAGATTACGCAAACAGAAATACGCAATACCCTTGCTCCTATCTGGCATACAAAAGCTGATACCGCGCGTAAAGCACTGAATCGTCTTAATCTTTGTCTCAAACATGCGGCTGCCTTAGGATTGGATGTTGATTTACAAGCTGTAGAAAAAGCACGCGCGCTCTTAGGCAAACAACGTCATAATGTTATTAATAGACCAGCCATGGATTGGAGAGATGTGCCGGCTTTTTATCAAACGCTTTGCCAAAAAATAACTATGACACATTTGGCTTTGCGGTTGCTTATTCTGACAGGAGTTCGTACTAATCCCTTACGTCATATTCGTGAAAATCAGATTGATGGGGATATATGGACTATCCCTGCTGAAAATATGAAAGGAAAGCGTGATACAACAAAAGAATTTCGCGTGCCCTTATCAACAGAGGCATTAGATATTTTAAAACAAGCGCGTTTGCTCTCTCGCAATGATTTCTTTTTTTCTGCTAAAGGTCGCGGTCCCCTTGGTGTAAATTGTATGGCTCAATACATGCAGCAAACTGGTCTTAAAGCCTGCCCCCATGGTTTTCGCTCTAGTTTACGTGATTGGCTCGCTGAAACAACCGATGCCCCCTATGAGGTCGCTGAAACCATTTTAAGTCATACGGGGCGGTAAAGTAGAGCGTGCCTATCGTCGTACTGACTATTTAGAACAGCGTCGGGTCTATATGGATAAATGGGCGGCTTATGTCACTGGTCAATCTTAAGATATGGGGTGCATAACCCCATGATCTGTGGATAACTTTAGCTCTCTTTTCTCTCATTCTCTCTCAATAAGACTCATAAATCATCACATCAGAAATTGTATGATAAAATATTGTTTTCTATAGACTAAATACCTTTCCAATGATTCAAAAATATGGTTAATAAATGCTTATGATTTGTTACCATTTTTTTATTATGAAAGGATTTTAGAATGACAGAAAATGATATTCTTTTAACAGACCGTGAAAGTGCAAAATTGCTTCATATGAGTGTCTCAACATTCCGCCGTCATGTGACCAATGGCTCTCTCCCAAAACCTTTAAAATTCGGTTTTTTATCCCGTTGGTTACAATCGGATCTTTTGAATGTAATCGAACAAGCGAAACAGCAACGTCAAAGTGACGCGGCATAAAAAAACCTTGTCACGTAAGGACGGACAAGGCTTTCTCAAACTCATCACCCTCACAATAGCACAATCCGTCCTGTGACGCAACGTTATAGGATTAAAAATGATGTGTTCTTTTAAGAATGCGCGGGGCATCACACGTGCTGTGCCGAGGGTTTGGCATGGGCGTTATGGACTTGCTCATTGCCCTGCTCATGATGATAGGCTGCCTAGCTTATCCCTTGCCAATGGAAATGATTGCCAATGGAAATGATGGGCGTCTTTTACTCTATTGTTATGCTGGCTGCTCTTTTAGAGAGATCATACAAGCGCTTATTAGAATTGGGCTGCTTGGAAAACAAGCTTATACTCATATGCTTTCTTTCTCAAAACAGTTTTGTGCTGATCTCAAACAAGCAAAACGAAAAGCAGAGAGAGCAAAAGTAATTTGGCAACAAAGCCAACCAATCAAAAATACTTTAGCAGAAACCTATTTACGTATGCGGGGGATCACGTGTGATTTGCCTACTGATTTACGCTTTTACGACAAATGTCTACACCTCTCTGGAGTTAAACTGCCCGCGTTGATTGCTCTTGTTAAGGGGGCTGGTTTCTTTGCCATTCATAGAACCTTTTTACAAAACAATGGCTGTAAAACAGATCAAAAACCAGCCAAAGCCATGTTGGGATCTGTAACGGGTGGCGCGGTGCAATTAAGTCAAGGTAATCCAAAACATCTGGTCATTTGTGAGGGCATTGAAACCGGTCTGGCTCTGCTGTCTGGGTTGTTATCAGAGCCCGTGAATTTATGGGCGTCTCTTTCAACCCATGGCATGATGCATGTGAATTTACCCGATACCAAATCCCGTCTCACCATTGCAATGGATGGTGATGAGGCTGGTCGTAAAGCAGGTTTTACCCTCGCTGCACGTGCTTATAGACAAGGCTTTGAGGTTTTTATCATGCAAGCCCCCTATGGTCTAGATTTCAATGATGTTTTGATACTGAAAGGTATAAATAAATGAGAGAGAATAACAACAATATTGTCGATACCAACAATCAAAATGTTTCATGCAATAATAACGATAATGTTTTTTTAAATGATAAGACTTGTTTAGAAGCCATTCCTTATAAACAAGCATTGCAACAAAATGGTTGGGGGGAATTGCAATCGATTAATACGGCTCTCTTACACGTCGAGCCTTTTAGCTTATTACAGTTGCCAACGCCATTAATGAACTATGTTTATGACGTTGCGGATAGCCAACAAGCCCCTATGGATTTTATTGCTATCTCTGCTCTCTGTGCTTTGGCTGCTGTGATTGGCAATGGCGTGCGGGTTGCCCCAAAACAACATGCCAATTGGAAAATTGTTCCTAATCTCTGGGGTGTCATTGTGGGGGAACCTTCGACCATGAAAACAGGTACCATGGACGCTGCTTTAGAACCTCTCTATGAATTTCAAGATGAATGGCATCAAGAGTGGGTAAAGAAGAAAAAACAGCAAGAAACAAAAGAGATTCTTAGTGAATTAGATAAACGAGAAAAGAAAAAACAAGCCTATAAAGCACTCAAAGATCAAGATGAAGAACAAGCCCTTGCTCTTCTTTCACAAGCTCTTGAACACAAAGAAAGTGAGGAAGATGATAGTTCTATAAAACGACGCCTTATCGTCAATGATGTGACCGTTGAAAAGCTTGGGGAACTCTTAAAAGAAAACCCCCGTGGTCTCTTGTTGGTGCGTGATGAACTGGCTGGTTTTTTAGCCAATTTGGAAAGAAAGGAATATCAATCAGACCGTTCTTTCTATCTAACAGCTTTTAATGGCAATAAGTCATACACCTATGACCGTATAGGGCGGGGAACCATTTTTATTCCCAATGCAACTGTCTCTATTATAGGGGGTATTCAACCTGCACGTATTATTCCCATTATTCAAGACATGCACCGTGGAATAAACGATGATGGTCTTATGCAACGGTTTCAAATGCTGATCTTTCCCGATGAACGACAAGAGCAGTTATGGATTGATAGACCTCCCAATCAAAAGGCATGGGAAAGTTATCAAGGGTTTTTTCGTTCTCTTTATGATAAACCATTAGGATCACCAAAATATCCGATAACTATACGCTTTTCTGCCGAAGCCCAAGAAATGTTTCGTGAATGGTGGGAAGATTTCCAGAAAAGAATAAAGAATGGTCATTTCTCATCAAGTTTAAAAGCACATCTTTTGAAAATGAATCAAACCATACCAACCCTTGCGTTGATTTTTGAACTGGCTGATGGTGGGCGTTTTGAAATCAATAGAGATGCCCTTGAAAGAGCCTTGCGATGGGAAAAATATTTATTAAGTCATGTCAAAAGGCTTTATGCGGCGGCGGATAGCTTAGCAACAGAGGGGGCAAAATTAATTGTCGAGCGTTGTGATTGTTTACCCGATGTTTTTACAACAAGGGATATTTATAAACGTGATTGGAAATGTTTCAAAGATAATGGAGCCGTTAAGCAAGCTTTAGAGCTTTTATGCCGTTGTAACTATATACGTGAAATCTCTGAAGACAAGAGCTCACAAGGCGGTCGCCCTACCATACGCTATGAATGGAATCCCTTAGTGAAAAGCCATAAAACATCACACTGAGGCAATTTGGAAATCTTATAGAACATTAACAATATAACAGTGAACTCTTCAAAGCACTCCCCATTATGAGTTTTGGGGGTGCTTTTTATAGGTATTATTTTATTTTTTTAATTAGAAATAAAAGTTATTATATTTCAATATGTTAACGTTTTAAAGAAACAACCTATATTAAATACAATCCGTAAATACAATCTATAATATATATAAAAAGGGGTTTTGTAGGGGTTTTGGGGGGGTAAGAACCTACAAAACCTCTCTATAAAACTTATCAAAATACTTACTTTGATATCTTAAAAGCACATAGTTCATTTGTCTTTTTTATCATAAAACGAATAGCAAATTTTACTACTTTGCTGATCTAACCATGCATCATAGGCTGTGGATAAATAGCCTTTAAAAATCCCTTTTGAAAAAAAATTATCCGTTTTTTCGCATTTTTCTGCGTTTTTTCTCAATTCGTTCAAAATAGATTTAATAAGCTTCATTTTGATTCTTTTGAAAAGAATTAATCCTCTCATACCAAAACGGAGCTCTGTTATAATATGCTGCAATATGTTAACTCTGATCATGAACACGTCACTTTACGCTCCCTTTTACAATCCTATCGTGAACAGGCAACATCAAATGCTCTACGGGGGAAAGTGTTTGAAGATTTTGTGACAAAATATCTTATGTATGACCCTCTCCACTATGGGAGATACGAAAAAGTTGAGAGCTATTATGAATGGGCTAAAGAGCGTGAAGATTGGAATAAAAATGATATCGGTATTGATCTAGTTGCCAAGCTTCGCAATCAAGAGGGTTATGTCGCTATTCAATGTAAGTTTTATCAAGCAGATCATCAGATTAGTAAAAAGGATATTGATAGCTTTATCGCGGCATCTGGAAAAGACATCTTTAAATATCGTCTTCTTGTTGACAGTACGGAAGTGGAATTAAGTGACAATGTGAATGCCATGATTAAAGGACAAGCGATACCCGTTTATCGCATTGACCTTCGTCATATGGAAAACAGTCGGATAGATTGGCAAATATTTGCAACAAAAAAAGAAGTGGTTCTGAAATCAACCAAAGAGCCTGTCCCCATCAAGAAGAAGCCATCAAGAAAGTCTGTGAAGGTTTAAAAGAAGCAGACCGTGGCAAGCTGATCATGGCATGTGGTACGGGGAAGACTTTCACCAGTTTGAAGATAGCAGAAACCCTTGCTGGGAAAGGCAAGCGTGTGTTGTTTCTGGTCCCTTCTCTGGCTTTAGTCTCACAAACAATCCGTGAATGGACAGCCGATGCACAAGTACCTTTGCGTTCTTTTGCTGTGTGTTCGGATACAAAAGTAGGCAAGCGTCGTAAAAACCAAGAGGATATTGTTGGCATGGAAACATCAGATCTTGTTCTCCCTGCTACCACGGATGCACAAACCCTTGCCAAAGAAGCTTGCGAAAACCTAGCAGATGCAATGACGGTGGTGTTTTCAACTTACCATTCTATCCAAGTGATTTCAGATGCGCAAAAAGAGCATGGTTTACCCGAATTTGATCTAATCATTTGCGATGAAGCACATAGAACAACTGGGGCTGTGTTAGGAACAGACAAGCGTGAATCTGAATTTATCAAGGTTCATGATAACAGAATCATTCGGGGTAAAAAACGTCTATATATGACAGCAACGCCTAAGATCTTTAGTGACAAGCTGAAAAGAAATGCTTTCTTATCCAATAACGTTTTGGTGTCCATGGATAACGAAAAACTCTATGGCAAACAACTTTACACTTACAGCTTTTCAAGGGCTTTAGAGGATAAACTGTTATCACCTTGTAAAGTGATCATATTAGTTGTCAATGAAAAAGAAGTAAGTCAATCCATTCAACATCTTATTACCGATAAGAATTATGAACTTATTCTTGACGATAGGACCAAGATTAATGGCTGTTATAGAGCCCTTACTAAAATGGACTTGAAACTTGATCTTGAAGATGACCCCAAGCCTATGCGTAGAGCTTTAGCTTTTTGCAAAGATATTGAGACTTCTAAACGCATATGCAAGGAATTCAAAAAAGAAAAAGTGCAAGAATCTTTGTGCGCCCTTCATAAAAACTATAAAGATACTCCCCCTCTTAACTGTACCCTTGCCCATATTGATGGAACCTTTAGTGCTAAAGAGCGTACAAAACAACTTGACTGGTTAAAGGAAGATGCGGGGGAAAATACGTGTCGTGCGCTCACCAATGTACGCTGTCTTTCTGAAGGTGTTGATGTTCCTGCTCTTGATGCTGTTCTATTTTTACACCCGCGAAAAAGTCAAATTGAGATTATCCAAGCAATAGGACGTGTTATGCGTCGAGCAGAGGGTAAAAAAAGAGGCTATATCATTCTACCCATTGGGATACCCGCTGACATTCCACCAGAAATAGCCTTAGAAAACAACAAAAAGTATAATGTCATCTGGCAAGTTCTCAATGCTTTACGTGCCCATGATGATAACTTTAATAAAATAATTCATCATATGCACAAAAAACAAGACGTAAGCGATACTCTTGAAATCGTTGCTGCTTCTCAAGAACTTGCGTTAGAAGATACGACCACGGTTATTGATGATTTACCTATACGCTCAAAATTAGAGTATTCAGGACTTAATATTGGGTTAGCAACTTACGAATCCTCTCACACATGTGAAGAACAGGGAGAACTCTCCCTTTTTTCTAAAAGTGAAGATGCCATTAGAACTGCTATTGTCAATAGATATTACGACCCTAGCTATTGGAAGAAATGGGCAATAAATGTTGGTGATCTTGCTCAAACCCATATCACACGCTTAACTGAGGTTTTAACAAAATCAGAAACTGAAACACGGCAGGTGTTTAATGATTTTATGACCGAATTGCGGAGCAATTTAAACACAACTATCTCCGAACAAAATGCAATTGAAATGCTTGCGCAACATCTTGTAACGCGTCCAGTCTTTAATGCTTTATTTGAAGGGCATAAGTTTGTTCAGGAGAATCCCGTATCTTGTGCCTTACAACGTGTACTTAATACCCTTGATCAAGTTACTCCTGAAGAATCTCAAGCTCTCAAAAATATTTCTAGGAGTGTACAATTTTACACGCGTGGATTTACCACTCTTGAAGCACAACAAAGCTTAATTGTAGAGCTTTATAATGAATTTTTCCGTTATGCTTTTCCGCGTACAGTAGAAAAATTAGGAATTGTTTATACCCCCATTGAGGTTGTTGATTTTATCATTCATTCTGTTGATGATGTTTTACGCAATGAATTTGGAAAAAGTCTAGGATCACGAGGTGTCTCCATTCTTGACCCTTTCACTGGAACGGGTACCTTTATCACAAGGCTATTACAATCAGATCTCATCAAACCCGAGGATATGGAATATAAATACCGTTATGATATCCATGCAAATGAGATTGTCTTGCTAGCCTATTACATAGCAGCCATTAATATCGAAGCAACCTATCATGGTCTTATGAAAGGAAATTATATCCCTTTCAAGCATATTGGTTTGACTGATACGTTTCGAATGATTGAAAAACAAGATCTTATGGAAGGTATACTCAAAGAAAACAGTGAATATTTGGAACATCAGAAAAAGCTGGATATTAAAGTTATCTTCGGCAACCCGCCTTATTCAACTGGTCAAAAAAGTGCTAATGATAATGCGAAGAATACTCCTTATCCCATATTAGATAATCGTATCAGTGAAACTTATGCTGCTCAATCTGAATCAATCAATATGCAAGCACTTTATGATAGCTATATACGAGCAATTCGATGGGCTAGTGACCGTATAAAAGATTGTGGTATTATTGGTTTTGTGACAAACGCAGGGTTTATTAATGCATGTTCTTTAAATGGCTTGCGAAAGTGCCTTGTTGAAGAATTTAGCAGCCTTTATATTTTCCATTTACGGGGCAATCAACGAACGTCTGGAGAACTTTCGCGAAAAGAAGGCGGCAAGATTTTTGGTTCTGGCTCTCGTGCCCCTATAGCGATTTCTATTTTGGTTAAAAATCCAAATGCACAGCAGCATGGGAAAATATATTTCCGTGATATTGGGGATTATCTCAATAGAGAAGAAAAGCTAACAATAATTGAAAAATTTAGGAGCATTGATGGCATTACACGGAGCAAAAAAGGTTGGCAAATAATTACACCAGATAAACATGGTGATTGGCTTGGTCAACGGGATGACAGTTTCAATGCCTTTTTAGCTATAGGTGATAAGAAACCTCATAGTAAAAAACTGTTTGAGATTTATTCTTGTGGTCTAAAGACCAATCGTGATGCTTGGGCATACAATGCAAGCAATGAAACTCTCGCGAAGAATATGAGTAATATGATTACTTTCTACAATAGTGAAGTGGAGCGTTTTAATGGTGTTTATACACATGATAACGGTAAAACACGTACTAAAACTGTAGATAATTTTGTTAATGCCGATGAAAGCAAAATTAGTTGGAGTATTAATCTTAAGAAACATTTAACTAAAGGAAAGATTTTTGAATTTGAAGATACATGCCTTATTCAAAGTTTATATCGTCCTTTTACACAACAATGGCTCTATTATAATCGTGCCTTTAATGAAATGGTTGCTCAAATTCCATGTATATTCCCGATGGAACAAGCGGTTGAAAATAGAGTAATACAAATTACAGGTACAGGTGCAATGAAAGGATTTTCTGTACTCATGGGTAAGGATATACCTAATTTTGATTCAATAGAAAAAAGTCAATGCTTTCCACGATATTTCTATGAATCTGTTGAATCTTTAAAAAATGAAAAACAAACCCATTTATTTGCAAATTCTACAGAGAAAAACACAACAGCTGGTTTACAGAGGCGTGATGCCATTACTGATGAAGGATTAGCACATTTTAAAGCGGCTTATCCTCATGAAACCATAACAAAAGATGATCTATTCTATTACGTTTACGGAATTTTGCATTCGGAAGATTATCGTGCTCGTTATGCTGATAACCTCTCTAAAGAATTGCCTCGTATCCCGTGTGTAAAGAGTTCTGATGATTTTTGGAAGTTTGTAACAGCAGGGCGTGAACTGGGTCATTTGCACGTGAATTATGAAGATGTAGAGCCTTATCCAGTAACCTTTAAAAAGGGTAATCCAAAATTAACTGACATCTCTAATCCCGAAAAATTCTATTATGTAACTGAAATGAAATTCGCTGGGAATAGTAAGGAAAAGGATAAATCAACTGTTTTTTACAATAGCAATATTACCATAACAGATATCCCTCTTGAAGCTTATGAGTATATAGTCAATGGCAAGCCTGCTCTTGAATGGGTTATGGGGCGTCAATGTGTTAAGACCGATAAAAAGAGTGGCATTGTTAATGATGCCAATCGCTATGCTGTCGAGACCATTGGAAACCCTGCTTATCCTCTAGAATTATTTCAAAGGGTTATTACCGTAAGTTTAGAAACAATGAAAATCGTAAAAAACTTACCAAAATTGGAAATAAGAGAAACTGAATAACTTATAAAGCATGCTCACATAATGGGTATGATAAACGCATAAGGGGTATAGAGCTTATAACCATAATCTATACCTCTTTTGTTAAGTTGATTAGATACAATCTTTAAAAGGATAATTTATCATGCGTTATTCTAAAAAGAAGAAACTTGCACTTTTAGATACTCTCATTTGGATTGCCTTTAAGAGGTTATATCGTAATCTAAAATGATAGCTTTATTGTTTTCAAAAGCTTTGTTTAAAGAGAGTTATATATATATTCATTTTGCTTATAGGTTTTGAAGGTGTAAAAATCGTCACCCCCCCCCTCAAAACGTATATTATTAGTTGAATTTATAGGTTGTGTTATCAATATGGGTTGTTTTTTTAAGGTCTATAAAATCTTAACACATTGAAATATAATGTTTTTAATTTTTATCGTTTTTTTACATAATAGCAGCAACCCTCAAAACTCAAAACCCCGTCAAAACTCATAACCATAATGATCTTGATAGCATCTCTTATGGGTTATAAGCTATCTTTTGAAGGTTTTAAAAGGTCATACGCTTTTCATAAGATACGCTTTAATCACTCACTAAAAATATAATTTTATCTTTTAAAAAGAACTAATCAAAATAACAAAAGCCTATTAAAAGGGATTTTGCTAATCTCTATAATTATCAGTTTCTATTGAGATGTTTTCATAACAATCTATAAATCGTAATTATCCTATATCCTATTTATCGTTTCTCTTATGAGAATGAAAAATAACACTGTGGCTATAAAGAAGATAACAGCTATAGAGAATGCATTGGTTATAAAAAAATCATCTCTATAAAAAGCTGTTAAGTTGCAAATGCGTTATAAACAAAATTCACAAAAAATTTTAAATTCATTTAGTGAAAAAACAGATAGGTTATAAGGATAAAAATACGCATTATGAGAGCGTTTCTAAATATTATAAATGTATAGATTCAAAATATAACGCAATCGTTTCAGAAAGCCCATAATATAGCTTTAAATATATATAAATATAAAAGAAGCAATTCATAAGCATAAGATATTATCAATACACAACGTATTTAAAAAAATATCAAAAAAGATAAAATATCATTTGACAATAAATACGTATTTTGTTATATAAATACTCAAGTGATAGAAACACTTAAACATCAAGCGGGTAGATTACGAAACAATCTTTCCCATCTTTTAAAATACTGACTGTCTTTTATGTTATGATTAGCATATAATGATTATGTCGGGTGTGGTTACACCATACAATACTCTTTATGAGAAAAGTGTAACGACGGACTGTTTGCCGTGTTTGTTAGCACCCGGCGCCCTTCTGGGCTGTCAATAACAATATTATTCAAACAGGTTTTAAATATGACAAATATATCAAAAAACGCCTCCGTTCTCTCTAACATTTCAAATGAAAGCGCATCTGTTAATAAACAAGAGCCTGCAAAAAAATACGAATTTATTGATGATGGTGAATATATCGATGGTCATTTCTTAACTCGAATTAGAGCTTTAAGAGATTTTGATGATGTCAAAAAAGGGGACTTAGGTGGCTATATTGAAAGTGAAGAGAATCTCTCTCATGAGGGTAATTGCTGGGTTTATAATAAAGCACGCGTCTTTCAAAATGCACGGGTTTTCGGAAATGCGAAAATCAAAAGCTTTTTTGTTGATGTCTATGGCAATGCTCAAATTTATGGGAATGCTATTTTTGAAGGAAGAACATTAAAGGACAATGCTAAACTTTCAGGCAATGCTCATGTTAGCAATGCCGTTGTAATTGAAGGTAATGCTAAAATTTATGATAACGCCCGCGTCACTGATCATGCTCATATTTGTGATGATGCCGTGGTTTGTGATGCTCTTATCTCAGGGAATTCTTATATTCATAGTAATGCCTCTCTAACTGCTAATGAAGATATTTGTGATGATGCATATCCAGAATTTGGTAGTGAAGATGATTATTATCGTGATGAATATTATGCTGATTGTGAATGGTATTATGACGATGATAATGACAGCGAATATGAAAATGATGCTGCGTAAATAACGCGCGGGCGCGGCAGGGGCGCCCCTCTTTAAAAATCTCATTCTAAAATTTAATCTTCTTTATAAAGGAATTGTGTTATGCAAAAAAAGTTTGCACTCACAAATGAAACGCGTGTATTTGGTAATCATACCCTTTATCGTATCCAAGCATTAAAAGACTTTTCTGATGTTAAAGCTGGTGCCTTGGGGGGCTTTATCGAAAAGGAAGATAACCTCTCTCATGATGGCAATTGCTGGGTCTATGATGATGCTCTTGTGTTTAAAAATGCTCACGTTTATGAAAACGCAAGGGTTTTTGGCAAGGCTGTCGCTTGTGGTCATATCTATGGTCATGCCCGCGTTTATGATAATGCTATCGCTGCTGGCTATATTTATGATAATGCGCATGTTTATGGCAATGCCGTTGTTTCTGATAATTCCCGTGTCTATGGCAATGCTCATGTGTATGGCAAGGCTATTATTTATGATAATGCCTATATTTATGACAATGCTAGGGTTTATGAAAACGCGCGTATAGCAAATGACGTGCATATTTTTGAAAATGCTCATATCCATGGCATTGCTGTTATTCGTGAAAATGTCGGCGGCTCTACTAAGGTTAAAACCTATATTGAACGTCTCTCTCCTTATGGCGAGTTAGAAATTGTCTGGGTTTAATCAATAAAGCAGCGGCGGGCGTTGTGGGGGCGCCTGCTTTCCAAGCCAATTTTCCATTTCAAATTTTATCAAACGTTTATCACATTAGATTGTGAGGGTATCTCTATGTGTAAAAATATGAATTAACTAGTGAAATCAAACAGATTAAAGATAGACTTACTAAGCAAATTACAAACCTTTATCGTATTCGGGCTTTAAGAGATTTTGATGATGTGAAGGCTGGTGATTTAGGCGGCTTTATTGAAGATGAAACTAACCTATCTCATGATGGCAATTGCTGGGTCTATGATGATGCTACTGTTTTTTGCAATGCCGTCGTTTCTGATCATGCTAAAGTACGCCATCTTTCTCAGGTGCGTGGGCATGTCTATGGCAATGCTCATGTGAGTGGTGCTGCCCGCGTTCTTGCTGATGCTCATATTTATGACCATGCGCATGTTTCTTATGATGCTACGGTTTTTAGTTATGCACGCGTCTATGGTCATGCTAGGGTTTGTGGCTCTGCTTGCATTTATAGCCATGCGAAAATTTATAATTATGCTGTGATTAATGGTCGTGCAAAGATTTATGGCAAGGTCTATGGCAATGCGCGCGTGGGGGGCTCTTGTGAGGTTTATCAAAGCGATAATGTCGTTAAGATTATTGATAAAACAGAATAAAAATAGGTATGGGAGCGCCTTCTTGATGGTTATAACCCCATCATAAAAGAGAGAATTCATAAAAGAAAGCCGTGCCAACTGATATGACGCGGCTTTCTAAGAATGATTCTTATGATTAAAATTAATTACTCATAATGGAGTAATGAGTACATATATACAAAACGTATTATATTACAAGTGCTCTATTAAAAATATGAAAACTTATCAAAAGGAATGTAAATAATGCGTATGATCTTTAATCACTCTTTTGAATGAGAGAGCCTATAAACGCTTTTTGTTAATCTCAAACGTATCAATCATAACGCCCTCATTTGTGAGGTGGTCATTTAAAACAAAGCCCATGATCACAATGCTTCTTTTAAAACGTTTCAATATACTGACTTTAAAATTGAGTAAATTCAAATAACGCATTGTATAAAATCAAAACGCTTTTTAGATTCATTTCAATACAATCAAAAGCAAATGCCTATTAGACTAATGTCTTTTTTAAAAACGTTCTTTTTACATTTGCAAACGTTGGCTTTTAAAAAAAGATCTCATAAAACAAATAAAACCGCTTTTATCAAACGCAAGGCTTTAAAAACTGTTATAAACATTAGTTTCAAACGTTTAAAAGTTCATTTAGAAAGGCTCTCATAAGCGTATTTTCACTTTTCATTAAATGTAACTTTTTACAAATAAGCTGGCTCAATTTTGAGTTGGCAAAATCAACTAGCTCAAATTCGAGCTCGTTATCTTTAGAATAGAGCATTCTTTAAACAATGTCGCTTTTGACTCAAAATTAAGTAAATCCTATGCCTTGTGATGTTATAACGATTTTGAATTTTACCTGCTTATCTTTGTCTAAAGAGATGCCCTCAAATTTGAGGAGACCTCATTTGGTTTCGTATTTTTAAACTATAACTTTTAAAATGTTTTTTAGTATCATGTTTAAGGTAAAATAGTCTTTTACTGCTATGGCATTATGCGCCTCCATTTTTTTATGGAAGCGAACAGTTCCGTTCTTCAAAACTAGCTATGCACTATATTCATTAAAAGGCTTTTCATTTCATAAGATATAACGTTTTGAATTTCATACTGTTGTGATGATAGGGTCTGTATAATGCCTGCCTATCGTTTTCTAAACTTTTAGACAGCATTTTAAAAGCGATCTTGTCCTTAATCCTTTTATGCAATCTTTATAAATTAAACCTATAAGCTTATGACAGTTTCAAACAGTTAATTTCTTTAATGCCATTTTAAATGGTTTCTCCCAATTTTGGGAAAAATTATATGATCTCTATTTTCTATAAATGCGTATCTTTTGATACAATTTACCTTATAACAGTTTCAAACGATTACCCTCTTATAGAATGATCTAATATTGCTATAACACTCTTTAGATTTTGCGCTCGCCAATTTTGGCGAACGTTAATTTGTTATTTTATGCGATTAACAATCCAATCTTTAAAATAAGAAGTAATCTTTAAAACATATGTTATCGATAATTCCAAACGATTAAATTTTAAACAATGTGATTTGTGCTGTGATAAAAACGTATCATAAAATTTATAAACTGTTATGAGTGATAACTGCTTTTCATTTCATTTGAACGTTTACATGCGTTATAATATTTGCATCATGATTTGCTTTTTATGATCTATTCATACATGGCAATCTTATATAAAAAATAGTCAAATGAATCACGTATAAAAGGATGGATTCCTAAGTGGATTCATATAAAATAATTACACTCAACATATTGACTTTATTGTGTTTTTATTTATAATGTGTATTCTTATTGGGAACGCCTTTGGTGGCATTTTTTTGGATTGTGGAGCCTGCTTTGTATTTTTCGCTGTCATAAAATACTTTCTCCAAATAACAAAAAAAACCGCAAAACGCAGGGCTCTAAATCATCATGTCAATTTAATAAAAGGAGTTGACGAGGAATTCTCTGCTGTAATTTTAGACGCAATTCGACCAGTACAGCAGCGCCATAAAACACTATTTTTCATATCCTGTCAACAAAAAAATCACGATATTGTATATTTTTTATTTTATTGCCTAAATATAGTGTCTTTAGCAGCAAGCACCCACTCACAATTGTATCCTCTAAACGAATCAATTATATGATCAGAAAATCATAAAAGCCGGGGGGATTTCAGTGTTATTTTTCAAAAAAGAAGTTTCATATAGAATTAAAAAGACATTTACACTAATTTTGTTTTTACCCTTCTTTGCTATAATTGGCTTTATGATACTGGGTTTTAATCCCTTCGGATTAGACAATCAACAACAAGATAAATTAATTGTACCAATATTTGTAGCATTTGTATCGTATTTTTTGATACTACGTGCATGTGCAAGAGAAGAAAAGCTAAGTTTAAAAGATGAAAATATTGACAGCGCATTTTATGAGCTCTTGTCCCTCCAATTCCAAACAGGATGCTATACAGCTATGGCAGCAGCCTTTGTATTTTATCCTGTATTAGGAATAGCATTTTTAGGAGTGTCAATTTTTATTGCTATAATAATAGAAAATTTAGATGAAATTGTAGGGATCGTAGCGTTTATAGCATTGATCAAATTTATTTGGAAAATTGTCTAACAGTCAAAATATTTACTAAGCATTTTTCCTTAATCTTTAATATATACTTAAACTCCAACCATAAAAGAAACAATGAATTATTTATCAGCAAAAAAAATAAGTTACTTATTAATCATAGTAATCAGTGGGCTTTTTCTTTCTGATTATGCCAATAGTGAACTCCCTACTCATTATCAGTCTGCTAATATTTATCAAAGCTTATATGAAAGAATTAAAGTTTTACAAAAGCAGTACGAGGCAGAACAGCATCCAAAAAAGATTTTTTCAGATAGTGGAATTAATCAATATAACATTTCATTTTCCACTGTTTCTGATTATGAAAAACCTCAACGACATATAACATTTGATCATTTCATCATTATATTTATCATTATAATAGGAATATTCATATTTGTTAGTATAATGTCCATAATCATTAACTTACTTTGGCGTTTTAAATTGAAAATTCCTGCTTATTTCTTTTTATTAACAACAGCTCTAATTAGTTGCGCGGTATTACTCCTTTTAATCCTTGATTGAAAATCAAAATATTTTATAAAAGATTTACCTTAACCTTTATATATATTTTTTCTATGTCCAACAGCCAAAACTAATACGACAAGCTTCTTATCATAGAGTTCACAAAGTATCCTGTAATCTCCTACACGATATCTCCATAAACCTGATAATTGTCCTTTTAAGGGCTTACCTATTACACGCACATCTTCAAGAGGAGCAACGTGTTGATCTAAAAAATCAACAATCCTCCGTGCTTCTTTTTTATCGCATTTTTTTAAAAAACTAAGAGCTTTTTTTTCATATCTAATCGTCCAAGCCAAGCTCTTTCCTCACCTCTTCAGAGCTATAAAAAGTACCCTCTCCCCTTCGAACGCGCTCTCTTACTTGTGAAGCTAAATAATAATCCTCCGCTTCCTCTATTCCACGTTCAATAATCTCGCGTAAATAAAAAGACTTTGTACGTCCTGTCTTAGCAGCTAAATTATTCAAACGTGTTTCGAGATCACTTGGCAACCGAATAGATATCGTCATAACGCAGTCCTCATCTTTGTATTCATTGTAATACAAATACAACGAATTGTACAGAAAAACGTTTCACGTCAAAGCGAAAGAAACAACATAAAACATCTACCATTTAGTTTTTTGTCAAAATATTTCTGTAGAGCATTTAGAACAATCCGTAATGAACTTACAAGATGTGGTAATATCTTATCTGAAAGACTGGATCCTACATATAATTGATCAACTAAAGATCGTGACAACCTTCGCTAATACTTCATTCATAATAACTGTTGGCAAACTTTCTACTTTACGCCCATTGCGCACCACCAAATCGAGAACACGAGGCTGATCGCAACGAATAACACCCCTCGTTCTTGTACCCGTAAGCGGCACTGCAAATCCAATACGGCGAACAAAATTTCCACCGCTTGTGATCGGCAAAATAACTGGTAAACCTGTTGCTTGATTAAAATCATCAGGAGAAACAATGACGACAGGACGATACCCACGCTGCTCTCGTCCTTGGATTGGTTCCAAATCTACCATATAGATATCACCACGCCTCATATAAGCTCGCCCCCTACAGCAGAGGAATCAACCCACTCACGGTCTTCAGGTGATTGTGGTTGCGAATAATCGGAGGCAGCTAATAACTCAGCCATCGTGTATCGCGGCTGGACTGATGGTCCCACGACAAGACGACCATTATCAATAGCCAAACCAACTTCGCTATTTTCAGTCAAGTGAAGAACATCAAGCAATGCAGGTGGGATGGAGAGCATCACTGATCCTCCAACTTTACGTAATTTTGTTGTGTGCATAAAACGCTCCCTTCAGTATTATATAAAAATATAACACTCTAAAGCCTACTATTCAATAGTCTTTTTTGCGCTTTTGCGTAAAATGTCTATGAAGCGCATTCAGAGCAATCTGCAATGAATTTATAAGATATGGCAACGTTTGATCTTCACTAACAAGATATTGTAGAGCTGCATAAAAATTATACTGTTTATAGAGGCATTGTGTTTCTTTGATTACCTCTTGCATGCTAGAAAACTGTTCTGTTGCACGTTCAACCCACTTCTCTCTTGCTTTGTCATCAGAAGATGAT
The DNA here is from genome assembly GCF_000196435.1 of Bartonella tribocorum CIP 105476. Classification (NCBI taxonomy): domain Bacteria; kingdom Pseudomonadati; phylum Pseudomonadota; class Alphaproteobacteria; order Hyphomicrobiales; family Bartonellaceae; genus Bartonella; species Bartonella tribocorum. Next base: position 489,125 of record NC_010161.1, on the reverse strand, counting down.
GGCATTTCATCATAAACAGCGCTTGGCAAACCTTTTGCACACGAATAATCATTTCTCACTTCAAGATATTTTTGCGCAGCATCATACTGATCTTGAGTAAGCACGCCTTGCAAACATAGCCGCCCAACATAAGACCCAGCAAGCGGATTTTTAGCCTCTTCAATAGTCAAACCAAAGCGTTTTGCACGTATTTCAATTGCCAATTGATTAACAGAATCTTGACATATTTTCGCTTGTGAAATGTAGGCATCTTTCTTTCTCATACATCCCCCGTATCTGTGGAAATCCACATTCTTATTTTTGCTCTATTTTTTAATCAAAATGGCATGCTATCATTAAGAGCTGTGCCATAATCATCAGCACCTGAAGCGATAGCATAACTTTGAGAAGTGACAGACGAAGAGGACGTAGATTGCTCTTTCTTTGCATCAAGCAAATGCAACTCGCCTTTATATTGTGACAAGATAATCTCTGTTGTGTAACAATCATGACCGTTTTTATCTTGCCATTTACGGGTTTGTAATTTGCCTTCTATGTAAACCTTTGAACCTTTACTGAGATACTGAAGAGCAATTTTTGCCAAATGTGGATTAAAAACCACTACGGAGTGCCATTCTGTTTTGCCTACTTTCTTATTGGTTGCCTTGTCTGTATAGCTTTCAGAAGTTGCCATACGAAAATTGACTATTTCTGCTCCAGAAGTCATCGTTTTGCTTTCGGGATCATCCCCTAAATAGCCAATTAACATCACTTTATTCAGCATGTTTTTTGTTACCTTAAGTTCGTATTTAAATATGTGAAAATCTTAGCAGAGTTTTATTGTTTTTTCAATTATTTCAATAATATATTATTGATTATTAACATATAACATTATGTTTTATAGCCTTCGGGATAAAAAATTGAATTTCGCGAATTTATTCAAAATTTTGTTTCATGTAACTTTTTTCTATGTTATACGTTACATGAAACATAATGGAGATTTTTTATGGCTACAATGCACGTTAATGAACGCGTTCAAAAACATCGCAACGCACAAAGAAAAGCAGGTTTGCGCTTAATGCAAATTTGGGTACCAGATACTCGTCAACCAAACTTTGCAGAAGAGTGCCGACGCCAATGTCGCTTAGTCGCAAAAATGGATAAAACAGATACATCTATGCAGTTGTTAATGGATCAATCTTTAATGGATATTGATGGCTGGACAGAATGATGCGTGGATCTCTCGTCACAATAGCTATGCAAGGCGATTTTGGTAAACCAAGACCTGCGTTAATCATTCAAGCCAATCAATTTAGTGAACATACAAGCGTAACGGTTTTACCCATTACCAGCACACTTGTTGATACGCCATTACTTCGCATTACTCTCCAACCGGACAGCAAAAATGGTTTACAAAAAACTTCTCAAGTCATGATTGATAAAATTATGACGGTAAGATGTGAAAAAGTTAGTCCAGCTTTTGGCTCCATTCATGCAGATAAAATGGTGGAAATTGAACGCTGCTTAGCTGTATTTTTGGGAATAGTAAAATAAATGAGCTCCTCATGTTATTGTTTTGCTATCGGAATTGCACCAAGGCACCTAATTAACATCACTGTGTTTAGCATGTTTGTATCATCATTTATTATTATTTTTAACATATAATATTGCGTTTTAAATGGCTAATTTTGATAATAACTTATCAAAAAATAGTCTGTACTAAATTAATAATTTTTTGGACAGATTCAGCAATAATACCTGTTTCTTTAGTAGTGTTACAAATTTTTAGAATTCTTTCTTGCCAGTTTTTACCAAGCTGCTTAACTTGATTCATTACAACTTTCTGTAAAATAGGCTCGACTGATCTCACCAATTCATCACTTCCTTTGTCTAGCTGAGAAATTTTGCTACATAGAATTTTAGGATCGTCACAATCAGAGGCTTCATTGCGGACAATAAATAAATTATCTACGTGAGTTTCTTCAATCAAATAAGGGGAATGAGTAGAATAAATCACGCTATTCTTGTCAAAAGATGATAATTTCTGTAAAGATTGTAATATTTTTTCTTGAGGATGAATATGTAGATTGCTTGCTGGTTCATCCAATAAGAAAATTATTCCACTTTTGCTTCTGTTGGTACGAATATCTGTAAGCACTTTAAAGAAAAAAAACCAACGGCACCCTTTGCTTCTTTCATGTAAAGAAAAAGTGCGGTCTTTAGCTTTGACCTTTAAACAAAAATCTGCAAAATTAGGATTAGATCCCGTCACTTTTTCTACGCTAAATCTATCAAATACAGTCTTTCCTCCCGTTATATCTTCCCAGTCCTTGGTAATAACAGTGTTAAGATAATCATTTATAGAAGACAAACGTTGATCGACTGCATCTTCATCACTACAATCAACAATATCACGTTGAAAATTAATATCGGATTTTGGTTCTTTCCCAGCTCGCTTTTTGCGGCTACCAATCAGTAAATCATTAAAAATATCATGCCATAAAAGATTTTTTTTATCACTTAAAAAACTATCTTCTTTTAATTCTTCATTTGAAGCATGAGTTGCACTTTTTAAAAATCTAATTTTATCGGGCACATCAAACATAAAATCATCATAATAGACAATTTCAGGAATATGATTCTTTAAGTAATTTAAAAAAGCCGTTGCTATTTCATCTCCATAATTTTTACCGTTGATCTTAATATATTTTTCTGTGCAAATACTATTATCAAATGAATATACTAAAGGATAAATGTAATGTCTGGCTTTTTTCAGATAAATCATCCTTGATTTTTTTTAGTATTTTAATCTTAGCTAATTTTTCAATCTCTGTTTCGTCCAATAAAATTGTGGTAGATAAAACAATGTCTTCATCAAAAAAAGCTGTTTTAGGACGTATAGAAGCAAAATCTTCGTCTGTTAATTGTTTCCCTAAACATAGCTGTGACAAGAGATGAATACCTTGCAAAGTTGTTGTTTTTCCTGATTCATTATTTCCTACCAGAATAAAAGGAAAGCTCCTATCTCCTCCTGAGAGATCTATTTTTACAGGTTCTCCTATCCCTTTAAAATTTTCTAATTCAAATGAAGTAAATATCATGATATCTCCAATAGTACTTTAAAGAACAAAACCCTATAGCACATAAATTAGGAATGTTTTGTATTGATTATTTACGTTTTTTAAAGAATCTTCGTTTTAATATTTCCATGTTTTAATTCCTATTTTTACCAATAGGTTAATTTACCTCAAACTTGACCGTACAGAGCGTTTTATATTACTGGTGTGTGTTTTATCATAAAATCTTTAAATCGCTTTGTACGGTGCCTTTTTATCGATTTAAACGCATATCTAATTACAAAACCATCAGCACTTTTCACTATTTTGCTGTTTTTAGGCTGCTTTGGAACTGCTACTGTCATGACACTCTTCACTAGGCTTGCCTATTCTCATGAATGAAATACGTTTACCACCCAGTGCTTTGTTCCGCGTATTTTCAACAGCGATAAAAACTTTCTCAGCAGCACCATAAAGCCTGCTTTCTAAATCGCGACAATACTGCGCAAGATCAGCACAAGAGGGAACAAACGTTGTTGACATGCCTTTGGCTTCTCCCCGTATAAGATTTTTAACAGCCTGCAACAAAGCCCAGAGTGAAATGCCGTTAAGAGCTGCGATATAAGCCTTTGCACGTGCTTGTGCATTAGAAACTTTTTGCATTGTCAAACCGCCTTCAAGCACATCAAGAGCCTCTGCAATATCTTCAACAGACGCTTTCAAGGTAAGTAAGTTTTGGACTGTCTGATACACTCCGAAAGCTTGTTCCTCTAGTGCTGGTGTCAATTTCATGCCACTGATCAAGGTCCACGGATACTCCTTTGTGACGTATTGCGCCATCTGTTGTGCAATGTTTTGAAGTGGATTCACTAAATCCTGCTTCACGGATAAGGTTACGGATTGTCTCTCCGGTACCACCACGAGTTCTTTGATCTTTTGAAAAGTTTCCATAATTTCCACCATTGTTGTTCGTGTTTTTTGTTTTTTCTAAATCCTCGATAGCCTTTCGCACCCAGTTACGCCATGTTGCTTGCCAATCTGTTTTGGTTGCATTTGCTCCAGCTTTTGAACGCCAGTAATCTCGAAACTTTGCGATTTCGACTTTGACACGCTCTGGAGGCAAGCCCTCTTCGATTGCAAAATCGTAATCGGGTTCGAAATCCGCAGGCAATCGACAACCCCGATTAGCTTTTGACCGCTTAGCTTTTTTGAGAACGTTTTCTTGCTCGTGAATGGGTAGTTGGTTGGTTTCTACCATTTCGATTTGTTCTGATTGGCTTTTGAGAGCATCATCCTCGATTGGCTCTTCAACCAAATCGTTTGTTTCTAAATTTTCAGAACCAATTTCTTTTTTTGCTAATACGATAGTATTAGTTTTTTTATTATATATGTTATTGTTAATGTTATATGGTATCGTTTCCGTATCGCTTTCGTATTCATTCCGTATAGAATCCGTATCGCCTTCGTATTTAGCTTGTATAGATTCTGTATTATGCTTTACGTCTTTTTCTTTAGATTTTTTCCATCTAGCACTAACAGCTTTTGATGCCGCTTCTGATTTTCCGGCGCTATCACTTAATTCTGCTTCAACATCTAGATTCCATAAACGACCGTCTGCTAAACGAATAATATGACCTGTGCTCTGTAAAACATCTAATGCTTTGACAAATGCCTTTACTGAATAGCCAGTATAATTAGCCCAAACCTTAATGTTATTTAAAAGCGGCTCACCTGTGTGAAGCATTTGCAACCGTAATCTCATGTATATATTGCCTTCAATAGAAGACAAATAAGTGAGATCAAGAATCCATTTATCAGCAAAAAGCCTTGTCCATGGTATTTTACTGGACATGCATACCCCCTTCTTTCTTTAAATATAAAATTGCCAAAGCATCTGCTTCATTGTCATCACAGGTGCGTGACCTTTTGCACGCATTGCCTTAATCATTTCTTCTTTTGACGCATTCCCTTTGCCTGTTGTCACTTTTTTAATGGTACCAACGGGAATGCCTTCATACGGTATCTGATGATGTTCACACCAAGCCGTCAAAGTTGCTAGAAAGCCACCGTAAACATGCGCTGCATCAGTCCCCACATGCCGACGTACCTCTTCAAAATACACTGTATCAATTTCATCAACAGATCTCTTTAGTTCAGAAAGCCATTTCTTAAAGCGCAGATAACGCATACCACCGCCTTCAAAACGGCGTGATTGAAAATGTTCTGTATCGCTTGTGATAAAACCATCAGCACCGCATATAGCCCAGCCAGTCTTAGTCCCTAGATCAAGACAAAGAATGGTTTGTGCATTAGTGATCATAATCCCCCCCTTAAATTAATTTGAGCTCTTTATTTTTGCCTGTTTAAGAGTGTGAATGATGCTGTGGGTGTTTGTTGTTATCTGTAGAAGCAGCAATAAAAGCAGACATAGAGCTAGAACTATCTTTCAACTTTTGCAGTTTAAGATAACTTTTTAGTGATAATCCTTTGCCTTGTTCCCAACGACAAACAGAAGCTTGCTTAACGTCCAAAAGGTCTGCTAATTCCTTTTGTGTTAGCGATAAGCACTTTCGAATAGATTTAATCTTTAATTTTTCCTCTGTGTTCATTTGAGTTGAATCCATTATTTTTAACCATATACGCAATTGTATAAAATTTAATTTAAAAAACAATAGATTTTTTTTAATTAAGAAATCATAAGTAATTAATTATGACAAAAAACATCATTGCTACATTGCAAGTATTGCAATCTGAATTCGGTCTCAGTCAAAAAGATCTTGCAGATAGACTAAACGTAACTCAAGCAACCGTATCAAGGTGGTTGGGAAGTGAATCAGACCCTAGAGGTTCACATAGAGATGCAATTTTAGAACTTTATAAAAGCTTAAAGGGATATAACCAAATTACTACACTTGTTCCTCTTATGGGATATGTAGGAGCAGGGCTAGAGATTGACACAAATGTTGAACAAATTCCAGAAGACGGACTTGAAACAATCGAAATACCATTTGATTTGCCTTTTGAAGCAATAGGATTCATGGTTCGTGGAGATTCTATGTATCCCGTATATAAAGATGGTGATTTAATTGTAGTTAAACATCTGCAAACAAAACCAGTGAGCGGTTATTACGGTGATGAAGTTGTTGTTCTAACAGAAGATAATAGGCGATTTATCAAACAAATTACTCGTTCTTTAGAAGGTATTGTACTCAAGTCATGGAATGCAGACCCGATTAAAAATGCTAAGATAAAATGGGTTGGAGAGATAGTTGCAATACTACCACACAAATCTTATCGCCCACTTATGAAATAATCCCAGTAAAGCTTTTGATTCTATTATTCTAAAGACGATATTTATACAGAAATGCAAAAAAAGTGAAATATTCGTAATTTTTTTCTTGATTTTATTTATACATTTACGTATAAGTTTTATATAAATTAACACGAACAATCGCCAAGAGGCGTTAGGGAGGGGAAATTATGGATAAGCCAATTCTCATTCATTCCAATGAAATTTTATTAGTTGCCTACGATAAAGATCAATACATTGCAGAGTCTGGACCACTTAATGCAAGCCAAGTTTTAAGCATTGTTGATGAGGTAGATGATGCAATCTAAATCTTTCGCATCAATCCTTCTGAGAAGAGTTGTGAAGATATTGCAGAACTTTATCTTAGAGAATATGAAGAACAGTGTTTTAACGGAAACATACCACACGACTTTATTTTACACAGCACTGCATACGGTTTTTTTTTAGACGATATAAAACAGCGCGAATATGATGATGCAATGTATGGTTCTTACGAACAGCAGCACCGTTTTCGTCCTTGTGATGTACTTTAAAATTCTTAAGGGCATTTGAAAAAGCGCCCCCTTTTCCCATCAATAATTGATTAGAGTAATCTTATGAACACACATGATAATGATAGTGAAGGATATCTCATACCTGAAAACGAGGCAGACAACAGTATTGGTTATGTCCAAATGGTCAATGCCCATGTCATGCATAGGTACTTAAATTTAAAACAAGATTTTAATACTTGGTTTAATGATTGTGTTGAAAAGCTTGATCTAAAAGAAAGTGTGGATTTTGTTTTTACAAAACAAGAATGGAACAAAAAAAAGATTTGTCCAAAATCTGAAATAGAAACAGATAAAACCGATAATCATCACTTCAAAATTCACGCAGCAAGAAAAGTTGCTCAAACAGAACGCCATAGAAACATGGGCAGACAATTATATCAAATCTTGCATTTTCTTTAATTAAGGAAGTGATGATGCAAAATTTTATTAGAACATATGAAAAAAATACAAGCTTCTTGAAAGGAGTCCATCATGCATAATTTTGTCACAACATCTGCAAACAATTTTCAAAACACAACAGTTCAAACGATGTCCAGTATTGAAATAGCCCAATTATGTGAAAAAAGACATGATAATGTTATGCGTGATATCAAGAAAATACTTGAAGAACTTAACGTCCTCAAATTTGAGGGGGTTGATTTTAGTGGTTATTATCTTGATGGCAAAGGTGAAAGCCGACCTTGTTATAACCTCCCCAAACGTGAATGCCTAATTCTCGTATCTGGTTACAGCACTGCCTTACGAGCAAAAATAATTGATCGTTGGCAAGAATTGGAAAAGCAAGTAGTAACACCACAAATCGACTATTCAAGTCCAAAGGCTATGATTGGCTTTTTGAATTACCTACAAGGTCAAATAGATCAAAAAGACACTATCATTGAAGATTTAACACCAAAAGCCATGGCTCTTGAAAGCTTACAGCGCCATGATGGGCTCTTTGGTCTTACAGAAGCTGCTAAAATACTCGAGATGCAACCAAAACAATTCATTCAATTTTTACAGCAAAAAGGGTGGATTTACAGACGTGCAGCGGGTGGAAATTTGCTACCGTATCAAGACAAAATCCAAAAGCAACTTATGGATTGTCCAACCATCACGCTTCAAACTTCGAGTGGAATAGAAAAAGTCATTCCTTGCGCAAAAATCACAGCAAAAGGCATTGGTGTGTTGTCTCAAGAACTTAAACGACAAAGCATACATTAAGAGGAGGCTATCATGATAAAAAAGAAATATAAACTCACTGATGAAACAATCAAAGTTGATGGAACAACGCTTTATCGCATACGCGCCTTAAAAGATTTTGATGATGTCAAAGAAGGCGACCTTGGTGGCTTTGTCGAGAGTGAATGGAATCTTAGCCATGATGATAATTGCTGGGTTGGAGGCAATGCTTGTATTTATCAAAATGCATATATCTCTGAAAATGCCAAGGTTTATGATGATGCCGAAGTTTATAATAACGCAAAAGTTCGTGGTAATGCCATAGTAGCCGGCGATACAGCATTTTATGGAAGTGACGCTATTTTAAGGTAGGGGGATAAATCATGGAAAAGAAATACGAACTTACAGATGAGAAAGCTGAGTTTAAAGGGGTAACTCTTCACCGTATCCGAGCTTTAAGAGACTTTGGAGTTATTAAAAAAGGTAATTTAGGCGGCTTTATAGAACATGAAAACAACCTATCGCATCATGGTAATTGCTGGGTGGGTGGTGAGGCAAAAATTTATGACAATGCCAAGGTTTTTGGTAATGCTAAGGTTTATGGCAATGCCCGTGTTAGTGGTTTTTCTCATGTTTTTGACAAAGCGCGTGTTTATGGTGAAGCTTATATTGATGGCATTTCTGATATTTACGAAAACGCATGCGTTTTTGGTAGTGCATCTGTTACCGGAGAAGCCAATATTTTTGGTAATGCGCAGATCTTTGGACATGCTCGTGTTTTTGCCAGTGCACAAATCTACGGAAATGCAAGCGTTTATGATACGGCATTTATCAGTGGAAAAGCTAAAATTTATGGAAACGCTAAAATTTATGACTGCCCACTTATTTCTATCAGAGCAAAAGTTGGGGGAGATGCCGTCATATGTGGTGATGCATTTATTCAAGGAAACACAGAAATCATCAATGATGAAATTGTTTCAACCGGTGAGAGGCAATAAACCATGGTGAAAAAATACGAACTTACTGATGAGACAACTTGGATATACGGAAATAAGTTAACTTATCGCATTCGTGCATTGAGAGATTTTGGAGATGTAAAGGCTGGTGATTTAGGTGGTTTTGTAGAGCACGAAAGAAACCTCTCGCATAATGGAAATTGTTGGGTTCGTGGTTTGTCCGCTGTTTATGATGATGCTGTAGTTTGTGATAATGCGATAATTGATGTTGCATCGCAAGTTAGTAAAAATGCCAAGGTTTTTGGAAATGCGCAGGTTACCAATGGTGCTAAAGTTTCTGATAATGCACGTATCTACGACAACGCATGTGTTTCCGGTACAGTGATTTATGAAAATGCTCAGATTTATGGAAATGCAAAAGTTGGCGGTGATGCACACATTTACGGAAATGCAAAAATTTACGGTAATGCGGATTTAGATTATGACGATTGGATTGGCGGCAATAGCAGAATATCCACTGGAGAAAAAGCATGGTGAAAAAATACGAACTTACTGATGAAATAGATGAAATTTATTTGCGTAAGGTTTATCGCATTCGCGCATTACGAGACTTTAGAAATGTTAAAAAAGGTGACCTAGGCGGCTTTGTAGAAAAAGAAGAAAACCTGAGTCATGAAGGAGACTGTTGGATTTGGTATAAAGCTAAAGTTAGTCATGACGCTAAGGTTTTTGGTAATGCACAGATATTTGAAAATGCAACAATTACAGATAATGCGTGTGTTTACGACAATGCGAAGGTTTGTGGAGAGGCTAGTGTTGAATATAATGCGCAGATTTTTGACAATGCACTGGTTTACGACAAAGCTCGAGTTTTTGGTTTTGTTTATGGCAATGCCCGTGTTTATGGCAAGGCTGTTATATGTGATAACGCACGCATTTTTGGAGATATTAGAATTCTAGACGACGCATATGTTTCCAATCAAGTAAATATTTCTGGTAATTTTGAAATTCGTGGAAAAACTCTAATGGTTCCTAGAAGTGAACACTTAGTGGACTACGTAGGACGTTTCTAACCAAACCAAACAACTTTTAACACAAGCGTGATTCACGCCACGGGTGAATTGCGCTCCAATGGAGGAAAGCAAAATGAATGAACTAAATACGAACTTAACAGAAGTAAACAAAACAAACGATTGTGAAATCAAACCTACAGCTATGGAACTTATTTTAGAAAGAGCTTTAGAAAATGATGTTAATCTGGACCGTCTCAAGAGCCTTCTCGAATTACGAGAAAAGGAGATAGAACGACAAGAGCGCCAAAACTTTGTTCGTGATCTTTCTGCTATGCAAACGGAATATAAAAATATCGAACAAAACGCCCTTAATACACATACTAAAAGCACCTATACAACGCTTGATAAATACATTGATGCAATCAAAGAACCTCTTGCAAAACATCACTTTGCTTTATTCTCTCGTATCAAAGAGCAGAGTTCAAATGACATAACTGTAGAAATGACTTTAAAGCATATATCGGGCAATGAAATATCAACACAAGGAAAATTTCCTGTTGACGCTACTGGAAGTAAAAACAACGTACAAGCGGTTGGTTCTACTATAAGCTACGCACGTCGATATCTCTTAGGCATGCTTCTTAATGTTGCAAGAAAAGAAGACGATACAGATGGAATAACGCTTCTTGCAGGTATCTCTCCTGAACAGATGAATGAAATCAAAGAATTAATTACAAAAACACAATCTGAAGAAAGTAGGCTTCTCTCTTTCATAGGAGTAAAAAAGCTAAAAGATATGTCTTATAAACAAGCACAAACCGCTTTGTTTTCTTTGAAAAAAAAGCAACGAAAGCAAAAAGAAGAAGCTCAACAAAAGCAAATAAACGCACCTATACAAGATACTGAATATGCACCAATACAACAAAAAACGGCGGTGTGAAATGGAACAAAGAACAGCAGAGTGGTTTCAAGCCCGTTTAGGCAAAGTTACCGCTTCAAACATTTATAACGTACTCAGTAAAACAGCAAAGGGAACCCCTACAAACAAATATGAAGATTACAAAATCAAACTTATGACAGAGCGTTTAACGGGTGAAATAAGCCAATCTTATCCAACGCCGGCTATGCAATGGGGCATTGAACATGAAGAAGATGCCCTAAAAGAATATGCATTCATTTACGATACAGAGGTCACAGGGTGTGGTTTCATCCAACATCCTACAATCAAAATGGCGGGCGCTAGTCCTGATGGGTTTGTTGGTGATAACGGTTTAGTTGAAGTCAAATGCCCACAATCCCCAAACCATTTACGCTTCTTTATAGATGACAATATAAAGCCTGAATATCGCGCGCAAATGCAATTTCAAATGGCTTGTACGGGGCGTAAATGGTGTGATTTTATCAGTTATGACCCACGTTTTACGAGGCAATCAACATACTTGCGTATGAAAATCAAACGCATCCACCGTGATGAAGAACAAATTGAACAAATTAATCAAGCGGTCGAAGCTTTTTTAGCAGAAATAGAACAAGAGATGCAAAAGATTTTGACAAAAGCCGCTTGACGTTATGGGGGTGCTCTCTCCTCCCAGCACCCCCACCCTCTTACCACAACTTTCAGAACATGCGTGTTTCACGCCACATGTGAATTACATCTAAAATCAAGGGGAACAGATATGGCACACCGTCCACCTACTATCACGCAACCAGCCATTGCACGTGCTTTACGAGAAGCTAAAAAGCAAGGAGCAGAGGTTGTAGAAATCAAGCCTACTGGTGAATTATTAATTCATATCAATAAAATCGTAACACCCAGAACGACAGATAATACTTATAGCATTGATGATTTTCCACCGCTTGAAAATGAACAAGAAGACTACGATACCAGAAAAACTTGTCGTTCTGTCGACGGTATAAAGTTTTAGCCATGCCAAAACGTCGTCCACCATATCTTGTTTGTGAACGCACACGCCATGGTAAAATCATATGGTATGTACGTATTGGTCATGGACCACGATTTCGGATTGAAGGAACCTATGGAACGCAAGAATTTGTCGATAATTATACGCTTGCTCTTAAGCAAGCGCAAAATGGCACCTCCAAGAAAAGAAAACAAACCAGACTTGTAGAGGGCTCTTTCGATTGGTTGTTGCATCAATATTTACGAAGCATACAATGGCATAATCAATCAGAATCTACTAAAAAAGTTAAGTATAGAATTCTGAACAATGTTTCTAAACATATTGGTGAACGCGCATATAAAAGCATAGGAAAACATCATATCCTTGACGCCGTAGATAGAAGGCGTGCTACGCCCGCAGCAGCAAAACATTTTTTGACTTCTTTAAATGGTCTCTTTAATTGGGCGGTTGATAATGCTCTTTTAAACAGAAACCCTGCTTTTAACATAAAACCGCCAAAATCCTTTAACGCAGAAGGTTTCACCCCATGGTTAGAAGAAGATGTTGAGAAATATTATCATCATTGGTCTGTCGATACCCATGAACGCGTATGGGTTGATGTGCTTCTTTATACGGGCTTGCGCCGTGGAGACGCCGTTCGTATCGGTTGGAAAGATGTAAAAGATAATATCATTCATCTCAAAACAGAAAAGAGCCAATTTAAAACAGATGTTTTTCTCCCTATTTTACCAGAATTAGCCAAAACGCTTGAAGCTGGTCCCGTAGGTGATGAAACATTCATTTGCGGAAAAGGTGGAAATAAGCTCGTAAAAGAAAGTTTTGGTAACCTTTTTCGTGAAGCATGTAATGCAGCAGGAATTAAAAAATCGGCTCACGGCTTGCGAAAATTAGCAGCAACACGCGCCGCCAATGCTGGTGCTACAGTTTCCCAAATGAAAGCGCTTTTTGGCTGGTCAGAAGATAAAATGGCTTCCCTTTATACCAAAACAGCCGATAGAAAACGCCTTGCAATAGAAGCCATAAAAAAACTTCAAAAAGGTTAGAGAAATGCGCGGGCAGCTAAAAAACACACCAAAGCCCCGTCAAAATTATGAACGAAATCAAAGCTGCGTTTGAGATACATCAGAAACCAGAGGAGAAATAGGTGGTTGTGTCTGTTGCATTGTTTGCCATAAATTATAGTTTGTTTGCATATCCAGCCAAAATTTTGCTTTACTAAAACCAGCTAATTCTAATTTAATTGCAAGTTCGGTACTTATAGAAGCATGACCGTTAATCACTCTTGATAGAGAAGCTCTTGTCATATGGAGATGATCAGCTAATTTCTGTATTGTTATCCCCATTTCTTCTAAGAAAGCTACTTTTAGAACTTCGCCCGGATGTGCGGGGTTATGCATCATTTGTTTTCGTTCCTTTCATCAGTGGTAATCTTGATAATCAACAAGCTCCACATCTGTTCCTATAAAGCGAAAAGTAACACGCCAATTTCCATTCACCCATATAGAATAATATCCTGTAAGTTCGCCTTTAAGAGGATGCATTTTAAAGGCAGGCGCTCTCAACATATCAGGTGTCGTAGCACTTGTTAAAGCCGTTAAGATAACGCGTAATTTCTTTACGTGATCTGGTCGAATAGCTTTTGTGGAACCTGTTGTGTAAAATAATTTTAAGCCCTTATGTTTGAAACTCACAATTGCCATTAGCACCCCTTATCGTATACCAATACTATACGATTAATAAAAATAAGAGTCAAGTAAGGTACTGGAAAATCTGGTTACATATTTGGATAAAATGATTGAGAATAAGCTACAAAAAGGTTCGGGATAGACAGAGAAATAAGTTAATAAAATCAATGGAATTAAAATTCCCTTACCTTTATATAAGTTATTGATTACATATAAATGTAGCATTCAGCCTGGACCGCCACTTCCGTAGCTGTAACCAACATTGAGCGCAGTATTTTGCGAATGGTGTTGTTTTGTTAAGGTTGGCATTCATCCGCATTTTTGTACCTTTTACAAAAAGGGCTGTTTAAGCGCTTCTTGACACTTCTCTGTGGAACAACAGCACCAGAACGACAAATGGGGAGGTTTTCTTCTTTAAATGTATAACACCACCCTCCAATATATTCATTTTTATAGCGGAATCCCGCTTGAATCATACAAGCATAAGTTGTTGCTTTTGCATTGTTGCTTCTCTCTCGATTTTCTGTATCAAGATCGATAAGGCTTGGCATTCCACATTCTAAAAGAGCTTTTCCTACCTCAGTAGAATCTGCACCAGGTTTTTCCCACATACTCACGTATGCTGGAGAAGGTTTGTCAATATTTGATATGTCACATCCAGTGACACCTAACAGGACTATCCCACTTAATAATTTAAACAGTGTATTCATTTTTTTCTCCATAAATAACCTAAACATAAATTATCTAAAATCGCATGAGGTGCATAAATTATTGCATTATGATGTGTTCCATAGCGTCTCGTACACGCACCACTTGCATCACCATAACACTTATGGGTGGTACTAGGATTATGGCCGCGTAGCGCTCTCCCTTGCTCTATCATTGGAATTACTTGTGGAAATAATACATAGGGGAACTTCAAGGGTACCTTATAAGCAGTAGGTAGATTATGACCAATTCCTATACCAATGGGATCAAATACATGGTTTTGTAAATAAACATGATCTTTTTTACCATAACTTACATAATAGAATGCATTCGCTATCGATAGAGAACTATCAGCTGGTCCATAAAGATAAATATCTGTTTTTTCTCCTATACCATGGATGCCACGATTTTTAAGGTCACGTAATCCATTGCCCCCTGTCAAGCTACCGCGGCTATGCATACTAACAATAGCCCCCTCATTGCCATAACGAGAGAGAAAATCTTGAAATTTCTTCGTCGAATTACTCACCCCCCCCAATATTCCCTTCTAGAAACTTCTGATAAAACGCTATCCCTAACTCTACCAGTGGATCTTCAGCTTGGGGGAAATATGTAAAATACAGATGACCATTGTTATAAACAGCCATTTGGACGGCATTACGCGCGGCATCATCTGGTGAATTAAAAATGCCATTGTAAAACATATGAACCTTGCCATCAGAACCTTTTTGTAAATGATTTTCTTCTTCTGGTTTTAAATAGCGATATAGAGGTATGTTTCTTCCATAGCTATCTTCTATAGGCTCTCCATTTTTATCTGTTGCATAAATGACATTGCCATTTTCATCATGCGCAACTTCTCCTTCAGGATGTTTTGTGGCATAAGCGATTTTGTAAATTTTATCCCAATAACCAAATCCCTCATCGGATAAATCATTGATCATGTCTAAGCGATTATGCACTGCTCCTTCAAGCGGTGTGGCATCTATTGGTGCGACAGCCTGATGGGCTGTTGCAGTATTGCGGTTGAGAGAGCCAATGATTTGTCCAGCATCTTGCCCCATCGCCCTTTGTCCGGTTGTATTGGTTAGGATGATGGTTCCATCACTGATAGCGGATTTGGTTTCTCCTTCTGCGCCATCCTTGGCTTTGCCATGGTTTAAAACATTCTTGGTAATATTTTTTATCGTGTCATTTCCAGAAAGGCTAAAACCATGGCTGCTGGCTGTCGCATGCGCACTGTTGGCAATATCACTGGTGCTGATGCTTCCGGTGGTCAGTTTATTTTTGTCCGCTGGTGCGCTGCTGTCAATAATGCCTCCGGTCATGGTTGTTGCACCCGCCACTGTAATATCAAAACCGCCATTACCGGTTTTAATGCCGGATTGCTCCACAACACTGTGATAATCACTAGAGGATTTGTCCTTGTTCAAAGAGGCGCTCATTGAACCTCCACCACCCGTTGCTCCAGCACCAAAGCCAACATTCTCATTAAAACGCTTTGCGAATGGTTTTGCGCTGTTAAGGTTGGCATTCAGGTTGTTCTGGATGTTTTTTACAAAACGGGCTGTTTAAGCGCTTTTCGACACTCCGTTTTGGGATGACAGCACCAGGTTGGCAAATGGGAAGGTTTTCTTCTTTAAATGTATAACATGGCCCTCCCGCTCTTGCTACCTGTTCATCTTTATAGCGAAATCCTGATTGTATCATGCAAGCATAAATTGTCGCTTTTGCATTAATGCTTACCTTTCTGTTTTCTGAATCCTCATCATAAGGGGTTGGCATGCCACATTCTAACAAGGCTTTTCCTACCTCTGTAAAATCTGCCCCTGGCTTCTCCCACATGTATATATACCCTGGAGAAGGCTTAAAAAAATTACATCCAGCTATCATAAACAAAACAAGCACACTCAATAATTTTAAGATGTATTTCATTTCTTGCCCCCTGATTGAATTGAATTAATTTGTATACGATGAGATGAGCCATAGCGCCATGTACACACATCACTTGCACGACCATAACAAGCATGGACAGTAGGATAAGTTTTAAATATTCTCCATGCCTCGTTCCAGGGACCACTGCCAGCAGGGATCTTATCAAAAGTAGCTGGATTTCCACCAAACTTTATACCAACAAAGTCATATGCGTGGTTTTCTAAACCGACAGAGGTTTGCTTGCCATCACTTAAATAATCAAGTGTATTAGCCATCGATTGAGCGTTGTAAGCTGGACCAAAAAGATTGATACTCGTGTTGCCTGCTATACCGTGAATACCACGCTTTTCAAAGTCATGCATCCCGTTACCTACCGTCATACTACCACGGCTGTGCCCATCAATATGTAATCCGTCATTGCCATAAAGATACATTGTATTCTGGAACTTCTTGGTCGAATTGGTCAATCCAAAGAAAAATGTACCTTCAAAAAACTTCTGAAAAACCGCTATACCTGCCTCTACTAGCATATCTTTAGATTGTGGAAAATATGTAAAATAAAGATGATCATGATCGTTGTCAGCAAATTGGACGGCATAACGCGCGGCATCATCTGGTGAATTAAAAATGCCATTGTAAAACATATGAACCTTGCCATCAGAACCTTTTTGTAAATGATTTTCTTCTTCTGGTTTTAAATAGCGATATAGAGGTATTTTTCTTCCATAGCTATCTTTTATATAGTTTCCATTTTTATCTGTTGCATAGAGGACATTGCCATTTTCATCATGCGCAACTTCTCCTTCAGGATGTTTTGTGGCATAAGCGATTTTGTAAATTTTATAAAAATATCCCAATCCTTCATCGGATAAATCATTGATCATGTCTAAGCGATTATGCACTGCTCCCTCAAGGGATGTGGCGTCTATCGGTGCCACAGCTTGGTGGGCTGCTGCGGTGTTGCGGTTGAGAGAGCCAATGATTTCTCCAGCATCTTGCCCCATCGACCTCTGGTTGGTTTCACCGGTTAAGATGATGGTGCCATCGCTGATAGCCGATTTGGTTTCACCTTCTGCGCCATCCTTGGCTTTACCATGATTTAAAACATTCTTGGCAATGTTTTTTATCGTGTCATTTCCAGAAAGGCTAAAACCATGGCTGCTGGCTGTCGCATGCGCACTGTTGGCAATATCACTCGTCGTAATGGTTCCTGTAGTCAGTTTATTTTTGTCCGCTGGTGCGGTGCTGTCGATAATCCCTCCGGTCATGGTTGTTGCACCCGCCACTGTAATATCAAAACCGCCATTACCGGTTTTAATGCCGGATTGCTCCACAACACTGTGATAATCACTAGAGGATTTGTCCTTGTTCAAAGAGGCGCTCATTGAACCTCCAGCACCCGTTGCTCCAGCACCAAAGCCAACATTCTCATTAAAACGCTTTGCGAATGGTTTTGCGTTTTTAAGGTTTGCATTCAGGTGCATTTTTATATTTTTTACAAAAAGGGCTGTTTAAGCGCTTCTTGACACTGCGCTGTGGAACAACAGCCCCTGGTCGACAAGCCGGAAGATTCTTTCCTTGAAAATTCTCACACCACGTTCCTGCCTCTGTATCTTTATAGCGGAATCCTGATTGAACCATACAAGAATCAATAAACGCCTTTTTATTTAAACTTAACTTTCTATTTTCTGGATCCTTATCATAAGGGGTTGGCATTCCACATTCTAATAAGGCTTTTCCTACCTCAGTAAAATCAGTAACACCATTTTTCTCCCACGCGCTCAAATATCCTCCAGGAGTTTTATTAAACTGACATCCAGCTATACTTAACAAAGTTACAGCGCTTAATAATTTTAAAGTTTGTTTCATTTTTTCCTCCATGATTTAATTCAAGGTTTTTGTTTTAAATGAGATGAGCCATACCTTTTTTGGCATTTTTGACCCGCATCTCCAAGACAGGTATGGGAGCTTATGGGATTCATGATCACTCTCCACCATTCTTTCCACCAGTTACTGCCAGCAGGTATTGTCTCGTAAGTATAGCCATTGCCGCCAATAATTCTGCTGACAAAGTCGTATCTATTCCCATCAAAGCCAACAATGGTTTGTTTGCCGTCACTCACATAACCTAACAGACCGGATGCAACTAAAACATTAAAGGCTGGTCCATAGAAATTGATCTTCGTGTTGTCGGCTATCCCGTGCACACCTTCTTGTTTGAAAGAATTCAGCATATTCCCCAATGTCATTGTCCCGCGACTATGTCCATAAAGTTCTAATCCTGTAAGACCATAGCTATACATCAAATCTTTTGCTTCTTGTGTTGAATTGGTCAAACCCCAAAAGTTATTTTCCATAAACTTCTGGTAGCCCGCGACCAAAAGTTCTGAGATAGCAGAATCGGCTTGAGGGAACACAACAAAATAAAGCGGTTCATTTTTATTCTCCGCATGTTGCTCTGCATAAACAGCAGCTTCATAGGGTGGCGTAAAGATGCCATTAAAGGACACATGCACTTTGCCATCAGAGCCTTCTTGCAAATGCTGCTTTTCTTCATCCGTTAAATAATGTGCGTGAGGTATTGGTTGTCCACGAGCGTCTCTTATAGGTACCCCATTTGCATCTATTTCATAGAGTATATTGCCCTTTTCATCACGGTCGACAACGGCAATGGGGTGCTCTTTGATAAACATGGTTTTATAGGAATCATCGCTGTATTTAAACCCTTCTTCTAAGAGTTGAGTTGCCATTTCACGATTTTCATGGACGATTTGTTCCAGCTTGCCTGCATCGAGCTGTTGTACACCCTTATGGGCGGTGGCAGTATCACGATTAAGGGAGGCTATGGCTTGCTCAACATCTTGCCCTGTCAATGCCTTCTGCCCTGCTTCATCAGTGATGACGATGGTGCCATCGCTAATGGCAGATTTGGTGTATCCTTCCTCTGAATCTTTAGCTTTTGAATGATCTAAGACATTTTTGGCAATGTTTTTCCCGACACCATATTTGCCCTGATACATCGGACCACCCGCAGAAATGCTGATCCCATCGCTGCTGGCTTGAGCATGCGCACTGTTGGTGATATCACTCGTTTTAATGGTTCCGGTGGTCAGTTTATTTTTGTTCGCCGGTGCGGTGCTGTCGATAATCCCTCCGGTCATGGTTGTTGCACCCGCCACTGTAATATCAAAACCGCCATTACCGGTTTTAATGCCGGATTGCTCCACAACACTGTGATAATCACTAGAGGATTTGTCCTTGTTCAAAGAGGCGCTCATTGAACCTCCAGCACCCGTTGCTCCAGCACCAAAGCCAACATTCTCATTAAAACGCTTTGCGAATGGTTTTGCGCTGTTAAGGTTGGCATTCAGGTTGTTCTGGATGTTTTTTACAAAACGGGCTGTTTAAGCGCTTTTCGACACTCCGTTTTGGGATGACAGCACCAGGTTGGCAAATGGGAAGGTTTTCTTCTCTAAATGTATAACACCATCCTCCTACCCTCGAAAGTTCCTCATTTTTATAGCGAAATCCTGATTGAATCATGCAAGCATAAATTGTCGCTTTTGCATTAATGCTTACCTTTCTGTTTTCTGAATCCTCATCATAAGGGGTTGGCATGCCACATTCTAACAAGGCTTTTCCTACCTCTGTAAAATCTGCCCCTGGCTTCTCCCACATGTATATATACCCTGGAGAAGGCTTAAAAAAATTACATCCAGCTATCATAAACAAAACAAGCACACTCAATAATTTTAAGATGTATTTCATTTCTTGCCCCCTGATTGAATTGAATTAATTTGTATACGGTGAGATGAGCCATAGAACGATGTACACACATCACTTGCACGACCATAACAAGCATGGACAGTAGGATAAGTTTTAAATATTCTCCATGCCTCGTTCCAGGGACCACTGCCAGCAGGGATCTTATCAAAAGTAGCTGGATTTCCACCAAACTTTATACCAACAAAGTCATATGCGTGGTTTTCTAAACCGACAGAGGTTTGCTTGCCATCACTTAAATAATCGAGTGTATTAGCCATCGATTGAGCGTTGTAAGCTGGACCAAAAAGATTGATACTCGTGTTGCCTGCTATACCGTGAATACCACGCTTTTCAAAATCATGCATTCCGTTACCTACCGTCATACTACCACGGCTGTGCCCATCAATATGTAATCCGTCATTGCCATAAAGATACATTGTATTCTGGAACTTCTTGGTCGAATTGGTCAATCCAAAGAAAAATGTACCTTCAAAAAACTTCTGAAAAACCGCTATACCTGCCTCTACTAGCATATCTTTAGATTGTGGAAAATATGTAAAATAAAGATGATCATGATCGTTGTCAGCAAATTGGACGGCATAACGCGCGGCATCATCGGGGGAGGTAAAAATACCATTATAAAACATATGAACCTCGCCATCAGAACCTTTTTGTAAATGATTTTCTTCCTCTGGTTTTAAATAGCGATATAGAGGTATTTTTCTTCCATAGCTATCTTTTATATAGTTTCCATTTTTATCTGTTGCATAAATGACATTGCCATTTTCATCATGCGCAACTTCTCCTTCAGGATGTTTTGTGGCATAAGCGATTTTGTAAATTTTATCCCAATAACCAAATCCCTCATCGGATAAATCATTGATCATGTCTAAGCGATTATGCACTGCTCCTTCAAGCGGTGTGGCATCTATTGGTGCGACAGCTTGGTGGGCTGTTGCAGTATTGCGGTTGAGAGAGCCAATGATTTGTCCAGCATCTTGCCCCATCGCCCTCTGTTTGCTTTCACCGGTTAAGATGATGGTGCCATCGCTGATAGCCGATTTGGTTTCTCCTTCTGCTCCATCCTTGGCTTTGCCGTGGTCTAAAACATTCTTGGCAATGTTTTTTATCGTGTCATTTCCAGAAAGGCTAAAACCATGGCTGCTGGCTGTCGCATGCGCACTGTTGGCAATATCACTGGTGCTGATGCTTCCGGTGGTCAGTTTATTTTTGTCCGCTGGTGCGCTGCTGTCAATAATGCCTCCGGTCATGGTTGTTGCACCCGCCACTGTAATATCAAAACCGCCATTACCAGTTTTAATGCCGGATTGCTCTGCAACGCTATGATAATCATTAGAGGATTTATCCTTTTGGAAAGAGGCGCTCATGGAGCCCCCACCACCCGTTTGTCCAGCACCAAAGCCAACATTCTCATTAAAACGCTTTGCGAATGGTTTTGCGTTTTTAAGGTTGGCATTCAGGTTGTTCTGGATGTTTTTTACAAAACGGGCTGTTTAAGCGCTTTTCGACACTCCGTTTTGGGATGACAGCACCAGGTTGGCAAATGGGAAGGTTTTCTTCTTTAAAATTCTCACACCAAGTTCCTATCTCTCTTTCAAGTTTATCATGGAATCCTGCTTGGATCATGCAAGCATAAATTGTTGCACTATCATTGTAACTCAAACGCCTATTTTCTCTATCAAGATATTCAGGGCTTGGCATGCCACATTCTAACAAGGCTTTTCCTACTTCTGTAAAATCTGCTCCTGGCTTTTCCCACCCATATACATTACCTAAAGGAGGCTTGTCGATGTTACATCCCGAGGTATTTAATAGAACTATACCACTCAATAATTTAAAAATTTGTCTCATTTTTTTCTCCTTGAAGGGATGTATATACGATTAGAGTCTTCGTAAGCTTGCCGACACCTTTCATCCGCATGACCATAACAAGCATGGACAGTAGGATAAGTTTTAAATATTCTCCACGCCTCGTTCCAGGGACCACTGCCAGCAGAGATCTTATCAAAAGTAGCTGGATTTCCACCAAACTTTATACCAACAAAGTCATATGCGTGGTTTTCTAAACCGACAGAGGTTTGCTTGCCATCACTTAAATAATCGAGTGTATTAGCCATCGATTGAGCGTTGTAAGCTGGACCAAAAAGATTGATACTCGTGTTGCCTGCTATACCGTGAATACCACGCTTTTCAAAATCATGCATCCCGTTACCTACCGTCATACTACCACGGCTGTGCCCATCAATATGTAATCCGTCATTGCCATAAAGATACATTGTATTCTGGAACTTCTTGGTCGAATTGGTCAATCCAAAGAAAAATGTACCTTCAAAAAACTTCTGAAAAACCGCTATACCTGCCTCTACTAGCATATCTTTAGCTTGCGGAAAATATGTAAAATAAAGATGATCATGATCGTTGTCAGCAAATTGGACGGCATAACGCGCGGCATCATCTGGTGAATTAAAAATGCCATTGTAAAACATATGAACCTCGCCATCAGAGCCTTTTTGTAAATGCTCCTCTTCCTCTGGTTTTAAATAGCGATATAGAGGTATGTTTCTTCCATAGCTATCTTTTATATAGTTTCCATTTTTATCTGTTGCATAGAGGACATTGCCATTTTCATCATGCGCAACTTCTCCTTCAGGATGTTTTGTGGCATAAGCGATTTTGTAAATTTTATCCCAATAACCAAATCCCTCATCGGATAAATCATTGATCATGTCTAAGCGATTATGCACTGCTCCTTCAAGCGGTGTGGCATCTATTGGTGCGACAGCCTGATGGGCTGTTGCAGTATTGCGGTTGAGAGAGCCAATGATTTGTCCAGCATCTTGCCCCATCGCCCTCTGGTTGCTTTCACCGGTTAGGATGATGGTGCCATCGCTGATAGCAGATTTGGTGTATCCTTCCTCTGAATCTTTGGCTTTACCATGATTTAAAACATTCTTGGTAATGTTTTTTATCGTGTCATTTCCAGAAAGGCTAAAACCATGGCTGCTGGCTGTCGCATGCGCACTGTTGGCAATATCACTGGTGCTAATGCTTCCTGTGGTCAGGCTGTTTTTATCTGCCGGCGCGGTGCTTTCAATAATACCTCCGGTCAGCGTTGTTTTGTCTTTAACAATGATATTAAAGCCGCCATCACCCGCTTTGATGCCTGATTGCTCCACAACACTGTGATAATCACTAGAGGATTTATCCTTTTGGAAAGAGGCGCTCATGGAGCCCCCACCACCCGTTTGTCCAGCACCAAACCCAACAGAAACAGAGTTTTGCTTACTGGAAGTTTGTCCCGTATCACTACGGCTGGTAATGGCAAAATCACCCCCTACTTCCATTTCTACACGCTCTCCAGAAACCACGGCGCCTGCCAATGTGGTGTTTGCCCCACTCGTGGTATGAACAGTGCCGGTGCCTATAATATGGCTGTTTTTGTGTTGAACTTCCTCACTGGAACCTTCCCCTTGACTAAAAGAAGCACTACCCGTTGCCCCTGCGCCACCCGTGCCATAACCGGTGCCAACACTCATTGAAGCACTTTCACTGCTGTTTTGTGTGCTTTGCGTGTTTTGTGCACTTTCAAAGATGATATCTTTACCTGCTTCCATGGTGATATTTCCGCTCTGTGCATCATTTTCCAGCACATAGATTGGATTGGTACCAGCGATAATATCAGCGCCAATACCATGGATGCTGCCTTTGTTGGCATGCATGTTGATAGAACGCCCACCTTCTATTGTTGTGGTCACCGCGGTGGAGTCTTGAGAAGAGGCTTCTGCTTTCTGGCTCTTAAAGCCCACGCTCACACTGCCAGAAGCACCAGACATATTAGCAAGAACATCTTTGGTGGAACCTCCCATACTTCCTAATCCACTACTCAGCCCTTTGGTTATATTTCCCCTTTCCCCTGTATTACCACTCAACCAATCAACAAACTCCCTGCCTTTGGTAAAGAGGTGATTGATTTTCATGCCGGTCAGGAGGCCATTCATAACTGTGTTATTTCCATCCTTATTATTCATGCGGTCTGCTGAATCTTTTAAGCCTTGTACCGTACCAAGGACACCAATATCGACAGACGTAGTCACACCCGCAAAGAACTTTTCATGCTTTTCTTGCGCATTAGAGGTATCATAGCTTTCCGATAGTGTGATATTATTACCAGCATCAATGTTGACATCACGATTTGCAGAAACATTTGCCGCTTGAAAATTCACATCATTGCCAGCATTAAAATTCGCATCATTGCCCACATGGAAATTGGACGGCGTATTCGTCTTTTCCCATTGATCGCCCGTATCTTTATTGCTCTCAACCCCAACACCCACAGAAGCACCACTTTTGCTCTTTTCAAACTGAAAACCAAAACCTGTACGTTCTTCCTTTGAGCTTGTGCTATAACTATTGTGACCAGGCAAAACATTCACATTATGGACTGCCGAAACATTAATATTTTCCTCTGCGGTAAAGTCAGAACCTACCACGTTCACATCTTCTTTTTCGGCGGTGATAGTGATATTTTTACCATTGAGCGAAGAGCCTTGATGTTCAAAACTTTCTTCATTTTGCACCTTTCCCTCACTCCCGTAGATTGAGACAAAGCCCTTGCCTGATCCCACACCAAAACCCGTTTCATGAGTTTCTGAATGG
Organism: Bartonella tribocorum CIP 105476; assembly: GCF_000196435.1. Taxonomy (NCBI): domain Bacteria; kingdom Pseudomonadati; phylum Pseudomonadota; class Alphaproteobacteria; order Hyphomicrobiales; family Bartonellaceae; genus Bartonella; species Bartonella tribocorum. Next base: position 464,404 of record NC_010161.1, on the reverse strand, counting down.
CTGCTATGGTGATCTGTCATGCCATCAATCGTCACGCTTTGTCCTGCCATATGGATATCTTCATTGGCAATCATATGAGAAGCCGTGATTGTGGTCTCTTTGTCTGATTGCGTAATAATGTTGCCCGTCGCCCCAAGAATGGAGGAAACCGTTGTTGTATGGGATTGAGATGTATCGGAAGATTTGCTACTCAAAAATCCACTTTCTGACGATTGTGCTTGCTGATCATACTTCTCTTGCGCCCCTTTGATGAGAATATTGCCACCAGAGTGAATGGTAATATCGGCTTTTGCTTGGTCTTCTGGCGTTTTTGCTCCTGAAGTCTCCCCTATCTTGCCGGCTGTGAGTATCGAGGCAACAACTTTCGTGTTGTTTCCTGAATCAATGGCAACGCCTTTGCCCCCCGATATGAGTGAACCGGAAACTTGGGTCGCATCAGTCTTGTTATGCTGGGATTTGCTGCTACTAAATGCTCCCCCCTCTTTATGATACGACATCTCATACTGTAAACTATTTTCCGCATTGTTGATGAGAATATCGTGGCTGGCTTTCAACCCCACCTTGCCATCAGCCGTAACAGAACTGCCCGTGATGGTGAGATCATGTGGTTTGCCATCTTGCCCTGCAATAGCGGTGATATCACCCCCAGTATTGATCGAAGAGCCAACGGCTCGCGAGGCTTGCATATCCACTTTAAGGTTTTTATTTTGAAGATGATACTCCATCTCATCGGATTTGGTATCTATTGTGATATCCCCTTGGGCGCCAAGAGCAACATTGCCCTTCACATCCATATCAGAAGCAGAAAAATGGATATCTTTTCCAGAGAGAACAGTGGTATCTTTTCCAGAACTTAAATGAGAGCCATTGTGCACAGCAACATGGGAGGTTTGATCCCCCCGTTGGCTATTGGCACTGTTGCGCGTGGCATCAATCGAAACGTTTTCTTTTGCCTGTAAGAAAAGATTATCCTGCGCTTGAACTTCAGAGCCTAAAATATTCAGATCTTTTCCAGAGACAAGTGTCGTCGAGCCGCCAGAATTAACTTCTGATTGTTGATGCATGGTGGCATCACTATGCTCGCTGTGGTGATGGGTTTCTGCTGCGCCTATCGTTAAGTTACCTTCTTCTGTAACCATAGCAAGATCATCCCCTGTGGTGACCTTCACCCCTGAGGCTGTGATATCTTGTTTAGCAATCACCGTTGCATTACCCCCAGCAGAAAGCGCCTCGGTGTTTAATACGGTCTCCACGCCGTCAACCGTTGTGCGCCCTGCATCTAAACGAATATTCTTCTCCGCAAGGAGAACAGCATCACCACCAGCTGCAAAATGCCCCCCTTGACTGAGGATATCCCCGCCATGCACATGCAATTGGTGGTTTGCCGCAATCCGCCCTGAATTGATAATCGTTGAAGTGCTTGTATTTTGGCTGGTGATATTGACATCATTGCCCATGATCAAAGCCCCAGCAGAAACAAAGGAGGATCTGTCTTTTTCGGGGATGTAAAGCACCGGTGCATAAACATCCATGCCCTTGACCTGTTGGCGTACATAAATCACCATCGGGGCTTCTAGGGATGCCAATTGTTCTTCACTCAAAGCCTCACCAAAAGGGAGATTGTGTGCTTTTGCATAGTCTGCCCCGACATCCAGCAGACTTTTGACTTGTTCAATGGCATCACTTCCAGGAATAAAGGAACCTTTACCCAAACCTTGACCCACAAGATCACGCATTTGTTTTTCAATCAGTTCCTTTTCAAAATAAGCATCGCCTAAGAAAAAAATCTCTCTGTCAGGATTATAACCAATTCTGTTCAAATAATAGGCTGAGCCATAAAACTTGCCGACATCAAGAAATTCTGCCCGCGTTTCATAAATGAAATTTTGATTGGGCAGCGTGCCCCCAACACCCCCCGATTGGGGTTTTGGTAAAGGAAGCCCTTCAGCAAGTTCCCCCGCATTATTGAGATCGACTTTTGGTGTAAAGAGAGCGCCAGCCCCGGTTAAACCACTTAAGGACTCCAGTGGATTGCCTTCAACTGCTTGTGCTTTAAAATGTGCATCCCCTGTAATCGAACCTTCCGCTGCCGTGTTATTGAGTTGATCGACCACCAGATTTAAAGTGCCGCCCGCTTGGACAAGACCAGGAACGCTCTCCAAAGCTTCTGAACCAATCTGGCGATCCTTGCCATTGGCTATATCTAAAGAAACATCGCGGCTTCCATCAGCTTTATAACCATAACAACTGTCTGTATTAGCCTGACAACCAAGATAAGTGTTTTTATAAGCCGTTGCCCCTAAATTGGTCAGCACATTGGCGTGGATATCGGCATTTCCCCCTGCTCTCATAGAGCTATAATGGTTGTCAATGGTATCAGCGTTAATGATGAGATTGCCACTAGATTGTATTACCCCCTGAACCGTTGGTTTATGCGAAAACCCTTGCGTGACAGTCTTTTCTGTCATATGTGACCAATTTTCGTTTATTGACCCTAACCATCCTCCCTTCTGCCGAGAACCATTCCAAGAATACTGTTCTATGCCTTTTCTGTTATCATTATATTCCCAAGTAAAAGCCTTATAGACTGTTCCATCGCTTGAAATTGCGGTGCCATAGATTTCTTCTTTGCTCGCCCAAACCTGCTGTTCAAATATAAAATTCTTCTTGTCTTTAAGTGCCGGCCACTTAGAAAGCTTTCCTTTACCCCAGCTATTCGATCTCGTATCATGATATAAATCCCTACCATCGAGAAAATTATATTTGTCTGGTTTTTCGAAAGAAATATCGCTATATTCCTTTTTTTCCGTGATAACCGGCGTACTATCGGCTTCATTTTGCAAGGTTTTGGTTTGGATCAATAAGTTTCCTCCACCTTGAATCAAGCCTGCTTTATTGACAAGGGAAAGGCTTTTTCCTGTGCCTGCCGCATTGGTGAAAGATAAATCACCCTCTGCCATAACGGCACCAGCATCATTCAACAAAGCTCCATCAACTTGTAAAGCACCATTGCCCTTCACATAGATTAAACCCGTTTTGCTGTTGGTCACATCCCCCGTCACGCTAAAGACTAAATTCTGCCCCGCTGCCAATTGACCACTATTGTGCAACTCCCCTGTTTTGATCACGAAATCTCGTGCCGCTAAAACAGAAGTTACCTGATCCACCATAACACTTGGAGCAACAAAGAGAATATCTCCAGTCCCACCCTGATCTGTCACGGCGTGTAGCCGCGCATGGTGAATCTCAAGGGCATTGGTGCTTTGAAAGTCTAAACCGCCATAAGCCAATTCGCTCTCTGAGACATCAATATGATCTGCAATTAAATACAGCGTTTGCGGCGTGTAAATATGAGAACGATTATTGCTTAAATCGAGAGTGTTTGCTGTCAATCTCATATCCCCCTCAGCAGACAACACATTCTCAACACTGATCTCTCCTGATACCGATGTCAATGTTGCGTTGCCATAGCCAATGACCTGATCATAATAGATGTCGTTGCCTGCAAAAATTTCAACATTGCCACCACTGGCAATCTGACCAACCTTCGCCCCTTCTTTTGCTGTAATCAAAAGAAAGCCCTTTTCATCTAAAACAAGATCCCCTGAACCGCCCGTAGAAACGACACCTGTCATCAGTGTCCCTGCATCAAGGCTGCCAACCTTTAAAACAGCTTCTTCACCCGTCATCAGTGAAGAAAAGTCAACCGCCCCACCCTCAATATTTGCCTTGCCATAGGCTAAAAGTTGCCCAAAATGAACGGGAGCATTTGTTGCTGGTTGTGCTTGAATGGCAACATTTTGATGCGACAGAATTGTTTGAGAAACAGATAGCCCGTTATGAGAAACCAGGGTGATATCTCCTGCTCCATAAACACTTTCAGCAACAATCGCACCTTGACTGCTCTGGAGATCAACATCCCCTTGGGTGCCAAGAACAACAACACCAGCAGCACCCGTTGCCGCCATATCAACCCCACCTGCTAAAAAATGAGCTTGTATATCACCACCGGCATGCGCCTTGAGGTTCCCTTGCGCTAAAACAATCCCCTCAAGCTTCAAGTCTCTGCCCGATTCAAGAGCCATATCAGCACCTGACCCTAGCCCTGAAACTTGAAGTGTCTGGCGCGAAGAAAGCTCCATATTGCCCCCAGAGGTTGCCTTACCGGCAATCGATAAAAGCCCATCCTGCGCCTCTATCTTCAAATGACCATCAGCACCAACCGTTTCTAACGTCACATCCTTATGTGCGGCAATATCAATATGCTTTTTCGAGGTGATGTGCTTTGCCAATACGCTCTGGCTTTTCGATTTGAGGACAACACCCCCATGACCAAAAACATTCTTCAACGAGATTTTCCCGTCAGCAGAAAGATGCAACTGCCCCGCATTGGCGGCCATATCATGGCGCATGCGAACCCCAACACCTTTTTCTGTTGCCACAAGTTTAATCTGATCCGCCTGTAGAGCCCCCAAAGCAGAACCATCTATCGCATATTCCGGTTTACCTGTAATATCGGTCAGTTCTTTCATTTCCCGTGAAGCATAATCAAAGTGACCTGTCCCTGCTGTCACACCAATTTCTCTGCCCGCAACAGCTCCTTCAAAATGCACTGTGCGTGAGACAATATCGACAATATCAACCGCTCCTTTTCCTGAGAAAAAATTCGCGCCCTTTGTCCCCAAAGTGATATCCCCGCCTCGCACCTCAAAGCCTTTCAAAAAACCGCTCGCATCAATTTCGGGTACACCTGTGGTTAAGGTCGCATGGGGCGTATTGATAAAGCCACAACCATCACAGCTTATCCCATTGGGATTGGCTATAATCACATCGGCTGGGCTTCCAAAAACCTCTCCTGGGCCATGAAGCGCACTGCGCTTGCTGCTGGTCACTTCATTTAAAATCACTTTCGCTGAACCCGTGAAACGCAAATGCGGATTGCCCGGCATAATGCCCCCCAACTGCGATTGCCCCACTTCTTGCGCATGATTGTTCCAAATCACACCCGGATTTCCAATATTAAAATCGTAATATTTATTGTGTGATAAGCCCTTGCCATTGGGGGTAACAATATCAATCGAGGGAACCCCATTGGGCGCTGCCACTATATCTGGACGATGGGCGGCATTCGCGTTAGGATCAACTGCAATTTGCGCCTGTAACGCTGAAGGGGCTAACAAACAAGAAAAACCAAGTCCCCCAAATAAAACCTTTTTGAGCATCGTACTGGAGACTAAAACACCTAATAAAGCTGCTCTTTCTGCTCTCTTCTCATATCTCATACGTTAACTCCCCAATAAAAAATGCTTAAAGTTCCATTGTTAATGTCATAAAAAATGTTCCTGATTTTTTGTGCTTAACTGTGCTCCAAAAAATACTGGAATAACTGGCATCAAGAGAGACCATGCCTCCCGCAAGCTTGACACCAGCTGTCCAACCGGCAAGCTGGTCACTCTTAATCCCATACAAAACTTGCGAAAACACACGCCCATAATCCAAACCAACATAAGGGCGAAGTTCTCCAAAAACCTTTTTGAAGGTCGCGTGATTGCTCCACGGAATGGTGCGTAGCAACAAATCATTCCGGCTAAAAAAACCGTTATTGCCAAAAAGCAAACTCTCACGCGTGCCACGAACATTGGAAGCGCCCCCCAACGAAATCTGTTCAGCCCCCAATAAATTATGCGGTGAATATTGACCACTCAAAAGATTGCTCAGTATAAAGTCCAAGCCCCCTACCTTAAAAGGCGTCATGACGCTAAGCGTACCAGTAAATTTGGCAAATTGTGGCTCCGCATCCCCTGCTCCTGGCGCATGTTTCTTTACTGAATGAAACAAAGGAAGCCCTTGCAAATAACTCACATCAAAGGTCCAAGTTCCACCCAACATCTGGCGCGAATGCGAAATGCCAAAATTGGCGACGCTATATTGACGGCTGCCCACTTCAATCTTATTGCCAAGAAGGTAATTGTTGGTTCTTTTATAAGAAAGACCCAAATTCAAAGTTGTAAGGGAAACACTATCACGGTAAAGAACCCTGCTTGTACTGGCGTGCAACTCACTGGAATCCCCCGTCGTCTCAATATCGGTAAAATTGCCAGGGATTATGCTTTGGTAATTATAAACAGTGCCATTCAATCCAAAGGTCCAATAACCATATGGAATACTCACACTCGCTGAAATGTTATTGCTATGTCCTTCTTGCTTGCTCCCACCCCAATAATCGGGCTCACTGCGTTGATAGTTAAAACCCCACGCATCATTCATCCCTAAAATATTTTCTACCCTTAAGCCCGCACTATAACGCGCATAACCCGTGGAAGATTGTCCCATATTGTCATGAGAAACAGTAACCTTGAAAGTTTTATCGGGATGATTGTTAATATTGACAATGGTGCTCCCTTCTTCACGCCCTGGAAGAAGTTCGCTTTGAGCGTGCCCTGAAAAAAGCCTGTTGATTTGATCAAGCCCCTGTTCAATATCGCGCATATTCAGAATGTGCCCTTCCAAACCCGGAAAAGCACTCCAAACAACATAATTATGAGAAGAAGCTGGTAAGCCATTGTAATAAATATCCGAAAGCTTGCCCTCAACCACAACAAATTTGAGCGTCTTGCTGTTTTTGATATCTTGATCAGGAATGTAAAAACGCGCCGTTACATAGCCTTGATCCAAATAAACTTTGGTTAACTTCTTGATTAAGAGCTGGATATCGACAAGACCGATACATCTTCCAACATAGGGATTTGTTACAGCGGCTATAGAGCTCTTCTTGATATGATAAACCCCATCAACAACTATATCATGAATTGGGAAGCAGTACACACTCCCCAAAAGTGCTCCTTGTTTTCCCTCAGAAGTCCTTGTCATACCTTTAGGCGTTAAGGCCCGTAAATTCTCAATTCTTTCTAATTGCTGCTTTTCTGAATATCTGCGAGAAAAATTATCGGTTGGGGAATGAAAAATAGCTGAGGAGCGCGCATAAACATTTACGCCACGCAACAGGACAAACAACACTAAGGCAAGAAAAAACCTTAAAAAACTCTTCCTACGCAAAAAGATGAATAACAATACAGATTGCCCCGCTTTTACCATTCATGAAGCGTTATATCGCTTCATCAACCCTTGTTGATAATAGAAATTAAAACAGCCACCACCCTATAACGCTTTTAATAAAAGCACATATCTCTGTCACCAAAGACCAAGTGATAAAATGCCTTGATTATAACTGTGTGAAGACCTGTTCCCCCCCATACTTATACTGCTAAACCTTTAACCAAAATTATTTGGAAAGTCAATATGTAAGCCTCAATATCCCCATCAATAATAAAGAATGAATTTGTTAAACCATGTCCCCTTATTCATAGAGTAAACCTTCAAAGAACGCCTTATCTATGACTTTTGAAGATTTTGAGGATCTCTTTTACCTCCCTTTGTATATTTTTTCAATTAAAAATAAAAGTTATTATATTTCAATGCGTTAATTCTTTAAATAAACAGCCTATATTAAATACAACATATAAATACAACACATGATATATTTTTGAAGGTATTTTGAGGGTGTTAGAAACCTTCAAAACCTATCTATAAAATGCATCAAAATACTCATTCTGATATTTTAAAGCATATAGTGCATTTATCTTGATTAACCCGTGAAACGAATAGCAAATTTTACTACTTTGCTGATCTAACCATGCATCATAGGCTGTGGATAAACAACCTTTAAAAACCCCTTTTGAAAAAAATTATCCGTTTTTATGCATTTTTCTGCATTTTTTCTCAATTCGTTCAAAATGGATTTAATAAGCTTCATTTTGATTCTTTTGAAAAGAATTAACCCTCTCATACCAAAACGGAGCTCTGTTATAATATGCTGCAATCTCTTAAGTCTGATCATGAACATGTCACGCTACGCTCTCTGTTGGAATATTATCGTCAACAAGCTAAATCACCCCGTGAATTGGGAACGCTGTTTGAAAACCTTGTCATGGTTTATTTGAGTGAAGACCCGTTGCAAAAGCAAGAATACGAAAAGGTTCAAACTTATTTGGAATGGGCTAAGGAACATGATGAAGATGGGCGTGATATTGGGATTGATTTGGTGGCTACAATCCGTGATCAAGGAGGATATGCGGCTATTCAATGTAAATGCTATGATGCTTCTCACATCATTAAAAAAGAAGATATTGATAGCTTTATCGCTGCCTCAGGGAAAAAGATTTTTACGCGTCGTATTCTCGTTGATAGCACCGAAAGCAATTGGAGTGATAATGCTAACAACACTTGTGATGGTCAAGAAGTTCGTATTCAACAGATTAATCTGTTTGATTTAGAAAACAGTCAAATTGATTGGGGCGCTTATAAAGAACAAGGACAAGCCGTCCTTAAAGAGAAATCAAAGAAAAAGCTTTTAGATCATCAGATAGAAGCGCTTGAAAGAGTTTGTGAAGGTTTACAAGAAGCAGACCGTGGCAAGCTTATTATGGCATGTGGTACGGGTAAAACATTCACCAGTCTTAAGATAGCAGAAACCATAGCAGGTCAAGGCAAGCGTGTTTTGTTTTTAGTACCCTCTCTTGCTCTTATCTCTCAAACAATCCATGAATGGACAGCCGATGCACAAATCCCGTTACGTTCTTTTGCTGTGTGTTCGGATACGAAAGTAGGCAAGCGTCGTAAAAACCAAGATGATATTGTTGGTATGGAAACATCAGATCTTGTTCTCCCTGCTACCACGGATGCACAAGCCCTTGCCAAAGAAGCTTGCGAAAACCTAGCAGATGCAATGACGGTGGTGTTTTCAACTTACCATTCAATCCAAGTGATTTCGGATGCGCAAAAAAAAGTATGATTTACCCGAATTTGATCTGATCATCTGTAGAGCCGTTTGTACACCTGTACCAATAGCGGCTTTGATCAAGTTCTTTTCCGCCTCACGGGTGATACGATCAACCAAAGGTGCCGTTTTGGGTAGGGATTGCCCAACACCAGCCATTTCGGTTAGTTGGCTGGTTAAGCCTGCTGTTAACATCGCAGAGACAATACCCAGAATATTCTTCGATGAGCCAAGCTCATGGAGTGCACCGGCAATGTTGCCGCGATTATTCGCAAGAGCCACAGCATTTTTGTTAATCAATGCTTGGACACCTGCCTGTATTGCTGCATTCATGGCTGTGCTAGAGCCAAGCCCCAAAGCACCAGTAATGGCATTCGCCGCTGTGGACGCTGCCCCACCCGTGACAGCAGTGACAGCCAATGCGACTAAAGCAGCACCAGCTTCTGTCAGACCTTGGGCTTTATAATCCCAGTCTTTAAATTCAGCTTTAACAGCCTGCCAATCAACTTGCTTGGCTAATTCTGGATCATCACGCAATTGCTTGATCCATGAAAGTCCTGGAGAGCGTGCCAATTGTTCAAGGGATTTGTCAAAATCACCCGTTGTCTCATATTCAACAACAAAGCCATTGCCCGCATCAAGCTTCATGCCACCACCAGCTTCGATGGTCACATGCTCGATAGTCTCATTCAGATAGCCTTTATCCCTCTCACTCCACCACACAAGGTTTTCATGCCGCTGATACGTGTCCTTAAAATCTTGATCCTTGGTAGTCATAATCTTATCTGTTCTTTATCTGCCTATAAATGTCTCTCGTTACCACGTTGATTTCATACAACTAGCAATAGCAGCTTTGAACAACACTCTATCTTCTATACATTTTTAAGATTTTAAAGGACTATTTCTTGTCTTTTTTTCCCATAAACTGAATGATTTTTTCCTTCCAAGAGAGTGAGGTCATTCTTCACTAGAAAGCTCTGAGTGATTTTCAAAACCCTTTGCTACCCGTTCAATCAAGGCGTAGCTCACTTGCTTTGATTTTGCCACCTCTTTGGCTAAAGCTATTGCCCGTTCAAGATGAAGCTGTTGGATACTTTCGTCGAAGCCTAGATGATCTCCTGTTGCAAAACTTTGCTGATAAGAATGCAAGGTTTCAACATCACCCAACAAAGCAAGAGCGCCAAGATGAAGCAAAGCATCATCTGTATTATCTCTCTTATCCGTTACATCCTGTTGCCAAGGAGCTAGACCATAATCAGAGCGAAGTCTTTCAGAAAGATCAATAGCCGTTACTGACCATTCTAGCGCATCATCAAGCGCCTGTGTTAAACGATCCGCAGTGACTTCTGGTTCAAAGATTTCCAGTCCCTTGGCTTCAAAATTAAGCTGTATATCTGGGATATCTTCCGTGTGGGTAGGATCAATGAATTTGCAAGCTGAAGCCAAAATGCCTGTGCTAATCAAAAAGGCGCTATCAAATTGCGGACAATCTTTGGCAATTTTATCGTTGTAAAGAATATCTACTTCACGATCAGCCAATTGATAGCTTGCCATATGGTCATTCTCATTGATTTTCTCGGTTGACCAGCCTAAGCTTTTCAAAAGTGCATGAGCACTTTCCATGGTGAGACGATCATCAGTGTCATCCGCTTCATCCACTTCAACAGAAGTTGTTTTAGAAGCAACAGATGCTATTTGCGGATCCAAGCTCAAAATCGGTGCATTTTTCGGAAAACCTGCTCGACAACCCCGTGCAAGAGTAAGAGCGTTGTCAATCGTATATTTCGTGATACCTTCCACAAAGCCTAAAGAGTTTCCCTTTCTAAAATTCTCTTTATAAAATTTGAGCTTTTCAACATCCCCAATAAGAATAAGCGCAATAAAATGGCGTATTATAAGATCATATTCACTATTTGTTGGCAAAGCCGCATAATCATAGATGATTTGATTCACATTTTGTCGATCAGCCCATTCAAGAATATCCGCACAGATCTGTTTCAGCTTGCCTTCATCCAATTCAGTACTAGAAACTGCATAAACTTCTTCTGATTCTTTAAGAACGGTATATTGGGGAGTATTGATGAAAATAGATCGATAAGCTGTAGAAAAACCAAGTGTTGAAAGAGAAACCTTGAAGGTAACAAATGGTGTCTCTCCGTTTTTATCAAGGTCGTATACTATATTAATGATACGATCTTTCTTTATAAAATAAGCATTGCAATTGTAATTTTTATCACGATAAACTGTCCAGTCCATCCTTTTTAAGTCTTCAGAAACTGTATTAAGAAAAGACAAATCTTGCAAACTAAGACGATCATCTATGGCTTTTCTCTCATTAAGGATTTTCAGATATTCTTCAGCAAATTGAACGGCCTGGTTAATATATCTCTCTACTTCACTGTCATCCAAAATCTCAGAAATCGTACCGGCTTCTAAAAAATTTTGATAAGATTTCAGAACATCAATTTGACCTGTCAATGCTAAACAAGCCAAATGCCAGACTATATCTATATTGTAGCTATACTTTTGAACACGTGTTTTGCTTTCTATTGATGCTTGTAAATCTTGGGCACGTGCCCATTGTATTACTCGCTCAGAAATTTTGATAAGCTCTTGTTCATTAACCATTTCTACACAAACATCAATACAATTATCAATGCCACTATAAATGCCTCCTCCAATCGTCTGAAAAGGCTTATAAATAGTTCTAAACGATCTGGGTTTATCTTCTCTATCATAGTGAATATAATTGCAAGCCAGAGAAATCGCTTCTGTAGATGTATCTGCCTCAATATGGACATTGTGCTTATCCTTAAGATATCCTAAGCCAAAATTAAGCACAACAAAGCGGTCAGGCAAAGCCAACCACATTTTTCCAGGATCCATGGCGAACCATCCTTGAGTTTTGAAAATACGGCTTGCCGCAGTGATGCTTATCAGCTTTTTTCTAGGTTTTTTACGCGCCAAAACATCATCCAATTCCCCGTTTTTATAGGCTTGCGCAAAAAGAAGAACGCGATCATACCGCGTCGTTATTTGATAATCAGAAAATTCTGGTATATGTAATTGAGATGTAGATTTGTAATCTTTTAAAGCTTCTATATCACCAAGCAAAGCCTTTGCAACAAGAGAGTGATCAGCAGCTTCCTCACGCAATTTTTGTTCAATATCCTGTGCTTGCGCCCATGCAAGTACTCTGTTTAAAGCTTCCTTAATATGGCTTTCTGACAGATGTGAAGCTGTAATATCGAAGTCTTCTTTCGCATAAAACAGTGTATTTTCATATTTATCCTCTGATTCTACTCCCCTAGAATACTCTAAGGCATGGCAATAAGGAGCAGTGGTAAGATTAGCCGATAGTCGGAATTTTTCCCCATCCTCTCCATAATCTACAACATCATAACTAATGCCTACAATGCGATCAGGAAGATGATAATGCGCAAACATACTACCATCTTCAGCACGATAAGGTTCCCATCCAAGTCCTTTTAAAATTTCTGTTACGTCTTTGGTTTGCATCATCATTCCCCCCAGCATAATCCTTAATTCTTTTACATAAAAATTACTTGCGTAACACTGATGCTCTCCAAAAAAACTAGAATTTCCACACCTCCAATGTCATCTCCTCCATAGTTTTTTCCAAAAGCTCTTGTAAAAAGGTATAGGTTGCGGAGTGGGAGAGTTCTCAGTCTTTTCAATCGGTTGATCACCATCAAGTATCTCTTCTCCTGCATGTACTATAATTCTTTTGCAAAGGAATTCATAAAAATTACTCGCGTAATATTCGCAATCGCCCAATGCTAGCCTGACATAGAGTGGGCATTCACCATCCCGAAACTGTGTATAATCAAAGTAAAAGGTTTCATCAAAATCAGCCTCACAAACGATAAGCTGTTCTGATGTCGCAAAACCATGTTTTCTATTGAGTAAGTTTCGGTAAACAATATCACCAGCAGGAATACCTTCCCCACCATCTCCATAAATGCTAAAAATTTCTTCACCACCAATTTCTCCTCCTCCATATTTTTTTAAAAAAACTTTGTAAGAGGATGTGAATTGTAAGCCGAGAGTTTTCTCCGCCTTTTCAATCTGTAGATCATCCGTTTCGTTCTCTTCATCATCTTCACTACCAAAAGTGATAATATCATCATCATACTTATTCACTTTATCAATTAATACTGCAACATCAGCTAAGGTATAGGTTTTCATCGATGATCCTCAAAACTTGCGTGATAAACGCTCCATATTCCCTCTATCAACTTCACCTCTTCCATAGTTTTTTCCAAAAACTCTTGTAAAAAGGGATAGGTTGTGGACTGGGAGTGTTCTCAATCTTTTCAATCGGTTGATCAGCATCAAGTATCTCTTCTCCCGCGTGTACTATAATCCTTTTGCAAAGGAATTCATAAAAATTACTGGCGTAATATTCGCAATCTTCAGATGTATACTTGAGATAGAGTGGACATTCTCCATCCCGAAACTGTGTATAATCAAAATAAAAGGTTTCGCCAAAATCAGCATCACAAACGATAAGCTGTTCTGGTGTCGTAAAACCACGTTTTCTATCATTTAAGTTTTGAAAAACAATATCACCACCCGGAATATCTGCTCCACACTCCTTATAAAGACTATAGACTTCTTCACCACCAATTTCCCCTCCTACATATTTTTTTAAAAAAACTTTATAAGACGAGGTGAATTGTAAACCGAGAGCTTTCTCCGCCTTTTCAATCCGTAGATCATCTGTTTCATCATCTTCACTACCCAAATTAATAATCTCATCATCGTATTTATTCACTTTATCAATTAATACTTCAACATCATCTAAGGTATAAGTTTTCATTAATTATTCTCCATCAATTATTTTATAAGTCTCTGTTTGTTCTCTTTTCATCAATCTTAGAGCATTACTGCTGATGCTCCTGTTCCCATCTGTTAAAATCTAGACCTATGATACCCCATTTCATATTGATTATTCCTCCTAAACTATTGTTTTGTTGTTCTCTATATCCTTTAGCGCGTTCCTTCCAATATTCCTCTCTCTATTTTTTAAACTTTTCTCTCTCTATAAGCGATTGATGTTTTTGAGGATTATTATGAATCACAGAAGTATATTTTTGATGAAATTCCTTACTAGTTTCTGCTATGGGGCCCTCAGGCGTTTGCGAGAGATGATGCAACTCAACGGGCTTACCATCATATCCTATAGGTGCTCTTCCTGCTTCCATTCTCTCAACATTGGTGCCCCACACTTCTTTTTTGTTTTCTCTCCATTTAACAATTTGGTTAGGATCAAACAGGTCGTTTCTCTGATAGACTTTGTTTGTCTGACCAAATTTACTATCGGTAAATTTAATGGGTTTTTCTTTTAACCAATTCTTTTTTTCTTGAGCAGCAAGGTTGGTCAGTTCTTTCTTCACTGCAAGTTTGGCAGAATCTCCTTGAGCTGCAAGCTCTACAAGATTTTTCTTGGAAGCGAATTGAGTAAAATCTTTCCTAGCAATGAACTTGATCACAGCCTTGTTGCCAAGATTTATAACTCCCTTGGCTGCTCCAGCTCCTCCAGCAAAGTTTTCTAATACTCCGGCTGATAATCTTCCGCTTTCAAAACCAGCATTAAAAGCTCCGTCAACTCCCGCTTTTTCAAAATTCTCTTTTATGTGATCTATATGCCCTATAAAGGAATCCTGAACACCTCCCAAGAATTGATCAGCACCTTCCCAGACATCATCAATCACATGTCCACTCTCCGCCCAAGACATTGCAGTTCCAACATCGTTAAGAGTTGTCTTACCGCTCCCCCATGGATTGCTAGCAGCTATTATTATTTTTAACATTATGTTCTTCACAGCGCCATCAGCGAACTCGTATAGACTCATTGGTATATCGGCAATAAAACCAGACATAGTACCTACCGTAAGAAACACATCTTGTTGGTCATCAATCTCAAGCCATTTTTCGGCAACATCTTTTCGACACCATTTGTCAGAACACTCTTCTAACTCTTTCTTCATCTGGGCGCGTTGGGCGCTACTCAAAAAGTTATTTGCAGCGGCATTGCCTGCAGCATCAGCGCCGGCATCAACATTGCCACCAGCAAGGGCAGCGGCAAAGCCGCCGGCAGCACGCGCTACATCAATGGTGTGGCTTCTAAAGTCAGCAAACTGCGCATCAATCTTTGCAGTAATGCGGGCTTGCTCTTCTGCGGTTGGGGTGCGACCATTAAGATCCCCCATTTCCTCTTTCACAATGCTTTGCATCCACAGTTTAAACTGGAGCATAGCGGTGGCTTCACCTACAGCACCGCCAATCGCCCCAGCAGAGCAAGCACCGCTTGCAACAGCGCCTTTTAAACAGCCAAGACCGGCGTGAGCAACGATCTGTGTGACCGTGTCTATTTTGCCCTCTGCCTTGGCTTTGCATCATCATTCCCCCCAGCATAATCCTTAATTCTTTTACATAAAAATTACTTGCGTAACACTGATGCTCTCCAAAAAAACTAGAATTTCCACACCTCCAATGTCATCTCCTCCATAGTTTTTTCCAAAAGCTCTTGTAAAAAGGGATAGGTTGCGGAGTGGGAGTGTTCTCAATCTTTTCAATCGGTTGATCACCATCAGGTATCTCAGCTCCCACGCTTTCTTTAATTCTTTTGCAAAGGAATTCATAAAAATTACTGGCGTAATATTCGCAATCTTCAGATGGAAGCATGACATAAAGTGGGCATTCACCATCCCGAAACTGCGTATAATCAAAGTAAAAAGTCTCACCAAAATCTGTTCTACTTACGATAAGCTGTTCTGATGTCGCAAAACCCCTTTTTCTATTATTTAAGTTGCGGAAAACAATATCACCAGCAGCAATACCTATTCCACAATCCCTATAAACGCTACAGATTTCATAACCTCCAATTTCTCCTCCTTTATAATTTTTTAAAAAACTCTTATAAGAAGATGTAAATTGTAAACCGAGAGCTTTCTCCGCCTTTTCAATCAGTAGATCATCAACTGCATTTTCTGCAGTACCCAAATTGATAATCTCATCATCATATTTATTCACTTTATCAATTAATACTGCAACATCATCTAAGGTATAGGTTTTCATAGATGATCCTCAAAACTTGCGTGATAAACGCTCCATATTCCCTCTATCAACTTCACCTCTTCCATAGTTTTTTCCAAAAACTCTTGTAAAAAGGGATAGGTTGCGGAGTGGGAGTGTTCTCAATCTTTTCAATCGGTTGATCACCATCAGGTATCTCAGCTCCCACGCTTTCTTTAATTCTTTTGCAAAGGAATTCATAAAAATTGCTAGCGTAATATTCGCAATCTTCAGATGGAAACATAACATAGATTGGGCATTCTCCATCCCTAAACTGCGTATAATCAAAGTAAAAGGTTTCATCAAAATCAGTACTGCTAACGAAAAGCTGTTCTGCTGTCATAAAACCGCGTTTTCTAGCATTTAAGTTTTGGTAAACAATATCATTAACAGAAACACCTATAGGATGCTCATAAAGGCTAAAGATTTCATCACCACCAATATCCCCACCTTTATAATGTTTAAAAAAACTCTTGTAAGACGATGTGAATTGTAAACCAAGAGCTTTCTCCGCCTTTTCAATCACAAGATCATCAACTGCATTATCTTTAATACGAAAATGGATAATATCGTCATCATATTTATTCACTTTATCAATTAATACTGCAACATCATCTAAAGTATAAGTTTTCATGAATCTTCACCTGCGTGCTCTTTAATTCTTTTACAGAGAAATTCATAAAAATTACTCGCGTAATACTGGGGATCTCTAGGTGGGAATTTAAGATAGAGCGGACACTCTCCATCCTGAAACTGAGTATAATCAAAGTAAAAGGTTTCACCAAAATCTGTTCTGCTAACGACAAGCTGTTCTAGTGTCACAAAACCATATTTCCTATGATATAAATTTTTGTCTACAATATCACCAGCAGGATGCTCCTCAAAACTTGCGTTATAAATGCTAAATATTTCTTCGCTTCCAATTTCTCCTCCTCCATAATTTTTTAAAAAACTTTTGTAGGAAGATGTGAATTGTAAACCAAGAGTTCTCTCAGCCTTTTCAATCAATATATCATCAGGCGCATCCTCTGCAGTGCCAAAATTGATAATATCATCATCGTATTTATTCACTTTATCAATTAATACTGCAACATCATCTAAGGTATAGGTTTTCATCGATGATTCCTCTAAAAGTAATCAACAGGTCTTGCATTTTTAAAAACAAAAAAAGATGACGGCTTTAACAGTGTATTTCAAAAAGAAACCGCCCGACAAAAAGCGTCATTCCAAATTAGCTATAATCCTTTTACAGAGAAATTCATAAAAGTTACCTGCGTAATACTGGGGATCGCTAGGTGGAAATCTAAGATAGAGTGGACACTCCGCATCTTGAAATTTAGAGTAATCAAAGTAAAATGTCTCACCAAAATCGGTTCTACTCACAACAAGCTGCTGTGGTGTTGCTAAACCATTTTCTATATCCGTTATATGATAATAAACAATATCATCACTACGAGCAATTTCAAAGTTTGTATTATAAACACTTAATATTTCCTCACCACAGATCTCTGCTCTTCCATAGTTTTTTAAAAAACTTTTGTAGGAAGTTGTAAACTGCAAACCAAGAGTTTTTTCTGCTTTTTCAATCAGTACATCATTAACTGCTTCATCAACAGTACCAAAATTGATACGATCGCTATATTTATCAACTAATTGTGCAACATCATCTATAGTATAAGTTTTCATAATTTTTTCTCCATAAATTGTCATTTTTTAGCTTCTATATTTTCTTTTCATAATCTTTAGCACGTTCCTTCCAATATTTCTGTCTCCACAAAGCAAATGCATCCCTATCAATACCCGATCCCATTGTGTTAGGATTAATATGAATAGCAGAATGATGTTTATTATGAAATGCATTTGTAACTTCTGCTAAGGGACCATCATGTATTTGCAGCATATGATGCAATTCAACAGGTTTATTATCAAAGCCAATGAGGGCTCTTCCTGTTTTCATCCTCTCAATATTTGTACCTGTCACTTTTTTATTGTTGACTGTCCACTCAGAAATTCTATTAGGATCAAACACTTTTTCGCTTTTATAGACTTTATTTATCTGAGTAATTTTTTCTCCTTTGTTAGTTATTTCAAACCCAACCTCAATAGGTTTTGACCAGAATTTTCTCTCTTGTCCCAAATATTGAGTTGCAATAGCTTCATCGCTCATTTTTTCTAGTGATTGAGCAATTTCTTTCCCCACATGCGCAGTATTTACTTCAGAATTAGTTGCTCCCGTTATAGCCGCTTCTTCAGCTTTAGCAGCAAATTTGATGAGATCTTTTTCTACAAGCTTGCCCGCAAGCTTTACGCCTCCCTTGGCTGCTGAAACAGCACCGTCAGTAAGCACTGTAGAACCCACTATATAAGCCACATCTCCTAATGGTTTACCTAGCATTTCGCCAGATTCAAAACCAGCACTGAATGCTCCATCCCCCCTTTCTCCATTGTTTCATGTATGTGATCTATATGCCCTATAAAGGAATCTTTAACACCGCCCCAGAATTGAGTAGTACCTTCCCAACGTTGACCAGCAGCTTCCCAGACATCATCAATCATATGTCCACTCGTGGCCCAAGATGTTGCTGTTCCAATGCCTTGAAGAACATTTTGATAGATCTCACCGGGTAAACTGTTTCCTATTGCTACTCCTAATTCTTTAATGTCATGAGCTGTCTCAGATATTTCGTTTTCTATTGCCTTGACGACACCAAAAATCGTACCCTTCGCAAAACCTATCTCAAAAATTCTATCTTGCTCTTCACTAATCTCGAACCATTTTTCGGCAACATCTTTTCGACACCATTTGTCAGAACACTCTTCTAACTCTTTCTTCATCTGGGCGCGTTGGGCGCTACTCAAAAAGTTATTTGCAGCGGCATTACCAGCGGCATCAGCACCGGCATCAACATTGCCACCAGCAAGGGCGGCAGCAAAGCCGCCGGCAACACGCGCTACATCAATGGTGTGGTTTCTAAAGTCAGCAAACTGCGCATCAATCTTTGCAGTGATGCGGGCTTGCTCTTCTGCGGTTGGGGTGCGACCATTAAGATCCCCCATTTCCTCTTTCACAATGCTTTGCATCCACAGTTTAAACTGGAGCATAGCGGTGGCTTCACCTACAGCACCGCCAATCGCCCCAGCAGAGCAAGCACCACTTGCAACAGCGCCTTTTAAACAACCAAGACCGGCGTGAGCAACGATCTGTGTGACCGTGTCTATTTTGCCCTCTGCCTTGGCTTTGCATCATCATTCCCCCCAGCATAATCCTTAATTCTTTTACATAAAAATTACTTGCGTAACACTGATGCTCTCCAAAAAAACTAGAATTTCCACACCTCCAATGTCATCTTCTCCATAGTTTTTTCCAAAAACTCTTGTAAAAAGGGAGAGGTTGTGGACTGGGAGTGTTCTCAATCTTTTCAATCGGTTGATCACCATCAGGTATCTCAGCTCCCACGCTTTCTTTAATTCTTTTGCAAAGGAATTCATAAAAATTACTAGCGTAATATTCGCAATCTTCAGATGGAAGCATGACATAGAGTGGACACTCGCCATCCTGAAACTGCGTATAATCAAAGTAAAAGGTTTCACCAAAATCTGTTCTGCTAACAACAAGCTGTTCTGGTGTCGCAAATCCATCTTTTCTATCGAGTAAGTTTCGGTAAACAATATCACCAGCAGGAATACCTTCCCCATAATCTCCATAAATGCTAAAGACTTCATCACCACCAATTTCCCCTCCTCCATATTTCTTTAAAAAAACTTTGTAAGAGGATGTGAATTGTAAGCCGAGAGTTTTCTCGGCCTTTTCAATCTGTAGATCATCCGTTTCGTTCTCTTCATCATCTTCACTACCAAAAGTGATAATATCATCATCATATTTATTCACTTTATCAATTAATACTGCAACATCATCTAAGGTATAAATTTTCATCAATTCTTCTCCATAAATTATTCTGTCAGTTTCTTTTTTCTCTTTTCAATTAACCGTAGAGCATTTACTGTCGATGCTCCTGGCCCCATCTATCAAAATCTATACCTATGATACCCCATCTCATATCAATTATTCCTCCTAAATTACTGTTTTTTTGTTCTCTATACCCTTTAGCGCGTTCCTTCCAATATTCCTCTCTCTGCTTCTCAAACTTTTTTCTCTCTATAAGCGATTGATGTTTTTGAGGATTATTATGAATCACAGAAGTATATTTTTTATGAAATTCATAGCTCATTTCTGCTATGGGCCCTTCAGGCGTTTGCGATAGATGATGTAATTCAACAGGCCTACCATCAAATCCTATAGGTGCTCTTCTTGCTCTCATTCTTTCAACATTGGTACCCCACACGTCTTTTTTGTTTACTCTCCATTTAACCATTTTGTCAGGATCAAACAAATCGTCTCTCTGATAGACTTTGTTTGTCTGACCAAATTTACTATCGGTAAATTTAATGGGTTTCTTTTTTAACCAATTCTTTTTTTCTTTAGCAGCGAGTTTGGTCAGTTCTTTCCTCGCAGCAAGTTTGGCAGAATCTCCTTGAGCTGCAAGCTCTGCAAGATTTTTCTTGGAAGCGAATTGGGCAAAATCTTTCCTAGCAATGAACTTGATCACAGCCTTTTCGGTAAGCTTTATACCACTCTTGGCTGCTCCAGCAACTCCCGTTATTAGGGATGCTATATCCGTCAATAATTTTCCAAGTTCAACACCCGCTTTAAAGGATCCACCGGCACCGGCTCGCTCATATTCCTCCTCCATTTTATTAATACGGTCTACATAGGATTGCCCCAAGGTTTTCCCAATCGTCGACAAAATCTCACCACTGGTGACAAAATCTTTGAGCGCTTTTAAAGTCTCGTCGGGATGTTTGGCTATTTGCAAAAAACCATCAACCGTATCGTATATTTCAGCCGGTACACCAGCAACCATACCAGCCGTAAAACTTACACCTTGTCCTGCACTAATCGCATTCCACTTCGCAGACACTTTTGCTTCACATAAAATGTCTGGACACTCCTTTAATTCTTTTTCCATCTGAGCATGTTGTGCACTGCTGAGGTAGTTATTTTCTGCGGCATTGCCTGCAGCATCAGCGCCGGCATCAACATTGCCACCAGCAAGGGCAGCGGCAAAGCCGCCGGCAGCACGCGCTACATCAATGGTGTGGTTTCTAAAGTCAGCAAACTGCGCATCAATCTTTGCAGTGATGCGGGCTTGCTCTTCTGCGGTTGGGGTGCGACCATTAAGATCCCCCATTTCCTCTTTCACAATGCTTTGCATCCACAGTTTAAACTGGAGCATAGCGGTGGCTTCACCTACAGCACCGCCAATCGCCCCAGCAGAGCAAGCACCGCTTGCAACAGCGCCTTTTAAACAGCCAAGACCGGCGTGAGCAACGATCTGTGTGACCGTGTCTATTTTGCCCTCTGCCTTAGCTGTGCCGATTTCTTCCGCTAACGATTTGCCAACCGTATCAGACAAGGCGATGCGCAGATTGTTAAAAAAGTTCTTGTCAAGAGAGCCACCCTCAAGAGCCGTTTGTACACCCGTGCCAATGGCTGCTTTGATCAAGTTCTTTTCCGCCTCACGGGTGATGCGATCAACCAAAGGTGCCGTTTTGGGTAAAGATTGTCCAACACCAGCCATCTCAGTTATTTGGCTGGTTAAGCCTGCTGTTAACATCGCAGAGACAATACCCAGAATATTCTTCGATGAGCCAAGCTCATGGAGTGCACCGGCAATGTTGCCGCGATTATTCGCAAGAGCCACAGCACTTTTGTTAATCAATGCTTGGACACCTGCCTGTATTGCTGCATTCATGGCCGTGCTAGAGCCAAGCCCCAAAGCACCAGTAATAGCACTCGCCGCTGTGGACGCTGCCCCACCCGTAACCGCCGTGACAGCCAATGCAACCAAAGCAGCACCAGCTTCTGTCAGACCTTGGGCTTTATAATCCCAGTCTTTAAATTCAGCTTTAACAGCCTGCCAATCAACTTGCTTAGCTAATTCTGGATCATCACGCAATTGCTTGATCCATGAAAGTCCTGGAGAGCGTGCCAATTGCTCAAGGGATTTGTCAAAATCACCGGTTGCCTGATACTCAACAACAAAGCCATCACCCGCATCAAGCTTTATGCCCCCACCAGCTTCGATGGTCACATGCTCGATAGTCTCATTCAGATAGCCTTTATCCCTCTCACTCCACCACACAAGGTTTTCATTCCGCTGATACGTGTCCTTAAAATCTTGATCCTTGTTGGTCAGAAACTTGATCTTCCCCTTATCTGCCGCTAGATGCGTCTTACCAACACTTTTCAAGCCTGCGGCATTAAATGTGAGATCCCCTTCTTTCGCATGCACAGAGAGGTTGCCCTCTGTTTCTATCGTGGTTTTGTTTGTGATAACTTCCGTTGATTGTTGACGAAACTTATTCTTTTGCTTGGATTTGTCGCCTTCTTTGCCCCTCAGATCCAAATCAAAACTGCTAAAATTTTGCTCTGAAACCACGTTGAGAGCCCCACCACTGGTGAAATTTCCATTGCCCTTGGCTTTAAATTTTCCCCCCAGGTTAAGATCACCCCCTGTAACAATGGTCAGATCTTCATCACTGTTGACTTCTGCTAAATGATGAAGACTACTTTGAGCGTCATAATGTCCTTTTTCCAATGTCTGCTTATTGTCACTCTCTAGCACCAATGAGCTAAATGTAGCAGAACCATCAACAATGACCGTCATCGGTCCACCACTGCTCCATTGCCCACCACTCATGCTTAAATCGCCAAGAGAATGAATATTCAAATCCTCTATAGAAATAATTTGAGCCTGCTGTGCGATCCGATCAACAAAACCATATTCATTCGTGTCACGAATTTTTGCAGTCCCATCAATGATGGTCTTCGCATTGAGGGTGATGATATTCCCCAAGATAACCCCTGACGAATTGGCTAAAAGATCACCACTGTTGAGATCGACAGAACCGCCGCCAAGCAAAAAACCACCATCATTAAACAAAGTTTGCCTAGTCAAAACATGCAATGCATTCTCACTTAAGATGGTACCGCTATTGCTAAAACGATCCGCATCTAAAGTCACGCCATTGCCTTTTAAGTGTGCACTGGCGAGACTTGCTTGCTGCGTTTTTGCCCCATAAATATCTTGCGTAAATGAAGTGTTTGGCGCCAAATAAACGTGAGGTACCAAGACCTCTTGCCCGTTTACAACATGCTTCTCAAGCCAGATCATATCCTTTTTGATCCCGGCAATTTGCTTTTGTGTTAATGGTCTTCCTAGCTCTAACCCTAAGGGATCTTGCTGTGCGAGTGCATTGTCATAAAGCTTTTGCATTTGAGCATTGGGATCATCCACATCTATGAGGCTACGATCCCCTGTGAGTTCAAAAATTTGCTCACCCACCAAACGATATTCATAATAGGCATCACCCAACCTTTTAAACGGATGCTCAGGCTTATAATTGCCAACCCTTTTGAGGAAATAGTCAGAGCCCAAAAATTTGCTGGGGTTGATAAAATCTGGACGTGTTTCAACTAAAAATGGTACATCTGGTGTTTGGGTGCCAGCCAACTCTGTTTGGACGTTGCCAAGCCCATCTTGCTTTGGCACTTGTATGGATTCTGGTGCCTCTGTTTGAGACTGAGATGTAAAAAGCGCTTTGTGCCCCGCCAACCCATTGATAATCCCGTCTAATCGATCATCACTGATTAGTGGTTTAGAACCATCAAAATCGGTGTTTTTAACACCAGCCAAGCCTTTATCACCAGAGCTTAAGCCAACTTGCTCAACCCCCTCACGCACCGCATGATTGTCAATAGTGCCTGTTATCTTGGCATCAAGCGTACCACCCGCTTCAATCGTGCCATAAACCGCATCATAGGTGCGCGTGGTTGTTTTGCGATCAGTCTTGCTCCCATAATACGTTATGCCTCCCCAAGAACAGCCTCCATTCGCAATAGTACAATGTTTCTTCCTGCGATGTGTTTCAATTACAATCTTGGTTGTTTCGATTAAATCACGCCCTTCATTGAGCAGTGTATCGCCTCGCATCTCAATGTTGCCATTGGCAGAAATCAAGCTATAGCTATTGCGGATATCACCAGCATGAACCGTGAGATGACGCCCTGCTAAAATCTGTGCAGCACTATTGGTAAAATGTGCCTGCTGATGGATGATCGTTGTGTCAACATCTTCCTTTATCTGTTGGTGTTTAACATTGGTGCCTTTCCATTGTCCCGCAACGAACCTGTGAGAGATCACTTTATCGGTCACCTCCACCCCACCTTCACGCATGTTGGTGAGAGCTGAAACATCGAAGGTCATATCGCCTGAGACAGCTTCTAAAAGACCTGAGCTATTGATCACATGACCAGCCCGCTCTCCATTTAAACCACGGATGATGAGATTGTCTTCGGCAATGACATCGCCAAACTTATTGACGAAATTTCCATCCAAGGAGAGCGTTGCGGATTTCTTGGCATAAATCAGCCCGCTATTGCTCAGATCTCCGCTCACATTGAGGGCAACCGCATCACCACTGGAACCAAGGCTGCCGGCATTGTTCAACGCATCTGTCGTCAAAACAAAAGCGCCACCACTTTTGAGAACCCCGCCTTCAGCATTTAAAACAAGAGCAGCTTGCCCCAGAGATGAATCATGGTTTTCTGCGACAACCCTCAAAGCTCCATTGGCTAAAAGTTTTCCGAAATTTGTTAAAGAACCAAGCTTGGCATCAACAATACCCCCCACCATGGTACCGAAATTGCTTAAAAGACCATAGCTGTTGAGACGAAGCTCCCCACCTTGTGCTTCCACACGTCCCGCATTCGTAAGGGTGCCTGCATTCAACAGCACATCATAGGCCCCCACTTCACTTGTCTCGCCCATTGTTAATGTTCCATCGCAGGAAAGCTCTATCCGCTTTTTGGAAACAATGCGCCCTGTTTGCTGGAGATCTTTTTGCGCATGCAAAGCTATTTTGCCATTGCTTGCTATCGTACCGCTATTGCTTAAATCACCGTGGCTCGTTAGTTGAAGATCACCACGCTCAACTTCCATGCGTCCTGCTTGGATCACACTGTCTGCAACAACACGAACAGCTCCTTGTGTAGAAATGAGACCATCAATATTCTCAAAACTGCCCACATCAATGTGCAAACCATCCCGTGCCAAAACATGTGCACCCTCATCATGTGTAGCGTTTTGTTGGTCTGAATTGGTCGTTTCAGCGCCTTTATTGACAAAAGATGTCGCTATAAGCTTCATCTCACCGGCAAAAGCACTGAGAAGACCTGCCTCATTGTTGACATGACCAGCACGTGCTTCCTTCAGCCCCCCAATACTGAGAGCCTCTTCAGCAATAATTCTGCCCTGTGTGTTGGTTAAATTACCATCACTGGATACGTCCATCGATTTTTTGGCGTAAATCAGCCCACGATTGCTCAGATCTCCTACCACATTGAGGACAACCGCATCACCACTAGAGCCAAGCGCTCCAACATTGTGCACTTGCCCTGCGGACAAAACAAAACTACCCCCACTTTGAATGACCGCACCAGATACATTTTCAAGAAAGGCTTGTTGGCTATCCGCGCCCCCTTGTGGGCTGATCACCAAGTGTAAATCATTGCTGGCAATCAACATCCCTTGATTTTTCAAAGCACCAGCACGGGCATCGACACTCTCACCGCGCATTGTGCCAAGATTGATGACCCCATCACGCACCTGAAAGGTGAGCGCACCACCTTGCGCTTCCACAGTTCCCGCCTGCGTTAAAGCTGTCGTGCTCAAATCTACGTCATGACCCAAAAGCGTACTGTTCGTGCTGGTTGTGAGCATGCCCCCAGCTGTCAAAGCAACCTTCTGCACACTGACAATATCACCCTTGTGAGTGAGGGCTCCAAGAGCATCCAGCGTTATCTCCCCATTGGACAACACAGTGCCTTCTTGGACCAAATCACCGCCTTGTGCAGAAAGATCAACTTTTTGCTCTGCCACTAAGCGCGCACGTGATGTAAGATCTGCCGCTTCCACCAAAAGAGAGCCGCCTGCACTATAATGACCAGCCCCTATGGTGAGCGCATCATCGGCTTTTAAAACAACATTCCCCTTGGCTCCAATATGATTGTTTAAAGCGCTCACTTGATTGGTTTTAATGGTCAAATCGCCAAGAGAAGACACCCCTGTCTGATTGTTGTCTTGCAAGCGATCCAGATCAATGGTCGTGGCATTGATCTGTAAAAGCGCTCCAGCCGCAATTCGCCCACTCCCGGCCTCAATTTTTGTTGCTTGTAAGTGCAAAGAACCCGTCGCTGACTGTTGGCCATCATTGCCAATGCCATTCGCCAACAGAGCATCAGATCCAAGCTTGATCACATCGGCGCGCACATCAACAGCACCACTCGCAGCAACCCGTGTACGTTCTGCTAATTCAACATGCTTCAAAGCCTTAAGCCCAACAGCCTCTTCTGAAAAAAGCAGATCTTTCACATGCACACTGTCGTGATGAGAGTGAGCTTTCACTGCACCTTTAGCACGGGCTTTGGTGATCACCAGCTTGCCATCACTGGTTAGTCTCATGGCGCTTGCATTGGCAACCATGTCTCCCCGCATTTTAACGCCAGCACCTTTATCGTTGGCAAGCACGCGGATCTGACCCGCATACATGCCACCAAACTCACTGGAATCAATAGCCAATTCCGGCTCTTTGCCATCTGAACCAAGAGACGTTGCTTCGCGTTTGTCATAATCAAAATGATTGCGCCCCGCGATAACAGCTAAATCCCCTTTGACCTGGATGGGACCTGCAACGCTAATCTTGCGCGAAACCAGATCAAAAATATCCAATGTGCGCCCATCAGCGCCTTTGGCGCCAATGGTGATATCTCCACCCTCAACACGCAAACCGCTTAAAGCCCCATTAGCGCCAATGATCGGCTGCCCCGTCGACAAAGTCACCCGTGGCGTATTGATAAAGCCACAACCGTTACAGGTAATTCCATTAGGATTGGCGATAATAACATCTGCCGCATGCCCGTGAACTTCGCTCATACCCTCAAGGCGTGAACGATTGGCACTGATCACTTCATTGAGAATAACCTTTGCGGCACCGGTACCCCGTAAATTTCCATTGCCAAGCACCAATCCCCCAAGCTGTGAGCGCGAAACCTCCTCAGTTGAATTGTTTAAAATCACGCCATGAGCATCAACATTAAAACTGTCATATTTATTATGAGAAAGACCCTGCCCATTGGGGCGCGCTATATCAACAAGCGGTACGCCATTGCTGGCTTCACTCACCGTGGGGCGGAAAAGTGAGCCAACCCCATCGGCCGCTTTAATCCCTTGAGCTTCTTGAACGGGTGATCTTTGTGCACCAATTGCTTGTGCTTGCACGAACAAAGGCTGAAAAGCTAAACTAAAACTTAAAACGAGAGAAAGCCCCTTGTGAGCCCCTCGCTGCAAAACGCCAAGAATATGCTGCCCTAGCGCACGTCCATATCCCAATTTATGCTTTTGATTTCTCAATCCCCGCATCTTAATCTCCTCAAAAACCCTCTATATCTTTGTAAAAAACACCCCAATGGGTATAAAGCGCTAGACGATATTTTTAACCGCCCCTTTGCTCTAAAATCTCAATAATGTCCGTACTTGAAATAACCCTGTCGCATTCCCCTGCTCTCTCGGTGTCGATTGGGTTAAAATATTTGAATAAGACAGATCCATATCCAAGATCTCTCCGCTTGCATGGAACCCCAGAGTTGCCCCAACGAGGCTCCCGCCAAAACTGTTTCTAAGGGAGGCATTGGCGATCATCCCTAAATCAAGAGCCATATACGGTGCAAATTGGCTCATAAATCTCCGCCCCATTTTCGAAGAAAAACCTGGCAACAATAACGACAATTCATTGCGCCAGAACACCCCATTATTGCCGTAATAAACCGCCTCACGCACCCCACGCACAGATGAACTCCCGCCAAGGGACAGTTGTTCTGAACTAAACAACGCATCAGGTGACAATTGCCCTGAAAGCAACGTGTTATAACGAAAATTATACTGTTTGAGCGAAAAAGGACGCACATACCCTAAAGAAAAAGACAATTTTGAAAATTGCCCTTTGGGAGCATTTTTTGTCGAAGTTTCTTGCTCTTTATCATCATAAGCGCCCAAAATCGCCAACCCCTTATGAAACCCTATATGAGCGCTTAGCTCTCCTCCCATCCATTTGCGCGAATGATCAAGCTCTAAGGTTGCAATAGCCAATTTACGGCTGGAAACATCAACTCGGCTCCCCATAATAAAATTATCGGAATATTTCCATGTCAACCGCCCTGTAATCCATGTCTTTCCCTCTTGATCACGGTCAATAACCCGTGAAAGCCATGGCGTCAGCGATAAAGACTTACCCGAAGTCATAATATCGGAAAATATTCCTTTAATACTCGAATGATATTGGCTCCAACTGCCATCAAAACCTACCGTCCAGTAGCCATAGGGAATGGAAAATGAACCTGTTATCGTATCACTATTGGGACGCTTGCCGGAAAAATGATACGGTCCACCATTCATGGAACGCTGATAACTAAACGACCATTGATCGTTGATCCCTAACAAGTCATCAAAAGAAAAGCTCACGCGCGTTTGGTAAAGCCCTGTTGCTTTAGCTCCAAGATTATCACTGGAAAGTGTAAACAACCACGGCTTCTGCTTATCAATATGAATATCAAGAATAGAATCACCTGGAGCATCTCCAGCACCAAGGTTGATGGTTGCATGACGAGAGAAAAGCCGATTGATTTGATCAAGTCCTTGTTCTATAGGGCGCAGGTTAGCAGGTTGACCCACTAAATTTGGAAAAGCTGTAATGATTTCCCCTTGATATTGCCTTTCAACTTTATGACCCTCCAAGGTGATATCTTCTACTTGTCCTTCAACAACAACAATTTTAAGACGCCCACCCCTTAAATCCTGTTCAGGTAAATAAGCCCGTACCGCAATATAGCCGCGCTTCATATAAAGCTTGGTTACCGCTTTAAGCACTTCGTTGATCTCAGCAATACCAAGACACCGTCCCTCCCAAAAGGAAATGGTGTTATGAAGGTCGGTGCGAGAAATCAACTGAGCATCAACAAACTCAATACTTTTGATCAGCAAACAGTTTTTTTGGGTTGAATCGCTTTGAAATACCGTAGATTCATTATCATCCTTTAATAAAATCTCATGCGTTGCGTTTCTACGATGCAATCGTTGAAAACGCTGTTCTTGCGTTTGTTGACGTTGAATCCTCTCGGATTGATCAATCGCTTGATCACGAAGGCTTTCTGCAAAACTCGCTAATGAAAAAAAGCACAAAAATACCGCAAAAATAAAAGTGAAAAAAAACTTACCCATTCATTGTGCCCTCAAAGTGAGCAACAAAATGAACCACATCATCAGCGTCACAGAAAAAATCGCCAACCGCGTAACAATTTTTTAATTTTTTGATGAGAATAATACTTATAAAATCTGAGAGAAAAGCGTAGACCGCATTGTATACACCCGCTTTATTGGTCGCACAAACCATATCACCCCCCCACTTTTGAAGATTTTACAATGACACTATAAAATAACAATCACACACACTATACACTTCTTAATTTTAAGGTGCTGGATATGATATCATTTCGAGAATAAAGTAAAGCCTCTTAATTCATAGAATATATCTGATTTATTGGAACTGTTACATATTAGAGACAACAAGAGACACTCCATTGATTATCGCCTGATAAGAAGCCAAAAAAAACAGATAAGAGTATAAAACTAGGTTTAAGAAGCACCTTTCGACATATCTTACTAAAATTATAATAAAAAACGATATCTTCTATTACGTTTACGGTCTACTTCATTCAGAAGATTATCGTGATCGTTATGCTGATAATTTATGCAAAGAATTGCCTCGTATACCTTGCGTAAAAACTGCTGATGATTTTTGGAAGTTTGTAACAACAGGACATGAACTGGGTCATTTGCACGTGAATTACGAAAGCATAGAACCTTATCCAGTGACCTTTAAAAAGGGTAATCCAAAACAGACTGAGATCTCTAATCCCGAAAAATTCTATTATGTGACCGAAATGAAATTCGCAAAAGCAGGTAAAGAGAAAGGCAAAGCCGAAAAGGATAAATCAACTGTTATCTACAATAGCAATATTACCATAACAGATATCCCTCTTGAAGCTTATAAGTATATCGTCAATGGCAAACCCGCTCTTGAATGGGTTATGGGGCGTCAATGCGTTAAGACTGATAAAAAGAGCGGCATTGTTAATGATGCTAATCGCTATGCTGTTGAGAAACCATTGGCAATCCTGCCTACCCTCTAGAGTTGTTTCAAAGGGTGATTACCGTAAGTTTAGAAACAATGAAAATCGTTAAGAACTTACCAAATTTGGTATTAAGAGAAACTGAATAACTTATAAAGCATGCTCACATAATGGGTATGTTAATCTCACAAGGGGTATAGAGCTTATAACCATAATCTGTTGCTTACATAAAATCTTCTTTACTATGACGGATAACAAAATAAAGTTAAGAGAATAGGATTTAGCAACATTCCTCTTAATTATTGCAAATCAAGGATTCTTTTCGTGGAGTTTTTTTCCCATACCTGCTGTCCAAAGGGTTTTGAATTCTAAAAAGTTGATTTGAGGCTACAATATAGCTACATTATAATAAAGGTTATAAATGGAGGTACCAATCATGAAAACCGATTCTGTTGTTCGCGCTCGCATTCCTGCTGAAATGAAAAAACAAGCGATGATTACTTTAGAACGTATGGGATTAAGTGCATCAGACCTTATCCGCATAACATTTTTGCGTGTCGCTGAAGAAGGTTGTTTGCCTTTTGATCTTAAAGTACCTAATAGTGTCACACGTAAAGCTATAAAGGAATTAGATGAAGGTAAAGGTAAGACATTTAAAAACGCTGATGCCCTTTTTAAGGATTTAGGCATTTAATATGCTGATACCCGTCCGCTCAAGACAATTTAAACGTGACGTGCGCAAAGCGGAAAAACGCGGTAAAAATATGAATAAGCTGCGTACACTATTGAGTCTTCTAATTGAAGAAAAGCCATTACCAAGACATTACTGTGATCATCCACTAAAAGGCGATTGGGTAGGATATCATGATATTCATATCGAACCAGATTGGCTGCTTATTTATAGAATAGAAGGAGGTAAATTACATCTTATTCGTACAGGAACCCACTCTGATCTTTTCAAAGAATAATTATATGAAAAGTTAAAAATACTCTAACTTTTCTCTACATAATTAGATTTTTTTACATTGCCTTTAAAAGATTATATCGTAATCTAAAATGATAGCTTTGTTTAAAGAGAGTTATATATATTCATTTTCTTATATTACTTATAGGTTTTGAAGGTTTCTCAAACCCTCAAAATACCTTCAAAACCCCTTTTTATATATATTACAGATTGTATTTACGTGTTGTGTGTAATATGGGTTGTTTATTTAAAACATTAACATATTGAAATATAATAACTTTTATTTTTTGATTGAAAAAAATATATAAAGTGGCGTAAAAGGAACCCTCAAAAACCTCAAAACTCATAACCACAATAGTCTTGATAACATTTCTTATGATTATAATCCCTTTCTTTTGAAAGGCTTTAAAGGATCATATGCTTTTTATAAAGCACGTTTTAATCATTCTCTAAATCATAAGTTTATCTATTCAAATGAACTGATAAAATTCATACAAGGGATTTTAATAACGTAATCAGTTTTTACTTTCATACGCTTTTCATAAGACACGTTTTAATGACTCACTAAAATGATCACTTTTGTCAGTTCAATTTACTGACACATAACTGACAAGTTTTAATCAATTCACATCATTGGTTATCTTTAAAGATTGTACTCTTGATATGAATTATGTCTTAAAAACATTAACCCATTGAAATATAATGTTTTAGTTTTTTATCATTTAAAAAAATAATATAAGCTTTAAAAAGAACTGACAACACTGACACGGTCTATTAAAAGGGATTTTTCTAATCTCTATAATTATCAATCTCTTTTTAGATATTTTTATAAGTGTTTTCATAACAGTCTCTAAATTTCAATCCTATTTATCGTTTCTCTTATGAAAATGATGCCATGACTATAGCATATAACAGCTATAGAAAATGCGTAAAAACTGTAGCTTTGTTTGAATAAAGCAAAAATGCAAATGAATGCATTGGTTATAAGAGCGCGGTGCCTATTAAGACAGTTTAAATGATAAATGCGTTATAAACAAAATTCACAAAAAATTTTAAATTCATTTAGTAAAAAATTGATAGGTTATAAAGATAAAAAAACGCATTATGAGAGCGTTTCTAAATATTATAAATGTATAGATTCAAAACATAACGCAATCGTTTAAGAACGCCAATAATATAGCTTTAAAGGCATATAAATATAAAAGAAGCAATTCATAAGAACATAATAAAATTAATACATAATGCAATTAAAAAAATACAAAAAAATATCAAAAAAGATAAAATATTAATTGACAATAAATACGTATTTTGTTATATAAATAATCAAGTGATTAAGAAACACTAAACAGATAGCGAATGGGTTACGATAAACCTAATCCTATTATAAAAACTGACTATCTTTTATGCTTGTGTTAGCACATATGATGATTTTGTCGGGTGTAGCTATGCTATACAATACCCTTCCGCGAGGGAAAAGCATAGCAACGGACTTGTAGCCGTGTTTTGAGCGCCCGACACCCTATAAGGGTGTCAATTGAAAACAATATTAACATCAAGGTTTTAAATATGACAAATATATCAAACACCCCCCCCTTATATCTTTAAATGCAAATGAAACCGCATCTGTTAATAAACAAGAGCCTGCAAAAAAGTACGAATTTACTAATGAAAACCTCTCTTTTGATGGGATCACTTTACACCGTATACGTGCTCTAAGAGATTTTGATGATATTAAGTTGCGGGATTTAGGGGGAGCTTTATAGAAAATAAAAGCAACTTATCTCATGATGGCAATTTCTGGGTATATGATAATGCCGCGGTTCTTTTGAATGCAACGGTTTATGAAAATGCTAATATTTCTAATGATGCCCAGGTTTACGATAATGCTCATGTCTTTTGTAATGCCTAGATTAAAGATTGTGCAAATATCTATGCTAATGCCAAGGCTTCTGGCTCGGCTCGTGTGGGCCACCTCGCACAAATTTGTGATAATGCTAGGATCTATGGTAAATCCAATATTGATCATCAGGTAAAAATTTATGACAATGCTGTGGTTAACAGCCATTCAAAAATTTGTAATTATATCTATGATGATGATCAGTCTATAAAAGATTCTGCGTAAATAACGGCGCAGGCGGTGCGGGGGCGCCTGCTTTCCAAGAAAATTTTCCATTCCAAATTTTCTCAAACGTTTATCACATTAGATTGTGAGGGTATCCCTATGTGCAAAAAATATGAATTAACCAGTAAAATCAAACATGCTCTAAGAGGTGCTTTTTTAAAACAAACTCGTAAATTGATCAAAACAAGTATATCGCATTTGAGCTGTTCTTTTTGTAAATAAGGGACATCACCCTCTTAAAAAATTTGAAATAAAAAGCATAAAGCAATGCGTAATTTCCATTATTAAAAAGATATCGATGTGGGCGTTTCTGAAAAGTCGGAAAGGCAAATTAAAAGGCAATGATCAAGCGATTGATTGCTTCGCACCTACCCCACACCATTTTATTTAAAAAATTTATGAAATTGATACTCATCCATCTTAAAAAAATAAAAGACTTACAAACCTTTTTTCAAAATAAAACTTACACTCCTCTTTCAACGAGGTAAAAATTTAAAACTCAATTGACATAAAGTTCGAAAATAATTATTGCAAATAAACTAATCACCCTCATCGTTTGATAAAAAATTAGTATTTTTTAAAGCTCATTATAAAAACTTATTAAGTACGTCCTTGACGGACTACATACTATAACATATTTCTACAATATATAAAATTATTCTAATGTTAAATACATAATTTGTTTATTATGTATAGGTATTCATATAAATTTATATTAACTATATTGATAATAAAATTATTACCTCATCCCAAAAAATAAATAATCTACCATTTAAATATGGAAAATATTGAAGAATATAAATACATTCCTAAATTAGTATATACACGTTTTGCTGTTTGAAAAATAAATATCATATTTTCCCAAAATAAATTATGATTACCAGGATGAGCTGGTAAAATAATTTTATTTAATAAAAAATCGCTCTGTTTACTAATAAATAAATCTGATGAAGAAATAGTATTATTAATAGTAACAGATGCTTCTCCTTGAAAAAATATACGTTCGGATGCTTTTACTGTAGATAAAAAAATTAATAATAGAGCACATATAGCAAATAAATATTTTATAGTCATTTTTATAAATTACCTCCATTAATAAAACATTCATAATGGAATTAACATAAATATATTTTTGTGTCTATATTATATTTAAAATATATGTAATGAATTTAAATATAGAATAAGAAAAATAAATATTATTTATTATATGAAAAATTTTTTAATATTGTTATTATTAATAAAATTTCATATTAAATTATTATCTTTATATAAATTTAAAGAATGAATTTTATAATTTGTGAATAAGAACTTTAAATATGCGTATATTATTTATCAAGATATCTTTCATAAGCTAAAATTAAAATTTATAATAAATTTCTCTTTTTTAGATATTTCATTAAAATACAAACAGTAAGGTAAAAACATTTTATCTTGGTACTATTCGTGCTCTAGATTTCTCACGTACTGTCATACAAAACTTCATTCAGAAACAGAATTACCCTTTCTCGAAATGAATGAGAGGAACAGTTTTTTTAATAGTAAGCGCTACAAAGGATGCAATCAGCACTTTCAAAAAACCACCAATTAAAAAACCTAATGAACTTATTAAAACTGTTAATAAAGGCACTTGTGTCATATACGCTGTCCATGGAATACCAAAAGCATAAACAACGCCTATACCACCCACAGTATTTATCAAAAATAAGAGTATAAAATTTAAGCGCTGCCAAAACAATTCTACCAATAAACCAATAAAAAATGCAGCAAATGGAAAACTGATGAGATAACCACTTGCAATCCCTGAAAAGACACTGATCCCGCCACGACCACCAGGCAACAGAGGTAATCCAATCGCAACAAGAACAAGGAAAAGAAATGATGCGAGAGCTCCCCTTTTAGCCCCAAGTATAGACCCTGCTAGCATTGGAGCCATCGACTGAGCTGTAATGGGTACCCCTAGAAGAAAAGGAAGATAAACAGGAGGAAAAAGACTTAAAGCAGCATAAATAGCGGCAAATAAAGCTATATAAACTAAATCTTTTGTATTCACTGGACTATTCTTTCATTATGAAAATCTTTTGTTATTGTTGTATACTTAAGCAAAAATATCAGCTTTATAAAAGCACACTTCCATTATTTTAGATATAAAAAATATTATAATAATTTATTTTAATAATATTACTCATATGAATCATATTAGATTCTGCAATGTTCGATTATTTCATAAATCATTACAGCTCAATTCAATGGACTTGTGGTGATATATGAATATCTAATAACAGCATAACAAAATGATACATTTATTTTATCTTATTATGCTTTATTTTTAAATGTATTATAATAGTCTATTCAAAATAAAACCTATTTTTTCCTTGAATGAATGAGAGGAACAGATCTTTTAATCGCGAGTGCAACAGAGGATGCAATCAACACTTTTAAACAATCACCTATCAAAAAACCTGAGGAAGCGATTAGAACCTTCAGTAAAGAAACTTTAGTCATATATGCGGTCCATGGAACACCGAAAGCATAGACAATTCCTATACCGCCCACAGTATTTATCACAAATAATGTTATAAAATTTAACCGCTGCCAAAATAATTCTACCATTAAACCAATAAAAAATGCAGCAAATGGAAAACCTATCAAATAACCACTTGCAATCCCTGAAAAGACACTGATCCCGCCACGACCACCAGGCAACAGAGGTAATCCAATCGCAACAAGGACAAGAAAAAGGAGTGATGCTACCCCCCCCCTTTTAGCCCCAAGTATAGACCCTGCTAACATCGGTCCCATCGACTGAGCTGTAATAGGTACCCCTAGAAGAAAAGGAAGATAGATAGAAGGGAAAAGGCCCAAAATAGCATAAATAGCGGCAAATAAAGAAATATAGACTAAATCTTTTGTATTCATTTGATTCTTCTTTCACTATAAAAAACTTGGATTATTATGAGATGCTGTATCAATAGTATCAGCATCATAAGAACGCGCTTCCAATGCTTCAGCCACTTCTGAAGCCATTCTTATGGTTCGTATAATTAAAGGTATTGCAAGAGCGACAATGTTCGTATTAAGTCCCCGTGCTTGCTGTGCTTCATGGACTTCATTAAACTTTTCACTCAAAAGAGGAATAAACCTGATCGCCATAGAGATAACCATACTCACTTTTGATGGATTTATACCAAAACAACGAAAGGGCTGAAGCCATGCTTCAATTGCATCCACCATATCTGAAACTTTTGTTGTGGATGAAATAAGTGATGATAAAGAAAAGAGGACAACAAGACGTAATATAACCTCCACTCCCGTAAGCCATCCAATAAAAATAGTTTGAAATAAAAATAGAAGAACTAAAAGCAATCCCATCGATTTAAACTGCTTGATCACAGCTTTGAAAGGAACCTTGGCAACTCTATAGAATAAAATTACAAACAATAAAAAGAGTCCAAGAAGCGGTATAGATGAAACCATTATTATAAAAGTTCCACATACTGTAAGAAATAATAACTTAACGCCAGGACTTAACCTATGAATAAATGTATCCCTTGGAATATATAAACCGATCATGACATTCTTCTTATATACTCCTTGATAGCAACAAAAGGTACATCATCAATTGCTATCTCCCCCTTATCAAAAACTAATACTCTATCAAACTTTTTCAAAAACTCCAAATCATGCGATACAACTATTGCCGTTTGTGGTAATTCTTCTATCACTTGCGTAACGCGATGCTTATTTCGCAAATCAAGTAATGTCGTCGGCTCATCAAAAATAATGTAATCTGGTTTCATTGCAACTACACTGGAAATAGCAACGAGTTGTTTTTGCCCACCACTTAATAAATGAACAGCGTGATTTCTGAAATCTTGAAGTTCATAGCGCTGTAAAATTTCATCTACACGCTCTTTAATTTCATCTTTACTCAGCTTCAAATTTTTAAGACCAAAGGATAAGTCTTCTTCTACTAATGGTAAAACAATTTGATTATCAGGATTTTGAAAAACAAATCCCACTTTACGCTTTACTGTTTTTGAATCGCGCTTTGTATCAAGCCCATCAACACTTACAAAACCATGAGATGGTAATTGGAGCCCATTGATAAGACGAACAAATGTACTTTTTCCAGAACCATTCGCACCAATAATGGCGATGCGTCTTTCGGTAAGCTGTACATTAATATTCCTTAATACACACAAATCACCAAAAACTTGTGTTACCTTATCAAATTTTATAATCCCCAAGATTTATTCCAATCAATCTATTTGTATTAGCTCTTCTTTTGCTATCGTTTCAGTTTATAACCTAAAAGTAAAAACAAGCACCATAGAGGAATAATAATGACTGCCAAACTCATATCAGGCATCTGTACAGGGATATATGTTTCAAGAAAAGATACCCTGATTCCTATCATATCAAAAAGTTGAGTCATCAATCCATTTTGCCCAAAACCACTGACAAACATAATGCAAAATAATAAAAAAAGAAAGCATAAGCAAAGATAGTTAGCGTAAGGATATAAACCAAACGCATAAATAAACGCTTCTTTTTTGTTCTTATGAGCCTTTCGAAACTTCAAATGAACAATAACAATAATGGCCCAAGTGATAACCGCTGCAGCTGTAGCAAGAGCCATGATCCGCATAAAACTATTATTGGGAATAAGAGCATTAACGATGATAATCATCGCAGTACAAATTGATGAAAATAGGATAGCAACATAAGGCACCCGCGCAGAATTA
Organism: Bartonella tribocorum CIP 105476; assembly: GCF_000196435.1. Classification (NCBI taxonomy): domain Bacteria; kingdom Pseudomonadati; phylum Pseudomonadota; class Alphaproteobacteria; order Hyphomicrobiales; family Bartonellaceae; genus Bartonella; species Bartonella tribocorum. The sequence goes on along the minus strand of NC_010161.1, from coordinate 426,331 downwards.
AGTTTACTAAAAATATGTGGTGCATTTTTTTGTACAGCTAAACTATAAAGCATACGGCCATTAGAATAAATGCCACTATTATAAACAGAAACAGCAGCCATAATGACTACAAAATTCAAAATATGGCCAGCAGCAGGAATTCCTATAATCTCGAAAATCGTAACAAAAGGACTGCCGTTTTTTCCAATCATATTCCATGGGCTGATTATCATAATAACGCTGATAGAACCAATATAAAAAATTATAATCCTCCACATAACTTGACGGATAGCCGCTGGAATTGTTTTTTGTGGATTAATTGCCTCTCCAGCAGCAATACCAATAAGCTCTGTTCCTCCAAAAGAAAACATTACTACAGAAGTTGCTAAAACAACTCCTATTACTCCATAAGGGAAAAAACCGCTATGGTCCCAAAGATAATGAATACTCGCTTGATTTCCCCCCACTCCAGTGACAATGAGAAAAATTCCCAAAATAATCATACCAATAACGGCAGAAACTTTGATCAAAGCACAGGAAAATTCAAATTCTCCATAAAAACGAACATTAAATAAATTAACAAATGTAACAAATAAAAGAACAATGAAAGATGATTTCCAATGATCAATCAAAATCCAATGATCAAGGTAAAAACCTATCACTGTAAGTTCAGCCATACTTACAAGAATATAAAGAAACCAATAATTCCAACCTGTTATGAAACCAGCAAATTCTCCCCAATACTTATAAGCAAAAAAACTAAAAGCTCCTGAAGATGGTTCTTCTACCGACATTTCACCAAGCATTCGCATAATGAAATACATAATAAGCCCGCCAATGAGATAAGCTAAAATGACTGAGGGTCCCGCCAATTGAATCGCCTCTGTTGATCCGTAAAAAAGTCCTGTCCCAATAACACCACCCAAAGCAATCATTTGAATGTGACGATTTTGAAGACTACGCTTCAATTCATTATTCGCATTCTTAAGCATTATTCCTTACTCCCCCCTCCCTCGATATTGATTTTAAACTTTATACGAAAGGTTGATAATATCTTTGACATATTCTCTTTCAACAGAAATTATAAAAAAGAACATAAACCTATTTTTTTGTCATAATGCAACTCCTTCTTTTTCTATGCATTATGCAATTGTTTTATTGAAATTATAGGAAGAAATATGCTTCGCCCTTTATTCAAATTAATGGCTTTCATTTTTGTTACACTAACAATTATAGCATTGGTTATTGATAATGCGCACTCTGTCATCACATCACATTGGTCAATAACCCCTCTTAATAAAATTCTAGTCAATCTTCTGAAAACAGATATTTATAGTCTTAATCAATCTCTATGCAAGATAATGCCTGATTTTCTGTCCTCTATTTGCATTACTCTCACTTACTTACCAGCTTGGTCTATCTTTGGTGCCTTAGCAATAATATTTTGTATCTTAAATTACGAAAAACCAAATCCTTTTCACAAAATATCATATACTTAAAATGAAGAATAAATTTAATCTTGAAAAAGACTTCTAGAACTCACTGTACAATACACAACCTTTAGCTTAGAGGAGTCCCTCACCCTATCAACACAACTAAAAGTCATTTGATCGTAAGAACAGGTAAAAACACTTTATTATAATAAAATATATAGCTCAATCACGATTTGTAATCGATAACATCATTTCATTTGCACCAATTCAAAAAAATTAGAGAATAAATTTAACTCCTGCCGATAAGAAAACTCTGTAAAGAAAAAATTGAAATCCATTGAAGTCTCTATATTTTTCTATGGCTGTTGTTTTATACTCTACAAAGACCTTTCTTAATTTTAGTAATAGAAATCACATATAAAAATGTTTTCCAATATTAGCGCTTCTTATAAGATTGAGACTTTTTGAAATTAATAAGGAAGTTTCTAAAGCTTATGAAAACTGTTCTACATGCTAAAAAATGTATTAAATAAAAAATAATCTGTAAATAACGCACAATCGTGAGAAAGAACTTTTCATACCTTTCTCCCATTGTGGTATTCACCCGATCATATCTAAAAAAATACGAGATTATTACTAGAAAAATTTTTTACAAAATATCTTCATAGGGGCGCGCCTCTCCTATAAAATAGAACACCATTGGGTTGCTAATTCATGCGCTTGTTTTAAGAAACATCTCTCAATATGCCTAAGACCATTTCGCGACATCGGCCATGAATGATATAATGGTGAGTCCATTCAGCATCTGCATCTTTTCGCTTGTAAAATAACAAGTCGACACCATCATATATTTTGCCATCCCTAAAATGCTGCTACACTCCTTGGTACTTGAGACGATTCATAAGAGGCATTTTTAGCCCTTTCTTAATAGTTTTTTATCCATACGGACTCACTCCGCTTGTAACATGCAAAAGATACGGGTTTTACTTATTCGATATGAGAGAGATTTGAAATGAGAGAATCCTACGGTATTCAAGATTCTAATTCAAGTTGAATAACGATAAATTATGATTAATAAATCAGCATGTTGCTTTATTAATAAATAACAGCTTCAGTAAGGCTTTGCTCTTCTAAATCTGAAAATCGTCTCGCTAAAACATCAACTTTTTTAGATATCTCATCCAAAATTTTCCATTGATCAGTGACCATATGAGAAAGCTCCTCAATAAATTTTTCTTGGTAAGCTAGCTTCGTTTCTAGTTCTATAAGCCGATTTTCATCCGACATGTTTCTGACTCCATCTTAAGTAAAAAACGTGATTAACTTTATTAACCCTCTCCCCTTTTCTTCCTATAAAATTGAAAAGTAACTTCAACTAATTTTAAGCGTCTTATTTTCACATTATATAAAGTTTAGTTTCCTAAGCGCTTATTCAACAAATTTTTCCCTTGTCTTAGAAGCAGAAAATATTTTTATCTTTACTAAGATAGCTTAACACCATTTCTATCCTAAATATCTAGGTCTCCAGCATCTTAATTTGAACACTATCATAAATCGGAAAACGTTTTATAGCATTAAGATCAGAGAATACTGCCCCCATGACCTTTGTACAGCTATCCCCCTCAATTATTATCAAATCTTATAAATAATTGAAAAAAATGCATACTTGCTTTTATACGTACTTTTAGCTATTACCCTCAAATTAGTTTTGTTTCACTGACTTACAAATCTATGCCGCATTAGCTCAGTTGGTAGAGCACATCATTCGTAATGATGGGGTCGCTGGTTCGAATCCGGCATGCGGCACCATTTTTTCTCTTTAACATATTGAAATATATAATTTTTTATTTGATTCGCTGTTTTTCAGACCACCTTTTAGACCACCTCTTGTGATTTATACAATTTTACTTAATTTGTTGTTATTTGTTCCCTATTTTTCTTTGGAGTAAAGGCTAGAATCTCTTTTTTTCTCCATCTTACTGCTCTTCCTAGTTTATAAGGTTGCGGAAACTCCCCTTGAAGCACCCAATTGCGAATCGTTGTGGTTGATACACTAAAAAGCTGTGCACATTCACGGGTTGTTACATATCTATCGCCATCATCAAATATCATCTCATTACCTTTCTATTTTTATATTACTTATTACTTAAATGGGTGGGGGTGCTGGGAGGAGAGCACCCCCATAACGTCAAGCGGCTTTTGTCAAAATCTTTTCCATCTCTTGCTCTATTTCCTCTAAAAAGACTTCAACCGCTTGATTAATCTGTTCAATTTGTTCTTCATCACGGTGGATGCGTTTGATTTTCATACGCAAGTATGTTGATTGCCTCGTAAAACGTGGGTCATAACTGATAAAATCACACCATTTACGCCCCGTACAAGCCATTTGAAATTGCATTTGCGCGCGATATTCAGGCTTTATATTGTCATCTATAAAGAAGCGTAGATGGTTGATGGTTTGTGGGCATTTGACTTCAACTAAACCGTCATCACCAATAAACCCATCAGGACTAGCGCCCGCCATTTTGATTGTGGGATGTTCGATAAATCCGCATCTTGTGACAATCGTGTCATAAATAAATTCATATTCTTTTAGAGCATCTTCTTCATGTTCAATGCCCCATTGCATAGCAGGCGTTGTATAAAATTGGCTTACTTCTTCTGTTAAACGCTCTGTAATGAGTTTAATTTTATAGTCTTCATATTTGCTTGTAGGGGTTCCCTTTGCTGTTTTACTGAGTACGTTGTAAACGTTTGAAGCGGTAACTTTGCCTAAACGGGCTTGAAACCACTCTGCTGTTCTTTGTTCCATTTCACACCGCCGTTTGTTGTTCTTGTGATGGTAAAGAGTGTTCCGTTTCTACCTTTTTCTTGTTTTGTTTACTTTTCAAAAGATGTAACACCGTTTGTGCTTGTCCATTAGACATATCGTCAAGCTTTTCAACGTTTGCATAAGCAAGTATTTTTTCCTCTTCTGTTTGGGTTTGTGATATGAGGCTTTTGATTTCATTGATCTGTTGTGGAACAGCAGATTTGATAGGCATGTTTCCATCTGTATCGTCTTCTTTGCTTGCTACATTAAGAAGCATACCTAAGAGATATCTACGTGCATAGGTGATGGTGGAGCCTACCGATTGGATAGTTGATTTGCATCCTTTAACATCATAAGGAAATTTCCCTTCTGTTGATATTTTGTTTCCTGAAGGATGTGTCAACGTCATTTCTATGACGATAGTGTCATGACTTTGTTCTTTGATACGAGAAAACAAAGCGAAGTGGTATTTTGACAGAGTTTCCTTTACAGCATCAATATGTTGGTCAAGGGTCGCATATTGGCTATTTGTATGGGCATTCTTAGCGTTTTTATGTATTTTTTGATATTCCATTTGCATAGCAGAAAGATCAGAAACAAAGTATTGATAGTTTTGTCGTTCTATTTCTTTTTCTCGCAATGCAATAAGACGCTCGAGACGGTCCATATCGACATCATTTTCTAAGGCTCTTGTTAAAATAAGGTCCATAGCTGTAGATTTGACTTCACAATTGTTTGTTTTGTTTACTTCTGTTAAGTTCGTGCTTTGTTCATTCATTTTGCTTTCCTCCATTGCGCGCAATTCCCCCGTGGCGTGAATCACGCATGTGTTAAAAGTTGGTTTGGTTATTAGAATCCTGTTTCTAGGGACTGTGTGATTTGACACCTCCCCGCCTGTAAAGACGAGAAGATGAGATCATATTTTAAATCTAAGCAGCTTTCACGACAGATCTTGCTAACACCTGTTTTGCTTCTTTAATGAGAGCTTTGTATCTTCTGTTTTCTTCATCTACTCTGAAAGCATCGATAAGACGAACATGAATAGGACCTAAAAGATACAGAGCTTTTTCACCAGCATTCATACCCTCCCAATAGCTTGGCAAATCAAAGCGTGTATCATTATCATAATCAACAGATTGGCTTTTTAACTTTTTCTCACACTCAATAAAGTAACGACGAGCTTGTCTGCCTTTCTCATTGCGTTCAACCATGGAAAGCTCTTTTGCCATGTCTAGAGTGAGGTGATATTCGATACTTGGACGACCACCTTTAGGTTTCGGTAAATTTTTACCGAAACTCATAACACCTTGATTTTCTTGATGGGCATTAGGTTTTACTAAATTTTTAGTAAAACTCACAAAGTCCTTATTTTCTAGGAAACCGTATTCTTTAATACGATTAATAATCCAATCGTTAAAACGAGATGTGACCTTCAAAAACGTATGCAACTCACGTGCATTTACTGTTTGAACTATTTCTTGATCAATTGTTTGTTCCGTAATTTTTATAAGAATGTTCATAATGAACTCCTATCGATTAGAGGTTTCTTATTGACATTCCAGAGGAATGCCGGGCGCTAAGAAACACGGTCGATAGTCCGTCGCTATGCTTTCCCCATAAGGGTATTGTATGGCATAGCTACACCCGACAAAACCTTTATATGCTACACGCATACAACGAGTCAAAGTCTTTAAGGCGCGGAGAAAAGATTGTTTCGGCAATCTATCCGCTATCGATTCAAGATGTTTCTTAGGCACCTGATTCGAGCATATATATACTAATAGTATATTGTCAATTAAAAAATTCAAAAATTGATACAAATAAACCATGTCTATTTCATCAGTCAGTTCGTATTTCTTTTCCATGATGATTGCCTCTTAATGCATGCTTTGTCGTTTAAGTTCTTGAGACAGCAACCCCATGCCTTTTGTGGTAATTTTTGCACAAGGAATGACTTTTTCTATTCCACTTGCAGTTTGAAGTGTGATCGTTGGACAATCCATAAGCTGCTTTTGGATTTTGTCTTGATACGGTAGCAAATTTCCACCCGCTGCACGTCTGTAAATCCAACCTTTTTGCTGTAAAAATTGAATGAATTGTTTTGGTTGCATCTCGAGTATTTTAGCAGCTTCTGTAAGACCAAAGAGCCCATCATGGCGCTGTAAGCTTTCAAGAGCCATGGCTTTTGGTGTTAAATCTTCAATGATAGTGTCTTTTTGATCTATTTGACCTTGTAGGTAATTCAAAAAGCCAATCATAGCCTTTGGACTTGAGTAGTCGATTTGTGGTGTTACTACTTGCTTTACACGCTTTTCACATTCGATAAAGTATAAACGGGCTTCTCTCCCTTTCTGATTGTTCTCAAGCATAGAAAGTTCTTTGGCTCTATCGAGTGTGAGATAGTAGTTAATCGCGATAACAGCCCTAGATTTTGCGCTCGCCAAATTTGGCGACCGCAAATCTTGTGTTTTTACAAAGTCTTGTCCTTCTATAAAATTGTATCTGGTAATACGGTCCTTAATCCAATTTGAAAAGTCACGTTTTGCCTCTAAGAATGCATGCAGATCACGTGCATTTACTGTCTGAACTATTTCCTGATCAATGATTTGTTTTTTAATCTCTATGAGAGTGTTCATGATGAACTCCTATGCAGTCTGTTTAATTTTATTTTTAAGATGCATCATGATAGCTGCTCGTATTTCAGGGCTCGAAAAATCGATTTGGGGATTAGCTGCTTGCTCTTCTAATTTTTTCCAATAATCTATGATTTTTGCGCGTAACACAGTGTTGTAACCTAAAATGACAATAAGAGATTCACGTTTAGGAAGATGGTAACAAGGAAGAGTACGACCTGTTGAATCTTTGTATAATCCAGCAAAATTACTCAGGTCGATTTTAAGTTCGCTAAATAGTTTACGAATATCTCGCATTACATGGGCATGTCTTTTACCGCATAACTCTGCAATTTCAATGCTAGACATGGTGGGAATTGTTTCGTGTTTATTTGTATTTTGCTGGATAGCAATTAGCTTTTCCATTACGGACCTCATATTGGCTGGGATTGATGGGAAAAAGGGGGCGCTCTTAAAAACGCCCTTTAGAATTTTTAAAGCACATCACAAGGACGCAAACGGTGCTGCTGTTCATAGGTCCCGTAGACCTCATCATTATATTTTTCTTTTGCTAAATCATCTAAAAGGTCATGGTAAGCATCACTTTCACCTACAAAATAATGAACCTTACTATCCTCATAGAGATGTTCAATATTTGCTTCTACATATGCGTCTGCAATCTCTTCAGAAATATCTTCACAACTCTTCTCAGAGGGATTGATGCGAAAGATTTGGATTGCATCATCTACCTCATCAACAATGCTTAAAACTTGGCTTGCATCAAGTGGTCCAGACTCTGCAATGTATTGCTCTTTATCGTAGGCAACTAATAAAATTTCATTGGAATGAATGAGAATTGGCTTTTCCATAATTTCCCCTCCCTAACGCCTCTTGGCGATTGTTCGTGTTAATTTATGGATACCAATGTAGCGATTTTAAAAACAAAGTCAATAGAAAAATGTAGCGATTTTAAAAATTTTTTTAAAAGTAATAAACTAAAGACCTGCTGGAAAAAATATAAAAATATTAATTTATATTCTGGCTGGCTTAATCCAGTCGATAGGTGCACACCATTCTAACTCTACATCTACGATATCGGCATACTTTCCATTTATACTGGATAAAACCCATTTCCCTTTTTCTTTTCCGAGACGTAATACTTTGATATAAACTTTTCCACATTTAGTTTTTATGATAGCGCGGTTGTTAATAAGATTCTCTGGTGGCAGATGATAGGAATAAAAAAGAAGGCTTCCTTCTTCAATGGCTGGAAACATAGAATCACCTACCACGCGAACAGCAACAGTTCCTTTAGGAGCAGATGGCGGGGCTTCTACTTCTTCTAGACAACCAGAATCTATTGCGATTATTTCTCCGCCGGCTCCTACAGATCCAATCAAAGGAACTAAGTGATTAGTGGGAATAGAAGCACCTGTAAGTTTTGATATTTCTAATAATTCTCGAGCAGAAATATCTCTTGTTCCTTTTAGCATTTTATTGACGGCAGCACGATCTATCGAGCGACCTAAAGAAGCGGTTAGCTGTCTTGAAAGCTCTGATTGGCTTAATCCAGCTTCAGATAAGGCATTTTGTAACCATTGAGAGATACTTATTGTCATATCTTTATTGTAGGTACGTTGTATACAACCGTCATTTTCTAATTTAGCAACATGTAACTTCATTATCAATTTTCCTTCTTGACATTGTTTTTATAATCGCTACATAATGTGCTATGAAACAATTTTATGAAATAATAAATCTGTTAGGTGGGGTTCGTAAGGTATCTCAGTTGCTTGGGGTTCATAGAACACGTGTGTATGTCTGGCTCCGTCCTGTATCAAAAGGTGGAACTGGTGGAAGAATTCCGATAAAACATATCCCAATCCTTTTAAATGAAGCTAAAAGAATTGGAGCACCAATTAAGGCAGAAGACTTTTTCTCGTTTTTTTATGGGGCGCAATCATATGACACTATATCACCTCAAATATCTTCTTTTACTACTGCTCCTACGGATGATAACGAGCACCAGCAGCACAATTTTTAAAAGCTTAATCACACACGCTCTGTCATAGCACACATATAAATACGCAACAGCAGGGGGGATTATGATCACTAATGCACAAACCATTCTCTGTCTTGATCTAGGGACTAAGACTGGCTGGGCGCTTCGTGATGCAGATGGTTTTATCACAAGCGATACAGAACATTTTCAATCACGCCGTTTTGAAGGCGGTGGTATGCGTTATCTGCGCTTTAAGAAATGGCTTACTGAACTAAAGAGATCTGTTTATGAAATTGATGCGGTGTATTTTGAAGAAGTACGCCGGCATGTGGGTACAGACGCTTCTCATGTTTATGGGGGCTTTCTAGCAACTCTAACAGCTTGGTGTGAACATCATCAGATACCGTATGAAGGCATTCCCGTTGGTACGATTAAGAAAGCGACGACAGGAAAAGGGAATGCGTCAAAAGAAGAAATGATTAAGGCAATGCGTGCAAAAGGTCACGCGCCTTGTGATGACAATGAAGCAGATGCTTTGGCAATTTTATATTTAAAGAAAGAAGGGGGTATGCATGTCCAGTAAAATACCATGGACAAGGCTTTTTGCTGATAAATGGATTCTTGATCTCACTTATTTGTCTTCTATTGAAGGCAATATATACATGAGATTACGGTTGCAAATGCTTCACACAGGTGAACCTCTTTTAAATAACATTAAGGTTTGGGCTAATTATACTGGCTATTCAGTAAAGGCATTTGTCAAAGCATTAGACGTTTTACAGAGCACAGGTCATATTATTCGTTTAGCAGACGGTCGTTTATGGAATCTAGATGTTGAAGCAGAATTAAGTGATAGCGCCGGAAAATCAGAAGCGGCATCAAAAGCTGTTAGTGCTAGATGGAAAAAATCTAAAGAAAAAGACGTAAAGCATAATACGAAATCTATACAAGCTAAATACGAAGGCGATACGAATTCTATACGGAATGAATACGAAAGCGATACGGAAACGATACCATATAACATTAACAATAACATATATAATAAAAAAACTAATACTATCGTATTAGCAAAAAAAGAAATTGGTTCTGAAAATTTAGAAACAAACGATTTGGTTGAAGAGCCAATCGAGGATGATGCTCTCAAAAGCCAATCAGAACAAATCGAAACGGTAGAGACCAACCAACCACCCCTTCACGAGCAAGAAAACGTTCCGGAAAAAGCCAAGCGGGTTAAAGCTAATCGGGGCTGTCGATTGCCTGAAGACTTTGAACCCGATTACGATTTTGCAATCGAAGAGGGCTTGCCTCCAGAGCGTATCAAAGTCGAAATCGCAAAGTTTCGAGATTACTGGCGTTCAAAAGCTGGAGCAAACGCAACCAAAATCGATTGGCAAGCAACGTGGCGTAACTGGGTGAGAAATTCAAAAAATTACAAACAAGGAGAAAATTATGGAACACAAACCAATTCCCAAACAGGACAACAGCGCGGTCGTGCCTATAGAATTACACAACACATGTCCGATTTCAAAAATGCAGACAGTCCGTACAAATTTTTGTTCGAGGATGATGCAAAACCCTCCATTCCATTGGCTACCAGGCAAAAAGCCATCACCTGCAGAAGCGAAGAGAATTATTTCGTTGGGTAAAGAAGCTTTGCAAATGCTTGATGAAAAAGCTTCTGAGGAAGAAATAAAAGCTATGTTTCTCATGCTTTCTGGTGGACTTAAAAGCCAACCTGGAGAAGATGAAAAAGCCACAGCTGTTGCTTATCTTTTTTCTCTCGATGGTTTAAGCCGTTGGGCAATCAAAACCGCAACAAGGGATGTGATGAAGGGTAAAGCAGAAGGCTTGTCGACAACATTCATGCCCGCTTCTGCTGATCTTCTGCTTTACTGTGAAAAGCTTGAAGACGATATTCGAACTACTGTTAAAGGGATATTTACCTCACTCGATAGACCAGAGATTAAGCCGAAAGGAGAACCTGTTTCTGCTGAAAAATGGGATAAACTGATGCAAATGCTTGAAAAAACGGAGATTGGTTTAAATCCTTTTCAGTGAAAAGAGCTGATGGTTTTGTAATTAGATATGCGTTTAAATCGACAAAAATGTACCGTACAGAGCGATTTAAAAATTTTATGATGAAAACCACATCCGCAATACAAAACGCTCTGTACGATCAAATTTGAGGTAAATTAACCTATTGGTAAAAATAGAAATTAAAATGGAAATATTAAAACGACGATTCTTTAAAAAACGTAAACAGCCTATGCAAGTAATGCACAAAAAATTTATTGCAACGGCTGTTGGGTATGTTCCTTGGGGAGATGGGGCGGCAGAGTATTTTTATAATCTCTATGAATATCCTGATGGTACAAGAGAGTGTGAAAAGTTTGACGGTGGTCAGTATTACACCATACCAAAGAATGCGGATTTCAGTACCAAGGCACAAGTAAAAGCATGGATATACGGTGGTGCTATTCCGAAAAGCGTTCTCAATTACGAGCCTCTTATAGACGAGATTAACAGAGAGATCAAAAAACTATCGAAAACCGCAGGAAATGAATATGTTTACAGATAAACAGTTAAGAGCTTTGTTTGCAGTTATAGCCTTTATATTTTTATGCTTTTTAGACATTAAAAAAAATCCCTATTTTATTCAAAGTATTTTGATATTTGCATCTTTTGGTTTGATAATAATAACAAATATTTTTGTAATTTTATGCAATTCTCATATTCCTTTTGAATTGCAAAATAATCTAAAATATAAACATGATGATACAACGGGTTGGGTGATCCTAACACATGATTTACAGCAATATATGCACAAACTCTTAAAGCTAATAATTTTAGCGCTTGTCGTTTTAATTTTTCCAAATAGTTATGAAGAGGCTGTTTCTTTGCCTGTCATTTCTAAGCACGTGGAACACCAGTTTTCTTTTTCATTGGATACCGTATTTGGGTATTTAGACATTGTGCTTTGGTACTATTTTTTATGCTGTGTATTGTTTCTTATGTTTCGTACACGCAGTTTAATAAATATATCCATCTACATACTACAGTCTTGTACTAAAAAGCCATAGCAAAATTTCCAATTTATTAAGACTTTTTAGGTTAATCGGTGCTGTATCTTCTTAACACTCTATTTGTATCTTCTTAACACTCTATTAATGAAATCAACTAAAGAAATCACAAACATATTGAAAGGGGTGTAGCAATGACTCATATCTGCTCACCATTGAGATATCCAGGCGGTAAAGCCATACTTTATGGAAAAATCAAAGAAATTTTTGAAAAAAATGGATTAAATGGATGTTCCTATAGGGAACCTTTTGCTGGTGGATGTGGGCTTGCGCTCAAGCTTCTTTTGAATAATGACGTTAAAGATATTCATATTAACGATATTGATCCATTCATTTGGAGCTTTTGGCATTGTGTCTTACACAAAACAGAAGAATTAATAGAAAAAATTAACACAACGGCCGTTAGCTTAGAAGAATGGTATAAACAAAAAGAAATTTCTTCTGAACAAGCAGATGTACTTAGCCTAGGATTTGCTGCACTCTTTTTAAATCGTACAAATCGATCTGGAATTATTAAAAATTCTGGTCCAATTGGAGGCAAAGGACAAAATGGCAATTATAAAATAAATTGCCGATTTAACAAAAAAAACATCATTGAACGCATTCTTCGCATAAGTACGCACAAAGATAGGATACATTTAACACGGTTAGATGCACGAGAGTTTTTGCTACGTTATGGGACAGATAAAGATGAAAATATTTTCTTTTATATGGACCCTCCTTATTTTAAAAAAGGACGAGGATTATATGCTTCGTTTTATCAAGCTAACGATCATCAGGTATTAGAAAATACCCTTTCCCAACATGTGAATGCGCCCTGGTTGATCACCTATGATAATGTAGAAGAAATTAAATCTTTGTACAGAAAATATCCCTTAGTAGAATTCAACATACAGTATTCTCTACAGGAGAAAAGGCAAGCTACTGAACTGATGATTTTTTCGCCTAAAATCAAAATGCCTCAATTCTTAGAAAAGAACACAATATCACTTCTCAAAGCAGCTTGATTGCGTGAATAGGAGCTTTAATCAAATGCTTACACCATTTGGCAAAACCTTACGTAAAATTCGTATAGATCATGCAGAGCGTCTATTAGATATGGCTGAGAAATTAGGTATATCTGTAGCGTTTTTATCTTCTGTCGAGATTGGCAAAAAATCTGTGCCCGTTGGTATGGAAGAAAAGGTCATAGAATTATACGATTTAGATCAAGATATGGCTTCTCTCTTAAAAAAAGAAGCTGATATTTATCGCAAGAATTTTACAATAAACTCTTCTGATCCACTTAACCATGAAATGCCTAACCCGTTTGTTAGAAATTTTAAGTGCCTTTCACAAAAAAATCTAACAGAGTTCAAGGAATTCATGAAGAAAATAGAAAAGAAACAGCAAAATAAATTACCTTGATCTCCTTATCGTATAGGTATGCCGTAAAACATAATGTTATATGTTAATAATTAATAATATCCTTTTGAAATAATTGAAAAAATAATAAAATTATGCTAGGATTTTGTACGTATTTAAATACAAATTTAAGGTAAGAAAAAACATGCTAAACAAAGTGACATTAATCGGACGCCTTGGTGCTAACCCTGAAAGCAAAACCATGACTTCTGGAGCTGAAATAGTCAATTTTAGTATAGCAACTTCTGAAAGCTATACCGATAAAAAAACCAATCAAAAAGTAGAGAAAACGGAATGGCATTCCATTGTGGTTTTTAATCCACATTTGGCAAAAATAGCACTTCAGTATCTCAGTAAAGGTTCAAAGGTTTACATAGAAGGCAAATTACAAACCCGTAAATGGCAAGATAAAAATGGTCATGACCGTTACACAACAGAGATTGTCTTGTCACAATATAAAGGTGAACTGCATTTGCTTGATGCAAAGAAAGAACAATCGGCACACCCCTCACCCATTACTTCTCAAAGTTATGCTATTGCCTCAGGTACTCAAGATTATAGCGCATCTCTTAATGATAGCGTCCCATTCTGATTGAAAAAATATGGCTAAAAGAAAAAAACATGCAAAACGTGGACGTCCTCGTATTAATGGATGTATCAGAGAACCCAATGGTCGTATCTCGCGAGCAAAAATACCGCGTGAACCGATTGATAAATTGGCAATTGAAATGCGTGCCAAGCGATTTGGCTTAACCATAGAAGAAGCAAAAAATCCCCTTTCCGCTACTTATATCGGACGGCTTTATCTGCAAGGTGTGATTAATCAAGATCAGTATGATGCTGCACAAAAATATCTTGAAGTGAAAAACAATTACCTATGTGCAAAAGCCTTACCAAATGCAATTTATGATGAAATGCCTACAACTTCTGATAACGGAGCAAGAGAGAAATGGGTACAGAAGGCAACAGAACATCTTTTAGCTGTAAAAGATGTTGTTCAAGAAGCTCAATGTTTACACCGTCAATATAACCTTCATGCCGCATTACAATATCTTGTTATAGAAGATCAATCACTACCACACCTTGTGCTTTCATTGCGCATTGCTCTTAATGCGCTTCATAAACATTTTACACAAAACCGCTAAATTCAAGCAGCATTTTGAATATTAATAGAGATCTCTTTTCCAAGAGCAATGAGAGTGGATTCTAAGGCATCTAATTTTGTTGCATGGTTTAAATCCAACAATCGGTCAATTTGTATTGGGTGAAGTTTTAAAAGACGCACAAGATCAGCTTTGCGTAAGTCTTTTTCAATCATAGCGTTATGTATTGCAATTTTTAAAGTGACCAATGAAGAGACTTCAACAAAAGGATAGGTAACATCATAAATACCACACGGAACAACTTCTCGATCTTGGAAACGCCCCATAATAACTGTTAAAAGTGCGTTTTTAGCATTTTCTAAAGCTTCTTTTTCATCGTTACCATAGGTAATAAATTCTTGAAAGTCTTTGCAAACGACAAGAAGAGTATCATTGTCATCTTTGATAAATTTAAGTGCATATTTCATTTACATCTCCATATTCAGACTTACTTTAGATCAAGATCTTTGAGAATTTTATTAACTAATCCCGTTCCTAATTCTTTTCGCGCACCATGCATTGGCAAAACCGTTTTTTTAGAACCAAGTCTTACAATTAAATGACCGCCTTTCCCCGAAGTAAAACTGCAACCATGCTTTGTAAGATATCTTTTTAATTCTTGGCTATTCATAAATATAGTATAACATCTAAAATGTTTAAATGAAACAAATATGTTGTTATTTATAGAAAATTAAAAAGCGGCTTTTAAAATACCAAGTTTTGATCAAAAAAATAAAAAAATACAAAATATAGATTTTTTCTATTGACAATGTGTAAAAAATTTTATTTAATGACGTTACTGCACTAGTCGTATTGTGTCTAAAATTCAAAAATATCCCCTAAAATTTGATAAAATCTTAAGCTTTCAAGAGGGCTTAAAGCACTGTTTTTATTGATAAAAAAGGCTAACCTATTTTGCACATAACAAAAGCCATTAAGTGACCAATGATGTCATTAATTCATTGCCTCAAAAGGAGCGAAGATGAAAGCAATCATCACCAAGCCAATGTGTGTTGTTGGCGATAATAAAAGCACTGTTCGTTTTGAAACTTCAACTCCCAATAATCCATTTGTTGAGATTTCTAATCAAGTCTACGCTCGTCTCAAGCGTGCAAATGCTGCTAAACCCTTTGTTGATGTCAAAACAAAAATAAAACCCGACAAGACAATTGAACAGATTAAGCAGGTAGAAAAAGAACCCAACCAAACATCATCTGAAATAGTAACAGAGGAAACCTCAACAGTAACAGAGGAACCCTCATTCGAAAAACCAAAAGCACCTAAAGCTTCCAAGCCATCAACATCTACCCCCCAAAAGGCTTAAAAGTTGAAATTAATTATCCACCAAAAATGGTATCTTCAACAGGCAAAAGATACCTTCACAAGCCTTCAAGCCCCTCGCCTTAATTGGGCTCTGCGTAATGCTCTAAACACTGCAGCAAAGCAAGTCGAGCGCTTTACTGAGAAGCAAGTTGCCGACCTCTCATCCGCCCAACCAAAGCGCGTTAAAAAAGGTGTTTATATTAAAGACAAGGCTACCGCACAGTTTCTCGAGACAGATATCATTGGTTCTGGAACACCGATACCTCTTAAATTTTTTAAGGCAAAAGAAACAAAACGCGGCGTAACTTACACACTGTTTAAAAAGAAAGAAATCTTGCCCCATGGTTTTATCATGGGAGGCAGTTTTCCAAAACGTGTTGAGTTAAAAATGGGAGGGAATGTGTTTCAAAGAGATGATGGAGACCAATTCCCCATTGCAAAACAAGAAGGACCATCAATTGCTAAAGTGATGTCCAAGCCAGAGATTGCAAGCGCTATTGCACAATATGCCAATGAAAGATTAACCAAAAATATACAGAGACAACTTAAACGTCAAGAATACGCTGCTAATAAAAAAGGCTAGATCATGTTCTCAAGCTTTATCTCTATATTCCATATCTTTATGAGTTTAAGCATTCCCTATTCTTATTGCAATTTAAAAAAAAGACCATCATTTATGCTTTGTTTTTTCCATAAAAAAGTCAATAAAATCAATTCAAAAGGTACTTCCCAGCGGGTTGGCTTCGTTGCGGGGCGGACGAGCGCGAACTATCGCTAGCGACAGAATTTTCAAAATGACTGTACATTGTACACATAATATATTGAAAAATAACGAATTTAATGTGTATTCATATACACACTGTACAATAGCGTATTATTTTTAGAAAAAAGTTTTTATCACTTGACAAGGCAGTGACGTTATGCATATTGTCGAATCAGGTGCCTAAGAAACACCTCAAAACAACAAGCGGATTGGTTGCCGAAATAATCAGTCTTCCGCACATTGTAAAGGCTTTGACTCATTATGCGCGTATAGCGTATACTGGTCTTGTCGGGTGTGGTTATGTCATAAAATACCCTTTCGGGGGAAAAGCATAACGACGGGCTTGTTGCCGTGTTTCTTAGCACCCGGCGCTCTTTTGGAGTGTCATTAAGAAACATCTATCAACAAGGAGTTCATTATGAACACTCTTATAAAAATTAGAGAAAGCACTGCTAATAGTGCTACCACTCAGACTATGTCTAGTCGCGAAATTGCTGAGTTGTGCGGTAAAAGACATGACCATGTCATGCGTGACATTAAACAAATGTTAGGAGAATTAAACTCTGAAAGTACTGCCCCCAAATTTGGGGTGAGTGATTTTTCAGGATTATACAAAGACTCAACAGGGCGTACACTTCCTTGTTACAACCTTCCAAAGCGTGAATGTCTAATTCTTGTTTCTGGTTATAACACTACTTTACGAGCAAAGATTATTGACCGTTGGCAAGAATTGGAAAAGCAAATAGCAACACCACAAGTTGACTATTCTAAACCCGAAGCATTACTTGGTGTCTTGAATCACCTACAAAATCAAATCGAGAAGAAGGATAACACCATTGCTGAATTGACTCCAAAAGCAGAAGCTTTAGAAGGTTTAAAGCGCTCTGATGGTTTGTTTGGTCTTATTGAAGCTGCAAAGATATTAGAGGTGCGACCAAAGGACTTAACCGATTACTTGCGCAAACATGACTGGGTCTATCGACGGGCTCCAGGAGCACCTCTGTTGCCTTATCAAGACAAGATCAAGAAAGGATTCATGGATTGCCCTGCTATCACCATTCAAAGACCGGATGGTACAGAAAAGGTACTCCCTTCCACAAAAATCACATCGAGAGGATTGGCATGTTTGAGAGAACAAATCCATGGAGGTGTGCAATGAAAACCAGTATTGATTTTTTATGCGATTTGTGGATGGCGTTGTATCAGTTTTCTGATCGTGATGATGTTGAAGATAAAGCTTTTAGTGCTCTCATTGAAACTATGGATGCGATAGAAAAAACTTTAATTTTAAAGCTTCAAGATGAAAGTCCGAATGCACTCAAAATTTTAGCAATGATTACAAATTTTGGAGCCTTAAAACCTCCTCCGATTATGGAACCTTTGTTGAAAACTTATGAACCGAATTTCGAGAGCCCTATTAAAAAGGTTGCTTAAGTTCAAAAACAGAAGTCCCCTCCCCGTTCTCAAAAATGGGGAGAGGGTTATCTTAACAACCGCTTGCTTTTTTTAAGACTTCACCCATACGTGTGCGCCAATCTTTTCCTTGTTTTTTAAAAGAAGCAATAACGTTTGGGTCGAGACGGAGAGTAACCGCTTGTTTAGGAGATTCAACGGGGGGACGCCCACGTTTACGGCGCTCTTCTGTTACATACTTAAAAAAGGAGGCTGGTAAAACGTCTTTAGCTGGCTTTAAGCGTGCAAGCTCTTCATCTGTCAATGGTGGAGAATCCACAGCATCCCAATTTTCTTTTGCGTAATCACATCCTGCTTCAAAGGTTTTTTTGATAGTCATTGAAAACCTCTCTTTCTTTTTTATTAGCTCGACGAAAACTGATAATGGATATTGCTTCATTGCCAAGCTTTGCAAAAACAATAACTGTTGTGCCATCCGCAAAATGTCCAAGAGCCTTCATGCGGTTTGAATGGGTTGCATCAATAAGGGCATGCTCCCAATCAAAGTAAATAACATCAGCAAAATCAAGCTTATGTTTAATAATGTTCAAAGCTCTTTTTGGTTCATCCCACACTATCTTCATATATTTTATGTACACGAAAAATAAAACCTTGTCAATAATTAAAGTGTACAATAATTCGTATAAACCATTCAAAATGGAGCCACTATGACTAAGAAAACGCGTAAGGGTTTATCGCTTCGGGCATTTGCAAAAAAGATGCGTGTTTCTCCTAATGCGGTGGTTTCTCGATTTAAGACAGGAAAATTTGATGCTGCTCTTTTTGAAGATGGTTCTGTCAATGAAGCGCTTGCAACAGCCATCTGGAATGAGAATCCAACAAAACGCCCTGCTCCATTTTTAGCACCGGATGGTCAACCGCGAACAAAGATCAAACAAACCTCTACAGAGGGCGCTAATGAATACAAGATTAAACTGGAGCGAATGCAAGTTGCTCTTGAAAGCGAGAAGATTGCCCTTGAACGCTTACGCGAAACAACCGTTGACCGTGAAGAAGTCAAGAGAGCAGCGCGTGAGTTTGGAAGAGCACACCGTGACGCCATGTTGAATTTTCCGCATCGATTTGGTGCAAGCATTGCCGCACAAGTTGGATGTGATGCTGCAAGTCTGATCGGTGCCATTGATTATTACATACGAAAGGCTTTGCTTGAAGCTGTTCATATTCCAGTTCCTTATCATGATCCTCAACCTCCAGAATGAGAGAGTTTTGGAGCGAGCAAAGAATGAATAATGGATGAGAATGCTGTTACAGAATTTTTCGCCCATGCCAATGATGCAAGACAACCGGACCCACCGTATACGGTTTCCCAATGGGCGGATAAGAATAGATACCTTAGCACCGTAGCCAGTGCTGAACCTGGATTGTGGAGAACAAAACGCACCCCCTATTTGCGCGAAATCATGGATAATCTTTCTTCTCACAAACCGATTGAAACAACCATTGTCATGAAAGGAGCGCAGGTTGGCATGTCAGAGGCAGGATTGAATTTCTGCGGTTATGCTATTCATTATAGTCCAGGACCTGCCCTTTATGTCATGCCGACCGTTGAGACAGCCAAAAAGCTTTCAAAGACGCGGCTTGATCCCATGATTATGGCAAGTCCAGTTTTAAGTGAACGCATAGCCCCAGCGCGAACACGTGACAGCGGGAATACCATGTTTTCGAAAGAGTTTGATGGTGGAGCACTGATGCTTACAGGAGCAAACAGTGCAGCTGGTCTGCGTTCTATGCCTATTCGTTATCTGATTTTGGATGAAGTGGATGGTTATCCTCTCAGTGTCGATAACGAAGGTGATCCAGTGATGATTGCGGAAAAGCGCACATCAACCTTTGTACAACGAAAGATCTTTAAATTGTCCACCCCAACCCATCGTGACACAAGCCGTATTGCCAAGGATTTTGTGCTAGGAGACCAGCGATATTACAACGTGCCTTGTGATGAATGTGGTACACTCCAGCCGATTGTTTGGTCACAAATCAAATGGCCAAAAGGAGCTCCCGAAAAAGCTGTTTTTGTTTGTGCGCATTGTGGTCATGAACATGCCGAACACCGAAAAACAGATCTCATGTGTGAAGAAAGAGGTGCATGCTGGGTCCCAACCAGTGAGTCAAGCAGACCGAATTTGCGTTCTTATCATATTTCGGCACTCTATTCACCTTGGCTTACATGGGGGGAATGTGCAAGAGAGTTTTTAAATGCCAAAGATGATCCAGCTCTTCTACAGCCTTTTGTCAATACAGTTCTTGGAGAGCCATGGGAGGACAGAACAGGCGAAGTTGTTGATCCAGACAGCCTCTATGCAAAACGCGAAGATTATCCCCTTGCACCAGAACAAGCCGTCGTGTTGACAGCAGGCATTGATGTGCAAAATGATCGTTTAGAGCTTGAAGTGGTGGGATGGGGGCGTAGTGAAGAAAGTTGGCATATTGATTACCAAGTTATCCTTGGTGACCCCTCTTCTTTTGAAGTGTGGGACCAATTGGATGAATATCTTGCAAAACGCTGGCCGCATCCAGGCTATAAAGAGGGGATTAGGATAACAGCGGCTTGTATTGATACTGGTGGTGGACATACACAGGCAGTTTATAATTATGTACGCCCGCGGGAGGGGCGGCGTATCTGGGGCATTAAGGGACAAGCTGGCTGGCGTGCGGTCTGGCCACGCCGACCAAGCAAAAACAATAAAGGACAGATTAATCTTTATATTGTTGGGGTTGACGCCGCGAAAGATATCATTACAGCACGGTTTAAAAAATCAGGTCCTGAAGCAACGGGGGCTGGTGCAACACACTTTCACAAAAGCCTTGACCCGGAATATTTTGACCAGCTAACCGCTGAAAGAAAAGTCATTAAATATTTTAAAGGCTTCAAGCGTATTGAATGGCAAAAAAGTGAAAAGGCAAGAAACGAAGCCTTGGATTGTAGGGTCTATGCTTATGCTGCTTTGCAAGGTCTGATTTCGGCAGGAATAAACCTTAACCGAGAAGTCGATATCTTAGAAGAGCGTTTGGAAAAACTTAAAATTGAAGGCGCTTTAGAGCAGCCAACATCAGAACATGTGCCCTCCCCTTCTCCAAAAAGATTGCAGGCAGCACAGCCTCAAAAGAAGCCATTCAGAACAGTGATAAATCCTTATATGCGAGGGGATTGGAGGTAATTTGTGGATGAAACTTTAGAACCAATTAATAGAAAAATTGACAGACTGGAAAGTTTAAAAAGGCGGCGTGAACAAATTGAAGAGGCTCTTTATTCGGGAGCGCAATCAGTGCGTCATGGCGATAAGCAAGTAAGCAACCGCTCTGTTGAGGAACTTCGCAGAGCTCTTGAGATGCTGAATAAGCAAATAGCGGACCTTGAAGGGCGCAAAGGTTCACGCGTGTTCTATTTTAATATCTCACGAGGCTATTAATGGCTGGTTTGTTCAATAAAATTACAGGCTTTTTTACAATTTCTCGTCAACACAATCCCCATTTTGAAGCGGCAAGCAAAAGCCGCCGTATGAGTGGTTTTGACCCTGCAAAAAAACATATCAATAAAGCGATTGAAGAATGTGGTGATACCATTGTTGCTCGTTCAAGATGGCTTTATGACAATGAATCTCTTTATGGGTCTGCAACGGAGGAATGGGTCTCTGCGGCTGTCAGTGATGGGATTAAACCTTATCCTCGCATTGAAGGCTTTCAAGAAGAAAAGAAAAAGCTTTTAGACTTATGGTGGCAATGGGTTGATGAAGCAGACTACGACGAAGATGCCAGCTTTTATGGTCTGCAAGCAACCATTGCACGAGAGGTCTTTTTAACCGGCGAATGCTTTGTAAGATTGCATTATGTTGACCTTTATGGGTGCTCTGGTGTGCCTCTTCAGTTGCAAGTTTATCCTACTGAAATGCTAGATCTCACCTATAATGAACCGGCTGAGATTGAAGGCAATTACATTCGTATGGGAATTGAATTCGATGCCAGTGGTAAGCGCGTTGCTTATCATTTCTGGAAACATCACCCCTATGATGATTACCCTGCAAACAAAGCATTTAAGAGTCAAGAGCGCATACGTGTGCCTGCTGAAATGGTCATTCATATCAAAGAGCGCCGGATTGCTGGACAATTGCGCGGTTCTCCAAAAATAACGCGCTGTATGACAAAAATCTTTCAACTCGAATCCTATGATGATGCAGAACTTGAACGAAAAAAAACAGCGGCTCTTTTTGCGGTATTTATTACAGGGAAGGAATCTCATGAGGCAGAGTTAGAGGAGAATCGTGAAAAAACGAAAATTGAACAGAAGGTGGAAAAGAAGGTTGAAGAGGTCCCCGAAGAGTATCCAATTTACCCTGGCTCGGTTAACGTGGTCGATGGTGAAAAACAAATTACATTCTCAAATCCTGTTGAGGTTGGTGGCTCTTATGAGGCTTTTCAATTTCGCAATATTTCAAGAATTTGTTCTGCTCTCAATATGCCTTATGCTGTTGTGACAGGAGATGTTACGCGGGGGAACTTCTCCAATGTGCGAACCTCTATCATTCAGTTTAGACGGCACGTCAAACAATGGCGAGAACATATCATTGCTTTTCAGTTTAATCGAATTGTTTGGGCACGCTTTGTCGAAATGGCAGTGCTTGGCAAATGCGTGAATTTACCAGGATGGGAAGAAAATTCCTTGCCATGGCTTCAATGTGAAAGCTTTGCACCACCCCTTGAAATGATTGATCCCATCAAGGATATCACGGCAGAAAAAGAAGAAATTCGTGCTGGCTTGAAAACACGACGTATGGCACTAGCCGAGCGCGGCTTTGATATTGATAACATTCATGCCGAACTCGAAGAAGAACGCACAGATGCACGCACGCGGGGTTTATCCTTTGATACCGATAATGCGCTAGCGCCCTCTGCTAGCAATCAACTAATTGATACTGAAGATTCAGAGACTTCTGAGAGTTATGAAAGTAACCAAGACAGTAAGGCGCAGGCAAATGGTGAATAATCTTGACATGCCGTTTTTGGCATCACGGCTTTTTGGTGTTCCTCATATGCTTGCATCGACAAAGCTTGATATCATCCTTAATGCTCTTGCCCCACGGCTTTTTGAAGGAGAAAAATTTGCCATGAGAGCATTGTTAGAAAAGAATGGGGCTCCTTTCAGACCACCAGAAACTTACGTAGTGCAAAACAATGTTGCTATAATACCCGTTCATGGCACGCTTGTACGCCGCGGTGCATGGCTTGGAGCTTTATCGGGTTTGACTTCTTATGAAGGTTTAAGGGCTTCTTTTCGTGAAGCCATTGCACAGCCTGATGTGAATGCTGTCTTACTTGATATTGATAGTGGTGGGGGAGAAGCCGGTGGCATCTTTGATTTGGTTGAAGAGTTTCAAACCCTTTCAAAACAATATGCCAAGCCCATTTGGGCGCATGCCAATGAATTTGCTTGCTCGGCGGCTTATGCCATTGCTTGTGCGGCTTCTCAAATATGGATTACACGCACCGGTGTTGTAGGCTCCATTGGGGTTGTTTGCGCCCATCTTGACCAATCTCGTGCGGATGAGAAACAGGGGCTTAAATGGACCTTTGTTTTTGAAGGTGATCACAAAACGCATGGCAATCCTCACGAACCCTTGAGCGATACAGCACAGATAAAAATGCAAGCCGATTGCACCCTGCTCTACGAAATGTTTGTCGATTGGGTTGCAAAAAACAGACCTCTGAGTGCGGACGCAATTCGTGACACAAAAGCAGAAACTTTTATAGGCACCCAAGCTTTAGAGCTTGGATTAGCAGATGCGCAGGGCACTCTTGCGCAAGCTTTGGAAGCCTTAACGGATTCCATATCACAAACCCCAACAGCAACAAAAAAAGGACAAAACACATGGCACGCACCCTATACCGCGCCGAAGAAGATGATGAAAAAATTATCGACGTCATCAATGAGGACGAAGAGGACGAAAACGAGAGCGACATTGACGAAGACACTCAAGACTTCGACGAAGAAGAGGAAAACGAAGACGAAGATGAGGACGAAGATAAACAAGAAAGCGTAAAAGCGGCTCTTGAAAAGGAAAGAAAACGTGGCGAGGCACTGACAAACCTTGAAAGGCAAGCAAAGCGCTTAGGCGTTTCTTTTGATGCAGCAAAAGCCATTAAAAGCGGCATGAGTGTTGAGAAAGCAAAAAATGTTGTTTTAACCGCAGCTGTCTCGAAAAGCGCATCTTTAAAACTATCAACCACAGCTCCCCATAGAGATGGGACGAGCAAGGAAAAAATTCATGCAAAATGGGAAACAGCTTGGAGGACAATAAAATGAGTCAAGTTTTTTATGAAGACATCCGCAATGGCGCTTATCTTGGACCCTACGATACGGATATGTCAAACGAAGAAGTGGTTTTTGCTTCAGGAGCATTCATTGAAGCAGGAACTGTCATGGGAAAAATTACCGCGTCAAAAAAATATACCCCCCTTAATCCAGCAGCATCAGATGGCAGTCAAATCCCTGCGGGGATTTCTTTTGCCACTGTTGATGCAACAGAGGCAGATCAACGTGCCGTGATGACAGCACGCTTATGCACTGTAAAGGCTTCTGAACTACTATGGCCAGATGCCATTACAGATGAAAAAAAAAGTGCTGCCATTCAGTCTCTTGAAGACCATAACAATATTTTATTGCGATAGGAGAATGCGCACATGGATATGAACTTTTTTAAACACGACGCTTTCTCAAGCATCACAATGATGAAAGCCATTGAAAACTATGAGTTTCAACCTGGTCTTGTAAGCTCTCTTAATCTTTTTGAGGAAGTTGAAACCAGTACCACAGTGGTTGGGATTGAACGGCGTGATAATACATTTTCCCTTATTCAAACCAGTGAACGTGGCGCACCTTTGGCAGAAGGTGATAGAGAGGGTCGTAATCTTCGGTTTTTCAAAACAACACGGATTGCCAAAAGTGATACCGTAAAATCAGAAGAAATCCAGAACCGTCGTGAATTTGGCACAGAAGATCAGTTAGAGACAGCAATGAAATATATTGCCAGAAAACAAAAGAAACTGATTTCTGAAATCGAATTGACATGGGAAAACATGCAACTTGGCGCTGTTCAAGGTGTTGTCCTTGATGCTGATGGCTCGGTGATTGTAGATTGGTACAAGGAATGGGAAATTACTCCCCCAAAGCCAATTGATTTTAAACTCAATGTTGAGACAACCAATGTTGCAGACCATGTTGATCAAGTCATTATGAAAATGATTGAAGCTTCAAAGGGAGCGTTTTCTGATCGTTCACGCATTATTGGGCTTTGTGGAAATGAATTTTTCTCCAAATTGAAAAACCATAAAACAATTCGTGAGACTTATCTCAACACAGCTCTTGCACAAACTTTAAATAGTGCTGGAGGTGTTGCAACACCAAGTTCGATTGGCTCTGGGAGCTTTGGCAGTTTTGACTTTGCGGGCGTTACTTTCATTAATTACCGGAGTATTCACAACTATAATGTGAGTGCGAAGGCTGGAACCAAACGCGCCATAGGCATTAAGCCTGATGAATGTCAATTCTTGCCTGCCAATGCACCGGGAGTGTTTCAAAAAACCTTTGCACCAGCAGAAACTGAGAATTTTTCTCATACAATTGGAAAATCTATTTACACTATTCTTATTCCAGATACTGTTCACAATACATGGGCCAAATTTGTGATGTACAGCTATCCACTTTATATTTGCACACGCCCTGAAATGCTCTTTAAAGCGGTCAGTGGAGGAAAATAACATGCGATGGCACGGGTTGCTAAACCAAATGATTCAAGATGTGCGCAACACCTTTGGGCAACCCGTCATCTACACGCGAAAAGATAATCAACACTCGTTTCAAATTACAGCGATTTACACCATTAAACATTCGGAATCGGAGGCTGGTGGCAGAATCCCCACCACAATCGCAAAAAAGGAACTTGATGTTTGTATCAATGATATCGGCAGTATACCCCCAAAACCTTAAAATAGGGTTGTGATTATTTCTCCTGAAAACACTGAAGATACCTCTCAAGAGCACTTCGTGATCACAGATGTCCAAGCTTCTGAATCCGGTATGTATAAGCTTATCTTGCGGGAGCTAAAAAATGGATCTATCATTATTTTGTGTATTTAAAAATCAATAAGGCTGCCCAAGAGCTCGGATTATTGCTGCAAACCTTGGATTTGGAATAGCCCTAAATCTGTAATTCCATGGTGCGCCAGTACGATGACTGATGTGACATCCTTGATATGTTATAGATACTGATGCAATTCTTGCCCAAGTAGTCCTTTCATTATCTTCAGGGCTTTCAAATATAATAGCTTGATTTGTTACTAAAAGACGTCCTAAAAGTGAAGCATTTTCGCCAATATTGAAGGTAACGCGCTCTTGAACTCCCAACAGTTTTTCATTTTGTACTAAACGATAATCATATTCACTTGCGTCAAGTTCTTGAAACATTTCACATGCTTCCTCAAAATTAGAGGGAGGAATATCTGATTGCCACAAAGCAACTTCTTCTTCAAAGCGTTTTTCCTTTTTACTTGCAATATAGACAGGGATAATCAAAGCTAAAACGATAAGTATTGGGACTAATAACCATAGTGTAATACTTATTATTACGACAATGCCTCCAACCAGTAGAATACAAAGGAGAAAGATCTTTACCTTCTTTTCTAAGCGTTTTTTTTCAAGTTTCGGCGACGTTGTATTAACAACTGATAAATCAGAAGAAGGATGGATATGAGGGGGAGGCATTAAAACTTGCTCTGAAACTTTTTCTTTAAAACGTTTTTTGCGTTTATCTCGCCAATGAATAAAAATAGATAATGCAATAAACGCAAAGAAAATTAACCTGAACCATCTCCAAAATCCTAGACCATCATTTTCGTCTGACTTTTTATCTTGAGTGGAAATAATTTTCTTATCGGTATTCTCAAGTAGTGCCCGTGTCACACTTTCATTTTGAGTAGCAATATTTATTAATAAAGTCGAGGAAGAGGAAAAAAAATCATTATTGTATGCAACTTGATCTGATTTGATTTTATGAAAAAAAAACGCATCTAATACTGCAGAGCCGAGAAATAATAGAGCACCAACACCAAGAGTTTTCAAACCCATTTTGCGCCATTTTCTTCTGCATACTAAAACAAGTCCGACAACCATCCCCGATAACGACAACGAACATACAATCATTTCAATTACATCAAGTATGTCGAGCATTATTCTCCCCTCCGCTATAAATAAAAAGCGAATGGATTTAATGTGAGTCGGCAAACAAAATAAAGACGCTTTCATCATATTTTTAGAAAATTTAAGACACCTCTTAATAAAATGATACCAATGTGTCTATTATTGAATCATCTGTCTAAGAAACACTTACAAACAACTAGCTTATTGGTTGCCGAAACAATCTCTTCTCCGCGCATTAAAGATTTTTACTCGTTGTATGCTACGTGCATATAATAGCCTTGTCGAGTGTAGCTATGCTATAAAATACACTTTTGGGAAAAGCGTAGCGACGGACTGTGTACCGTGTTTCTTAGCGCCAGATACCCTTCTAGGGTGTCACTAAGAAACAATTTACTACCAAGGAGTTTACAATGAACACTCTTATAAAAATTACAGAAAATGTTGCTAACGATGCAAGAGCTCAAACTATGTCTAGCATTGAAATTGCGGAGGTATGTAGTAAGAAGCATAAAAATGTTTTGCATGATATTAAGCAAATATTTAGCGAGCTCAAATTTGAGCCAGCTAAATTTTTAAGTAGTTATATTGATGAACAAGGAAAAACACGCCCTTGTTATAACCTTCCATTCCAAAGCGTAAATGTTTAATTCTTGTCTCAGGTTACAATACTGCCTTACGAGCAAAAATAATTGACCGTTGGCAAGAATTGGAAAATAAACAGCAACACCACAAATGAATCTTGCCAATGCTTTGGAAAATCCTCTTACGATTAAACAGCTCCTTTTAGAGAGTATCGATCAATTAGAAGACTTAAGAAATGAGGTGAGTACACTCAAGCCAAAGGCAGAGACTTTAGAAGGCTTAAAGCGTTCTGATGGTTTATTTGGTCTTATTGAAGCTGAAGGATATTAGAAGTACGACCAAAGGATTTAACGGATTACTTACGTAAACATGATTGGGTGTATCGACGTGCTCCAGGGGCACCTTTGTTACCTTACCAAGATAAAATCAAGAAAGGATTCATGGATTGCCCTGCTATCATTATTCAAAGACCAGATGATACAGAAA
Source organism: Bartonella tribocorum CIP 105476 (assembly GCF_000196435.1). NCBI lineage: Bacteria > Pseudomonadati > Pseudomonadota > Alphaproteobacteria > Hyphomicrobiales > Bartonellaceae > Bartonella > Bartonella tribocorum. The sequence goes on along the minus strand of NC_010161.1, from coordinate 398,050 downwards.
AGGTACTTCCTTCAACAAAAATCACCTCCAGAGGATTAGCATGTTTAAGAAAGCAAATCCATGGAGGTGTGCAATGAAGATAGATACCAACTTCTTATGCGATTTGTGGTTGGCATTATCTCAATTTTCTAGACATGGAAATATGAATGATAAAGATTGTACAGCTCTGGTTGATACTATGAGTGTCATAGAAAAAGCTTTGATTTTAAAACTACAAGATGAGATGCCAAGTATGCTTAAAATCTTAACAGTTCTAACAGATTTCGGAGATTCAGAACTACCGCATAGCATGCATTCTTTGTTGCGCACTTATGAACCAAATTTCGAGAGCCCTATTAAAAAGGTTGCTTAAGTTCAAAAACACAACTTCCCTCCCCGTTCTCAAAATGGGGAGGTGGTTAAGTTCTACATTCAAATTTATTAATTTTGGCAAATTCATCTGCTTTTTCGGCTTGTAAAATATGAACATCATAAGCAGCTTGCATATTAAGCCAGAACTCAGCTGTCGTATCAAAAAAAGAAGCCAGTCTGAGAGCGGTATCAGGAGTTATTGGGCTATTTTCCGCAATAATACGTTCTATCCTCGTGCGTGGAACATTCAATGCTTTTGCAAGAGCATAAGCAGAAAGAGCATATTCTTTTAAATATTCCTCCCGTAAAATTTCTCCAGGATGTATTGCAATATAATTTTTCATCTCGACCTCCTATAGATCAATGATAATCTACAATTTCAACTTCATAGGCACCATTAGTACGCCATTCAAAACAAAGACGAAACTGGTTATTAATACGAATAGAATATTGACCTTTACGCTCTCCTTTCAATGCTTCTAAATGATTTCCTGGAGGACTGCGCAAATCTTTAAGATCAACTGCTTTATCGAGCATAAACAATTTTCTTTGTGCTATGCGTACCAATGTCGCAGGAAAACCTTTGGGTGTCTTGCCTTCTAAAAGATCTTTACACCGCTTATCCGCAAAAGATTCAATCACCAAATCACCTCTATGCGTTCTTTTATGTATCATAACATGATACCAGTTTAAAGAAAAGGATAAATATTGAATGACAGGAGCCCGCCATGCATCCCCGCGAGAGGATAAGAGAAACATTTGTTGCTTTGATAAAGGCAGCAAAAACAGTGGCTGGTGACAATGTTTTCAATATGCGTGATTTCAATTTATTTATTGAAACAATGCCAGCTATTAATATCTCAACGCAAAGTGAAACCATTGAAGATGGACATGATTTTGGCTTAAGGCGGCGTGTTTTAACGGTGGATGTTGAATGCTATGCAACATGTGAAGAGGGTGCACGCTTTGTTGACCAATTAGCATGGGAAGTGGAGGAGGTTTTCCATGCCAACCCCAATCTTAACAACACTGTTGAGACATGCCGCCTGCAAAATATTGCTTTTGCCTTTGGTGATAATGGCGCCCTAGCGCTCCACGGTGCAATTTTAACCTTTGACGTGACTTATGTCACCAATATCCCCTGCCCTGATGAAGGAAATGCAACCGTAGGAGTTGTTGAACCCCTTGTCGGTTTTAAACCCGAAACAGGTATGGGAAACAAAGACAAATACCATAAAATTGAAGGTGACCATGTTAGAGCGACGCGATAAAGAGATCACCGATTTAAAAAGACGCGTAGCCAATATGGTTGTGGTAGGGAAAATTAGCCATGTTGACCATAAAAACGCACGCTACCGGGTAAAAAGCGGCAGTCTTATCAGTGATTGGATTCCAGATACCCAAGCGCGTGCTGGTAAAACACGCTCTTATGAAGGGCGCGATGTTGGAGAACAAGTCATTGTTGTCTCATCATCAGGCGATTTATCACAAGGGGTCATTGTAGGCTCTATTCATACCGATGCGAACCAAGTAGCCGATAAAGGCAATATTCATAAAACACTTTATCCCGATGGCACCAGCCTTGAATATAATGATGAACAAAACACCTATGCCCTTAATATAAAATCGGGAGGAAAGTTTATCCTAACCATCTCTGATGGCGTATCACTCAAAGGAGATGCTGGTAAGCTAGAGCTTAGTGCACCAGAAGGCATCAAAATCACTTCAGAAAGTGATCTGAGTTTAAAAGCAAAGGGAAACATTTCACTCCATTCACAAGATGGAATTTCTCTTCATTCAAGCAATGAGGTTTGCATCAATTCAAGGGAATTAAAGCATAACAGCACCAATGTCGGAGCAACCCATGTTCATGGAGGTGTTTACCCTGGTGGTTCCATGACAGGAGGTCCGAATTGAACAGTGGAATGGACCGTACAACAGGAAAGCCATTGGTTGGCATAGAACATTTGCGACAGTCGATTATTGATATCTTGTCAACACGCATTGGCACACGGGTGATGCGACGTGATTATGGTTCACGTATTGGAGAACTCATTGATGCGCCGGTGAATAACGCCTTTGCTGTTGCTCTTTATGCCGCCGTTGCTGAGGCTTTAGACAAGTGGGAACCACGTTTTAAGCTGAAAAAGATTGATTTTAAAATACTTGGAACCGGACAAGTTTCTCTGTCCTTTGAGGGCATGTATTTGCCATCAGGAAAGCCCATTACCATGGAAGGATTATTGATACAATGAGTAGAGCGCTTGCAAAACCGGAAATTATTACAGAACTTTCTTTTGAGGAAATCCGCGCTGCTGTTCTTACCCATTTAAAAGAGCTTTTACCCGAATATACATTTTTGGAAAGTGATCCAGCCGTAAAAGTTATTGAGGCTTTTAGCTATCGAGAGTTGCTTTTAAGACAGCGTATTAACGAAGCGGCACGCAACAACATTCTTGATTTTGCAACCGGTGAATCCCTTGATGCTTTGGGAAACTGGCATGGTATTGCCCGCTTAGAGGGTGAGAGTGATGAGAGGTATCGTGAACGCATACAGCTTCATGCCCGTGGGGGAAACGGAAGTGGAACAGAACCCTATTACAAACTTATCGCCTTAACAGCCGATAGTCGAGTGAAAGATGCGATTATTTATCGTAAAGGCAAAAATCCAACCATCTATGTTGCTGTTTTTGGCAATAATGAAGAAGGAACAGCCTCTGAAGATCTCATACAAACAGTTTCACAAGCTCTTCACAGAAAAAATATCATCATGACCAATGATACCATTATTGTGCATGCTGCTGTTAAAAAAGTGCTGGACTTAGAAGCAGATGTTTGGCTGCTCCCGGAAACATCCTTGAAAATTCTCACGACAATGGAGGCAAATTTACGCACGGCTTGGAAACAAGAACAAGCCATTGGTCGCGAATTAAGCCTCTCGTGGTGGGTTTCAAAACTAATGATAACTGGTGTCCAGAAAGTGATTGCCATTACACCCACAAAGGACAGTGCGGTTTGTGATGAAGAAATCTTATCGATTGGCAAAATCACCTTAAACTTTAAAGGGCGGGCGCGCTAATGGTTGGCTCGCTTCTCCCCTCACATGCAACAGAATTTGAGAAACGCCTTGCCGATGCTTGCGACTTTCATCAAGATGTTGATGGGTCTGTTTTGGGGATTTCACGTGCAAAACTGATCACACGCCCTCCCCGCTTTTTGCCATGGTTGATTGAAGAATATGGACTTGGTGAACTCACACCTTATGTTCCAAACCTCTATGATTTGATTGATCAAGGGCTTGCATGGCAGCGCTTGCGTGGCTCTGTTGCAGCCATTGAGTTGGGACTTCAATGGTTAGAGCTTTCTGCACACTTTACACCCGCATGGTCAGGGCGTGCATGGTGGAATTCCTTTCAACTTTATTTTGATCAATTGCCTGAACAAAGCAGCCTTGAAGCCATTGAAGCCATTGTCGACCTTTCCAAAAGTTTGCGCTCTGATTTTCGCCGTAGCACCTATGGTTATGATGTGGAAACCATAGAGTGCGATATGTCACACCTTGATGACAGCATGCTGGATTTTGAGAGTGGCGTGCGCTTAACAGCTGGAGATACACTGTTTTCCTTTGGACGCACAACAGAAATTAATCACACGCTCACAAAACAAGAAGGCAAGCTTATTGGCAACTGGATTGATGACTTTGACGAGGAATTAAGCTGGAACCAAATCGATTACCCTTGGGAGTTGGCAAATTTCCCCTGGTGTTCGGTCAAAAAACACGAACGCGATATACTCATGGCAAAGTGGTTCCAAAACCGTCCCCTTTATTTGGCTTTAAGAGATCTCGATAACACTCTGATTGGCTATCGCAGATGCTATGCTGTACAGCCTGTCGAACAAGCGGTCGAGGGTGTTTACAGCCATTGCGGCAACAGATTTAATCCTTCCCCAACTGGCACCATGCTGTTTCTTGCAGCGCGCACAGATTTTGAGGATGTTGAGGACAAACAAGCCGCCTCTGTTTCCCTCCTCGTTCATGGTTGTCTCGCAGAACAAACACCCCCTGGTAAACTTTGGTTAGAGGCTGATGAACTACGTGGCGGTATAGAAATTCTCAAAACACCCATCAACATTCCTTTGCGTGCTGATGTTCGCGAACAATTCAAGATTTTATTGAGGTTTTAACATGAAACATGAAAGCGGACTACCCTTTGCAATTGATAGATCGGTAGGCAAAGATGAACAACAAAGCGTTGTGTTTTATGGCAGGCGCTCTTTTCTTCAAGGTGGTGAACTCAATGAAATGCAAACCATCATCAGGGGGCGTCATGACCGTTTGGGGCGCCTTGTGGCACAAGAAGGAGACCGCGTTGAACGAGCAGATGCCTTTGTCAATAAAGACACAAAAACCGTTACCTTAACGGAGGGCAAGATTTATATCGCAGGCGATATCTTTCCCGTCTCAAATGCTGTTCTCACGAATATTTCCATGATGGGGCGCGTGGAAATCGGTGTAAAGTTGCAAAAGAAATGGGTGACCTATGAGGATGATCCAGAACTCTTAGGACAAGTTACAGGGTCCTTGGCAGAAGGAGAAGGAGGTGCGGCACGCGAGGTCGCAAAACTTGTCTGGGCTCTCAAAGATGATGACCAGAAAGGGACATTTTTTCCGGTTTATATTTTGCAAGATGGCGTTTTGATTGATCAAAAATCCCCCTCACTGCTTGAACCCGCTATGCAAGCCATTGCGACGTATGATCGCGCTCATGGACACTATATCGTGGGGGGATGCCGTGTCACAGCTTTGGGGCAAGAGGGACAAAAGCAAGTGTTCAGTATTCAAGAGGGAGAAGCCAATATCAATGGTTTCAAACGCAAGCGCTTGGCTGCTTTGCGCTATGAAGAACTCGAGGACTTTTCGACAAGTGCCGTTCCTAGTGAAACCCATATTTTTGCACCTCCAAAGGGCAAGACAAGCTTTACCTTTAAAACCTATTACGCTCCCATTGCTGCTGTTCATTCCCTTTTGTTGACGAAAGAAAAAACCGTGACGATAACCCGTGGTGCGGTTGCCTCCGGGCGTGATGGGGTGGCGGACAAAAGTATCACCGCTTTTATCAAAATTGTTCAAGGAACCAAGGAATTTAAAGAAGGCAAGGATTTCAAAAAAACCGGAGACACCATTGATTGGGCGCCTATGGGAGATGAACCACTCCCCGGCAGTAGTTATAAAGTGACCTATCGATACCGCGCGAGCATAAAAGCGGATAAAGTAACAGCGCAGGAAATCACCGTCTCAGGAGGGGCTGAGGGAGGTGATATCATTGTAAGCTACACTTATAAACTCCCCCGCATTGACCGTATTGGTCTCAACACAGGAGGCAATGTTGTCTATATCAAAGGCGTCTCGGCAGACCAACCCATGGCTCCCAGTGTCCCGGATGATGTGCTCTCCCTTGCTACCATTACCAACAATTGGCTTAGCACCCCCCAAGTGGCTAATGATGGCACACGTGTTGCCCCTTATGATGAGATGTGGCGTTATTTTCAACGGGTGCTCTCTCTTGATCGCCTGATGCAATTAGAGCGCATTAAAAGTAATGTTGACTCTAAAGAGCCCGTTGCCAAAAAAGGCATGTTTGCAGACCCTTTTCTCGATGACAGTTATCGCGATGAAGGTTTTCCCCAAACAGGGGCTATTGGTCATGGCATTTTACAGCTTGCCATTGATCCAACCTTTTATACTGCCCCCCTGAACGCCCCTGTCACGCTTGACTGGACCAATGAAGTGATCATTGCGCAAGAATTGACAACGGCTTGCGAAAAGATCAACCCCTATCAAAATTTTGCACCTCTCCCTGGAATAGTCACCCTTACCCCCGCAACAGATTTTTGGCATGAACAGCGCACCGATTGGCTTTCAAGTGTCACCAATCAACTCAATATGGGATGGAATCGCGGGAGAACGATCCGTAACACGGAAGTACGTGATGACCTCATCAATGAGACTCGAGAGCAAATCGATTTTTTAAGACAAATTAAGCTGAATTTTAAGATTGAAGGCTTTGGTCGTGGTGAAATCTTGGAAAGCCTTACCTTTGATGGTGTGGATGTCTTACCCAACAGCCGCCTTGTTGCCGATAGCAAAGGCACCCTTGAAGGCATCTTTAGCATTCCTGCGAATATTACGGCTGGTACAAAGAATGTGATTGCACGAGGCAGAGGGGGCACCGTTGCAACAGGGCTTTTTACCGGTCAAGGGGTGATTGATGTAAAGGTGATGCGACGTACCACCACGGTGAAAATATGGACACAAGTAGACCCGCAAGCCCAAGTCTTTACCCCTGATGAAACACGGCAAATCACGGGGATTGATTTCCATCTTTGTAAAATAGGCAATCAAAACCATGATCTGGTGATTGATTTGGTCACCACCGAAAACGGTTATCCAACCGCTGATATTCAAGCCCAAACCTCCTATTCAATGAAGGGTGCCAAAACCGGCTGGGCTGGCGCACACTATGATGTACCCTTAACCGTCCCCGATGACCGTCTGACCGCCTTTGTCATTAAAACCGATGATGCGGATCATTCCGTATCACTGGCTAAACTTGGGGATTTTGATAAAGACAGCCAAAGATATGTCTCAAGCCACCCCTATGTGACGGGTCCGCGCTTTTCTTCTGTCAATGCACAAAGCTGGAGCGCCCATCAAGATGAAGCATTAGCCTTTCGGGTGTTGGCTGCACGCTACAGGCAAACAGAAAAGATGGTTGATTTAGGCACCTTTGATCTTGTGGATTGTTCTGATTTGCAAGTGCGTGCAGCGGTAGAATTGCCTTCAAGCGATTGCTCTGTCATCTTTGAAATTGAACGCAACAACGGCACGGTTTACCAACTGCTACCCTTTCAATTGCTAAGCCTTAGCGAATATATCAGTGAAAAGGTCAAGCTTCGCGCCATTCTTAAAGGCACAGAGAAACTCTCTCCGGTCTTATTTGCCCCGGTTCAGTTGATTGCAGGAAAGATTCATAAAACAGCAACTTATATCACGCGGGCTTTTTCCTTTGGGGAAAAGGCAAGGTTGACCAGCTATATCAAAACCTTCTTGCCAGGTGGTGCAACCTTTACACTCGAGATGCAGCTGGATGATGGGGCGTTTGTCCCTTTGAAACTCGATGAAACAGAGCAACTCGCTGAACCGCTTTGGACAGAGCGCAAATTTGTAAGCAGCGACAAAACAGCCAAACAAGCACGCCTTAAACTCACGCTTACCGGTGGACCGGCGGCGCGTTCCATGGTGTGTGATTTTGGCGCCGGTATATTATGAGGGGAGAATAAGAGATGACTAAAACCAAAAAACTCGACATGGAATTGCCACAAGAAGGGCGTTTTATCAGTTCTGAATTCCCTATTTTGCGTGAAAACTTGACCAAGATTGATCAGGCAATAGCGCAAGTTGAGGAAAAGGTAGACGAAAAGGCGCCTTTACAACACACGCATACCATAAGCGAAATCACAGATCTAGAAAGTGCCCTTAATGGCAAGATGGCAGCAGATAAAACCTTCACTTTTGCTGATTTAAGCGATATCGAGGGGGCTAAGGACGCCGCCAACAATTATGTTCTCTATAAATCAAGCAACAACAATTTTACCTTTGGTAGTGCTGTCTCACTGTTAGGTGCGCACCAACATAAGATTGAAGATATCGTGGGGCTTGATGATTTTAGAGCCAAGATCAATCAAGATCTGACCAGCTATGGTCGCCTCACAAGCCCAAATGAATGGAAAAATTACAATAAGTTTACCAGCAAAGTCACCATGAGTGGTGGTTTGGAGATCGTCAAGAATTCACCATTTAGCACATCTCCATTAGTTGGTTTATCCGCCGGCTCTACCGGGCTTAGAAGAAGTTTTTCAATCTCAGAATCAGTGGTTACCCGTTTAAGCGCAAATGGAAGCATACTGAAAGGACCACTAACCGTTGACGGTGAAAGAGTTTATACCAAGAGTGAAGTTGATGCCGCCATATTGGCAGGGATAAAGAGTCTTAAAAAAGATTTGACCGATAAAATCACCAATTGGCCGGCTCTTGCCGATGCTGAATTGCTCTAGATGGCAAAATTGAATGGCCCGATTGGATCACGGATAAAACTAAAGTCGAAATTACAGCCTGGGGTGGTGGCGGTAGTGGCGGTGGATCGGATACTCCATATTTGGGAGGCGGTGGCGGTTGCAGCGTGTGGTATGGCTATAAAGCAAGTTTAAACGGTCATGAGGATATCATCATTGGTAAAGGAGGAACTTCTGTTGCATCGCGCGGTGCAACAGGTAATTCTGGAGGAACAACAATCGTTGGAAAGAATTTTATTACCGCTACAGGAGGATGTAATGGAACTGCTGCTTATTATAACATATCATCAAGAACGGGTTACTCAGGCTCTGGTGGCGCTGGAGGAGTTGGTGGAAATTTGGGTTTAGCAACAGACGAACATCCAGGACTTGCCAAAGGCGGCAATGGTTATGCTGGAAGCGGTATAAGTGGTAACGGTGGTGATGCTGGAGGCGATACATCAAGAGGTGGCTCTGGTGGGATGGGACAAGGTTCCCATAGTTCAGGAAAAGCAGGACGTGGTTTTGGAGCTGATGGCGCTGTTCTCATAAGATTGTGGAAAGATTAATTACATAACCAAAGAGAGCACAATTCAAATGGTGCTTGTTGTATAAGCGAGCGTATATGATTTTCTTTCTTTAAAGCCCCCTTTGAAGATCTTTCAAAGCCCTTTAAAGGGCTTTTTTGACTGACAGTGTCAGTCTTATGAGAGAGTGTAGATGATTGTTATGGTCTCTCCATTGATTTGGAGAGCAAAATGACAATAGAATTTAAACTTCGTATTCACTTTATTAAGGATGGTAAGAGATCTGAGTTTTTAGCAATATTTGATCAGACAGTTATTGGTGTGGTTGTAAAATCCTTGATGTTGACGTGCAAGTTTATTCCCTCCATGAGTTTGTGCTTCTCTTTACGCATGAGTTGGAGAAACAGGATAGTGTTCGGCTTCATAAGCTTCAATTAACAAAACAAGAGTTTTCATTTGATCAAATTCTGGAGTCCCCTCTTGAGGTTGATTATCAAACATTGCAGACACAATTTCTAAGGCTTCTTGATAATCTTGTTCAGTGCGAATAGGCTTGATGTTCATTTTTTAAATTTCTTTAAATGGTATAATATCGATGGCATATTGTTTAAATTGTAACGGTTTTAAAATTAATTGCAGAGAAGACTATCCATGACCACACGTAATCCTAATCGTTGTCCTTCTCATCCAGGAGAAATTTTAGCTGAATCCTTAGAACATTTAAATGCAAGCAAAACCGAAATTGCTAGGATTCTTCAAATAACACGCCAGCACTTGCACGGTATCCTTAAAGGAGAACGTCCAGTCACAGCCGTAACAGCAGCTCGCATTGGTAAATTGTTAGGAAATGGACCAGCCCTTTGGCTACAGCTTCAAGCCAATTATGATGCTTGGCATGCAGAGCGGGAAACAGATGTTAGCAAAGTTCCAACACTAACAGCTAGAGAAATGAATGCGCAAATGGAACATAGCCATTCGTAACCTTCTCCCCGCCCTAAAGACGGGGAGATGAGTCATGTTTTTTAATTAAGCAACCTTTTTAATGGGGCTGTCTAAATTGGGTTCGTAAGATTTTAACAAAGACTCTATAATCGGAGGTGGTCTTAAAGTTCCAAAATTTGTAATCATTGCCAAAATTTTCAGTGCATTTGGGGTTTCGTCTTGAAGCTTAAAAATTAAAGCTTTTTCTATCGCATCCATAGTCTCAATGAGAGTATTAAAAGCCTTGTCTTCAATATCATCACGATCAGAAAATTGATACAACGCCATCCACAAATCGCATAAAAAGTCTATACTGGTATTCATTGCACACCTCCATGGATTTGTTCTCTCAAACATGCCAATCCTCTGGATGTGATTTTTGTTGAAGGGAGTACCTTTTCTGTACCATCCGGTCTTTGAATGGTGATAGCAGGACAATCCATAAAGCCTTTCTTGATTTTATCCTGATAAGGTAACAAAGGCGCCCCTGGAGCCCGTCGATAGACCCAATCATGTTTACGCAAGTAATCCGTTAAATCCTTTGGTCGCACCTCCAACATCTTTGCCGCTTCAATAAGACCAAACAAACCATCAGAACGTTTTAAACCTTCCAAAGCTTCGGCTTTTGGTGTCAATTCTGCAATAGCATGATCTTTTTGCTCGATTTGGCTTTGTAGATGATTCAAAACACCCAGTAATGCTTCTGGTTTGGAATAATCAACTTGTGGAGTAGCGACTTGTTTCAAAAGCCGTTCACATTTGATAAAATATTGACGAGCTTCATGCCCTTTATCATTACGCTCTATCATTGAAAGGTGTTTAGCCATGTCTAAGGTAATGTGGTATTCTTTTACCTTTCCACCGTTTACTAAATTTTTAGTAAGCGTTATAAAGTTTATATTTTCCTGAAACTTATATTCTTTAATGCGATTTTTAATCCAATCATTGAAGCGGGCTTTTATCTCTAAAAACGCATGCAAATCGCGTGCATTAACAGTTTGAACAGTTTCTTGATCAATAACCTGTTCTGATATTTCTATAAGTGTGTTCATAACGAACTCCTTGGTAATAGAGGTTTTTCATTGACACTCTAAAGAGTGTCGGGCGCTGAAAAACACGGTACCAAGTCCGTCGTTACGCTTTCCCCGAAAGGGTATTGTATAGCATAACCACACCCGACAGAATTATTATACGCACGTAGCATATAACGAGTCAAAGTATTTAATGTGCGGAAAATAAACTATGTCGGTAGTTTGTCCGCTTGGTATTTAAGGCGTTTTTCAGGCACCTGATTCGAAAATACACATTGCATAAATAATGTCAAGCACCTTTCTATATTTTTGTTAATTTCATCTATAAATGCTGGACGCTTAAAACACAGCAATCATCCCCTTCGTTTCCCCATTCATTTCTAGCCAATATTTCAAAGGAGTATAAAATGGCAACAGGTTTTTTACACGGTGTTGAAGTCGTTGAGGTTGACGACGGCACCCGCTCCCTTCGTGCGGTTCAGTCTGCCGTTATCGGAATTGTTGGCACAGCACCCGATGCCGATGAACAAGCATTCCCCCTCAACACACCGGTTTTGGTCGCAGGCTCTCTTTCACAAGCCGCAAAACTCGATAAAACGGGTAAGCGTCAAGGTACATTACCCAATGCCCTTGATCTGATTTTTAAACAAGTAGGAGCAATTGTCGTTGTCGTCCGTGTAAAAGAAGGTGACGACGAAAATGCAACACTTACCAATATTCTAGGCGGTGTAAACGCAAATGGCGCTTATGAAGGTGTTCATGCTTTCATTGGAGCACAATCCATTGTAGGACAAACACCACGTATTCTGATTGCGCCAGGCTTTACACATCAACGCCCTTCCAGTGTGGGTATTGAAGGGAATGAAACTGGTGCAACTGCCAACCCCGTCGCAGCAGAACTGATTGGCATTGCAGAGCGTTTGCGCGCCATTGTGGTGCTTGATGCTCCAAACACAACAGATGAAGCAGCTCTTAGCACAGCAAAGGATTTTGATTCAAAACGCGCCATTCTCATTGACCCGTTTGTAAAGGTAAATCGTGCTGGAAAGATCATAGAACAGCCGGCAAGTGCAGCGGTTGCTGGTGTCATTGCCAAAAATGATTTTACCCATGGCTTTTGGCATTCCCCTTCCAATAAAGTGATCAATGGCATTGTGGGAACTGCGCGCCCCATTGATTTTTCCATTGGGGACAGATCAAGCCGTGCCAACCTTTTCAATGAACAAAACATCACAACAATCATTCGCGAAAATGGCTATCGCCTTTGGGGCAATCGCACACTCTCAAGCGATACAAAATTTGCTTTTTTATCCGTGGTGCGCACCGCGGATATGATCAATGATGCTATTTTGCGCGGACATCTATGGGCTGTCGACCGCAATATCAAAAAAACCTACATGCATGATGTCAGTGAAAGCGTCAATGCCTATTTGCGTGATTTGAAAGCACAAGGCGCTATTCTTGGTGGGCGTTGTACGCCTGATCTAGAGCTTAATACAGCAAGCGCCATTGAAAGCGGAAAAGTCTATTTCAATGTGGAATTTACCCCGACAACACCCGCAGAACACATCACGTTCCGTTCACAAATCATCAATGATTACCTAGAGGAGATCTTTTAATGACCGTACCTGTTTTACCAAGAGTTTTGAAATATTTTAACATTTTTGTCGACGGTATTCCCTATCAAGCAAAATGTGAAAGTGTCACCCTACCAAATTTGAGTTTGGTCGTTGAGAGTTATCGCGGCGGTGGCATGGATAGCTCCATTGAGGTTGATCTTGGTCTTGAAACCCTCACGCTTAGCATGACCATTTCTGATTGCTCTCCAGAATTAATGGCACTGTTGGGACGCACAGATGTCAACATCTCATTGCGCAGTTCAATGCAAGCACAAGGCACACCCGCAGAAGGTTTTGTCATGACCATGAGAGGACTTTGCAAAGGCTTTGAAATGGCAGAATGGCAACCGGGAGGCAAAGCAACTTCTACAGCAACATTCACATTGCAATATTTCAAATATGTCCAGAAGGACATTGAAATCGTTGAGATAGACGTTCTCAACTTGGTGAGAAAATTCAATGGCGTCAATCAACTCGCAGACCACAGAGAAAACATAGGATTATAAAATGACTATACAACAAAGTGTTACCCATCAATTGCTTATCCCTATTACCTTTGAAGGAAAAGAACACACCACAATTACCTTACAGCGCCCCAAAACAAAAGATTTGCAAGCAATCGACAAAAAAGAAGGCGTAGAGCAAACAATCGCTATGATCGCACGCCTTTCTGGATGGCCGCATGAGGCTATCAGTGAACTTGATATCAATGATTTGTCAAGCATTGGAGAGATCTTGGAGTCTTTTATCAAACGGCGGGATACCTCGACTGGGAAACCGCCGCAAAACTCATAGCCGATATCGCCATTGTGTTCCATTGGTCCCTTTCAGAGATGATGGAAATGGAACCACAAGAACTCATATTCTGGCGAAAACAAGCAGCAGAAAGGTATAAGACAAAATGAGTGAAAAAGTTGCCGATGCAAAGGTGAAATTGTCTCTTGAAGACGAACTCACCGCACCTCTTAAACGTGTACAAAAACAATTTAATACATTGTCAAAAACACTCTCTCATAGAATGGGTATTCCGCGCTTTTCTGCTGCTGTAAAAAACATGACAAAAAGTCTTCATGGTGTTCAAGGTGCTCTTAGCACAGCTGCAAGTCGTGCTTCGGTCTTTACCGGTGTCTTAGGGCTTGCTGGTGGGGGGCTTGTGGCAAGTGTGACCGCCCTCACCATGAAAACCATGCATCTGGGAGATAGTCTTCACCATGCCTCACACCATTTAGGTATGAGTGTTGCATCACTTCAATTATGGGGTGATGCTGCTGATAATTCAGGATATTCTGCCGAACTCTTTCAACAATCCTTGGCAACCTTAAATAGGCGTTCTGCGCAAGCATATGCTGGACAAAAAAGAGGCATGATGGGATTTGAAGCGCTTGGTATTTCTGTCAAAAATGCTTCTGGCAAACTCAAATCAAATTCTCTCTTACTAGAAGAAATTACCGAAAAAATGAGTAAAATGAAAAATCAAGCACAAAGACAGCATATTGCTGCTCTGCTGTTTGGGGGTGATGGTAAAGAGATGGCATCCATGCTTGCACAAGGCATGGCGCCCATCAAAGAGCTGTTTGCAAAGGCGAGAAAAGGAAAGTGGCTGATAGGCGCCGATGTTGCACGCTATGCCGCAGATTTAAGTGACAAGCTTGGTGCCTTTAAGAAAAAAATAGGTGGTATCGCGAACTTTCTTGGTGCACGCTTTATGCCCGTGATCAATGATATGGTTGACGGTTTTTCAAAGTTGATTGATGAAAACCGTGACCTCATTCAAACAACCGTTGCGAGCTGGGCTAAAACCTTAAGAAAAGTCTTGCAAGATTTGCTTAATCCTACCTCTGATTTAAGAAAAGGTATCAGTGATCTCACAGAAAGGATTAAAGGCTGGTTTCAATGGCTAGAACCTCTAATTGGTGAAATAACTCTTTTCAAGGTGGGGCTTGTCGCTCTTGGTTCCTTCATTTTTGGTCCACTCATTGCCGCATTAACAGCCGTGGGAGTAGCGTTTGTTAGCCTTGGCTATACTATGATGACCACCCCTATCGGTTGGCTCATTGGCGGTATTGCAACACTTGCTGTACTCTATAAATATTGGGATAAACTCAATGGCTGGATAGCAGCATCTTTAGCTGTAGTTGGAACAATTCTTATCGGATCATTCATTGCAGCAATGGTCCCGGCTGCTTCCGCAGTTGCGGGTCTTGCGGTATCTCTTGTAACTTCACTTATTCCAGCAATAACCGCCGTTGGTTCTGCTTTTATATCGCTTGGTGTTGCTATCATGACCACACCTATTGGCTGGATACTTGGCGGCATTGCAGCTCTTGTTGCTGCCGGATATCTGCTCTACAAAAATTGGGACACAGTCATAAGCTTTATAAGCAAGCTATGGGATTCTTTTGCAAGCTTATGTAGTAATGCTTTCAATAACCTCTTGGCGCTCTTTAAAAACTTTTCACCACTCTCTTGGATTTCGAAAAAAATCAATGAACTCATTGAATGGCTGTTCGGTGTCGATTTAATGGAAGCAGGCTCCAATCTGATTAATGGGCTTTGGGATGGCATCAAAAGCAAATGGAACGCTCTGTCTGACTGGCTCAGCGGCATGATGAGTAAATTAACCAGTTGGATGCCAAACTGGATGAAAGAAAAGTTAGGGTTTAATGTTTCAATCAACAAAACTTCAACGCAGACCATTAAAACCTTTACCGAAGAAACCAATACACGGGCAAAAAAAATGCTCGATACAGCCGTGGTTACAAATACCCCCCCTGAAAAACGCAAAAGTGGCTTTAATACAGGGGGCGTTGAAACAAAGCATATGGAAGCTCCAAATACAAAAGCGGGCGCCTTCAAAGCTCCCAAGCCCATTACCGTTCATAAGCCGGTAGAAATCGATGCCCGCGTGATGATTTCAAATTTAAATATTTCCGTCCCCAATGGTCTTAAAGATGAAATCAGAAACGCAGTCAATCAAGCCCTTGAACACTATGCCAAACAACAGCGCTTGGCTATCGCCTCTAGCCTTTCGGATTAAACATCATGATGTTAGCTTTGGGTAGTTTTATCTTTTCCATTGAAACGGCCGCTTATCAAACCCTTGACATGTCTTATGGTGTTCCATGGGTCGAGCAAGGGCGATTGGGGCGCAAAGCTGCTCTTCAATTGCCTGCTGTGGCAAATGCAGAGTTTTCTTTAACCGGTGTGATCTATCCAGATTTTAAAGGCGGTCACGGACAAATCGAGTATTTGCGACAAATGGCGCATAATGGTCCTCATATCCTTGTGACGGGTCAGGGGAAAATTTTAGGAAAGTTTGTCATTCTTTCCGTAGAGGAAAAACAAAGCATTTTTCACCAAAATGGGACCCCAAAAAAACAAGAATTTACAATAAAGTTGAGAGAATATGGTGAAGAGCTATGAGTGATCTTTACGTGACAAAAGAAGGCGATATGGTTGATGCCATTTGCTGGAAATACTATGCCAAGGGTCAACAAGCCCTTGCTGTTGAACGCGTTTATGCAGCAAACTTTGGTCTTGCAGACTATGGACCCATCTTAAAAGCAGGCATCACAATCGTTTTGCCAACCCTTCCCTATCCTAAAGCCACACCGGTGATTAGAATTTGGGGCAGTCAATCATGAAACCTTTTTGCACAGTGATGGCAAATGGAGAGGACATCACAAGAACTCTGATGGACTATGTCTTATCGATTGAAATTACGGATGAAGCAGAAGACAAAAGTGACCGCATCACCATAGAACTTGATGACCGCGCGCGTGAGAGCGACAATGGCTTTCTTGATATTCCTCTCATCGGAACAATCATTTCTGTCACACTTGGCTATGAAGGCGGCAAAAACCGCGATATGGGAGCCTATCTGATTGATGAAATCTCTGTAAGCAGCCCCCCACAAAGTTTAAGCGTGACAGGACGCGCCGCCTCTATGAACACGTCTTATAGAACACCCAAAAGCCAATCCTATCACCAACAAACCCTTGGCAGTATTATTCAAGAGATAGCACAGCGCAATGGCTATACACCAAAAGTTGACCCTGCTCTTGCAAAAATTGTTGTGCGTCACATTGACCAAACTTCTGAAAGCGATATGGCTTTTGCCACGCGCCTTGCAGAAGACTATGATGCGGTAGCAAAACCCGTTGATGGCAAATTGGTGCTTGCCAAACGGGGTGAAGGCAAAGCCATCACTGGTGAAACACTCCCCGTTATTGTTATCCATGAAAAACTCTGCAGCTCTTGGGATTTTAAATACAGTGCGCGTGATGAAGCAGGAGCGGCCAATGGCTTAGCAACAGAGGCAGGAGATGACCAAAAAGCCGCCGCTGATGCACGAGAACCAGAAGAAGTTGATAACAGCGAAGATGTTATCCATATGGATGAAAGTGACGCCCCCAATTTGCCTAAAGCAGAGACGGAAGCCAAAACACCTGAAAATCAAGAGCAAGAAGAAGAGAAAAAAGGCGGTGTACTTGCAAACTATCATGATATCCGTACTGGTGAAAAAAAGGAAGTCAAGGTTGGCAAACCACCGTTTCATGAACTCAAATACACCTACCACAATCAATCAGAAGCTGTTGCGGCTATTGCTGCTTATCGCAACAAATCATCACGTGGGAAATCTTCTTTCTCGTGTGATATCGGAGGTGATCCCTTTGTGCAAGCAGAAGCAAAGCTTGTTCAAGAGCCCCCTTTCCGCCCCTATATTCCAGTAGAATGGCGTATCAAAAGCGTTAAACACAAGCTTGATAAAACAGGTGGTTATACTACAAAAATAGATTGTGAACTTTTTGATGAAACCCAAGAAGATACGGCTGGAAACGTTGCAAACACCACACCAGACAAAGATGATACCCTTGATCCAAACGCCCCACCTAACGCATGTGATGAAGGCGAAGGCGTTATCCATATGGATGAGGAAGATAGATAACAGGTTACCATGATTTGCCGTAAAAAACTGTTGTTTAGGGCTAGAAAATGCTTAATACACTCAACACTCGGATTAAACGTGTGGAACGGGTCGTTCAAGAGGTTGTACAGCTAAGCGAAGCCCCATGGTACGTAGTAAAGCATTTAGGCTACGGAACTCTGGATTGCCTTTTTCTGAAAGTGTACGATAAAGTTGTGTAGGATTCAGTTTGGCTGCTTTAGCTACAGCTTGAACACCACCATAGGCTTTTGCCATTTGACGAAGTGTTACAAGCAGTTCCCCTTGGTCACCATCTGCTAGGATTGCATCAAGGGTCGCTGCTGCTACTTCAGGGTCATCATGGAATATTTCTGCCATTGCATCATCATGGCTACGGTCTTTCATCTTTGCACTCCTTAATCTTCACGGTTTTGCCAATCGTACCAACAAGCACATGCACGAGTGATATCGGTGTCTTGTGTTTTTTTGGTACCACCGCATAATAACAATAATACGGTCTTTCCAGACTGAGCATAATAAATTCGGTAACCAGGACCAATATTCATACGCAGTTCATAGACACCATCACGAAGTGGCTTGAAATCGCCAAAGTTTCCTTGCTCTAAACGATTAAGACGGCGAATAATTGCAGTTTTAGCCTGCACATCACGGAGCTTTCGCAGCCAATCGGCTATCAAGTCTTTGCCATCAGAGGTAAGGTAGTGACGTATTTCAAACATAATGTATATTCGTTTATAAACGAATATTTGTCAAGAGCGAAAGAAATTTATTTTTAGATTTTCACTCAGCCCCGCCTTGTGTGGGGCTTTTTTATAGGAGCAATACATGAGAACAATATCACCAGAAGGGTTAGCACTGATTAAACAATGGGAAGGTTTACGTCTCAATGCCTATAAAGATGCCATTGGAGTGTGGACCATTGGTTATGGACATACAAACAATGCTGGAAAACCTTTTGTTCATAAAGGTATGGCAATCACTGAAAAACAAGCAGAAGAACTTCTTTGCCACGATTTAAGACAATTTGAAAATGCCATTGAACAAGCCGTTCAAGTTTCTTTAACCGATGAACAATTCGCGGCATTGGTCTCCTTTTGCTATAATGTAGGAACAACAGCTTTTTGCAATTCGACCCTATTAAAAAAACTCAATAGTGGCGATTATGAAGCAATCCCAACCGAATTACAGAAATGGACCAAAGCCGGTGGAAAACGCTTGCAAGGTCTTGTACACCGACGTGCAGCAGAAGCAGGATTATGGGCGAAAGGTGCTTTTGTTTCCTCGAATTACCAAACCGTAGAAACGCAAGCACCAACAGGGCTTTTCAAAGCCGAAGCCCTTGCACCAGTCATTGGTTCTTTTTCTGGACTTGGCGGCTTATTAGCAGGCAACGGTCCAGTGCAATGGGCGCTCGCCACTATCATGGTTTTAGCTGCAGGTGTTGGTCTTTTCTTTGTTGCTAAACGTTTTCAGGAACACCGTTTATGATCTTATGGATGAAAAGAAATCTGCTGTTAACAGGTGCGGCTCTAGGCGCTTTTTTTATAGCTTTGGCAAAAGCTTTCACCCTTGGGAAAAAGGCAGAACAGCAAAAGCAAACAGAAAAAACCTTAAAGGCAGCAACAACACGGCTGGAGGTGGAAAATGAAGTTAATCAGAAAAGTGATGCTGATGTGCGTGCTGCTCTCTCTCGTTGGTTGCGGGACAAATAAGTATGTCTCTTGTGTTGGTTGGTTACCAATTTATTTAGAGAGAAAAGATGTCAACGTCATCAGTTCCAATTTAGCAAGAGAGATCTTAAAGCATAACAAGCAGGGCGAACGTGTGTGTGGGTGGAAACATGGCTAGGAAAAGAACACAAGACGATATAGAACTTACAGAAGGAGAAAAAGAAATCCTTCAAGAAATCATCATGACCTACAAAAGTATAAAAGTGATGTCACGTTATACGAAATGGATTGTACTCATTATACTCTTATTAGCACTTGATTTTTCACGTCTTATAGATGCTGTAGAAAATATTTTTACACAAAAACCAAATATCCGACTCTAAATACACTTTGAAACGTGCGAAACTGTTTAGCAAATGAATTATCAATTTCGCACGCCTCACAGATGCGAGAGATAATATCGTTTTACACATCTCAAACAGTGGTTTTCAAAAACTTGAAAAATTATCATAAACGCAGTTCAGAATGTGAACCAAGCCGTAAAAGTTCTAAAGTTTCATCATCAGGCTTTCGATAGATCAAAACGAGATCTGGTTTAATATGGCAATCACGACAGTTTCGCCATTGCCCTGTTAGTGCGTGATCTCTCCACTGCATTTTTAAGGGTTCGTTTTCCGCTAATGCTTTGATCACAAGCAGCAAATCTGTCTCTAATGTATCAGCATACCGCCCTTTACTTTCACGTTTCAGATCACGCCGAAAAGATTTAGTATAAACAATTTCCCGCATCGCTAGCCAAAGTCACTTTTCAGACTTACATACTTCGGCTTTATCATCACGAATCATGGCTCGCAGACCATCCAATGACGTACGCTCGACACGTCCCATTTCAGCATCCTCAATAGCCTGCAATGTTTCCGGATTGGGTTGAAATAGATCAAGCGGCAATGCTCTATCTCTAGCAATACGGGTCATAAACATACGCACCGCATCTGATACAGTTAAGCCCGTGGATTTAATAACTGCGCTTGCAACTTCCTGAACTTCATCAGGTATGCGTGCTTGAATTTTACCCATTCGCTTAAACCTCCTATTTATTTGTACTACAGTGTACTACATTTAAAACTTATGTCAAGAGATTTATCCAATAATCCCCTCCCCGCTTTTAAAACGGGGAGATGGCCATGCTTTTAAACTTAAGCAGCTTTCGTAACAGATCTTGCTAAAACCCGCTTAGCTTCTTTAATGAGAGCTTTATATTTTCTGTTCTCTTCATCCACTCTAAAAGCATCAATAAGACGAACATGAATAGGACCTAAAAGATACAAAGCTTTTTCACCAGCACTCATACCCTCCCAGTAACTTGGCAAATCAAAGCGTGTATCATTATCATAATCAATAGATTGGCTTTTTAACTTTTTCTCACACTCAATAAAATAACGACGAGCCTGTCTGCCTTTCTCATTGCGTTCAACCATGGAAAGCTCTTTTGCCATGTCTAAGGTAAGGTGATATTCGATACTTGGACGACCACCTTTAGGTTTCGGTAAATTTTTACCGAAACTCATAACACCTTGATTTTCTTGAGGGGCATTAGGTTTCGCTAAAATTTTAGCGAAACCTATAAAGTCCTTATTTTCTAAGAATCCGTACTCCTCAATGCGATTTTTTATCCAATCTCTAAAATTAGATTTAACTTCCAAAAATGTATGCAACTCACGTGCATTTACTGTCTGAATAGTTTCCTGATCAATGATTTGTTCTTTAATTTCTATAAGTGTGTTCATAATGAACTCCTATCGATTAGAGGTTTTTCATTGACAACCAACAAAGGATGCCGGGTGCTGAAAAACACGGTCGATAGTCCGTCGTTACGCTTTCCCCAAAAGGGTATTGTATAGCGTAACCACACCCGACAAAGCCATTATATGTGTGTAACATACAATGAGTCAAAGCCTTTAATGTGCGGAGAAAAGATTGTTTCGGCAATCTATCCGCTATCGATTCAAGGTGTTTTTCAGGCACCTGATTCGACAATAGACACATTGTTATAAGCCTGTCAAGTCGCTCCTGTTATAAATGCAGCCCACTGTTCCATAAGGGTATGTCGTTGTTCTAAAAAATCTGTCCGCATATAAGCTTTTGTCACTGAACTCCCAACGGAATGCGCAAGAACAGTTTCTGCAATCTCAAAGGGTGTTGACGTTGTCTCTGCTATCCAATCCCGTAAGCTGGAACGAAAACCATGGGGACGATAAGTCAAACCACAAACTGTCATATATTTTGCCATGCTTGCATCAGAAATTGGCTTGCCTGTAAGACCAGAAAAGAGAAAACCATTTTTTTCAAAGGGGAGGGATTTCTCAATCACTTTCAAAGCTTCATGACTTAATGGCACGCGAAAATCTGAAACTTTCCCTACAATGCCCTTCATATTTTCTTTGGGTATTGTCCATATATTTTTATCTATTTGTTCAAGACGAAAATAGCGCAATGGATATGACCGTACTCCTGTCAAAACAAGTAACTTCAGTGCTAAATTTGAAAGGATATTATCATCTAAGCTTTGATAAAATGCCGGAACTTCTTGCCATGGCATAGCAGGGATATTTGTTGATGTTGCACGGGGTTTTCCTAAAAGGGCGCGTGCTTTCATACAAGCTTGTAGATCAACGTCCAAACCAAGAGCCGCAGCATATTTCAAACAAATGTTAATACGATTAAGTGCTTTTCGTGCTGTGTCTGCTTTTTCATGCCAAAGAGGAGCCAGAACATTGCGAATGATATTAGCCGTTAATTTTTCTATAGAGAGGCCGCCTATGTGTGGAATAACATGCAATTCCAGCGGAGAAAACCAGCGCCCATTTTTGCCTTCATTTTTTAATTCTGCTTTTTTACTTTCAAAAGCCGCTGTTGCAATCTCACTGAATATGTTGCTTTGCTGTTTTAAGACGGTTTGTTCTCGAAAGACAATAGGGTCATTGCCTTCTCTGAGAATAGCACTATAATGCTTGGCAAGTTCGCGCGCTTCTTTCAGAGAAAGTTGTGCAACTGGACCGAGCCCCATTTCACGGCGTTTGTTGTGGTATGTATAACGAAAGAACCAAGAGCGCGTATTGTCTTCTCGAACATTCAACCATAGCCCTGCTCCATCACAATATTTACCCTGAGAAGCAGACTTGACAAGTAATGCTGATAATCTATGGATTCCCCTCACTTAATTTCCCTTCTCGTCCACCTTTTTAGGTCCACCTTTTAGACCACCTTAATTTTTTGATTTGAGATTTTTTCTTTAATTCTTAATTTTTTTATTGGAACATAAAAAATTATAGACATCAATATGCTCTTGCACATATTTACATAACTTGATTCTTGTTGCAAAAGCCCGATCTGCCGGCATGCGGCACCATGTTATGTGTTTAATACATAGATTTTTTATTTAAATAGCAGTTTTCAGACCATCTTTTAGACCTCTTCGTGTAGTTTATATAATTTTACTGTAGCTTGCCAGCGTATTTTGTATATTTTGACACTATGTTTTGTACCAATTTATTTTCTTTTAGATGGTTTTAAGAGGTTCTCAAAGGGTCTTCAAAGACCTTTCAAAGATTGTTTAAATCCCTTTAATAGATCTTTTTCTCTTCTCCTAAATATCACAATTGGTAATGATGCGTTCCTTTGCCGGAATCGCATTATTTAACAAATTACAGGAATAAATTGTTCTCACCTCTTTTATATGGAATTGACTGAAGGTTTTTCGAATCTCTGGCACATCATTGAGAGAGAGAAGAAACTTCCCCTTTAATTGTGCAAGCAGCATAGACATCGTCTGGTAATCCTCCCACTTAAACAAGTCCTTGCCATAATAATCCTCAACACCCAAATAAGGTGGATCAAGATAAAACAAGGTATTTGGCCGGTCATAACGCACAATAAAATCAGACCAGTCTAAATGTTCAATGATAACTCTCGCTAAACGGCGGTAAATAAGCTTTAATATACCTTCAAGTTTGAAGGGATTAAACCGTGCACTACGGTCTGTCTCAACTCTAAACGTACGCTCTGCTACTTTCCCACTAAAACTTAAACGCTGCAAATATAAAAACCGCAAAGCCCGTTCTAAATCCGTAAGCGTTTCTGGATTTTGTGTCTGTAAGCGTTCAAACGTCTCACGGCTGCTTATTTGAAACGCTAACAGTTCTATAAAAGGGTGATAATGGCGTTGTAACACCCTAAAAAGCTGTGCACATTCATGGGGTGGACATATCTATCACCATTATCAAAGAGCATCTCATTTCTATATTACATAAATGGGTGAAGATGCTGGGAGAAAAAATTTCCTCCCTAACCTCAAGCTGCTTTTATCAAAATCTTTTGTATTCTTTGTATCATTGCGCCTAAAAAGATTTCAAAAGCTTGATTGATTCATTTAAGATGTTACTGGAAACGTAACCAATAAACACCAGACAAAAATGATACCATTGACCCAAACGTGTCGCGAAACGCTTCATATTAAGCAAATGAAGGCGTTATTCATATGGAAAATACCATGACCAAGACTATTGTTCAATTTTATTACAGTACAATATTCTTCAAAAAACCATCAAATATCATTGATCTATATATTGAATATGCTTCTCTAATATATTGTTTCAGTTGGAAACAGACTATAAGAGAAGGAATAAGTATCCATTATGTTTTTATGTAAACATATTTTATTTATAAAAAATTTATGTAACAGTCTATTTCAAATCACTCATGAAGGTATGTTTTTAAGAAAATTAAGCAATTAGAGGAAAAAACAAAGAATAATTAAATTGACTATAGATTTTTTTGTTAAATATGTATAATACGTTACGTGTTGCATATACTGATTCTAAGATATTTTGTAGATATAGTATTAAGCTGTAATATGTCTCTTTGTTTTTTATGGAAAATCTCTATGGTGTAATTTATGGATTCTGCAATTACTTAAAAAATTAATATGTTTTATTTCATTAGTTGTTATATCTCTTATTTTTTATTGAAAAGTTTTTTCTTCATCAGGATTATTGAAATTTGTTTTCAAGTAAAGTGTTTCAAATAATTCTGGATTAAATGTAAGAATTTATGAGTGAAGTTTATCTGATTATAAATTGGATTTATTGAAAGTTATTGTCTTTAAGCGGAGATCAATTGCTGCAAAATGAATAGTTTTTAGCATAATCTTTGTTTTATTAATAAAACGATATGGATCTTAATAGAGTCTCTTATAGAGGGTTTAGATCTTTAGATTCTTTCACTGTTCTGTGCTTTAAAATGAGTAGATGTAAATTTTCAATTCATATCCTGCTTTGTGTGGTTTTTTATAGGACAAGGATAATGCGAAGAATATCAAAAGAAGGGCTTGCACTGATTAAGCAATGGGAGGGCTTACGTTTAAAGGCCTATGAAGATTCTGGTGGAATATGGACAATTGGTTATGGACATACAAGTGCGGCTGGTGCCCCAAGTGTCTATAAAGACATGCAAATTACAGAAAAAGAAGCTGAAAAAATCCTTTGTCAGGACTTAAGAGAGTGTGAAGCCGCTATTGAAAAAGCTGTTGCCGTTCCTTTAAGTGATGAGCAATTCGCAGCTTTAGTATCATTTTCCTACAATGTAGGAATAACAGCGTTTTGCAAATCTACACTTTTAAAAAAACTCAATAATGGTGAATATGAAGCGGTACCGACTGAATTGCAAAAATGGACAAGAGTAGGAGGAAAACGTATCCAAGGTCTTGTCAATCGTCGAGCAGCCGAAGCAGGATTATGGGCGAAAGGTGCTCATGTTGCCCCTAATTATCATGTAGTAGAACCAGAAGGTGTGACAGGTATTTGCAAAATAGAAGCTCTTGCACCAATCATAGGCTCTTTTTCAGGGCTTGGGGGACTTTTTGCAGGAAATGGGCCTGTCCAATGGGCCTTAGCAGGCATTATGGTCTTAGCTGCTTGTATAGCTATGGTGTATATTGCTAAACGTTTTCAGGAACATCGACTATGATCTTATGGATAAAAAAATATCTGACGACGACGTCAGCAATCATAGCAGCTTTTTTTATAGCTTTAGTGAAAGCCTTTTTGCTTGGTAAAAGAGTTGAGAAGCAGAAACAAACAAAGGAAGCTTTTAATATAGCGAAAACACGGCTTGAGGTAGAAAATGAAATTAACAAGAAAAGTGATGCTGATGTGCGCGATAAGCTTTCTAACTGGTTGCGCGACAAATGAACGAACCTCTTGTATTGGATGGCTGCCAATTTATTTGAATCGACAAGACATCAATGTCATTAGTCCCAATTTGGCAAGAGATATTCTAAAACATAACGAACAAGGTGAGCGTTTATGTGGGTGGAAACATACACGAAAGGTGAAATGATAAAAATGAAATTCCTCTGAAAAATTAATCAATGAAAAATTTGAAAGAGGTGAGTACATTCAAATTAAAAGCAGAAGCACTTAAAGGGTGAAAGCACTTTGATGGTCTCTTAATTTAATTGGAGTGGCTTAATTTAATTGAAGTGACAAGCGGAGGTAGCTTGAAACAAAAGGATTCAACTGGTTATATTCGCGTAAAATGATTGAGTATATCAATATATTCTAGGGTATCTCTGTTATCTTATCAAAAAAAGAGAAGAAAAGATGTTATTGATCACCCTGTGATTGCCATTCAAAGATCTGATGATATGAAAAGTTGTCTTCAGCCAAAACAATATCTAGAGATCTGTCCATGCTTTAAGAAAACCAATCCACAAAGCTGTACACGAATATTGGTTTTTTATGCGATTTGTAAATAACGTTTGTAAATAACGTAATTTCAGTTTTTTACCGTCATACTCTTGAAGATAGACTAAATCCTTATCTACTTTTTATACTAAAAGGGTGCAAAACATTGCAGATAATATTGGCTGTTAATTTTTCTATAGCTAAGCCTCCTATCCATCAAATGACATGCAACTCCAATGGAGAAAACCAACGCCCATTTTTCCCTTCATTTTTTAACTCAGCTTTTTTTACTTTCAAAAGCCACCTGCACAATTTCTTGAAGATATTGCTTTCCTGCTTTAAGATAATCTTTTTTCGAAAGACAATAGGATCATTGCCTTCTTTGAGAATATCACCATAATTCTTTCAAGCTCTTGTAATTCTTTTAAAAAAAGTCTTGTGTATAGAATCAAGCCCCATTTCACAGCGCTTGTTGTGATGTGTATAATGAAACAACCAAAAGCGTATATTGTCTTTTCGAATATTCAACCATCCCCTTGCCCCATCACAATATCCCCCTTGAGGGAGATATGCTTTTGCGAATGCTGATGATGAATCTATGAAGCCTCCTTACCTAATTCACCTTCTCGTCCACCTTTTCACGCATTGCCTGTTCACTTTTTTGGGTCCGCTCTTCAGACTTCCTTTAATTTTTGATATAGGATTTTTTCTATAATTCTTATTTTTTACTGAATTATAAAAAGATATGTAGTAATGCGTCCTTGCGCATCTTTATACACTTTGCTTCTCATTTCTAAAGCCCTTTCTGCGAACATGTTGCAGCATTTTTTATATTTAATATATATTTTTTAGATTTATTCGTAACTTGCTAGAAAAGTTTCTATATTTTGATAGAAAATCTTGTATCAGTTCACTTTTTTCAAAAGATTATGAAAGGATTCTCAACAAACCTTCAAAATTAAAAAAAACTTTAATGCACATTGTTTCTTTGTTTTAGAAATCAAGATTAGTGATGCTCCATTCCTTAACAATAATTGCATTATTTGAAGAGCAGTCTGTATAAAATTGTATAACCTTTCTTATGAAGTTAACTGAAAGTTTTTCGAACTTCTAGCATATTGTTTAAAGACAAAAAGCATCCTCCTTTTATTTGTGCAAAACCCGTGTCATCATCTGATCATTCTCCCGCTTACACAAATTCTTTCCGTAATAGCCTTCAACACCATAATAAGGTGAGTCAAAATAAAACAATGTGTTTGAACATTCATAACGCACAATAAAATCAGCTCCGCTTAAATGTTCAATGCAAATACCTGCTAAAAGGTAGTCAATAAGTTTTAACACGCCTTCAAATTGGAAAGGATTAAACCCGCGCGCTACAACGGGATTCAACTCTCATCGTACGAAATTGGCTACCGTCCCGCTAATAATCACTGTCAATATAAAACCTTGAGACCTATTCTAAATCCGTGAGAGTTTCTGGATCTTGCTTTATTAAGCGTTGCCCCCCCATGGCGTCTCATATGAAAGGTTAACAGTTTTCATAAAAGAATGATCGTGGCATTGTAACATTTTCCCAAAAAATTACGACATCACTTGAGAAATTCTTGCTGATTTTAACGAATAGAATGAATTTCTTTCTAAAGAAAATATACCCACGTCGACAAAAGGCTTTGTGTACGCGCGATGAGAAATCCTCTCAATAATTTTAATGATTATTTTTGTCAAATTCTTTATCACCAATATCGGTGGCTGATATGAGGCTACGAGATTCGTAAAATTATAATTTTTATCGTAAAATATATCCAATTATTTTTTATGTTCTCTCATCTATCATAGCCATCTTGTCACAGCTCCAAGCGATAATAAAATGGCTGCGATATTAAATTTTGTATCAAAAAGGCTACTCGTAAACTACCTCTTTTGGTTAGCTAATAAACCATCTTCTATTTAAAAGAGAAAAAATTTTTCATTCAGCGATAAAGTAAATATTATCTATCCAATTACTTACGAGTCATAATTCAATCAAACGAAAATTGCAATTTTTTCTACTCTCAGTAATCCTGTGCTCATTTATATAGTTTTAAGAAAGCGCGTTGGTTAAAAAATATTCATAATAATGCTTTATTTAAGGAATGCTTTAAAAATCGGTATTTATAAAGCTTCTATCATAGAAGGACAAGGAATTGATTTATAATGGTAATTCGCTGTTTTGCATATTGAATGAGAGTCCCTAATATCGTAAGATTTTCTTATTCTAACCCCTCTCAGATTGAATCAATTCATATCACTTGCTTGCACGTCATAAGCGGGGCTGGTGTGTGGGTAAAATTTATACAAGAAAGGACCCCAAATGGCTCTTATGAACGCTCTCAAGTGCCAAGATCTGTCGCAACTCCCACGAGCTGGCAAATATAATGATGGTGCTGGCTTGCTACTTCATAATCGTAAAGATGGTGGTGCTATATTATTTCATGGGGGCTTTATCGTTATACCCTTCATGGGCGACACCGTGAAATGGGATTGGGTGCCTTAAGACATGTTTCTTAAAAAAAAGCACGTAAATTGGCAAGTGGGTGGCGTTCTGTTTTACATGAAGGGCGTGACCCCATAAAAGGGAAAAGATACTCTCTGTATTTGCTACTGGTGAAACTGTTCATATTTGTCTTGATATTTCTGAAAGGCTCAAAAATAGAAATTATACAAAAAGTTACAGATGTGCTAATAATTTGATCTTTAGATAATATACAGCGCTAAAGTTATGAAAATTCCATAGAACTGTGATTATTTTTTAAGAGAATAATATCAATGAAAACTTAGAGATGCAATTGCTAGATTGCTTATGGAATAAAACATTCCATACCAATTTATATCATTAGCAGTACCAAATAACCACATCTGCAATAGAAACAAAATAGATATTTTGGTAAATTATGGTGTCAATCGAGAAAGTGTAAATAGCATTAGCATACTATACAAAAAATATTCAACTGCCTCCTAATATGCTCGCGAGTTCAAAACTATCATAAATCATTGAGAGGACAAGAAAACAATGGCTGATAAGCACATTAAATCACGTTGTCTCGCTTTCTAATGAATGCGTTTTATTTAAAAGATACTATACTGTATTTTTCATTGTTTTAAAATACATTCCATAAAAAACAATACCATATACATATAATATAATTATTCATTAATATTAGAAATAATAATATTTATATTATACATATCTATCTACTTTTTTATTATAAATTTATATATTATTAATAACACATATTGACTTTTTAAATAAAATTATTTATATACTATATGAATTTAATTGTGTATTAAAACAATACATAATTAATATATTATATTTTTATAAACAGGAGAGGAAAAATGCTCACAGCATTATTTATATCTATTTTTTCTATATCAACAGTTGTTATGCCTTTACTCGCAGCGCTTGTTCCTTTTTATCCTTAGAATAAGCTTTTAAAAAAGTGAATAAAAGATGCAGCAATGTCATTTTTGCTTTTTCTGCTTTGATTGTTATTAAGATTTTTTCTTTACTATTATTATAGTTATTGGGTACTTCTTGTCATTTTATGGAGAAGAGTTTTGACTTTTTTCTTTAACGTTAACCGTCAACTTAGCTGTAAAATATACAATTATGCTCTTCTATAAAAAAGATTTTTTTCTAAAAGCAGTATAAAACATAACTTTCATTGTTTAAAGG
Source organism: Bartonella tribocorum CIP 105476 (assembly GCF_000196435.1). Classification (NCBI taxonomy): domain Bacteria; kingdom Pseudomonadati; phylum Pseudomonadota; class Alphaproteobacteria; order Hyphomicrobiales; family Bartonellaceae; genus Bartonella; species Bartonella tribocorum. Next base: position 368,350 of record NC_010161.1, on the reverse strand, counting down.
CATCTGTATTCACTAAACTTTCACATGTAATCTCTTTGAGTGTCTGAGCACCAGTCAGTGTCATAGCGACCCGCATTTCATTGGCAAAAAGATCAAGCAGGTGAGCAACACCTTTCTCACCTGCTGCTGCAAGTGCATAAACAAAAGCACGACCAATCATAACGGCATCCGCACCTTGTGCGATCATGCGTACAACATCAAGTCCAGAACGCACACCAGAATCCGCTAAAATAACCAAATCATTCTTTACAGCCTCGGCAATTGCTGGTAATGCCCGCGCCGTTGATAAGACACCATCGAGTTGGCGTCCGCCATGATTAGAAACAACGATACCATCAGCACCAAATTGTACTGCTTCTCGCGCATCTTCTGGATCAAGAATACCTTTCAGAATCATTTTTCCCTTCCAGAAATCCCGAATCCATTGTAGATCATGCCAACCAATTGATGGATCAAAATTTGCCCCAAGCCAACCAACATAATCATCCAATGCAATCTTCTTTTCGAGATAAGTGGAAACATTTCCAAGATCATGGGGGCGCCCCATAATACCCACATTCCAAGCCCAATGTGGATGCGTAAAAGCTTGTAAAAAACGGCGTAATCCAGCATAAGGGCCAGACATCCCCGAATGCGCATCACGATAACGGGCACCAGGAATTGGCATATCAACGGTAAAAACCAGTGTGCGAACCCCAGATGCCCAAGCCCGCTCTAATGCATCACGCATGAAACCACGATCTTTGAGAACGTAAAGCTGAAACCAAAATCCTCCCCCAACCGCTTCCTGCACTTCTGCAATGGGACAAACTGAAACAGAAGATAGAGTAAAAGGAATCCCTTTTGCTGTTGCGGCATGCGCCGCTTGTACTTCACCACGACGTGCATACATGCCCGTGAGCCCAACAGGTGCAAGAACAATCGGTAAATCAAGTCGCTGCTCAAAAAGCTTGATTGAAAGATCAACACCACCAACTTGCCTTAAAATCCTTTGACGCAGTGCAAGTGCTTGAAGATCGCTACAATTACGTCGCAATGTTTCTTCAGCATAAGCCCCACCATCAATATAGTGAAAAAGGAAAGGGGGAAGCCGACGTTTTGCTGCCTTCCGATAATCAAATGTTGAAGCAATAATCATTGATGGCACCATTGTTCCTAAATGAAAAGGGAAAATACCCTAAAACGCATAAGAGCTCCCTGTATCTCCTATTTGATATCCTCACAAAATGCTCCATTGAATAAATAGAGATAACAGGGATTGCAACTTTCTAAAAAAACTAATTGATAAAAACAATGTCTTCTTTCTCTTTTCCAAATATAAAAATATACAGTATGGAGCAGTATCCATAACGTATCCACTCACACATTGTTCATGGCAATTGAAATTATTATATTCTATTTTAAATGAATACATATTCGAAAGCGATTGCTCCACCAATTAAGTTAATTGCAATTTAAAGACATCTCTTCCTCCAAAGAATCCTTACATTATCATTTATAAGAATATAGAGTCTCTTGTCATTGAGCATAACCCATAATCTCCTCCCAAAGAGAGAAAAAAACTTTAATTAATACTGGAAACAAAGCTGTCACGTATGTCCAGAAATATTCTCATATGGTAATATTCAAAAATGAGATATTTTACTTATTCGTGAGAGTTCATAAAAATATACAATATCTCATTCACATAGAGCATAAAAAAATTTTTTAATGTTCATTATCATAGAAATTATTCACCTTTAGTTGAATAATTTTCTGGCGGTATTATATCCCGAGGCTATAAATGGGTTGCTAAAATTAAAACACTCTTCATTAAAAAAATTGTTATTAAAATGTAGTGAATAGCAACACCCAGTCTTACACGTTTTTTTGAAAAACAAATAAGCTATTGTTATATCCAATTTCAGTAAGCTGTTGATTTATTATTATAATACATATGCATGACATATTGAATAAGAATTAAATACAATAAAAATCTTTCATTTCAGCTCTTTTCACGATGAAACAATTGAAACTATTCTTTTTCTCATCATAAACAGAACTCGTATGAATAAAAACTCTTAAAAAAAAGTAAAAATGCCTCTCATATCCTCAAAATTCAAGGGCTGCCATAACTTTTAAAACTGAAAATAGAGTGCATGGTGCCGATTTTGTGAAGAACAAATTTCTTACTTAAAAGATATTTTCTCCATACATTTTAGCAAAATTCGTCGTTTTCAGCTCATTTAAAATGCTTGGATAACTTTAAACCCTGTGCTTGATAATGTGACCCAATATCATGTCCATAAAGGGCTGATGGTCGATTAAGCATATGCTCATAGACCAAACGGCCAATAATTTGACCATGCTCTAAGATAAAAGGAACTTCATGGCTCCGCACTTCTAAAACCGCTCTTGCCCCTTTACCACTCGCTTCCATATGCCCAAATCCTGGATCAAAAAAGCCTGCATAATGCACCCTAAACTCACCAACTAAAGGATCAAAAGGTGTCATTTCTGCAGCATAAAGTGGAGGCACATGAACAAACTCTCGTGAAACTAAAATATAAAACTCATCAGGATCAAGAACCAGCTCCCTTTGTCCACGATCAAAAAGAGGTTCCCAAAAATCTAAAACGTGAGCAACAGCACGTTTATCAATATCAATAACACTTGTATGATGTTTCCCACGATAACCTATAAGCCTGTTTTCATCTCCTTTTAAATTAATGGAAAGCCCAATACCACCAGCGCTAATATTAGGAAGATCATCCGATATCAGCGTTTCTTTCCTTTGCAAAGCATGCAGTTCAATTTCATTTAAATAACTTTGCCCTTTTCTAAATCGAAGCTGTGATAAATGCGAGCCTGTACGCACCAAAATTGGAAATGTTCGTGGGCTAATTTCCAGATAAAGGGGACCATGATAACCAGCACAAATTTTATCAAACTCTTGAGCATTGTCCGTAATAACTCGTGTAAAAATATCTAATCGTCCCGTAGAGCTTTTTGGATTGGCAATAGCAGATAAAAATTCTGGTAAGGACAAATTTTCTAAAAGTGGAACTATATAAACACAGCCCGTTTCCAAAACAGCCCCATCTCGTAAATCAAACTCATGTAACTTTAACCGTTCAAGTTTATCCAAAACTTTTGTATCAAGACCCGGCATAAAGGAAGCACGGATACGATAAGCTTTTTCCCCTAAACGAAGATCAAGGCTTGCGGGTTGTATTTGAGATCTATCAAATGGATATTGAGCTTTCAGAAAGTTATTATCAATCAAAGCTTGTATATCACTATCTGCTAAAATACCGCTTATACGCGCCATATATGTTGCCTTCCCTTTTTACACTGTTTCTTTTTTGACCTAGATGATAAATTGGTGCAAGCTATTTTAGGATGATAAAAATTATTTTTTCTATTTTTTTCAAGTAATCTGTTAATATTTCGAATAATGAAGAACATTTAGTATAATACGCTCTCGAAAAAATAAGAAATGTTTAGAAATAAGATCTCTCATACCTTCTCATTCTTGAATGTTGCACAAATAATGTTATCATAATTTCCTATAACCCCCTTAAGAACCCTGTTAGAATTTATGATGATTATACGCCATCTTAGCGAAAATATTATTAATCAAATCGCCGCTGGTGAAGTGATTGAACGGCCAGCAAATGTTGTCAAAGAACTTGTTGAAAATGCTATTGATGCTGGTGCAACGCGCATTGAAATTATTACAGCGAATGGTGGAAAAAATTTTATAAAGGTAAGTGATAATGGTTGTGGGATTCCGGCAGATCAGTTAACTTTAGCCGTTTCTCGCCATTGTACCTCAAAGATCACCGATGATGTACACAATATCTGCTTCCTTGGGTTTAGAGGAGAAGCTCTCCCTTCTATTGGTTCTGTTGCTAAACTCAAACTCATTTCACGAACAAAAGAGGCTGAGAATGCTGCTGAAATTTCCGTAACTGCAGGAAAAATTGTAGGTCCCAAGCCCGCTGCTGCAAATTTGGGAACAATTGTTGAAGTTCGTGACCTTTTCTTTGTCACACCAGCACGATTAAAATTTATGAAAACTGATCGGGCTGAAACAAATGCTATTAGTGATATGATTAAACGAATTGCTATTGCATTTCCACATATCCGCTTTTCTCTTTCAGGACTAGACAGAACATCTATGGAACTGTCTGCGACAGAAAATAATACGCAAGGACAATTACAACGTATTACCCAAATTATGGGAAAAGAATTCGCCCCTAACAGCATTGCATTGGATGCTGAACGCGAATCCGTACGCTTAACGGGGTTTGCTTGTTTGCCATCTTTCAACCGAAATAACAGCCTTCATCAATTTGCTTATGTTAATGGGCGTCCTGTGCGTGATAAATTTCTATGGGGTGCAATCCGAGGCGCTTATGCTGATGTCATGACACGGGATCGTTATCCTGTCGCTATTCTTTTTATTGATCTTCCCCCTGCTGAAGTCGATGTTAATGTTCACCCCGCCAAAGCTGATGTACGATTCCGTGATCCGGGCTTAATTCGTGGTTTAATCGTTGGAGCAATTCGTGAAGCATTGCAGCAATCTGGTATTCGCCCTACTTCAACCCGTTCTGAAGCAATGCTTGCTGCATTTCAAACACAAAAACCATTGACACAACAATCTTTGGGTAATTTTAAAAATGCTCACCAATCCTCTTCTTACAGCCCGCAGTCTCATCATTTTGCCACCGCTTCAATGGTTCACAAACCGTTGGATAGTACCAACTCTTTTGGTTTGAAAGAAAATGCCACGCCTATTATGGAAGGCTTAAATACACCAAGCGGAGATGCATACATTCCAAGCACTATACCTTCATCAGAAGAGTTATCTTATCCTCTAGGTGCGGCCAGAGCACAAATTCATAAAAACTATATTATCGCCCAAACTCAAGATAGTTTGATCATTGTCGATCAGCATGCTGCACACGAACGATTGGTTTATGAAGCACTCAAAAATGCACTTTATGCCAAACCACTTCCTTCACAATTATTACTCATTCCTGAAATTGTAGAACTCTCTGAAGAGGATGCAACATGCCTTTTAACACACAAAGATGCTTTGCAAAAATTTGGATTAGGAATAGAACCATTTGGACCTGGTGCAATTCTTGTACGCGAAACGCCTTCCATGTTAGGAAAGATCAACGTACAAGCCCTTATTAAAGATCTCGCCGATGAAGCTGCTGAGTACGATACAACAAACAATTTAAAAGCAATGCTTGATTATGTTGCAGCAACGATGGCTTGTCACGGCTCCATACGATCAGGACGTCTTTTACGCCCCGAAGAAATGAACAGACTGTTACGACAAATGGAGGCAATACCCAATACAAGTACATGTAATCATGGCCGCCCTACTTATATTGAACTCAAATTAGCAGATATAGAACGGCTTTTTGGCAGAAAATAAACGCTTAATCCTTTTAACAAGAAAAATATTTTTAAATTAATTCTGGACTGTATAATATATCTTATGGCATTTTCTTGAGTAATAATGTCAAGTAAAAAGGAAATGTAGAAAATGTTTTCTCATGATGAACGCGAAGCAAAAGTTCGTTATTCTAATAACGGATATGATATTGTAGAATATGGAACCTATATCGTTTGTGCTGTTAGCGGACAAAAAATCCCTATAGATGATTTAAAATATTGGAATCATCACCGCCAAGAAGCCTATGCTAGTTGTGAAATCTCCTATCATCGCGAACTTGAATGCAATCCATATCTCAAGCAATTGTTAAAAACACAAGAAGAATAGCCCCTTAAAAGCTATAAATTTAGCCTTTGCCTTTCGCACAAGAAAATTCACAGGAACGTTTTCTAAAGCGGGTTATAACCTCCTCAAGAAGCATACGGCAGAAATCTTTTTGAACAAAATCGACATCCACATCAAAAACAATAAGATTTTTCAAATCTTTTCGCTCATGAATTGTCTGTATACGAATATAATCTTTAGCTGTTGTTGCTAACCATAAATTGTACATTTGAGCCTTTTGTACAAGGCTTGTTAAATTTTTATCGGTAAAAAAATAGTGATCTGGATAGGTATAAGTTTGCACCACATGACCAGACAATTCTTTAATGGATTGAAAAAATTTGTCTGGATTGCCAATACCCGCAAATGCCAAAAATGATTTTCCTGCAACCTCATCAGAGGCCCTTGCCTTAAGATGAGCACGATGCAAAGGCTTTCCAGTACGCGCAATAAGAAAAGAAACATTATCACGCGCATCTGAGTGACCAATCAATAAAACACTATCCATAAAAGAAAATTGCGTTTTTAATGGTACACGCAAAGGTCCTGCTGGAAAGACAGCTCCATTGCCAAAACCACGCATCGCATCAACAACAAGTAACGTATAATCCATATAAAGTCGGCGGCTTTGAAAGCCATCATCCATTAGAATAAGATTACATCCCTCTTTTTTCAGCCGTTGTGCTGCTGCATAACGATTAGCCGATACAGCAACAAAAGCATGCTGTGCCAGTAAAAGAGCCTCATCTCCAACATCGCGCGCGGTGTCATATTTTTCATTTACAAGATGCACTCCTTTAACTGCTCCACCATAACCCCGTGATACAACACCAGGGACAAAACCAAGTTCTTTCGCCACTTTGGCAAAAGCAATAACAACCGGCGTTTTACCCGTACCACCACATGTAAAATTCCCAATACATAAAACCGGAAGATCAATTACGGGGGGCTGTCTTCCCATAAAACGACATGAAAAATAGCCATACCCCCATGAAATTGGAGCTAATAAAAAACGTAAAAAGCTTTTATTTTTCCACCAAAAATGAGGGGCACTAATATGCATATCCACCCTGACGCTGATGTAAACCTGTTTGTATGACAAGGGGTTGTAAAAACGGGTCTAAAATCTTTAACGTGCGCTCAAGTGCTCCTGCCATATCTGTTGCAACCTCATGGGCCTTATCAACCATTTCTTGTCGCCGTGTTTCATTGGTTAAAAGTTTATACACCTGAATCGCAAGCTGTTTTGTATCTTGAACCATACATGCTGCATCACGCATTAAAAATTGTTCGAACATCTCTTGAAAATTTGAAACATGAGGCCCCGTTAAAATAGCGGAGCCGAGTAAAGCCAATTCTAATGGATTATGTCCTCCCTTTCCACATAACGACTTACCAACGAAAGAAACTTTGGATAAACGAAGAAAAAGTCCCATTTCTCCAATCGTATCGCCCCATAAAATGTCGGTATTCATATCTGGAAGAGTATTTCTACTTCTCCGAATAAAACGTAAACTCTGATTGTCACATTTTTTGATAAGATCTTCTAAACGTTCAGGATGTCGAGGCACAATAATTGTTAATAAATCTGGCAAATAATTTTTAACAATCTTATGAACCTCAAAAGCAATCTCCTCTTCCCCTTCATGCGTTGAAACAGCGGCCCAAACTGGGCGGTTGCCGATAGCATTACGATAACGTGCAAGCAATGCTTGATCTTCAACCAAAAAAACATCAGCCTTGAGATTACCAGAAAACGTTACAGATTTTACGCCAAGTGTATGATAATAAATAACATCTCTTTCGTTTTGACTAATCGCCAAATCAATATCCTTAAAAATATGTTTAGCAAGAACGTGCTGTTTTTTCCAAGCTTTAAAAGAACGTTCAGACATATGAGCATTAACCAAAATCTGTGGAATATCCATTTTAGCAAGTTCTTTAATACGAAGAGGCCAAATTTCCGATTCACAAATCAAAACGAGATCAGGCTTCCAACGACGAATAAAACGCCGCACAACAAAATCTAAATCCAAAGGAGCATATTGATGAATTAACCGATGACCAAAATGTTTTTTCACAAGAGAGGAAGAGGTCACAGTCCCGGTTGTCAATAACACATTGATTTTTAATGATAAAATATGATTTATAAGAGGAACAAGCGCAAGTGTTTCTCCAACACTTGCTGCATGCAACCAAACTAACGAACCTTGGGGACGTCGAAGGGAGCTTTTACCTAAACGCTCTTTTTTGCGACACCACTCTTCTTTTCCACGGATAGCACGAAAAAACAAGTAAAAAGGGATAACAGGATATAAGAAAAAGCCAATCATCCGATAGGTTAAAAGAGCCGCATGTGCCTTTAATTCTACCATTTAAAATCACCTCATTAGCTGTTTTGAGATATCTATAGGCTTATTTTGTTAAGAAATTTATCAATACTATTGGTTGCATCCAGATTTTTTTAATACCATCCGTATCTTGGATAAAGAATATTTCTCCCATGGGAAAATTGAAGGCACTAAAGAAAAAGAAATATAATTTTATCCCTATCTTTTTAAACTTTCCTATAAAAATAGCATAGATACAATAGAATAATAGAAATAGATCATTGACTATACAATGCCTCTGTTACAGCTTTCTCTACTATTTCATATGCAATATCCAAATTCATAGCCATATTTTTTCAGATTTAAAGGTATTTCAAATGTTAATAATACTGAATTTTTTATGAACGTGATATGCTAGACATTATTCCATTCCAATCACAATCACGTTACGCTCACACTGTTTTGTAAACTCCATATTTATTTTGCACAACTAAGAAAAATAGAGGAACAACTTCCTCACTTTGAGAAAAAAGAAAATTCCAATACAATACTCCTTATGAAAAAAAACGATAATAATAAATGAATTACAAGTTCCTTCGTGCCTTTGCAATTGTCATCTAAATTTATCTTATAAATAAAAGAGCATCCCCCATTGCTTTCACAACAAACACTTGCGCAAACCACCTGTCGCTAGTAAATGCTCCTTATTTTACCAAAGGTGCTTAAAAATATACCGTCTTTTTGAACTTTTTTACTCACTCTGACATAAAATTCAAAAACTTAATCACACTATATTCGCATAATGAGGCAATATATTGATGTATAATTATTTCCCATTGCGTAACTTGCCCTTGAATAGCATAAAACTTTCTTATGTTGAAACAATCAAAACTTTTTGCTTACGCACAACTGGTGGATAGGAGATATATAAAAAAATACTGAAAAAAGGAGTAAAAATGCCTCTTATGCTCTATCTCAAGTGCTAAATTTTATCCTCATACTTTGGGCTAGCAAAGTGCATAATAATGTAAGCCTGCATTTTTATTAATATTTTAAGTGCAAATATGATGATGCAATAATGGATTGTACCTTGCGCGAACACCATTATGAAATGAATTGGATACCTTGAGAAATATTTTCTTAAGAAAGTCTATGAATTTACAACAACAATAGCATTTTGTTCTATGGCGTTCTATTCTTTAAAAGAACACGCTTATGAGAGAGCACGATAAACAAGCGTGAGGTAGCGGATATAATGACCAAATATTCAAGCTTCACTCTGCATCATCTGTTTCAGCATCAAGAAATTGATGCAAATCTACGATGTAATAACGTTGTAATGCATTATCTACACTGCTTTGTGCTTTTGCCTGCCATGCTTCTTGAGCGGATTGATAATTTGAAAAAATACCAACCACATCTAAATCATCAGGATTCTTAAATTGATTGCTCTTAAGATTTTTTAACTCACCACCAAATACAAGATGTAAATATTGTTTTTTTTCGTTGGTTTCAGTCATATGTGTCTCCATATCCTCAGATAATTCTAGCACGCTTTTATGTGATTAAACTAACTTTGCTTGATGAACAATATCAATCATATCTTGACAGCAATTATTTTTACCAGCAATTAAAAGTCCATATCGATAAGGTTCAGTTCCGTAAGATAGTAAAGGGGCATCAAGCGATAAAAAGCACCCTCCACACTCCTGCAAAATAAGATCAGCCGCGGCAATATCCCATTCATGACAATTCGGACGAACTAATACGATATCGATCTCATCTTGAGCAACAAGAACAAGACGATAAGCAAGAGAAGGAAGATAATGGTAAAGACTGATGCGATTGCGAAAATCATCTGGTAATTTTTGTGCGAGCGATTTATCAAGCGAGATTTTATATTTTCGATGAACCTGAAAGGCTAAACGAGGAAGTTTTATCCCATTTAATGTTGCCCCTCCACCCGTGACCGCTGCATAAACATCTCCTTGAGCCGGACACTGTAAAACGCCCACAATAGGGCGCCCATTCTCAATAATGGCAACCGAAATACACCAATAAGGACTGCCAGAAAGAAAACCTCGTGTTCCATCAATAGGATCAACCACAAAGGAGCGTTTATAATCTCGTTGTTCTCGATTATCTTTTGTTTCTTCTGAAATCCATCCATAGTTTGGACGTGCTCCAAGAAGCTTTTCTTTCAAAAAATGATCAACAGCAAAATCTGCCTCACTAACCGGTGAATTCCCCTCTTTCATCCAAACATCCAACGTGCCTCCAAAATACCGCATTGCTAAATCTCCTGCCTCTCGACAAACGTTACGCAAAAGATTTAAATCAGAAGAATGATGCGTGTTATGTTCCTGCAAGTGTCATCCCTTCAATTAATAATGTTGGAGCCGCTGTCCCATAACGCCGATCAATATCATTGGCAGGTGTTAAATGTGCTAACATATGAAGCAAATCAGAACCTAGCGTTACTTCACTCACAGGATAAGAAATTTCACCATTTTCAATCCAAAAACCCGAAGCACCCCGACTATATTGACCCGTAATAAAATCAATGCCATGGCCGAATAATTCTGTTACATAAAATCCACTTCGTAAATTTTTTATCATATCGCAAGGCGATATTAAACCCGGTTCAATAGCAAAATTTGTACTTGTCGGCTGCACCAATGACCCCGAACGCACACCACGTCCATTTGTTTTAAGCCCCAATTCACGTGCTGTAGATGACGAAAGAAACCAATTTTTTAAAATACCATTTTCAATAATATTGAGTGGTTGCCCCTCTACCCCTTCTCCATCAAAAGGATGAGAAGCATTTCCGCGTAATCGCAAAGGGTGATCGGTTACATTAACATCCGGCTTCATCACTGCCTTGCCTAAGAGATTCTGTAAAAGACTCGTTTTACGAACCACAGAAGCTCCATTGACCATCGATGCGATATGCCCTGCAATCCCGCGAGCCGTACGCGGATTAAAAATAACATCGACATCCCCTGTCGCTGCACGAACTGCCCCCAAACGTCGAACTGCACCAAGCCCTGCATTCTTTCCCACAGTTTCTGCAGCCTCTAAATCAGAAAAATGTAAGGCTGTTGTATAATCATAATCCCGCTCCATCTGTGTCCCTTCCCCCGCAAGAGCACTGCAAGAACGTGAAAAGCAACTGGAGCGATAGGCTCCACAAAAACCATCGCTGGTCACAAGAATAAACCCACTACGGCCATAAGCTGTTGCAGCACCGCCAGAATTGCTTACGCCTTTAACTTCAAGAGCTGCTGCTTCTGTTTTTAAAGCATCTTCTGTTAAAAAATGGCTGCTTGGTACAAAATCATCAAAAAGATCAAGATCTTTAGGATGCTTAACCAAACACTCTTTATCTGCCAACCCCTCAAATAAACTATCGGGAGAAGCTTTAGCCATTGCAACAGCACGTTCTGCGAGTTCTTGTGGATAAGACGCTAAATTAGCAGAAACACTTGCTACTTTCTTTCCAACAAAAACCCTTAGAGTAAAATCACTGCTCTCAGCTGCTTCTGTCGATTCGACTTTCCCAAAGCGAACAGATACACTGGTGGAATGTGTATGAACAATAACAGCATCAGCAGCATCCGCCCCAGAACGCCTTGCTGCTTCAACCAACGAAACCGCTTTCTCAATCTGGTTCTTGTCAGTCATTATAGACTCCCTAAAATATTTTATTATTTATATTGATAAGCACTCTGACAAATTTATACAAATCAGAATATAACTCTTATCTGTTTATTCATAGGATTACGTATATCTCATGCATTCTTTTTCTTTTAATGCACCAAGTTACTTCCCTTTTAACTTCTTTATGAAAAAACGCAATATGTCGTAAAATCTCTTTAGTTTCAAGGTTTCTCATGAGCTCTTATCATTTTAAAAGCCAAATCTGCAACTCACAATCAGATCAACAGAAAACCTCGTAAATCAATAGAAGGCTTAGCGATAACACTTGGATTTAAGCAAAAATCCTCAAAAATTCAAAAAGCATAAAACGACCTAAACCACACACCTTTTGTCCTCTGGAGTGTCAAATAACGTTCCTCATTCCTATAGCATTCTTTAATTCTCAAGCAAAAACCAAGAAAACGACTTCTCTTTTTGAACACTTCTTACTTCTACAAGCTCTCTCATAAGAGAAAAGCAATCGTGTCTATGAAATAAAACATCAACAGCGTAGAAAATATTTCCTTTCATTTAATGATTTCAACAAAATGAATTATCATAACCTTCTTTATCTCCATAATCAGTAATGTCATAGAAAACGCCTTTTTTATAATTGTAAAAATAAGTTATAATTGTAACATTTTTTCTCAGGTTTAGTGCGTCTAGTAGAAAGCCATTCATCTTTTCTTCTTCATCATCCTTGATTGTTTACTTTGTTATTGAGCCAAGCATAATTTGACGAAATTCTTTTTTCCTTGAAACAAAAATCTCTAGACACTGGATAGATTTTGATTTAGTATTCTCCTTCTCATCCCTCCATTAAAAAATGAAGAAGCGTGATATTGTCAGAAAGTGATAATCAATAAAAGTTTTGTACGAAACTCAACATTGTATCTATGCCTTAATTAAGTTTGCAATAAGCACATTCGCTCAATTAGTTTTGGCAAATTTATCGCTTATAATTGTCTTAACAGATATAAAAAATTTGTCGAAGCGGGGATATCTATTAATATTTTAAAAATTCAGTTTTTAAAACATTTGAACCAAACATATAGATACAAGATTTATTTTTACGGGAGTAAAGTGTATGCTTATTTTATCTTCTAGAATCTTTTAGAGCTATACTCTCTAGAAAAGTGATCAAAAAAATGCTCTTATAGTTTTTCAATCAAATATTTGATTTACAAAAATAATTTACTGTTTTGTTATTTGCATAAAAGAGCTGAATGTCATAAAATTCTTTCCATTAAAAATCTATCCATAAAGCACCTTATAAGTTTTTATATAAAAATAAAATTCAATAAATTTATAAGATCCTTAGAAAAAATTAAGCTCGTAAGATGATTTGGTACAATTTCAATGACTAACTGAAAATATTCCGTAGTTCATCGACTTGTCATATATTCACAACTGATTTTTTCTAATATGAGTTTAGTTTCTGCAGCTTTTTAAAAGATCAACTTCTTTATGAATACACATCAAATAGTTTTATTTCCAATAAGAGCACGTCTGCTCATTTCAATCATTGCATCGCGAAGATGTAATTTAATTTTCGATCCAATAATTATTCCAAAGAAAGGAGAAAGTAAACCAGACATCGTTACAGTATGACGAATTTTATTATTTGAAGAAGCAGATTCTTTTGAACAAATATATTCATGATCAAAACGCATACGTGTAAAAGGAAGTTTGGCATAATCAGAAAAACAAACGTTTTTTATCACTTTATCAAGCATAAAAGTTACTTTCGGTCCTTTTTTAGGTTTCATGCGCCCTACAGTGCCTTCTTTGAAAGCACCAGAAAGTTCTACCCACTCAAGTTCATGATCCCAGCAAGGCCATGTTGCTACGTCTTCCCACATAGACCAAATCTGCTCTGCACTTGCTTCTGTACTAATTTCTTCGCTGTGTGTCCATTTAAACATGATAATCTCCCCTTTTTACAAAATCACTTATCTTTAGTGACAAGAAGTAATATATCAATTACCCTTAAAGCTGCACAACGATAAGATATTTAATATTCTCAAGTGTATTTAATAGGTAATGATTAAATCAACAAGCGATATTACAAAATAAACACATAAATAAATTTTCACTGTAAATGAATATTATTGTCTACCTTAAATAAAAATATCTGTTTTTTAATTTCATACAATAAAAAAGATAGAATTTACACACCATTTAAGATATAAATGTAGACTACATAAATTAAAGTTGTCCACTGTTGATAAAATGTTTATGATTAATGTTCTACCGAAAGAAATGAGACAAAAAGGTATCATAACTGTTGTCGTGAAATATATATCCTATTCGAGAAGAAACATTCAGCGGTAGTAAAGCCCATAATATACGAAAGCTTTGGCAATCTGTTTCGCTTTTAATGTCGCTGAAATTAACAAATCAGCACATAACTTACAAAAATTAGCAGCAACACATATTGCCCATTCGGGTGTAATAGTATCTACCTCAAAGCAATTTTTGACTGAATAGAAGATTAGAGAACCTCTCTCTCTATTATAATGTAAAAGATTTGCTCTTGGAGTTATAAAAAAGCTTCAAAAAATAGAGGAATTGGGACAAAAAGCATAATAAAATTAAAATGCATCAATTTTTTAACATGAGAATCTTTTATTGATTTTCTTCTTAACCTTTAAAGAAACCATATAAAATAAAGGAAACTGTAAAGAAGCGTTTTTTCGTCCTACCGGATAAAAAAGAGCTTTCTCAAGATATCAGCGATCGTAATTTATAAAGGCGTATTGCTGTCTCACCATAAAAACGCTCATCATCGAGATAAAACACGTCAGGTAAATGAATGATTGTATCTTTCTTTTCTTCAAGTACGAAGAGTGTATCCGCTTTTGCCCACCCCCCTCGTAAAGCTTCTACAAAAGCACGTTCACCTAAACAACGGCTATAGGGAGGATCAGCACAGATAACATCAAATGGAAGCATTGTTCCAATATTGCCAAGTTTGGTTGCATCACGACGCAAAATCCTCCCAATAGACTGTAATTCAAAGGCTTCGATATTTTTTTGAAGCAATCCACGCCCCTCAACCGAATTTTCAACAAAAACAGCCGCCTTTGCGCCACGTGAAAGTGCTTCGATGCCTAAAGCACCAGTACCAGCAAACAGATCAAGGATGCGTTTATTGGTCCAAAACTGTTCTTCACGGCTAGAAAGAATATTAAAAAGGCTTTCACGCGTACGATCACTCGTCGGACGAATCGACTGATCAATAGGAGAAAACAAAACACGCCCAGCAAATTTACCGCCGATGATCCGCACGTGGACCTCCAAATCGCTTCGAAGTTTTTGCACCATCACGATGTGGTTTAGATTTTTTCATAGCACCACTAAACGATTTTATCTTGTCCTTTCTCTCAAAAGAACGCTCATCACGACCACCTTTTATCATTTTCTCTTTATCCTTTAAAAAGCGATCTTTCTTACCAAAGGTATGCGTCTCTTCATAAGATGTTTTGCCATGTTTTTGAACAAAACTTCCCTTCTTCCCTTTCTGCAAGTGATTGTCTTGTCGTTTTTCCTTGCCCCGATAAAAGGATTTTTTATCAGCCGTATCGCCCTTATGATCATGCGATTTTTCCTCATTATAAGATGGCTTCCTCCGTGCACTCTGCGGACGGGCACCAGGAGCCATCCAAACATTCGCGCGGCGAGAACGTGGTAGAAAACGCTCTGCTTTTCCTTCTTCACTTTTCCCCTTATTCATATTCTCATGAGACTTTGCTCTTAATCGTGCGCGATCATGCTCAACAGAACCATCATTTGATCTGCGCCGTATCACTCTTTCGCTTGAGAAAACCCAACCATCATTTGCAACAGAAACATCCTTCTGGCTTTGCTTTTCCGCAATAACTGGAGAATTTGAAAAGGGTTTCAGAATAGGAGCATCAAAATCTGCATTGGCTTGCATAATCAAACGCTCTCCCAACTGATCTCGTAACATCCGACCTTTTAATTCTTGTACGGCTCCTTCTTTTAAATCAGAGAGATGAAATGGACCATAAGATACACGTATTAAACGATTAACCGATAATCCCAATGCCCCTAAAACATTCTTTATTTCACGATTTTTTCCTTCTCGCAAAGCGATAGAAAGCCATATATTAGCCCCTTGTTCGCGTTCAATTGAGGCTTCAATCGAACCATAAAAAATACCATTAATCGCAATACCATTTTTAAGGTTATCCAGTGCACTCTGCTTTACTCTTCCATGGGCACGAACGCGATATTTGCGAACCCACCCCGTTACAGGAAGTTCTAATACGCGCGCTAAGCCACCATCATTGGTTAAGAGCAAAAGCCCTTCCGTGTTAATGTCAAGCCTTCCAACAGAAACAACGCGCGGCATTCCCTTTGGTAAATGACTAAATACTGTAGGTCTGCCTTCAGGATCACGGTTCGTCGTGACAAGCCCTGCTGGTTTATGGTAAAGCCATAAGCGCGTTCGTTCTATCGGAGATAAAGGTTTGCCATCAACTTTAATAACATCAGAGCGGCTAACATTAAAAGCAGGCGTTGTCACAACTGTACCATTCACGGAAACACGTCCTGCAACAATCATCATTTCTGCATCTCGACGTGAGGCAACACCAGCACGCGCTAACCTTTTAGCAATCCGTTCACTCTCATTATTTTCATTCATTTGCGTTTCAAACCAATCTTTGTCAGTATGTTCAGAAAATTATTCACATGCACCATACTGCTTATCCTGAAAGAGGACGTAGCATAATCATTTATTATTTTCTATCCTTTAAAGACAGTAATGTATTTATTGATTTGCAAGTTTGTTTTAAACACTTAAAAAATAAAGGTATTCCTCTCATTATAAAAGAATAATAAATTATTCATTTTATAGCATTCCTTATCTAGAAATCTTTAAATTCTCTATGCTGCCAGTAGAAAGAACATTATGACTTTGACACCCATGGAAATAGCCCTTTTGGAAGCGCAGTGGGCTGCAAAAAAAGATGAAGTTCCCGTAGGCGCTGTCATTACACGTGGAAAAACTATCATCGCACGTGCTGGGAACTTCATAAAAACAGCATATGACCCTACAGGACATGCAGAAATACGCGTAATTCGTATGGCTTGTGAAACATTACAAAGTGAAAGGCTTCCGGATTGTGATCTTTATGTGACACTTGAGCCTTGTGCCATGTGTGCTGCTGCCATTTCATTTGCACGCATACGACGTCTCTATTATGCAACAAATGATCCCAAAGGAGGAGCTATAGAAAATGGCCCACGTTTTTATCAGCAACCAACCTGTCATCACAAACCTGAAATTTATTCTGGTTTTAAAGAAAAAGAAGCTGCTCAATTATTAAAAGATTTCTTTATTCAAAAGCGATCCTAAAAACAATTCTTCATCTATAACTTTCACTCTTTAGAAAAAATTCTATATCTTCTGATATATTGAAAGCTATTTCGAAATACTTTTTCTCTAAACCTCTTTTAACGCTGCATATTGCTTCTATGAGATGATGCATTCTTTATGAGAATAATTCATTAGTTTTGTATATAAATATACAATCCAAAAATATCGTAGAATACTCTCATTTCAAATCTGTTTATAGTAAACCAATAAAAAACTCTTTCTTGTACGTCACAAGCTGAATTCCCATCTGTATAAAAAACTATTTAGAAAAGACTAAAAATGTCCCTTATGAAGACTCTTGCAAGCGCAAAGGCTATCACAAAATTAGAGGCTGGCAAATACAATGATGATACAAACCTGCTCTTTCATAAGCATAAAATGGTGGTGCACAATGGATTTTACGTTATACCATCCACACGAGCGAGGATGTGAAATGGAGTCAAAAACCTTGAGAGATATTTCTTTTGAGAAAAACGCAGAATCACTCTCTCGATGCTATTGCTATATTGCTATTTCATGGAAATAAAGATCTCCTTGCTGAAAAAGTAAAGATCTGCGTGAACGAGAACTTGATATTATAAGTAATAGGAAGAACACCTCACATACTTTAATTCTTTAATATTTTTCCTTTTCCCTATCGACCAATAGGTGCAGTCTTTGCCGGTTGGCGATAACTTAAAGGCGGTTCCGTGAGATAACGACGATATTTTGGACTTCCAACTTGTGCTCTCTGACGACGTAAATATTCTTGTCGTTGTTTTGCATTCAACTGTGAAGGATTTTCTGAACTAACGCCATTAACTGAAGACCCTTTGTGCGGAAAAGAAGGGCTTCCTTGATGCTGTTTCGATGCCGCTATTTTATTGGCAGATCTCTCCTGTTGTGGCAACGGTAAAAATTTGCGTGAGCTAGGGCCTGGTATTACAAGTTCTTGACGGGGTTTCATAACGATCTGACTGCTGTTATTTACTGGTGTTAATGAAGCAATATTAGCAACATCTTCAAAAAACTGTATTGAAACCGGTTTATTTGTCCCATAGGTAGGAGCAGATAAACTGCATCCAGTTAAAACCAAGCATATACCTAAAATTCCTGCTGGAAATATTTTTACTTCACGTTTTCTCACTGCTTATTCCATTTCCCAAGTATATGGCCGATTAATACTCCCGCTATTTATGAGAGAATGGTCCATACACAAATTTCCCCCCTGCAGATAAAACAACGGAATTTACCTCGTACCACAAAAAACGATATTCATCAATATCAGAAATCTACTTGCATTTCTTTCCTTTGATGTAAAATTTTAAATCTTGCCAAGAATTTTTAATTCTCGCAAAGCAGCTGCATCACGAGCAGAAACATCTGGATAAGTGGGATCACTCCCAACATCTTGTGTATAACGCCATGATCGCGCACACTTTTTCCCCAACGCCTTCTCTGGATATACACCAACACCTTCAACATCATTCAAAGTAAAAGCATCGGAAGGCATTGTATCCTGCGTCATTGTAAGAGCACTGGTGATACAGATTTCCGCCATATCTACATTTTCTAATGCTTCTCGTAAAACTGGATTGGAAATAAAAACGATAGGAGCTGCTTCTAACGAAGATCCAATACGCTTATCAGCCCGTTCAAGCTCTAAAGCACCTGTCACAACTTTACGGACCTGCCGAATTTTTTTCCAACGCTCAGCCAAAGATTGGTTTTGCCATTCTTCTGGTACAGAGCGAAATTGTTCTAAATGAACCGATTGGCTTTCTGGATAACGCTCTAACCAAGCTTCTTCCATCGTAAAAGGCAACATCGGAGCAAGCCATGTCACCATTCGTTCAAAAATCTCACGAACAACCTGCAAAGAAGCTTTACGTTTTTGTGACGAAGGAGCATCGCAATAAAGAGAATCCTTACGGATATCAAAATAAAATGCCGATAATTCAATGATTGAAAAATCTAATAATGCACGCATAATTTTTTTAAAATCAAATTCGTCGTAGGCGCGATTAACCAACTGATCCAGTTCAAAAAGCCGATGTAAAATCAATTTTTCAAGATCTGGCAGTGCGTCATAAGATATTTCTTCTCCTTCATCATACGCTAAAGTTCCAAGCATCCAACGAATTGCATTGCGTAGTTTACGATATGAATCCACATTTGTTTGAAGGATTTTTTTGCCTAAACGCTGATCTTCCCAATAATCAGTTGTCATGACCCAGAGACGAAAAATATCAGCACCAGATGTTTTAATAATTTCCTGCGGAACAACCGTATTGCCTAAAGACTTAGACATTTTCTTACCATTCTCATCCAAAGTAAAACCATGTGTGATCACTGTCTTATAGGGAGAACAAGCACGCGTACCACAGCTTTCCAAAAGAGAAGATTGGAACCATCCACGATGTTGATCTGAGCCTTCAAAATAAACATCAGCAGGCCATTGCAAATCAGCCCGATCTTCTAACACAAAGCTATGACTTGCTCCAGAATCAAACCAAACATCCAGAATATCATAAACCTGCATCCAAGACTCATGGGCACGCTCACCTAAAAAACGCTCACGCGCTCCTTCAGCAAACCATGCATCTGCCCCTTCTACTTCAAAAGCTCGTAAAATACGCTCGTTCACGCCTTCATCTTTTAAAACAACACCATCCTCATTGGCAAAAATACAAATAGGAACTCCCCAAGAACGTTGACGAGAAAGAACCCAATCAGGACGATCTTCTATCATAGAAGCAAGGCGGTTTTGTCCAGAAGATGGCACAAAACGCGTTTTTGAAACAGCTTCCAAAGCCCGACTGCGTAAAGTTGAACCATCCCCCAAATCTTTATCCATTGAAATAAACCACTGCGGTGTATTGCGAAAAATAACTGGTTTTTTCGAACGCCAACTATGGGGATAGGAATGCTTTAAACGCCCGCGCGCAAACAATCGATTTGCTTTAATTAAAGCATTAATGACTTCTTTATTGGCATCACCCATTTTTCCATTATCGTCAATAACACGTGCCGGCCCCCCTTCACGATCCGGTCCCAAACCTGGAACATCTTTTGTATAGAAACCCGCATCATCAACAGGAAACGGTATTGATGAATCAATCCCCATTTGCTCTAATAAAAGCTTATAATCATTCCAAATTTCAAAGTCCTCACGCCCATGGCTTGGTGCTGTATGCACAAAACCTGTCCCCGCACTCTCTGTCACATGGGCGCCCTCAAGTAGCGCAATCTTATAATTATACGCTCCAGCCAAACCTTTCAATGGATGAGAAAGAATAAGAGCTTTCAATTCGTCAGCAGAAACAGTACGTAAACGTTTCAAAACAAGTTTGGCTTTTTCTGCACAACTCATCGCTAAAGCATCTGCAAAAAGAAGCCTTTCTCCCACTTGAGGACCAAAATCATTTTCAGCACTTTCAACTTCGTAAAAACCATAAGAAATCTGCGAAGAATAACTCACTGCACGATTGCCTGGAATTGTCCATGGTGTTGTTGTCCAAATGACAACATAAGCACCATATAAATCATCAGAACTTGCTTCAAAAATAGGAAACTTAACCCAAATCACCTCTGATTCATGATCATGATATTCAATCTCTGCCTCTGCCAAAGCTGTACGCTCCACAACAGACCACATCACCGGCTTAGAACCACGATAAATCTGATCTGACATAGCAAATTTTATCAATTCGCTCGCAATGCGTGCTTCTGCGTGAAAAGCCATTGTGGTGTAAGGTGCCTTAAAATCTCCCACGACACCAAGACGTTTAAATTCTTCACTTTGAACGGTTACCCAATGTTGTGCAAATTCACGGCATTCTTGACGAAACTCGTTAAGAGGGACTTCGTCTTTGTTTTTTCCTTGTGCGCGATATTTTTCTTCAATTTTCCATTCAATTGGAAGCCCATGGCAATCCCAACCAGGAACATAATTTGCATTAAACCCCCGCATTTGAAATGAACGGACAACCACATCCTTTAGAACTTTATTTAAAGCATGCCCGATATGAATATGGCCATTTGCATAAGGTGGGCCGTCATGAAGAATATAAAATGGACGATCTTTTGCTTGTTGGCGCAATTGCGCATAAAGCCCTATATTTTCCCACCGCGCCATTAACTCAAGCTCTTTTTGCGGAAGCCCTGCACGCATAGGAAAATTTGTCTGTGGGAGATAAAGAGTTTTTGAATAATCTATTGTTTCACTTTTCACAGTCATTGTGAAATATTCCTGTCCACTTTTACGATTTCATTTTTGCATAACTTCCCTGAACTCTGCAACTCTGGTTTTTATCTATAGGGAAAGCCGAGCTTATCATTCGTATTAAGCAGCGATCAAGAAAATACATCATCACACTCTATGGGCTTTATCATGAAATTCACAAGAAAAGAAACCAAAAAATGATCTTTAAAAGATAAAGGCTCCACCGGATAGTGGAGCCTCTTAGAAATTTACTTTTAAAAAAGATTAGAATTTATAAGCTACACCAACACGGAAATCATTAGTTTTGTAGTTAACTTCAAGTTTTTCCTTCGAAAATTTCTTTTTACCAAAATCGGAATAACGATATTCTGCACGTACAATCACATTATCTAGCACTGAGAAATCAACACCACCACCAAGAGTGTAACCAATCATAGTTTTTGTTTCATCAGTTAAGTTCTTAGAAGAAACAACTGTTCCCTCCTCATCCTTAACGGATATTGATATAGTGTCTTGGAACTGCCCATAAGCAATACCACCCGCAAGATAAGGCATAAAGCGATCAGCAGCAAAACCGATACGCACCCGCGTAGCACCACCCCAATTTTGCTTAAAAGTATGATCTAAAGTCTCAACTTCATCTCCTTGTTCAAGACCAAGTTCAGAAGCCATCCTTCTCATTTGTTCTATACCATATACACTGGATTCATTCTTATCCGCCGCTTGTGTACTTTGTGCTCCATGAGAACGGGAATGCGGATTAGCATTATGCCCACGAGCACCAGAACCATGTCCACCTGACTGAGATGTACCATGCGAATAAGCATATCCACCACCATGGGCACTATGATAACCTCCGTGTGCTCCGCTTGTTCCATTGGAAGTGTTTGTCTCTGATCCAGATACCTTTGATCTTGACAGTACAAGGTTACGACTTGGCACTGTTCTTTCTGTTAATGATCGTCCCGATGTATCTGTACTCGCCGCTAGTTGGCTTGTTTCTGATCTTGTTGATGAAGCAGATGATGCTGGTGTTTCTTTAACCGTTTTAGTAGACGATGATGATTGCTCTGACCTTGCACCTTGTTCGGAGGAGGCTGATGATGTTTCTGGCAATTTAGATGTCGTGTTTGATGATGGTGTTGATGATGGTGATGGTGTTGAAACTCCTGATTTTTTTACTGTTATTGAAGAATTAACATTGCCAGAATTGTCAGTTCTTGCTAATTGATTCGGTTGTCCTGTGCTTGCATTTGGTGATTGAGATGAATTTACTTGTCTAGCTTGTGTTTGATTGGATCGTGTTTCAGTAGACTTTGTTACTGTAGTTCCTCCATTTGCTGCTGGCGAAGTTTCCGCGCCTGATGCTGGATTTCCTGTACTTACTGTTGTTGCAGGTTTTGTTGATGTCGCCTGTCTAGGCAATACTGGCGCAGAACTTTCTAAAGCAGCTTTTTGTGGAGTGCTTGGTGATGCTGACCTGCGGGACCTTCCTACTGCATTTTCTACTGTAATGTTATCAGCTGCACCTATAGTAATGGTCTTTGTGTGTTTTTTTCCAGATAACATTAAATCTGTATCGATACCAAAAATAAAGCTGTCACCGAGATCAATATTAGACCCTGCATAAAAACCACCTGCAAAACCTGAAAGTTTAGGAGAGAATTCTTTATCCAATGGGAAACTCTTTTCTTGACCAACAAGAGCCAAATCAGCCTTGCTTGAAAAGCCCCCAGCCTGGACACCTAAATAAAGACCCGTCCATGAAAAAGTAGGCGCAACAATGGTAGAAGAAGTCGATGATGCTGGCTGATGAGGAATCAGTACATCAGCAGCGAGTGCTGTAGACGCTGAAATTAAAGAAAAAATAGACGCTGTTATTAAACGTTTCGTGTTCATAAAATCTCTCCAAATATCCAAAATGAAGTGTATATAGAGCATCTTTTTTGAAAGATCTGTAGCAAAAATGACACACTCACAAAAAAATAAAGAAATTTTGAAAATAAGGCTTCTTAACTCTTTAATTTTTTAGACAATGAGAATTTATCAACTCAATCATACTAAAATTATGTGTCTTAAAGTTGGATTCATTTTCATTAAATTTTTGCGCAACTGTTAATGATAAAATTTTTTATAAATTTCTTTTATTGAAATCTAGATAACGATATTCTGCGCACAACAGAATATCGTCTGTTATTGCAAAATCAATGCCAGCGAAAGGCACGAAACCAATCATTGCCTTTTTTCAAGCCAAGCATCCTCAAAGTTCCATTAAATCAAACATTCGCAAAAAAAATTTTAGATTCTTTGCATAAATATTTTCATCGTACCACGTTACTTTGACCTATAAGGGCAATTTTTTATTTTGTATGTTTAATAAAAAAACTAATATTGTAGGATTTTCTCATTTGAAACCTGTTCCATGTTGAAGCAATCAAAACCATGCTTTTGTATGCCACAAATAGGATGAGCGTGTTAATAAAACATTAAAGAAAGGATTAAACGCTTCTTATGAACGCTCTTAAGTTCAAGGTGTCTGTCCACAACCTTGCTGGCTAACAAAGTGTGTAATATTGTCAGTTCACTCTTGTTTTATTAAGCGTAAAGGTAATAGTGCTTAAGAGATTTTATATTATTTCATAGGAAATTTGCCTCTACACCATTCACAAACACAGCCCCGAAATGGGAAAAAACATTGAGAAATGTATCGTAAAACAAGCGTCTTAATATACAATAACAAATATATTCTGTTTTGTATGAAGAGTATAATCTCATTAAAAGAACGCAATAACCAAAAAAACAAGACAATGCGTCATGTTTATTATTTAAAGGACATTGTTCTAAATGCTTTTAAAAGCTGCAAAGCCGAATTAAAATGAGATAGTAAGGTTGGAAAATAATTTCTATTTTTATAACTTTATATTCTTCTCCAATGAGAGACTGTATTTCCCTTTCAGAGATTAATCCAACAGATATACGCAATACGATTGCTCTCACTTGGCCTATAAAAGAAAAATAAAGTTGATCATTGTATGATCTTTTCTTAATTTCTGAGGTTAACTGAATGCTTTTTTCTTGTTCGTAGAAAAAAAATAGCGCTATAAGATTTTATAGTCATTATAAAACAGATTATAATATCTATTTGCCTTCTATAATATAAAAATTTTTCCTTTAAATTCTTATAATACAAAATACTATAATGAGATAAAAAGGATTAAAAGAGATAAAATAGAGAGATAATAAACTAAAAGCCTCGTTTAACGAGGCCTTTATACTTTTTTTGCTTATAATCTCATTTTTATGAAATTAGAATTTGTATGCGACACCTACACGGAAATCATTGGTTTTGAAATTATATTCTTTTTCTTTTGCAAAAAATTTCTTTTTACCATAATCTGAATAACGGTATTCTGCACGCAATAGAACATTATCAGTCATTGCAAAATCAATACCGCCACCAATAGTGAAACCAACCATCGTTGCTGTTTCATCAGATGAACCTGCAGAAAAAGTTTTATCAGCTACCTTCACTTGTCCATGAGCAGCTTCTAGCTGTGTATAGGCAACACCCCCAGCAACATAAGGCATAATGCGGTCAGCAGCAGCAAAACCAACACGTACGCGCGTAGCTCCAGCCCATTTCTGTTTAAAACCAACACCTTCTGATACGTCCACAACCTCTGAGTCACGTGCATTTTTAGCACTTAGTTTCTTTGTTCCAGTAGTTTCATTACCAGTTTGAGTAGTTTCACTACCAGTTGGAGGAGTTTCAGGAGTTTCAGGAGTTTCAGGAGTTTCAGGAGTTTCAGGAGTTTCAGGAGTTTTAGTTTTAGTGGCTAACCGTACATCTTTTTTGCCAGACCAGATCACATCTGTTTCAACACCCAAAATAATACCGTTGCCAAGATCAAAGTTGGATCCTGCATAAAAACCACCAATCAAACCTGAAAGTTTAGGTGACAAGTCTTTAAAAACTGAAGTATCTTTATCCTTATCTTTTAGGTCAATTTTACTTGAAAAACCACCAATCTGACCTCCAATATAAAAACCTGTCCAAGAAAAGCTAGGGGCAGTGATAACTGGTGCCACTTCATGAGGGATGATAACATCAGCAGCTTGTGCCGCAGAAGCTGCTGCCATAGCGATAACAGAAGTTGTTACTAAAGATTTTATATTCATAAATTTTGCTCCTAATTTATTTATGAACACAGTGCTACAAGATTACACAGAGAAAAGCTGTAGTAAAAATGATACAGTCACAGAAAATGGAGAGCACATCCCAGACGAAATCGCTTCATAGCTTAGTTTTGTACGACAAATTACAAACTGTATATATAAATAACTTTTTGATTTTAAAGGTAATTATTTTTATTGTTTATAAAAAAATTTTAAATAAAATCTGAATAATGCTTTTCCACATCCACTATAAAATATATAATGTGTGATAATATAGCAACAGAAAATAATAGAGGCTCTATCCTTGATAGAGCCTCTTTGTTATTTAACTTACCATCTGTTAAAATTTGTAAGCAACACCAACACGGAAATCATTGGTTTTGTAAGAAGTCTCATATTTATCATTTGAGAATTTCTTTTTACCAAAATCTGAGTAACGATATTCCGCACGGACAATAATATTATTGGTCATTGCTAAATCAACGCCCGCACCAAGGGTGTAACCAACAAGAGTCTTTGTTTCATCAGATAAGGTACCAGAAGCTATGACTTTGTCTGAATCTTTCTCTGTTATTGAAATCGATGCTGTATCTTGAAGCTGTGTATATGCGATACCACCAGCAACATAAGGCATAATGCGTTCAGCAGCAAAACCAATACGTACACGTGTTGCACCAGCCCACTTTTCTTTAAAAGTAAAACTGTGGGTTCGTTTAGCACCAGCTTCAAGCGCATCTTTACCAATATTAATTGCAGCGTCTTTTAAAATCTTGTTAATATAATTGATGTGACCTGGAGCAATGACATATGTTTTTCCTGTCTTTGTGTCATCTTTATTAGACCACATGATATCTGTATCGACACCTAAAATAAGGCCATTGCCGAGATCAATATTGGAACCTGCGTAAAGACCACCCATGAAACCTGATAGTTTTGGCAAATAATCATCACTTACCGGAATCTTTTGTCCTTTAGCGAGAATATCCATCTTCGTTTTACCCGAAAAACCACCAATCTGCCCACCAAAGTAGAAACCTGTCCAAGAAAAAGTTGGGGCAACAATAACGGGAGCAACAGGTGTTGGACTCGGGGGAACAATAACATCTGCTGCTTGCGCCGCTGAAACTGAAACAAAAGCGAAAGCAGAAGCTGTTATTAACCATTTCATATTCATATTTTCTCTCCATAGCTGAAATATTTATTTGAACACATCACATCATATAGAGCCACAACTCCAGATATCTGTAGCAAAAATGATACACTCATAAAAAAAACAAAAATCCAATCAAAGCACCCCTAATTGCTTGATCTGTAGTCAATGAGAACTAAACAATGCTCATGCATAAATGAGTTCCTCTCCTCACATTTTCTCTTCATTTATGAATTTTGAAAAAAATTGTGACATTCCCCTGTATAAAGCATTTGCTATTGGCTATGGCAAAGATGGCATATTAATTATAATGCAAAAATTATCTTTTCGTCTGTAATATTAAAAATGCTCTCATCTTAAATCATTTTATTTAAAGTAACCAAAATCATCCGCCTACCCTTTACAAACAAGAAAATGAATGAAACCGTTTAAGAAAAGGCTAAAATGCCTCTTATGAAAGCTCTCAATATCAAGGATAGCGAGAACTATTACAATATTGAGAACAAGCCAAATGCAACCGTTCCATTTAAATTTATACAAACAATGTTTTTAGCTTCATCATTCGCAAGACCAAATGGTGCATAGCTCTTTAGATTTTTTTTACTGTAAAAGATGTGTATCACACATAAACAAATTGTCGAAGACTTCAGAGGATTGCAACAAGATTACATTCAACTTACCTGCTTTTTGTTTTTACTTTAGCACTTATTGTTTTTGAAAGATTGACCATTTTTTACCTCAACCTCATAGAAAGTCTTTTTCAAAGCTTCAGCCTTCTTTGTAAGTGCTCTTGCTCTATTTCATACTCTTTTATAAAATAAATTAAAAAACAACGCATGACAAACAACTGGTATGATAAACATCGAAACTTATCTAAAAACTCTCCCTAAAACTGAAAAAATGAGAAATCTTTCTTAAAGTTTTCAGACAAAATCTTGCTTTTAAAATCATGAGTTTGGCAGAAAAGATATTTGATATTTTAAATCGTAGACAAATAAAGAATATTTTATTTATAATCGAAACATACCCCAAAAAAATCGAAAGTCTAATATTTTTATACTTGACCACACACCTCCTCCTCGATTTTGAGGAAGTGGTCCTCATCAGATCCTGTATGCAAACAGCCCAGATTTTTGTCGAGCGAGTTTGTCTTGGTTTCTCGCTCTTGTGGTTTACTTAACTTAAGATTTTATGGACAAAATCCTGCCCTTTATCCACCTCGTATCCTAAAAATACTTAAATAAGGAAGATCTCTATGGCTTATATAACCAAACTTCAAATGAGGGAATTTGCCACAGACATAATATAATACAGTAATCCAAAATCTACACGTTATATAAGAGTTTATAACGAGCAACCGCCATTATACAGTATATTCTTTTATCGAAATCTCCCTTCCCTTATCTTTTCCGAACAGTACCCTTCACGACCCGGCGCATAATCATAATACCCTTCGCAAACAAATAGCTCCCCCCCTGTTTTCAAGTGATAAAAATATCCCCTTCTTCAATTCCCGATCATACGTCAGAACTCTTGATGTTGTTTTCTTACTTTTTAAAAACTCATTGGACTTCGTCCAAATAAGCCTGGTCGTTTTCTCTTTCCTGGTCCTTTTTTAGGCTTTTTGCCAGAATGTGATACAGGTACTAAATTAACTGCTGTCATGCATTGGCTGTTATTTGTGCAAGAAAGTTCCATTTGGACAACTTCAGATAAGATCTTGCTCAACTGCTCACTAGAAAAAAGATCTCTGGGAGGAACAACCGCAAATATGCCCTCTATGAACTTTTGAGAAGACAAAAAAGAAGCTCCCTGAGCAAAAGAGATTGAAGAAAAAGTAGCAAAAGCCGTAATAAAATATTTTATGTTCATAAATTTAACCTCGTGTAAATATCCATAATGGATTTTACCTAGTGTCTTCATTGCAAATTTCCAGAAAAAATAGCATGTTTATAGATAAAAAGTGAGAATCCTCAAAAACAAACAAAGCTTTTGGGCATTTTAATTTAAAAATAAATACAAATTATCCTGCTCTACCAACACAGAAATCGCTTGTTTAGCAATGAATAAAAGCACGAAGTATCGTATGGGGACGACAAACTACACAAATCTCATATTAATATATTGATTTATATAGTTTTTCCTATTTAATGCGTGCTCTCCGTATCATAAGATTATCTTCAAATTTGTTCATGATACACTTAAGCAAAATTATTCGCTTACTTATCATAAATGAAGTTGATATATGGATAAAACTCGGGGGAAAAGGCGTTTTTTTCTTAATAAACCCATTTAAATACTAAAGTTATTATCACATTTTGACTTCGTCACAAGCATGCTCCTGCTAGCTTATTTCTAGGTCACTTTCTAGGTGTCATTCTTTGTATTGTCCAGTGTAATCGTGGTCAATCTTTATATATTAAGCCTCCAACATTTTGATTTATAATGATAATATAGCGTTATTCATATTAAATTAGAACCCCGAATGCCATAAAATTCTCTTATTCCAAATCTCCCTCATGTTGAATCAACCAACACCATTTGTTTGTACATTACAAGTGGAGAAACCTATGTGGAGTGAAACGGTGCAATAAAGGACTAAAAATGCCTTTTATGAAACGTCTCCAGTGAGAAGGACTGTTACAAAATTGGGTGTTGGCAAAATGTGTGATGTTAGCGGCTTGTTACTCTTCCATAAGCGTAAAAATGGGCGTGCTTAATAGGTTTTATATCATATTGAGGGGCTTTATTGCTATACCATTCATAAGCGCCGCCGTATAATGGGCTCGGGTACCTTAAGAAAGATTTCTTAAAAAAGCATATGAATGAGCAATCCAAATATATCCCGTTTAGGGTGTTTTATTTTGCATGAGAAGCGTAGCTCCGCTAAAGAATGTGAAAAATAAAAGCGTAAAGCAATACGTCATCTGCATTACTTAACGGATATCGCTTTTAGATACTTCTGAAAATGATAAAGAAGAATTAAAAATGATGGTAAGGATGGGAATTGTTTTTTATATTGCTGTCTTCATATTCTCCCCCAATTAGTCTGTATACCAATTTCAGAGATTTAAGCCCTCTCACCTTATGTTTCTAGCCTCTCCTCAAAATAGCTTTTTTCAAATAAAGGCTGCTACAAACATAAAAAATATGAATTCGTAAATAGATTTTTACTGCCTAAAATTCAAATCAAAGAACACTTCTGTATAATTCTTCTGAAAAGATGAGAGGACAAAATGCCAACATTATCCGCCTTTTGTCCTCTTGCATCAATAATTTGCTCCATTAAAAGCCAATTTTTAAAGTTAGCTATGCGCAAAAATATCAACTTCCGACCATCCTAAAAGATCTAGCTTAGCTCTCATAGGCAAAAATTGAAAGCATGCCTTGGCAACACTTTCTCGCTCTTCGCGTCTTAAACGTTCTTCAAATATAGCCTTTAAACGATGCAAATATAACACGTCCGACGCAGCATATTCAATTTGTGCCTGTGATAAGGTTTCTGCCGCCCAATCCGAAGATTGTTGCTGTTTAGAAATATTCACATTCAGCAATTCATTACAAATTTCTTTCAAGCCATGACGATCCGTGTAGGTACGCGTGAGCTTTGAAGCAATCTTTGTACAAAAAACAGCTTCTGGCATAACACCAAATGTATGCGCTAAAATAGCAAGATCAAAACGCCCAAAATGGAATATTTTGGTGACTGCGTTATCTTCAAGAAGCTTGACCAAATTAGGGGCATTCTTTTGTCCTTTAGCAATCTGTATAATATCAGCAGTTCCATCTCCAGGAGAAATCTGAACAACACACAAACGATCACGATGTGGTTGTAATCCTAAAGTCTCAGTATCAATCGCAATGGCATCAGTTTTATAATTGTCTAAGTTTGGCAAATCACCTTGATGAACGCGAATCTCAGCCATTCACCCTCCTATTTGCTAAAGCAGTAAGAATACGCGCCCAAGACCGCTGTCCCTTATGAAACGATTTTAAATTATACTTTTCATTAGGCGAATGAATACGGTCATCAGCCAATCCAAAACCAACCAAAAGAGTTTCCATACCAAGAATTGACTTAAAATCTGCTACAATTGGAATCGAGCCCCCCATGGCTGTCAATACAGTAGGAACTTCCCACTCTTGTGATAGAGCATCCTTCGCCGCCTTGGTAAAGGATGAATCATCAGAAAGCTGAAGTGCTGGAGAAGAACCATGATTTTTAAATTCAACCGTACAATCAGCAGGAATTGAGCTACGTACATAATCACGCAACGCTTGGCGTATTTTCTCTGGATCTTGCTTATGGACTAGACGACATGATACTTTTGCACTCGCTTGAGACGCAATAACCGTTTTCATCCCTTCCCCTTCATAGCCCCCACTAATACCATTAATTTCCATGGTAGGACGTGCCCACACAAGCTCTAAAATGCTCCGCCCTTTTTCACCAGCTGGAACGGAAAGACCGATAGGACCAAGAAAACTTTCAGCCGTACAATTAAGCGCATTCCATGATTGTAAAATATGTGGAGGTGTTTCTTCTACGCCATCATAAAAACCAGGAAGTGTTACCCTATTATTTTCGTCATGAAGTCCTGCCAAAACTTTAGCTAAAATACGAATGGGATTAGCTGCTACTCCCCCAAAATAACCAGAATGCAAATCACGATTTGCTGCTGTGATAAAAATCTCTTCCGCCATAATTCCCCGAAGAGAAAGAGCAATAGATGGTGTATCAGCATCCCACATCGACGTATCACAAACCAATGCGTAATCAGCCTTAAGTTCATCTTTATTTGCTTTTAAAAAAGGAATAAGAGAAGGAGAAGCACATTCTTCCTCACCTTCACATAAAATAGTCACTTTAACAGGAAGCTGTCCTGTTTCTTTCTTATATGCACGACATGCCTCAATAAATGTCATAAGTTGACCTTTGTCATCTGAAGCACCGCGAGCACAAATAACTTTCTCTCCATCTCTCTCTTTTAAAGAAGGTGTAAATGGATCATCCTCCCATAAACTCAATGGATCAACAGGTTGAACATCATAATGTCCGTAAAACAATACATGTAAACAATCATCTGAAGGACCTGGATGATGCCCAACAACCATTGGATGACCCGGTGTATCACGGCGTGAAGCCTCAAAACCAATGCTTTTTAAATCCTCTACTAACCAATCAGCTGCTTGACGACATGCATCCTTATAAGCCGAGTCTGTAGAAATCGATTGAAAACGTAAAAGAGAAAAAAGGCGTTCAAGGCTCTTTTCTATATTCTCATCAAGATGTGTTAGTACTTTATTCAGCATAAAAAAACCTCTCAAGCCTCATGGATTTGTATAATTGTAAGAACTTGACTTTAAGCCTCTTGTAGGATTTTGCAAGAGATCTTATTCATTTTTGGCACTGTGAACAGTAAAAACTTGAACGTCCCGACTGTAAAATACGTATAATAGGCGTTCCACATTGCAAGCATTCCTTGCCTTCTCGTCCGTAAACCGAAAAAGCATGTTGAAAATAACCAAGAGAGCCATCCACATGCATATAATCACGTAAAGAAGACCCGCCAGACAAAATAGCTTCAGAAATCACATTGCGTATATTCTGTGCTAAAGAATTTGCAAGTTCACGTGCATAGACCGTTTTTGATGCCAATGTAAATGCACCACGCTGTGGAGATAAGCGACTTCGCCAAAGCGCCTCACAAACATAAATATTCCCAAGCCCTGCAACAATAGACTGATCAAGCAAAACACCCTTAAGAGATACTTTTTTATTAACAAAAGCCTTTTGTAAATAACGACCAGAAAACCCATGACTCATAGGTTCAAGCCCTAGCTTATTTAAAAGCGGATGTTTATAAAGCTTGTCCGTATCAACTAAAAGCATAAACCCAAAGCGGCGTACATCATTATAAATAAGATGATAAACATCACCATTCCTTGTCTGAATATCCATGATAAAATGATCATGCTTAACCAATTTACTGGTCATTGAAAAAGCTGTTCTTAAAAGATCATTCTCTATACGCCATGAACCAGACATTCCTAAATGGCTTAAAATCGTTTCATCTTGAGACAGATGAAATAATAAATATTTCGCACGCCGACCAAGTTCCAGAATTTTTCTTCCAATAAGCCGTTCAGAAAAAGCCTCAGGAAAAGGAAAACGCAAATCTCTACGATTAAGTTGGACAGATACTATCTTTGCATCAGTGACAACAGACTCAAGTCCACGACGAACCGTCTCTACTTCAGGAAGCTCAGGCATCACTCCTCTTTGATAATTATGCACTTATCCAGTCGTATCACCGATAAATTGACCCCTTCTCCACCCTCAAAGAACAAAAATTTTAATCCCATCTGGTCTGTAAACAACCGCGATTCCTGTCAAGTGGACTTCTCTAGGCTTCATACGCATGTGATTCACTTAACGAAAGGCTCTACGACCAAGCTCTATCTTGAACATTCATTCGCGTACTCTAAAAACACTTCCCCTGTCAAGGAGACTTGCCCCACCTCCAATGACGTTTTTTACGGCATAACAGATTTAAGCCCATTCACCCTTACGAAATACAGGAACTCTTACACCTGCCTGCGTAATACCATCTATGTCAATTTCACCAGAACCAATCATCCAATCAATATGAATAACGCTTTTATTACCACCACGTGCTGCAATCTCTTCTGATGTCAAGGAGGCTCCATCTAAAAAGCATTTGGAATAACACTGCCCTAAAGCAATATGGCAGGCTGCATTTTCATCAAACAAGGTATTATAAAAAAGAAGATCACTCTTAGAAATTGGTGAAGAATGAGGCACAAGAGCAACTTCGCCCAATCGGCTTGCACCCTCATCACTTTGCAAAACCTGCTGAAAAACTGCCTCGCCTGTTGATGCACGGGCCTCAACAATACGCCCAGCTTCAAAACGTACTTCAATATTATCAATCAGTGTTCCTTGATAGGAAAGAGGCTTTGTTGAGCGAACGAAACCTTCAACCTTATGAGCATGAGGAGTCGTGAAAACTTCTTCTGTCGGAATATTAGGATTGCAAACGACACCATTTTGAGCAACGGATGCACCACCATGCCATTCATGATCATCTGCCAAACCAACTGTTAAATCAGTCCCTGGTCCTGTGAAGTGCAAGGCAGAAAAACGCTGTTGATTAAGCCAAGATGATCGTTTTTTTAAATTTGCATTATGGACAGTCCACGCCTGCACCGGATCTTCTCCTGTAACGCGTGAAGCAGAAAAAATTGCATCCGCTAATTTTTTAATCGCCTCATTAAGCGGTAAAGAAGGAAACATCGCCTCAGCCCACCCTGCTGTTGGATAAGCAACAATCGACCAATTCATAGCAAAATTTGATATTTTTTTGAGAGCAGGTTGGTAAGCTAAGGAAGTCGCCTTGTTTAATCGCGCAATCTTATCAAAATCTTGATTGGAAAGGAGCAAAGGATTATCACCAACAATCGCTAAACGTGCAGCCCCATTTTCAAAAGCCTTCGCCATTCCTTCATAGAGCCAAGAAGGGGCACAATCAAAACTATCCGTATGGGCATTTTCAAAACGTGTAAGCGATAACATATCATCACTAAAAATGGGTGTAATGACACCAGCGCCAACCTTATAAGCATGATACGCAATACGTCGAACAAAAGGGAGAGCTGAAACTGGAGCAGTCAAAACAAGATTCTGCCTCTCTTGTAAATTTAATCCCACTTTTACCGTAACTTCTGCAAGACGATTAAGCATTTCAGGTGAAATTGCCTCATGAATATCAAAGTACATTACCTATACCCTTCTTTAAATAAAATGTGTTCCTTAACGCCGTCCTATTCCAAATTGTTTTTCCAGATCCTTTCAATGTACTTTCTCTACGTCTATTTATGCATAGCACATTTAAAGAATTCACTGAATTCATCAATCGCAATGGGGTGTAAAACTCTTTTTTGGTCGTGCAAAAACTTACCAGTTTCTGTGTCGCTTTTCTAACATTGCAACAATTGCATTTAACTGATCTGATGAAGGCAACGCCATAATTGTTTTATTTTCCTCTTTCCTCGCTAGATGTTGAGGCGCATAGGTTGGAATGGGAACTTTATCAAGCTGTACCATAGCAAAAGATGTAGGTTGTACTGTCTTGAACTGAGCTACTTCTGTTGAAGGTGATGCACTTTTCTCTGCTTTGACTTCCTTACTTTCTAAGCCTTCATCGATAAAGCTTGGCGCATGACCAGAACGTTCCTGGGCAAAGGCATACGCAACATCATAAGGGCGATTATCCGTAGGAACTTGAAGTGACCCATCACGTGATCGCTTTTCATAAAAAGCATTGCCCCCTGCAACATGAACATAGTGCATGTTTTTATAAGGAAAAGACAAACCAGCGGTATGAAAAAACTTAGCGTGTTTAACTTTCTTATCTCGTTCACCCCGTAAAACAGCATCAGCAGCCTCTCTTACACGAGCAACAGATGCTTTCTCCGTCATAGGACGCGTTAAAACCCCCGGCGCAAATTGCTTATATTGACCAACAACACCACAAATCGTCTTGGGATAGGCGGTTGAATTAACACGATTCATAACAACCGTCCCAACGGCAATCATTCCTTCACGACTTGAGCGATTTGACTCAAAATACATCGCACGCATAAGGCATTGGCGCTCTGTTAATGGATACGTAACTGTTTTTGTTTTCTTATTATTTACTTTTTCAGCATCTAAATGATTTGCAGCACACCCCACAAAAACCAAAGGCGCTACGCAACAGGTAACAAAAACATTCCAACGATTTTTTTTCATCTTATGCAACACATTCCTATAATCTCTGAGCTATTCAAATTTTGAAATGAGCCTTAAATGTATCTCTCAATAAAGTACACAGCTAATTGTTACCACTCAGTAAAATTTTAATACAAATGGTAATCAAAAACTATCTATGCGAAATAAAAAATAAAAAACTCTTAATTTATAGATCAATATTGTCTCTCCTCATGGGACAATATAGACTTATAAAAACCCACACATTTTAATCGCAATACAATAATACTATCCCCTTATTCTACAGATGAAAAAGATTGGGCGAAAAAGATTTTGATACCAAAACTCTTTGCATCAATATTGAAAAAATAAAACAGATATCCCCTTTAATATAAAATTTTAAAAAAATGATCAGAAAAAACTCCCCTCCAGCCATAATACAAATGATGGTATCATCCAATATACAAATATGTCAAATCAAGAGTTAACAATCTGCCATGTATAGCTTGAAAAAATTCTTTATGGCTTCTTTGTGTTTTTTCATAATATGGTTATTATATTCTTTTTATGTTCTTTTTAGAGTTTTGTATTGTGAGAAAATGTTCAATGTATCGACAAGCTTATTTTAGACATTTAAAAAAAATTTAATCTATTTTATTCTCACCTACGCCAACTTTATACGTAAGATCATCGCGAGGACGATCAGAAGACATATGATAACCCGTTATGATATAATGCAACATTTCAGCAATATTGGTAACATGATCACCAATTCGTTCAATATTCTTTAAACAAAACAGTAAGTGCGTACAAACCGTAATATTGCGCATATCTTCCATCATATATGTCAAAAGTTCACGAAAAAGAGAAGTATACAAAGCATCAATCTTCTCATCCCGCTCACGCACAGCATCAACACGCTCTAATCGGCGACTTGTATAAGCATCTAAGACTTCTTTTAATTGATTAAGCGCTAAGGCTGTAATTGTTTCAAGCCCGTGATAAAAGGACGCAGATTGACGTATTTCTGAAAGAGCAACGGTCCTCTTAGCAATGTTTTTAGCCATATCCCCAATCCGCTCAAGATCAGAAGAAATACGAATGGCGCCAATAATTTCACGCAAATCTACAGCCATCGGTTGGCGCTTGCAAATAATAGCAACTGCTTTTTCATCAATATCACGTTCTGCTTCATCTAAAAAAACATCATCGGCAATCACCGCCGTGGCAAGTTGAAGATCACTACATACAACCGATGCAACAGAACGTTCAATCATTCTTTCCGCATGGCGCCCCATTTCTGTAATCCTTGCTTTTAGATATTTTAGTTCTGCATCATAAGAACGAACAGTATGGTTCATAGACATATTTTACACTCCTCAATTCACCTATCCAAAACGCCCCGTAATATAATCTTGCGTCCGTTGTTCTTTTGGTGAAGTGAAGATCATTTCAGTTGCACCAACTTCGACCAAATGCCCTAAATGAAACATGGCCGTATATTGAGAAACACGTGCCGCCTGTTGCATGGAATGTGTTACGATAACAATTGTATAATTTTGCCGTAACGCATCGATAAGCTCTTCAATCCGAGCCGTCGCAATAGGGTCTAGAGCTGAACAAGGCTCGTCCATCAAAATAACTTCGGGACTAACCGCAATAGCACGCGCAATACACAAACGCTGTTGTTGTCCTCCTGATAAACTTGTTCCAAGATCATGAAGACGGTCTTTTACTTCTTCAAACAAACCAGCCTGCCTTAAACTCTTTTCAACCACATCATGCAATTCAGAACGCGTTTTCACCAAACCATGAATGCGCGGACCATAAGCAACATTTTCAAATATAGATTTTGGAAAAGGACTAGGCTTTTGAAAAACCATTCCAACACGAGCACGTAATTCTACAACATCAATCCGTGTGTCATAAATATTTTCCCCATCTAAGGTAATAAGACCCGTTATTTTAGCCCCTTCAATCGTATCATTCATACGGTTGAAACAACGCAAAAAAGTCGACTTCCCACATCCTGACGGACCAATCAAAGCAGTGACTTGATGTTCAGGAATATCAAGGGTAATACCATGGAGTGCTTCTTTATCTCCATAAGAAACCTTCACATCCTGACCACGCATTTTAATCTTCATGACAAAAACTCACCTTACAAAAATCTTATCGAAGTTGTTATATTATTAAAATTACTGGCGGCGTTCGAAACGTCGACGTAAAAAAACTGCAGAAATATTCATGATTGCAAGAAACATCATTAATACAATAATAGCCCCCGATGTCTTTTCAACAAAAGCGCGCTCTGCTTCACCCGCCCACATAAAAATTTGAACAGGCAAAGCTGTTGCAGGATCCATAGGAGTTGTAGGAATATTAACAACAAAAGCAACCATTCCAATCAAAAGCAAAGGGGCTGTTTCACCCAAAGCCTGAGCTACTCCAATAATCGTACCAGTCAAAATACCGGGCGCTGCTAAAGGAACAACATGATGAAAAATCATTTGTGTTTTTGATGCTCCAAGCCCTAAAGCTGCTGCACGAATAGAGAGAGGAACAGCACGCAAAGCAGAACGTGTTGCAATAATAATCGTGGGAAGAGTCATGAGCGCTAAAACAAGACCACCAACAAAAGAGGCTGAACGTGGTAATCCTAAAAAATTAACAAAAACAGAGAGTCCTAAAAGACCAAACACAATCGAAGGAACAGCTGCAAGGTTATTGATATTAACCTCAATAAAATCTGTAAATTTATTTTTGCGTGCATATTCTTCCAAATAAAGAGCCGTTGCTATGCCTATCGGCAGTGAAACCAATAAAACGATACCTATCATATAAAGGGAACCGATTATCGCAACACCTAATCCCGCAATTTCAGGACGACTTGAAGCACCAAATGTAAAAAAACCAATATTAAATGTCTTATAAAGCGTACCATCATGGGCTAAACGCTTTATCCATTCTACTTGTCGATTAGAAACTTTACGGTTTTTTTCTGCTACATGCAGATCAATCTGTCCCTTATAAGCAGAATCAATATCTGCGGCTGCCAAAACTTTGATTTTTTGCGTTGTGCCAATCAGTTTTGGATTTTTTGTCACCATTTCACGCAGTTGAACACGAACTCCATTTGAAAACATACGGTTAATGTCCCGCAGAGAGGCTCGATCATTTTGATTGACATCAAGTTTTTTTGCTAAAGCATTGCG
Organism: Bartonella tribocorum CIP 105476; assembly: GCF_000196435.1. Classification (NCBI taxonomy): domain Bacteria; kingdom Pseudomonadati; phylum Pseudomonadota; class Alphaproteobacteria; order Hyphomicrobiales; family Bartonellaceae; genus Bartonella; species Bartonella tribocorum. The sequence continues at coordinate 329,611 of NC_010161.1, read as the reverse complement.
TACGAGAAGTGGATAATTCGCTGTTATGAGGACTTGTGGTTTTGTTTGACGTTGTCCACTTGGATCAATGATCTTTTCATCCAAATAAATCGATAATGTCATTTCACTTTGAAAAAAAGCTGTATAGCCTTGACTAATGATAGACCATAAAAGCGCAAATAAAAAAAACAAACCAATAAAAATAGCAATCAAACCATAGGCACGAAAACGACGTTCAGCCCTATACCGACGCTTGAGGCTAATATTGCGACGAGGAAAAAAATCTTCATTCATTCATATTGTTCCCGATATTTACGCACAATATAAAGAGCGAGAATATTCATTAAGAGTGTCATCACAAAGAGTGTCATCCCCAAGGCAAAAGCCACCAAAGTTTGTGGAGAATTAAACTCAAAATCACCGGTCAATTGATTAACAATCTTAACCGTCATGGTAGTCATTGCCTCAAAAGGATTGAGTGTTAAGTTTGCTGCAACCCCTGCTGCCAAAACGACAATCATTGTTTCCCCAATTGCACGCGATGCCGTCAACAAAATGGCCCCCATAATCCCTGGAAGTGCCGCTGGTATAACAACTTTTTTAATTGTTTCAGATTGCGTTGCGCCTAAACCATAAGAACCTTCACGTAAAATGCGTGGAACAGCGGTAATAACATCATCCGATAAAGAGGAAACAAAAGGAATCAACATGATTCCCATCACAACGCCAGCAGTCAAAACACTTTGTGCCATAATAAAACCACCCCCATCTGAGAGAGAAACAGACAGATCACGTAAAAATGGTCCGACAACCTTCAAAGCAAAAAAACCATAAACAATGGTTGGGATGCCAGCAAGAACTTCCAATAATGGTTTTACAATTGCTCGCAATCGCGCAGAAGCATATTCGGCCATATAAAGAGCTGAAAATAAGCCTATAGGTACAGCAAAAAGCATGGCGACAAATGCAATATACAGCGTACCAGCAAGAAGCGGTATTAAACCAAATTGTCCCACTTCAGCGCTTGAACCACTCGCGGAAAAACGCGGATCCCAAACCGTTCCCAAAAAGAAATTTGAAAAGGATACAGACTGAAAAAAACTTATTGTCTGAAAGAACAGAGAAAGTGCAATGGCTATTGTCGTCAAGACGGCAACGATAGACGCACAAGCCAATCCAATAATAATTAAAGTTTCAACCTTATTGCGCGCACGTTGATGAGGTGCAATTTGTATTATTCCATAGATAAAACCGAAAGAGGCAATAGCAAAAAGGAAACCATAACCAATAAACTGAAGCTTTTTAGAAGAAAATACCCATGACCGTGCTATTTTGAACACATCATTCGATACTTCATGAGGTAAAATCAATCCTTTCACAAGTAATTGTGCCTGCACTTCCTTATAGGAGGCGGTAGAAAGATCCCCTTCAAAGTAGTGAATCATTTTGGCGAGACTTCGAAGTGTCTCCCAAAGGAGATCATGATTGAAAGGTTCTGTTATATGCGCACTATACGCCCAAAGCTCTCGAGAGGCATTATATTCTAAATAAATTGTACTCCCTGCATCCCACAAAATTGAAAAAATAAAAGCTGGAATAACAGTAATCAAAAATGTCCACCAGCCATAATGATACGCACGAGAATGCATTTTATGTTGTTTGTATTCAAGACTGCGTGCTCGCACATAAGAAATACAAAAGCCACAAAATCCAAGAAGCAATAACAAAAAAACAATGAAGGGAACGCGCATGTTATCTTTCAGTTTTTATAAAAAAATAGCACCGAAAACGCCTACTCCAGCAATAAAATAAATTATTCCCAGAAAATTATTTCAACATCATTACCTGGCCAGAAGAAAAATCAGAACGCTGTGCTTGGCGCTCTTTTTCAGGAGCAACAATCAAACCATATTCAGCCAAAGGCCCCTCTGGACCAATCATTTGATCTGACAGGAAAAAATCAACATATTCTCGCAAACCTGGAACAATATCTAAATGTGCTTTCTTAATGTAGAAAAAAAGTGGACGAGAAACCGGATATTGTCCACTCGAAATTGTCTCAACTGTTGGCGCAAAACCGTTAATATCTGCAACCTTTAGCCTATCAGCATTATTTTGATAAAAAGACAAACCAAAAATACCAACCCCTGTTTTATTCGCAGTTAGACGCGCAAATGTTTCAGAATAATCACCATCAATATCAACCGCTTTTCCATCCTTACGGACAGCAATACAAGCAGCGTGTATCTCCTTATCATTCATTCCCAAAGACTTCATTACCTTAACTGCCCCACTTTCTTTACAGCCCACAGCAAGTAATTTTTCTTCAAAAACTTCCCGCGTTCCATGCTTTTCTCCAGGAATATACGCTGCTATCGTCCAATCAGGAAGAGCACTATTAACCGCATTCCATTTCGAAACATGATTGGACTGCAACTTTCCATCTACGATAACTCGAGCAGCAAGGGCTTTATAAACATCTATCGGCTGCAATCTCCAATCAGGCCCCTTAATATCTGTTGCAAAAACAATGCCATCATACCCAATGCGTATTTCCTCAACATCTTTCACACCAGCATCAAAACAAGACTGTAATTCACTCGATTTCATTGCTCGTGAAGCATTAACAATATCAACGGTATTCTCCCCAATACCACGACAAAATTCCTTAATCCCCGCTCCTGTTCCACCTGATTCGATAACAGGAACCTTAAAATGGGGATAAATTTCTCCAAATGTCTCAGCGACAATCTTTTGATAAGGTAAAACTGTAGATGAGCCAGTAACCTGTATTTGATCGCGCGCGTTACCTACATTTACGGACAGCAGTAACGCAAAAACCAATCCCACTCCAATTGATAAGACTCTGCTCATCTATAAACTCCCTAAAAATTGAGGATAAAGCCTCTTAATTTATATCATACGGTCATTTTAGTTCACATTTGCAACATAACAAATATAAAAAACAACATGGACCATTTTTTAACAATACCATGGTTGAGCCTTGTGTAAATTAATTTGAACGTTTGAACTCAACAACATCCCAAAATAGATGTGCAATATCTGTACCGCAGAAGCGTTTAATTTCACGAATTCCCGTAGGGGACGTTACATTGATTTCTGTTATATAATCTCCAATGACATCAATCCCCACAAAAAGAAGACCACGTTCCTTTAAGGCTGGACCAATGCGTTCACAAATTTCATAATCACGTTTTGTTAACGCAACATTTTCCGCGCGACCTCCAACGTGCATGTTAGAACGCACATCTGTTCTTGTCGGAATGCGATTAATGGCGCCAACAGGCGTACCATCAAGCAAAATAATCCGTTTATCTCCTTTTCGTACTGCCTCTAAATAACGCTGAACAATAAAAGGTTCGCGATAAACATCTGCAAACATTTCTAGCAACGATGCTAAATTGCGATCATCTTGTTTTAAATAAAAAACACCAGAGCCCCCATTCCCATAAAGTGGTTTCACAATAATATCGCCAAATCTTTCTCTAAAAGCTGTTATTTCTTCAATATCTTTGGTAATTAACGTTTCAGGCATCAAATCAGAAAATTCTGTCACAAAAATTTTTTCTGGACTGTTTCGTACCCATGTCGGATTATTCACAACAAGTGTTTGAGGATGAATACGCTCTAATAAATGAGTCGTGGTGATATAATTGAGATCAAAAGGGGGATCTTGGCGCAAAAGAACCACATCCATATCTGTTAATTCCGTGCGAACAGGCTTTCCTAACTGATAGTGATTTCCCACTTCATCATGGACAGTCAAGGGTTCCAATCGTGCAATCACACAACCATCGCACAAAGATAAACGATCTGGTGTATAATGAAAAAGAGAGTGTCCACGTTCTTGCGCAGCTAAAGCGAGTGCAAATGTCGTATCTCCTTGAATCCGAATTGTTGAAATATGATCCATTTGAATGGCAATTTTCATAAATAAATTCTCCCTATCGTAAAAGCAGACTGGTCTATGCACCATAAACTTAGTAAACAATAAAAGAACAATGACAAGAGAAAATTCATGACACAAGAAACAGATACAAAATTCAATAACGAAGAAATCGAACGCTATGCACGCCACATTATTTTGCCTGAGATTGGTGGTGCGGGACAACAAAAGCTCAAAAAAGCGCGAGTTCTTGTCGTGGGTGCTGGTGGTCTTGGAGCGCCTGTCTTAACTTATTTGGCTGCCGCAGGCGTTGGAACCCTTGGAATTGTCGATAATGACACTGTTTCACTTTCCAATTTACAACGTCAAGTTATTCATAAGACAAATGCAATCAACCAAAGCAAAACAGACAGTGCTGAAACCACTATAAAAGCAATAAATCCCCATGTTATGATTGAAAAACACACCCTACGCTTAGATAAAAGTAATGTAGATAAACTGATCAATGCCTACCATATCATTGTTGATGGAAGTGATAATTTTACCACACGCTATCTTCTTGCGGATCACGCTGCCCAATGCAAAAAGCCTTTAATAAGTGGTGCTGTAGAACGTTTTAATGGCTCATTAACCGTTCTTATGCCGTATAAAGACAATAACCCTCACTATCGCGATTTATTCCCCACCCCTCCTGCTCCCGATACTATTCCAACATGTGCTGAAGCTGGAATCATCGGTGCTTTACCTGGCGTTATTGGAACCTTACAAGCAATGGAAACGATTAAAATGATCACAAACATCGGAGATCCATTGGTAGGAAGGATTCTTCTCTATAATGGATTATTAGCGCAATTTAATATTATTACCTATAAACGATCAAATTCCAAAGAAAATACCATAGCGATTAATAAGCTTGGAGAATCATGATTTTATCCCTACTCATTTTCAAGATTCTGGCGATATGTGTTGAAACTGAAACACTGACGTTTTACCGCAAATCATCGAAATGCTGGAAACAATGAGAACAATTAAACTTATCACAAAAATTGAAGACTTTTTATGGAAAAAATTCTCCTCTATAATGGATTATTAGCATAATTTTATGCCATCTTTTATAAACGATTAGATACTCGTGCAAAAGGCGCTGCCATCAGTGTTCTTGTATAAAGAATTTTCGAGGTGGGTGAAAATATAAGCCGCAGAACTCTATTTAACCAGTTTGCTTTTCACGCATAAAATTGTTCCCCACGAAAGTGCTTCCTTTAAACCATACCATCAATAAATAATCTAACTCATATTTTAGTTATCGATACGATAAAAGATCAATGATCTGTATCTATACCTCTACCCCCAAGAAAAAACATCTATTCATCACGCTTCATAAAATGCCGCTTAGGATTATTGCACGTATAAGAATAATCAATTATCTCTGTCCATAAGAAAAACACATGGAGATTGATGTATATAGAAGAATTAAGATAAACCTCATGTAGAGCTTTAATTACACAATTATTACATTCAAAAGCAGAAAACTGTCGCTCATAAAGAGATAATCCTTCAGCGATAATTTCATAGACAAGCATATGTAGAAAAGGTGAAGCAAACAGGTCTTGAAAACAAATCCGTAGATGATAACGTAAAGTGTGCATTTTTTAAAAAATCTCTTTAAAAGCGGGAAAATATGCAACGTTAAGTGTATTCTGTTTTACATGTGGGCATTGCCCCTATCAAAACATTCATAAAAGCCCTTTCGATAAAACCTTGAAACCAAAGCTACAAAAAATTGGATTTTTTTCTAAACTAAACATCTAGAATGTACGTTATTTTGGCCCGTTCACTTTGTTATTATCGATTGGTAAAGGAACGGGATGATCCGATAGACTGCGTAAATAAAGCAAAAGATCGGCACGATCTTGGTCATTTTTAATTCCACGGAAAGACATAATGGTCCCAGGAAATGCTTCACGTGGAGAACGCAGATAACGATCTAACGTTACAAAATCCCATTTTTGATCAGAATGCGCACGCAATGCACGTGAATATGCAAAACCTGCGGCAGATGCCAAAGGGCGGTCAACAATTTCCCAAAGAACTGGACCAACGCGCCCTGCTTGATTGCGTCCAGAAGTATGGCATATGGCACATTGACGAAAAATTTTACGCCCATTTTCAAAATCGCCTTGTTGAAGGCGGCTATTTAGTGATACAGGAATATCGGATTCTTTCTGTTTTTCTTTAAATGTATCATTCTTGGTAACTGTGTGATAATATTGGACTGATGGAGAATGATCGTAAACTATATCGCTGAGTGTGGAAATTCCCACAACAATAACCAGCACACATAAACATGCGCCAATAAAATAGATAGCTTTCCAGCGATTCATAAAAACTCAAATGTTCACGGTTTCATTACCATTTTTAGTATAAGTTTTTTCTTTATAACACACAACATCATAAATACAGCACAAACGACGTTTGGAATCTTGCAATGGCTCTTGAACCGATTATTCTTATTCCTGCCCGTATGGGATCAACCCGCCTTCCTCAAAAAGCTCTTGCTGAAATCAGTGGAAAGCCGATGATTGTTCATGTCGCAGAACAAGCCAAAAAAGCAGCAATAGGGCGTACAATCGTTGCAACAGATCACAATGATATCGCCAAAGCTGTCGCAGAGTATGGGCACGAATATATCATAACACGAGGTGATCATAAATCTGGATCTGATCGTATTTATGAAGCTTTAATGCGTATTGATCCTGAACAACGCTACAATGCTATTTTAAATATACAAGGTGACCTCCCAACGATAATGCCTCGTGAAATCATTCATGCATTACGTCCTTTAGAAAATAGCTTTACTGATATCGCAACCTTGGGTTCTCAAATCATAGAAGAAAGTGAAAAAAGAGATCCCAATGTTGTCAAAATCATTGGGACACCGCTTTCTCAAAATCGCCTTCGTGCTCTTTATTTCACGCGCACCACATCTCCCTATGGAGATGGTCCTCTTTATCATCATATTGGAATATACGCCTATCGGCGCGAAGCACTTGAAAAATTTGTATCATTCAAACCCTCTACACTCGAGATACGTGAAAAACTTGAACAATTACGTGCATTAGAGCATAATATGCGTATCGATGTGGAAATAGTCGATACAATTCCTTTAGGTGTAGACACACAACGTGATCTCGAGAGAGTACGTAAGATTTTAGCATGAAAACACTCAAAAAAACTAATAAAATCTCTTTCCAAGGAGAATATGGAGCTAATTCTCATATTGCTTGCTCTAATATGTTCCCCAGTATGGATGCTGCACCCTGTGCTACTTTTGAAGACGCCCTTAATTTGGTGGAAAATGGGAAAGCTGATCTTGCTATGATCCCGATTGAAAATACTCTTGCTGGACGTGTTGCAGATATTCATCATCTTTTACCACAATCATCGCTTTATATTATTGATGAATATTTTTTGCCTATCCATTTTCAATTAATGGTTTTGCCCGGCGTTACCCATGATGAAATTAAAACCGTCCACAGTCATACGCATGCCCTTGCACAATGCCGAAAAATTATACGAAACAATGGTTGGGAACCTGTTGTTTCTGCCGACACCGCTGGAGCTGCAAAATTTATTAAAAAAAGTGCTCAACGTTCACAAGCAGCCTTAGCACCTCTGATCGCAGCAGAACTCTACGGGCTTGATATTCTTGAAAGAGATGTTGAAGATAACTCTCATAATATTACCCGTTTTGTCATCCTTTCACGATCCAAACGACATGTCCCCAAACCTACAAATGGCGAAAAAATTATTACCAGTCTTCTTTTTCGAGTGCGCAATGTTCCCGCTGCTCTCTACAAGGCTATGGGAGGATTTGCAACAAATGGTATCAATATGACAAAATTAGAAAGCTATCAAATCGGTGGAAATTTTAATGCAACACAATTCTTTGTTGATATTGAAGGACATCCTGAAGATCCCATGATGAAACTCGCCTTAGAAGAGTTGTCTTTCTTCTCTGCTGAATTGCGTATTATCGGTACTTATCCAGCACAAAATGATCGGACATTATATATATAAAGCAAAAAAACCACCAGCATTTTTTGCTGATATCGAAGAATATTCTAAAAATCCTATGATGCCATGTATCTTGGAGAAACCCATTTTCTTATACTAAACACGCTTTATCATAAATGCTAAAGTAGAAAAAGAGAAATAACATCTGATAATGGAATATATAAATTGCTTTGATAATGTTTTTTGACAAATTACATTATGATAAATAGCAATTCAACGTGTACAAAGATCTATGTAAAGAAAAAAACTGAAAATGAAAGCACTTGGATCCTCCATTTTCCTTTATAGAAAAGATATCATATCCTATAGCCGTTTATTCCAACAGAAATAACGAACGTCTCAATTAGCACTAAAAACAATATTTAACTTATCATCAGAATATATTCGAGATAACAGATCATTCAAATCTCTTGAGTTCAGATAATTTTCAATGTATTTTTATAAAACTGTAAGATGCCGTTTAACTATATTTTTTGCATTACGGTTGGACCTTCCTCTTTCTAAAAACTGATTTATGATTCATTCTATTTTATGAAAAAGGAGAAGATAATGAAAACAATCTTCACGCAAGCATTATTAACTGCAAATATTTTCGCCTACTCTAGTGTTGCGTTTGCCGGATTTGGTGAGAGAGAATGGAATTTTGCACCAAATGAAACTGTTACAATTGGTGCACCTGATACAATAAAGCAAGGTGTTGAATATGGGTGCGAAGCATTTAACCCCCCAAAAGTATCCTTTACTTTATCGTACTCATCTCCTTCTGACGTAAACAGACTACACATTGTTGCAGATGATGAAAAGAAAATAACACATGATAGAGAACATAAGATCTTTATGCTCAAAGATGTAAAATCCCTTAATATAGGTTTTCCTCCATCAGGATATTATACTTTTAAAAATATTACTAAGGAAAAAGTTACTGGTGTAGATTGTGATGCAGGAGATTTTTAATAATATTTTCAGCAATATCTTATAGCTTTGCGTAGATCTATAAAAAGACTGAAATAAGATTTTTTCGAAATTGGCCGTTGTAAATTATTAACGCTTAATTTTTGAAAGATTGAGCTTTGTGCTTATGTAATAGAAATTTGTATCATAAAATTAAACTGTCAAGAAAAACAACTTTTAAAAAGAATAAATATTGAACAATTTTTGCGAATCATGAAATTGTTTATTATATTTTCACTATCAGAATGACTTATTTGTATGAGAATCTCGTATCTGTCTGTGCAATTGAAGCCTCTCAAAATTGCTACGCGCTATATCTTATATAAACAGAGAAATAAAAAACTTTGTGCATAACAAATCAGTGTAGAAGTTATTTCTGAAAATTTAAATCCCCATTACTTTTTGTTGTCCATAATACAAGAATTAAGTTCAAAGAAAAAATTCTTGGTTGTTCGTGTTATATTTTTTGTTTCTGAGCTTGATTTTTCATTCCAAATCGACAATATGAACTTGGGAGGTTGGTGGTGGACGAACTACTCGCCAACCGGGTCAGGTCTGGAAAGAAGCAGCCCCAACGAGTTCTGGTACGGGTCATCGTGCCAGCCTCCTATTTCGCTGAAGAGATTATTTTTTTGCTATGTTTTAGCGAGGTATTTAATCTTCAGAGCAGTATTTTTATGCAGCACATAAAGGGATTTGGTTATTTTTAAGCAAATATCCCATAAAAAATACGTTGATTGAGAAAAAAATCCTTTTATATGAGAGTACATACAGTATTGACCTGTGCGTTGTGTATGATCAAAATGTACGCATAAAAAACTTCGAAGTTGGAAACATTCATGGAAAATATACCGGTAGAAACAGCCTATCGTGTTCTTGCTCGTAAATATCGACCACAAAACTTTTCTGATCTCATTGGTCAGGAAGCTATGGTGCGTACTCTCACCAATGCCTTTGAAAAAGGTCGTATTGCACAAGCGTGGATGTTAACAGGGATTCGTGGTGTAGGGAAAACGACAACGGCGCGTATTTTGGCACGCGCACTCAATTATAAAACAAAAGATATTGACCAACCAACAACCGTATTGGACACTCTTGGTGAACATTGCACACAAATTATCGAAGGACGCCATATTGATGTTATAGAAATGGATGCCGCTTCTCATACGGGCATTGATGATATTCGTGAAATTATTGAACAAATACGCTATCGTCCTGTTTCTGCGCGCTATAAGGTTTATATTATCGATGAAGTCCATATGCTCTCAACGCAAGCCTTTAATGGTTTGCTGAAAACTCTTGAAGAACCACCATCCCATGTAAAATTTATTTTTGCCACAACAGAAATTCGCAAAGTTCCCATTACAATTCTTTCGCGTTGCCAACGTTTTGATTTGCGACGAATCGAAGCAAAAGCTTTGAGTGCACATTTGCACCAAATTGCGAAATATGAAAAAGTGGAAGTAGAAGATCAAGCACTCTCCATGATTGCTCGTGCTGCAGAAGGCTCTGCACGTGATGCATTATCCATTTTTGATCAAGCGATTGCTCATAGCAATGGCAATGTCAGTGCTGCCGAAGTACGTACAATGTTAGGATTAGCGGATCAAGCACGTATTATTGATCTCTTTGAATTCGTCATGAAGGGCGATGTTATCCATGCATTACATGAATTACGCAGTCAATATGATGCAGGCGCTGATCCTCTTACGATATTAACAGAACTCGCCGATTTTAATCATCTGGTCACACGTTTACGATTCACACCAGAAATAGTGGAAGATTTCTCACTGACTGAAGAACAACGTTTAAGAAGTTTAGACTTTTCAAAAAAACTTTCTGTTCCTGTTTTATCCCGCAACTGGCAAATGTTACTCAAAGGCTTACAAGAAGTTAATCAAACCGCACGTCCACTGCAAGCAACTGAAATGCTTTTAATTCGTCTTGCACACACAGCTGATCTCCCCACTCTTGATGAAGCTTTAAAAAAACTTACGCAAGAAAAAACACCTCTCACACTCGTTACAAACTCTTCTCATCAAGAAGCGATAAGTGTAAATAATATAACGCAAGAAACAACAATTGATGTCCATGCTTCCTCAAGCGTTTCAAATACATTACCAAATCAATCAGACCTAAAAACATCCTTGCAACCCCCATTAGACCACTCCTTAAAACCAGAAAATTTCGTTAAAAATAAAACTCATGATAATGCCAAAGCTCAAGAAGTAATAGAAATTCTTGAAACTTCTCAATCTACTGATTTTTCTAAAAATATTGCAAATTTATCGCATTCTGTCACACAACCAGTCGAAGAGATTACTGAACCTAAAACTCTCGTGATTAATTCTTTGCATGATATTGTTAAATTAGCCGAACAGCATAGTGACGTGCCTTTCAAACTCCTTGTTAAAGAATTTGTTCATCCCGTTTCTTTTGAAACTGGACGCATTACTTTAAGACTTTCTGAAAATACTCCACAATTTCTTGCTCATGATATCGAAAAAAAAATCTCTCAATGGGCTAGAAAACGCTATGTGGTAACTTTTGTCAATGAAGGAGGCGGTCCAACTTTACAGGAAGAAAGTGTAGCGATTCAAAAGACTCTTTTTTCCCACGCAGAGACAGATCCTGATATCGCGAAAATCCTCAACCATTTCCCAGAAGCAAAAATTGTCGATATTCGACTCAATAGAGAAGAAAATGATCTTGATTTACCCCCCGATACCTTTAAAAATACTGATCTCTTTAAAAATGAAAATGATAGCAATGATGAATAAGGATACCTATTCCTATGCGTGAAATGATGAGCATGATGAAAAAAGCCAAAGAAATGCAAGAGAGAATGCAGAAAATTCAGGAGGAAATGGCTAATCTACAAGCTACCGGCACTGCAGGGGGTGATCTCGTCAGTATCACTTTAAATGGCAAAAATATTATAACGGCCATTCAAATTGATCCTTCATTACTCAAACCTGAGGAAGCTGAAATTCTTGAGGATCTCATTATGGCAGCTTATAATGAAGCAAGGGCAAAAATTGACAACGCACTAGAAGAAAAAACCAAAAGCATGACGGCGGGGCTGCCACTCCCATCAGGCTTCAAGCTACCATTTTAATGAAACGTTTTTTTCTCATGGGACAAAATATATGTCTAAATACATTGCAGGACCTGAGATTGAACGTCTCATTCAAATCTTAGCACGGTTGCCAGGTCTTGGTCCGCGTTCAGCACGTCGTGCTGCGCTTCATCTTATTAAGAAAAAGGAAACTTTACTGGAACCTTTGGGAGCGGCAGTACAAGCCGCTATAGAAAAAGTCGGCATTTGTTCTGTTTGTGGCAATGTCGATACCATTGATCCTTGTTCAATTTGTACAGATTCGCGACGCGATGATACAACAATCATTGTTGTTGAGGATATTGCTGACCTGTGGGCTCTTGAACGCGCAAAAACTTTAGCCGCACGTTATCATGTATTGGGTGGACGACTCTCACCTTTAGATGGAATAGGTCCTGACGAGCTTAACATTGCCACCTTAATACAACGTGTTGTACAAAACCCAATTACGGAGATTATTCTTGCTGTCAATGCGACTGTCGAAGGACAAACAACCGCTCACTACATCACCGATCAGCTTTCCAATTTTCCAGTCAAAATTACGCGACTTGCTCATGGTGTTCCTGTAGGAGGCGAGCTCGATTATCTTGATGATGGAACTTTAGCAGCGGCTGTACAAGCAAGAACAAATCTTTAAAACTTTTTCATCTTAACCTTTAGCTCTTCAATGATGGGGGAATATTCAAATGCTAAAGAAAAACCTCTCACTTTTAAATAACTTTGGTCCTGGTATTTTAGTATGTTTACTCATATCAGCTTTAGCGTATGGTTTAGAAGTTCTAGAAAAACAGCTTTTGGGGCAAGCATGGCTTGAAAGTCTTGTTTTAGCAATTCTCTTAGGATCTGTTACCCGTAGTTGTTTTAGGATGCCAACATATTTTCAAAAAGGTATAACTTTTTGTGCCAAAACACTTCTTGAAGTTGCTATTGTCCTTCTAGGAGCAAGCATTAGTATTCATTCCGTTCTTTCCGCTGGTTGGGGTTTGCTTGCAAGCATCGTATTCGTTATATTTGTAACAATTATTCTTAGCTTTATCATTGGTCGATTGTTCGGACTTTCTATGCATTTGGCCATGCTTGTTGCTTGCGGGAATGCTATTTGTGGGAACTCAGCCATTGTTGCTGTAGCTCCTGTTATTAAAGCAAAACATGAAGAAATAGCTGCATCAATTGCTTTTACTGCTCTTTTAGGGGTTCTTATTATTTTATTTCTCCCTTTTGCACAGCCACTTCTGAATTTGTCATTCAACCAATATGGTGTGCTTGCCGGTATGGTTGTTTATGCTGTACCACAGGTTTTAGCAGCAACCGCATCTGTCTCTTTTGCCAGTGTTCAAATTGCAACTGTTGTGAAATTGGTACGCGTTCTCATGTTAGGACCTCTTATTTTTGCTCTCTCAATCATCTATCGCCGCTCAGCAAAAACACGCTTTCGCTTACATACTCTCGTTCCATGGTTTATTATTGGTTTTATTATGATGATGCTGGTGCGCTCAAGCAATCTTATCCCCGAAACAACTCTCAATTCTATCAAATTTATTGCTCAATTGTTCACGGTCATTTCGATGGCCGCATTAGGACTGGGCGTTGATATTCGCTCATTAAAAAAAGCGGGATGGCGTGTTATTTTGGCTTCATCCTGCTCTATAATTATTCTCGGTATTTGTAGCCTTATCATGATACAATTGAACGATTTAAATCATATAGCATTTTGAAATATTGTTGTTTCTTTTTTCAATGAAGCATACAATCAATCCAGGGAATGGACAATATTAAAATCAGCTCTTTCATAAAACCAGCAAAAATTCTAAAAACCTTTTTATTATTTTATACAAAAATTGAAAGAGCTGTGATACTCAGTAAAAACTATCAAAATGGCTTTTTCAATCGGCTTTTCCGTCCATAATGATTTACAATGGAAGAGTATCAAAACAGTTCTATTTCTTTTATTTCTGCTCTTATGAAGCTAAATTTTTTATAAAAAATTGATAGAATATACTCTTTAATGAAATCGCACCTCTTAAGAAGAACATAACGACCAAAACAAAAATATATTTATGTCCCACATTCATGTATGTGTTAAAAAAAATACTTTTCAAAGCCCATGTCCCCCGCCTTTCACGATGAGGGCCGTGAATAATATCATTAAAATTCTCCATAACGTTTATAAAATCTATTGTGCAGCCCAATCTTTACGCTTGTGAAGCAACAAGTCGGTAGCATCATACTCTTTCTAGCTCCCAATGTTGAATAGCTCTTGCATTTAAATGATCCTTTCTTAAGTAATTTTATTCATACACCAACTCTGCTTATGACATATAAGAAAATGGTTTTGATTTATGGGCTTAAAATGAAAAAATCTTATAATGTTCAAGGATTTAATTTTTTAGGGTTTTATTGAACATAGAAATAATAAATTATCATGATCAATCAATTTATGACAACTAAAACAAATAGGAATCAAATCAACACCTCGTCCTATTCATAACAAGATATTGTTGCTTATTGGCACTAGCAACTTTCTTACAAATGAACTATACGACAATAAAAAAGATTAAAAATACATTAGATACCTTTTGTCTATCGCCTTATTCAATTAAGATATTTTTATGCTTATTCTTGCTATCGATACTGCTTCAATTTATTGTGCTGTTGCACTCATTCATCATAAATCTGTGATTGCGCGTCTTAATGAGCGCATGAATAAAGGACATGCTGAAAGACTTATTGGGCAGATGACACAAATAATGACACAAGCCAATATGACGCTTGATCAAGTTGAGCGTATTGCGGTCAATGTTGGACCTGGGTCGTTTACCGGTGTGCGTGTTGGTGTTGCCACAGCACGCGCTTTGGCATTAGCACTTGAAATACCAGCTGTTGGAGTGAGTGCATTTGAAGCTTTAGCCGCACAAGTCACAACCCGTAAAAATCTTGCATCAGCAATTACTGTTGTCATTGAAGCAGGCAGAGAGATGTTCTACCATCAAAATTTCCATAAGGATCTCACACCTTTGGGAGAACCAGGATTAAAAACAATTGAAAATATCCTAGAAGACTTGCCTCAAAAAACCCAACTAATTGGTCCAGCAGCTGATATCGTTATGCAGCATATTGAAAACCATAAAATAAACGAAAAAATTATCCTAGAAAAAATCCCTTGTGAGGCAGCGGATATTGTGAACTATGCTTATCTTGCTGCAAACAAACAACCACAAAATTCGCCTCGCCCCCTCTATCTACGCAGCGCTGATGCAAAACAACAAACCAATTTCGCGTTACCACGAAAAAAATAATGTTTAAATTTTCATTGACAAAAAAGCATCTTGGAATTGCTCCACTACACGTTAATGATAGTGCTTCTCTTCACCAAATTCATCAACATTGTTTTACCCCAGCTTGGGGAAAACAAGCTTTTGATACTTTTTTAACAGATCACTCTATCTTTGGGTACAAAGTCTTTCTCATTGATCACTCTGATCAAATTTTAGGCTTCTGCCTATGCCGTCTCATTCTTGATGAAGCAGAAATCATCACAATTGCTGTCCATCCTCATTATCGTCAACAAGGAATTGGTACCTTACTTATTGATCATACAATTCACTATCTTCAGGATAAGCGCGCTATAAAGTTATTCTTGGAAGTAGAATCCACAAATCTTTCTGCTTTAAATCTTTATCAACGCTTTGAATTTCAAAAAATTTCTGAACGTCTAGCTTACTACCCGTCAAAAAATGGTCGCGGTGATGCAATTATTATGCAAAAAACTTTTAAGCAAATAGATTGAGATTTATGTAAAAAACATTTAGACAAGCACTATGAATAAAGTAAACCCTAAAAACACATCTCCTGTTGCTCCTAAAAAAGTTTTTATTAAAACCTATGGATGTCAAATGAATGTTTATGATAGCCAACGGATGACTGATAGTCTCAGTTCACAAGGCTATGTGACAACACAAACGCCAAATGATGCCGATCTTATTCTTGTTAATACCTGTCATATTCGTGAAAAAGCAGCAGAAAAACTTTATTCTGATTTGGGTCGTTTGCGCGTTATGCGTCAAGAGCGAACACCGGATAAACCCTTGACAGTTGGTGTAACGGGTTGTGTTGCACAAGCTGAGGGAAGTGAAATCTTGCGCCGTGCTCCAATAGTAGATCTTGTCATTGGTCCGCAAATGTATCATCGTTTGCCAGAATTGTTAGAAAAAGCCAAACAAGGCAAAAAGATTATCGAAACAGATTATGCTGTTGAAGATAAATTTGCTCATTTGCCGCCTCATAATAAACGCGCTGTAAGAAAACGGGGTGTTAGTGCATTTTTAACAGTACAAGAAGGGTGCGATAAATTTTGCACTTTTTGTGTTGTTCCCTATACGCGTGGTGCTGAAATATCCCGCTCCGTCGAGCAAATTACCGAAGAAGCGCGTCAACTCATTGAAGCTGGTGTTAAAGAAATTACGCTGCTTGGACAAAATGTTAATGGTTGGCATGGGCAAAGTGCTGATGGCAAAACTTGGCGGCTTGGTGATCTTCTTTATCATCTTGCCAAACTAGATGGTTTAAAACGTTTGCGCTACACAACCAGCCATCCGCGTGATATGGATGATAGCCTTATTGCCGCGCATCGAGATCTTGATATGTTAATGCCTTATCTTCATCTCCCTGTTCAATCAGGCTCAGATCGCATCTTAAAAGCCATGAACCGCCAGCACAAAAGCTCTTATTATCTTCATCTTATCGAAAAAATTCGAGCGGCACGGCCAGATATTGCCTTTTCAGGTGATTTTATTGTAGGGTTTCCAGGTGAAACAGATGAAGACTTTGAAGAAACCATTAAGCTTATTCAACAAGTACAATACAGTTCAGCTTATTCTTTTAAGTATTCCCCCCGTCCTGGAACAGTAGGGGCCACCATGAAAAATCACGTTGATGAATCTGTAAAAGATGCTCGGCTTCAACATTTACAAGTTCTTCTCCTTGAACAACAAAATACATTTTTACGTTCTAAAATTGGACAAAAAACGGATGTTCTTATCGAAAAACCTGGACGTCATTCAGGGCAAATGGTGGGGCGCTCCCCTTGGCTTTTACCTGTTGTCGTCGATACAGAATCCTCTACAGGTAGCGTGGTAGAAATTCATATTAAAAATGCAAGCTCAAATAGTTTTGTCGGTGAAATGACAAATAGATAAATATGTCTCTACTATCTTGTTTACAATAAAGATTTTGAAAACTCTTTTATTTTCAAAGAAAATGATTACATCTAGAGAGTGAATTTTTATGAAAGAAAATTTGTCTTTTATAAAGTTTACTCAAAAAAATGTTTAATACTTATGTCGATATGGAGAATAGACTGAAAGTTTCAACTGAAAAAATAAATACTGACATTGAAAAAATTGCCCCCTTGGAACAAGAAAGCGCTTCAGAGACAAGCCAAGTCGTTTTGATTTTCGAAAATAATAAATATGCAAAAGCAGTTTTTGGTCAATTTGACGAAAATCTTACTTATATCGAAAAAAAACTTAAACTTAGTATTCATCCACGTGGTAATGAGATCTTAATCCATGGAAATATTTCTGTCATAAAGCGAGCGCGATATGTATTGCAGCAGCTTTATGAACGTGCAAAAACACATCAAGAGCTCACTTTATCAGATATAAAAGGAGCAATTGCTATGGCAACTATATCACAGAAGCAGAAAGAAGGCACCATAACACAAAAATCTGCCAAACGTATACCAGCACAGTTGAGTATCCATAAAAAAATAATTCATGCAAGGACGCCAACACAAGATACTTATATACGCGCTATGGAGCATACTGAACTTGTGTTTGGTGTAGGACCAGCAGGAACAGGAAAAACGTATCTTGCTGTTGCTCATGCTGCTATGCTTCTAGAACGTGGTATCGTTGAGCGAATTATTCTCTCACGGCCGGCTGTTGAAGCTGGAGAACATCTGGGGTTTCTTCCCGGTGATCTCAAAGAAAAAGTCGACCCCTATTTACGACCACTTTACGATGCTCTTTATGATATGATACCTGCTGCAAAAATAGAACGTATTTTAGCTTCTGGTGTCATAGAAATTGCTCCTCTCGCCTTTATGCGCGGGCGAACACTTGCCCATGCCGCTGTTATTCTTGATGAGGCACAAAATACGACCCCCATGCAAATGAAGATGTTCCTCACACGTCTTGGAGAAGGAACCCGTATGATCGTTACCGGTGATGTAAGCCAAATTGATTTGCCTATAGGGCAAAAATCGGGTCTTATTGAAGCAATCCGCATTCTTTCAAATGTAGAAAATATCACAATTGTGCGCTTTGATGAAAAAGATGTTGTACGCCACCCGCTTGTTGCTGCTATCGTTCGTGCTTATGATCGTGATTCTATCATGCAAAATGAGAAAAAATCACTCGCGTGCGATACATTAAAAAATGAATTTGATTCATCATGATTATTATTGATATAATGGTTAAAGACGCAGGGTGGAATGATGAGAAAATGCTTTATAATATCACCGAAAAAGCATTAACGACGGCAATGCATCATGTTTCATTAGAAAATGTTGTAAGTGAGATTAGTCTGCTTTTTACGGATGATGAACATATGGCAAAAATCAATGCACAATGGCGTGGTAAAAACAAATCCACCAATGTATTATCCTTTCCTGCTTTCCCAATTAAAGCTGGAAATCCTCCTGGTCCCATGCTGGGTGATATTATTATTGCCCGAGAAACTGTTGTTCTTGAAGCAGAAAAACAAGGAAAAACATTTCAAGACCATCTAACGCATATGATCGTTCACGGTATCTTGCATCTGCTTGGCTATGACCATGAAACCGATGATGAAGCACATCAAATGGAAAAGCTCGAAAGAGAAATCCTTCAAAAGCTCTCCATAAAAGATCCTTATATTGAGTTATCTATAAATGATAAAATTTAACTTTTAACATCAATATGACGAGCATACCATTTAAAGCCTCTTATTCACCTATTATAAAAAGAAAGTTTAGAAGATTTTAAAACCATGACAAACAAAATAAATGCACAAAATGACAGTCAAACATCTTCTAATAATGAAAAAGACCCCTCTCAACAGACAAATCATACAGAAAAATATTCCCTAATGAATCATTTGTTTTCATTCTTACGGGGGCGTCATTGTGCATCTACGTCACTGCGCGACGATCTTACCGTTGCACTTGCGACTAACAATGAAAAAGATACCGCCCTCTTCTCACCTGAAGAACGTACGATGTTGCATAATATTTTACGCTTGCGTGAAGCGCGCGTGGATGATGTTATGATACCGCGTTCTGAAATTGAAGCATTGGAAATAAACACTTCACTTGGAGAAGCCCTTAAATGTTTTGCAAAAATTGGTCATTCTCGCATACCTGTTTATGCCGAAACTTTAGATGATCCGCGTGGCATGATCCATATCCGCGATATTCTTAACTATATGACTCGCTTTATTATAAACCCTACAAAAACTGAACAGAAATCCGATTTGCTTCAATTAAATCATACAGATTTACATACCCCAATCGGTGAATTAGATTTGATCAGAACCGTTCTCTTTGTTCCCAGTTCTATGCTTGCAAGCAAATTATTAACACGGATGCAAACCACACGAACACAAATGGCTTTAGTTATTGATGAACATGGGGGAACAGATGGTCTTGTTTCAATGGAGGATATTGTTGAATTAGTCGTTGGGGATATCGAAGATGAACATGATCATGTCGACAATGCTATCGTACGCGAACACAACAATAAATGGCTCGTTGATGCAAGAACCGAATTAGAAGATGTGGAGAAAGCTCTTGGACCTGATTTTATCGTAGGAGAATATGGTGATGAGGTTGATACTATTGGTGGTTTAATTGTCTCCATTCTTGATCGTATTCCTGAAAAAGGTGAAGTTGTCGAAGCTGTTCCTGGCTATAAATTTCGCATTTTAGAAGCTGATAAACGTCGAATTAAGCGGTTGCGCATTTTTCGCATTCCAGAAAATGAGAATCTTGAAAATAATGCCTCCCTTAAAGAATAATCAAGCATTTTTCAACAATTTTATCGCTTTTTTGTCCTCTGTTACCGGCTGGAAGAGGCAGGTGTGGATATTTCTATGTGGCGCTCTTACTTCCTTTGCACTTCCCCCCTTTTATTTAACACCTCTTTGCTTTCTTACTTTTCCTATTTTTATTGTTTTACTTGACTCGATACAGTCCTCTCCAAACAATAAAAAACTTTTTTTTACCTACGCTTTAAGCTGTGGAACCTTTGGTTTTAGTTATTTTATTTGCGGACTTTGGTGGCTTTGCAATGCTTTGTTGACAGATCCAGATTCTTTTGGTTGGGCAGTCCCACTCGCCATTTTATTTCCCCCTCTCTACCTTTCTCTTTATTGGTTTTTTTCTGGTTTCATTGTCGGCTTATTATGGACAAAAGGAATAGCACGCTTTTTTGTTTTAGCCTTTGCATTAGGATTGGCCGAGTGGTTGCGTGCGTTCTTATTCACAGGATTTCCATGGAATACTCTTGGCTATACAGCTATGCCAACCCCGATGTTCATGCAATCTGATGCCATCGTGGGACTTTACGGAATGAATATTCTTGCGGTCTTAACCTACAGTTTGCCAACAGTTTTACTCACGGATGAAAAAAAGAAAACAGCACTTTCTCTTTGCTTAGCACTTATATTCATTCATAGTGGTTTTGGATTTTATCGTCTCCATACAATAGAGAATACAGCTGAAAATCAAAAAAGAAATTATTGGGTACGTATTGTTCAACCTTCTATCCAACAAAATATAAAATTGCGCGATAATACACGAGAAGCTATGTTGGAAGCACATATGCATCTGAGTGCAACACCAATAACTGGTAAAAATCCAGAACCTGATTTTATCATATGGCCCGAAGCATCTGTTCCTTATCTTCTCTATGATAACTCATTTGTCACAATGCACATTGCCTCTCTTTTAAAACCTAAACAATGGGCTATTATCGGAGCAATACGCGCCAGTGATGATCTTTCTCACTCCCAAACACAATATTTTAATACAATTGCAGTCATTAATGCTCAAGGTAATATTTTACACACTTCCGATAAACTTCATTTGGTCCCTTTTGGTGAATATCTTCCCTATCAGAATTTATTGAAAAAAATTGGATTGCGTATTCTCGCTGATAATATTGGTGGATATAGCGCTGCACATGTGCGCAAAACTATCACCATGCCAAACGGATTTTCTTATCTGCCCTTGATTTGTTATGAGGCAATATTTCCTCATGAAATGACTTTTAAAGGTTCCCCACCTCAAGCAATCATTAATGTTACAAATGATGCATGGTTTGGTGTAACACCAGGCCCCTATCAACATCTTCAACAAGCACAGCTTCGTGCCATTGAACTGGGAATCCCCCTCATACGAGCAGCCAATAATGGAATATCAGCTGTTATTGATTCTTATGGACGAATCGTTGTAGCTCTTCAGCAAAATGCTGTGGGCATTATTGATTCAGAAATTCCATCATCCATTACTCCCATAGGAAGCAATGAATACAGAACTTTCTCTACTTTTATCTTATTCATCCTTATGCTATTGTGTCGTATTGGTTTTGGTTCTACAAAACAGCTTAAATGATTCAAGTGCTCCTTGTGCGGTATTATGTTGCGTGTACCAGTAATATTGGGAAAAAATATTACATATTATTTTAATTATATGATAAATCAACTTCGCATAAATCTGATGTTGGTTTAAAATAAAAGTGCTGGAAATTAAAGAGTTGCATTATGACCGAAACTAGAAAAAAACCTGACCCTATAGATATCTATGTTGGAACTCGTATCCGTTTACGTCGTAATATTTTAGGACTTACTCAAGAAAAACTAGGTGAAAAATTAGGCATCACTTTTCAGCAAATTCAAAAATATGAAAAAGGAACAAACCGTATCGGTGCCAGTCGTCTTCAAGCGATAGCAGAAATTATGGATGTTCCTGTTTCTTACTTTTTTGATAAAGGACTTACCTCTCAACAAGTAGAAGGTTTTGCTGAAAGTGATCACAATTTTATGGACTTTTGTTCTAGCAGCGAAGGTATCCAACTCATGCGGGCTTTTACGAATATATCTGATGCTAAAGTGCGTCGAAAAATCATTGACTTGGCAAAAGCACTTTCTGAGGAAGATTTGACAAATAAGCTATCAAATTAAAATTATATTTTTTCTCTCTTGTTCATATAAATTCGCATTGACGATTTGCTGTCGAATTGGCAAACCGTAGCAACTTTAGTAGGCAACTAATTGAATTGTTGGTTTTCTTTTTTGAAGGAGTTCCTATGCCGCATCAAGATTATCTTTTTACGAGCGAATCGGTATCGGAAGGGCATCCTGATAAAATTTGTGATCGTATTTCCGATGAAATCGTTGATATGATCTATAAAGAAGCGCACAAGACTGGAACTGATCCGTGGTTAGTGCGCGTTGCTTGTGAAACTCTCGTCAGTGTAAACCGTGTTGTTATCGCCGGTGAAGTCCGTGTTCCTGATACACTCTTTAAAAAAGATAAAAATAAAGAATTTATCTATGATGAAACTGGCTTTCCACTCATTAATCCTACGCGTTTTCGTACAGCAGCGCGCCATGCTATTCGCGCCATTGGCTATGAACAACCAGGATTCCATTGGAAAACTGTTAAAATTGATGTTCTTTTGCGCCCTCAATCCGCTGACATTGCAAGAGGCGTTGATAATGCGACGGATCGGCATGGTGAAGAAGGAGCAGGTGATCAAGGCATCATGTTTGGATATGCTTGCCGTGAGACACCTGACCTTATGCCTGCGCCAATTTATTATGCGCATAAGATTCTCAAACTTCTTGCCGCAGCCCGCCATAAAGGAGAAGGAGAAACTGGAAAATTAGGACCAGATGCTAAAAGCCAAATCACCATACGCTATAAAGATGGAAAACCTATAGAGGTCACATCCATCGTTCTTTCAACGCAGCATCTTGACGAAAGTTGGGATTCCAATAAAGTTCGCACAGTCGTTGAACCTTATATTCGTCAAGCTTTACATGATATTCCCATTGCAGCTCAATGCAGTTGGTATATTAACCCAACAGGAAAATTTGTCATTGGTGGTCCTCAAAGCGATGCTGGATTAACAGGACGCAAAATTATCGTGGACACTTATGGAGGTGCAGCCCCCCATGGAGGTGGTGCTTTCTCAGGAAAAGATACAACAAAAGTTGACCGTTCTGCAGCCTATGCAGCACGCTATCTGGCTAAGAATATTGTTGCGGCTCATTTAGCAGAGCGATGCACCATTCAACTCTCCTATGCCATTGGTGTTGCACAACCTTTGTCGATTTATCTTAATCTTCATGGGACAGGAAAGGTTGATGAAAAGGTTATCGAGGCAGCTATTCGCAAAATAATGGACCTTTCCCCCACCGGAATTCGTAAACATCTTGACCTTAATAAACCAATCTATACAAAAACAGCTGCTTACGGTCATTTTGGGAGAAAACCAAAGCATGATGGTTCGTTTTCATGGGAAAAAACTGATCTTGTGAAAACGCTTCAAACGATGATAAAAATTCCATGATTCAATATAATACACACAAGAGTGAAGCCTTTTTTGGACGCCGACAAGGAAAGCGGCTGCGAAACAGTCAGCTTACGCGTATAAAAGTACTTCTTCCCAATTTAAATATTGATTTAAATATCCCTCCTCCCTCAAACCTTACATCCTTATTTTCAAGCAAAGTAAAAAAAATTCGACTTGAAATCGGCTTTGGTAGCGGTGAACATTTACTCCATGAAATGGAACATTTTCCACAAACCGGTTTTATCGGCGTCGAGCCCTTTATCAATGGCATGGCAAAAATATTGTTTTCCCTTGAACAGCATACACACCATCAAAATCATCTTCGCCTCTATAATAATGATGCTACGCACCTGCTTGATTGGCTCCCTGATAACTCGCTTGATGGCATAGATCTTTTCTATCCTGATCCTTGGCCGAAAAAGAAACACTGGAAACGACGTTTCATCAATATAAAAAATCTTAACCGTTTCGCTCGCGTTCTTAAAAAGGGAAAATTTTTTCGCTTTGCTAGTGATATAGACAGTTATGTAAACTGGACCCTCTATCATTGTGCACACCATGATCACTTTGAATGGAAAGCAGAAAATCCCAAAGATTGGAAAACCCCTTATCCACTATGGAAAGGTACACGCTATGAAGCAAAAGCTTTACGCGAAGGACGAACGCCTGCCTATCTCACCTTTATAAAGAAATAAATGATCAAGTGCTTTTCTCATAAACAACTTGAAAAATTTTGAATTTAAGAGTATCAATAGCTAAATTCTTGGTCTTATGATGAAGAGTGGGTCTTGGACCTGCTCTTTTTTAATATCATAAAACTGACGAAAATAACTTGGATAAAATGTATGAATGAAGCTGAAAAAATAAGCAATCTTGACGAACCACGTCTGTTTGAAGAAGATGGTATCGAGGCACGGGTTGCTGCTCTTGTCATACCACTGCTTAAACCTTTAGGTTTTCGTTTGGTTCGCGTGAAGCTTCTTGGACAAAATGGTTTAACACTTCAAATTATGGTCGAACGCGCTGATGGTTCTCTGACCGTAGAAGATTGTGAAACTGTTAGTCGGACTGTTTCCCCCCTCCTTGATGTGGAAAATGTTATTGAACGCAAATATCATTTAGAAATCTCATCTCCTGGTATTGATCGTCCATTGGTAAGAAAATCTGATTTTTTTCATTGGCAAGGACATCTTGCAAAAATTGAAACAAAAATAACCATTGATGGGCGCCGAAAATTTCGTGGAACACTTACCAATATCACGCAAGATGGATTTATTTTAAACGCTGATAAAGCTGCTTACGGAGAAGCCATGTATACCTCTATTTCCTTTTGTGATATCATAGGCGCGCATTTAGTGCTTACCGATGAGCTTATTCGTGATGCATTGAAAAAAAATAAAGATTTAAGTCAACAATTCATTCCTGAAGATAATCCTACCGACTCAATACAGACGCTCAATTTCAAAAAATAATATCACTGGGAAATACCCATCGTGTGGCACAAAGAAGGAGAAAATTGATGGCTACAAGCGCTAACAGGCTTGAGATTCTGCAAATTGCAGATGCTGTTGCACGTGAAAAGTCAATCGACCGTGAAATTGTCATTTCTGCGATGGCTGATGCTATTCAGAAAGCAGCACGTTCTCGTTATGGTCAAGAAACCAATATCCGTGCTGAAATCAATTCTAAAACAGGTGAAATTAAATTACAACGCCTGCTTAAAATCGTTGATGTTGTTGAAGACTATACAACGGAAATTGCTTTGTCCGATGCACTTAAATGTCAAGAAGAAGCGAAAATTGGTGATTTTTTTGCTGATCTTTTACCCCCTATGGATTTTGGACGTATCGCAGCACAATCTGCTAAACAGGTTATTGTACAAAAAGTACGCGATGCAGAGCGTGATCAGCAATATGAAGAATTTAAAAATAAAGTTGGTGAAATTATTTCTGGTACGGTCAAGCGTGTGGAATATGGCAATGTTATCGTTGATCTAGGACGCGGTGAAGCTATTGTGCGCCGTGATGAATTAATTCCCCGTGAATCCTTCCGCTATGGAGACCGTATTCGTGCTTTTGTCAATGATGTACACCGTGAAACACGTGGACCACAAATTTTCCTTTCACGCACACATCCTCAATTTATGGTAAAACTTTTTACTATGGAAGTTCCTGAAATTTATGATGGTATTATAGAAATCAAATCGGTTGCCCGTGATCCAGGTTCACGAGCCAAAATCGCCGTTGTTTCACGCGATGGTTCCATTGATCCCGTTGGAGCATGTGTTGGAATGCGAGGAAGCCGTGTACAAGCTGTTGTTGCTGAGTTACAAGGCGAAAAAATTGATATCATTCCTTGGTCACCTGATGCAGCAACATTTGTCGTTAATGCACTACAACCTGCTGAAGTTTCTAAAATCATCCTTGATGAAGATGCTGAACGCATTGAAGTTATCGTGCCCGATGATCAACTTAGCCTTGCTATTGGACGGCGTGGACAAAATGTTCGCTTAGCTTCGCAACTCACAGGATGGAACATTGATATTTTAACGGAAAAGGAAGAATCTGAAAATCGTCAAAAAGAATTTACTGAACGCAGTAAATTGTTTATGGAAGCCTTAGAGGTTGACGAAATGATCGGACAGGTTATGGCATCAGAAGGCTTTTCTTCTATTGAAGAAATCGCCTACATCGATCTTGAAGAAATCGCTTCTATTGATGGTTTTGACCATGATACCGCTTCTGAAATTCAAAGTCGAGCCCGCGAATATCTTGAACATCAAGAAAAAGAACTTGATGACAAACGCAAAAAGCTTGGAGTTTCTGACGAATTGCGAACACTTCCTGGAATGACAAGTGCTATGCTGGTTGCAGTGGGTGAGGATGGTGTAAAAACGATAGAAGACTTTGCTGGCTATGCCGTTGATGATTTAACTGGGTGGAGAGAACGTAAAGAAGGTCAAACAAAGAGTTTTTCTGGTGTTTTAACCCCTTTTGACATTACACGCGCGGATGCAGAAGCTATGGTTTTAGCCGCACGTGTACAAGCAGGCTGGATAGATCAAGCTGATCTTGTTGCAGAAAATCCTGTAGAAGATGAAAATTCTGCAGAAAATGAAAAAACAGATGATTTGGATGTGGATACACTTTAAATGAATGAACGGACTTGTATTGTGACCCGACAAAACGCTTCAGCACAAACGCTGATCCGTTTTGTTATTGGTCCCAATAACCAAATTGTTCCTGATCTTAAAGCGAATTTACCAGGGCGCGGCGTCTGGATTTCTGCCCATCACACTGTTATTGAGAAAGCGATCAAACAGAAAGCCTTTCATAAAAATTTTAAAACAGATGTTGAGGTTGCACCAAATCTTGTGCATATTGTTGATAAGCTTTTACTCAAAGCTGCTCTTTCAAGCCTTTCCATGGCAAGAAAAGCCGGAGCTGTTGTCATGGGAGCAACGAAAGTTGATGCTGCTATCCGCTCTGGTCAAGTTATTCTTGTACTTCATGCTAAAGAAACAACAGAAGATGGAAAACGAAAAATTGCACAGGCCATCCATACAATACAACAACAAACAAATCGGACGATAGAAACCATATCTTTATTTACAAGTGATGAAATGCGTGTAGCTTTTGGTTCTAATCCTGTCATGCATGCAGCCTTATTGGATACAAAGGCTGCTGAAGGATTTCTCAAAACAACATATAAATTAATCAGCTATCGTGATGACAAGCATAGTAAGCACGGTGAGATGACGGCACAAGCCGTGAAGGAAGTACAATGAGTGAGAAT
This sequence comes from Bartonella tribocorum CIP 105476, assembly GCF_000196435.1. Taxonomy (NCBI): domain Bacteria; kingdom Pseudomonadati; phylum Pseudomonadota; class Alphaproteobacteria; order Hyphomicrobiales; family Bartonellaceae; genus Bartonella; species Bartonella tribocorum. Next base: position 302,166 of record NC_010161.1, on the reverse strand, counting down.
AACAACGACAAAACAACAGGCAAGAAGACACTAACTCTCAAGCGGTCTGTCTTGGAAACGAGTACGGTCAAGCAGAATTTTAGCCATGGTCGCACAAAAGCTGTCGTTGTCGAAACCAAACGACGTAAAATTACACGACCTGATGAAAAAGCTGAGCCCCTGCAGCCTATTACAAAGCCGCATGTGGCACCCCAGCGCTCTAAACCGCGTTTTGAGGAAAAAAAACCTCAAGAAGCTATGGCCAAAAGCAATCTTTCATCGGCTGAAATGGAAGCAAGGCTTCGCGCGTTGGAAGAAGCCCATATCCAAGAAAAAATAACGCGAGAACAAGCTGAAAAAGAAGCAAGACTCGCTAAAGAGCGTGAAGAAATTTTAAAGCAGGAAATTCAAGAACAAGAAATACTTCAAAAACAAGAAGAAGAAAAACCAACGGTACCGATTTCATCTGTTTCCTCTGATCCTTCCCTCATCGAAAAGACAGATATTCCTATTGTGCCTAAAAACACAACTGTGATTGAAAAACGCAAAATTGATGAAAATCAAGAGGAAGAACGGCATAGCCGACGTGCTAATCCTGCTAAATCAGAAATACGTGCACCCAAAATTGTCAAAGGGGCTGATGAGCGACGCCGTGGAAAACTAACTCTTAACAGCGCACTGGACGAAGAAGGGAGTGCACGCGGACGCTCAATGGCTGCAATGCGGCGCAGACAGGAAAAGTTTAAGCGTGCACAAAATCAAGAACCAAGAGAAAAGATTTCTCGTGAAGTTGTCCTTCCTGAAACGATTACCATTCAAGAGCTCGCACAACGTATGACTGAGCGTTCTGTTGATGTCATTAAATTTTTAATGAAACAAGGACAAATGATGAAACCTGGCGATGTTATTGATGCAGACGTTGCTGAACTCATCGCTGTTGAATTTGGTCATACTGTTAAACGGGTTTTAGAATCTGACGTCGAGGAAGGTATTTTTAATATAACAGATAATCCTCAAAATATGCAGCCGCGCCCTCCTGTTGTAACCATTATGGGCCATGTTGACCACGGAAAAACTTCTCTTTTGGATGCCATTCGCAAAGCAAATGTTGTTTCTGGTGAAGCAGGTGGTATTACGCAGCATATTGGGGCCTATCAAGTAGAACAAAACGGTCAAAAAATTACCTTTATTGATACACCGGGTCATGCTGCATTTACCGCTATGCGTGCCCGTGGGGCTCGTGTTACTGATATTGCCGTTCTTGTTGTCGCCGCTGATGATAGTGTCATGCCGCAGACGATTGAATCAATTAATCATGCCAAAGCTGCTGGTGTCCCTATCATTGTTGCTATCAACAAAATTGATAAACCCGCTGCGAATGCACAAAAAGTTCGTACAGAACTTTTACAACATGAAGTGTTTGTTGAAACGATGGGTGGTGAGACTTTGGACGTTGAAGTTTCTGCTAAAACTGGTCAAAATCTTGATAAACTTCTCGAAGCTATCCTTCTTCAAGCTGAAATGCTTGATCTCAAAGCAGATCCTCAGCGAACGGCAGAGGGCGTTGTCATTGAAGCCAAATTGGATCGCGGACGCGGATCTGTTGCAACCGTTCTTGTTCAAAAAGGTACATTACATCCTTCTGATATTATTGTTGCCGGAAATGAGTGGGGTCGTGTGCGTGCTTTAATCGACGACCATGGTCGCCATGTCAAAGAAGCTGTTCCCTCTACACCGATTGAAATTTTGGGCATGCAAGGAACACCACAAGCTGGAGACCGTTTTGCGGTTGTCACCCATGAAGCAAAAGCGCGCGAGATTTCTGAATACCGTCAACGATTAGCACGTGATAAAGCTGTTGCTCGACAAACCGGTTCGCGTGGTTCTCTTGAACAAATGATGACAAAATTGCAAACCACTGGTGTTAAAGAGTTTTCTCTTATTATCAAAGGAGATGTGCAAGGATCAATTGAAGCAATCGCTTCGGCATTAGAAAAACTAGGAAATGATGAAGTTCGTGCACGTGTTGTACATTCTGGTGCTGGAGGAATTACCGAAAGTGATATTTCTCTTGCAGAAGCTTCTAACTCAGCTGTGATTGGTTTTAATGTTCGAGCCAATAAGCAGGCGCGTGATTTTGCTAAAACACAAGGAATTGAAATTCGTTATTACAACATCATTTATGATCTTGTTGATGACATAAAAGCAGCCATGTCTGGATTACTCTCACCAGAACAGCGTGAAACTTTCCTTGGTAATGCTGAAATTCTAGAAGTCTTTAATATTACAAAAATCGGAAAAGTTGCTGGATGTCGTGTTACAGAAGGTAAAATAGAACGAGGAGCTGGTGTTCGCCTTATCCGGGATAATATCGTTATTCACGAAGGAAAACTGAAAACACTCAAACGCTTTAAGGATGAAGTCAATGAAGTGCAAAGTGGTCAAGAATGTGGAATAGCCTTTGAAAACTATGAAGATATGCGCGCAGGAGACATTATTGAGACCTTCCGTATCGAACATATTAATCGCACATTATAAAATAATCCCATAACTTACTCTATTTTGAAATGAGAAAAATTATTGGAATTCTATACACAATATCTCTTTTTTCCTTATCTGGATGGTCAAAAAAAGAGGGCTTGGAGCAAGGATAAAATTTTGATGAAAAATGCAGGGCCATCACAGCGACAACTTAGAGTAGCAGAGCAAGTACGTCACGCAGTAGCGCATATATTACAACGTGGTATTTTGCTTGATGATGTCTTGAAAGATATTGTTATTTCTGTCTCTGAAGTACGCATATCTCCAGATTTAAAAATTGCTACTTGCTTTGTATCACCTCTCAGCACGCTTAAAAATACTTCCCATACCGATGTCGTTAATACTCTCAATAAACATAGTCGTTTTCTCCGTGGAGAAATCAGTCATGCGTTGCGACAAATGAAATATATGCCGGAACTGCGTTTCCGACTTGATAATAGTTTTGATAATTTTTCAAAAATTGATGCTCTCCTTCGTTCCCCTGAGGTTGCACGCGATCTTCACCATAGTGATAAAGATGAGGATTAAAGATATGGCACGGCAACGAAAAAAAAAGGGACGTCCTGTTTCTGGCTGGGTCGTATTTGATAAACCAAAAGGCATGAAATCAACAGAAGCTGTCTCAAAAATCAAATGGCTCTTTCATGCACAAAAAGCAGGGCATGCGGGTACGCTTGACCCTCTTGCTTCTGGTCTCCTCCCCATTGCATTGGGTGAAGCAACCAAAACTGTTCCTTATGTAATGCAAGGCAAAAAAACTTACCGTTTTCATATCGCTTGGGGGCAAGAGCGCTCAACAGATGATCTAGAGGGAGAAATAACGAAAACATCTCTCAAACGCCCAACACAAGAAGAAATACTTGCTCTTCTTCCTCAATATACAGGTATTATTTTGCAAACACCTCCACAATTTTCAGCAATTAAAATTGCTGGAAATCGTGCCTATGATCTAGCGCGTGAAGGAGAAGTCATTGAAATTCCGCCCCGTGAAGTGGAAATAGAAACTTTCAAGTTAGTAGAAACTCCTACTAAAGAGCACTCTGTCTTTGAAATAACCTGCGGAAAAGGAACTTATGTGCGCTCGCTAGCACGCGATATGGGACGTGATTTGGGATGCTATGGGCATATCGCTGACTTAAGACGTATTGCTGTCGCACCTTTTTGTGAAGAAGATCTCGTTACATGGGATGAACTAAAAGCAGCAATATCGCCAAATAAAAACACAACAGATGAAAACGAGAATTCTTTTGAAAAAGACTTTTTAACACTCGATGAACTGTTAATTGAAACGGGAGCAGCATTAGATTGTCTCCCTCATTATCCGCTTACTGATACCCAAGCGCAGAGAGTTATGCGGGGGCATTCTATTCCTTTGTCTGCTCAAAAAACACTTCTTGATGAAGAAGAAGTTTGTGTCCTCTATAAGGAACAACTTCTTGCTATTGGTACTCTCGACAAAGGTCTATTTAAACCAAAGCGGATTTTCACAATTTAAGCGTTTCTTTCTTCTAACCATCATCTTAAGATATTGTTCTCTATCAAATGAAGAGAAATATGTTGCTTTTCATTTCTCTACGCTCACCGTATTCATATCAAAACTTCAAGATCGTGCTACAAGCTAACACTATCATATACTTTGCCATCCCCTAATTTTTAAACCCTCATATTTGAGAAGCTTCAAGAGACTTTTTTATTCCTTTTTCAATCGTTTTTGCCCTCACATTAGGCCCCGTTTGTAATGTGCAAGAAAATAATTTGGATTGATTCAAACTAAACAGATTTGAAATGAGATAACCCTATGATATTGTAGAATCTTACATTCAATATAAAAAACAATAATTTATCCTTTATAATTAATTGCATTGCAATCACATTCATTGAATTCAATTTTAAAAGCTCAAAAATTGATATCATTCTAAATTACTATTTCAGTCATTACAAAATACATGGATACACTCTATTTTTGCTAAGAGAATTATCTAGAATAAGAAAACTCAAACCCTAGAATTGAAATACAAAGATGATGCACACCAACTATCTGTCTCGTAAAAATCGATCTTTCTCCCTAAAAATGGTGTAATTATGCTTACAATCAGCCATTATTCTAATTGTCATAAATATTATGTAAAGGATTTGTAAAAATATCTGTAAAGAATAAAAAATTTTAAAGATCGGTATCTTATTGTTGGTTTTTGTATCAAATAAAAAACTGATATGTCTCTTCAGCCTATTGTTGGTATATTTTTTCTTTCATGACCTTTTTTATCTGATAAAATTGTACTTTTGCTCTTTCTTGTAAAGTAATATTCAATCCTGATACTACAAGCATATTTGAAAACAACGATTAAAAGAGTTTAGTATTTTGTAAATAGTTATAGTTTTCTATACCATATATGCTTAGGCATATATTTATTTGAGTATATTTAAAAAGATAAGGTGACTTCATTTGGGAAAAATATGAAACCATAAAGGGAGCAAGCTATTTTTACCAATTCGGCTTTACCTTTTAAATAATGGAGATTATGCATTTATCTATCCCACTCCTTTATTTCTCTCTATCTTTGACATATAGCCATCCTTTACTCAAAGTAGAACGCCCAAAACAGAAAATTGTTGTACGACTTATTCACGCGCTTTTTTAAAAAATGTTTCTCAATATACTCTAGCCTATTCACGACAGCGTTCGTAAAGTGTATAAAATCCATTGTGCATCACCCCATCTTTTACGCACAATACAAAGTACAAGCCGGTATCATAATCCTATTTTTCAATTTAAAATGTCGCAATAAACCTTAGCAACGAATATAGTTCATCAAAAATCCTTCTTTTTCTATCGTCTTTCTCATACTTACTTCACTTGTAACGTACAAAAAATGATTTGGATTGATTCAATATAAATAAGATTAATAGATTAAGCTTAAGTATTTTTAGGGCTATTACTCAACATAAAAAAATGATAAAATATCATTATAAATCAATGAGTTAATAATTAAATCATTGATTTATTGTGCTTACGCTAACCAATTGATTAAAAGAATATGATCATATTTAATATTTTTACAAAAAAACTGTTCTAACCTTAAGGAAGATGATCAGAAGGGACTTTTAAAAGCATCTCATTGACTTGGGGTATTGTCTGTCGTTCAATCATGCGGTGAACTTTTATACCGCTAGAAGCACAATTTAAATGACGCAAACGCTTATTAACTTCAGCATCCGCTTTCGTACGACGATGATTATGGCGTAAATAATCTACCCATGTTGGCATATGATAAGCCTCTGTCCAATATTCAGGTCTTTCAAGATCTCGTAAAAGGACCCATTGACGCGCACCATCACGTAAACGAATATGGCGTCGACGCGTCATCACTTTGAGAAACTCTTCCAGATCATTTTCATGAATCTGATAATCGATCATTATCATGATCGGGCCACTTCTTGCTTTTAGGTCGAGTAAGAGTTCTGGCTCTCTAAAATGATCAAGAGGATTCAAATCTATTTGAGGAATTTCTTGAATTCTAAACTTTACCCCTGCAAGAGCCCCAACAATCAAGAATAGAGAACAAATACTTAAAGCAATTGTTGGAGAATAACCATCAGCCAAAATTCCCCAGATCGCACTACCAATAGCCATCCCCCCATAAGATGCCGTTTGATAAAGCGCTAAAGAACGTGCAACAACCCAGCGTGGTGTTGAGAGTTGTACAGATGTATTAAACAATGATAACGCCAAAACCCAACTTAGGCCTGCAGGAAATAAAGCAATATGGCTTATAATCAGTGAACGGCTTATTCCCAATAAAAAGCAAGAAAAAGCAAAACCAATAAATGCACTTGCAATAATTGTTTCTGAACGAAAATGATGCCGTATAAATGCATTAATAATCCCTGCTGTCATGGCTCCTAACCCAAAACAACCAAGCAATGTCCCATAAAGCAGAGCATTTCCTCCCAGAACTTGATGCGCAACAATTGGCAAAAGGGCTAAAATCGAAATTGCTCCTATACCAAAAAGGAACGCTCGAACCATAATACTCAGGAGATTAGGTGACATCGCAACATAACGCAGACCATCTGAGACAGCCCCCAACAATCTTTCTCGTGGCAATGGGTTGTTTTCATAATTCAATTTCCAGAAAAATAATGCACCAATAAGAGGGATATAGCTTATAGCATTAAACAAAAAAGCAGCAGATGCTCCCAAAGTTGCAATGATGGCTCCTCCGATAGCGGGACCAACACTTCGCATCAAATTAAAGCCGACACTATTCAAACTAACAGCAGCAGGAATATTTTCCCTGCTCACAATATCTCCTATGGTTGCTTGCCAAGAAGGATTATAAAAGGCAGTGCCACATCCAATCAAAAACGTAAAACATAACAAAAGCCAAGGTGTTAAAAATCCCATATAGGCTAAAATAGATAGAATCATGGATATGACCATCATCATAATCTGTGCGCACAACATAATTTGACGCCGATTAAAATTGTCCGCTAATGCCCCTGCCATCAAAGAAAATATAACAAGTGGTAATGTTGTCGCACTCTGAACAAGCCCAACCATGGAATGCGAAGAACTAATTAATGCCATTAACCACCCTGCTCCAACAGCCTGTATCAGCCCCCCTAAATTAGAAATAAGCGTAGATGACCATAAATTTCGAAATACCGAATTACGAAAAAGTTTTAATGTTGAAATACTCTGCATCTTTTCCCTCCAAATCGGTATTTATCACTTTTGTTACCACACGCACGTTCATAATCTTTGTATCAAAAGGATGCATAAATCTTTAAAAAACTTCTCATAAAACCCTATTTAAATCAATATTTCAAAACAAAAGCCTTTATTTAAAGAAAGACTTCAAAATGCTGTAAAGGACTAGTATTTTAACCTTCTTTCCTATATAAGAGCGAAAGTAGGTAAGAGTCTTTGGCTCTTCTTATTTCCTCGCAGACCCTAGCTGAACGACATCTCGGCTATGGGTGACTTTATGTTTCTTCGTTTTTTGAAAGGATGATACGATGTCGATTACAGCTGAACGTAAACAAGCTCTTGTGGCAGAATATGCAAATAAAGTTGGTGATACAGGATCACCAGAAGTGCAGATTGCTGTGCTTTCTGAACGTATTTCTAATTTAACAAACCATTTTAAATCTCACAAAAAAGATAACCATTCTCGTCGTGGTCTTTTAAAGATGGTGTCTCAACGCCGGCGCCTTCTTGATTATCTTAAAGGAGTTGACCAAAATCGTTATCAGACACTTATCAAGAAGTTAGGTTTGCGTCGCTAAAAGAAAAATGGGGTGGTGTGAAAAAACCACCCATTTTTTCAACATGTTGCTTTTAGTTAAAAATTTTAAAAACTGACAAGTTATTATGGGATAGGACTGTTCATCATTTCGCATTTAAGGCGATTTATCTCTCTCTTCTCCCAACAAAGATGGAAGTAACTTGTTGTCCACCCTAGAGCCTGAAAATATGCTACGCAAAGCCAGAATGTGAGCAATCAAAGATTTAAACACTGGTCATTAAGGATAAAAAATGTTCAAAACGCACAAGATAGAAATTGAATGGGCCGGGCGTCCGCTTACCCTTGAAACAGGGAAAATAGCGCGTCAAGCTGATGGTGCAGTGATTGCTACCTATGGAGAAACGATTGTCTTAGCAACCGTTGTATCGGCCAAAAGCCCAAAACCAGACCAGGACTTTTTTCCACTTACCGTTAATTATCAAGAAAAATCCTATGCCGTTGGTCGAATACCTGGGGGCTATTTAAAACGTGAAAGTCGGCCAAGTGAAAATGAAACTCTGGTTTCACGTTTGATTGATCGGCCAATTCGTCCTCTCTTCGTTGAGGGATATAAAAATGATACACAAGTCATTGTTTCCGTTATACAGCATGATCTCGAAAATAATCCCGATATCCTCGCGATGATTGCTTCTTCTGCGGCATTGACCCTATCAGGTGTTCCTTTCATGGGGCCTATAGCGGGTGCCCGCGTTGGCTATTGTAACGGGCAATATGTTCTCAATCCTCATATGGATGAAATGCCTGAGTCAAAACTTGATCTTGTGGTTGCTGGAACAGAAAGTGCTGTATTGATGGTTGAATCAGAAGCACAAGAATTGCCGGAAGATATCATGTTGGGTGCTGTAATGTTTGGTCATAAAGGTCTTCAACCTGTCCTTGATGCCATCATCAAACTTGCTGAGGTTGCGGCAAAAGATCCTCGTGATTTTGTTCCTGAAGATCTTTCTGACCTTGAAAAAGCAATGCAGGAAATGGCCGAACAGGATATACGAAAGGCTTACACAATTACCGATAAACAAGAACGTTATGCCGCAATTGATGCGCTCAAAACAGAGATCATCAATAAATTTATGCCAGAAACAGAAGAAGACTGTCAATTTAGTACAGACCAAATTGCAACTGTATTTAAACAGTTGCAAGCAAAAATTGTTCGCGGAAACATTCTTGATACAAAAAAGCGTATTGATGGACGTAATCTTTCTACCGTGCGTCCTATCCAATCAGAAGTAAGTATTTTGCCCCGCACACATGGATCAGCACTCTTTACCCGCGGAGAAACGCAAGCGATTGTCGTTGCGACATTGGGAACTGGTGAAGATGAACAATATATTGATGCCTTAACGGGGATGTATAAGGAAACATTCCTCCTCCATTACAATTTTCCACCATTTTCAGTAGGTGAAACAGGACGCCTTGGTTCTCCTGGTCGTCGTGAAATTGGACATGGAAAATTAGCATGGCGCGCAATTCACCCCATGTTGCCAACAAAAGAATCTTTTCCTTATACCATTCGCGCTGTCTCAGAAATTACTGAATCCAATGGTTCTTCTTCTATGGCAACCGTTTGTGGAACTTCGCTTGCTCTCATGGATGCTGGTGTTCCGCTCGCGCGCCCCGTTGCAGGTATTGCCATGGGCTTGATTAAAGAAGGAGAACGCTTTGCTGTTCTGTCTGATATCTTAGGAGATGAAGATCATCTTGGCGATATGGATTTTAAAGTTGCTGGAACAGAAAATGGTATTACTGCTTTACAAATGGATATCAAAATTGACGGTATTACCGAAGAAATTATGAAAATCGCACTTGAACAAGCCAAGGATGGACGAATTCATATCCTTAACGAAATGGCGAAAGCTTTAACCAGCGCACGAGCTGAATTGAGTGAATTTTCTCCACGAATCGAAGTGATAAATATTGCTGTTGATAAAATCCGTGATGTTATCGGCTCTGGTGGTAAAGTTATTCGAGAAATTGTGGAACAAACTGGAGCAAAAATTAATATTGAAGATGATGGTACTATCAAAATTGCTTCTGCTGATGCTAAAACCATTGAAGCAGCAAAACGCTGGATCCATTCTATTGTCGATGAACCTGAAGTTGGTGCTATCTACCAAGGAACAGTTGTAAAAACTGCAGACTTTGGTGCATTTATAAACTTCTTTGGTTCTCGTGATGGGCTCGTTCATATCTCTCAACTAGCATCAGAACGCGTCACCAAAACAACAGATATTGTTAAGGAAGGTGATAAAGTTTGGGTTAAACTCATGGGCTTTGATGAGCGTGGAAAAGTGCGTTTATCAATGAAGGCCGTTGATCAAAAAACCGGAAAGGAAATGACCGATGATAAATCGGTGAAAGAAGAAAAGTGCATGGATGAAAAAAAACAACCTGAAAATAAGCGCCGCCGGAAGAAAAAAGAAGAGTAATCTTTTCTTCTTATCGTAATCATGAAATGCCATCCCAACACTGGAGTGGCATTTTTCTTTGAAAGAACCACATGTGTTATCTTTTTTACCTTTTGAAAATTATGCACTCCCTTATCCAGATCCAAACCAATGCTGGCTAAGTTTCGGTTTAACGGAGGTCCCTGCTCCAGAATGGGCGCAAAATTTAAAAGTTATTACGCCTTGGCGACCAGATTTTTTAAAATTCGTCGATACTCAATTTCACTGTTCTCCTCAAATAGATAAAACTTTCATCTATGATGGAGCATTTTTACATTTAAGCAAATATCGTGGTTTCAACCAAAATTGTTTTCTTGATTTATTAGAATGCGTTAAACCCAGTGGATGGATTGTGATCAGTGGGAATAAAACGGCTGGTGCTGCTTCAATGATGAAATGGATCAAAACAATTGTTCCCATAACCAATAAACTATCTAAAAACCATGGTCTTGTATTTTGGCTTCAAGTTCCTCAAGAAATAGAGAGGCAAAATATTGCACAATTGCGCTCACAACCGCTTTCTTTTGATAAATTTCAAACCACTTCCGGTATGTTCTCACACGGTCGTATTGATCCAGGATCTGCAGTGCTTGCTTCTTATATGCTCAAAGTTATTTCTGGGAAAACAGCTGATTTTGGGGCTGGTTGGGGCTATCTTTCTCACGTCGCACTTAAAAGCGATGTAAAACTTACATCTCTTGATCTTTATGAAGCAGACTACAACGCTTTGAAAGCAGCAAAACAGCACCTTAAACCCATAACAGCTCCTTTTCCAATTCATTTTTATTGGCACGACCTTGTGCATGAGCCTGTCACAAATCTGTATGACACAATCATTTCAAATCCACCGTTTCACACACAACAAACGACAGATGTCTCCTTAGGAAAACATTTTATTATAAATGCTGCAAAATGCCTAAAGCCCAGTGGCAGTCTGCTTCTTGTTGCAAACCGCCACCTGCCTTATGAAACATTGTTAAAAGATATTTTCCGCACAGTGTTGATACATGAACAAGCCCATGGTTTCAAAATTATCGAAGCACGAAAATAAACAAAACAAGCAATACCTCTAAAGAATAAAACGAGAAAGATCGATATCAGCAGCAAGCTCGCCAATAGATTTTCTCACATAAGCAGCATCAATTTTAAATGATGTTCCAGCTTTATCCGGTGCCGTGAAAGAAATCTCATCTAAAACGCGCTCCATAACGGTTTGCAAACGACGCGCTCCTATGTTTTCAATCCTTGCATTTAAATCTACAGCAATATCTGCTAGAGCATCAATCGCATCATCGGTAATTTCCAAATGAACCTCTTCCGTTGCCATAAGAGCAATATACTGTTTAATCAAACTCGCTTCTGGTTCTGTTAGAATACGTCGTAAATCTTCCCTTGTTAAAGGGTTGAGCTCCACGCGGATAGGCAAACGTCCTTGAAGTTCCGGTAATAAATCAGAAGGCTTGGAAACATGAAATGCACCAGAGGCGATAAAAAGAATATGATCTGTTTTGATTTGCCCATATTTTGTAGCAATTGTTGTTCCTTCAACCAAAGGCAAAAGATCACGTTGGACGCCCTCACGCGAAACCGCAGCACTGGCTCCACCATCTTTCGTTGCAATTTTATCAATCTCGTCGATAAAAACAATACCGTCATTTTCAGCAACACGAAGCGCTTCTTGAATAATTTGTTCCTGATCAAGGAGTTTTTCAGATTCATCATCAATAAGCGGTTTAAAAGCATCCCTTACTGTCGTTTTACGGACTTTTGTACGATTGCCCATTTTGCCCAAAATATCGGATAAATTCATAATCCCCATTTGCGCCCCAGGCATACCAGGAATATCAAAGGTTGAAGCACTATTGCTATTATTATCGGCTACTTCAATTTCAATCTCTTTCTCATCTAATTCACCTTCACGCAATTTTTTGCGAAAACTATCACGGGTAGCGGGACTTGCTGTTTTGCCAACAAGGGCATCTAAAACGCGCTCTTCAGCATTCATGTGCGCCTTTTCTTTTATTTCATCCCGTTTTTTTTCACGCACAAGAGAAACAGCAATTTCAACAAGGTCTCGAATAATTTGCTCAACGTCACGCCCTACATAACCAACTTCAGTAAATTTAGTCGCTTCTACTTTCACGAAGGGTGCTCCAGAAAGTTTTGCTAATCGACGTGCAATCCCTGTTTTACCAACACCTGTTGGCCCTATCATTAAAATATTTTTTGGCATCACTTCTTCACGCATCGGCTCATCAAGCTGTTGTCTACGCCACCGATTACGCAGTGCAATAGCGACAGAACGTTTGGCATCATTTTGGCCAATAATAAAGCGATCAAGTTCAGAAACAGTCTCACGAGGGGAAAATACAATACACATTTAAATAGCTTTCTCTAAAGAAGATAATTCTGCATCCAATGTTTCAATCGTAAAATGATCATTGGTATAAACACAAATTTTAGCGGCAATAGCCATAGCTTTACGGGCAATAGTTTCTGCATCCAAATCCAAGTCCATGAGTGCCCGTGCTGCTGAAAGAGCAAAATTTCCTCCAGAGCCAATGGCCATAACCCCATCTTCTGGTTCTAAGACATCACCAAGCCCTGTTAGAGCCAAAGTTACTTTCTTATCAGCCACAAGCATCATTGCTTCAAGACGACGCAAATAGCGATCTGTTCTCCAATCTTTTGCAAGTTCTACACAAGCACGCATAAGCTGATCAGGATATTGCTCAAGCTTTGTTTCCAATCTTTCCAGTAATGTGAACGCATCTGCTGTAGCACCTGCAAAACCAGCAATAACCACTCCGCTTTTTCCAAGACGGCGGACTTTACGTGCATTGCCTTTCATAATCGTCTGTCCAAGAGAGACTTGACCGTCGCCAGCCATCACAACTTTGCCACCTTTTCGTACCGTAATAATCGTTGTACCATACATTATGTCTGGCTTATGTTCTGTCATAAGGAAACTCCTTAATATTAATTTTTCTTTTTAATATTGTGTTTTTATACAATGTAAAACTCAATTACTATTGTTCTATTTAAGAACATATACAGCAAAACACAATGATTCAGCACAATTCAATTTGTTGAAATTGAAAAAATGATATCATTGTTGTCAATGTAAATTACTGCTAAATAGCTTTATGTAAACAGTTTGTGCCTTTATAGAGGAAAATTATGAAAAAAATAGCTATAGGAACCTTAGGTGGAACAATTGCAATGACTGCTGATCATTTTGGCCACATGCAACCAACTTTAACCTCAGACAACCTCATAAAAAGTGTTCCTGATTTAAATAAGGTTGCTGATATTCATACACAAACATTAATGCAAATACCAAGTGGATCTTTATCTTTTAAAATTCTTTTTGAAATAATCGAGTGGGCAAAACAACAAATAAATGCTGGCGCAGAAGGGATTGTTTTAACACAAGGGACTGATACTCTGGAAGAAACTGCTTTTTTTCTTTCTCTTTATTGGCAGGAAGCTGAACCACTCATCATAACTGGTGCTATGCGTACCCCTCACGAAGCAGGCGCTGACGGACCCGCTAATATTTTAGCAGCAACACGTGTTGCAGCAGCCCCACAAAGCCGTAATCGAGGTGTTCTCGTTGTCATTAATGATACAATTCATTCACCGTATTGGCTCTATAAAAGCCATACCGTCAAAGTTGAAACATTTCAGTCAGGTCTCGCAGGTATTTTAGGAACTATTTTGGAAAGAAAAATCATTTATTTCAATAATCAAAAATTTTTCCCGACAACGTTTGATCTTCCCCAAAAACACAATCATCAAGTTGCACTCCTTTATTCCTCTTTATCGTCTGATGCACAATTAATGAAATTCTGTCTTGAAAGTGGATATTATGCTGGACTTGTTATTGCCGGTTTTGGTGCAGGACACTGTAGTTTTCAAGAAGCAGACCTTGTACAACAATATGCACAAAAAATACCAATTATTATTGCTAGTCGTTGTTGTAATGGCTCAACAACACGTATAACGTACGGCTATAAAGGTTCAGAAACCGATATGATTGCTTCGGGTGCTCTCATGTCCGGTTATTTATCAGCCGTAAAAGCGCGTTTACTTTTATGGGCTTTTTTGGCACAAGGGTACTCATTGGCACAAGTCCGTGCATACTGGAATAACTGGACGATAAGTTAGTAAAAATAGTCTATTATCTTAAAGAAGAGAGCATGCAAAACAAAATTTATTTGAACGCAAAGCAGTTTACCTGTCTGTTCTTAACCAATCACTACGGCAAAAAGATTCTCGAAAAATACAAATGATTGATACGATTATACAAAAAATTAATCAGGAAGATAATTTGGTCAAATCCATTTCTGACCGATATTCGCCCTATCGCGTCTTTACTGCACAAGAATGGTCAGAATTCCGTGCAGACACACCTCTCACCTTGACTTTTGATGAAATTAAACGTTTACGCTCTATTGATGACCCTATCGACTTTGAGGAAGTCCAACGCATTTATCTTTCTTTATCGCGTCTATTATTATGCCATGTTGAAGCCGTACAAGAACTTTTTCACAAACGTCAACAGTTTCTCCATCAAGAAGAGACTAAAAAAACACCCTTTATTATTGGAATTGCTGGTTCTGTAGCAGTAGGAAAATCTACCACCGCTCGTATCCTTCAAGAACTGTTGAAACGTTGGACATCTAGTCTTAAAGTTGATCTGATCACAACGGATGGCTTTCTCTATCCTAACGCACTCTTACAGCAAAAAAATCGTCTGAATCGTAAAGGATTTCCTGATTCCTACGACATTAAAAAATTGCTGTGCTTTCTTTCGGCGATAAAAGCAGGTATCGGGAATATCCCTGCTCCGCTTTATTCGCATATGACCTATGATGTTCTAAAAAATCAGACAATTACCATTGACCGTCCTGATATTTTAATTGTTGAAGGTATTAATGTATTACAAGTCAGTGATCTTCCTAAAGATGGAAAAGTCATTCCTTTCGTGTCAGATTTTTTTGATTTTTCAATCTATGTCGATGCTGAAACAGAAATCATTCGTCACTGGTATTTAGAGCGCTTTAAACGTTTACGTAAAACAGCTTTTCAAAATCCTGAATCCTATTTTCATCGTTATGCCCTTCTCAATGAAAAAGAAGCCTTAAAAATCGCTGAGGATATTTGGCAAACAATTAATTTAAAAAATTTACAAGAAAACATATTGCCAACACGACCACGGTCCAATCTCATTCTACGAAAGGGAAAAAATCATTTGGTCGAGTATGTCGCACTTAGACGACTATAAGGATCTCATAACTATGCACCAGCATCCCATTCATTTTAGCTCAATACGTATCGATAACAGTTGCCCTATCATCTTGGTAAACCAAAGAAATCTTGCCAACTTATCACTTGATGCGTCAACAACAGCATGGATAAAAGTTAATGACTTTACTGGCAAATCAGGACAAATACTCTTTGTTCCTCACAAAACGGGGTATTTAAAAAAAGTTTTATTTGGAATTGGCAATGGTAACGATCCCTTTATTACAGGACTGCTTGCTCAAAAACTTCCTGCTGGTCAATGGCATTTAGAAGGTGAAACCTCTGATGAAATAAATGCCTATCTTGGATTAGCATTGGGAAGCTATCAATTTAATCGCTATCGTCAAAATTCTTCTTTCAAATCATTATCCATCCATGTCAATGAGGCCGTTGATCTTAATGAGCTCCAACGCATTTATGAAGCTGTCTTCTTCGTCCGTGATCTCATCAATATTCCAGCCAATGATATGACCCCTGATACTCTCGAAGAAGAAACACGACAATTAGGGAAAATATACGGTGCTCATGTCCAAAGTATTTGTGGAGATGATCTCTTGCCCCATAACTTTCCCATGATTCATGCCGTAGGACGAGCAGGCAGCACTGCACCACGACTGATTGAGTTACACTGGGGGCAAGAACATCATCCTAAAATAACGTTGGTAGGCAAAGGCGTAACTTTTGATACGGGGGGGCTGGATATTAAATCAGCCAATAACATGTTGCTTATGAAAAAAGACATGGGAGGTGGAGCAAACGTTTTGGGATTGGCTAAACTTATCATGGATGCAAAATTACCTTTCCGTCTACGTGTTTTGATTCCAGCTGTAGAAAATGCAATTTCTGCAAATGCTTACCGACCAGGTGATATTCTCAAAAGTCGAAAAGGTTTAAGTGTTGAAGTGGGGAATACAGATGCTGAAGGGCGCCTTATCCTCGCTGATGCACTCGCCTATGGTGATGAAGAAAGCCCTCAATTCATGCTTTGCATGGCAACTTTAACGGGGGCAGCACGGATAGCATTAGGACCAGATCTTCCCGCATTTTATTGTAATGATTCAATATGGGCACAACAAATTTCTGAATCGGCTCACGCTGTTTTTGATCCTCTTTGGCAAATGCCCCTTTGGAAACCTTACCAAGAGATGTTATCATCGCCAATTGCTGACCTTAACAATGTAACTGGAAATAGCTTTGCTGGCTCTATAATGGCTGCTTTATTTCTTAATTCTTTTGTTGAAAAATCTGAACATTTTGCGCATTTCGACCTTTATGGATGGGTTCCAAAAGAAAAACCGGGGTATCCTATTGGGGGATCGGCACAAACTATTCGCGCTCTTTATAATATTTTTAAAAATGAGGTTTGACACAAAATATTCACAAAGATGGACAATTTTGTAGCTTCAGAAGAATTATCTTATCCCCTTAAATTATGCTCTGTGCTTTATTTAAAGATGAAGTGTTCTGCTCGTGCAGTCGTCATGAAATCCATTTAAAGATAAAACGAAAGGTAAACAAATGGTCTTTAAAGATCCGAGATTACATGCATTTAGAGAAGATCTAGCAGACAAACGTCTTGAAACAGAAATTACAGCACAGCGCTTTGTGCAAGGTGAAAAAAGACGTGTTAATGTACCTGTTGCTGGACTATTTAAAGAAAACAGTAAAAAAAGTGAAATGCAGACAGAGTGCTTATTCGGGGAAGAACTTCTTATCTTTGAACACGGAGAAACGATGTCATGGGGACAATCTCTCAAAGATAATTATGTTGGCTATATTGATACGACAGCGCTTTGTATATCAACTGTCAAACAAACACATGTTGTTTCAACCCCACGTACTTTTCAATATTTCCAAGCTGATTTGCGTGGACCAATGGAGTATCCTTTATCTATGGGAAGTAAGGTAAGTGTCGTTGATGAAGTTGAAGTCCGTGAAACCATGTATTCTATACTTGAAAATGGGAGATCAATCATTAGCAATCATCTTAGCCCACTTGAACATGTTTATAAAGATTATGTTAGTGTTGCTGAAATGTTTATCCGCACACCGTACCTTTGGGGTGGGACCAGTGGCTTTGGACTTGATTGCTCAGGAATCATCCAGCTTTCTATGATAATGACCGGTCAAATGGTCTTACGTGATACTGACATGCAGCAGAAAACTATCGGAAGACCACTCTCAGACAGGGATAAACTTCAACGAGGTGATTTGATTTTTTGGCAAGGTCATGCTGCCATTATGGTTGATCATGAAAATATCATTCATGCAAATGGCTTCTCTATGGACGTTACGATCGAACCACTAGAAGAAGTAATTACACGTATTGCTCAAACATATCAACGATACCCCACCGCAAAACGCCGTCCAATTCAATAAACTTAATAGAGCCCCTATAAAAATAATTCATTGAATGTTTTTATTCTATAGTCAATTGGTTTATAAGGCAATTAGCTATCATTTATCCGAAGAAAAATTTTTAAATATCGTAAAAAATTTTCTCATTTAAAATTAGATGTTGAATTAATCAAAATCATTTGCTTGTGTCGCACAGGAAGATGTGGTGTGTGAATAAAATAATTAAGAAAAGAATACCTCTTATGAATGCTCTCGAATGCCAAAGTCTATCAAAATCGGGGCTCAAAAAATATGTGATGGCGCCAATTTGCTCCTTTATTATGCGTAAAGAGGATAATGTTTAATGGATTTTATATTACTTCCATGGAGGCTTTAACACGTTATACCCTTCACAAAAACCAACGCGAAAGAGGTTTGGTACATTCGAAAGATCTATCTTTTAAACATACTTGTGTATTGGCAATACAATGGCTTTCTGTATTACGTAAAGAACCTGCCCTCCTTGGTCAAAAGGAATATCTCAAAAATCTCATAAAACACTCTCATGTTATTTGTATTTTTCATTCATATTACTTAGAGGGATTTTTTCTCATCTCTCATATGATAAAACGTATATTACATCCCTCTAAGCAGTCCTCTCTTCATGTTTTCTTATATTTAATCATTAGTCGAGAGCATCAAGGGAAAAAACACTATTTATGATTATAAAATAATATGTTATTATACTAATGTTATTATACCAAATGTGTTACGGTGACGCTTAAATTACTGGTCACCTAAAATAATCTTTCATAAAAAGCTCAAAACATTCTCTTCTAAAGAGTCTTTTTAAATTTTTCCTACTATCAATATCTCATGAAATAAATACTTCTGAACGTTCTCAATCCCCTAAGTTCAATTCACAAAAACACGTGTAAAAAGTATAAATCCATTTCTACCATCTATCTACCATCATTTTACGTTTATGAAACATGCAAAACCATCCTTATAAATTTTGCCAATCCTCAATGTTGCGATACCCCCCTTGGTTGTTGGGGAGCGTTCTTTCAGCATGGATTTCATGTCTGTCTTAAATCGTTTTTAGCCACGTAGCTCACTCCGCTTGGAACGTGCCAAAAGGCATGACTTTAATTGATTGAGGATAAAGAGATTTTAAATAAGAAGATTTTACAAGACTGGGCTTTCCCATCTAATATAAAAAATTATCAATCAATAATTATATTTAAACAATGTTTTCTTCTTAATGGGGTCACGCCCCTCACGTCACACAGAGCGCCACCCACTTGCCAATTTACGGGCTTGTTTTAAAGAGACATGTCTTAAGGCACCCAATCCCATTTCGCGGACTCGCCCATTTCGCGGACTCGCCCATGAATGGTATAACGATAAAGCCATTGAGCACCTCCATCTTTACGCTTATGACGTAGCAAGCCAGCACCATCATTATATTTGCCAGCTCGTGGGTGTTGCGACAGATCTTGGCACTTGAGAGCGTTTATAAGAGCCATTTTTAGTCCTTTCTTGTATAAATTTTACCCACACACCAGCCTCGCTTATGACGTGCAAGCAAGAGATGTTGATTGATTCAAGATAAGTAGATTTAAAATGAGAGAATCTTACGATATTCGGGGTTCTAATTCAATATAAATAACGATAGATTATCATTATAAATCAATGTGTTGCCTTATAACGCATTAAAGAAGATGATTTTTTAACACCTGAACTAATGGTTTATCAGCATCAGGCATAGAATATTTATCAAGATCATTAATAAAAACCCATTCTAAATTTTGCCCCTCTCGTCCTTGCGCAACGCCCTCATAATGGTCACAAAGATACAACGGCATTAAGAGGTGAAATGTTGCATAGCTATGGCTTGCAAATGTTAAAGGGTGTAAATTATTTACCTGAACATACACACCAAGCTCTTCTTCTAGTTCACGAATTAATGAGATTTCCGGAGTTTCACCTTGCTCAACCTTTCCACCAGGAAACTCCCATAAACCAGCCAGTGATTTTCCTTCAGGACGCTCGGTAAGCAAAACACGATTATTTTGATCTAACAATGCGCAGGCAACAACAAGAAGAAGGGGACTTTTTATACACATACCACTCTCCAATGAGAATATAACTGTCTCTTTTTATCACATTCTCTTACCTCAAAAAGAGTTCACATATCTCATTCTCTTTAAAAAAAATAATAGACCGCGTTACATATGAGAGAGTGCATCCGTTAATTTCTGTAATCGCTATTGATCATAACGTACTCTTTTGTTAAGTCACAAGACCAAACCGTTGCCTCACCAGCGCCCAAACCGATATCAACGCGAATTGTGATGTGTTTACCTTGCATATAAGCACCTATTGTTTCTTCACAATACGTAGGATCTCGTTCGCCATTCACCGCCACACAATGCTCACCAAACCAAATCGTCAACAAATCACGATCAACTTCAACACCGGCCTTCCCGACCGCCATAACGACTCGTCCCCAATTTGCATCTTCACCGGCAATAGCCGTTTTTACAAGCGGTGAATTTGCAATTGATAAAGCAATCGTTTTCGCAGCATTGTCTGTTGTTGCACCAGTCACATTCACTTCAATTAAATGACGCGCCCCTTCTCCATCACACACAACTTGGAGTGCAAGTTCATGCAGAAGCGCACCCAATTGTTTCACAAAAACGCTATAACGTGAATCAGATTGACTTGTAATGCATGGGAAATGTTCTTTTCCTGTTGCAAACAACATAAGTGTATCTGAGGTTGAGGTATCACTATCGACAGTAATCGAATTGAAAGAACCCTGAACCGCTTCTGATAACATAGATTGAAGCATATCCGAAGAAATAGTCGCATCACTGATCACAAACGAGAGCATTGTTGCCATATCGGGTGCAATCATACCTGCACCTTTTGCAATTCCATGAATGGTAACATTCTCCCCTCCACAATCAAAAGTACGCGTAGCAAGTTTTGGAAATGTGTCTGTTGTCATTATGGCTTTTGCAGCTTCCAACCAATTCCCCTTTTCTGCTGTCTCTGCCATACTTGGTAAAAGACTTACAATACCCGATGCATCCATTGGCTCACCAATAACACCCGTAGAAGCTATAAAAATTTCATTTTCTCTAACCTTTAAAGTGTTCGCTGCTGCAAAGACGATTTCATTGGTTGTGTTCTTCCCTTTTCTTCCTGTAAAAGCGTTTGCATTTCCAGAATTCACAACAACACCCCTCGCAACCCCATGGGGAAGCGATGCACGACAATGCTCTACAGGAGCAGATGGACATTTTGAACGTGTAAAAACACCTGCCACACTCACTGGTTTATCGAATACCATAAAAAGGAGATCTGTACGATCTTTATATTTAATCCCAGCTTTAGCTGTTGCTATCCGTACACCAGATAATGGGGAAAGCTCTTGGATATTTTGAGGCGTCAAGGGAGATATTTTAAAAACCACAATATGCTTTCTAAAAAATAAATAAAATGATTGCAGATTAATAACCTCTCATAGAAAACTGCTAGGTTTAAAAAAACAAACCTAGCAAACGATCTATTAAAGAGGCTATCTACTTACTTTTCCTCGTTATTCCGTATCTTCTTCATCGGATGTCTCATTGGGAAGAAGCGTCCCATTTTGATTAAGCGATTCCATGATTTTTGTCACATTAGGATCAGGATATTTCACATCTATCTTGCTCCGTAAATCAACAATGAGTTCTTGATAGCGCTTTTTTATCAGCTGTGTACGCAGCATTTCTTTAACCTCATCAAATGTAGGAGGTTGCTTTACACGACGATCTTCTAATTTAATAATATGCCAACCAAAAGGACTTTCAACGGGTTGTTTCGTGTATTCGCCAACTTTCAAACCAAATGCTGCATCTTCAAAAGGCTTGACCATTTGACCGTGACTAAAATAACCAAGATCACCCCCAACAGCAGCAGAACCATCTGTTGAACTTTTCTTTGCAATCTCTTCAAAATTTTCGCCTTTATTTAAATGCTTAATGATAGCTTCTGCTTCTTTTCTCGTTTTGACCAAAATATGACGGGCTTTAACTTCATCCTCTTTAGGTAAAGCAGCAATTTCTTGCTTGTAAAGATCTTCCAAATCAGTATCCGAAATTTTATCAACAATCGCCTGTTTAAAATAAAGCTGTTGAAGCACATTGTCACGCATAACTGCCATACGTTTATTGTAAGCTTCTGTCTTATCAAGATCTTTGCTTCTTGCTGCTTTTGCAAGCGCCTGCATATCCAAATAAGCTTTTAAGACCATAATGCGGCGTTGCTCATCAGGAAAACGTGCTAAATTAGGATTTATTTCAAGCGCTAAATCATCCAATTGACCTGCTGTAATATTCTTCCCATCAATAACGGCCATAACATGTGAAGGAGAAACAGCTTTTTCAGAAGCTTTCTCTAAAGTCTTTAAATCACTCGACGATGAATTCAAACCTTCTTGGGCCCTCACCCCTAAACTTGTACTCGCCAATAAAGTTGATGCTAAAAACAGCGTGATAAAGTTAAATTTCATAAATATACTCCTTAAAATGCAAGGCAGGTTCAAGATTCCAATTCTCTTTACCATAACACTTTAATCTTGAAACATAGAGAAATAAATTAGTCATTTTATTTTTAAAAGCATAAAATTTTTCTTTTATCTCAGTTTCTCCAACTCTATCTAATGCACATGAAAAACATGATAATAGAAAAAAATGACATATTGTATCGTTAAATTACTTTGTATTGTATCAGCTAAACAGCATACCTAAAGTTGACATCGTGCACTCAGCCTCTTATCTCTACTTTACAATTTAAAGTGAAAAATTGCACAGCAGCAAGTATAATGGTACCATTTACATTCCATTATATCAGAAAACTTAAAGAAAATATAGAGTATGGGGAGAGCATATGAACGACCCAACAAGAGTGACAACAATTAAAAGAAAGGGCCGGAGATGGTCAGTTTAGGTGTTTTTGCACGTAAGTTTTTTGGTTCAGCTTATGAGCGACGTCTCAAGGTCCTCCGCCAAAAAGTTGCACAAATTAATGCTTTGGAGGAACAATTCGTAAAATTAAGTGATGAACAGCTTTGCCAGAAAACAGATGCTTTTCGTAAACGTCTTAGTGAAGGTGAAAATGTTGATTCACTCTTACCGGAAGCGTTTGCAACGGTTCGTGAAGCTGCAAAACGTGTTTATGACATGCGTCCTTTTGACGTACAACTTATTGGTGGAATGGTTCTTCATGACTGTGGTATCGCTGAAATGCGTACCGGTGAAGGTAAAACATTAATGGCAACTCTACCAATTTATCTCAACGCATTGGAAGGTAAAGGTGTTCATGTTGTGACAGTAAACGATTATCTCGCCAGTCGTGACGCTGAAACAATGGGAAAAATTTTTAGTTTTCTAGGGATGACAACGGGTGTGATTCTTCATGATCTTGATAGCGATGCCCGCAGAGCAGCCTATGCATGTGACATCACCTATGCGACAAATAATGAACTAGGTTTTGATTACTTGCGTGATAATATGGCTTTTGATCGTAGTCAAATGGTTCAACGAGGACATCATTATGCAATTGTCGATGAAGTGGATTCTATTCTCATTGATGAAGCGCGTACGCCCCTTATTATTTCTGGTCCTCTAGAAGATCGTACTGACTTTTATAACCTTATTGACACATTTATTCCTGCCTTAATTCCAGAAGACTATGAAATAGATGAAAAACAAAAAACAACGACCTTTACCGAAGTTGGTACTGAAAAAATTGAAAAAATGCTCGAACAAGCTGGGTATCTTAAAGGTGAAAGTCTTTATGACATAGAAAATGTCGCTATCGTTCATCATGTTAATAATGCTCTAAAAGCCCATAAACTGTTTGTTCGCGATAAAGATTACATTGTTCGAAATGATGAAATTGTTATCATTGACGAATTTACAGGACGAATGATGCCTGGACGGCGTTATTCTGAAGGGCTTCATCAAGCCTTAGAAGCTAAAGAGCATGTTGCTATTCAACCAGAAAATCAGACACTTGCCTCCATCACTTTCCAAAACTATTTCCGTATGTATAGAAAATTATCTGGAATGACTGGAACTGCAGCAACAGAAGCCGAAGAATTCAGAAATATTTATGGCCTTGATGTTGTCGAAGTCCCTACCAATTTACCCGTACAGCGTCTTGACGAAGATGATGAAATTTACCGAACAGCAGAAGAAAAATATCGGGCAATTGTGCGTGATATCCGTCAAGCGCACGAAAAAAAACAGCCTATTCTTGTTGGAACAACCTCGATTGAAAAGTCAGAACAGTTGGCAGAGCGTTTGCGAAAAGAAGGCATTACCGATTTTAAAGTCTTAAATGCTCGCTATCACGAGCAAGAAGCATATATCATTGCGCAAGCAGGTGTTCCTGGAGCTCTCACCATCGCAACCAACATGGCGGGACGCGGTACGGATATCCAGCTTGGTGGTAATGTTGAAATGCGCATCCGACAAGAATTACAGGATATCCCCGAAGGTCCAGAGCGAACAGCTAAAATTGAAGAAATCAAAAAAGATGTCAAACAACTTAAAGAAAAAGCTTTAGCGGCTGGAGGGCTTTACGTTATCGCTACTGAACGCCATGAAAGCCGTCGTATTGATAACCAGCTTCGTGGACGTTCTGGGCGCCAAGGTGATCCAGGTCGCTCAAAATTCTTTCTCTCTCTTCAAGATGATCTTATGCGTATCTTCGGCTCCAACCGTATGGATGGTATGCTGCAAAAACTTGGATTGAAAGAAAATGAAGCTATTATCCATCCGTGGATTAATAAAGCCCTTGAAAAAGCACAAAAAAAGGTCGAAGCACGGAACTTTGAAATTCGTAAAAATCTGCTAAAATATGATGATGTTATGAATGATCAACGCAAGGTTATTTTTGAACAGCGTATGGAGGTCATGAATGCAGATGATTTATCAGAAATGATCCATGAAATGCGCAATGACGTCGTGGAAGATCTTGTAGAGACTTATATTCCCTCTGGGACATATTCTGAAAAATGGGATGTAAAAGCTCTCGAGGAAGAACTTCAACAACTCTTTAATCTTGAGCTTCCTGTGAAAGAATGGGCAAAAGAAGATGGGATTGCCGAGGAACAAATTTTAGAGCGTATCTTGGATGCTGTTACAAAACTTGAAGATGAGCGTACTGAACGCTATTCTCCAGAGGTTATGGCTTATTTTCAAAAAGCAGTATTGCTCGAAACTATTGACACGCTATGGCGTGAAAATCTGGTCAGTTTAGACCATTTGCGTTCTGTTGTTGGTTTTCGTGGTTATGCGCAGCGCGATCCACTCAATGAATATAAGACAGAATCTTTTGAACTCTTTCAAAGTATGTTGAAAAATTTGCGCCGGATTGTCACTTCTAAACTTATGCGCTTTGAAATTATTCAACAACCTACCGAGCCATCCATGCCTGAACAAACTGGTGCTGATTCTTCTGTTTTTAATGATCAAAATCAAGAAAATGCTCCCCCCTTATGGGCACGATCACAAGAAAATAGGTTTGTTAATCCACAAGACCGTGACCCCAACGATGTAACCACATGGGGAAAAGTTGGACGTAATGAACGTTGTCCTTGCGGTTCAGAGAAGAAATACAAACACTGTCATGGAGCCTTTGTTTGAAAAGCAAACAATGAAGATGAATAAAAAACGAAACTATGAGCAAGAATTGCGCGCGGCTGGTTTAAGAGTAACGCGCCAACGGCGTGTTATTCTTGATATTTTGGCTGATACAAATGATCATCCCAATGCATTTGAAATTTTTCAGCGTGCAAACAAAATAGATTCGAGTATTTCACTCTCAACGGTTTATCGAACCATGAAAAAATTGGAAGTCAATGGGACAATTCACCGTCATACCTTTAGTGGTGGTCCATCTCGTTTTGAGCAAGCAGATGGGCAACATCATGATCATCTCATTGATATAGAAACAGGACAAGTTATCGAGTTTCATTCGGATGTTATTGAAAAATTGCAAGAGGAAATTGCAAAATCCCTTGGCTATAATATTGTTCATCATCGTCTTGAACTTTACGGAAAAAAGAACTCTTAAAAAGATGATTATATACCATGAGATGAAAACATCTCAGACCGGCTGCATTTTATAAAAATTTACCTTGAAAATAGAATAGTTTTCATTGGCAAAAAAGTTTTTCTGCTTTATTACCCCTTTTTGTATGATGCTGTACGGTCATTCATTGCCAGTGTGATAACAAAAAAGCATTGCAATAAAATATTTATAAAAATTGTATTATGAAAAATTAGGCTAATATTATCATGGTTTCTTTGCCACAAGATCGCATAAAACAGCTTGAAAAGCGCTTTGAAATAATTGAAAGCCAAATGACGACCAATCCAAATGCTGAAACATATGTCAAATTAGCTTCTGAATATGCAGAACTACAACCCGTTATTGCTTCTATACGCGCATTAAATGCTCTTTACGGAGAAATTACAGAATTAGAAACAATTATCAACGATAAACAAACAGATATAGAGATGCGTCATCTTGCTCAAGAAGAGCTACCGTCATTACATAAAAAAGTAGAGCAACTTGAAAAAGAACTCCAAATTTTGCTTTTGCCTAAAGATGTAGCAGATGAAAAAAGCGCTATTGTTGAAATTCGAGCAGGAACGGGTGGATCAGAAGCTGCACTTTTTTCCGGTGATCTTTTCCGCATGTATGAACGTTATGCCCATGCTCATCATTGGAAAGTAGAGGTTATTTCACTCAGTGAGGGGGAAGTTGGTGGATATAAAGAGATTATTGCGACCATCTCAGGAAAGGGTGTCTTTTCTAAATTAAAATACGAATCAGGTGTCCATCGTGTGCAACGTATCCCAGAAACAGAAACTGGAGGACGTATCCATACATCAGCAGCGACCGTTGCAGTGCTTCCAGAGGCTGAAGAAATTGATATTGACATTCGTCCTGAAGATATTCGTATCGATACAATGCGTGCATCTGGAGCAGGAGGACAGCATGTCAATACAACGGATTCAGCTGTTCGTATCACCCATATTCCAACAGGAATTATGGTGGTACAAGCAGAAAAATCACAACACCAAAACCGTGCACGAGCTCTTCAAATTTTAAGGGCACGCTTATTCGATATCGAACGACAAAAGGTAGAAAGTGAACGTTCAGCTTCTCGTAAAAGCCAAGTTGGCTCTGGTGATCGTTCAGAACGTATTCGTACCTATAATTTTCCACAAGGGCGCGTCACCGATCACCGTATTAATCTGACCCTGTACAAGCTTGATCGCATTTTGGAAGGAGATCTTGATGAGATTATTCATGCACTCATCTCAGATCATCAAACAGCACTTCTCATGGAAATGGATAATAATTGAGCAAATATTCTTTCAAAAATGTCATCCAACAAACGCAAGAAAAATTGCGCACGAAAGGAATTTTAGAAGCCGATCTCGATGCGAAAGTACTCGTTGAATGGATAACAGGAATCAATGCTGCGACAAGAATTTCTAAACCAGATATGCATTTATCTTCTGAGCATATTAGACAAATAGAACAAGCTATAAAACGCCGTATTGCGGGAGAGCCCGTCTACCGTATTATAGGAGCACGAGAATTTTATGGTATATCTTTCGCGTTGTCTCAAGAAACGTTAGAGCCCCGTCCGGATACAGAAACACTCATCGATCTTGTTCTCCCTTTCCTCAAAAAACAGGTTAAAAATTCAAAAAAAACAACATTCCTTGATATGGGAACAGGAAGTGGTGCCATTGCCATTGCCATTCTTAAACAAATTCCCCAATCCTATGCAGTGGCGGTCGATATTTCTGAAGATGCCCTTAAAACGGCTACAAAAAATGCAAAAAATGCTGACGTCATACATCGCTTCACACCTCTTCTTAGCGATTGGTTTGATTCTGTTACAGATCGCTTTGATTTTATCGTTTCCAACCCACCCTATATTCCGGAAAAAGATATCAATAAACTTGCAAAAGAAGTGCGCTTACATGATCCATTGCGCGCTCTTATTGGTGGAAAAGATGGGCTTGATTTTTATCGAAAGCTCGCCCATGAAGCCGCCAACTACTTAAAAGAAAACGGCACTATCGCTGTTGAAATCGGTTACTCTCAAGAAAAAGAAGTCTGCGATTTATTTAAAAAAAATGGTTTTCAATGTTTAGAAATGCGCAAAGATCTCAATGGGATACCCCGCGCACTTCTGTTTGCGTGCAAACATTAAAATTCCCAATCATCATCCGTGGTAGCAACTGCCTTACCAATGACATAAGAAGAACCAGCTCCTGAAAAAAAGTCATGATTTTCGTCAGAGTTTGGTGATAAAGAAGCCAAAATAGCGGGGTTAACATGACAAACCTCAGGGGGGAAAAGGGCTTCGAAACCCAAATTCATTAAAGCCTTGTTGGCATTATAATGAAGAAAAATTTTCACATCTTCCGTCAATCCAAGGGAATCATAAAGATCTTCAGTATATTTGCACTCGATGTTATAAAGGTCAAAGAGCAAGTTAAAAGCAAAATCTTTAACTTCTTGTCTTTTGGCTTCCTCAAGCTTTGCATAGCCCAATTGGAATTTATACCCTATATAATAACCATGGACTGCTTCATCACGAATGATTAGTCGAATGAGGTCTGCTGTATTGGTCAACTTAGCGCGACTGGCCCAATACATGGGCAAATAAAAACCAGAATAAAATAAAAAGCTTTCTAGCAAAGTCGAGGCAATTTTCTTCTTGAGAGGATCATTTGCTTCATAACGCTCAAGGACTAATCGAGCCTTTTTCTGTAAATGACTATTTTCTTCTGACCATCTAAATGCATCATCAACTTCTACCGTCGAGCAAAGAGTTGAAAAAATAGAGGAATAAGAACGTGCATGAACCGCTTCCATAAACGCAATATTCGTTAAAACAGCCTCCTCATGCTCTGTTATCGCATCAGCCAGCAGAGAAATGGCTCCTACAGTATTTTGAATTGTATCTAAAAGCGTTAATCCCGTAAAAACACGAATCGTCAATTTACGTTCTTCTTCCGTCAAACTTGACCATGAGGGAATATCATTGGAAAGTGGAACCTTCTCAGGCAACCAAAAATTTCCAGTTAAGCGGTTCCATACTTCAAGATCTTTCTCATCGTGTAATCTATTCCAATTAACAGCAGACACAATAGGATTTTTGGTTGTAATCTTTGTCATATGATGACCTCCTATAAACTGCACGAAACACAGCCATCAACTTCTGTTCCACTCAGTGCGACTTGTCGCAACCGCACGTAGTAAATACTCTTTATCCCCTTTTTCCAGGCATAAATTTGTGCGCGGTTAATATCACGTGTGGTCGCGGTATCCGGAAAAAATAATGTTAACGAAAGACCTTGATCAACATGCTGTGTTGCAGCAGCATAGGTATCTATAATTTTTTCAGGACCAATCTCATAAGCATCTTGGTAAAAATTCAAATTCGTATTATCCATATAAGGTGCGGGATAATAAACGCGCCCAATTTTTCCCTCTTTGCGAATTTCAATTTTTGAAGCAATTGGATGAATAGAAGAAGTGGCATGATTAATATAGGAAATAGATCCCGTAGGAGGAACTGCCTGCAAATTGCGGTTATAAAGCCCATACTTAATAACGCGTTTCTTGAGTTCCTGCCAATCCTTTTGATCTGGGATAACAATATTATTCCGTGCAAAAAGCTCTTGTACAAGCGCAAATTGCGGTTTCCATTCTTTTTCAATATATTTTTCGAAAAAACGTCCATCGGCATAAGCTGATTTCTCAAACCCTGCAAACATCTCTTGTCGTTCGCGCGCAATTAAATTGGAAACCCGTATGGCGTGATATGTCACAATATAAAAATAGATATTAGTAAAATCAATCGCTTCTGGAGACCCATAATAGATCTGCTCACGCGCTAAAAACCCATGCAAATTCATCTGTCCCAAACCAATCGCATGACTTTCAGCATTGCCTTTCGCAATGGACGGCACGCAAGCAATATTACTCATATCCGAAACCGCAGTAAGAGCGCGAACAGCAGATTCCACCGTCTGTCCGAAATCAGGACTTTCCATGGCTTTAGCAATATTCATTGACCCAAGATTACAGGATATATCACTTCCAATCGTGCGATAGGTTAAATCTGTCTCCAGTTCACTCGCCTCACTCACCTGCAAAATTTCTGAACATAAATTGCTCATACTTATGCGTCCAGCAATCGGATTTGATCGATTAGCAGTGTCCTCAAATAAAATATAAGGATAACCAGACTCAAATTGAATTTCCGCTAATGTCTGAAAAAAAACGCGTGCACTTATTTTCTTCTTACGAATCTTTGCATTATCAACAAAAGAGCGATAATGCTCCGTTAAAGAAATATCGCTAAAGGGTTTGCCTGTCACACGCTCAATATCATAAGACGAGAAGAGATACATATCCTCATTATTCCGAGCAAGCTCAAAAGTAATATCAGGAATAACCACACCAAGCGAAAGCGTTTTTATTCTAACTTTTTCATCAGCATTTTCACGCTTTGTATCCAAAAACTTCATAATATCTAAATGATGTGCATGCAAATAAACAGCTCCAGCTCCCTGTCGTGCCCCAAGCTGATTGGCATAAGAAAAAGAATCTTCCAAAAGTTTCATCACCGGTAAAACACCAGATGATTGATTTTCTATTTGCTTAATTGGTGCTCCAGCCTCCCGCAAATTTGTTAAACAAAGTGCCACACCTCCACCGCGTTTTGAAAGCTGCAAAGCCGAATTAACCGCACGACCTATCGATTCCATATTATCTTCAACACGGAGCAAAAAACACGAAACCAATTCACCACGTTGTTTTTTTCCAGCATTTAAAAATGTTGGCGTTGCTGGTTGAAAACGCCCCGTAATAATCTCATCCACAAAACTTTCAGCAAGAGCTTTATTCCCTTGTGCTAAATATAAGGACACCAGACAGATACGATCTTCATAACGTTCAAGATAACGCTTCCCATCAAAAGTCTTTAGCGTATAGCTGGTATAGTATTTAAATGCGCCTAGAAAGGTAGGAAAACGAAATTTAAATGCATAAGCGCGTTTAAAAAGCTTTTTAATGAAAGAAAAATCATAAAGCTCAAATAAAGCTTTTTCATAATAGCCTTCCTCTATTAAGTAATCTATTTTTTCCTTCAGATTATGAAAAAAAACTGTATTTTGATTAACATGCTGAAGAAAATATTGCCGTGCAGCAAGCCGATCCATATCAAATTGGATATGACCATTTTCATCATAAAGATTAAGCATTGCATTCAGCGCATGATAATCCGTAATCTGATCGGATTTCTGCGACTTTTCTATCCCAATTGTTTCCAAAATCTTTCCAATCCCTTTTTTACACAAATAACGTCTTCATCAGTGCCACGCAGCTCAAAACGGTAAAGGCAAGGGACACCACATTTTTCAGCAATGATCTTACTGGCTAAACTATAATAGCGACCAAAATTACGATTCCCACTGCCAATAACACCACGAATTAACTTGCGGTTCTCAGCTTCATTAAGAAAATGAATAACGGCTTTCGGCACCGCCCCTCTTCCTTCTCCATCTGCATAGGTAGGAACAACCAATACATAAGGTTCACCAACGAATGCAGAGGGCTTTCTTTTATCAATTTTGAAGAGTCGTTGACCAAGCTGCGAGACAAAATGTTCTGTATTACCCGTTGCACTCGAATAATAAACAATAAGCCCCATTAAGCACAAAGACCACTAATCATATCTGGTCTAAAACCAGACCAATGATTCTCACCACAAACAACGACAGGAACTTGACGATACCCCAGAGATTGAACAAAACTGTATGCTTGTTCATCACAAGAAATATCAACAACACGATAATGAATGCCCTTTGCATCAAAAGCACGGCGTGTAGCATCACATTGAACACAAGATGGTTTGCTATAAATAGTGATCGACATTTTCTTCAACTTTCACAATTCAAAACAATCAACCCTAAAAGAGTCAATCTAATAATTTTATAGGTACTCAAGAATAACAAACAACAGAAATTGTACGCAAAACGTGTGATTATTTTCAAATAGCACACAGCTTTTTGAAAATAACGGAATCTCTCATCAAATAACTTCAAAAACTATGATGAGAATAAGCGATTGCTCTACAACTTAAATGACTCCCAGTTATAAAACAATCTTTTGCTTGGCACACAATTCCCTCCTGCTGTCTAAAAAACTAACGTTCTAAACCACCGTTTTCAAGAGTTCTGTTTTACTCTTTTACGGCAAAAATCAATTACAAAAATGAAAGGAAATCCTTCCAAAAGAGACCTTTCAGCAAGAATATCGCTCTACTCTTGCTCAACAAACTTTTACGATAATATTGGAAATAACTTAGATACCAAACGAAACACACTAACACCCTCTCTTGTGCTTATTTAGAATCACCAATCATTTTGATACTATATATAGTATATACTCTCGCTCTTTCGTCAAGAAAAATTCGACCATTATTTTGAATTGTCCACGATCTTCCCACTAAAATATTCAGCACTCAAAAATTATGTAATAATATAACATTTTATTGACAAACGTTATATTATTACATAATTTTCAAAGTAATAAGCAACGATGGTATACGTTATGGATCTGCACTTTAAAAAGACAACATTAGGCTATGGGAATAGAATAACGATCAAGGGCTTTTCAGCAAAGTTCAAAGCGGGTTCCTTGATTGCAATAACGGGTGATAACGGCGCTGGAAAATCAACATTGCTCAAAGCCATCGCTGGATTGATTAAACCTCTTAAGGGGAAAATTACAAAACCCCAAAAAAGCCGTATTGCTTATCTTGCTCAGCAATGTGATATAGACCAAACATTTCCCATTGATGTGAAAACGCTTATCAAAACAGGATTATGGTCCTTTTGTGGATTATGGAAAAACCAACGCCCTTATGATTCCAAGATTCAGAATGCGCTTGAAATGGTTGGACTCACAGCACTTGCTACTCGTTCACTTGAAACATTATCAGGTGGGCAATTACAACGCGCCCTTTTTGCACGTATCATTGTACAAAATGCCGATATTATCTTGCTTGATGAACCTTTCAATGGTATCGACCGCAATACTCAAAAAGACCTTCTTGCATTGATCACATACTGGAAACAGCAAGGACGCACCGTTCTCACAGCACTCCATGACCCTCTCGTCGTGCAAGAATTTTTTCCTCAAATGATTCACATTAATCAACAAAATGCCTTTTATGGAGAAACAACACAGTTTTTCGACAACACCATTCACCACGTCATGCCCCCTCTCGCTTCTAACTCTTTGTGTATTCGTACACAAAATCACCTCCCTCCTATTAATGATTCTCTCTTTCTTAGGTTATAAGACGTGTATGCATTTTTTCTTGCCCCCTTTGTTGATTTCCACTTTATGCAAAACGCCCTTATCGGCTCTATTCTCCTCTCTATTAGCGCTTGTCCTGTTGGTGTATTTTTGATGCTTCGTGGAATGAGTTTGACAGGAGATGCTATCTCTCATGCCATTCTTCCTGGTGTTGCAACTGCTTTTCTCATTTGCGGCTTCTCCCTTATATCTATGACACTTGGTGGTATTTTTGCTGGCATTATTGTTGCTTTAGCAACCGTTTTAATTTCACGAAATAGTTTTCAGAAAGAAGATGCATCTATGACCGTCTTCTATCTTATTGCACTTGCAGCAGGTATCATTATTATCTCACTGAAAAATTCAACCATTGAACTGCTTCATCTCTTATTTGGATCGGTTCTTGCGATTGATACACAAGCTCTTTGGTTGATCACCACCATAATGCTGATTACACTTTGCAGCCTTTTTATTTTCTGGCGTGCGCTTGTCTTAGAAAGCTTTGACCCCCTCTTTTTTAAATCACTCTCTCCATTGAGTAAATATATTCATATTTCATTGCTTGGACTGGTGGTGTTGAATCTGGTTGGGGGCTTTCAATCCCTAGGAACATTACTTTCCGTTGGCATTATGATGATTCCAGCAATTACAGCCCGTTTCTGGTTTTCACGCTTAGTCCCTATTTGTGTGCTTTCCATTCTTTTTGGAATCATTTCTAGTGTATGTGGTCTTCTACTTTCTTTTCATCTCTCACTTCCCTCTGGCCCTGCTATCATCATTGCCGCAGGATTTATTTACCTTATTTCCTGCCTCATAAGTCCACGCGGTTTTATTGTAACATGGTTTCCCCATCTCTTTTATACTTCCTCACTTTAAGGAAAAACTATGCCTAAGTTCACTCAAAAATTTGTTCTGCTTGGTGCTTTATTGTTTGCCCTTTCTCCCTTTTCTGCTTCTGCACACAATAAAATAAAAGTTGTTGCAAGCTTTTCTATTCTTGCCGATCTCATAAAAAATGTAGGAGGCAACAATATCTCTATGACCACTTTTGTAGGACCCAATGCGAATACCCACACTTATGAACCTACTCCCCTTGACGCTCAAGCTCTTAGAAACGCTCAGATTATTTTTATCAATGGACTTCATTTAGAAGGATTCATTGACCGCCTCATCACAGCCAGCGGGACAAAAGCACTTCTTGTCGAGGTTAGTGCTAACATTCCTCCCCTTAAAATGAAAAATCAAGAACATGGCGCCCATCACCACCATCACGGCATTATTGATCCGCATGCTTGGCAAACAATTCCCAATATCGAAATCTATGTAAAGAATATCGCTGCTGCTTTTTGCAAAATTGATCTACAATCTTGTACGCGCTATAATAAAAATGCCGAAACCTACATCAAAAAGCTTAAAACAGTACAAAATACCCTAAAAACAAAAATTGCTACCATCCCTCAAGACAAACGTATCATTATCACATCTCATGATGCTTTTGGCTATTTTGCCAAAGAATATGGCTTCACTATCCTTGCCCCCCAAAGCGCTTCAACAGAAGCTGAAGCAACCGCCGCCGATGTTGCTAAACTTATTAAACAAATTAAAGCGAATAAGGCAGCAGCATTGTTCGTTGAAAATATCTCTAATCCCCGTCTCATCAAACAAATTTCAAAAGAAACAAGTTTAAAAATTGGTGGAACCCTTTATTCTGATGCATTATCAGATGAAAATGGCCCTGCCGCAACGTATCTCGATATGATGAAGCATAATGTGAATACCATCATTGATGCCATCACTAAACATTAAAAAATCTTTTTATATAAGAAAAAAATTCGTAAAATCACAAGTGGATTTATTACCTCATGGCACCCAAACCGCGAGCATTATTATGCTATTTTCCAACGTTTCTTTTGCTATACTTTTTGACACTGGAAACAATTTTATAAAAAGCATTTTTATTTTTTTCTTAAAGTGTTTTATCTACATAGAAGCTCCACTTATGACATACAATTAGGATTAGCATATGAATAAAAACACTTGAGAAAAATGCCCTCTTATAAAGAATCTCAGAACAACACTATTGGCAACATTAGAGACTGGCATAGAGTATAATGTGTCTTGTTGTATAAGTACAAAAATAGCAAGGCATAGTGGAGTTCATGTTATACCACCTAGACGATTGTATGAAAAAATAGGTTGGAATAACCTTGAAAAATTTTCAAACAAATGCGTAAATTGGCGCCCCAATAGCGTTCTGGTTGAGCCATTTTTTACGGATGAGAAGTGCGATCCCATTCAAAGAATGTGATAAACAAAAACGTACGGCAATGCGTAATCTTCATTGTTTAGAGAAATTGCCTCAGATATTTTTGAAAACCATAATGCTAAATTAAAAGATGATGCTAAGAGACATCTTTTCATGTACTCAAACCCATTTTTTTTACGGTGCCCATGAATAGCATAATGATAAATCCATTGAGCCCTCTATCTTTACATTTATGAAGAAGAAAGCCGGCACCATCACGCTATTTACAAGCTCGAGCGTGTTGTTACAGCCTTTGCCTCGAGACAATTCATAAGAAGTATTTAAACTCCTTTCTTAATAGTTTTTTATCCACATGACTCCGCTTGTAAAGGCCAAGCGAATAATTTTGATTGATTCAACATGGAACAGATTTAAAATGAGGAAACTTATGGTTTTCGGGATTCTCACTCAACACTCAAAATAGTGAATTATTATTATAAATCAATCTATTGCTGTTAAATAGAACGTACTTATTTTTGTACAAACTATCCAGAATACTGTCCTATTTTTATGGATAAAGTAGATTTTTTATATCACTGATCACAGCGAAGATATGGGGTACCTGACTCCACTATTTGTGAATAACTTTTTCTCTCTATTTTTCTTATTCATTCTTATAAGATATATAAATTATTACATCAGAAAATAGATGATAAGATTCTGTTTTTATGAACAAAACACTTTTCTCAATCAGCAAAAATATGGTTAATAAATTGTTATCCATATTAATTTCAATAAAAAACTTTATGATATTTAAAAATAATATTCTTCTTACAAATCGTAAAGAGATAGAATTTCTTCATATGAGTTTTCCAACATTTTCGTGTCATATGATAATGGAGCATACAAAAATTTTTAATTTTATCGGTTAGACTCTGGTTTTGTGAATGCACTCGAGAGAGCCAAAACACAACATTATTATGATGCAGCATAAAAGAAAGTCTTGTCACATCAATTAATGTTTACTTATTCCTTGTGCGCTTTCCAGTGTTTTTGTTAAAGGTATGAAAATCTTGATGAGCGACAGTGAAACTAAGTTTTTGACCATAGTCGTGTGTCAAGCGTTCTTTTATTTCAATCGTAAAAATAATACCATTCCAACGCGTTAAGACATGGCAACCTGTTCCGATTGGCTTGATAAGTTCGATTTGCGTGTGAAAAACAGGACCTTTATCTGGATGTTCGCCCAATAAGATTATTTCAGGTCTGAAAGCTAAAAGATCAGTTTCTTCGCTATAAGAAAATGAATTCCCTAAATGTTGTTCTAAGACATGGCGATCAAGAAAATTCATAGGAGGAGAACCAATAAAGTCAGCAACAAATGTGGTTGCTGGAGTGTCATAAATTTCCATTGGTGTACCAATTTGCTCGATAGCTCCTTTATTCAAAACGACTATTCTATCAGCTAACGTCATAGCTTCTAGTTGATCATGGGTAACATAAAGGCTGGTTGTTCCTAATGAACGCTGTAGCGTTTTTATTTCAATACACATTTGCGCCCGTAATTTCGCATCAAGATTTGAAAGAGGTTCATCAAAGAGAAAAACACGTGGTTGACGTACAATCACACGTCCCATTGCAACACGCTGGCGTTGTCCCCCTGATAACTGTCGTGGTTTACGATCAAGAAATGGTTCTATCTCCAAAAGTTTTGCAGCGTGTGCGATACGTTTTTTTATTTCTTCTTTTGGAGTTTTACGATTTTTAAGACCATATTCTAAGTTTCCACGAACTGTCATATGGGGATAAAGGGCATAATTCTGAAAAACCATAGCAATATCACGATCAGCTGGTTCACGATCATTGATACGTTCGTTATCAATACACAATTCACCTGAAGTGACTTGCTCAAGTCCTGCAATAATACGTAATAAGGTTGATTTTCCACAGCCTGAAGGACCAACAAGAACAAGAAGTTCTTTATCAGTAACCGTTAAATTTAAGTCATCAATGACCAGAATGCCGTTGTCATACCGTTTTTTTATATTTGATAACTGGATTATGGCCACAATTACTTCTCCGTTTCAATAAGGCCTTTGATAAA
Organism: Bartonella tribocorum CIP 105476; assembly: GCF_000196435.1. Lineage (NCBI taxonomy): Bacteria > Pseudomonadati > Pseudomonadota > Alphaproteobacteria > Hyphomicrobiales > Bartonellaceae > Bartonella > Bartonella tribocorum. The sequence continues at coordinate 264,426 of NC_010161.1, read as the reverse complement.
AAGCCGCTGCATGAAGATAACAACAAGAACAGGGGGCACCATGGCAACGACCGATACTGCCATGAGGATATTCCATTGAGGATCATGTTGTTGTGATTCAACAATAAGCTGTTTTAAAATAACCAAGATCGTTTGATGATTTTGATCCGTTGTGATAATAAGAGGCCAGAGATATTGTATCCATCCATAAATGAACATAATGATAAATAAAGCAGCAATATTACTTTTGCTGAGAGGAAGCAGAATATCCTTAAAAAATTTAAATGGTCCTGCACCATCAACACGTGCCGCCTCTAAGAGTTCATCTGGAACAGTCAAAAAAAACTGACGAAATAAAAATGTAGCCGTTGCAGATGCAATAAGTGGAATAATCATTCCGCTATAGGTATCGATCATTCCCAATTTCGCAACAACCACATAGGTTGGAAGAATACGAACTTCAACAGGAAGCATCAATGTAACAAAAATAAGAACAAAAGCAGTTTTTCGGAAGGGAAAACGCATGTAAACAATGGCATAAGCAGATAAAAGTGAAATAATAATTTTTCCGATACTAATCCCAAAAGCCATAATAAGTGAATTCATTAAAAGTGGCCAGAGATTGGGTAAACCGCGCTGTGAAAGGCCATTACCAAAGATTGTTTTATAATTTTCCAGGGCGTATTGCCCAGGTAAAAGAGGAAGCGTTCCTGAATTAAATGCTGCTGAACTATGCGTTGATGCAATGATAGCAACATAAACTGGAAAACAAATAATGAGAATGCCAACAATGAGAGTAATATGCGTTAGAAATTTCAAAACAGGGCGATTTTCAACCATAATTTGTTTCCTAATATTGTACACGACGCTCAATCCAGCGAAACTGGATAAAGGTTAAGACAATAACCATCAACATCAATATTGTTGATTGTGCTGCTGATGCACCGATTATCTGGTTTCTAAAACCATCGTCATATACTTTATAGACGAGGATGTTCGTTGCACGTGCAGGCCCCCCAGAAGTTGTGTTATCAATAATACCAAAAGTATCAAACATAACATAATTGATATTGACGATAAGAAGAAAAAATGTTGTGGGTGAAATTTGTGGAAAAACAATAGTCCAAAATCGTTTAAAGGGACCAGCACCATCAATGGCTGCTGCTTCTATTTGAGAATGCGGAACGGACTGAAGACCTGTAAGAAAAAAGAGGAAATTGTAAGAAATCTGTTTCCAACTAGCTGCAATAACAATAAGTATCATCGCTTGAGTGCCATTAATACGATAATTCCATAAAACCCCTATTTTTTCGAGAAGAAAAGGGATAATCCCAATAGTGGGATGAAAGATAAACAACCATAATATACCAGCCAATACTGGAGCCACAGCATAGGGCCAGAGCAAAAGCATTGTATAAGCCTTTTTTGCACGGACCACACGATCAACACAAACAGCTAAAAGAAGTGATATTGTCATTGAAACGACAGTAACTGAGATAGAAAATACTACGGTTGTAAGAAGTGATTGCCGATAAGTAGGATCAGAAAGAACGGTGAGATAATTTTCAAGACCAATAAAAGTTGTTGTAAAGCCAAAAGGGTCTTCACGTTCAAAGGATGATTTTATGGCTTGAGCAGCTGGCCAAAAGAAAAACAAAAACGTCACAAGAAGCTGAGGAAAAAGCAGTCCGTAAGAGAGGAGACTATTTTTAAAATATGCATGTTTTTCTTGCATTCGCAGGGCTCTTTAAATGTAGAGACTTTTAAAAGGACAACAAAAAGGACTCAACTGTTTTTGTTGAGTCTTTGATGTCTAACAAAAAAACCAAATTAATGATTAGATTTCTCAAATTCACGCAAGAGTTTATTTCCACGTTCAACGGCCTCATCTAAACCATCTTTCGGTGTTTTTGAACCACTAAGAACAGCTTCCAACTCTTGATCAAGAATGGTGCGTATTTGTGGTAAATTACCAAATCTTATTCCTTTCGAGTTCATTGTTGGTGGATTAAGATTGATCTGTTTGATAGCGATATCAGCCCCTGGCGTTTTTTCATAGAAATGTTGATTTTTGCTCAATTCATAAGTCGCGTTGGTGGTTGGAAGATAACCTGTTTTCTGATGCCATTTTGCTTGATTTTCTGTTTTTGAAAGAAACTTAAGAAAAGCTGCTGCTCCAGCATATTCCTCTGGGGTATGCCCCTTAAATGCCCAAATAGAAGCTCCTCCAATAACCGAATTTTGTGGAGTTCCTTCTACATCCTTATAGTAGGGTAGCATACCAATGCCCACATTAAACTGAGCTTCAGAAACAATTCCAGCATGCGATCCTGAAGATTGCATAAAAATTGCACAACTCTGTGCCATAAACATTGGTGCTGCATCTAATGCGCCCGCAGGACCACCATAGCGGAAAATACCTTGATCAGACCACCTTTTTAGATCTGTCCACATACGCACTTGTAAAGGTCCATTAAATGTAAGCTCTGAATCAAGTCCTTTAAAGCCATTTTCCTTCGTTCCAAAAGGAACATTATGTAATGCTGAAAAATTTTCGACACCAATCCATTGAGCCGCATAAGCCATTGTAAAACCACACGTTGCCGCTTTAGTCTCAAGAATTTTTTTAGAAAAATCTTCTATATCTTGCCATGTTTTAGGGGGCTGTTCTGGATCAAGTCCTGCTTTTTTAAAGATATCTTTGTTATAATAAAGGATTGGTGTTGAAATATTGAATGGCATAGAGACCATATGTCCCTGTTTATCAGAATAATAGCCACTAATAGCAGGAAAATAATCTGCAGGATCGAATTCTTGCTTCGTGTCATCCATAAGTTGATAAAATGGATAGATCGCACCTTTTGCAGCCATCATAGTTCCAGTACCAACATCATAAATCTGAGCAAGGACTGGCTGTTTTTTTCCACGAAATGCCGCAATGAGTGAAATCAATCCCTCTTCATACTCACCGCGAAATGAAGGTACAACTTTATACTTAGATTGACTTGCATTAAAATCGTTAATGAGCGTTTCAGTTTGCTTTCCTACCTCACCACTCATAGAATGCCAAAAGCTGATTTTTGTCTGCGCAAAACTCGCTGTTATTCCAGCTGTGGACATTATAATAGCAACCGTGGCCGCTATGGAAAGATAAAAACGACTCATGGCTCACCCTTTCTAAAGTGATGGAATACAAAATATCCTCAAATTTATAGTATTACATATGAACATGCTATGACAGCTTTATTTCAGAAATACATTTTCTCATTTAAACAGGAACCATCAAAAGGTCAAATGAATTTGTTTAGATTTATTCGTTTTCTTTTATAAGTTTTCTTATGGTTTAACGAGATACGCATTTGTAACTATCTGAAAAAAGTGAAATTACTTATAGCAAGCAAGGGAATAAGTAAAAAGATATAGCTCGTAAATATCATTTAATAACTTTTGTAATATCTACAATATCTGAATTTACTTTTTTCAAAAAAGAATTGTTTATTCTTTTGTTATTAGTCTTATAACTTTCAGCTTATAATCTTAAAACAATGTTGCGACTGAATTTAACGAAGAGATGAATAGAATTTTTCTTAAAGTTAAGAAAATCATTTTGAAGCGCTTAATAGTCACCTTCTTGTAACCGAATCGCACTTCTCATCCAAAACAAAACAATATTTTACCAATTCCATGTTGTTAAAAAAATTTAATACATCACCGTCCATTTCATGATAGCGCCTAAAAATGAGCCATAAAGACTCTCCGCTAAAGTATATAAGACTTTTTGTACGCTATCATTTTTATACTTTATAAAGGTGCCAAACGACGCCATCATATGATGCCCCTCATCCTTCAATAAGCCTTTCTTTTAAGAAATTTTAAATGAACATTTTATTTTTTCTCAATAGCTTTTTATCCACACACCAACCCCGCTCGTAATATGCAGGCGAATGATTTTGGTTGATTCATTGTAAAAAATTTGAAGTAAGAAAATCTCTTGATATTAAAAGCTCCCACTCAATATAAAAAGTCTTTAATTATCATTAAAAATCAACGTGTTATTATTATACTGCCTGCTTTTTTTTCATTCCGCTGGCTTTATGAAAGTACAGGAATTTTGTAGAAGTATATTTTTTACCTTTGTGCACGTAATTGCAATGCAAGATCAGGTTGATCTGTCGTGATATAATGTACAGGCATATTAAGCCAATGCGATAACCGAGCTTTTCCGTTGATCGTCCATACCCCTACGGTAAAACCGGCTTCAAGAGCTGCTTCAACAAAGTCCTGTGAGACAAGGGAGCCATCCAAACTTAAATCAGAATAACCCAATTGTTTCCATTCAGAAAAACGACGATACATATCACCTTCAAAATTATCAACACATGGACCAGATGGTATCCCTGCTTCAATAAAAGGGCGAAGGATCAAAGGATCAAAACTAATGGTAGAAATCCGTTCTGATAAATTTCGACTTTTTATGAGTGCAAGCGCTTTTTGCGATAATATTGTTTCACGCTCCATTTCACCACATGTTTTGATTTCAAGATGCAAACCAACATTGGTTGGTGCTAAAAGATCAAGCACCTCTTCTAGCAAAGGAGGTGCTTCTTGGCTTCCTTTCACACAGAGTTGTTTGCGTGTTTCATTATCAATATCGTGAATATATCCTTTTTTGCCAACCAATTGATCTAGACGGAAATCGTGAAAAACAACCACTTCACCGCTTTTCAATAAATGAACGTCGCATTCAACTTCATCAACATTTAACGCTATAGCGTTATTAAATGCCAAAAGGGTATTTTCAGGATAAAGATGAGCGCCACCACGGTGTGCAACAATTTTTTTCTCAGACATGCAAAATTTCACACTTCTTAATCTTAAATGATATTGGCCAATTTTAAATGACATTGGCTCTCAATAATATTAGCAGACAAATTTTCAGATAAAACTTTATATCATATGAGAATGCACAATGATTTTTTACACTTTTCTCAATATTAAGTTCTCAATCATACGTTATTTTTACAAGGCTTATTCTTCATTTCAATTATTCCCATTCAATGGTACCAGGAGGCTTTGAGGTTACATCATAAACAACACGATTAATTCCTCTAACTTCGTTAATAATGCGTGAGGCGGTCTTACTTAAAAATGCCATATCATAGGGATAAAAATCAGCGGTCATTCCATCGACAGATGTGACAGCGCGAAGCGCACAAACAAATTCATACGTGCGACTATCCCCCATCACTCCAACAGTCTGGACAGGAAGAAGGACAGCAAAAGCTTGCCAAATTTCATCATAAAGACCAGCCTTACGGATTTCCTCAAGATAAATGGAATCTGCTTCACGTAAAATTTCTAATTTTTCGCGTGTTACGGCACCTGGACAGCGAATTGCAAGACCTGGACCTGGGAAAGGATGGCGACCAATAAACTGCTCGGGTAACCCTAGCTCTCGTCCTAGCAAGCGAACCTCATCCTTAAAGAGCTCACGTAACGGTTCTACAAGTTTCATATTCATCTGTTCTGGTAACCCCCCCACATTATGATGGCTTTTAATGGTCACCGATTCACCAATAGCAGAGACACTCTCAATAACATCTGGATAAAGTGTCCCTTGTGCTAAAAACTCTGCGCCTCCTATTTTTTTCGTTTCTTCTTCAAAAACTTCAATAAAAAGGCGCCCTATTGTTTTGCGCTTCTTTTCTGGATCTGTCTCACCTTCTAAAGCATTAAGAAATATATCGGCAGCATTAACATGAATAAGCTCTATGTTATAGTGATCACGGAATAATGTAAGAACTTCCTGAGCCTCATTCTTACGCATTAATCCATGGTCGACCAAAATGCATGTCAGTTGATCTCCTATGGCTTCATGAAGGAGCACCGCGACAACAGATGAATCCACTCCCCCTGACAGACCACAAATCACACGATTTTTCCCAACTTTTTGTCGTATTGTCGCAATTGCCTGCTCACGATAAGAAGCCATAGACCAATTGCCTTTAATCGCAGAGATTCTATGAATAAAATTTTGTAAAAGTTTTGTACCATCCGGTGTATGGATTACTTCAGGATGAAACTGTACCGCATAAAAACGTCTTTTCTCATCAGCAATGGCCGCATAGGGAGCTCCTTTTGAGGTTCCTATGACACGAAAACCTTCTGGTAAAGATGCCACACGGTCACCATGACTCATCCATACTTGATAATGAGAACCTTTTTCCCACACACCATCAAACAGTGCACTCTCCTCTTGGATTTCCAAAAAAGCACGACCAAATTCACGCTCATGTCCAGCTTCAACCTTTCCTCCAAGCTGAACACACATGACCTGCTCCCCATAACAAATACCAAGAATCGGAATACCGGCCTCAAAAATTTCCATTGGAGCACGCGGCGACCCTTCATCAATAACAGAATAAGGACTTCCTGATAAAATAATAGCTTGAGGATTTATGCGGCGCACAGCTTCTAAAGCCAATTGAAAAGGCACAATTTCACAGTATACCCCCATTGCTCGCACCCGTCGTGCAATAAGTTGTGTAACTTGTGAGCCAAAGTCAATAATAAGAACAGCGTCTGGATGTGATATGCTCATAGAAAACCAATCAATAATTGTAAAAAGAGAATTCATGAGAGTTATGATTCAATCTCTCTCTTTTCACAAGCCTGTTTTCTTAAGAAAAAGATTATTCTGGTAAAATTTATGATAAAAAATGCAAAAATATGGATCAATGTTTTTTTTGCAACACAGATAAAAAGAAACCATCTGTTTGTGTGGTTGCAGGTGACAAAGTCAATCCATAATTTGAAAAGACTGGTTGCACAGGAGAAAAACTAAAATGTTTCTGCCAAAGTGCCTGCATATCTATTGGATAAAAATGAGAATGTTGTTGAAGAAAATGGGAAATTTGTTCCTCATTTTCATCTGCAAAAAGAGAACAGGTAATATAGACTAAGCGCCCATTTGGCTTAAGATATTCTATCGATTCATTCAAAATAGCCCTCTGTTCTGTTTGGCGTTGTTTTACCTGCTCTAATGTTAAACGCCATTTCGCATCTGGACGACGACGCCATGTTCCGGTCCCACTACAGGGTGCGTCTAATAGAACTCTATCCATCTGGCCTCTTAATGACTTCAATTCTTCTTTTTGTACTCGCGTTTGTACATTACGAACACCAGCGCGTCGAAGACGATCAAAAATAGGCGCTAAGCGTGCTTTATCGGAATCATAAGCATAAATTTGCCCACGATTGTTCATATCGGAAGCTAAAGCTAATGTTTTGCCCCCAGCACCTGCGCAATAATCTAATACCTGCATGCTTTCTTGCGCTTCCACAAGGTGAGCAACAATTTGTGATCCTAAATCCTGTATTTCAAAGTGCCCTTTTTGAAAAGCTGGTTCTACTTGAACATTGGGATGGCGATCAAATTTTTCAATCGGAGCAACTCTTAAGGCTTGCCGAAACCATGGCAAAGATTGAAGTTTGGTTTTTGCTAACTCTTTCAACACCTTTTCTGGTGTTGCCTTTAAGTTATTTACCCGTAAGTCTAAAGAAGGACGCGTTGCTAACGCAGCAGCTTCAATGATCCAATTATCACCAAATAAAGGACAAAGATGTGCTTGACACCATTGAGGAATATCACCACGAATATAGTCTGGTGCATCCACTAATTGCCGCCTTTGCCACGATTTGCGCTGTTTATCCTCTAATAACTGCGGAGCAAACCGGTCGCCTTCTAACGCATTGTCAATTTGCTCCAACGTCATTTTTCCAGTATCTAACAAGGTAGCAAAAACAATATCCCGAATATCAACACTCTCCATACGCCATTGTAAAGAATATCGTCGTCTTAAAACATCATAAACGATTGTACCAATGGCTGCACGATCACTTGCGCCAGCAAAGCGATGAGAAAGTCCCCAATCCTTTAAAGCTTCACCCACGGGGCGATGCCTCATTTCTATCTCTTTGAGAACATCTATTGCTGCTTGCAAACGCCCACCTAATCGCATTCATTTCTCCCATTAAAATAATAAAATTCTAAACCGTAAAAAAATAATATTATCTTCTTATCGCCAATGAAACCTGTTTAAAGCTATCAAAAATTTACATTCACTTTTAAAATGAGCTGAGCATACTTCTTTATAAAATCCAATTGAGTGTATCTAGATTTTTCTTTTCATTTTCTGATCATTGGCTTTTTATCCTTCTAAAATACATAAAATCCTCTTACGCGAAAAGATACGCAGCCATCCATAAAGAACTGCTTTCCGCCATGCATTACGAAAGAAACAAACTCTTTATTAATTGCGTACAATGAAATTTTTTCGATTTATGTACACAATAGGAAAAATCAAATATCTTCTATCTTGAAAATATTATCCCACTGAAAAAATAGAAAAATCTTCTCACAAAATGAGACAAGCTCATTTTATTCTCAACCAAAAATTAACTTTTTAGAAAATGCTTGGAACCACTATTTGGCATGACCGTTTTTACTATACTGGCAACTGCCAGACAATTTAAAAGGAGAAAATAATGACTTATAATAATGGAAAAACAACTTCATCTAAAAGCCGTCATAATACAATACCCTCAAACAATGGCAAGAAATCCGTTCAAAGTGATCCGACAAACACTCGCCAACGCGCGTCAAAGACGGAACGCAAGACAACAAAAAGTTAATTCTAGCTTTATATAATCTACTTCACATAGTCTCAAAAGAAAGAATTGGAGTTTTAGCCTCTAATTCTTTCCTTTTCTAGATTATGATACCAAATCATAAACAAAAAAAGAACCATCTCTTCTTTTGTTCTCGGAATATTTTACATCTATGCGATATGATGCTAAGCTCTTATTCCTTCAAACGGGTCCCCGATAATTTGGACTCTCCCGTGTGATCGAAACATCATGCGTATGACTTTCATGGAGTCCCGCATTGGTAATACGAACAAACGTTGCTTTTTTACGAAACTCTACGAGATCTTTTGCTCCAACATAGCCCATCGAAGCACGCAGTCCACCAGCAAGCTGATGGAGAACTGATGCTATAGGACCTTTATAGGCCACTTGCCCCTCCACACCTTCAGGAACCAACTTCAATTCATCACGGACATCATCTTGGAAATAGCGATCTGCCGATCCTCGTGCCATAGCACCAACAGATCCCATACCCCGATAAGCTTTAAAAGATCGACCTTGATAGAGATAAACTTCACCAGGACTTTCTTCTGTACCCGCTAAAAGAGAACCGATCATCGCTGCACAAGCCCCACCCGCTAAAGCTTTAGCAAAATCACCCGATGCTTTGATCCCACCATCTGCAATAATGGGAATGCCCGCTTTTTCAGCAACTTCTGCAGCATTCATAATAGCTGCAAGTTGAGGAACACCAACACCAGCAACAATACGCGTTGTACAAATAGAGCCAGGACCAATACCAACTTTTACCGCATCTGCACCACTGTCAATCAATGCTTGCGTTGCTTGAGCGGTCGCGACATTCCCAGCAATAACAGCTGGAGAGGAAGCCATCTTTTTAATCCGTTCAACAGTTTCTAGCACACGCTGAGAATGTCCATGCGCTGTATCAATGACCAACACATCAACACCTGCGTCAATGAGGCGTTCAGCACGCTCAATCCCATCATTCCCAACACTACTAGCCGCTGCAGCACGCAAGCGCCCTTGAGAATCTTTAGCCGCATTTGGATTTAATTTTGCTTTTTCAATATCCTTAACTGTTATCAGGCCGACACAACGATTTTGTTCATCCACAACCAATAATTTTTCAATACGGTGATGATGTAAAAGATATTTTGCTTCACTCAGTTGAACATTTTCACGCACTGTGATCAAATTTTCATGCGTCATTAACTCATAAATTTTTTGTTTTGGATCCGATGCAAAACGAACATCTCTATTGGTCAAAATGCCAACAAGTCGTCCCGCTTCACCTTTAACACTATTTTCAACAACTGGAATACCTGAAATGCCATGAAAGCGCATTAAAGCTTTCGCTTCTTCAAGTGTTGCATCAGGCCCAATTGTAACTGGATTAACAACCATACCAGATTCAAACTTTTTTACCTGGCGAACTTCTTCAGCCTGCTCTGCAGAAGACATATTACGATGAATAACCCCAAGACCACCAGCTTGCGCCATAGCAATTGCCAAACGCGATTCTGTTACCGTATCCATTGCAGCGGAAAGTAATGGCAAATTGAGCTTAATATCAGCTGCAATGCGCGTCGTAAGATCCACTTGACTAGGCATAACAAGAGAATGACCGGGCTGTAAAAGTACATCATCAAAAGTCAGTGCCAATGCCCCTGTTCCCGTTTCAACAATCTTTGCCATAGCAAAATTCCTTTTATAATAAAAACATTATAATAAAACACCGCATGGAGCTTGAAAATACAACTGCGGTTCTCGTAGGGTAGATTGGCAAAAAATTATGCCACGCTACAAACAAAATGAAAAGAAAAATAAATATTTTTTTAAAGCGTGGTTTATAAAAATTTACAATTGTGATTCAATCGGTAACCAACTTATTATTTTTGTAAATGCGCGCCGCCAAAAATTGCTTTCTGGCTCAGAATCGATGCTATATTTTTTTTCATTTTCAATAAAATCCCAATAAATACGATTATTGTCATCAAGACGAAGATGATAGCTCATTTCCCCCGTCGTTTCTTCACAAAACAACAAATCTAACCTCGCTGTAATGGGGGCACATTCAAAAAGAATGCCCATTTCTGTATTGAGCGCTGCTGATCTGGGATCAAAGTTTAAAGAGCCAATAAAAGCTGTTTTACGATCAACTAAAAAAGCTTTGGCATGTAAACTCGCTTTACTCGATCGAAACAATCGTAACCCATGAGGGTTGCCTTCCGCTTTTAATTCATAAAGCTTAACACCACTTTTTAACAGCGCCTTACGATACGGGACATAACCACCATGCACTAATGCTACATCCGTCGCGGCTAAAGAATTGGTGAGAATTTTGACATCAACACCTTTTGAAACTAAATCGCTAAGATTCTGCGTACCAACCTTCCCAGGAACAAAATAAGGCGATGTAATCTGAACCGTTTTTTGGGCATTTCCAATAACCTTTGAGAGAGCCTTCATAAGCCAATTACTTGCTTTTTTACGCAATGCTTTTTCTGGAGGGTCAGAAAGAACAACAACTTTATCAGCTAAAAATAACCGCTTTCCTGTCTGGATAAAACAATCAAAGTTAATGTGCTCTTTGACATAATCTAAATAAATTTTTGCAACCTTAGAATCCCGAAATTTTCGTAATTTATCCTTCCAGGAGCTAAGATCGCTTGCGCTTTTAGCAATAACCAAAGTATGAATTGGCAAAACAACAGCACTATTCCAAAAATCATCAAAGATACTTTCCACCTTTTTAACAGAGGGACCGATTAACATCAAATCTAAATCTCGAAAATGAGATTCTTCAGCAGCATCAAAATAAGAATCTGCAAGATTACGTCCTCCTACAAAAGCGACCCTTCCATCAACAATAAAAGCTTTATTATGCATTCTCCGTGTTACAGTAATTGCCCGTAATATAATCTCTAAACCACGGCGTAAACCACCTTTACGCGATCGCCCTGGATTAAACATTCTCACCTCAATATGAGGATGTTTATCAAGCGCAATATAAGCTGGATCACGTGCCTGAGCGTTAATATCATCCAAAAGAAGCCGTACCCGAACACCCCGATCAGCTGCCTCAACTATTTCGCTTAATAATAGGCGCCCTGTTAAATCATCATCCCAAATATAATACATCAGATCAAGGCTACGCCCAGCCTCTGCCGCGCCTATTGCACGAACACAAAACGCATCCAAATTGCTGATGATAAGGGAAAGCGCATCTTTATCAACTCCCAATCCATTCTCTTTCTCAGCCAATTGACTAACGATACGATCAAGCTTGGTTTCGTCTTTCTGAATAGGCAACGCATAAGAAGATTGTCCCCTAGCACTTTTTACAAAACGCCCATAGGTATAAATTGCCAACATAGACGCAATAAAAAAAAAGAAAAGAAAACCAATAAAAATCTGTAAAAAATTCAAAGAAGATAAACTTTCTATCTTTAAGCTATCGCGTCACCAGTGATACGAACCAAAATACTAATACTTCATCTTAACCGTGCAGTAGATAAAATGCCACTTCTTGCTTAAAAGAGTATAAACTTAATATCCATGATGACAAAATCTTAGCTGAAATATTTAAAAGCTTTAAAAAATATCTCTCGGTTTTAATAAATATCAATTTAATTAAAATTGTATAAAATGAAACAAACGATAAAATAGTCAAATAAAGCTTATACTTGATTTATAAATCTACACAATCATCCTCAATAGATAAAATTTATAATAAATGGTTATTTTCTTTTAAGTACATCCTACTGATTTTATCAAAAGCCCCTCTACTTTTTTTTGAAAATCATGTTGGTCATAAAAAGAGATTTGTTATGAATTTTACTTTCGTTCTTGATTTCTTACAGCTCTCAATTCTTCCATTTTTCTGTAAAGTGTAGAGCGACCGATATGAAGGCGGCGCGCAATCTCACTCATATGCCCCTTATAATGTTTAACCGCTTTCTCGATAATATCATGTTCCATCTCTGCAAAAGTACGCACATGCCCATCGGTATTCAAAAATTGTATCGATTCTTGTTTATTATCTTCTTGCATATTACCCTCAATGATATTTGGAACACTCATTAATGAATTTCCCATTAATTGGGGAAAATCTCGAACGGTTAATAACGGTCCCTCACTGAGTAAAATCGCACGAAATAAAAAATTTTCAAGCTCATTTCTATTGCCAGGCCAATCATACTGCATAAGCAAGGAAAGAGCTGATCCTGCTAAACCATGGACATGTGATCGCCCTGTTTCTGTTATGATGCGGTCAATCAAACGTTGTGTGATCTCTGGAAAGTCATCCCTTAATTCTCGTAAAGCAGGAACGCTAATAGATAGATGAGAAAATTGTTCAAACAAACTATGCAAAAAAAAGTTTTCTTTAACCAAGTTCTTTAAACGCGATGTTGAAATAGCCATGATCCGAAAAGGGAAAAGTTCTCCTTTTGTATCCCTTTCCCTTTCTTTAAGATAATGAGCAAACCGCCTTTGCTGTATGGGCTCAAGTCGATCAATATCACAAAGGCAAAGCGTTCCTTTTTCAAGTGAAGAAACCAAGGGGAGGAATTCTTTAAACCAATGCTGATTTTCTTCTTCTGGATCAGCAATTGCTGAACATTGAAAGCGAATAAAAACGCCCTCTGCAAATAAACCTTCATGATGAATAATCCGAGCTAAGGTCTCACGACCTGTTCCCACTTCACCCTCTATCAAAAGATTCTGTGAAGTCGTTGCTGCTGTTCTCGATTGCTCTAAAACGATCTGCATAGCTCTACTTTTTATGCAAAGATCAGAAAACCGTAAATGATTCTCTTTCTTTCGCCGAATATCTCGAACCTCATGCTCCAAGGCAGAAATAAGAGCAAGAATATCCAAAGTAACTCTTACGCGTAATAATGTTACTGGATGAATCCAATAATCAATAGCTCCAGCTGTTAAAGCTTTCTGGAGTAAATCCTGATTCTCTTGTTGTGCTATCACAACAATAGGCACAGAAACACCAGCAACTCTAATCATTTTAATCAAATCACTCACACTCAAATCACTCATAACGACATCTAGGAGTGCAAGCACAATGTTTTTACGTCTGTGTAAAAGATCAATTGTACGGAGACCATTTTCTGCTTCAATGACACGGTAACCAAAACCTCGGAGCATAGCAGAAAGCTCTATACGCCTTCCATAATCTTCACTCGCAACAAGAATGGGACCAACCATAATGTCAATAATCTCCTTTGAGACTACTCATGAGACTATCCAGCGGCTTAATGTAAAAATTGTTGTAAACCATAAGAAATATTTCACCTCTTGTGTTTCACTTGCACATTTCATCAAGCTGCTAATTAAATACAACATTAAGGCATTTTTTTCCATTTTTTTTGCTTTTTCATTGATTTTCATCAAATTTTTCATATTGACTCATGGTATAATTTAATAATTTTATAGGAAATAGAGAGCAAAATAATCTAAATAGAGTGAAATAAATGAAACATACCTATCATATTTTATGTCTTACAATCACAGCTTTGCTATTAAGTGCCTGTAGCTTTTCGCAATATTATAGCCCCAATATGTCAACTGGAATTGATGGAAAATGGGTTGATGAAAATGGTATTATTTCTTCTTTCCACAATGGTGTTTTTGAAACACGCGCAGCAGATACAGAAGAAAAACTATCAGAAGGAGCATATAATTATCTCGATGCCCAAAATATAGAAATTGAAATACGTTCTATTCTCCGTGGAACAATTTCTAGAGTCAATTGTACAATGTCATATGACGCCACACAACTTCTCTGCACCTCACATACGGGAGCACAGTTTTCCCTTAAGCGGAAAGCTTCAACAAAGTAAAAGTGAAACCTCTCTTAATTAAGAATAGAGGGGGTACATACATCAAACAGGAGGTGATCCCTTCTCCTCCTGATAGAAAATTCTTTCTAAAATACGCAAAGAGACTGATATAGTCTCTATCTGTAGAACTTTCTAAACATTATAAAATGAATAAAATAATCATTTTTCTCCACAAAATATCAGCAAAAAGCCCCTTCACAATAAAATTGTAACTTTGTATCGTTCAATCTGTTTTCGCCTAAAATAACATCTTACCTGATAGGGAACTTTAATCTAAGCAGCACCGATGCGCAAAAGATCATGGAAATGAACAATTCCTATCGGTTTTTTATCTTCAACCACGAAAAATGCACCAATATGATGATCATTAATAAAAGCCATTGCTGCACCAACAAGTGTATTTGGCTTTACAACTTTAGGAGCTTTGGTCATCACCTCATCAACATTAAATTTTGATAAATTAAAATGAATGTTCCGTGCAAGATCACCATCGGTCACAATTCCGATAAGTTCACCTTTTTGATTAATAACACCAACACAACCAAAATGTTTTTCTACCAAAACATTCATCGCTTCAGTCATCGCTGTTCCCTGCATAACCAAAGGAATACAATCACCCTCATGCATAATATCACACACGTATTTAAGGCTTGCACCAAGAGAACCACCAGGATGATATATTTTGAAATCGGTCGCGGTAAAGCCACGCATTTCTAAAAGAGAAACCGCTAATGCATCTCCCATTGCCAATTGCATAATTGTTGAAGTTGTAGGCGCTAAACCATGGGGGCAAGCCTCTTCTATCTTTGGTAATAAGAGAACAATATCAGCTTGTCGTCCTAACACAGAGTGTTCACTTGATGTTATTGCAATAAGGGGGATACGAAAACGCGCCGCATAACTCATAATGCCACTTAACTCTTGCGTTTCACCAGACCATGATAAAGCAAGAATAACATCATCAGACCCAATCATACCAAGATCACCATGATTGGCTTCTGCAGCGTGAACAAAAAAAGCAGGTGTTCCAGTTGAAGCTAAGGTTGCTGCAATTTTTGTCCCTATATGACCACTTTTCCCAAGCCCCGTAATGACCACATGTCCACGGGCATTTCTAATGGTTTGAACAGCCGCTTCAAAAGAAGATGAAAGACTTCCAAGAAGAGCTGCTTCAAGGGCTTCAAGCCCTTGCTTTTCACTGGCAAGCGTTTTAAGCGCCGATGCAACAGCACCCTGCAAAGCCATATGAGAAAATGGTATTGTCATAATCAAATTCAATCAATAAAGTTAAATGAGAGATCTACATCATTTTTCAACTGTAATGGTTTCCAGTAAATTTTTCAATGAGGCAGAAACATGGCTGTTCATATCAGCACGTGCCAAAGAAAATGCAACGTTAGCTTCAATAAAACCAGCTTTAGAACCGCAATCAAAAGTGCGCCCTTCTAATTGCAAACCCCAAAAATCCTGTTCGTTTGAAAGCCTTATCATCGCATCTGTTAGTTGAATTTCATTTCCTGTTCCTCGTTCTTGAGTGGAAAGAATATTAAAAATTTCTGGCTGCAAAATATAACGTCCATTGATGTACAAATTTGATGGTGCCGTTCCAAGCGCTGGTTTTTCTATCATTTCTGTGATTTCAAAACCATTGGCAATCTGTTTGCCTTTCCCCACAATACCATATTTATGGGTTTCTCTAGGATCGCATTCCTGAACTGCTATAATATTTCCACCCCCCGTTCTTTCATAAAGACTCATCATCTCAGAAAGGCATCCCTTTTTCGCTTGTATCAACATATCAGGTAATAATAAAGCAAAAGGTTCGCCTGCAACTAATTCACGCGCACACCAAAGCGCATGCCCTAACCCCAAAGGTTGCTGTTGACGTGTGAAAGAAGTTGTCCCTGGCAACGGCTGTAAACGGTATAAATGCGCAAGATCTTCTTTTTTCCCACATTCAGCAAGTGTTGTATATAATTCAACTTGCGCATCAAAATAATCCTCAATGACTGCTTTGTTGCGCCCAGTCACAAAAATAAAATGCTCAATACCAGCCTCCCGTGCCTCATCCACAACATATTGAATAACAGGCTTATCAACAACTGTTAGCATTTCTTTCGGTATCGTTTTTGTCGCAGGAAGAAAACGCGTACCAAGACCTGCTACGGGAAATACTGCTTTCCGGATTTTACGCAAACTCACCCTCCTCAATGAATTCATATAACCTTTTTGTTTATCACATGTTTTTATGAAATAGTAAAAAAGATATCTTATTGTTTTGATTATCCTTATAATGGGTAATCAAAAATGTAAAAGAGAATATGAAAATTTATTGAAAAGATTAAACGAATTATTTGTTGCAGTTTTTTCCTCTTCTTGATCATATTATCGATTAAACTAAATACAAAATAAAGTTATTATACATCTGATAAATTGAATATTAATGGGGATTTCAAAATGCAAAAAACAGAATTGAAGACTTTCTCTTTTTTAGAGAAGTCAATAAATCGGAGAACGCTTATCACTGGCTTTGTCGTTCTTTTGTCTGCTTTTTTAATATTTTTTGCATCCTTTGCATATGCTGATAGTGGATTTAAACGCTGGATTAAAGAGTTTAAAAAAACAGCTATTGCTCATAATATTACCCCCTCTACGTTTCATATGGCTTTTAAAGGTGTTAATGCCATTGATCCAGAAGTTTTAAAAAGCGCCGCATACCAACCGGAATTTGTTGCTCCTCCATGGAATTATTTTGATAATCGTGTCCATGATATTGCAATTTTGGAAGGACGGCGCCAAGCAAAAAAATGGAATAAATGGCTTCTTCAAATTGAAGAACGTTTTGGTGTTGACCACAATATTCTGCTTGCTATTTGGTCAATGGAAAGCAATTACGGAAAAATTTTAACCAATAAAAGTGTCATGCGTGATACCATTCGCTCACTTGCAACCCTAGCCTATGCTGATAAAAAACGTACAAAATATGCCCATACACAACTGATTTCTGCTATGAAAATTCTACAAAGTGGTGAAATTCAACGCTCTCAACTCACTGGATCTTGGGCCGGCGCATTGGGACATACCCAATTTATTCCAAGCAGTTATCTCGCCTATGCCATTGATATGGACAAAGATGGACGGCGTGATATCTGGACCTCTGTTCCAGATGCTCTGGCGACGGCTGCTAATCTTCTCCACAAAAATGGTTGGCAACCTCACCTTACTTGGGGAATAGAGGTGAAAGTTCCCCAGGGGAAAAAACTTCCTGAAAGCTGGTATTCCTTTGAACAATGGAAAAAATTAGGTGTAAAATGCGCAAATGGGCATCCTCTTCCTCCATTAACTGAACAAGCAATATTAAAATATCCAGATGGAGCCAAAGGACCTATATTCTTAGTCACAAAAAATTTCTTTGTTATAAAACGTTATAATAATGCAGATCGTTATGCTTTTGCTGTTGCCCTTCTTGCTGAGCGTATTGCTGGACATCCTGGATTAGTGCATGATTGGCAAAGACCTTTTCAACCCCTTACCTTCCAAGAATGCAAAGAACTGCAATCGCGCTTAAGTGCACTGGGCTATTATAAAGGGAATGTTGATGGAAAAATCGGAACCGCCTCCCGCAAAGCAATTAAAGCTTTTCAGCTACATCACGGTTTAAAAGCAAATGGATATCCATCCTCTCAAGTGCTTTTTCTCCTTCGCAAACAATAATGGAGCGTTAAGGTTTTGTCTCTTTTTCGTCTGATATACTTGATATTCTTGCTGTTTTCACTTTCTATTGTGGGAATCATACAGCCATCCCCAAGTCACGCAACCAACTTCTTCAAATGGTTGTCACAACAAAATAAACCGACACAACAACCACCGCAAATTATAGAACAAAAAATAAACAAGCCGCAAAAAAAGATCGTAACACAAAAAAATACACAAAAACTGAAGAACGAGAATGCAAAACCCATTCTTATCATAGGGGATTTTACAGCTTCTGCTGTTGCCGAAGCACTTAAAAAGTTTTTTGCGGATAATAGCGATATCGCTATCATAAACAACACAATGCCTGCTTCTGGCTTAGTTCGAACGGATTATTATTCTTGGCAAAGCAATATTTCTAAACTCATTGATCAAAATAACCCCGATGTTATTATCATGATGATCGGTGCAAATGATAATCAACCCATCACAGACTCTTATAGCATAATTAACACAGATCAGTCAGAATGGATGCGCATCTACAAACAAAGAATTATCGAAATTGCTGAAAGTCTTCATGCCTCTGGAAAATCATGGATATGGATAGGTCAGCCTTCTTTTGGAAATGACCTTTTGACACAAAAAATAAAAATTTTTAATGCGCTCTACAAACAAGAAACAGAAACGGCAGGAGGGTATTTTCTCGATATCTGGAGTGGCTTTAGTGATGAAGAAGGAAACTTTTCTTTTTCAGGCTATGACATTCATGGGAAAAGAGCCAAATTACGTACCAATAATGGCATGCATTTCACCTCTGAAGGAAAGAAAAAACTTGCCTCTTATTTAGAGAAACCATTGAAAAATATTTTAAATTTTCATGCCTCTTCTCATGACGGAATATACTCAACCGATCAAACACTTCAAAAACTTATACAAGAATCAGAAAAACAAGAACCAAGTAATATTATGCGTCAGCCTCCGATGAGCCTCGAGGATATGACACAACAAAATACCCACCTTCTAGGTAGAAGAAAATCAAGTTTTATAAAAAAATCATGGTTTCCGCCAAATGGGCATCAAAAAGATCGAGCTGATAATTTTTCTTCCCCATAATGTTGATTTAAAATATAATATCTCATTCTCTCCATAAACAAAAAGCGAATAAGATAAAAAATACTGTTTATAGAACCGTAAATGAAAAGAAAATTTGCATAAATCGCAACTGCATCTTTCGAATAATATGAAAACGGCATGGTACTTAACCATACCGTTATCGTTTATAGTCCACGTTTGTTAATCATTGCCTCTGGTAAAGGCATCCGTCCCCGAAAAGCTTTATACAGTTCCTCTGGATCGCAGCTTCCCCCAGCAGAATAAATAAAACGCTTTAAAAGATCAGAAAGCTTTGAATTAAAGACATCACCAGTTTCTTCAAATGCTTGAAAAGCATCAGCATCAAGTACTTCCGACCACATATAAGAATAGTAACCAGCAGCATAACCATCCCCTGCAAACACATGCATAAAATGCGCAGGACGATGACGCATAATAATTGTATCAGGCATTTGTAACTTTTCTAATTCTTTATGTTCAAAAATTGTTGGATCAGTGACTGTTTCTCCTTGATGAAAAGCCATATCCACTAAAGCTGATGAGATAAATTCAACAGCAGAAAATCCAGCATTAAATGTCTGTGCCGCCAAAACTTTATTGATCAATTCTTGTGGCATCGGATACCCTGTTTTTGCATGTATAGCATAAGATTTTAATATCTCAGGTACGGTTAACCAATGTTCATAAAGTTGAGAGGGAAGTTCAACAAAATCACGTGCAACAGATGTTCCCGCTACAGAGGGCCATGTGACATCAGAAAGCAAACCATGCAATGCATGCCCAAATTCATGGAAAAGTGTACGGGCATCATCAAGTGATAAAAGTGCAACCTCCCCTTTAGAGGGTTTAGCAAAATTACAAATATTGTAGATAACCGGTTTTTGTCCACCATCCAATTTATGCTGCGATTGCAATTGGCTCATCCATGCACCGGACCGTTTTGAAGAACGTGCAAAATAATCACCAATGAAATGCCCAAGTAAACTTCCATCAGATTTCTTTACTTCCCACAGACGTGCATCAGGATGCCAAAGTGCAACAGCATTTTTTTCTACAAAAGTAATGCCAAAGAGTTTTTCTGCTACCCCAAAAGCCGCTTTAATCATACGATCAAGTTGAAAATAATATTTAATTTCAGCGCTATCGAAAGAAAGTTTTTCAGTGCGAAGCTTTTCAGCATAATAACGCCAATCCCAAGCGGCTAAAGATTCATTGCTTCCTTGATTTTTGGCAAAATTTTGTAATTCAATTTGCTCAATAGAAGCTTTCGCTCTTGCGCGCTCCCATATAGGCATAAGCAAATCCATAACGGAATCAACACTTTTAGCCATGGTATTATCGAGTTTCAAATCTGCGAAAGATTTATATCCCAATAATTTAGCCTGCTCATCTCGAAGCGCAACAATCTCTAAAATAATGGTTCGATTATCATTCTTGTTATTATTTTCACCACGTTTAGCCCAAGCTTGGAATGCAATCTCACGCAAATCACGACGATCAGAGAATTTTAAAAAAGGTTCAACAATCGAGCGTGCTAGTGTTAATGCATAGGCTTCTTCATTGCCTCTTTCACACGCAATTTCCTTCATTGAAGCAATAAGATCTTCTGGTAAACCCGATAAGTCTGTTTGTTTTAAAAATAGAATCCATTCAGCTTCATCGTTTAAGACATTCTGCCCAAAAGTAGCATTTAAAAAAGCAAGTCTTTCGTTAATTTCCACAAGCCGTTTCTGAGCTTTATCGTCTAGTTTTGCACCATGACAAACGAACTTTTTCCACCATAATTCAAGAACGCGTGTTGTTTCACTTTCAAACGTGCCCTGCTGCGACTGTTTATAAAGTACATCTATTTTTGAAAATATCCGCGCGTCCATCATCATTTTTGAAGAATAACGGGAAAGTTTTACAACGACTTCTTGTTCGAGCTGTTGAATCAACGCATTCGTATGAGCACTGGTGCGCAAGAAAAATATTGAACAGACGTGATCAAGCGCTTTGCCACAAAGCTCAAAAGGTTGCAAAAAATTCTTAAGCGTTGGTGGTTCTTGCACCATCGCAATCGCCTCTAATTCTTCTTCGGCTTCTTGAAGGGCCTGTTCAAAAGCGGGTTTAAAATCTTCATCTTCTATAGAAGAAAAATCAGGAAGACCTGAAAATCCCTTCCAGTCCAGCACTGCTTCTTTTGTCATAATACTTTATGTCTCCATTATAAATTTCAGCTGTAACAATTATCTTTACGACACAAATTGATAATATACTAAAACTATTTCGTGAATTTCAAAAACTAACTTTCAAAGCTCTATTGAATAAAGAATATCTTTAGCTTCATGAGATCAATAAAATAAGAATTTCTACACTTATCAAACAAAATCTTTGATTTATAATGATAAATTATCGTTTTTTATATTGAATGAGAAACTTGAATATCGTAGGATTCTTTCATTTTAAATCATATTATATCGAAGCAATAAAGATTATTCGCTCGCACATCACAAATGAAATTGCCTATTGATAAAAAAACTTGAAGAAAGATATAAAAACGCTTCTTATGAATTTTTAAAATGCAAGAGCTGTTATAATATTGGGAGCTGGAAAATAGTATAATGAGACCAGCTTGCATCTTTTATTTAAACTTAAAGATGGTAATCTTCTATGGATTTTATACCATTTACGCGTAACGTCATGAAATGGGTGTGACATGTGCTCAGAGATATTTCTTTAAAACAAGCGTATGAATTCGCAACACAAGTGTATGCTTTTTTTTGAGGTTTGACCCCATAAAGAATGTAAAAAAACAAAAGGTTGAAGAAAGGTATAATCTCTAATCTTTACAAGATATGACTATAGATTCTTTGGAAAATTGCAAAATTGCACTAAAGAAATAGTGATAAAAATAAGTATTGATTTTTACATTTACGCCTTCATATTATCCTAAATTAGGTTGTATTCTTGCTTTCAGTGATTTCAGAAACTTGTTTATAACTTATAATCTATCCTTGACTTTAATTAAAATATTAATAATTGGGAATACGGTCGGGGAGGTTTTTTTCGGATCTTCCATAAACTTTTATTTTTTTATCTCGTCATCTTATCTAGATTTATAACGCTCCAACTTTTCAGGAGGTACTTTATCATGACTGAAATCAAAACGACCTTCGACTTCAAAAATTTTTCTCCTGAAGCTCTCGCTGAAAAATTAAAAAGTCAGCATTTTGCAGACTCTATTGATATCATCAATGACCTCGATATCATGGAGCGTGTAACTATTCTTAGTCTTCTGCCTCTTGAATATGTTATCGAGCTATTTGATAAACCAGAGCTTGAGCAACCTGTTGCTATTTTAGAACTTCTGCCCATAAATCGTGCTGTTGAAATTCTTGATGGCATGTCTGCAGATGCTGCTGCAGACGTCTTTCAAGAAATGGATAAAGAAACCCGCACGCGGCTTTATGCCTTGCTTAAACCCTTAACGCGCGCTGAACTTAAAAAACTCACCAGTTATCCTGATCATACAGCAGGGGCACTGATGACAACTGAGTTTATAACGGTTCCTTCAAATTGGACCATACAAAAAACTTTGGATCACATTCGTGAGGTCGAGCGAACACGTGAAACAGTTTATACCAGCTATGTAATTGACCCTAAAACAGGAACTCTTCTCAAAGCTGTTTCACTGCGTAACCTTATTCTTGCCTCACCTGATGAACAAATTCTTAATGTCCCTACCCATGATTCGCCCATTACAATATCGCCCTTCACGCATCATGAAGATATTGCGCGTCTTTTCCAGCGCCATGACCTTCTCTCGGTGCCCGTCGTTGATGAAAATAACCATGTCATTGGCATTGTAACCGTTGACGATGTGCTTGATACTATGGTCGATGAGATGAATGAAGATGCTTATAAATTTGGGGGTATGGAAGCGCTTGATAAGCCCTATATGCAAATCAAATTTCCTGAAATGATGAAAAAACGCGGCGGCTGGCTCGCTTTACTCTTTATCGGTGAAATGCTAACCGCAAGCGCTATGCAACATTTCGAAACTGAACTTGAAAAAGCCATTATTCTTACGCTGTTTATTCCTCTCATTATGAGTTCAGGAGGGAATTCCGGTTCACAAGCTACTTCCCTTATTATCCGCGCATTGGCTTTACGTGAACTCACGCTAAAAGACTGGTGGAAAGTTATCATTCGTGAAATTCCAACAGGACTATCCCTTGGTCTCTTACTCGGAATTATCGGCATTACGCGCATTGCTCTTTGGCAAAAACTCGGTATCTATGACTATGGACAACATTGGATTGCTGTTTCAACAACTGTAGGCACCGCTTTAGTCGGCATCGTTACCTTCGGTTCTCTCTCTGGCTCTATGTTGCCCTTTATCCTTAAAGGTTTAAAATTTGATCCTGCAAGTGCTTCTGCTCCTTTTGTGGCAACTTTAGTAGATGTCATGGGTATTATAATCTATTTTTCTGTAGCTTCCCTCATTTTGTCAGGAACTCTTCTTTAAACATGGGAAGTAAAAACATACCCTTATGGAAAGATCTTGTCATATCATTCCAGATCTTTCCATAAGAGCACAAGCTCTATTATCTGTTTTCTAGCACATCATTTTATAAATAATACATTGCTTTATAATGATAATTAATCATTTTTATATTAAATCATACCGTAAAATCATCTTCTTGTCTGTCATAGGTAGGATAGATGTGTGGCTGGAAATTATTCAAGAAAGGAGTAAAATACTTCTTATATCCCCTCTCAAATACAAAAGCTGTCACAATATTGACAACTGAGACAAGAATAATAATGGAGGTTATAGGGTTTATATGCTTCACAAAGGCGTTGAGGGTATACCGTTCACGTGTATTAGAACATTCATTGTCCCTATCATGAAATGGATGTGTGATATTAAGGGATCTCTCTTTAAACGGACATAAATGTGCAACAACAAGTATATTCTTTTTAGATCATTCTAGTCGCAGGAGAGGTATAATTCTATAAAGTATGATAAACAAAAATGTAGGCGATACACCAATCTTGATGATTTAAAATGTATTTTTTGAGATGCTTTTTAAGTCATAAAACTGAATTAAAAATAATGGCAAAGAGGGAAACTTTCTATACCTTCATATTCTTTATAAATCAGGTTGTGTTTGCGTTTCACAAATAAATCAAACAGATATCACTTTTCCTCTAATCTGGCATACAAAAGTTAGAACTTCTTATAAAATTCTTAATCGTCTCAATATTTATCTCAAATATGCGGTTGCATTAAATCTGGAGATTTTGATTGACAAACTCCAAAAGAAACGAAAGCTTTATTAGGAATAACAATGTTATAAAGCGTCAATAGATTGGCTATAGATTGAGAGATATTCTAGATTTTTATCAATCTTTTGCAAAACAACAAATATGACACAGCTCGCTGTACTTATTCCTACAAGCCATTCATATAAATCTCTTGCGTCATATTGATAAAAATCCAGTTGACTATGATTTATGGACAATTCTTGGCTCGAGAATAGAACACACACGAACCATAAAGTTCTTTTACGAAACTCCAGCAATTAAGGCTTCATCGAGTATTAAAGACTTGGACGAATCGTTTTGCCATAAAAATATGGTCTCTATCTTCCAAAATTATAAAAAAGCATGTAAAAGACTTTTTAATAATCAGGCGAAGAATGTAAAGACTTTGCCTCAAATGAAATTTCATTAAACGAAAAGAAGAAAATTTATGCAATTGCGTAACATTGCCATCATTGCCCACGTTGACCATGGGAAAACAACGCTTGTAGACGGACTTCTCAAGCAATCAGGAAACTTCCGTGATAATCAGCGTACAAGCGAACGTATGATGGATTCAAACGATATTGAAAAAGAACGTGGAATTACAATTCTAGCGAAAGTGACATCTGTTGTTTGGAAAGATACCCGAATTAATATCGTTGATACACCAGGACATGCCGATTTTGGTGGAGAAGTTGAACGTATTCTAAATATGGTTGATGGAGCCATCGTCCTTGTTGATGCTGCTGAAGGACCAATGCCACAAACAAAATTTGTCGTTGGTAAAGCATTAAAAGTGGGATTGCGCCCTATTGTTGCTATTAATAAAATTGACCGACCTGATGCACGCGTTGATGAAGTCATTAATGAGGTTTTTGACCTTTTTGCCGCTCTTGACGCAACCGACGAACAACTTGATTTTCCTATTCTTTACGGCTCGGGGCGCGATGGATGGATGGCTGAAACTCCAGAGGGACCAAAAGATCAGGGACTCGGTCCTTTATTTGATCTTGTAACGCGGCACGTTCCTTCTCCTCGTGTCGCAGAAGGACCATTCCGCATGATTGGGACTATTCTTGAAGCAGATTCGTTTTTGGGACGAATTATTACAGGTCGTATTCATTCCGGCTCTCTAAAACCCAATCAAAATGTCAAGGTTCTTGGGCAAGATGGAAAACTTTTAGAAACTGGACGTATTTCAAAAATTTTAGCATTTCGTGGTCTAGAACGGCAACCTATTGAAGAAGGCAATGCTGGTGATATTGTTGCGATTGCAGGTCTACAAAAAGGTACCGTTGCGGATACTTTCTGTGATCCAGCTGTTAATGAACCCTTGACTGCCCAACCCATTGATCCGCCTACTGTTACGATGAGTTTTCTCGTCAACGATAGTCCCCTTGCAGGAACGGAAGGAGATAAAGTAACAAGCCGTGTCATTCGTGACCGTTTGTTAAAAGAAGCAGAAGGCAACGTCGCCCTTAAAATTGAAGAATCAGCCGATAAAGATTCTTTCTATGTTTCAGGACGAGGAGAATTACAGCTTGCGGTTCTCATTGAAAATATGCGCCGTGAAGGATTTGAGCTTAGTGTTTCACGTCCACGTGTTGTGATGCAAAAAGATGAAAATGGAATAACTCTTGAGCCAATAGAAGAAGTTGTTATCGATGTTGATGAAGAATATTCCGGTACTGTTGTGCAAAAGATGTCTGAACGTAAAGGTGAAATGGTGGAATTGCGTCCTTCTGGAGGGAATCGTGTCCGCCTTGTTTTTTACGCGCCCACCCGAGGACTCATTGGTTATCAATCTGAACTTTTAACGGACACCCGTGGTACAGCCATTATGAATCGCCTTTTCCATGCTTATGAACCTTATAAAGGAGACATTGCGGGTCGTGTTAATGGTGTTATGATTTCAAATGACAACGGTGAATCTGTCGCTTATGCTCTGTTTAATCTTGAAGATCGCGGACCTATGATCATTGATGCAGGTGTTAAAGTCTATCAAGGTATGATTATTGGCATTCATTCACGGGATAACGACTTAGAAGTCAATGTTTTAAAAGGAAAAAAACTCACCAATATGCGCGCTTCTGGAAAAGATGAAGCCGTAAAGTTAACGCCTCCCATTAAAATGACACTAGAACGTGCCCTATCGTGGATACAAGATGATGAACTTGTGGAGGTCACCCCTAAAAATATTCGTCTCCGCAAACTTTATCTTGATCCCAATGAACGTAAGCGTTTTGAAAAAACACGTGCATCAATTTCAAGCTAATTTCATAATCTCTTTGGTAAAATATTTTATTGTAAGCCTTACTTTAATCCCAGAAAGGATGTCTCTATGAATATTAAGGAAATACCCGTAGGCAAAAACCCACCAGAAGATATTAATGTTATTGTGGAAGTCTCTCTTGGTGGTCAACCAATAAAATATGAGATGGATAAAAAGTCGGGCGCATTATTCGTTGACCGTTTTCTTCATACCTCAATGGTTTATCCTGGAAATTATGGTTTTGTTCCTCATACACTTTCAGATGATGGTGATCCTATTGATGTTCTGATTTGTAATACCCGTCCACTAATGCCTGGTTGTGTGATCAATGTTCGCCCTATTGGTGCTCTGATGATGGAAGATGATGGTGGTAAAGATGAAAAAATTATTGCCATTCCTACACCAAAATTAACAAAACGCTATATCAATATTCATGACTATACAGACCTGCCTGAGATTACACTCAAGCAAATTGAACATTTCTTCAAGCATTATAAAGATTTGGAACCTGGAAAATGGGCCAAAATTGAAGGGTGGCGTGATAAGAACTTTGCCCATGAATTAATTAAGCAAGCTGTTGAGCGTAATAAAGAAATATAATAGTTTTAATAACATAAGGCCTATTTTTTTAATAGGCTTTATTATTTATTTTCATACGAGATACAATCCCTAAAGGATTGCCATATCTGCTTTAACTCTTCTAAATGTGTTGAAAAGTGAAGTTGTTTGTAGCGAGATGTTGCCCCACTTTTCAGAGAAATAGAAGAAGATGGAATTTTCCACTGCTTCGCAAAAAATTTAATGAGAGCTTTATTTGCTTTTCCATCTTCAGGAACAGCACGAAGGCGTATAACCAGATATTGTTTTTCACCATCCCTACATTCAATCCCTATTATTTTATCAACGGATGATTTGGGAATGAGGTATACAAACAAAACCAAGCTATTTTTATCAACTTGATAAAACATTTATTCGCCTCAAATCATATTTCTATAGATACATGCCTGCGTAAGCGCGCCACATGAAATTACGAATAAAATAAATAATAATGAACACCACAATAGGTGAAATATCAATTGTTCCCAAATTTGGTAAAATTTGCCGGATAGGGTTTAAAACGGGATTTGTAAGGCGATATAGAAAGTTCCCTATCAAAACAACAAAGCGATTGCGCGAATTTATGATATTAAAGACATAGAGCCAGGAAAAGATAACACTAGCAATTAAAATATCAATATAAATATCAAAAATTAAATCAATCGTTTGAAGCAATGCATAAACCATGCGTTATCCCTTTCAATCAAGGAAACAGAAAAGAGTATAGAAAGCCTTCATTAAAATGAATCTGTATATTGAATAATAATTTTATATCCCAACATTCCGTGAAGAAAAAACTAAACAGCCCAAATTATTCATCTCTCTATTTAATGATGATAAAGCTAGAAAACAAATATCAAAATTAAAAAGAGTGCAATGAAAATAGAAGAAATGACAAATAATCTGAAAACTTTAAAAGCGCTGAATTATAGAGCTAATCTTAAATCTCATCGTTTTAATGATCAATTTATACGCACAAACTAAAAACGGCCTTAAAAGGCCGCTTTTATTTTATTTTTAAAATTATTTCTGCAAAGCAGCCAAACGGTTAAGGGCACTACTAAAACCATCGAGCTGAACAAATAAATCATTCAAAGCTGGTTCACCTGCAGCAGCAATTGTCATCGCCAACTTTAACTGTTTTCCAGCACGTAAAGCTGCTACATGAGTTTTATCAAAAGCGACT
This sequence comes from Bartonella tribocorum CIP 105476, assembly GCF_000196435.1. Taxonomy (NCBI): domain Bacteria; kingdom Pseudomonadati; phylum Pseudomonadota; class Alphaproteobacteria; order Hyphomicrobiales; family Bartonellaceae; genus Bartonella; species Bartonella tribocorum. The sequence continues at coordinate 235,763 of NC_010161.1, read as the reverse complement.
GGAACCATACAACCTGCTGGTACACAAGTCCGAATACCGGTTTCAATAACAGCTTTTCCCTCATCAACTTGTAAACGAACAGGCTTAGAAACCAAAATGCCAAAAGGAACTGTTAAATTACCCGATACAACACCTTCAGCATTGAGAATAAGAGCCATAGCCACAACAACACGCCCCTGCTCATTCACTTCTTGACGGTGCATAAAGCAAACTTTTTTCCCTTCTTGTAACCCACAGTTAATGGTCCACAAGCCGTAGGTTTCAGTCAAAGAAGAAGCGCCATTTGGCAATGTCGCTGATGCCTCTTTCGGTGCAGGAGGCTTTGAATTTGTCGCAAATGCAACAGATGAAATACTCAAAAGAGTACAAACTATAAGTAAATTAAATAACTTTTTCATTTTTATATTCCTGTTCTTTACATAAAAGAGAAACATGTTTATCATCTATAAATGATTATATCACATAAAGCATCTTAATAAAAAAAGCTTTCTCATAGTCATATAGCTTTTATAATGATCTAAGGCTACCTCGAAATTCGCTGACAACTTTCATATAAACATGCTTTTTAAAAGAAACGGCAATCGAAGGAAGGGATTCTAGATCAATCCATTTCCATTGATCGAATTCTGCTTTATTGCCATCTGGTGGCGGATTAATCACAATTTCAGAAAGTTCTCCCGTAAACTGGAAAGCAAACCATTTTTGCATTTGCCCACAATATTTATTGCTTAATGTGCACGCAACAAGTTCTTGTGGAAAATCATAATAGAACCAATTTTGTGCTTCTTTAATCAACTTTACAGATCGAATACCCGTTTCTTCATAAAGTTCTCGATATGCTGCATCTAATGGCTTTTCATCTTCATCAATTCCTCCTTGAGGAAGCTGCCAACGATGAGATCTGTCAATATCTGCATGAGCTAACGTCATTAAACGACGCCCAACCCAGACTTTACCTTCATGATTAAAGACAACAATTCCAACACATTTGCGATAAGGAAGAGTCTTCAAGTTAACATCTGCATCCATTATATTCCTCAAAAGCGCAAGCTATAGATATCATTTCTCACTTTAATATATCCTTATTGGGATCTGGTGGAAATGCTGCATTTGCCATCTCACCCCGTAACAGTTTGTAAGCCTCATTCAATTGAATATCATCCTTAGGATCTTTCGGAACAAAAGCAGCTGAACCAGATCCTTTATTGTTTTCTCGTTTCCCTTTGATATGCCCTTTTAATGCAGACTCACCAACTTTTACATCATAACCCTTATATTTTTCAGGAAGTGGTTGCTCTACAATAATATCAGGTGTAATCCCTGTTCCTTGAATAGAAGTGCCAGACGGCGTATAATAAAGTGCTGTTGTTAAACGCAAGGCACCATCTTCGCCTAGAGGAATAATCGTTTGAACAGATCCTTTACCAAAAGATTGCGTACCCAAAATTGTCGCACGACGATGATCTTGTAGGGCACCAGCAACAATTTCAGAAGCACTTGCCGAACCACCATTAATAAGGACAATAAGTGGTTTTCCATTGGTGACATCACCTGGCTTTGCATCAAATCTCGTCACATCACTCTTTTTACGGCCACGCGTTGACACAATCTCACCTTTATTGAGAAAAGCACTCGAAACATTAACAGCTTGATCTAAAAGTCCACCAGGATTAAGCCGCAAATCAAGGACGTAACCTTTTAGTTTATCTTCAGGAATTTTAGATTGGACATCTTTAATCGCTGCCAGAAGATTCCCTAATGTCTGCTCAGAAAACTGAATAACTCTTAAATATCCAATGTCGCCCTCAACCCGATATTTCACCGCTTTTACCTTGATAATATCACGAATAATCTTAACTTCAAATGGCTGATCAACGCCAGAACGAATAATTGTTAAGGTAATTGGTGTTCCAGGAGCCCCTCGCATCTTATTAACAGCTTCATTCAATGTTTGACCATTCGTTTGTACATCATCAATTTTTGAAATAAGATCTCCTGCCAAAATACCTGCTTTTGAAGCGGGGGTATCATCCATCGGAGAAACAACTTTAATTAAGTTTTTTTCCATAGTGACTTCAATACCAAGGCCTCCGAATTCTCCTTTCGTAGAATCTCGCATATCTTTAGCTTCTTCAGCATTCAAATAAGATGAATGGGGATCCAGTGATGTGAGCATGCCATTGATAGCATTTTCAATAAGCTTTTTATCATCTGGAACTGTGACGTATTGCTTACGCACGCGTTCAAAAACATCACCAAATATGGCCAACTTTTTATAGGCATTATCTTCATTATTTGCAGCAACAGACTGCACCATAATCATTGAACAGGCGCCGAGCAATACCCCAGCGACCAAAAGAATAACTTTACGAATCATTTTGGCTCCTTCTCATTTTTTCAGTCTGCCACCAAGGAGTTGGATTTACAGGCTTTCCCTGCTTTCTAAACTCAATGTAAAGCATTGGAGCAGCTTTTCCTATATCCAATGCAACACTATTTGCAATAAATTGCGTCCCCATCATACCCAGAGGCTCGCCTGAAAGAACAAACTGCCCCTGTTTTACATTAATTTTCGACATTCCGGTAAGAATAATGTGATAACCATTTCCAACATTGAGAATGATTAACTGTCCGTAAGAACGAAATGGCCCAGCAAAAGCAACAAAAGCATCCGCTGGCGATATAACAACAGCCCCTGACTCTGTTTCTATCGTCTCACCAAAACGTGTAATCTGCGAATTCTTATGAGAATATCGAATTCTTTTTCCTGAAACAGGAAAAAGTAAAGAACCTTTTCGGTTTTCAAAATTGGACTGCTCTAACAATTGTAAACTTTTCCGTATCTGTATTGATGAGTCGGAGCTAAGTTTTGACTGACGGTCAAGCTCTAAAATCAATTCTTCCAAAGACTGCGCTTTTTTAGCAAGAGCAATATTTTTTTGTTGCTGTTCTGTAAGTTCTTTTTCTGATTTTTTTTGTAGTTTATTTTTTTTGTCTAATAAAAGCTCTAAACGTTTTCGCTGCTCTGCTTGACTTTGCAGTTTTGTCTTTAACGTCGTATATTCCGTAGTAATGGAATTGCTTAAATTGGTCAACTCCCTGAGTTTCTCTGTTAAATCTCGCGTTTTCTCTTGCATCTGAGGAATGATAGTCCCTAATAAAACAGAACTGCGCATAGAAGCCAACACATCCTCTGGCTGTATCATAAGAGCTGGAGGTGGATTCAACCCCATACGTTCTAAAATTGCAAGAACTTCCGCAAATTCAGTGCGACGACTTTTTAAACTTTGATAGACTTGTACCCGCTTTTCTATCATTTTTTCAAGCTTTTCTTCCCTTTTAGCAATATCATCTGCGATTTTACGTTCTTCTTGAGCAGCTTTTATGAGTGCATCACTCAAAACACGTTGATCTTTTTTTAAATTCTCAACTTGACGCGTAAGAAAAACAACACGCTCACGCGAAAGTGAAATATTTTGACGAATTTCTCCCAATTCTTTATGTACTTCTGTACTCCTGATTGTATCTTCCGCTTGCGATACAGAAAAGCAAAAAAACATACTCAAGAGCAAGATGACAAATATCACGCATTCCCCATATAAATATCGCATCTTTCTATGAAGAAGCTTTTTCATTTGCAAAAACCATAACACCTCATCGTATATACGAAAGATGCTTTAAACGGTGTCGGCTAAAACTCTATTAATAAATATATAAATAAGTGCTAAAAGTTGAACAAAAATATTTAAAAACGATGATATGGATGATGATTTGCAATGGTTACAGCACGGTAAAGTTGTTCTGTAAGAAGAATACGTGCAATTTGATGTGGCCACGTCATAAAACCAAAAGATAAAAGAAAATCAGCACGATTCCTTATTTGTTCATTATGCCCGTCAGGTCCCCCCAAAGCAATGATGACATCCCGAATGCCTTCATCACGATAACACCCTAATTTTTCAGCAAAAGCAGCTGAAGAGATTGACTCTCCACGCTCATCCAACACAATTAATTGACATTTTTCAGGTAAAAATTCAATAAGTTTTCTTCCCTCTTCCTCCATACGTTGACACGCTGTTTGAGCACGACTTTCTGGTATCTCTTGTAACTTTTTTAAATGAAATCCTACAGCCCCAGAACTTTTAGAAAAACGATCCAAATAATGCTGGACCAATTTTTGCTCCGCTCCACTTTTCATACGACCAACCGCAAAAATAGAAATTTGCATTTTAATGATCTCCGAAGAGAACCGATGTTGTATTGTTTAAATCTGGAGCCATCCATATTTTTTCTAAATTATAAAAAAGACGAATTTCCGGACGAAAAAGATGAATGATAATATCACCTGTATCAATCAATACCCAATCACCTCCAGAAAGCCCTTCTACACGCGCAAGGCCCTGCCCGCTGTCTTTCCAAATGCGTAACAAATGATCAGCAATTGAAGATACATGACGCTGCGAATTTGCTGAAGCTATGACCATATAATCAGCCAAAGATGACTTCCCTTGAATATCAATAGCAACAATATCTTCTGCTTTTGTATCTTCTAAACTCTTGAGAATAATTTTAAGACTCTCATGAATAGAAAAAACTTTTTTTGCTTTTGACGGCATCATATTGTAAGAGTGGTTTCGTAAAACGTTTTTCAGATCAATATTCCTTTCTTATTGTTGTAGAATATAAAAAAGCTATCTTTAAAGAGAAGCAGAATCTTATTAATTGTTCAAGAAAAATTATTCTTTCTTCAAACGAAGGTTTGTTGAAGATTGAAAAGATAAAGGTCCATGCAAATAAGTCCAAACTGGTGGTTTTATAAAAGGTAATCGCTCACTTTCTCTTTCATCCAAACGAAACTGACGATAAATGTGTGCCATAGGAGAAGAGAGGGCAGACTTATTGCCTAAAGGACGATCAATAATTGCAATAGGAAGCATAGAGACAATATCACGCCATCGATACCAATGATGAATCGTTGTAAAACTATCTGCACCTATAATCCATACAAAATTTACGCTACTGTAATGGTTCAGAATATGAAAAATCGTCTCTACTGATACTTTGCTCCCTATAGCCTTTTCAAAACCTGTTAAGCGAATTTTTGGATGATCAATAAGCTTAAAACTTAATCGCATTCTCTCCTCTAAAGAAAGCAACTGTGTACAATCCTTTAAAGGATTCCCTGGACTAACCATCCACCATAACTGATCAAGCTGCAAACGCCGAATAGCAATTTTTGCAACAAGAAGATGCCCCGCATGCGGTGGATTAAAGGAACCACCAAAAAGACCGACAACATTGGATCTTTCAACAGGTGGCATACGATTTTTCCATGGAAAAAATGGACTTTTCAAGCTCTAACCTGACCATTTCCTTTAATATGGTATTGAAATGATGTTAGCTGTTCAACACCTATGGGACCACGTGCATGCATTTTTCCTGTTGCGATACCAATTTCCATTCCAAAACCAAATTCACCTCCATCAGCAAATTGTGTAGATGCATTGTGCAATAAAATAGCTGAATCCAAATGATTAAAAAATTTCTTCACCACTTCCATATCCTCAGCAATAATCGATTCCGTATGCCCTGATGAATAACGCTTAATATGAGAAATGGCTCCCTCAACCCCTTCAACCGTTTTAACAGAAAGAATAGCATCAAGATATTCATGTGACCAGTCTTCTTCAGAGGCTAATTTTACATCTGGCACAAGAAACGCAATATCTTCTGTAGCACGGATTTCACACCCCTTCTCCTGTAAAGCAGTCAAAACAGGAAGAAACTTTTTTAATGCTTCATTGTCAATGAGAACTGTCTCAACAGCACCACATATCCCTGTCCGACGCAACTTCGCATTTAAAACAATATTGCGCGCCATATCCAAATCTGCCGATTTATCAATATAAATATGACAAAGCCCCTCTAAATGGGCAAAAACTGGAACACGTGCATCAGACTGAACGCGCGCAACAAGACTCTTTCCACCACGTGGCACGATCACATCAATCGCTCCATCCAATCCTTTGAGAATTTCCCCAACGGCAGCACGATCTGTCGTTCCAACCATCTGAATCGCACTTTTTGGTAAACCAGAGTGCTCTAAACCTTGTACCAATGCACAGTGAAGAGCATATGAAGAATGAAAACTATCCGAACCACCGCGCAAAATCACAGCATTGCCCGCTTTTAAACACAAAGAACTTGCATCAATTGTAACATTTGGGCGACTCTCATAAATAATACCAATCACACCAAGAGGTGTCCGTACACGACTTATATGAAGCCCATTGGGGCGTGTCCACGCACTCATGATCTGCCCAACAGGATCAGATAAACGAGCAACTTGGCGAACACTATCTATCATTGCAGCCAAACGCAATTCATCTAATTTGAGCCGATCAACCATTGCGGCTTTCAAATTATTCTGAGTAGCCTTCTCTAAATCCAAACAATTTGCCCGTAAAATTTCATCTGAGTGAGCCTCTAGGCTTAAAGCGATCATTTCTAATGCATTGTTCTTTTGCTCAGAAGAAGCAACAGCCAACGCTGCAGCGGCAGAGCGTGCTTTTTGCCCCATATCCTTCATTTGTTCTTCTAAAGTCATCGTATCATTCACTCTATTAAAACAATAAAACCAAAGTAACTTTTTTAAACAGAATTGGTCAAGCAGCGTAAAATCATATCATTACGATGCACCATAGCAGAGCGTGCCTCATACCCAAGAATAGATTCTATTTCTTCGCTTTTACGTCCTATAATGCGTACAGCTTCATCTTTGCCATAACTTACAAGTCCTCGCGCAATCTCAACCCCATTTGTATCAACAATAGCAACCGTATCCCCACGATTAAAATTTCCCTCAACAGCAATAACTCCTGCTGCTAATAATGATTTTCCTGATTCAAGAGCCTTAATGGCTCCTTGATCAATCGTCAAAATACCAGACGGATCTAAATGACCAGAAATCCATGTTTTCCAAGCACTAACGGATTTCTCCCCAGCCGCAAAAAAACTCTTGCGTTCACCTTTGTCAATCGCTGCAAGGGGATTCATACGTTTGCCTGAAGTAATAATCATCGCCGTTCCAGCAGCATTCGCTATCTTTCCTGCATCAAGCTTAGTCTTCATTCCTCCCCGTGAAAACTCTGAAGCAGCAACGTCTGCCATTTTCTCGATATCATGCGTAATGGACGCTACAAAAGGTATAAATTCAGCCGTCGGATCGCAATGGGGAGACTTTGTATAAAGACCATCAATATCAGATAAAAGTATTAAAAGATCTGCCCCCATCATTGTTGCCACACGTGCAGCTAAGCGATCATTATCACCATAACGAATTTCATTTGTCGCAACAGTATCATTCTCATTAATAACGGGTACAGCTCCAAAACGTAAAAGTACATTAATCGTCGCACGTGCATTGAGATAACGTCTTCGCTCTTCCGTATCAAATAAAGTGAGCAAAATCTGGCCTGTTTTGAGCCCATGTTGTGCAAGCGCATCACCATAGGTTTTTGCTAATTCAATCTGTCCCAAAGCAGCACATGCCTGACTTTCTTCCAATTTCAAAGCTCCTTTAGGAAGCTGTAGCAATGTCCTTCCTAGAGCAATAGCGCCTGAAGACACCAATAATATTTCTACGCCTCCTTTGTGCAATTCAACAACATCATTAATCAAGCTTTTAAGCCATTCAACGCGTAAACCTGTCTGAGGATCAACCAAAAGTGCAGATCCAATCTTGACCACGATACGTTTATAGTGTGTGAGTTTTTGCAATCCAACCGCCATCTCAATCAATCCTGCTATCCCCACCCATCTCCTCTTTGCGTGACATCTCGATAATATGTGCACCAGCACGCAGTACATTTTCTAAACCTTCGCGACTAACCGCCGAAAACATCATAACAGGTTGATCCGTTACTCTTCGCAAAGCTTTCTGTTTCATTTTACGCTCTTCAATCGTGAGCGTATCTATCTGGCTTAACGCGACAATTTCAGTTTTATCACTTAGATTATTTCCATAGGCCTCCAGTTCATGACGCACAATTTGATATGCTTTTGCAACATCTTCTTCTTGAGCAGAAATCAAATGAAGGAGGACACGACAACGTTCCACATGTCCTAAAAAACGGTCTCCAATTCCCACCCCTTCATGGGCTCCTTCGATCAACCCCGGAATATCAGCCAAAACAAATTCACGACCATCAATTCGTACAACACCAAGATGAGGATGGAGAGTGGTAAAAGGATAATCTGCAACTTTTGGCTTTGCTGCTGTTACAGAAGATAAAAAAGTTGATTTTCCGGCATTAGGTAAACCAACAAGCCCCGCATCAGCAATTAGCTTCAAACGAAGCCATATTGCACGCTCTTCTCCAGCCAAGCCTGGATTTGCACGACGTGGTGCCCGATTTGTCGATGTCGTAAAATGAAGATTGCCAAAACCGCCATTCCCTCCTTTTGCAAGACGATAGCGCTGTCCCACTTCGGTTAAATCACAGATTAACGTTGTATTATCTTCTTCAAAAATTTGCGTCCCAACCGGAACTTTAAGAATGACATCCCCCCCCTTCTCACCCGTCATATTACGCCCCTTGCCATGTCCCCCTGTTTTTGCTTTAAAATGCTGTTGGTAGCGATAATCAATCAGCGTGTTAAGCCCATCAACTACAAGAGCCCAGACATCACCACCCCGTCCTCCATTTCCTCCATCAGGTCCCCCAAATTCTATGAACTTTTCACGGCGAAATGATACTGCTCCAGAACCTCCATTACCAGAACGAATATAAACTTTAGCTTGATCAAGAAATTTCATTGAAAACACTCACTGAGGAATCACTCTCTACCTCTATAGGCAATACATTAATTTTACCAGTTTTTCATCATTGATAACAGAAAAACTATCACTATCACTGATAACTCTTTGAGAAAAAATCATCCTATTTAAATAGGTTAAGTAAAATTGATTCTTCAAAGAAGCCGCTATTCTTGTATTTTTGTTTTTCCCTTAAATTCAAGCGCTAGAAGGTAAAGCTCCACTGATTCTGATCGGCTTGCAGGTGGTTTAACATGATAGACTTTTTTAAAATGCTGTTTTAATATCGCAAGAAGAGTATTTTCTGCTCCTCCTTGAAAAGCCTTTGCTAAAAAATGTCCCCCAGGCTTGAGAACCGAAAGAGCAAAATCAGCTGCAACTTCACATAAATAAATCGTTCTTAAATGATCCGTCTGACGATGACCTGTTGTTGGCGCCGCCATATCAGAAAGAACCACATCCGGTTTTGTCCCTAAAGTTTCAATTAATTTCTGCGGTGCATCTGCATGTAAAAAATCCATTTCTAACATTGCAACTCTAGGCAATGGATCCACATGCAAATAATCAATGCCAACGACACTAGGTTTTTCATTACTTGACCCTACGATGCGCTCAGCGACCTGACACCATCCGCCCGGTGCTGCCCCTAGATCAATAACCTTTTGACCTTTTTTCAGAAACTTATAACGTTCATTAATTTCAATGAGCTTATAAGCCGCACGCGAACGATAACCATCTACTTTTGATTGATGAACATAAGGATCATTCAAATGCCTTTCTAACCATCGCCGTGATGAAGCTTTAATGGTTCCAGCTTTCTTTTTTACGCGCTGATATAATTCATGTGATCCTGAACCTCCATAGCCACCCGTTGGGGGTTTTGTTGTTTTTTTCATCGTTATTCATTGTCTCCATATTTAATTCTCTAACGCTTGAAATCTCTGCTCTTTCTACCTCGACACCATACACCATCGCGTAACATCAGCTCTATCAAAATTCCTTCTCTTAAGCCACGATCAGCAACTCTTAAACGCTGACTTGGCCAAACTTCTCGAATAACATCTAAAATTGCACAGCCAGCTAAAACTAAATCTGCTCTCTCGCGCCCAATGAAAGGATTTATGACACGTTTTTCTATATCCCATGACAATAAGCGTTTTGTCATAAGCGTAATGTCTGCATCATCCATCCAAATGCCATCCACTTTCCTCCTATCATAACGCTCTAAATTAAGATACATCCCTGCTAAAGTCGTAACCGTACCGGAGGTTCCCAAAAGATGAAACTTCGATCCTTGCGCTAACTCTCCTAATTTATGACGATCTGAAAAATTATTTAACAATCCTCGCACATAACTTTTCATTTTTTCAAAATCGTCTAAACGAATATTATTCCCTCCAAAACGTTCAGCAAGCGTAACAACCCCAACAGGAAGAGAAGTCCAAGCGGTAATTTGTCCCGCTAAACGAAAAGAACGCTTTTGAGAAACATCAAGGAGCACAATTTCTGATGACCCTCCTCCAATATCAAAAAGTACAATTGCCTCAGTATTTGGTTCAACAAGCGTACTACATCCTGTAACAGCAAAACGTGCTTCTGTTTGCCGATCAACAATTTCCAATTCAAGACCTGTCTCATCCAAAACACGCTGAATAAAATATCTACCATTTTCTGCTGAACGGCAAGCTTCTGTTGCAATCAAGCGATAACGCTTAATATGCCTTTGTTTTAACTTTAAACGACAAATCTTTAATGCTTCAATCGCACGATCCATAGCTTGTGTATTGAGCAAACCATTATTTATTAAACCTTCTCCCAATCGTACAATACGAGAAAAAGCATCAACAACACGAAAATATCCAGGTTTACTAGGAGATGCGATAAGAAGACGACAATTATTCGTTCCTAAATCAAGCGCCGCATAAAGGGGTGGAGATTTTACTCGAGAGAACCGTCGAAGAAAAGGCGCTTGGCGTTTTTTTGTTTTTTGAGCTTCTATTATTGTTTGACGATGAAACTCAAAAGCTGTCTCCGATTGGATCAAAACCTGTTTCTGTTTAAAATGTCTTTTTCTCTGTTGTCTCTTTATATCAACAAGGATAGAGCATGCCTCTGTTCGTGACAGTGCAGAACGATTATTTTTATTATTTCCACACTGATCATGCAACTGATTTGCTTTGGTATCGTATGTTTCTCCTTGCTTTGACTCTTTTGAACCATAATTTAACGGGGTCATTTCTCTTATCCCTTGAGCGTTTCCCCCAATAAATAAACGCGAAAACTCTTCTGCTTATTCCTAAATAAGGCAAAAATGCAGCATCAAATGATAAAATACAAGAAAGCATTCCCTTTTTTCTTATCATCGAAATTTTCTAAGCTCGTATCATTCAGATTTTATATAATCTTTTGATTGTTTCCATGAAGTCATGCTTCTCTTTATGAACTTAAAACTATAAATTTATCGTTTACGTTCATATCAATTTTGTAAATTATGCTATTTTTATATCATTTATATGAAGTACAACTCTATTGTAACAAACCAGCATTATCATACTCTTTGACAAGGCTTAAGGTTGCAACAACCTATACATTGACATATTTTATAAGGGAGAAAATTCTTTTTTTCAATCGCGTTATTCATACACAAACCTCGTTTGTTATATGCAACAAAATGGTTTTGATTATACTAGAATAAAAGCTTCATGGCCCTACAAAATGCAATTACGATAAACGTTATTTCGTGAATACAAAGAAAAACTATCGTTTAAAAAATCTCTAGGATTATAAATTTACTTGTTACTATCACATTTCAATTGAAAAACATTAATACTTAATCAAACCACTCTAAAAAGCCATATCAAACTTTAAAAAAGAGCCTAACCTGCTCCTTATTGTAAGGAAGCCATATTTCTATTTATTTAAAATTCAGTATTTCTCATAACTTTTTATTGCAAACAACGCACTTACGCTCTAGGATTTGTGAAACGCTCTAACCTAATTTTCTATTATATAAAGCACTCATTGTGACTTTAACCTCAGAAAACTTCTACTCTCTCGAATACATATTACATAAAACTTCTTACTTATTTCACCTTATAATTTACATTCAAAAATATAACACAACGATTTATGAAAAAATGACTCTTTTTAAAAAAATCTCGACGAATTCCTAAGGGCGCAAAGAATTAAGTGCTGCGTTTAACCCTTTAAATGGCACAGTAAAAGAAAATATCTTTCCATCTTTAAGCTTATAGGAAATACGTACTTTATTGTCCTGTTCTATTTGTTCAGTAAAAACCGGCCCTACAGGTGATTGTGCCAAACAAACCGTTTCATTACACTGCGTATAACGAATAAGAACAGGCTTTTTTACACCTTTCACAAACATTTGAATCGGAACACTTATATCAGAATTTGGCAATGTTCGAAACAGCATCACTGCTTGACCATTTGTCGTAGAAACAAGAGACCAACTAAAAATGGTATTTCCTTCCTGATCATGAACAGTCTGTGTCACATTACATATACCTTGCTTAAGCTTAAGCTTTTGTTTTTCATCACAAATCAAAGTCCAGTCATAAAACTGCATAATAATTCGGCGTGTTTCACCTGGTTCTCCCCTAGGTATCGATAAGTGCGGTGGATGAACTGTATAAATGCCATTATTTTCATTAGCAAAGCTTTCACCCTTGCCTATTAAGGCAAGAGCAAACAGAATCTTCACTAACATACTTCTCTTTTTCATAATAATAATCATTTTTTCTATTATCATCTCAACCTCAAAGTAATCCCAGCGCCTATGCCCCAATGGCCTCCAGCACTTGTAATAGACACATTCGAGCGAATATTTCCATCTTCAGATGTATAACCAGCTCCAACAGCAAAGGCTGATTGGCTACGCCATAAACCACTACCAAATGAGATACTCACAGATCCTGGTATATCATAGTAACGTAAATTAGACACAGCCAAGCCAATAGCAGCCGCTTGTCTTGCCTCCTTGCGGACATCCTCAATGGCATAATTTAACGTCTCAAACTTGATATCTGTGTAAGATTTCGCCTCATCAACACCATTGTTGACCATATCCTTCAGATGCTCATCCGTATATTTCTTCGCATCATCAAGGACTATCTTCATCTGTTGATCCGTATAATCATGCAACTGACCGCCATTTATTGCTTCTTTCGAACCACTTTCAATCTTACCATCCGCTACATTGTCTATCAATACTGGATCACTCTCATCGCCTCCAACTAACGTAACTTTATTCGTCTTATGACCTGCTTCATCTTTATCATACTTAACTGCTCCATCCGTTGAAGTCGCAATATCTTTTACTTGCTGGTCAATACTATCTACCTTACTTTCAACCTTGCTAACCCTATCATTCGTCTGCCAAAGCTGACCACCATTAACAACATCTTGTGAGCCTTCTTCTATAAGACCATCCGCGACATTGCTAATCTTACTCGAAGATCCATTATGCTTCCCATCATAGGCGCCAACTTCATCATTCCAATTTAAACCATTCGACGTAACTGTCTTTTCAACATCACTTATGCGATTATTGATCGTAGACATGCTTCCATTAATTCCTTCAAACGCACTCGCTACATCATTATAGCTCTTTTCATCATCAGAACTACCATCACTCTTGAAACCTGTTACCTTAAACGCTGGAACTTTCCATTCGCCATTTTCATATTTAGCTCCACCTCCAAAATATGACGCTAACGCATTGCTCATCGAATAAAGCTGTGATCCATTAATGGCTTCCATTGAACCTTCTGAGAGCAAACCTGCCTTGACCCCGGAAAGCGTACGTGCTGCACCATCAATATTGGCAAGCGTAACTTCAGTACCACTCTTTTCTCCTCCTACACTAATAACATGCGTCTTTTCATCCTGCTTAACAAGGCTATCCCCCGCAACTTGGTTAATCTCATTCTTAAGCTCTTGATGAAGATTCTCAAAAGACGTACCTACTCCCGCAAAGGCTTCCGATACATTATCATAGCTCGTCTCTTCAACCTTACTACCATCCTCATTGACTGTCTTAACTTTAAAGCTTGGTGCAACCCACGTACCATTCTCATATTTAGCACCACCACCAAAATACGTCGCAAGCGTCTGATTCAAAGTATAAAGCTGAGATCCATTAATCGCATCCGTCGATTCTTCCGAAACAACCCCTGATTTAACTCCTGATAGACTACGTGCCATACCTTCACTATTGGCTAACGTGATTGATGATCCATCTTTCTCTGAGCCTATCTTGATAACCCTGCTCTTCTCATCAAACTTAACAAGATTATCACTCACTACTTGGCTAATCTCATTCTTAAGCTCATTCTTAATATTCGTGAAAGAACTACCTACTCCTTCAAAAGCTGCCGATACACTCCCATAAGCCTCTTCTCCAGCTTCACCATCCTCATTGATGGTTTTTACCTTAAAGCTTGGTGATACCCATTTACCTTCCTTATATTCTGCACCTCCACCTAAAGTCTTCGCTATATCCGTAGCTGCTATTTCCAAATCTTTAGAGACACTGCTGACATGCTCATTGGTCGCAAAAAGTTGAGAACCATTCACAGCTTCTGTCGATGTCTCTGAAAGCTCGCCTGATTTAACTCCTAAAAGGGCCCGAGCGGCATTATCAACATTTGCTAACGTAACTTTCGTTCCGCTCTTTTCTCCTCCAACCGCAATAACATGCGTCTTCTCATCCTGCTTTACAAGACTGTCTCCTACAACTTGGCTAATCTCATTCTTAAGCTCTTGATGAAGATTACTGAAAGAGTTACCTACACTTGCAAAGGCTTTTGCCACATCATCATAGCTCTTCTCTTCAACCTTACTACCATCCTCATTGACTGTCTTAACTTTAAAGCTTGGTGCAACCCACGCGCCATTCTCATATTTAGCGCCACCACCAAAATAGCTCGCAAGCGTCTGATTCAAGCTATAAAGCTGAGAACCATTAATCGCATCCGTCGATTCTTCTGTGAGTGATCCTGCTTTTACACCAGAAAGAGCCCGTGCAGCATCTCCACTATTGGCAATGTTAATGCTTGTTCCACCTTTTTCAGCGCCTATCTTAATAACCTTGCTCTCTTTATCCTGCTTTACAAGACTATCACTAACAACTTGGTTAATCTCATTCTTAAGTTCTTTATGAATATTCGTGAAAGAACTACCTACACCAGCAAAGGCTGCCGCTACATCATCATAGCTCTTCTCTTCAACCTTACTACCATCCTCATTGACTATCTTAACTTTAAAGCTTGGATCGGTCCAGGCGCCATCTTTATAGCTAGCTCCTCCACCTAAATAAGTGGCAACCTTATCATTTGTCTCAAAAAGTTGAGAACCATTAATCGCATCCGTTGAACCAGAAGTAATGTTACCATCGGCAAGATGCTTAATCTTGCTATTCGTTTTCGCATCTCCCTCGCCATGCTGCGCTACAAACGCTTTGTCACTATCACTCCACAACAATGCATTCTGCTTAATGTTTTCAGTAACCTGCGTGTTGCTTTCAGTAACCTTCTTTTGGAGATTCTCAAAAGACGTACCTACTCCCGCAAAGGCTGCCGCTACATCATCATAGCTCGCCTCTTCAACAGCATCACCTTCTTTATTAACGGTCTTAACTACAAACTTTGGAGCGATCCAAGTCCCATTCTCATACTTGGCTTCACCTCCTAAAGAATGAGCTAAACCATTACCCAAGGTGTAAAGCTGAGAACCATTAATTGCATCATGTGAACCCTCACCAATCTTACCATCCGCAACATTATGCAATCCAACTGGAGAACGATCCTTACCTTTGCCAAAAGTCACACTCGCATAATTCGTCGTGCTATTTTCTCCTTCTGTTTTATCGTAAAGAACAACAGCCGAATCTTCAGACTGAAGTTTGTTGGAAAGATCATTCAAACTCTCATCAAGCTGACCTTTATTAACTGCCTCATTATCATTCTCAGCTGCCTTCAAACCAGATAGCCTTCTATCTTTGCTTCCCTTATCCGCAATACTGATGCTAGCGCCGTCTTTTTCACCGCCAACCCTGATCAGATTTGTCTTCTCATCAAACTTAACAAGATTATCACTCACTACTTGGTTAATCTTGCTGTTAACTTCATTATGAAGGTCCGTGAAGGATTGATTTACAAGATCAAAGGCATCGGAAACACTGCCGCGTTCTTCTTCAACTTCCTTACCATCTTCTTTGAAGGTTTTTACCTTAAAGGTCGGACCTGTCCATTTGCCTTCCTCATACTGAGCACCGCCACCTAAATAAGACGCAACAGTCTTATTGGTCTCAAAAAGTTGCGAACCGTTGATCGCATCATGTGAATCAGAGGAAACGATACCATTGCCAACATTGTGCAAAGCAACTGTGCCCGTTTTGGGATCTCCAAAAGTCACACTGTTTTTATTAACTTTACGCGCTGTTCTGATAAGGGGATTGACACCTTTTGGCTCTACTTCTTCATCATAAAGAACCGCTACTGAACGTACATCTTCTATCCCTTGATCAAGCTGACCTTTGTTGACCGCTTCATTATCATTCTCAGCTGCCTTCACACCAGAAAGGATACGATTATTCTTATTCTTATCGGCAATATTGATTGTAGCATCATCTTTTTCTCCACCAATATTAATATGCTGTGTCTCCTCATCCCACTTAACAAGGCTCTCCCCTTTAACATTGGTAATCGCATTATTAATCTGGTTACTAAGATCATTCTTAATATTCGTGAAAGAACTACCTACTCCTTCAAAAGCTGCCGCTACATTCCCATAACTCTTATCTTCTTCCTTACCATCTTCTTTGACAGTTTTAACCTTAAAGTTTGGCGCAGTCCATTTGCCTTTCTCATCATAGCCAGATCCTCCACCTAAATAAGACGCAAGCTGCTCGTTCATCGAATAAAGTTGGCCACCTGTAACCGCATCGCTCGAGCCAGAAGCAATCTTACCATCCGAAAGATGCGTAATCTTGCTATTCGTTTTCGCATCTCCCTCGCCATGCTGCGCTACAAACGCTTTGTCACTATCACTCCACAACAATGCATTCTGCTTAATGTTTTCAGTAACCTGCGTATTACTTTCAGTAACCTTCTTTTGAAGATTCTCAAAAGACGTACCTACACCAGCAAAGGCTGCCGCTACATCATCATAGCTCGTCTCTTCAACAGCATCACTTTCTTTCCTCACCGTTTTAACTGTAAACTTTGGAGAAGTCCAAGTGCCATTCTCATACTTGGCGTTACCTCCTAAGGTCTTTGAAACTTCTTCACCCAGAGCATGAAGCTGATTACCTGCTACTGCATCGCTTGAGCTAGCACTAATCTCACCATTGGAAAGATGCTTAATCTTGCTATTCGTTTTCGCATCTCCCTCGCCATGCTGCGCTACAAACGCTTTGTCACTATCACTCCACAACAATGCATTCTGCTTAATATTTTCAGTAACCTGCGTGTTGCTTTCAGTAACCTTCTTTTGGAGATTCTCAAAAGACGTACCTACACCAGCAAAGGCTGCAACGACATCATCATAGCTCGTCTCTTCAACAGCATTACTTTCTTTATTCACCGTTTTAACTGTAAACTTTGGAGAAGTCCAAGTGCCGTTCTCATACTTGGCTTCACCTCCTAAGGTCCTTGAAACTTCTTCACCCAGAGCATGAAGCTGATTACCTGCTACTGCATCGCTTGAGCTAGAACTAATCTCACCATTGGAAAGATACTTAATCTTACTATTGGTCTTTGCTCCTTCTTTCTCTCCATGCTGCGCTACAAACGCTTTGTCACTATCACTCCACAACAACGCGTTCTGCTTAATGTTTTCAGTAACCTGCGTGTTGCTTTCAGTAACCTTCTTTTGGAGATTCTCAAAAGACGTACCTACACCAGCAAAGGCTGCCGATACATTATCATAGCTCGTCTCTTCAACAGCATCACCTTCTTTATTAACGGTCTTAACTACAAACTTTGGAGCGATCCAAGTCCCATTCTCATATTTAGCACCACCACCAAAATACGTCGCAAGCGTCTGATTCAAAGTATAAAGCTGAGATCCATTAATCGCATCCGTCGATTCTTCCGAAACAACCCCTGATTTAACTCCTGATAAACTACGTGCCATACCTTCACTATTGCCTAACGTGATTGATGAGCCATCTTTCTCTGAGCCTATCTTGATAACCCTGCTCTTCTCATCAAACTTAACAAGATTATCACTCACTACTTGGCTAATCTCATTCTTAAGCTCATTCTTAATATTCGTGAAAGAACTACCTACTCCTTCAAAAGCTGCCGATACACTCGCATAAGCCTCTTCTCCAGCTTCACCATCCTCATTGATGGTTTTTACCTTAAAGCTTGGTGATACCCATTTACCTTCCTTATATTCTGCACCTCCACCTAAAGTCTTAGCTATATCCGTAGCTGCTATTTCCAAATCTTTAGAGACACTGCTGACATGCTCATTGGTCGCAAAAAGTTGAGAACCGTTCACAGCTTCTGTCGATGTCTCTGAAAGCTCGCCTGATTTAACTCCTAAAAGGGTCCGAGCGGCATTATCAACATTTGCTAATGTAACTTTCGTTCCGCTCTTTTCTCCTCCAACCGCAATAACATGCGTCTTCTCATCCTGCTTTACAAGACTGTCTCCTACAACTTGGCTAATCTCATGCTTAAGCTCATTATGAAGATTACTGAAAGAACTACCTACACCAGCAAAGGCTGCCGCTACATCATCATAGCTCTTCTCTTCAACCTTACTACCATCCTCATTGACTGTCTTAACTTTAAAGCTTGGTGCAACCCACGCGCCATTCTCATATTTAGCGCCACCACCAAAATAGCTCGCAAGCGTCTGATTCAAGCTATAAAGCTGAGAACCATTAATCGCATCCGTCGATTCTTTTGTGAGTGATCCTGCTTTTACACCAGAAAGAGCCCGTGCAGCATCTCCACTATTGGCAATGTTAATGCTTGTTCCACCTTTTTCAGCGCCTATCTTAATAACCTTGCTCTCTTTATCCTGCTTTACAAGACTATCACTAACAACTTGGCTAATCTCATTCTTAAGTTCTTTATGAATATTCGTGAAAGAACTACCTACACCAGCAAAGGCTGCCGCTACATCAGGATAACTCTTGTCTTCTTCCTGTCCATCTTCTTTGACAATTTTAATCTTAAAGTTTGGCGCTGACCATGCGCCATCTTTATAGCTAGCTTCTCCTCCTAAAGACTTTGAAACTTCTTCTCCTAGACTATGGAGCTGGGAACCATTAACTGCATCCGTTGAACCAGAAGTAATATCTCCTGCGGCAAGAGACGTGATCTTGCTATTGGCTCGTGCATCACCTTTTCCATGCAACGCTACAAACGCTTTTGCTTTATCATCCCACAACAAAGCATCACCTTGAACAGATTCCGTAATGTTATCTACTTTTTTATTAAAACTAGTAACAACATTCGTGAAAGATTTACCAACTCCTTCAAATGCATCTGCTACACTATCATAGCTTGTTCCTTCAACAGCATTTTTCTCGGAGTTGAAAGCTTGAACTGTGAATTTATCTTTGCTCAACTGACCATTTTCAAACCCAACTCCTCCACCTAAAATCTTCGATACATCATGAGTGAGTGTATGAACCTGTCCACCCGTTACAGCTTCCGTAGAATCTTTTTCAATCTTACCCGCTGCTACATTCCGCAGTGCAACCGCATCTGCATCTCCAAATGTAACACTCCTCTTGCTTAAACCTGGCGATCTCTGACGGGAATCGCCGCTATCTTCATCTTCTATTATATCGTAAAAAACTGCTGTAGAATTAACTTTATTAATAGCTGCAGTACGAGCCTCTGTTTCCTCATCAAGCTGCGTTTTATTAACCGCTTCATCGCCCTTCTCTGCTTTCTTTAAACCAGAAAGAGTACGATAAGCTCCAGTTTTATTGGCTATATTGATTTCACTACCTTCTACTTCTTTACCAATGTTGATAAGTTTGGATGTTTCATCTTGTTTAACAAGACTATCTCCTAAAACTTGGTTAATCTTGCTGTTAACTTCCTTGTGAAGATCCGTGAAAGATTGGTTTACCAGATCAAATGCCTCAGAAACACTGCCACGTTCTTCTTCAACTTCCTCACCATCTTCGTTGTAGCTTTTTACTTTAAAGGTCGGTCCATTCCATTTGCCTTCCTCATTATAGCCTGCTCCACCACCTAAATAAGTCGCTAACGTCTGATTCAAGGTATAAAGCTGCCCCCCTGTAACCGCATCACTCGAACCTGAAGCTATAGAACCAGCAGCAAGAGACGTGATCTTGCTGTTTACCTTCTCTCCTTCTTTTTCCCCATGCAAGGCAACAAAAGCTCCATCACTCTTGCTCCATGATAAAGAATCCTGTGCAACCCCTTCTGAGACTTCTTTAATACGATCATTAACATTCTTGATATTACTATCAAGACCTTCAAAGGCTTTGCCAACATCAGTAAAGGACTTATCCGTAACCTGACCGTCTTTAGTAACTTCAGATAATTTATAACTGGGACCTGTAAGTGTGCCATCTTTAAAGGACGATTCTCCACCTAAATACTTAGCAATATCCTCACCAATCTTATTAATCTGGCCGCCATTGATTGCATCATGAGAACTCTCAGCAATCTGACCATCTGCAACATTATGAAGACCTACAGGAGCAGAATCCTTACCTTTCCCCAAAGTCACACTCGTATAATCTGTTTTATCTCCTGTTTTATCATAATGGACAACTGCTGATTCATCTGACTGAAGACTGCTAGACAGATCTTTCAAATGTTCTTCAAGCTGTTTCTTATTAACCGCTTCATTATCCTTGGTTGCCGCCTTAACACCAGAAAGTGTCCGTTCTTCACCAGTTTTGTTGGCGACATTGATTTCACTGCCTGCTACTTCTTTACCAATAGTGATAAGACCTGCATCGTCCTGCTTAACAAGACTATTCCCTACAACTTGGCTAATCTCATTCTTAAGTTCTTTATGAATATTCGTGAAAGAACTACCAACTCCTTCAAAAGCTGCCGCTACATTATCATAGCTCGTCTCTTCAACCTTACTACCATCCTCATTAACCGTCTTAACTTTAAAGCTTGGTGCGACCCACGCGCCATTCTCATATTTAGCCCCTCCACCTAAATAAGTTGCAACATTCTTATTGGTCTCAAAAAGCTGAGATCCATTGATCGCATCATGTGATTCTGAAGAAATGGAACCATTGCCAACATTGTGCAATGCAACTGTGCCCGTTTTGGGATCTCCAAACGTTACACTCGTCTTATTAACTTTACGCGCTGATCTGATAAGGGGATTGCCACCTTTTGGCTCTGCTTCTTCATCGTAGAAAACTGCAACAGAACGCACATCTGCAATTTCGTCCGAAAGCTTAGTTACATTATCATCAAGCTGACCTTTGTTAACCGCTTCATTACTATGCTCTGCATCCTTAACCCCTGAAAGGATTCTGTCTTTACTATCCTGATCAGAAATTGTGATTTTATTACCGTGTTTTTCTGCACCAATCTTGACTACTTGTTGCTCTTCATCCCACTTTACTAGACTATCACTGACAACATTCGTAATATCTTTTTTAATATTCGTGAATGAATTACCAACATCAGACAAAGCTTCTGCTACTGTATCGTACTTCTTCTCTTCAATTGTAACACCATCATCTTTAACAGCATTAACCGTAAAGCTTGGGGCTTTCCATTCCCCTTTCGCATCATAACCAGCGTTAACATCTAAATACTTAGCAAATTGATCACTCAAAGAATAAACCTGGGAACCATTAATAGCTTCTGTCGAGTTTGCAGAAACATCACCCGCAGAAAGAAATTTAATCTTACTATTAGCTTTCGTATCTCCTGATCCATGCTGCGCACTAAAGGCACCATCACCCTTACTCCATGATAAAGAATCCTGTGCAACCCCTTCTGAGACTTCTTTAATACGATCATTAACATTCTTGATATTACTATCAAGACCTTCAAAGGCTTTGCCAACATCAGTAAAGGACTTATCCGTAACCTGACCGTCTTTAGTAACTTCAGATAATTTATAACTGGGACCTGTAAGTGTGCCATCTTTAAAGGACGATTCTCCACCTAAATACTTAGCAATATCCTCACCAATCTTATTAATCTGGCCGCCATTGATTGCATCATGAGAACTCTCAGCAATCTGACCATCTGCAACATTATGAAGACCTACAGGAGCAGAATCCTTACCTTTCCCCAAAGTCACACTCGTATAATCTGTTTTATCTCCTGTTTTATCATAATGGACAACTGCTGATTCATCTGACTGAAGACTGCTAGACAGATCTTTCAAATGTTCTTCAAGCTGTTTCTTATTAACCGCTTCATTATCCTTGGTTGCCGCCTTAACACCAGAAAGTGTCCGTTCTTCACCAGTTTTGTTGGCGACATTGATTTCACTGCCTGCTACTTCTTTACCAATAGTGATAAGACCTGCATCGTCCTGCTTAACAAGACTATTCCCTACAACTTGGCTAATCTCATTCTTAAGTTCTTTATGAATATTCGTGAAAGAACTACCAACTCCTTCAAAAGCTGCCGCTACATTATCATAGCTCGTCTCTTCAACCTTACTACCATCCTCATTAACCGTCTTAACTTTAAAGCTTGGTGCGACCCACGCGCCATTCTCATATTTAGCCCCTCCACCTAAATAAGTTGCAACATTCTTATTGGTCTCAAAAAGCTGAGAGCCATTGATCGCATCATGTGATTCTGAAGAAATGGAACCATTGCCAACATTGTGCAATGCAACTGTGCCCGTTTGGGGATCTCCAAACGTTACACTCGTCTTATTAACTTTACGCGCTGATCTGATAAGGGGATTGCCACCTTTTGGCTCTGCTTCTTCATCGTAGAAAACTGCAACAGAACGCACATCTGCAATTTCGTCCGAAAGCTTAGTTACATTATCATCAAGCTGACCTTTGTTAACCGCTTCATTACTATGCTCTGCATCCTTAACTCCTGAAAGGATTCTGTCTTTACTATCCTGATCAGAAATTGTGATTTTATTACCGTGTTTTTCTGCACCAATCTTGACTACTTGTTGCTCTTCATCCCACTTTACTAGACTATCACTGACAACATTCGTAATATCTTTTTTAATATTCGTGAATGAATTACCAACATCAGACAAAGCTTCTGCTACTGTATCGTACTTCTTCTCTTCAATTGTAACACCATCATCTTTAACAGCATTAACCGTAAAGCTTGGGGCTTTCCATTCCCCTTTCGCATCATAACCAGCGTTAACATCTAAATACTTAGCAAATTGATCACTCAAAGAATAAACCTGGGAACCATTAATAGCTTCTGTCGAGTTTGCAGAAACATCACCCGCAGAAAGAAATTTAATCTTACTATTAGCTTTCGTATCTCCTGATCCATGCTGCGCACTAAAGGCACCATCACCCTTACTCCATGATAAAGAATCCTGTGCAACCCCTTCTGAGACTTCTTTAATACGATCATTAACATTCTTGATATTACTATCAAGACCTTCAAAGGCTTTGCCAACATCAGTAAAGGACTTATCCGTAATCTGACCGTCTTTAGAAACATCAGATAAGTTATAACTGGGACCTGTAAGAGCTCCATCTTTAAAGGACGATTCTCCACCTAAATACTTAGTAATATCCTCACCAATCTTATTAATCTGACCGCCAGTGATTGCATCATGTGAGTCCTTAGCAATCTTACCATCTGCAACATTGCGGAGAGCCGTGGAGGTCTTATCTTTACCACCTAAAGTGATACTCGCATAATCAGTTTCACCTTCGTCCTTTTTATCATAATGAACAACAGCCGAATCTTCTGACTGAAGATGATTAATCTGATTGGTAATATCTTTTTTGATGTTCGTAAAAGATGCACCTACACCTTCAAAAGCAGCTGCTACATTCTTATACTCTTGCTCTTCAGATTCACCATTATCCTTAACTGTTTTAACCTTAAAGGTAGGCGTTTTCCAGTTGCCTTCCGCATCATAGCCGGCACCATCACCGAAGGATTTCGCAACATTATCACTCAAAGAATAGAGTTGTTTACCCGTAATAGCATCTGTCGAGTCTTTTGAAATCGTGCCATCCAAAAGATGCGTAAGCTTACTATTTGCCTTTTTGTCATCTTTACCATGATCAGCAACAAATGCCCCCTCATCCTCATTCCACAACAAAGCATCGCCTTGAACTTGTTGTGTAATATTCGTTATATTTTGAGTAAAATCGTTGAATTTATTCGTTATATCGTTGGTAACTTTATTCTGAACATTCGTAATAGATGTACCAACACCTTCAAAAGCTTCCGCTACATTCTTATACTCTTGCTCTTCAGCTTCACCATTATCTGTAACAGTTTTAACTTTAAAGGTAGGTGCTTTCCAGTTGCCTTTTTCATCATAACCAGCGCCACCACCAAAATAAGTAGCAACATTATTATTTGTTTCGAAAAGCTGTGAACCATTAATTGCTTCTGTGGAAGCAGCAGAAATCTCTCCAGCAGCAAGATACTTAATTTTACTATTTGTTTTTTCACCTTCTTTTTCATGCTGAGCGACAAAAGCACCCTCAGCATTACTCCAATTTAAAGAATCCTGTGCAACCCCTTCTGAGACTTCTTTAATACGATCATTCACATTCTTGATATTACTATCAAGTCCTGCAAGCGCTGTTCCAACACCATCAAGAGAACTTTCTGTTACAACACCATCTTTGGCAATGTAAGATAATTTATAGGTGGGACTTTTAAGGACACCGTTTTTAAATGATGCTTCACCACCGAGGAATTTTGCAATATCCTCACCGATTTTGTTAATCTGCTTACCATTGATTGCATCATGAGATTCTGAAGAAATCGCACCATCAGCAATATTATGGAGGGCCGTAGGAGTTTTATCTTTACCACCTAAAGTGATACTCGCATAATTAATGGTGCCATTTTTATCATCTTTATCATAATGAACAACCGCTGAATCTTCTGATTGAAGATGATTAATTTGGTTGGTTATCTCATTGGTAATTTTATTCTGAACATTTGTAAAAGATGTACCAACTCCTGCCAAAGCTTCTGCTACATTTTGATACGCTTTCTCTTCAGAGTTACCATCTTCTTGAACAGTTTTGACTTTAAAGGTAGGTGCTTTCCATTCTCCTTTTTCATTATAACCTGCTTCACCGCCAAAATAGGTCGCAAGCTGCTCGTTCATCGAATAAAGTTGACCACCCGTAACGGCATCTGTAGAGCCAGAAGCAATATTTCCATCCGAAAGATGGGTAATCTTACTCTTTGTTTTCGCCCCATCCTTCTTATGATCAGCAACAAATGCGTTATCGGTATCGCTCCACAATAAAGCATCACCTTGAACTTGTTGTGTAACATTACCGACAGCTTCTGCTAATTTATCTTCTACTTTCTTGATATTCGTATCAAGCTGACCTTTGTTAACTGCTTCATTATCCTTGGTTGCTGCCTTCAAACCAGATAGCGTCCGGTCGCCCTTGTCCTTATTGGCAATGTTGATTTCACCGCCTGCTACTTTCGCTCCAATAGTGAGATTATGCGTTGTTTTATCTTGTTGAACAAAGCTTTCGCTTTCAACTTTGTTAACCACATTATTAACCTGTTCAGTCAACTTATTCTGAACATTCGTGATAGAACTACCAACTCCACTCAAAGCACTTGCTACATCAGAATAAGTCGCTTCTTTTTCCTCACCATCCGTGTTAACTGACTTTATTTTAAAAGTGGGAGCGGTCCATGCGCCTTCTTTATAACTAGCTCCTCCACCTAAATATTTGGCTATATTCTCAGAGGCTGTTTTGAGACCACTTGTTACAGTCGTAACATTTTGATTGGTCGTAAAAAGCTGTGAACCACTTACAGCTTCATGTGAATCTGCTGAGAGTGCCCCATCCTTTATACCGGTAAGCGTACGCTGTTCGTTTTTGTTATTGGCAACATCGATTTTATCACCATCTGTTTCTTTACCTATCGTGATGTGTCTCGTTTCAGAATTCTGTTTAACAAAGCTACTGGCTGCTACTTGTTCTTTTACATCTTTTTCAACTTTTTGCAGTTGTGAAAAATTCACCGCATCAGTATCCGCAGTACCAGCCGCAACACCAGAAATAGTCCGTGAGGCGCCATCTTTATTTGCTATACTGATTGTACTGCCTTCATTCGCACCACCTATAGTAATCTGCTTTGTGGTGTCATCCTGCTTAACTAGGCTGTCATTGACTATATTGTTAACTTCATTGTTAATTTTGTTACCAATTTCTGTAAAAGAAAGACCTATACCTTCTAAAGCTTCTGATACACTATCATAGGTTTTTTCTTCAACTTCATTGTTCTCTGAGTTCAAAGTTTTAACTTTGAATTTTGCTTCATTCCATTGACCATTTCCAAAGTCAATACCACCACCCAAATACCGCGCTACGTGGGTAGCTGTACTATTTAGCTGACCACCATTGACGGCTTCGTCTGAACTTGCACTGAGATCTCCACCCAAGAGACCGGAAAGTTTCCGCCCTGCATTCCCTTTGTTCAAGATACTGATTTCATTGCCACCAGTGCCTCTACCAATGGTGATCAAACCGGCTCCACTATCACGAAGACTGCGCGATAAAGACATCTCTGTTACTTGCTTAACAAGAATACTGTCTCTTACATTAGCAATTTCATTATTTGCTGCAAAAAGCTGCGAACCACTTACCGCTTCATGTGAATCTGCTGAAAGTGTTCCATCTTTAATGCTTGTGATCTTTTTATTCCCAGCATCAATGCCACCGGTTGTTATCTTAGGTCCACCCGTAATTATTAAGCCTGTTGCATCTAAGGTATTTGTACCTGCTTTTAAGCTTGTTAACGTAACGTCTTGAGCAAGATCAAACTTTACTTTATTATCTTCATTGCCTTTGGTAATCTTAAGGTTTGTACTTCCAGTGGAAAAATCTACGTCACTGTCCATAAGAACAGTCTTGCCATTTTTACCGCCAACAGACAGTTTCCAGCCATTTTCTTTCACAAATGTTTTTAAATCTTTTAACTGCCCTACATTTGCTGCATCAGTCACGTCGCTACCAGCTGCTACACCTATAATTTGTCGCGTTATGTTCTGACCAAAATCACCAACACTCACTGCACCTGATGTACTTTTCCACTGAGCTGTAGCATTTGTTGCAACCTCACCCTTTAACGAAGGAGCATAACCAAAAACACCAGCAGCCCTATTGGATACAGAGTTGTTTCCGATAGCAACACCACCATCAACCTTTACATTAGAATCGGAACCTAAAGCAATACTTCCAACTCCATTTGCTTCTGAATAGAAACCTATAGAAATAGCATTTTTAGCAAATGCATATGCACGGTGACCAAGAGCAGTCGAACCATATTCTAAAGCTTTAGAAACAGCACCTACAGCTGTTGAATAATCACTCTTAGCAGTTGTATAATCGTTTTCCTTACCTGCATTATATTCGCCACCTATTGCGACACTGCTTTTCCCCAAAGCGTGAGACATGTAACCTATAGCAATACTATTCTCTTTTGAGGACAGCGCATCATAACCTAAAGCAATACTTCTATTCCCCGTCACCTGTGCATGAGAACCTATAGCTAGAGTTTGATCATTAATCGCTTTAGCACGACGTCCAATAGCAATCGATTCTTCACCTTGTGCTATGGTACGCCCCTCAGGCGGAATTGGGTTATCTTCCCATCTACCTTCACCACCTATTGCAATACTTTTTTTGCCTTCAGCGAGCGCCAAATGACCTACAGCAACAGAGGTAGCATTATTGACCTCCGCCTTATAACCAAATAAGAATACACATTATAAATAAAAACACAATAAAGTCAATATGTTGAGTGTAATTATTTTATATGAATCCACTTAGGAATCCATCCTTTTATACGTGATTCATTTGACTATTTTTTATATAAGATTGCTATGTATGAATAGATCATAAAAAGCAAATCATGATGTAAATATTATAACGCATGTAAACGTTCAAATGAAATGAAAAGCCGATATCATTCATAACAGTTCATAAATTTTATGATACGTTTTTATCACAGCACAAATCACATTGTTTTAAAATTTAATCGTTTGGAATTATCGATAACATACGTTTTAAAGATTACTTCTTATTTTAAAGATTGGATTGTTAATTGCAAATTAACGTTCGCCAAAATTGGCGAGCGCAAAATCTAAAGAGTGTTATAGCAATATTAGATCATTCTATAAGAGGGTAATCGTTTGAAACTGTTATAAGGTAAATTGTATCAAAAGATACGCATTTATAGAAAATACAGATCATATAATTTTTCCCCAAATTGGGAAAAACCTTTAAAATGGCATTAAAGAAATTAACTGTTTGAAGCATTCATAAGCTTATAGGTTTAATTTATAAAGATTGCATAAAAGGATTAAGGACAAGATCGCTTTTAAACGCTTTCTAAAAGTTTAGAAAACGATAAAGAGGTCTTTTATATCTTATGAAATGAAAAGCCTTTTAATGAATAGATTGCAGACTAGTTTTTAGAACAGAACTATATTCGCTTCCATAAAAAAATGGAGGCGCATAATGCCATAGAAGTAGAATACTATATACCTTAGACATGGTATAAAAAACGTTTTAAAAGTTATCGTTTTAAAATATGAAACCAAATGAGATCTCCTCAAATTTGAGGGCATCTATTTTAGACAAAGATAAGCAAGTAAAATTCAAAACCGTTGTAACATCATAAGGCACAGGATTTACTTAATTTTGCTAGCCAAATAGAGCGATTAATTTGCAAAGAAGCTTTGTTTAAAATACGCTTATTATGAAAGCCTTTCTAAATGAATGTTTAAACGTTTGAAACGGATGTTTATAATAATTTTTAAAACCTTCCATTTGATAAAAGCAGTTGTTTATTGTCTTATGAGAGCTTGTTTTGAAAAATTAACGCTTGTAAATGTAAAAAGAACGTTTTTAAAAAAGATATTAGTCTAATAGGCATTTTCTTTTGATTGAATTGATAAAGCTACCAAACGTTTTAATATGTTTTGATTTTAGAAAATGCGTTATTTGAAATTCACTCAACTCAATTTTGAGCTTAGTGTTTTAAAATGTTTTAAAGAAGCATCATGATCATGGGCTTTGTTTTCAATGAATCTCTTTAAGTTAAAGACATTATGATTGATATATTTAATGGCAACGAAAAGCGTTTATAGGCTTCTCATTCAAAAGAGTGATTAAAGATCATACGCATCATTTACATTCCTTTTGATAAGTTTTCATATCTCAATAGAGCGCTTGCAATATAATACGTTTTGTATATATGAATTCATTACTCCATTTGGAATGATTCATAAGGGTAGACATTTGAAAGCCGCGTCATATCAGTTGGCACGGCTTTCTTTTATGAATTCTCTCTTTTATGATACGTTTATAGCTATCAAGAAGGCACCCCATGCCTATTTTTATTCTGTTTTATCAATAATCTTAACGACATTATCGCTTTGATAAACCTCACAATTTTTGGGAACCAACTTTGCTTTGCTTTTTGTATTGATTGTTGCATTGCCATAAGCACGCCCCCAGATTGTTGCACAATGTAAGATTTTTGCATTGCCATAGACAGAGCCATAAACCTCACAAGAGCCCCCCACGCGCGCATTGCCATAGACCTTGCCATAAATCTTTGCACGACCATTAATCACAGCATAATTATAAATTTTCGCATGGCTATAAATACAAGCAGAGCCACAAACCCTAGCATGACCATAGACGCGTGCATAACTAAAAACCGTAGCATCATAAGAAACATGGGCATGGTCATAAATATGAGCATCAGCAAGAACGCGGGCAGCACCACTCACATGAGCATTGCCATACACATTGCCATACACATGAGCACTCCCATAAACACAAGCCTGATCATAAATCTTTGCATATTGAGAGACAAAAGCCTTGCCATAGACCTCAGCATTGCCATAAACGAGACCACAGACTTGCGAATAATGCCGTATTTTTGCATCATCATAAACACGGGCATGACCATAGATACAAGCATCATCATAGACCCAGCAATTGCCATCATGGGATAGGTTGACTTCCTTTTCGATAAAACCGCCTAAAGCACCCGCTTTTATATCATCAAAATCTCTTAAAGCCCGAATGCGATAAAGGCTTGTGATATTTCGCGTAAGAGCATGTTTGATTTTTTTGATTTCGCTGGTTAATTCGTATTTTTTGCACATAGGAGTACCCTCACAATCTAATGTGATAAACAGTTGATAAAATTTGAAATGGAAAATTTATTTTGAAAGCAGGCGCCCCCGCCGCGCCCGCCGCTGCTTTATTGATTAAACCCAGACAATTTCTAACTCGCCATAAGGAGAGAGACGTTCAGTATAGGTTTTAATTTTAGTAGACCCGCCGACATTTTCACGAATAACAGCAATGCCATGGATATGAGCATTTTCATAAATATGCACGTCATTTGCTATACGCGCGTTTTCATAAACCCTAGCATTGTCATAAACATAGGCATTATCATAAATAATAGCCTTGCCATACACATGAGCATTGCCATAGACACGGGAATTATCAGAAACAACGGCATTGCCATAAACATGCGCATTATCATAAATATAGCCAGCAGCGATAGCATTCTCATAAACGCGGGCATGACCATAGATATGACCACAAGCGACAGCCTTGCCAAAAACCCTTGCGTTTTCATAAACGTGACCATTTTTAAACACAAGAGCATCATCATAAACCCAGCAATTGCCATCATGAGAGAGATTGCTTTCATTTTCAATAAAACCACCTAATGCCCCCGCCTTAACATCATCAAAATCTCTTAAAGCACGAATGCGGTGTACAGTAATCCCTTCAAAAGTGTGATTTTCATTAGTCAATTCATATTTTTTAGATACAGTTATAGTGGACATAGGTAACTCCCTAAGTTTATATTTGATAAATTTTAAAATGAGATGTTTAAAGAGGGGCGCCCCCGCCGCGCCCGCGCGTTATTTACGCAGCATCATTTTCATATTCGTTATCATCGTCATAATACCCCTCACAATCAGCATAATATTCATGACGGTAATAATCATCTTCACTCCCAAATTCTGGATATGCCTCATCCCAAATATGATCATCAGCAGTTAAAGAGGCGGCGCTATGAACATAAGAATCGCCAGAGATAAGAGCGCCACAAACCACGGCATCATCAAAAACACGCGAGCCATCACAAATATGAGCATGATTAGTGACGCGGGCGTTATCATAAATTTTAGCATTACCTTCAATTACAACGGCATTGCTAACATGAGCATTGCCATAAAGCTTTGCATTGTCCTTTAATAACATGCCTTCAAAAATAGCATTACCATAAATTCTTGCATTACCACAAACGTCAACAAAAAAGCTTTTTACTTTAGCATTGCCTGAAACCCTTGCATTTTGAAAGACGCGCGCTTTGTCATACACCCAGCAATTGCCTTTGTGAGATAAGTTACTTTCGTTTTCAATATACCCCCCAAGATCGCCCGCTTTGACATCCCCAAAATCTCTTAAAGCACGTATACGGTATAATATGAGACCAGTCACAAAATCCATTTCGCCAGTAAACTCATATTTTTTAGATGTTTTTTTCTTATTAATGGGGGTGTTTTTTGAGATATTTTTCATATTTAAACCTTACTGATTATACGTTTTTCATTGACAACCCTATAAGGGAGCCGGGCGTTGAAAAACACGGCAGTAAGTCCGTCGTCACACTTTTCTCATAAAGAGTATTGTATGGTGTGACCACACCCGACAAAATCATCATATATGCTAATTAAAGCATAAAAGATAGTCAGTTTTAAAAGCTTTGGAAAGATTGTTTCGTAACCTATCCGCTTACTGTTTAAAGTGTTTTTCATCACTTGATTATTTATATAACAAAATACGTATTTATTGTCAATTAATATTTTATTTTTTTGATATTTTTTGTATTTTTTTAGATACATTATGTATTGATAATATCATGTGCTTATGAATTGCTTCTTTTATATTTATGTGCTTTTAAAGCTATATTATGGGCTTTATAAAACGATTGCGTTGTTTTTTGAATCTATACATTTATAATATTTAGAAACGCTCTCATAATGCGTATTTTTATCTTTATAAACTATCAGTTTTTTTCACTAAATGAATTTTAATTTTTTTGTGAATTTTGTTTATAACGCATTTATCATTTGAACTATCTTAATAGGCACCGCGCTCTTATAACCAATGCATTCATTTGCATTTTTGCTTTATTCAAACAAAGCTACTGTTTTTATGCATTCTTTATAGCTGTTATATGCTTTATAGCCATGGCATCATTTTTCATTTTCATAAGAGAAACGATAAATAGGATAATTACGATTTATAGACTGTTATGAAAATATCTAAAGAGAGATTGATAATTATAGAGATTAGCAAAGTCCCTTTTAATAGGCTTTTGTTATTTTGATTAGTTCTTTTTAAAAGATAAAATTATATTTTTAGTGAGTGATTAACACGTGTCTTATGAAAAGCGTATGAAATTAAAAACTGATTACGTTATCAAAATCCCTTTTATGAATTTTTATCAGTTCTTTTGAATGATAACCTTATGATTTTAGAGAATGATTACAACGTGCTTTATGAAAATCATGTGATCCTTTAAAGCTTTTCAAAAGATAGCTTGTAACTCATAAGAGATGCTATCAAGATCATTATAGTTATGAGTTTTGACGGGGTTTTGAGTTTTGAGGGTTGCTGCTATTATGTAAAAAAAACGATAAAAAGTAAAAACATTATATTTCAATATGTTAAGATTTTATAGACCTTAAAAAAACAACCCATATTGATAACACAACCTCTAAATTCAACCAATAATATATATTTGTCAGTTATCTGTCAGTAAATTGAACCGACAAAAGTGATCATTTTAGTGAGTGATTAACACGTGTCTTATGAAAAGCATATGACCCTTTAAAGCTTTTAAAAAGATAGCTTGTAACTCATAAGAGATGCTATCAAGATCATTAGGTTATGAGTTTTGGGGGTGCTTTTTATAGGTATTATTTTATTTTTTTAATTAGAAATAAAAGTTATTATATTTCAATATGTTAATGTTTTAAAGAAACAACCTATATTAAATACAATCCGTAAATACAATCTATAATATATATAAAAAGGGGTTTTGTAGGGGTTTTGGGGGTTTTAAGAACCGACAAAACCTATAAGTAAAATGAATATATATAACTCTCTTTAAACAAAGCTTTTGAGAACAATAAAGCACTCATTTTAGATTACGGTATAATCTCTTAAAGGCAATGTAAAAAAATCTAACTCTATTTAAGATGGGATTTCTTAAAAATCTTAAAGCAATCCAAATAAGAGTATCTAAAAGTGCAAGTTTTTTCTTTTTAGAATAACGCATATTAGGATTGTATCTAATCAACTTCACAAAAGAGGTATAGATTATGGTTATAAGCTCTATACCCCTTATGCGTTTATCATAACCATTATGTGAGCATGCTTTATAAGTTATTCAGTTTCTCTAATTTCTAATTTTGGTAAATTCTTAACAATTTTGATTGTCTCTAAACTTACCGTAATAACCCTTTGAAACAATTCTAGAGGGTAGGCAGGGTTGCCAACGGTTTCAACAGCATAGCGATTAGCATCATTAACAATGCCACTCTTTTTATCAGTCTTTACACATTGACGCCCCATAACCCATTCAAGAGCGGGTTTTCCATTGACGATATACTTATAAGCTTCAAGAGGGATATCTGTTATGGTAATATTGCTATTATAAATAACTGTTGATTTATCCTTTTCCTTACTATTCTTAATTTTTGCGAATTTCATTTCAGTCACATAATAGAATTTTTCGGGATTAGAGATCTCTGTAACTTTTGGATTACCTTTTTTAAAGGTTACTGGATACGGCTCTACAGTTTCATAGTTTACGTGCAAATGACCCAGTTCACGCCCTGCTGTCACAAACTTCCAAAAATCATCAGCACTCTTTACACAAGGGATACGAGGCAGTTCTTTAGAAAGGTTATTAGCATAACGAGAGCGATAATCTTTTGAATGAAGTAAACCGTAAACATAATAGAATAGATCATCTTTAGTGATTTTTTCATTAGGATAAGCCGCTTTAAAATGATCTAGACCTTCATCAGTAATGGCATCACGCCTCTGTAAACCAGCCGTTGTACTTTCTTCTGTAAATAAATGGGATTGTTTTTCACTTTTACTTTTTGAAACCGTAGTGTCTTCGTAAATATAGCGTGGAAAGCATTGACCATTCTCTATTACCTTAAAATCAGGCACAGTCTTACTCATAAATACAGAAAAGTCTTTCATTGACCCTATGCCGGTAACGTGTATTACTTTATTTTCAACTGCTTGTCCCATAGGAAATATATGCGGCATTTGAAAAACTGATTCATTAAAGGTTCGATTATAATAGAGCCACTGTCGTGTAAAAGGGCGATAAAGGCTTTGAATAAGGCAATTATTCTCAAATTTGGAAAATTTGCTTCTTACCAATTCTTGTTTGAGAGTAGTACTCCAACTGATTTTTGTAGCATCAATATTAATGAAATTGTTTACAGTTTTATTACGTGTTTTACGGTCAGTATGAGGACAGGTATCTTTAAAACTTTCTACTTCACTGTTATAAAAAGTGATCATAGCACTCATATTTTGTATTAAAGCTTTATGGCTTGCATTATATGTCCAAGCATCACGACTCGTTACGATACCACACGAAAAATTTTCAAATAGCTTTTTATCATTACCTTTCTTATCACCTATGGCTAAAAATGCTTTAAAACTGTCATCACGTTGACTAAGCCAATCCCCATGCTTATCTGGTGTAATTATTTGCCAACCTTCTTTGCTCCGTGTAATGCCATCAATGCTCCTAAATTTTTCAATTATCGTGAGCTTTTCTTCTCTATTGAGATAATCTCCAATATCACGAAAATATATCTTACCATGCTGCTGTGCATTTGGATTTTTTACGAGAATAGAGATAGCAATAGGGGCTCGAGAGCCTTCACCAAAAATTTTTCCACCTTCTTTGCGAGAAAGTTCTCCAGAGGTTCGTTGATTACCACGTAAATGGAAAATATAAAGGCTGCTAAATTCCTCAACGAGACATTTGCGTAAACCATCCATAGCATGACCACTGATAAACCCCGCGTTCGTGACAAAACCAATCACACCACGCTCTTTTATGCGGTCGCTTGCCCAGCAAATTGCTCGTATATAGCTATCATAAAGTTTATTTCGATTTATTATTTTTGTTGAATTCGATATATATTTTTTACGAATACGATTATCTAATATAAAATAAGAGGTATTCGGATTATTATCATTAGCACTCTTTTGTCCAAAAGAATAAGGAGGATTACCAAAGATAACTTTGATATCCAGTTTCTTTTGATGCTCTAAATATTCACTGTTTTCTTTAAATAATTCCTGTAGCAGGTTCTTCTCTTCAAGCATCCGAAACGTATCGGTTAAACCAATATGCTTAAAGGGAATATATTCACCTTTCATCAGACTATGATACGTCGATTCAATGTTAATCGCTGCTATGTAATAGGCAAGCAAAACAATTTCATTGGCATGGATATCATGACGGAATTTATATTCCATATCCTCTGGTTTGATGAGATTGGATTGTAAAAGCCGTGTGATAAAGGTACCCGTTCCCGTGAAAGGGTCGAGAATGGAGACACCCCGTGAACCAAGGCTTTTGCCAAATTCATTGCGCAACACATCATCAACAGAATGAATGATAAAATCAACAACCTCAACGGGGGTATAAACAATCCCAAGCCTATCGGTGGTTTTCTTAAATGCCTTGGTAAAAAAATCTTCATAAAGCTTGATAATAAGGTTTTGTCTTGCTTGGGGGGAGGTAATCCCAGAGGCACGGAATTTCACACTGTCATAAAACTCTTGTAACTCTTTTGATACTTGCTTGATATTGGTTTTATCCAACTCAGCTAAAATCTTTTCCATGGCTTGCGAAATGGCATTGTTTTGCACAAATTCATTGCCATCAAACAAGGCTTCAAACACGGGACGTGTCACAAGATGTTGTCCTAACATTTCAAGCGCTTCTTCTTGCTTTATTTCACTGTTTAAATTGTTCTTTAATTCCTTATGAAAGGCATCAAAGGCGTGAAAGGCTTCACTGTTTTCATCAGCAAGCAGGTTTTGAAGATGGGTGATATGGTTTTGTGCAATCTCAGCAACATTGCCAGCCCAAATGCCCCAGTAATCGGCAAGGGTAAATTTCTTAGCCAAAAGGGTTTTAAGGGCATTGGGAAACTCTTTATAAAAGGGTAATCTTCCTGTAACACTATGAATGTATTTTTGTGGTTCATAGGCTGCTTTTCCAATCTCAAGCCCCGCGCTTTCTGGTTTCTCATAAACATAGATTTTATCCTCAACCGCTGTCATGCTCTTTAAGGCGCTAATCTCCAAAACATCACTAACGTCTTGCCCTAAAATCATCTGGTTAAGGGTGATTTCGAAATTCTCATCATGAGCAAGCAAAGCATTGATCACTTGCCAGACAACACTGTATCTCTTGTTGTATTTTAAAGCCTCTTCAGCAGAAATCCCAGCCGGCACCCCAACGGGTAAAATGATATAGCCTCTTTTCTTGCCTTTGGCACGGCGCATGATACGCCCCACCGCCTGTATCACATCCACTTGGCTTTTGCGCGGGTGTAAAAACATGATCGCATCAAGAGCAGGAACATCAACACCCTCAGAAAGACATCTTACATTGGTTAACACACGGCAGACATGCTCTCCCGCATCTTCCTTTAACCAATCAAGAGCTTCATTGCGTTTCTTGGCACTTTGCGTTCCATCAATATGAGCAAAGGTACACTGAAGAGGCGGCGTCTCTTTATAGAGCTTATGAAGATTATATAATTCTTTCTGTATTTCTTGAGAATTGAATGTGTCACGGATACGTTCAGAAGTCTTGATATCTTTACAAAAAGCCAAAGCCCGACGCATAGGATTAGGGTCATCACTCAAATCAACCTTCAGATCTATTTTGCTAAGAGCTTGATAACAGCCTATGATCTTGGTTTTATCATCAAGAGTAAGTTCATAATTCTCATCGGTCATCAGATGTTGAATGGATTCACTCACTTCCTCTTCATTAACGCCTAAGATAATAATCTTATAAGGAACTAAGAGTTCATTCTTAACGGCTTTTGAGAATGTATAGGTGTAAAGATTTTTTCCATAGAGGGCTTCATCATCCATAGACGCTAAAATGCCATTCATTTCATGGGCTTGTTTTTTAGCACTATCAGCAAAGATCTTAGGCGTTGCTGTCATATACAGACGTTTTTTACCCCGAATGATGCTGTTATCATGAACCTTGATAAATTCAGATTCATGCTTGTCTGTTCCTAACACAACCCCAGTTGTTCTATGCGCTTCATCGCAAATGATTAAATCAAATTCGGGTAAATCATATTCCTTTTGTGCATCCGAAATCACTTGAATGGAATGATAAGTTGAAAAGACCACCGTCATCACATCAAGAGAGGTCTTATTGGCTTTACGCGCAAGCTCTTGTGAATCCGTGGTCGCCGGCAAGACAAGATCTGATGCATCAAGACCAGATTCATCATCATGTTTGCCTTTACGACGCTTGCCTACTTGTGTATCCGAACACACCGCAAAGGAACGCAAGGGGATTTCTGTATCAAGGGTCCATTCACGGATTGTTTGTGACATCAAAGCAAGGGAGGGCACTAAAAACAAAACACGCTTGCCTTGACCTGCTATGGTTTCTGCTATCTTAAGACTGGTGAATGTTTTACCCGTACCACATGCCATAATAAGCTTGCCACGGTCTGCTTCTTGTAAACCTTCACAAACTCTTTCAAGCGCTTCTATCTGATGATCTAAAAGCTTTTTCTTTGATTTCTCTTTAAGGACGGCTTGTCCTTGTTCTTTATAAGCGCCCCAATCAATTTGACTGTTTTCTAAATCAAACAGATTAATCTGTTGAATACGAACTTCTTGACCATCACAAGTGTTGTTAGCATTATCACTCCAATTGCTTTCGGTGCTATCAACGAGAATACGACGCGTAAAAATCTTTTTCCCTGAGGCAGCGATAAAGCTATCAATATCTTCTTTTTTAATGATGTGAGAAGCATCATAGCATTTACATTGAATAGCCGCATATCCTCCTTGATCACGGATTGTAGCCACCAAATCAATCCCAATATCACGCCCATCTTCATCATGTTCCTTAGCCCATTCCAAATAAGTTTGAACCTTTTCGTATTCTTGCTTTTGCAACGGGTCTTCACTCAAATAAACCATGACAAGGTTTTCAAACAGCGTTCCCAATTCACGGGGTGATTTAGCTTGTTGACGATAATATTCCAACAGAGAGCGTAGCGTGACATGTTCATGATCAGACTTAAGAGATTGCAGCATATTATAACAGAGCTCCGTTTTGGTATGAGAGGGTTAATTCTTTTCAAAAGAATCAAAATGAAGCTTATTAAATCCATTTTGAACGAATTGAGAAAAAATGCAGAAAAATGCATAAAAACGGATAATTTTTTTTCAAAAAGGGTTTTTAAAAGGCTATTTATCCACAGCCCTTGGCATGGAATAAGATCAGCAAAGTAGTAAAATTTGCTATTCGTTTCACGGGTTAATCAAGACAAATGCACTTATGTCCTTTAAGATATCAGAATGAGTATTTTGATAAGTTTTATTACGAATTTTTCTTATAGGTTTTGAAGGTGTAAAAACCGTCAAAACCCCCTCAAAACGTATATTATTGGTTGAATTTATAGGTTGTGTTATCAATATAGGTTGTTTTTTTAAGGTCTATAAAATATTAACACATTGAAATATAATGTTTTTATTTTTTATCGTTTTTTTACATAATAGCAGCAACCCTCAAAACTCAAAACCCCTTCAAAACTCATAGAGGTTGTGTTTTGGATATCTTTAGACACAAGATTTAAAAGAACCTCTTTATGTCTCTTCTTTAAAAAATGATAAAACAAAAACCCTCAAAGATACTACGTAAACCCTTTGTTGGTACGATAAGATCTTTGAAGGTTTTAAGGATAACAAAAGATTACAATGACTTCATTGTTTGATGCTGTTGTTTTTAACGAAAGGATGCCATTCATAACGTATGGTAGGGCGACCGCTTTGAGAGCTATTTTCATTGGCTATTGGACGAATATGATTGGAGCGACATAAAAGCTCTAAAGCTTGCTTAACGGTTTGATTATCTTTTAAATGCGTCCAACTTCTTTGATGAATATCACGTAAAGTAAAGACATCGGGTAAATGATTACAACGCTCGACAATCAATTTTGCCCCCTCTGTTGCTAAGCTATCCGCCGCCGCATAAAGCCTTTTGACATGACTGAACAAATATTTTTCCCATCGCAAGGCTGTTTGAAGGGCATCTTTATTGATTTCAAAACGCCCCCCTTCAGTTAATTCAAAAATCAATGCAAGACTTACTATGGTCTTAGGCATTTTCAAAAGATGCGCTTGTAAGCTTTCAGAAAGCTTATTCTCTTTGGCTTATTTAAAAATCTTTTGCATCCATTCACGAAAGATCTCTTGAGCTTCAGCAGAAAAGCGCATCACAAGCGGATATTCTGGTGAACCAAGGGGGTTATCATAAAGAGAACGAAATGCCCCTTCATACGTTTCCCATGCCTCTTGATTGGGAGGTCTATCAACCCATTTCCAATCTTTTGTCTCATCGGGAAAGACCAGCATTTGAAAGCGTTGTAAGAAACCATCATTGCCTTTGCCATATAAAACATTGCGTATAAAGGGGAGAATGCGAGAGGGTTGAATGCCCCCTATAATAGAAACGGTTGCATTAGGAATAAAAATGGTTCCACGCCCAATCCGGTCATAAGTAAATTGACCATCTCCATTAAAAGCTTCCAAATAAAAGGCACGCTCTGTTTGATATTCCTTGCGTTCCATATCTGTTAAGAAACCGGATAATTCATCACGCACCATCAAGAGACCACGGGGGTTTTCTTTTAAAAGTTCCCCAAGCTTTTCCACGCTCGTATCATTGACAATAAAACGAGAGACATCCTCATCATGCACATTGTCTTTAGAGAGGGTTTCAGACAAAAGAGCACGGGCTGTTTCAAGATCTCCTTTTTTTATTGCTTTATGGGCTTGTTTTTTCTTTTCAGACTTGTCTAAAGTCTCAAGTATCTCTTCAATTTCTTGTTTTTCTTTCTGCTTTAACCAGTCTTTATACCATTTCTTTTGAAGGCAAGTGATAGGAGTTAAAGTGGCTTGCATGGTAGGTGTTTTCATGGTTGAAGGTTGACCAATAAGAGCGCCCCAGAGATTAGGAACAATCTTCCAATCATCATGTTGTTTTGGAGCAATGCGCACGCCATTGCCAATGAGAGCAGCCAAGCCACACAAAGCAGCGACAGCCACAAAATCGAGAGGCGCTTGTTGACGGTCAGCAACGTCATAAACATAGCGACTTAAAGTTAAAGGCATTTGCGCAGCATGAAAAGACTCGACGGGTAAAAGAGCCGCCGTGATAGGCTTTAATTCCCCCCAACCATTTTGTTGCAATGCTTGTTTAT
Source organism: Bartonella tribocorum CIP 105476 (assembly GCF_000196435.1). Taxonomy (NCBI): domain Bacteria; kingdom Pseudomonadati; phylum Pseudomonadota; class Alphaproteobacteria; order Hyphomicrobiales; family Bartonellaceae; genus Bartonella; species Bartonella tribocorum. The sequence continues at coordinate 195,145 of NC_010161.1, read as the reverse complement.
AAGGAATGGCTTCTAAACAAGTCTTATCATTTAAAGGAGTATTATTCTCTAACTTAAAAGAACACATCATTTTAAATCCTATAACATTGCGTCACAGGACGGATTGTGCTAGCTCTAAGGTGATGAGTTTGAGAAAGCCTTGTCCGTCCTTACGTGACAAGGTTTTTTTATGCCGCGTCACTTTGACGTTGCTGTTTCGCTTGTTCGATTACATTCAAAAGATCCGATTGTAACCAACGGGATAAAAAACCAAATTTTAAAGGTTTTGGGAGAGAGCCATTGGTAACATGACGGCGAAAAGTTGAGACACTCATATGAAGCAATTTTGCACTTTCACGGTCTGTTAAAAGAATATCATTTTCTGTCATTCTAAAATCCTTTCATAATAAAAAATAGAACCAAATCATGCCTATTTATTAAGCACATTTTGGTTTATTTTTGAAGGTATTTTATTTATAGAAAACAATATTTTATCATATAATTTCTGATGTGATAATTTATGAGTTTAATTGAGATAATATGAGAAAACAGAGAGATAAAGTTATCCACAGATAATGGGGTTATGCACCCCATATCTTAAGATTGACCGGTGACATAAGCCGCCCATTTATCCATATAGACACGACGCTGTTCTAAATAGTCCGTACGACGATAGGCACGCTCTACTTTACCGCCCACTGTATGAGCTAGAATAGTTTCAGCGACCTCATAGGGGGCATCGGTTGTTTCAGCGAGCCAATCGCGTAAACTAGAACGAAATCCATGGGGACATGCTTTTACTCCAGTTTGTTGCATGTATTGTGACATATTATTCTCACCGAGAGGACCTCGACCAGTTGCAGAAAAAAAGAAATCATTACGAGAAAGCAGACGCGCTTGTTCAATAATTTTCAGTGCTTCTGTTGATAGAGGCACGCGAAATTCTGTTGTAGCATCACGCCTTCCTTTCATATTCTCAGCAGGGATAGTCCATATATCCCCCTCAACTTGATCTTCACGAATATGACGCAAGGAATTGGTACGAACCCCTGTAAGGATAAGCAGACGCAAAGCCAGTTTTGTTATGGTTGATGCTTCACAAAGTGTTTTATAAAAAGCCGGAACATCTTTCCAATCCATAGCTGGTCTATTAGTGACCTTATGACGTTGTTTTCCTAAGAGAGCTTTTGTTTTTTCTATTGCCTGTAAGTCAACATTCAATCCTAGAGCAGCCGCATGTTTAAGACACATATTGAGACGTTTCAGTGCAGCATGAGCAGCTCCAGCTTTTGTATGCCAAATAGGAGCGAGGGTATTGCGTATCTCTATTTGCGTAATCTCAGAAACGGGAACACAACCTAACTTAGGGAGAATATGAAGGCGTAATGGTAAAAACCAATCACTAGCCTTACCATCATTCTTTAATTCAGCTTTACGACTTTCAAAAGCATCTAGTGCAATGTCTTTTAAATAATGGAGATTACGCATTGCCTCACGCTTTTGTTTATTGCGTTCTTTAATGGGGTCACGACCCTCACGTAAAACAGCACGCCATTGATTTGCACATTCGCGAGCTTGTTTTAAAGAAACATCTCTCAAGGCACCCAAGCCCATTTCGCGGCGGCGCCCGTGAAGGGTATAACGATAAAGCCATTGAGCACCTCCATCTTTACGCTTATGAAGTAACAAGCCAGCACCATCATTATATTTGCCAGCCCCCAATGTTGCGACAGATCTTGCATTAAGACGGTTCATAAGAGCCATTTTTAGTCCTTTCTTATACAGTTTTTACCCACACACCAGCCCCGCTTTTGACGTGCAAGGGAATGGTTTTGATTGATTCAAGATAAACAGCTTTGAAATGAGAGAATCTTACGTTATTCGGGACTCTCATTCAATATGAATAACGCTAGATTATCATTATAAATCAAAGTGTTATCCAATTATAATACTGCATATTTTTTAAGATGCAGACATGGGGGGGAATGATGTGCGCAAACAGCTAATGTTTCGGTTTTATGGGCTTGTTGTTCTGCTCTATCTTTCTGATATGGTGCTTTTCTTAAGTAACCTTTGGAATGCTTATCGCATAACATCCTCATCGGTTTTTCTAGGCATAACCATGGCTTTAGGGACTCTTACACCCTATCTTTTGAAAAAGAGTGGTTTTGTGCACATTAAAGCATCGTTGCGATTGATCGATTTATACAAAAGACGGATCATCATCTATAGCCTCCTTTTATTGATTGCTCTTTTTCATTATGTCGACTCCCCTTTTGGTTTTATTGTGGTCTCTATCTCTATTGGTTATCTCTCTTTGATCACCTTAAGTACGCTGAAGACTTATAATACTAAACTCGCGCTTAGTGGCTATATTAGTGCTCAAAAGGCTTCTCGCATTATGCAAACAGTGGTGCAGATTGGCGCCTTTTTGGGGGCAGCATTGAGTGGTTATCTCTTAGAAGCAACCAGCCCACGAGGGGTAGCAGCTGAAGTCGGCTATAATGGTTTGATTGCAGCGATTTGTGTGTTTGACATTATCGTAAGCCTTGTGGCCGGATATGTCATCTTTCGCGATGAATATCATGCCGACAGCACTACAAACAGCTTGCCGCCTATCACCGATAAAGAGCCAATGCTTATACCGCAAAGCAGATGGGCTTTCCCTAGAGCTTAAACTTTTATGCATCTGCATAGGCCTTATTGGCTTTCACATTTGCGCTTATAATACACTGGCAACTATCCTTTTTCAGAGTGTGAAAAATTTTGGCTCTGAATATTATGGGTTGTGCAGTGCTGTTGCAGGTGTGGGCGCTTTTCTGGCTGCTTTTATCAAGATCCCGCGCTTTGAATTCATCCTTCCAGCCCTTATATTGGGTTTAGCTGATCTTATTTTTAGCACCACGCAATCGCCTTATTGGGCTGTGATTTTTTGCTTTTTTATTGGCTTTTCAATGAATACCATGCGGATTAACGCCCGCAAACATATGATTGAAGCAACCCGAACAGAAACTCAAGCAGAGCTGGTGGGAAGCTATAGCGGCATGCTTTATACTCTCTCTCAATCGGCTGGTTATGTTATCCTTGGTCTTCTTACAAGCTCTGCCCTTATGGGACCTCAAGCAGCCATTTACCTTCTCCCCCTTATAGGGCTGATAATTTTTATTTATGTTTTTTTCCTTTCATCACAGCGGGCCAAAGTATGAGTAAATCCATTCTTATTATCGATCCTTTCTCCACGGGTGCTCTTTATAGTCCTGCTTTACAAAAATTAGGCTATGCTTGTTATGGCGTTGTCTCTCAACCAGTTCCTTTTTCACACTTTATGCTCTCTTATCAGGGTGAGGGCATGGTAGAAGCGAAACTTCATAGTGTCGATGAAATAAAACAGCGCTTTCCTGTCGGTGCGATAAAAGCCGTGGTGGCAGGCTCCGAAATAGGTATTTATTGTGCAGAACAATTGGCTGCTTATTATGGTTGTGCCGGAAATAACCCCTTGACCACCGATTGGCGGCGAAAAAAGGCTGCAATGCAAAGGCGCCTTTGTGAAAATGGTTTATCCTATATTCGATCAAAAATTCTTACAAAAGGTGATTGTGCTCTCGATGATTTTGAAAGCCTCAGTGGCTATGTGGTAAAGCCAAACGATTCTGCAGGAAGCGATGGAGTTTTGTTTTTCTCTAACCGGGAAGAAGTGGCGGCGTGGATTTCTGAAATTGACTGGACGCAAAAAAATATTTTTGGCACACCTAACGAGGCTTATTTGCTCCAAGAACGATTGGAAGGAGAAGAATACATCGTAGATGCCATTGTAAAGGAAGAAGCTATAAAGATATGCGCTTTATCGCAATATAAAAAGGGTATTCATAATGGAAGTGCCTTTGTTTATGAATCGCTTGATGTGCTTGATGCTCAAGATCCTCTTTATGCCGCTCTTATCTCTTATGCAAAACAGTGCATTCGCGCGGTGGGAATTGAATATGGGCCTGCACATATGGAAATCATGCACACCGCTCGTGGTCCAGTAATGATCGAAGTAGGAGCCCGCCTGCACGGGGGGATTGCGCCCACTTTGTTTGCACATTGCTATGAAAATGATCTACTTGAAAGCGCCGTTAACCTTATTGCGGGAGTGTTTTCACAAACACCAAGTCGTTTTAAGAAAAAAGGGCGTATTATCTTTCTTATCAACAAAGTTAACAATCGTATCATAAAAGATGTTAATCTATGGCAGCAAAAGCTTCATTCTTGGGAAAATGTCGTTCATTTTATGCTCTTTTTTAAAGAAAATGAGCCTCTCCCCCTAACCATCGATTTAAACACCTGTCCAGCTATTATAGCAATTTGGGGCGAGAGTGATGATGAATTATCGACTTTGGAGAGGATAATTCGTAGCAATTTCTTATAGAGAAAACATCAATTGCAAATAAAAAAGCCAAAGAATATTGAATTTATAAGACCATACTATCAAGATAATGAAAATTCATTTAGGGGCATAAGATAGATAAAAAAATAAATTAACAAAACCAAAGAGCTTAAAATTCCCTAACTTTTATATCACCCACCAACTTTATGATAAATGGCGGAGAGAGAGGGATTCGAACCCTCGATATGGTTTCCCATATACACGCGTTCCAGGCGTGCGCCTTCAACCACTCGGCCACCTCTCCAGAGGTCCGCACACTATACCCAGAAAGAAATAACGTGCAAGCTTAAATTATACATTCAAAACTCAAAAAATAAATTCATTGATTAAAATAAAAGCTGATATCTGTTGAATAACAAGCACATCCTTCCTTTTTAAGAAAAAACTTTTTCCGTGGATAGTTATGTATAATGCAAACATGGGAATAAAAAGCTTATCTCCAACCATAAACTTTCATGCTTACTTACACACCTTCTGCTTAAAAAAACGCTGCTTTTAAAATTGGCATATGATTTATGTTTTCTTTACAATAAAGTCACTAAACATCTCTCGTCTATCTGCATTGATTGTCCCAATAATCAATAGAATAATAGCGATATGAATTTCTAATATTAAAATTACTTCATTTAGATAATAAATTCCGTTTCAAGAAAAATCAGTTTTAGCCTTCTTCCTTCTCCCCAAAATGAGGATTCTTAACCACGACAAATTTGATTTAAACTGCTCTCTTGAGATGAAACCCACCTGCTTGTTATTTTTATGTTGCCTATAATCCGCTCTAAAAAACAATGGTCCATAATACTCAAGATCTAAGACTTTGCACAATGAACAAGTTCTTTTCTCTTAATGTTCTTTACCACCGAATATCCTTGCTTAGAGCGCGTACAGCTCGTACTGTTTCACATTGTAGTGCTTTTTGTGCTAAAATTTTCATATCTTCAAAACTATGAGTCTGTAAACACGCCTTTACTGGAGCAATATCGCAAGATATCATAGAAAGCTCATTAATTCCCAATCCAGTCAAAATCATCGCACCAAAAGGATCTCCAGCCACACCACCACATACACTAACCCAACATTTATGTTGTGCTGCTCCCTGAATAGTCTGATAAATCATACGCAAAACTGCTGGATCAAGGCTATCTGCTTCAGACACAAGGTGCGGATTTTGCCGATCAACAGCCATTGTATATTGTGTTAAATCGTTGGTTCCAATTGAAAAAAAATCAACATAGGCGCTCAACACATCTGCCATAATAGCCGCTGATGGAACTTCGATCATAATACCAAGTTTTAATTTTGGTGCATCAGTATCATTGCGGATTTCTTCTGCAATCTTTTTTATAGTAATAATCTCTGAAACAGACATCACCATCGGAAATACAATCCATAGATCTCCACCCTCTTTTGCTGCCCGATACAAAGCACGTAACTGAGGAACCAAAAGATCACGCCGACGTAACAAAAGCCGTGTTCCTCGAACACCTAAAAAAGGATTATCTTCTTTAGATAAATGTAAATGCGTAACCTGTTTATCCCCACCAATATCAAGCGCACGAATAATTAATGGCTTATCCCCTACGGCTGCAATCATCGCACGATACACATCAAATTGTGCTTCTTCATCTGGAATATTGGGGTTTTCTAAAAATAAAAATTCTGTACGCATGAGTCCGACACCTTCAGCCCCTAAATCTAGCGCAACAGGAACCTGATTTGCATAATTGACATTAGCCATGATACGAATTCTTTGACCATCTGTCGTGTATACTGGTAATCTACATGCACTTATCTCACTGACACGTTTCTGCGCAACAGTATCAATATGCCTTTGAACATCTTCAACATCTTCAAGCGTAGGATCAAGATAAATAAACCCGTTATCTCCATCAATAATAGCCTGGACATCAGACTGTATCGATAAAATATCATCACCTAAAGCAACAACCATCGGAATATCAAGAGTACGCGCCAAAATAGCTGTATGAGAGAGTGGACCTCCCCATGCTGTTGCTAATCCTTTTACTTTTGTACCATCAAGTTGTGCAACATCAGAAGGAGAAAGATCATTTGTAACCAGAATAACACCACTTGGAATATCATTTAAAAAGAATGATCGATAGGATGGATTTATTTCACCTAAAACACGACGACCAACATCAACTAAATTAACAGCACGTGCTGCTAATAAAGGATTACTCACCTTAGAAAACATATCTGAAAATTGCCGAACAGCTCTATCCCAAGACCAAGCAACACCATGACCTTCTGCTATAAAACGACAAGCTTGAGCTATGAGATTTTCATCTTCAAGCAAAACCATTTGCGCAGAAAAAATCGCCGCAGAATCCGCTCCCATACGTACTGTAATATCAGAAATCACTGATTCCATTTTTTGTTTTGTTTTTGTGAGAGCATTTTCAAGACATGTTGCACCAGCTGCAAAATCAATAGGCTGATCTACTATGGAAATATTATTCTGCCTTAAAACAAAAATCTTACCAAACGCTAATCCTGAATTTGCTCCAACACCAGAAATGCCTTTTTGCATAGAGCGTGGATACCAACCATGAAAAGTCTTTGTTTGAGATTCCACTTCTCTCATCATGCATTTTTCACTGATGCTCACCTTTTTTACAATAGAAATCGCTTCCTTAAGAAGTTGTGCTCCTTCTACAGCATCTGTAGAAAAAATCAGAACATCACCGTTTTTTGCGCCTAATTGCAATAAGCCAACCAAATTTTTCATTTCAACGGCGTATTGACCATAGCGAACTCTGATAGAATTTTGAATCTTTTTTGCAAAATCAACCCAAAGAGAAGCTGGTCGTGCATGAAGACCACTCGGATAATCTAAAGTCCATTCCTGACACACCGAAAGATCACCAATAAAAGCTTTTTCTTTCTTTATATCTTGACCAAACAGAGTTGTAACAATTTGCTGTTTGTCCGTAGTTGTTGCAAGTACTTCAAGCTGTTTTTTATCAAATAAAAGAGACGTTAATTTTTTACAAATTTCTCTATAGCGATCTGGACACGCTGCAATGGCAATAACCAAATGTGCTTTCTTTCCATCCTGCCACTCAACACCAGCAGGAACCTGTATAACAGCAACAGCATCCTTGATGATTAAATCACTATTTTCAACCATGCCATGAGGAATGGCTATCCCATTACCCAACCAAGTATTCGTTATTTCTTCACGTGCGAGCATGCTTGCCAAATAACATTTGTCAACTGCGCCAACCTGTACAAGCAATTCAGCAGCAGCATAAATCGCATCATTTTTATGATTAAAAGCAGCAGCAAGTTGTACAGATTTGATAGACAGGATTTCACTCTCGGTAAAATCTACATTCATTGCTTCTGCTTCCTCACATCTCATCATGAATTCAAACTGCCCTCACATTTGAATACAAAATCTCTGATAAATTTCATTTCAAAGCCACATTTTCAAAAATACGAGATGTACACAACACTACGACTTTTTGTTTTACGCAATAGAACTAAGTGAGGTGCTTAAATACCTCAAGATAACCGATAAAACAATTGGATATTATAACCCCGCGGGTTGCTTAAAACCATCATAAGCAAATCTGACTCTTAAACTCTTACTTTACAAAGACAAAACCCCGATTTTTACAGCCCCAATCACCTGAAAACTATGTTTTAAAGACGCTCTCTTTATCCCAAATTATTTAACATAACTTGCTATTATTCTCCCTATAAGAAAGCATCCTCCTCAATCATCTGTAACTTCAGTTAACATTTTTAACTCTTCCTACAAGTTGATTTAATCGACTACCTCTCTTATAAATTTATTACACCATTTAAAATTGCTCTATGCAACTTACTATCTTTAAAATTCTGTGCAGCTCATCCTACGATACTAATCCCTCAATCATATAACATTGATATATTTTAAGCTAATCCTTTGCTTCAATCAATATCGCAAACACACAATGCCCTCTGTCACACATTTGTAAAGTACCCCCCAAACACTATCATAAACCACTAAACTTTAAAAACATGCTATAAATATCTTACTTTCTAGACATTTCGTCAAATGAGATAAATAAAGCACAAAAACGAAAAGCAATTATTGTCTTAACTTTAAGCCCTTATGCTGGTTGATTTTCAATAATGTACAATAAATAGTGAAAAGAGAAAAAATACTCTTGAAGATAGCTGATTGCACATTGGTTATTTTTATATCTTGAGTCCTCCTCAAAAATATAATTCACCGTCGTTTGACAGAAATGCTTCAATACATATTCCCTAAAAGAAGCTTTAATCATTCAGCTTTATGGATTTTTTATTCCTTCTTTTTTAAAAGAATGGCCTCATCTGACCTGCCCCCATCACCATCCAAAAATAATATACCCCCATCACCATCACACATACTGATAAAAAAATTCCTCTTTATCAAAATGATCACATAAATAATGCTTTCATTAAATTTCTCATAATTTACCGAAAAAATTGCCTCTCTTCTAAAAAAATACTAAGTACCTCTTTATGCATAAAAAGAAAGTAAATTCTTTTCACTATCATCATACACAAATATACTAACAAATTCCTCCCCTCATTGAAAAGATTCATTTCCCCAATTTTACCTTTTTCGTTTTCCGTATACTTTCTAGATTTATTATAGTACCAATGCAAAAAGGGAAAGATAACATACTATCTTTCCCTTTTAATATTTAAAAACTACAACTGAAATCCAATGAAATTCCAGTTAATGGCTAGAGAAAATTCTACAGATTACTCTGCTGCCTCCACCATAGGAATAACTGAAACATAGGAACGGTTACCTGCTTTCCGTTGAAAAGAAACCTTCCCTTCTGATAAAGCAAAAAGCGTATGGTCTTTTCCAATGCCGACATTGTCGCCGGGATGCCAACGTGTACCACGCTGACGGACGATAATATTTCCAGCAATAACGCTTTCACCACCAAACTTTTTAACGCCTAGACGTTTCGATTCTGAATCGCGACCATTCCGCGAGGAACCACCAGCTTTTTTATGTGCCATAGACGCTCTCCTTTAATCTTTCTTACTTTTTGATGCTACAGCCGCTTTCTTCTGCGATGCAGTCTTTTTTTCAGCTGTTTTTTCAGCTTTCTTCTCAACAGCAGTATCTTTTGTTCCTTTTGCTGCCGTTGCTTCCTCTTTTATGGGTTTCGCAGCTGCTTTTTTAGGCTTTGAACCACCCATTAAAATTTCTAAAACACGCAGTGTTGTAAATTCTTGACGATGACCACGCGTGCGCTTAGAATTCTGACGACGACGCTTCTTAAATGCGATAACCTTGCGTCCACGTGCCTGTTCTAAAATTTCAGCCGTTACCCGTGCATCAGCAACAACAGGTGTCCCAATAACCGCACTACCCTCTTGCCCAACCATCAATACGTCATTGAATTCAACAACATCACCCGCATTTCCAATAACTTTTTCAACTTTTACCACTTGGTTAGCAACAATGCGGTATTGCTTACCACCGGTTTTAATGACTGCGAACATTTTTTATCCTTCCGTTCACTCCAGCTCTTATTTAATTTTTACCTTGAAATAAGGGAAAATAGGCTGCTTTTTATCAGTCGTAACCAATTTTAAAGAAGGATAAAACCTTCCTCAACACAAACGAGCGCAGAACTCTCCACACTCATATTCTGCATATATGAAGGAATTTCTATTCTCTGTCAATAAAGTCCTATAAAAAAGAAAAAAAGGTTGTACCAAAAACAATTGAAGGTTATCTACCCATCAGATGCTATATTTAAGTGGTGCGAATTTTTTCGCACTTCATATGGAGAGGTGGCTGAGTGGTTGAAAGCACCGCACTCGAAATGCGGCATAGGGGTGACTCTATCGAGGGTTCAAATCCCTCTCTCTCCGCCAAAGTTTAACTAAAACGATATTATTAGAATGTCCTTAACGTAACTCGCCAATGAGTTCTGTGTGCTTTGATCTGTAGTTTTGTACCAATCTATTTTTTTCAAAGGATTTTAAAAGAATTCATAAAAGGTTTTCAAAACCTTTTAAAGCTCTTTATCGTTTTTAGAATTTTTGCACTTCATTTATTTTCTTTTACAAAAACCTAATTCAAAAAAATAAGGGAGCGCAGAGTAAAATAAAGAATTGTCTCATATTCCTCTCTCATTCTACCTTTGCTTAGTTCGCACAGAACTTATTATCAAATTATATTATTTTGCACGTCTTGCTTGAATATGGGCGAGCAATCCTAATGTTGAACTATCGCGATTATCCGCTTCACTTTCTCCACGAAGAATGGGTAATAACTCATTTGCTAATTCCTTACCAAGTTCAACACCCCATTGATCAAACGAATTAATATTCATTAAAATACCTTCAACAAAAATACGATGTTCATAAAGCGCAATGAGACGACCGAGTGCAAAAGGCGTTAATAAATCTTGAACCAGCATAATACTGGGACGATTTCCTTTAAAACTTCTATGAAGTGCTAAGTGATCTGCTTCTCTTGCGTCAACACCATTTTGTATCAAGATATGCCGAGCATCTTCAATACTACGCCCTTTCATCAAGGCTTTTGATTGCGCTAAACAGTTTGCTAGCAACATCTCATACATAGAGTGTAAATTTTTCTCATGCCCTTTGATAAATAAAATGAATTCTACAGGAATAACATCTGTTCCTTGATGCAGAAGCTGAAAAAAAGCATGTTGACTATTTGTTCCTGAATCACCCCAAACGATCGGACCACTTGAAAAATTTAATGGTTTTCCATCCAGCGAGACTTGCTTCCCATTTGATTCCATATCAAGCTGTTGTAAATAAGCTGGAAAATGTATTAAGCGTTGTGCATAGGGAATGATAGAGCGTGTTGAATAACCACAAATAACACGATGCCAGAACCCTAAAAGAGCAAATCGAATAGGAATATTTTTATGCAAAGGCATGGTTTTAAAATGTTGGTCCATTTGCAAAGCGCCATTGAGAAATTGCCGAAAATTTTGCCCCCCTATTGCAAACATAACAACAAGGCCAATGGCGGACCAAATTGAATAACGTCCTCCAACCCAACTCCAAAATTTAAAAACTCTTGTGGGATCTATGCCAAATTCTGCCACTTTATCAAGCGCACTCGAAACAGCAACAAAATGCTTGTGAATAGCTTCTTCCCCTAAATGTGAAAAAATCCACTGACGTGCAACTTGAGCATTTACCACTGTTTCAGCCGTTGTAAAAGTTTTAGAAGCAATGACAAAAAGCGTTGTTTCTGGATTCAAAATAGAGAGAGTATCAGAAATATGAGCACTGTCAGCGTTAGAAACAAAATGACAACGTGGACCATCATGATAAGGTTTTAAAGCATATGTGACCATTGCAGGACCAAGATCAGAGCCACCAATACCAATATTGACAATATCACTTATTCTCTTTCCACTGCTTCCCTTATAGCGGCCATCACGTACCTTTTCAGAAAATCTTTCCATATCTTCAAGGACGTCTTGAATATCGGGAATAAGATCATGACCATCCAACATGAAAATTTCATCAGCCGGTAAACGTAATGCAATATGAAGAACGGAACGTTTTTCAGTTGTATTAATGGCTTGTCCCGAAAACATTGCATCACGCCGGCCTAACACATCTGCTGCGACAGCTAAATCATCTAAAAGTTGTAATGTTTTAAATGTTACACCACATTTTGAAAAATCAAAAAGAAGATCATCAAGTCTGAGAGAAAAATGGGAAAAACGCTGGTCATCCTCTACAAAATGCTGACGAATATCAGAGACCCCATCCTTTGTAGCATGGCTCTTTAAAGCTCTCAATGCAGCTTCAAAAGCCTTTTCATTTCGAATCGAAAAGCTATCTCCCATAAGCTTACCCTATACGGTTATTGATAATGAAATTTATGTCTAAACAATAAAAAAGTAGAAAGCAGTTTCCTTTATTGCTCGCTCTTTTCACTGCTCACATCAAAATGAAGGAATATAAAAGTAAAAAAATAAGATCCGACAATGATATTTTTACAAGAATAAACTTTCAAATCTTTTCTACTCGATACATCATTTAACTTGATTGAGTTCTTTTGTTAAGCGCAAATCTTCTTCTACTTTTGATCTTATAAAACGCCCCAAAAAAAGATAAACAACCGGTGTAACGTAAAGCGTAAAAATAGTTGCTAAACCTAAACCACCAACGATAACCCAACCTAAAGCTATACGCGCTTCTGCACCAGCACCTTTGGCTAAAACCAAAGGGATGCCTCCTAAAATAGCACAAATCATTGTCATGCAAACTGGACGAAGGCGAATATTTGCTGCTTCTTCTACAGCTTCACGCACACTTCTTCCCTGATCACGTAATTGATCTGCAAATTCTACAATCAGAATACCATTTTTTGCCATAACGCCAATTAACAGAATTAAACCAATTTGACTGTAAATATTAAGACTCACACCACTTAAGAGCATAGCAATTACAGCACAACCAATCCCTAATGGAACAGTGGCCATGATGATGAATCCTGAAATAAAGCTTTCAAACTGGGCCGCTAAAACCAATAAAATAATCACAAAGGCAATGCCAAAAACAATCATAAAACTGGAAGATGTTTCATTAAGTGTTTCAGCTTCCCCTAAGGGAACTACATAGGTTCCTTTCGATAACAAAGGGGATGCAATTTTTTGTACAGTTTGGTAAGCATCCCCTAAAGTAATACCTGGAGCAAGATTTGCGCTTAAAATGATAGCGCTCATGCGCTTTTCCCGTTTTAATTGGGGGGCGATAGCTTTTTCGTGTAAACGCGCAATCACCGATAAAGGAACATATCGATTGTCTTTAGTCTTTAAAAAAATATTTTCTAAATCACTAGGACTTTTCATGGAATTTTTACGCGATATCAATTTAACATCGTAAGAATGATCATCCACGTTAATGGAACCAACCTTTTTACCATCCAACATTGCTTGTAATGTATCGCCCAAGTTGGTGATATCAATCCCTAAATCGGAGGCTTTTTTTCGATTGATTTCAATAAAAAATTGCGGTTGTGTAGCATCAACAGTAAGACGTGGGCGAATAAAACGTGGATCAGCTTGTAAAGCACGCACCAACTTATCAGCAATGGGTTGTAGTGTTGCATAATCATTGCCAAGAATTGCAAATTGTAACCCTTGCCCCGTTCCTCTTACACCTAAAGAATTTCCCTGGGCAGCAAACACAAAAACTGCCGGAAACTGCCTAACCTTTGCATTAACATCTTTCACGATTTCTTGCTGACTGCGTAAACGTTTATCCCAAGATGAAAGCAATAAAACCAAAAAAGCAGTATTGGGTGAACCGCCAATACCCGCGATAGAGTAACTATTAGAAATCTCACCCGCATCACGTAATGGCTGTAAACTCTCTTCAATTTGCTCTACCTGCTCGTTCAAATATTGTGTTGAAATACCTTGTGGTCCATTAATGACCAAAAAGATAAGGGCTCTGTCTTCTGCTGGCGTTAATTCTTGTTGCAACTTCGTATAGCCTCCAACGCAAAGAGCTGCAAAAATAAGTGAAGCAAAAAAAACAGCCCAAGGCTTTCCTAAACACTTATGCAAACTGTACGTATAGGCTTTATGAAACAAAGAACCCAATTTATATAAAAAAGTAAAATGATGATGGGCTTTTTCTTCTTCCTCCTCAATAGGTTCTTTGAGAAAACGGGAAGCCAACATAGGACAAAGCGTTAAGGCAACGATTGAAGAAAGCAAAATAGAAATTGCCAAAACAAAACCAAATTCTCTAAAAAGTCCTCCAACTTGTCCAGGAAGAAAGGAGATAGGGACAAACACAGCCACTAAAGTCAAAGTTGTTGCGACAACAGCAAAAAATACTTCACGGGTTCCTAACACCGCAGCAGCTCTGGAACCTAACCCCATATTGCGCCACCGAACAATATTTTCCAGAACAACAATGGCATCATCAACAACAAGCCCTGTTGCTAAAACAAGTCCTAAAAATGTGAGAATATTCAATGAAAACCCTACAAGATAAATCGCTGCAATGGTACCAATCAAAGCGACTGGAAGAGATACGGCAGGTATCAGCGTGACACGAATGTCTCTGAGAAAAAGAAAAATAACCAAGATAACGCTCAAAATAGAAATGACCAACGCAACCTCAACCTCATGAAGAGCGCTTTTAATAAAAATTGCATCGTCACTAATAACGTCTATATTTACAGAAGAAGGGATGACACTTTTGAGATTATCAACAACGGCTCTCACGCCTGCAGAAATATTAAGGGTGTTGGATTGTGCTTTACGCACAATCCCTAATCCAATCCCTGTCTTTCCGTTGATACGAAGAATAACCGTTTCTAAATCAGGTGATAAAGTAACGTGTGCAACATCACCAAGATGAACATGAGGCTTTAAAACAACTTGTTCAAAAGATTCTGGTGTTGTTAAACGTGCAGTAGCACGGACAACTAAAGTTTGCTTAGAATTGCGTAACGATCCTACTGGCACATCCGTTGTCATATCAGCAAGAACACGTGAAATATCTGCGACAGTTAATCCATAACTTGCAAGTTTTGCTTGATCGATATCAATCTGAAAAATCTTTGTGCGAGCACTATCGACCTGAACATCACCAACACCATCAACAGCAGAAATTGCATCCACAATCTGATCGTCTACAACTGTTGTTAAATCATCAATACTCATTATTGGTGACGTTACAACCAAATACATCATGGCAGCAGCATTCGAATCTGCTTTAATGATCAAAGGAACATCAGCATTTTTGGGTAAAGAATAAGCAATGCGAGACAGAGCATCACGGATGTCAGATGCCGCAACATTCAAATCAACACCGACATTAAAATTAATCTGCACACGGGAGCGTCCAAAAGCAGATGTTGAAGAAATCGTCTTAACACCTGACACACGAGAAACAGCATCTTCTATAACTTTTGTCACTTCACGATCAATTGTTTCCGCTGATGCACCAGAAAACATCGTCACAATTGTTGTTACTGGCGTATCAACATCGGGTAATTCTCTCACATCAACATTTAACCATGCTGCAAACCCTGCAATGATGATTATGGCATTTAAAACAAAAGTAAAAACCGGTCTGCGAATAAATAAGGCAATGAGACCACCTTTCTCCGCCTGCGACATTGGCTGCTTTGTGCTCAATGCTTGGCTCATTGTATATCCGCTCCATAAACTGCTGATAATTGCTGTTGATGGGGCTTTGGATTATCAATAATTACTTTACTTCCTGGGTAAAGCATTTGCACCCCTTGAATAACAACTTGATCACCATTTTCTAGAGGGGCTTTCACGAAAACCTGATCTGCTTTATGCTGAATAATCGATACGGGAATAGACTCTACTTTTCCTTCTCTCACACGCCAAACGAATGACCCTTTACTGTTCCATTGAATCGCAAGAGGATTAACGACAGGGAAAGAACCACCATGGAATTGCAAAGCAACAGAAAAGGACATACCAGACATGAGCGTATCTTTTTCATTATTGATTTCAACCTGAGCATGAAGTGTGCGACTTTCTGGGTCAACAACATTATCAATCGCGTAAATATGACCAACAAAAGATTTATCTGGCTGCGCGGTTAATGTTGCCGTTACCTCATCTCCTTTATGGATGCGTGATACATAGCGTTCAGGGGCCCATATATCGACCAAAATACGTTCTCTATTCTCAATACGGCCTATTATAGTATTAAGGGTCACGTTATTCCCCGCATCAACAGGTAAAATACCAACAACTCCAGGAATCGGTGCAAGAATTGTTCGCCGGTCGAGATCTAGCTCAGCGTTACGCAAAACCAAATTTGCGTTATCCAACTCTAAACGTGCTGTAATTTCTTGAACTTCCGTTGCTGTATTGCTGGCACGTAATTTAAGAATGCGTGAAAGCGTTAACGCATTATTATCACGTTGTACTTTTGCTTTTGCAGCCGCTATTTCTTCCTTTTTAGAATCAAGCTTTGCAATCACATCCCCCACTTGTACTTTTGTACCAGCAGACACAAAAAGCTTATCAATAACACCTGATGATAAAGGGGTTAAATCTACTTCAGCAAGTGCTTTTCCACTCCCAAGAACGTTAAGGTGTTCATAAAGATCTTGAATCTTCACACGGTCAACGACAACTTTCGTCGCAGGTTTTCCCATTGCTCCCTTTGAAGCTTGATACGATATACTTGTTTTATCCACCATAGAAATGGTTTTTTCTGCACTCTGTTTTCCAGCCCAATAAGTAACCGTTAAAACGACAATTAAAAACACCAATGGAAAGATCTTTTTTAATAACGCCATACATCCACCTTTGCTGTGTCATGTTTATCTGAAATAGTTTTCAACAGTCATATCGGCGTTTTACACAAAAACCAAACAGCAGGTATATATCTTACCCCCACCGCAAAAACACATATCATCTCTGGCTGACTATCGTTCACAGACGAAAACGTCAAGTTAACTATCGTTCATATTGCTTGGTACGGTCACAGCAAAGAAAATGACCTTATCCAAAATCCAACTGAAACCATAATATATTATATTCTTTTTTTAAATATCTCATAAAAAAGAGAGATTTTTTTTATTACGACCCAAGTTTCACTTGCATTTCTTTAATGAAACGATTAGGAACTCTTGTATCTTAGATAATGTAGAAAATCAAAATGTGTGCACCCGTAGCTCAGCTGGATAGAGCACCAGACTACGAATCTGGGGGTCAGGAGTTCGAATCTCTTCGGGTGCGCCATCTATCAAAATATCTTGTTCGTAAATTCAAGCCCCTTGAATTTCCTTTATGTTATTTATTTTTTGCTTATCTTTGATCTTCTTATGGCTTTTTATTCCATTCTATTGCGAGTCGTTTCTTTAGCCATTTTGGTATAATGGGATGTCATGCAGCCTTCAATTCAACCCAAATGCGCTTTTTATTAGCGATAATCGTAGCGACTGCATAAGTTGGTGTGTGTTGTTGCTCTCGTTTCTCAATCTATGCACTTTTTTTTGATCTCTTCTGGATTATACTTTTTAATCAGTTGGATAATTTTTTACGTGCTTATTTCTCTTTTCCATCCATGGATATATAGATCTTTCTGAATATTTCATTTTTGTCCACCCCATCTTAAGAGGAACTTTAAGTATACCCCCCAATAGGGGTTTACCAACATCTAAAACTTTTTCAGTGTGCTATTCGAAATAACAAATTATGAGATATAAAAATCGCATCGATATCGCTGTGTCAAAAGTTTTTAAATTAATTCCCTAAAGACTTTCTTCTGATGTTCATCATTAGCTGAACTTGAGAGTGATATGGTAGGCTAGCTAAAAACTTATTGAAACTTAAAAAAATAGAGATTCTTTTTTCCAAAAAAACGACTAAGAATCCTCTTGTCGTCTTTTAGCATTATCTCTTGCGCGCCATATCATTGACCTCTATGATATCTTATACTTTCTAGTCTTTATGGATTTTTCTCATTAATCCGTAGAGTACAGGTCCAAAACGTTAATAAAAGCTCAATTTAGAGAATTTTTCCATGCATAAAACAGATATTGAAATTGCTCACACTGCTAAAAAGCAACATATTACTGAAATTGCACAGAAAATTGGTATCGCACATGAAAATCTCATTCCCTATGGTCATGATAAAGCTAAAATTTCTTCCTCCTACATAAAATCGCTCAATAACAATCCAGATGGTAAACTTATCCTTGTCACTGCTATCAATCCTACCCCTGCTGGAGAAGGAAAAACAACAACAACCGTTGGACTGAGTGATGCTCTTAATCTCATTGGCAAAAAAACAATAGCCACTTTGAGAGAGCCGTCTTTAGGCCCCTGTTTTGGTGTCAAAGGTGGTGCAGCTGGTGGTGGTTATGCGCAGGTTATCCCAATGGATGACCTTAATTTGCATTTTACCGGTGACTTTCATGCTATTACAGCAGCTCATAATCTTCTTGCCGCAATGATCGATAATCATATCTATTGGGGGAATCCCCTAAACATTGATCCACGTCGCATTGTTTGGAAGCGCGTTCTTGATATGAATGACCGTGCATTGCGCGATATCGTTATTTCATTGGGGGGCATAACAAATGGTTTTCCACGCCAAACAGGTTTTGATATTACTGTTGCATCAGAAATTATGGCACTTCTTTGTCTTTCTGAAAATTTAGAAAACCTTACACAAAGACTCAAAAAAATTATTGTTGCCTATCGTCATGATAAAACACCCGTAACAGTGGCTGATCTCAACGCAGAAGGCGCAATGGCCGTTCTTCTCAAAGACGCCATCCAACCCAACCTTGTACAAACAATTGAAAATAATCCTGTTCTCGTTCATGGAGGACCTTTTGCCAATATTGCTCATGGTTGCAACTCAGTTATAGCAACAAAAACCGCTTTAAAACTTGCTGATTATGTTGTCACAGAAGCAGGATTTGGAGCCGATCTTGGAGCAGAAAAGTTTTTCAACATCAAATGTCGGCAAACCGGTATTGTCCCAAATGCAACAGTGATTGTCGCAACGATTCGTGCATTAAAAATGAATGGTGGTGTGGATAAAAATAACCTGACAGAAGAAAATATCACCGCTTTAGAAAAGGGAGCAGCTAATCTTGTACGACACATCAAAAATATGGCGCTCTACGGTATTCCTTGTGTTGTAGCGATTAATCATTTTGACAGCGATAGCGATGCTGAAATAAGAACATTACAAAAAATAGTTGCAACAACTGGACATAAAGCACTTATCTGTAAACATTGGGAACAAGGTGGAAAAGGTGCAGTAGCACTTGCACAAGAACTCGTTACCTTAATTGAAAAGCAAGATTCCGACTTTAAAGTTCTCTATCAAGATGATATCCCCCTCGTTCAAAAAATTAATTGTATTATAACAAAGTTATACGGTGGGCGTGGCGCCATCATCTCTGCGACTATTCTTAAACAACTTGAATCTTGGGAAAAAGAAGGGTTTGGCACTTACCCTATTTGTATGGCAAAAACACCTTATTCTTTTTCTGCTGATCCCAAGCAATATGGTGCTCCTGTTGATTTTGAAATTCCTGTACGAGAAGTTCGTCTCTGTGCGGGAGCCGGCTTTATTGTTGTCATTTGTGGAGATGTTATGACCATGCCGGGCTTACCGCATTATCCTGCCGCTGAAAAAATTCATCTTGACGAAAATGATCAAATACAAGGACTTTCATAAGTTTATAACCATGTAAATTCTATCATTCATTATAAAAGGCATTTTATTACAAAAAAAATAGAATTTTAAAAAGCTATATAGACAAATGTCTTATTTATATGATATAAGCTTTTGTCCTTTTGGATGTACCTTTAAAAGGACGTAGGTTTTTCCTATCATTTATGACACTGAAAAAAGCAGGATAAATAGTGCAAGTACTCGTTCGTGATAATAATGTTGATCAAGCGCTTCGCGCGTTGAAAAAAAAGATGCAGCGTGAAGGTATCTTCCGTGAAATGAAAATGCGTAGTTATTATGAAAAGCCATCTGAAAGGCGTGCTCGTGAAAAAGCTGAAGCTATTCGTCGTACACGTAAGCTTGCTCGTAAGCGTGCACAAAGAGAAGGTTTTGTTAGTAACGGACGAACTATTGCGGTAAAGTGATATACTTTGAATGCGTCATAGAATTGCATAAGCAACAGAGAATAAGCTAGCAGAAAATTTTATCTTTATAGGCATTTCAATAGGTTACTTACCTGTGGTTTTTTGCTTGCAATGTTGTCTCGTAGTTTCGTTTATAAACTAATATGTTAATTATCTGAAAGTGATAAAATTTATTATCCTAAAGGGAGATTACTTTACTCTTATAGCTTTCAAAAATAGATAACAAATAGCACTTTAGATACTTAAGCAACTTATTTCTATGTAAAATGTGAATTGAGTATAAATGTTTTTTTGTCACTTTTCGCTGTCATTTTTCTCCTTCTTTTTATTTTTTAAATAGCTGTTTCTTATATGAAAGTCTCATGATGATTTTCTTTTTTGTCCTCAAATACTCTGCATCTTTCAAAAGGTTTTAAATCAGATTGTAAAACACAAATCACTATCGCAATAAGCGATTGTGTGAGGATATAAGAACATACAGTCCTCTTTCCCTTCACTTATGTAATAAAACAATGTAATGTCGCAACTCTTTATATCTCTCTAAAGGATGAAGAATTTCAACCACTGCACGATAGATTCTTTTTTCTTGATGAATTTCTTCTATCCATCACTTATGTCATTAACCTCATAAGTGTATCGAGTGAACTCTTCTCTTTCATCAAGCTTTTTATACTGAATCGAAAAAATTTGAAAATAAACAGAGAAAACGCTGTATTTTAATATGGGTATAAGTGCCTTACTATTATCATTTTTAATGAAAGATTTTTTATTTACAATTTATAACTTATTGATTTATTGTCATAAATAATTGTTTTTTATATTAAGTAATAACTTTGAATAGTAAAATCTTTCAACACCCTCTTATATTGAATCAATCAAGATTTTTGCTTGTACATCTCTGTACATCATGAGCGGGTTTTTTCTGCAAATAGAACAAAAATGTTTCTTATGAATACTCTAAATAATAGGAACTACGTAACATTGAAAGCGGTGAAATAGAATGATGGTACCAGCACGTATAAGCACTATCATTGCATAAGAGCATAGTATAGCAAATTTTGTACATTGAATTATCACAGGAAACTTTTCCGTTAAAATAGCCCTTCATATATCAATCTATTCTATAATGTCGCTCCTCATATTTTTACGTTTAAGTGCTTCATGTATCGTGTTCTTTTGTCCATTCAAAACTGTCCTCTCAAGCCATATTATAATCCCTTTACTGAATAGTTTTCATATTCATAACATCCATAACTGTACTTTTATTTCGACAAACACTCTTAGAAAAAAGAGATTTTAGCACTGATTTCCTATACAAAAGCTGCCTCAGCCACAATATACTTTGGCTGTTTTAATATCTTTCTCACACACACAGCGCGCTAAAAATCCAATATTTATTTGCAGGCATCCCCTCGTAAATACGATAAACACTACGAAATTCAAACTTTTGTTTTCCTCATTTTGCTCTTCTCGTAACAATTTTTTCATTGTTTAGATCTCGTTAACGGGCGATATGGCATAATTTTTATCAGTCTCCGATCTTAATCTTCCAGATTTTAAATGACCAATATATGATGAAATAAAGGAGTTCAGTGTGCAAAATTCTCGTTTGTATCACGTTTTAATGCTTGCATCATGTATCTTAATAGCAAAAGTCATCGTATTAGGTTCACCGCGTTTGTTGCACGCACAAACACTTAATCAAAATTTAGGTCCCAGTGGTTTACCACTTCCGCGATTTGCTTCGATTAAACCTACTCGTGTTAACGTACGCGTTGGGCCAGGAAGTAACTATTCTATCATTTTTACTTACAAAAAGAAGGGATTACCTATTGAAATCATCCAAGAATATGATCAATGGCGCAAAATTCGTGATGCAGAAGGTGATGAAGGGTGGGTGTATCAATCGCTTTTATCAGGAAAGCGAACTGCTATAACTATTCCATGGCAAAAAGATAAAACAAAAAGGCTAATGCTACGAAAAAAACCCACCGACAACGCAGAACTTTTGGCAGAAGTAGAGCCTAATGTCATTGGCAATATCCACCAATGCGATGGACAATGGTGCGAAATTACTCTTAATAACGTTCATGGATGGCTTCATCAATCTCAATTATGGGGGATTTATCCTGATGAAAAAATAAAAGGTTGGTGAATACTCAAACGCATTAAGTTTAATTTTTATTCCTCATTGAACGTCTTCAATCCCTATCACAAGATTGACTTTTTTGTTTCAATCGAACGATCAAATCAACATGTGAAATTTCCATACCTTCTGGTGGTGTAGGCAAATTTCTAATAATGGAAGCTTTTTCCAAATCACATGGAATATCAAAAATACGATTTTCGCCTTCTATATAAAAATGGTAATGATCAGAGGTATTGGTATCAAACCAAGTTTTCGAACCTTCTACAGCAATAATCCGTAACAATCCTGCTTCCGTAAATTGATGAAGCGTATTATAAACCGTTGCTAGAGATACAGGAACACCTGCCCTCACCGCTTCCTCGTAAAGCTCTTCAGCAGTAATATGACGGTTTCCTTGAGAAAAAATCATATGCGCAAGTTCTAATCGCTGACGTGTTGGACGCAAACCATTTTCACGCAAACGTTTTTCTAACATAGAAGTGGAATAATATTGCGCACCTTCTCCACATTCTTTTGTGAACTGTTGCTCTTCATTCATATCTAAATTATCTGCACTTCCTGACATGTCACAAACCAAAATATCTTCCTGCTTCAATAAGATAAAAATAGAAAAAAATAGGAACAGTAAAGTGCAATCTTGTATTCCATTTTTAAATAATTATCTATGTAGAATACATAAAAAAGGGCTTTTGTCATTAAAAATGATATAAAATCATTTCCCTCTCTTTAAAATTTGCTCTAAAATTAAGTTGGGGAAAAGCGCAGAAATAAAGATATATGCAAATAAATGGAGTAACCATGGCTGAACAAAAGTCTCGCTACACTTATGAAGAGCTTCTAAGCTGCGCTCGCGGCGAAATGTTTGGTAAGGGTAATGCGCAATTGCCAGCACCGCCAATGTTGATGATTCATCGAATCACTCAAATCAGTGAAACTGGTGGCACGTATGATAAAGGAATGGTTCGTGCCGAATTTGACGTTACATCAGACCTGTGGTTTTTTAATTGTCACTTTATAGGCGATCCCGTTATGCCAGGATGTCTCGGATTGGATGGTATGTGGCAATTAACAGGTTTTTTTCTTGGTTGGTTGGGCGAACCAGGAAAAGGAAGAGCGATATCAACAGGTGAAGTAAAGTTATCAGGTATGGTAACGCCACAAACCAAACTTCTTGAATATGAAATAGATTTTAAGCGCATTCGACGTGGAAATTTAGTCTTAGGAATCGCTGATGGATGGCTAAAAGCAGATGGAGAAACTATTTACAAGGCAAACGATTTGCGCGTTGCTTTATTCAAAGAAGATTGAATGTTATTTTCTTTAGGAAGAATTTTTTACTATTCTGTGTGGAATAAGGAGGTATGAATGCGTCGAGTTGTTGTAACCGGAATGGGAATTGTCTCCGCGATTGGAAATGACCCTCAAGCCGTTTTAACCAGTTTACGTGAGGCAAAATCCGGAATTTCTTACGCACCTCAATATGCTGAATTAGGCTTTCGTAGCAGAGTTTACGGTAAACCTGATATTAATATAGAAGAACTCGTAGATCGACGCGCTCTACGTTTTCATGGACGTGGAACAGCTTGGAATCATATAGCCATGGATCAAGCGATTGTTGATGCTGGTCTAGAACCTCATGAAGTATCCAACGAACACACGGGGATTATTATGGGTTCTGGAGGTGCTTCAACGCAATCAATCGTAGAAGCTGCTGATGTTACACGCCAAAAAGGTCCAAAACGTGTTGGGCCTTTTGTTGTCCCTAAAGCGATGAGTTCTACAGCATCTGCTACATTAGCAACTTTCTTTAAAATAAAAGGGATCAACTATTCAATCTCTTCAGCTTGCGCTACCTCCAATCATTGTATTGGGAATGCTTATGAAATGATCCAATATGGTAAACAGAAGCGCATCTTTGCCGGTGGCTGCGAAGATTTGGATTGGACACTCTCTGTTTTATTTGATGCTATGGGCGCTATGTCTAGCAGATATAATGACATCCCTCACAAAGCTTCACGTGCCTATGATGTCAATCGTGATGGATTTGTTATTGCTGGAGGCGCTGGCGTTTTGGTCCTTGAAGATCTAGAACTTGCTAAAGCGCGTGGTGCAAAAATCTACGGAGAAATCGTTGGGTATGGTGCGACATCCGATGGACATGATATGGTCGCTCCATCAGGAGAGGGAGCAGAACGATGCATGCGCATGGCCCTTGCAACAGTCAATAATAAAATTGATTATATCAATCCCCATGCAACAGCAACACCTGTTGGTGATCCTCCTGAAATAGAAGCTATCCGACGTATTTTCGGAGCGGGTGATCAATGCCCGCCCATTTCTGCGACCAAATCTCTAACAGGACATTCCTTAGGAGCCGCAGGTGTTCACGAAGCAATCTATACATTGTTAATGATGAATCATAATTTTATTTGTGAAAGTGCTCATATTGAAGAACTTGATCCAGCTTTTGCTGATATGCCAATCGTTCGTGAACGACGTGATTATCAACAACTGAATACCGTATTGTCAAATACTTTTGGCTTTGGCGGTACCAATGCAACGCTTATTTTTCAACGCTATGTATAAATGAAAGTTCTTAGTAATTGAAAACATTACGGTCTTACGGAGAATAATATGAAAAGTTTGATGGAGGGCAAACGTGGCCTTATTATGGGAATTGCGAATGACCATTCAATTGCTTGGGGCATTGCCTGTCAACTCGCACAAGCAGGAGCTGAATTAGCTTTAACTTATCAAGGAGAGGCTTTCGGAAAACGTGTTCAGCCGCTAGCAGATAAGCTTGGCTGCAAATTAGTTCTAGAGTGTGATGTTGAAAAAATTGAAAATGTTGACGACGTCTTTGAAAAACTAGAAAAAGAATGGAAAACGATTGATTTTATTGTCCATGCTATCGGTTTTTCAGATAAAAATCAGCTAAAAGGGCGTTACGTTGATGTTACAACGCGTGAAAACTTTCAACGTACAATGGTTATTTCAGCTTATTCCTTTACTGAAATTGCTCAACGCGCGGGGAAGCTTATGCCTCATGGAGGAGCACTTTTAACCCTTACTTATGGTGCTTCACAGCAAGTTGTCCCTAATTATAATATCATGGGGGTAGCTAAGGCTGCTTTAGAAGCTATGGTCCGTTATTTAGCAGCAGATTTTGGCCCACAAAATATCCGCGTCAATGCGATTTCAGCTGGTCCTGTTAGAACCTTAGCGGGTAATGGCATTGCAGCTGCACGTGCAATATTTTCACATCAACGCCGTAATGCCCCATTACGTCGTACCATAAATATTCATGAAATTGGAAAGTCCGCTCTTTATCTACTCTCTGATTTATCATCAGGCGTTACGGGTGAAATTCATTATGTTGATTCAGGCTATAACATCATGTCTATGCCAATACTTGAAGAACTGAAAAAAACTGAAGATTCCCAAGAAGGATAAAAAAACATCCGCCTAAAAAAATAAAATCGACCATCTGTAGAGTGCTTTAGTCGCGTATTGAAGCGGCGTTCTCTGCTAGACTAAACCTCATAGAGACGAGCTTCAAGTCCAATCTTTTGCATATATGATGACATACAATGTTCACCAAGGGAACACGATCAGTTGCAGAAAAAAGAAATCATTACGAGAGAGTAAACGGTTTGTTTCAAGATTTTTAATGTCTCTGATGAAAATAGAAAGGAAATTCTGTTATCGTATTACGCTTTCCTTTCATATTTTCGAGTCAAGGATAATCTATATATTTCTCTCAATCTGATCTTTGTGAATATAACGCAAAGGACGTATACGATCTCCTATAAGGATAACCCAACACAAAGCCAATTGTGCCATTGTTATTATTTTGCAAAGTGTTTTATAAAAAGCCAGTATATCTCTCCAATCCATTTTGCTGGAAAATTTTGTGTTTTTTGGAGTTTTTTTCCTAACAAAACCCATTATTTTTCTACTGCCTGTAGATCAACATCCAATCTCAAAGCCACACCATATTTAGGACAAATATTAAAGCGGTTTAGCGCTTTCTCTACTGTCGCAGCTTCTATATGCCAAATGGAAACAACTATGTTGAGTATTTCTGTTTGATTTATCTCTGAAACGGGGAGACAACTTAATTTGGGAAGAATATAAAAGCATAAAGGTAGGAAACATCTTCCGGTCTTTACAATCATCCTTTAATTCAGCTGCACGACTTTCACAAAAATATTTTTTAAATAATGAAGATTACGCATTCCCTCACACCCTTATTTCTCTCGTTCTTTTGAAGGCACATCTCCTTTATGTATCAGATAAAATAGAATGTCTAAAAGAACACGCTTGCTGCTCATTCACGTACTTTTTCAAAAAAGCGTCTCTCAATACGCGCCATTCCATAATGGTACTATAAACAGTATAATTAAAATCCCTGTGAAATAAATAAAACTCTTTTGCCTCTACCATCTAACGTTTGTGAAGGAGAAAGCCGAAATATCAAACACTTTTCCAGATCACAATGTTGAGGCAGCTTTTGGCACTTAAGGCGATTCAATGGAGATATTTACGCCTTTTCTTTTCCTACATATCAATTCTGTTTTTATATGCAAAAAACGATTTTTTTGATTCAAATGTAAAAGTCTACAATTGAAAGAATGCTATTGTATTTGTGGCTGTCATTTAAACTGAAAAATAATGTAATTATCAAGATAATATATTGATTTATATAAATAGTTTATCATATTTTTGTATTGAATTAATCAAAATTCTTTGCTTTTATGTCACAAGTGGGGCGGCGTATGGATAAAAGTTATTTAAGAAAAGAGTAAAAATACCTCTAATGAATCATCTCAAATGTCAAGGGGTGTTGCAACATTAAAACTTGGTAAATGGAATGATGATGTCGATTTGTCATCTGCATAAACGTCAAGGTGGTAGTGCCAAAAGAGTTTTATGTATTTCACAGGGATCTTAATTATACTGTTTATAGTACCATTATGGAATTGCGTGCATTGAGAGATACCTTTTTAAAAAAGTATGTGAATGAGCAGCAAGAGTGTTTTGTTTTGGGTGAGAGGCATGCCCCCCTATTAAAGAACGAGAGAAATAAAAACATGAGGTAATCTCCATTATTTAAAAGATATTACTTTAGATGCCTTTGAAAGTCGTACAGCTAAATTAAAAATGATGGTAGAGGTAGGGAACTGGTTTTCACCTTTAAAGCCTCATATCCTTCCCAAATTAGGTTGCCATCATTTTTCAGGGATTACACAAACAGAGATACATAATACCCTCCCCCTATCTAGTATACAAGAGCGATTACACGCTAAAATAATATAGGAAATTGAACCATAGCAATGATATTTCTAGGGCTTACACCTTATATAAAAGAAACCGCTCCTTCCCAATGAATTTTCTATTATTTCTGTTTGCAAATATCATTGTGAGATGCATTTAAGAGAAAATCAAACTATCCCTTTCATTATATTACAGAAATATGTTTAAGTGGAAACAATAATTTATTTTCAAAGAGATAACTCTTAAACAAAAACCAAAACTTTTATATTTCAATCATATTTCATCAAAATATAAAATGATATAAATCTATATTTTCTGAAATACGACCATCTTACATAATCATCAATACAATCTATTTGATATTTTTATCATAATATATTTCATTTTTTACGATTGGAATTATTAAAAAACACAGATACCACTATATTTCGTCCTTGAGAGTGCGGCTTAGTAATGTGTTAGCCGCTTCAGTTATGTTTTTACCACAATAGAGAATTTGATAAATTTGTTCTACAATAGGCATTTCTACCCCTATACGTTTCGCTAATGTATATACTTCCTTGGTATTTAAGTACCCTTCCACAACTTGACCAATTTGTTTTTCCGCTTCTTTTATATCTATCCCTTTACCAAGAAGTATTCCAAAACGGCGATTACGCGACTGATTATCAGTACATGTCAAAACCAGATCACCTAAGCCTGTCATTCCCATAAATGTGGAAAGCTCAGCTCCCATAGCACTTCCTAAACGACTGATTTCAGCTAGTCCTCGTGTGATGAGAGCTATTCGTGCATTTGCCCCGAAACCCATGCCATCTGATATTCCTGCACCAATAGCAATAACATTTTTGACAGCGCCCCCTAATTGAACACCAATCATATCTGAGCTTTTATAAACTCTAAAACTTTTGTCACAGTGAAAAAGCTGCTGCAATTCTTTACCAAACTCAGCATCAGAAGCTGCTATCGTCATTGCAGTAGGCCAACCAATAGCGAGTTCTTTAGCAAAAGTTGGTCCAGAAAAAACAGCTAAAGGGATTTTTTCACCTAAAATTTCACGAGCAACTTCTTGTAAGAAACGTCCTGTACCATGTTCTAAACCTTTCGTTGCCCAAATAACGCGTGAATGTTGATCCAAATAAGGCTGAATATTATACAACACTTGATGAAATACGTGGCTTGGAACAGCGATTAATATATTATCACTTGCTGTTATTGCAGTTTCAAGAGAAGCTTCAAGGAGTAAATTTTCAGGAAATCGAATATCAGGTAAATATACTTGATTACAACGTTGTTCTTGTAACTTTTTGATGTGTTGAGGATTATATCCCCAAAGTAAAACACTATGGCCATTACGAGCAAGAGCAATCGCTAATGCAGTACCAAAAGAACCAGCACCAATAATTGTCATTGCAATGGTTTTCATTAAGTGTTCTGATTATTCTCTAAATTATCAATTTCAATTGCACGTTATTACTACAAATAACTTCAATGCTAGCTTTAACATAAATCCTGTCAAACTAAAACGTTACTTCTTCACAGCTTTATCTCACACAACATAAAACTTGTTTTTCACGTTCTCTTTCTTTTTCTTTGTATTGAATTGTACAAAAAACTATTCTTTGTAGATTCTACAAATAGCTATTTGTCTGAAAAAATTTGATTAAATATTCAATGAGCTATCTTGTTAAAAATAAAAGCATATTCAAAATCATGATACTCACTCCACTGATATCCTACACTTAGCCCCCTCTTCATATTCTATGAACTTAGCAACAACATTTGTAGAGCTGATACATGCCGCATCAGCTCCACAGGTATTTATCACTCCTATTCTATAGGAGAGTGCACATTTGGAGTTTGCTCCATGGGCACTTCTGAACCAGGTGCTTGTTCTACAGGAGTTTGCATACTTGGAACTTGCTCCATGGGCACTTCTGAACCAGGTGCTTGTTCTACAGGAGTTTGCATACTCGGAACTGACTCCATGGGCATTTCTGAACCAGGCGCTTGATCTACAGGAGTTTGCATACTTGGAACTGGCTCCATGGGCATTTCTGAACCAGGCGCTTGATCTACAGGAGTTTGCATACTTGGAGCTTGCTCCATGGACATTTCTGAGTCCAATATCTTTTCTGGCTGTTTTCTCACGGATATATCTTTATTTGATAACTGCTCAGATACTGAAGAATTATCTACACCTGATACCTCCGGTTCAATAACACGTCCTGAGCCCCCCATCATATTATAATTCAAATGAGAGATAGCCCACCAGGTGCCCCCAACAATAATAAAAACGCAAATAGCAGCAAACCATAAAGCACTCAAATTCCACTTGGCATCTGGACCAGAATTCAAATGTAAAAAGAAAACAATTTGTACTATAATCTGAATAAGCGCCATCCCAATAAGATATACAACCTTTGTACTAATTGCCCAACTTTCCATCATTCCATACATCACAGGAATAAAAGAACCCAAGGTAAAAAATACAGCCAGAATAAAACCGATCAAATAGGAACCAATACTGGGACTATGTGTTTCATTTTGCATGCTCATCACAACGCTCCTAATAGATAAACCATGGTGAAAACACCAATCCATACAATATCAAGTAAATGCCAAAAAATGGAAAGACATGCTAAACGTGTTTTATTATTCTGATCTAAACCATTGCGACGAAGATGAAAAAACATCACAACCATCCAAAGAAGACCGACACTTACGTGAAGTCCATGCGTGCCAACCAAAGCAAAAAATGCTGACCAATAAGCAGAAAGAATTTCCCGTCCAAAAAGCTGTAAACCTGTTGCAGGATCAATACCCGCATAAGCATTTGGATCGTAATAAAAGACCTCACCCAATAATTCATGGAACTCATAAAGCTCCATAGCAATGAAGCAACACCCAAATACAAAGGTAATAGCCATCCATAAGCGCACACCACTGATGTTATTTTTATGTGCTTGTACCATTGCAAAGCCATAAGTGACGGAGGAAAACAATAAGAAAGCAGTCTCAACCAAAACAAACTTTAAATCTATAAACTCATTACCCGCTTTACCACCACCATAAGAAGCAGAAAAGACAGCAAAACTTGAAAAAAGTGTCGAAAACAGAATCAAGTCTGAAAGGATATAGACCCAAAAACCAAACGTCATTACCGAGCTACTATCGTGGTGAAGTTCATCCACAGTACTCGCATTATTCATTGTTACAGCACTCATACTGTCACTCCTTGCTCTTTAAGAACAGCTGTAAAGGCATCTTCAGTTTTTTGCACTTCTTCAGCTGGAATATAGTAACCATGGTGATCACCTGTTAATGAATGACACACAAGCGTTGCAACAAAACCAACCAGTCCGATCGCAACAAGCCACCAAATATGCCAAACAAGGGCAAAACCAACAACTAATGAGAAGAAGCCAGCAATAATTCCAGCTGATGTATTCGAAGGCATATGAATTTTTGTAAATCCACTTGTCGGGCGTTGATAACCACTTTTCTTCATATTCCAATAAGCATCATCAGACTGTATCTTGGGAAGGAGGGCAAAATTATAAGAAGGAGGCGGTGAAGAGGTAAACCATTCAAGTGTACGAGCATCACCCCAAGAATCATTTAACGTTACTGGTAAATGACCTTTATGCTTAATACCGTACCAAATCGCTAAAACAACCTGTAACACAAAACAAAGGATACCAAGTAAGATGATCAAAGCACCTAGAGCAGCAATAATAAACATCGGCTGCCAACTAGGTTCCATGTAATGCTGAAGACGACGTGTTGCACCCATTAAACCAAGCGCATAAACGGGGAAAAAGGCAAGGTAAAAACCAATAAACCAACACCAGAAAGATGCAATACCTAGCATGCGATTTGGTTTATAACCAAAAGCTTTTGGAAACCAAAAAGCAAGCCCAGCTAAATAAGCAAAAACAACACCTCCAATAATTGTATGATGGAAATGTGCTATCAAAAAGAGCGAATTATGAAACTGCCAATCAGCAGGGACAATAGATAATAAAACACCGGTTAATCCACCACCAACAAACGTAAAGATCATTCCCATGCACCAAAGCATCGGAGGCTCAAAGCGAATCCGACCTTTATACATCGTAAGCAGCCAATTAAAGACTTTTACACCTGTTGGAACTGCGATGATCATCGTCGCAATACTAAAGAAGGTATTTACAGCTTCACCGCCACCCATTGTAAAGAAATGATGTCCCCAAACAAGAAGCGAAAGAATCAAAATAACCACCATGGCCCATATCATGGAAGTATAACCAAAGAGGCGTTTTGAAGAAAAAGTTGATACAACCTCGGAAACAATTCCAAAAGCAGGAACGACCAAAACATACACTTCAGGATGACCAAAAACCCAAACATAATTAATCCACACCATTGGATTTCCACCACCAACATTAGTAAAGAAATTCATGTTCAAATAACGATCACATGCCAAGAGTGCAAATGCTACAGTTAAGACAGGATAAATAACGACAATAAGAACATTGCTAACAAAAGCACTCCAACAAAAAACAGGCATTCTCATCATTGTCATTCCAGGAGCACGCATTTTAATCATCGTTGCAATAAAATTCACTGATCCCATTGTTGTTGCAATACCAGAAAGCTGAAGAGACCATAAATAATAATCTACCCCTGTATCTGGACTCGTTTGCAATTCTGTAAAAGGTGGATACATCAACCAACCACCACGACCAAAATTACCAACACCTAGTGATATATTAATTAAAATCGCCCCAGCTGCCGTAATCCAAAAACCCAGATTATTTGCAAAGGGAAAAGCAACATCACGCGCACCAATTTGAAGCGGTATAAGATAATTAAAAAGACCAAATAAAATAGGCGTGGCCATGAAAAAAATCATGATCGTACCATGCGCCGAAAAAATTTGATCAAAATGCTCAGGGGGCAAATAACCTGCTGTTTCACTCCCAAGAGCTAAAGCTTGATGCGTTCGCATCATAAGCGCGTCCGCAAAACCGCGAACAAGCATAATAATTCCAAGAATTATATACATAATACCGATGCGTTTATGATCAACAGTTGTAATCCAATTTCGCCATAAAACTCCCCACCACCCAAGTGCTGTTAAAGCAACAACAGCAACTAAACCAATCACAACAATCGCGATACATGTATACAAA
Organism: Bartonella tribocorum CIP 105476; assembly: GCF_000196435.1. Taxonomy (NCBI): domain Bacteria; kingdom Pseudomonadati; phylum Pseudomonadota; class Alphaproteobacteria; order Hyphomicrobiales; family Bartonellaceae; genus Bartonella; species Bartonella tribocorum. The sequence goes on along the minus strand of NC_010161.1, from coordinate 162,478 downwards.
ACGATTGGTTCATGTGCAAGCGCATGAAAAGCACCTGCCGTAGGATCTGTAAGTCTTCCAAACATTTTTCAACCCATTTCAAATGAAATTCAAGTTTAAAAGAAACCTTATATTAAAAGGGCTCTTTCCCTATTGATCCTTTAAATAACATCAGGATCAAATACTGAACACAGTGCACCCCACAGTGTCTGAGCAGCAGCACGCTTCATTAAATCTTCATTACATACCGTATTTTCGTCGACACACCGATTAACAATACGATAGTAAAGCCGCTTCTCAACAGGCGCAAAATAACGAACTTCAGCATCTTTTTCCTTCGCAGCAATATCACCCATACGAGGCGCAATAGAAAGTTGACGATAAGATGTACGATCAAGAACTCGACCATTAGCCCGAGCTTTCACAATCCAATCCTCAAAATCCTGCGAAGACACAGAATGCCACTTAAACCGCATCCCTGAAAAACCATCACCGCTGTAATTTGCCGAGGTTCCTTTGAATACTCCCTGTTCTTCAGCGACCAAATGCAACTTAGCATTCATCTGCGGCATAGCATAAAGAACCGTACCCAATTTAGGAACCCAAAAGGCATTGACAGAATTTTCTGACGTCAATTGCAATAAAACTTGACGTCCTTTAGGTGCGTAGATTTCATTGATCGATGCAACACCATATTGAGGATAAATAAAAACCCATTTCCAATCAAGAGCTACAGCATCAATCTGCAATGGCTCTCCTTCACCCACAACCTCTACTGGAAGAGGATTTGTAGGCTCAAGCTTATAGGTATAATAAGCTGTTAATGAACCTAAAACCATTACGATTACAATTGGAATACCCCACATTACTGCTTCAATTTTATTTGAATGCGCCCAATCAGGAGAATAGTTCGCTTTCGTATTCGATGCGCGATATTTTATCGCTAAAAATACTACACTCACCATAACTGGAATGACAACGCAAAGCATAACAACCACACAAGCAACAATCAAAATGAGCTGTTGACGTGCGACATAACCTGACGGCTGAAGGACATCCATTTTACAACCAGACAAAAGCAGTGCTCCCCCTAAAATCATAAGCATTTCTAATTGTCTAACAAAGCTTCTCATCTTTATTTACCCCCGTCATACGCACTAAAAATTGTCATAAATATAATACCTCATATTGTACAGATTTGAAAATAATTATCAAGTGAATTCAATGCCTGTATTACTCTTATCCAACGCTTATTCTTTCACCTTTTACAATTTATTAATTGTTTTGCAATATATTCAAGCGCAAACCGATATCCATCACTTCCACATCCACTTATGATGGCGTCTACACCTATAGATGTATAAGAATGATGGCGAAAAGCTTCACGTCGATAAATATGGGATAAATGAACTTCTACTTTCGGACCTGAAAACATTTTTAGAGCATCAAGAAGCGCAACAGATGTATGACTGTAAGCCGCAGGGTTGATGATCAATCCAGAGCTTAGCCCTATTGCTTCCTGTATCCATTCTACTAGCTGACCCTCATAGTTACTTTGATAAAAATTGATGATAACATCAGCTCTTTTCGCCCATTCTCTGCAATTTTTTTCAATATCTTCTAAAGTTTCAGTTCCATAAATTTTTGGCTCACGTTGACCCAGAAAATTTAAATTAGGACCATTTAAAATCGTTATCATAACAGACATATTAAGCCTTTTATTCTCAACCACCACTTATTAAAAAATATGTAGCATGTTTTTTACAGCAATAAAGCGCCATCCTTAATCTCAAAAAATTCTGCGCGTCCTTTTAAGTCATCAAATAAAAGACGGTCCGTTCCTGTCATAAATGTTTGCACAGATAAATCATCAAGAATATCAAATAAAGCAGCACGTCGATGTGAATCAAGATGCGCTGCCATTTCATCAAGAAGCAGAATGGGAGCCCTTTGTGATATCATACCTGTTAGACGTGCATGACATAAAACCAAACCTGTCAGTAGCGCTTTTTGTTCACCTGTTGAACAAGACGTTGCTGCTCTATTTTTATCCGCATAAAAAACTTGTAAATCTGTGCGATGTGGTCCTTCTAATGTCCGTCCAGCAGCACGATCCATTGCGCGATTACGCCGCAACAAATCACAAAATTGCTCTTCAACTTCAGTCGCTGATATATCACCAAGAGCTGTTTCTAAAAAACCATCAATTTGCAAAAAAGCGCGTGGAAAAGGTATCTGAGATGGCATTTGTGTAAACATGTCATTTAAAAGTCGAATAACATCAATACGCGCCGCGGAAATAGCTGTCGCTAATTCTGCCATCTGCTTTTCTAAAGCATTAAACCAAGCATTGTCTTCATTGCCATCCAAAAATAAACGATTCCGTGCACGCATCGTCTTATCATAATCAGCTATACGACGACTATGCAAAGGATCAATCGCCAAAACCATACGATCCAAAAAACGTCGGCGCTCAAGCGAAGGACCTGTAAAAAGACCATCCATAGATGGTGTTAATATACTAATATGGCAATAATCTGTTAAGCAATCACTTGGCTCATTCACACCATCAATATGGACCTTTCGACTGTTATCGCTAACCTCCAAAGCAGTACCGATCTTTACTTCACCATAAAGAGCACATTCAAGACATGCAAATACAACAAATCCTTCACCGCCTCCATCTATAAAGCTAATGTCAGAATATGCAGCCCGTCGCAAACCACGACCTGGAGAAAGAAAAGATAACGCCTCTAAAAGATTTGTCTTACCAGCACCGTTGTGGCCAGTAAAAACCACATGCTGACCCGAAAAATGAATATTAAAAAAAGAATAATTGCGATAACGTAAAAGCTTCAGCTGCCTCACAGACACTTTGTGCACATGACTTTCCATGCATTGCAAAACAATTGCCCCTAAACGCGAATAGGCATCAGCACATAGAGTACATCCGCATCATCATTATCACGAATCAGAGCTGGCGCTCCAGCTTCAGCCAACATGAAAACCATCTCATCGCTTGAAAGCTGCCCAGCAATATCTAAAAGATAACGTGAATTAAACCCTATCTCAAGCGGTTCAGATGAGTAAGTTACGGATAATTGATCTTCCGCACTACCCGAATCAGGACTATTAACAACAAGCCTTAACTGTCCATGCTCAATCGTTAACTTAACTGCACGCCCCCGATCACTTGAAATCGTTGAAACACGATCAACTGCAGAAGAAAAATCCTGTCTATTAACAACTAATTCTTTATCATTGCCAAGAGGAATAACACGTTGATAATCTGGAAATGTTCCATCAATTAACTTTGATGTAAAAATCACAGAACCTACAGAAAAACGAATCTTTGTCTCTGAAAGCTCTATACATACATCACCATCATTTTCTTCTGAAAGAAGTTTTTGCAACTCTCCTACAGCTTTACGAGGAACGATAACACCGGGCATTCCTTCGACGCCTGAAGGAGCTTCCATCTCAACTTGTGCCAAACGATGACCATCAGTTGCAACCAAACGCAGCTTCAAAACATCATCATTAATAACATGGAAGTAAATACCATTCAGATAATAGCGGGTTTCTTCAGTAGAAATGGCAAATTGCGTACAATCAAGTAAATGTTTCAACCCAGATGCAGACAGAGAAAAGCGATAACCAAACTGTCCAGGAAGCGACTCTGGAAAATCTGCTTTTGGCAGACATTGAAGTTGGAAATGTACACAACCCGAAACAACGGACATTGTACTTGCTTGATTCTCATCGACGGATAATACAATTTCATTGCCATCAGGAAGTTTCCGAATGATATCATAGAGCAAATGTGCCGGAACAGTGGTTGCTCCAGCGTGCTCGACATTGACTGTAAAGGATTCTGTAACCTCTAAATCAAGATCTGTTGTCTTTAACTGCACATGGCCATTTTCTGCATCAATGAGCACATTCGATAAAATAGGAACAGTATTACGGCGTTCTACCACACGGTGAACACGACCAAGAGACTTGAGAAATTGATTGCGATCCACTGTAATACGCATAAAAGCCCCGTATGATTTACCAAAAACTATAAGAATTCCTTAGAATTAAAATAACAGATCCTTTTTAGAGAATCGCTTGCTAGAGTCTATTAAACCTCTTTTAAAATGGCAAGTCACTCCTGCAATAAGAAAAAACAAATCCTCTCATTAAATTCTTTAAAGTTTCCTCAAAGAAAGAAATGGTAAGCGCTATACAGCCTGTTCTCCAATCAACCGCTTCAGCAATTCGAGTTCCTTGGCCAAGGTCTGATCACCACAAACTAAATCTTCAATTTTACGCACAGCATGTAAAACTGTTGTATGATCACGCCCACCAAAACGGCGTCCTATTTCTGGCAATGAGCGAGGCGTTAATACTTTTGCTAAATACATTGCAACTTGTCGTGGCTTCACAACCGTACGTGTTCGACGATTAGATAACAAGTCCTGTTTAGAAACGTTATAATGGCGCGCTACCGTACGCTGAATTTCTTCAATCCGAATGCGCTTAGGTTCACCTGGACGGGTCAAGTGGCCTAATAACTCATCAATCCGTTCTAAAGATAAATTAGATTCAAAAGATTGACGAAATAAGAGCTGGTTAAATGCGCCTTCGATATCACGCCCCGACCCTAAAACCGTTTTCGCAATATATTCCAAGACATCATCAGAAATGGATATCATGCCATCATCTTGCTGCGCCACCTTTAACCGCTGACGCAACATTTGTAAACGCATTTCATAATCCGGTGCTTCAATTTCAAGAGAAACTCCTCCCTGAAGACGAGACCGAACACGAAGATCAAGCGATTCTAATTCTGCTGGTGGGCGATCTGCAGCGACAACAACCTGTTTTGCACTATCAAGCAACATATTAAGCAAATGGCAAAATTCATGTTGTATCGACTTACCCTGCAAAAACTGCATATCATCAATAATCAAAAGGTCGATATCGCGAAGCTGTTCTTTAAAAGAAAGAGCATCATTATCACGAATAGCTGTTGCAAAACGCCACATAAAATATTCAGCAGTCAAATAAATAACACGCGCAGACGTTAAACGCTTCAATGCAGAAGCGGCAATCGCTTGAAGCAAATGCGTTTTTCCTAAACCAACAGACGCATGAATAAAAAGAGGGTTAAAACGCAAAGCACTTTTATGTCCCTCCGCAATTGAACGTGCTGCCGCTAAAGCAACGCGATTAGAAGCCCCCTCAACAAAACTTTCAAAAGTATAACGAGAATCAAGGGGAGATCCAAAAACCCCCGCTTGAGAACTCTTGACTGAATGCTCTGCACAACTCTCAACAAAAGATGAAGTTGCCTGCTCCTCCAACACAATAGAAGGTGCACTTGTTTTACAAACAACATCTCTGGAAACGCGTTCCATACCGCGAACGATGACTTCAACACGAAGAATTGCTGAGTTCTCTTGTTTCCATAAATGAGTCAAAAGAGAACCATAGTGATTATTAATCCACGAACGTAAAAAAGCCGTAGGAACAGAAAGCTTTACAAGAGTATGACTATACTCAGCAAGTTTCACACGACCAAACCAACTGGTATAAGCCTCAACACCAACCTGCGCCTTTAATTGCGCCATAACACGTATAAAAGCCGCCGCACTCTCCTCCTCTGAAACAATAGAATACCCTACAGAAACATTTCTACAAACAACCCCATCACCCTCCGTCATCCTATTCTTTATTATGTTCTCTGCCGACAGGATATTCACCGAAACCCTTTTAAAGGAACTAGCTTTAGAGTTCAATTTATCCACCATCTTCCATCCCGATAAAAATAAAATTCTGTCCTGCCAAACAGCTGAAACAAATCCAGCGAAGGCAAAACGCCCTACCCCAAATAAGATTACTCACCCTCCCCTAGGATAGAATCATCACAACTCCACCAACAAAGATGACCAATAAGATTTACTTGTATTCATGATATGACCCACCCTTCTACAATGGTAAACATACCAATTAAAGAAACTAAAAAAATCATCAAAAAAACTACCCAACACAAAAGCCTCAAAAAGCCTCAAACCAAAGCATCTTATATTCAAAAAATACAGGATAATGCGCTGATATGACCCCTTCATGCTTTTTAGTCTTCAAAAGAACCATACAAAACAGCAGAGGTAAAATGCAAGAGGTCAAAATAAAGTCAAAAGCCCCAAAAAAATGTTATAAAAATGCTTATTTCAATGAGGAATGAGAAAAATTATTGATTCAATTCATTTTTTTTCTCTGAATTTACCAATCATTAAAGAATCTCTTCAGATTAAAAAAAAAAAATAAAATGCTTGACAAAAAAGACTCTGTAAAAATCCACAAAGCTTGTGGATAACCATACTCCCCCCTATAAACTTTCTCTCCTTTTTCAAGAGGAGAATCGTTATCGATTCTTGTTTTCAATAGAAACTTTTTGAAACAATAAATAAAAAGCCAGTACCCTTACGGATACTGGCTTATTTCTTAATAAAATAGAAAAAGCTTAAACGCTGAGAGCCTTCAAACGTTTCGCTAAACGCGATACTTTCCTCGCAGCAGTATTTTTATGAAAAACCCCTTTAGAAACCGCACGCATAATCTCAGGCTCAAAATTCTTAAATGCAATTTCTGCAGACGCCTTATCACCCCCTGCTAAAGCATCATCAAACTTACGCATAAAAGTACGAACGCGTGAACGGCGGGCCTTATTAACCTGTGTGCGTGCTGCAACCTTGCGCACCGCTTTTCGAGCAGAAGGTGTATTCGCCATAAATATAATCTCTCTTTCAACACCTTGGTAAAATAAGTCTCAATAACAATTCTACCAATGTAAACAAACCTAACTCAAGCAAAACTATAAAGCTGCTTATAACTTGTGTAACCTATAGCGCAATGTCAAAGCCAACGTCAATTAAATTTTCAAAGACGGACATAAAAAACGAAGCCAAATTCTTTGATCGGCAACTTTATAGCTTAATCGTTTGAAGATATTCTTCAACAAACAAAGGCATTTAAATGGCTAGCTTACGCAAAACATATTGCAAAATTCCACCATGATGCAAATAATCTAGCTCATCTTCCGTATCAATACGGCATAATAATGGAACGGTTTTTACCGTATCATCAGAAAAAGTAATTTTCGCTACAGTCTTTTGACGAGGTTTCAAGTTATGAATCCCTTCAATTGTCACCTTTTCATCGCCCTTTAAGCCTAAAGATTTCCAACTTAACCCCTCCCCAAAGACAAAAGGGACAATGCCCATACCAACAAGATTAGAACGATGAATCCTTTCAAAAGATTGCACAATCACCGCTTTGATACCAAGAAGATTGGTTCCCTTGGCAGCCCAATCGCGTGATGATCCATTGCCATATTCAATCCCCGCAAAAACAACGAGCGGAATACCTTCTTGTTTATACGCCATGGCTGCATCGTAAATGGTTTGTTCTATCGCTGAGGGATAATGAACCGTATAACCTCCTTCTCGACCATCTTCTCCTAACATGAAATTACGAATGCGGATATTGGCAAAGGTCCCACGAACCATAACTTCATGATTCCCACGACGCGTCCCATATTGATTAAAATCAGCCACGTGAACACCATGATCCATTAAATACTTTCCAGCAGGAGAAGCTGCCTTAATAGAACCAGCAGGAGAAATATGATCCGTCGTGATTTTATCACCAAACAAACCTAAAATCCGTGCATCCTTAATATCTGGTAAGACATTAGGCGTTTTCTGCATATCATAAAAATAAGGTGGATTACGGACATAGGTGGATTGCTCATCCCAAGAATAGGTAGCCCCCGTAGGGATTTGAACTTTTTGCCAATTTTCATCTCCCTTAAAAACATCTGCATATTTTTCGGCAAAAACCTTACGCGTGACATTTTCTTCGATAAACGCCTGTATTTCTTGAGAAGTTGGCCAAATATCTCTCAAGTAAATCGGTTGACCATCTGAATCTTCACCAAGAGGCTCCTTGGTTAAATCTTTACGCACCGTTCCGACAAGTGCATGTGCAACAACTAATGGGGGTGAAGCTAAATAATTCGCTTGCACATCAGGGGAAACACGTCCTTCAAAATTACGATTTCCTGAAAGAACTGCAGCTGCAATGACACCATTGTCATTAATCGTTTTGGAAATAGCTGGATGCAAAGGACCAGAATTTCCAATACATGTCGTGCACCCAAACCCTACTAAGTTAAATCCTAATGCATCTAAATCTTTTTGAAGACCCGAATTTTTAAGGTAAGCTTCAACGACTTGTGAACCAGGTGCAAGGGAAGTTTTTACCCATGGTTTGCTTTTGAGACCTTTTGCCACTGCATTTCGTGCCAAAAGACCTGCTGCAATAAGAACACTTGGATTCGATGTATTTGTACAGGAAGTAATCGCAGCGATCACCACATCACCGTGACTAAGTTCATATTCTTCTCCTTCAACCTGATAATGCTCATCTTGTCCTGAAGTTTTCTTATAGTCTTCAACCAATGCCTTCTCAAAACCTTGCCCAACATTTTCCAATGCAATACGTCCTTCAGGACGTTTAGGACCAGCCATCGAAGGAACAACGGTTCCCATATCTAATTCAATTGTATCACTAAAAATGGGACTAGCCACCCTTTCGTCATGCCACATCCCTTGTGCTTTGGAGTAAGCCTCCACTAAGGCAATCCGATTTTCATCACGCCCTGTCATATTGAGATAACGTACTGTCTCTTTATCAATTGGAAAAAAGCCACAGGTTGCTCCATATTCAGGTGCCATATTCCCAATCGTCGCCCGATCAGCAAGCGTCATATGCTCCAAACCAGGGCCAAAAAATTCAACAAATTTACCAACAACACCCTTTTGGCGGAGCATTTGGGTCACCGTCAATACGAGATCGGTAGCAGTTACACCTTCTTTAAGTTTTCCTATTAAGCGAAAGCCAATCACTTCAGGTAACAACATAGAAACGGGCTGGCCTAACATTGCCGCTTCGGCTTCAATGCCACCAACACCCCAACCTAAAACACCCAAACCATTGACCATCGTCGTATGAGAATCAGTTCCCACGCAGGTATCAGGATAAACCGTCTCATTCCCCTCTTCACTCTTCATCCACACGCATTGTGCTAAATATTCAAGGTTAACCTGATGACAAATCCCCGTACCTGGAGGAACAACACGAAAATTTTGAAAGGCTTGTTGTCCCCATTTCAGGAAACGATAACGTTCACCATTGCGCTCATATTCATGCTCAACGTTTTCCTTAAAAGCCATGGGAGTGCCAAAATCATCAACAATAACTGAGTGATCAATGACGAGATCAACGGGTATGAGAGGATTAATTTTTTCAGCGTTACCACCAAGTTTGACCATAGCATCACGCATTGCAGAAAGATCAACAACCGCCGGAACACCAGTAAAGTCTTGCATAAGAACACGTGCAGGACGGTAGGCGATTTCTGCCCCTGCGCTCCCTTTGTCGCTTAACCATTTAGCAACATTGAGGATATCCTCTTTTTTAACCGTGCGCCCATCTTCAAAGCGCAATAAATTTTCGAGAATAACTTTCATCGAAAACGGCAAACGCGAAATCCCTTCAAGTCCATTCTTCTCCGCTTCGATCAAGCTATAATAAGTATATTCTTTGCCACCAACATTTAACATTCTGCGACAATTAAAGCTATCAATGTGAGTCATGACTGTCCACCCTCATACTAAAAACCACCCAATTTCCAGGAATGAACAACACAAACTACGAGTCAAGGTCGCAGCTTGAGCGCAGACGCAATTACCTCCGCTATCCACTTCCCCCTCCACCTTTCATAGGTAAATGCGGAAATCAGCGCCAAAAACCATTCTACACCAGATCTTGATGTAACGCACCCCTTATAGAACTATTTCTAGAACTATTCTAGATACAATTGCATAAAAAACGTGTTTTTTTATTTTATAATGCAATAAAGAATAGGAAAATAAAAAATAGGCAATCACATGATGTTATCAGGCAAAGATTTGGCAGCTTATAGAAACGAGGAAATTCTGTTTAAAGATCTTTCTTTTTGTCTATTTCCACAGCAACTGATGACAATCACCGGCCCAAATGGCATCGGAAAATCGACATTACTCCGAATCATTGTTGGTCTTCTTGAAGCCTCTGAAGGTCATATCGTACTTAAAGACTATGAACAAAGATATCCTGTTACAACTGTGTGTCATTATCTCGGCCCTCAAAATGCCATGAAACCTCTTTTATCTGTCATTGATAATTTGCAATTTTGGGCAGCGTTTTATGGACAACCTCTCTACTCCCCCTATGAAGCCCTTGCTGATATCGGTCTTTCTGATCTTGAATATTTACCCTTTAAGACTCTGTCAACTGGACAACAAAGGCGTGTCGCTCTTGCTCGCCTTTTGCTCTCCTATCGTCCTATTTGGATTTTAGATGAACCAATGTCAGGGCTTGATAGCCATGCTCAGAAACGTCTTACTCGGATTTTCCAGCGTCATCTCAATCAAGGGGGTATGATTATCGCCGCAACCCATCATTCTTTAGGTATTCCAGAAAACCATAAAATCACTCTGGAAAAATTTGTACCTCTCTAGGAGAGAATAAAATGAAAGCACTGTTCTGGCGTGATCTTAAACTATTATTAGCGCCACAAGCCTCTTCGCTAACAGGACTATTGTTTTTCATCGCTATTGTGATCATAACCCCCTTTGCCATTGGACCAGATCCTAAAATTCTTGCACAAATAGGGCCAGGAATATTGTGGTTCGGTGCCCTTCTTGCAGGACTCCTTAATCTGAACAAACTTTTTCAAATTGATCGCGATGATGGCAATCTCGACCAATTTATTCTTTCGGGGCAAAGACAAAGTTTTATGCTCATTATCTTTACTAAATGTATCGCCCATTGGGTAGGAACAATGCTTCCTCTTATTTTTGCTACGCCTATTTTGGCTCTCATGCTCCACTTAGATGTAACGATAACTTTTACAACAATACTTACCCTTGTATGCGGAACACCAGCTATTATTTTTATTGGTGCCATAGGAGCAGCACTTGCAAGCTCATTGTTGCATAGCACTCTTCTTATTTTCGTTATTATCCTGCCGTGGATCATTCCAATTATGATTTTTGGTGTTTCAGCAGCTACAGCCCCAACAAATCCAAATGCTTCTTTTCTCACTTCCCTAGCTCTTCTTAGTGCTTTTTCACTTTTTTTGAGTCTTTTTAGCTCTTTTATTGCCGCTCTAACGCTCAAGCTTTTGTCAGAATAATAAAAGATGATTGCCGCATAGCAAAACTATGCCTATGATAAATTTCATGAATGAAATATCTCACACACATAAAATGAGGTCACTCCCTATAAGTTTTACCCGTTTCATGAAAATAAGCAAAATGGTTTTGCCTTGGTTCGCCGGCATAACCTTATGTCTTCTTATCTTAGGGCTTATTCTCGTCATGCATTCCCCTGATGACTATCAACAGGGGATTACTGTTAAAATTATGTACCTTCATGTACCTTTTGCGTGGTTGTCTACATTCTGTTACATAACGATGAGTGCAGCGGCATTAGCAAATCTGATTGGGAAATATCATCTTGCTGATGTGGCACTCAAATGTGGTGCACCCATTGGAGCAATTTTTACCGCTTTGGCTCTCATGACAGGAGCCCTTTGGGGGCGACCTACATGGGGAACATGGTGGGTATGGGATGCACGGTTAACATCGGTTTTAATTCTGCTTTTTATCTATCTTGCCATTATCCTGCTTGGACGTTCTTTTGACAACCAAGTAAAAGCCGCTCGTGCTACTGCAATTCTCACACTTGTTGGATTTGTTAATATTCCTATTATTAAATTTTCCGTTAACTGGTGGAACACATTGCATCAACCAGCATCACTGTTACGTGCTGGTGGACCAACAATCGACAATGCTATGTTATGGCCTCTTATAGCCATGTTATGTTGTTTCATCTTTATGTTTATTACGCTCTATTTGATGGCTATGCGAAATGAAATTAATCGTCGTTATATTCAAATACTGCAGATTAAAAAATCCCGTCGTGCACAACAACAGGACTCTTCATCATGCTCGACCTAAATGGCATCCACAGTGGACTTTTAGGAAACTTATCTCAGAAAATTGATTTTTTCCTTGGCTCCCTTAAACACAAGCAAATTGTTGTTTTAAGCTATACGCTTTCTGCAATATCCCTTCTCTGTCTTATTGGCTATATTCTTTGCAAAGCCCTATACCAAAAAAAAATTCTCCAACAGCTAAACAAAAAAGAGTTTTCACAAAAAGAAAAATACGATGAAGAACATCCCTCCAAAACTTAAAAAAAATATACCTTTACCTGTTTTGTTTGTTCTTTTTGGACCCTTTGTGTTTTTTCTTCTTCTCATGGTGTTTTTTTTCAACTTTATGGATAAAAAATATCCTCAAAATTCTTCTCTTCTCCCAAATGCATTCGCTGGAAAACCTGCTCCCAATACGCATCTTCCTCTCCTTGATAAGGAAAGTTATCTTCATTCAAAACAATTTAAAGGACGTGTCACATTGGTCAATTTTTGGGGTTCTTGGTGTTTGCCTTGTCGCGAAGAGCATCCTCTTCTTATGAAAATTGCACAAGATAAACGTTTTGATCTGATTGGTATTAATTATAAGGATAATAAAGCAAATGCCCTGCGCTTTTTAAATAATTTTGGTAATCCTTTTAAATTGAGTGGCTTTGATGTTTCAGGATATACAGCCATTGACTGGGGGGTATATGGCCCCCCAGAAACCTTTCTCTTGAATAAAAAGAGCATCATTATTGCCAAACATATTGGTCCCTTAACATGGCAAATTTATCAAACAAAAATTCTACCAAAAATTGAACAAGCGCTCATGACAGAAGAAAAATAAAATATCAAAATATTGATTTGTAAATAAAAAATAAGAAAAAACGAAAATCATGTTGAAGTTTTATAGCTCTTTTAACAGAAAACCGTTCCTTTTTAGAAAGTAAACTTCCACTAAAATAAAAGCATCAATAGAAGGAGGTAATTTAACAATATCTGATTTCAAAGTACGTTTAAAACTTACAGTATTTTTCCAAGTCTTTTAAAAAAATAACCTCATTGTCAATTAAAGTGGCGTTTTTGAAAAATTTAGAAAGATTTTATTCAAAAAAAACGGCGGCGGCGGCGGGCAAGATGTGTAATGTAGCGCTACGCAACTAACATCACTCAATTTATTCGCATAAATACTCAACATATCCATGTAATTCAAATTTCGATTGAGAGAATAAATAAAAATAACTTTATTCGAACATACATCAATAAAGTGAGAGACTAACGCCTCTCAAACTCTCTGTACGCTCACAAAAATCATGCGCTCAGATCCGCTTTTATCGAAGGGACTAATAATCTTAGTTTTTTAGGATCAAGGAAACGCCTACAGGATGCCTAATAGTCCTTGATCCAAAACCAAACGGACTGGTTTTGTCCTTCTCATGCAACTCCCCAATCATGATCAAATCAAAAAATCTCTTTTTACGCTAAATTTAACCATACAATGCATTCGATGAAATAAAAACTCTACGTTTTAAAAGTGACAGGCTCTCACAAAGCTTTTTTAGCCTAAAAGATAGTTTTAGTTTATAAAGATCATTAAAAAAACATCACAAACTAAAAAAGCGTATTTTATTTATATACTTCTGAAAATGTCTTTCTCTGTAAGATTTTTGAAGGTGCAATTATACCTTTACGTAATTTTAGGATGCAAAATATATATCAAAAAAAACGATATTTTCTCGATTTTAGCGTCTATAAGAAACTTCTCAAAATATCATGATTGTGGATATATTTGTTTCTGTTGATTATAATAATTTCCCTTGCGGATATTTTTTAAATTGAAACTCAACTGCTGTAACTTTCTTCCCAATTTTGGTGAACTTCCAGGCAATTTTCCAGCCATCTTTTTTGTTTAGTTCTCTCATGACTGGCTCGATAATACAACGTTTAATGTTACTAAAATTCTTTCGTTGTTTTTCTGCGCAATCCATTGAAATACAAAAATCATCAATTGTATACTTGTAGTACCTAAATCTTTTAAGCACGTTAATAATTCTAATAAACGCCATGAATAGATAAAACGGAGCGCTGAGACCTGTTTAAGTTGATCGCTAATCAATTGCTTTTTGATAGTGTGTTTGCCAAACCCACCTCATTTTAAATTCTGTTGAAGAAATAGATTTACCTTTGCGAATGTAAGCGGGTTCATAAAACGTAATAGATCGTTGATATAATTTTTTATAAGCACTTTGAAGTGATTCATAGGCAGTGTGCATTTCGCATTCAGCTAATTCTACACACTCAGCAGCTATTATACGTGTTGTTGGCACATCATTTGAGCGATGATAGAGCATATCAAGTTTAAAAATAGCTATCATCACAATTCTTTTTTCAGATAAAATCAACCCGTACCCAGTACAGATTAATGCGTTTTGCATTGTGATGCATCTATTGCCACTGGTGCATTCTAGATTAACAATTTCATACTTATCTTTTTAAAATTTAGGTATTTTTTCTTTCTATGTTTTGCATGAATGCGTCTTTTTCGAATATTTATGTCGTGAAATTCTTATGACGTACTTTAGTTATTTTTCTACTATCAAACCCGTGTAAAATACTGAATATTATGAGATTTTTTCAAATTTCTTTATGTTGAATTAAAAAAAATGTTTAAGAAAATGCTAAAAATACCTTTTATGAATCATCTAAACCTAAAAATAATGCGCAACATTTTAAGTTGAAAATATATAATGCAGAGTTATAAGAATATAAAGTTTTATCATGCTATGCATCCAGTTTTATTTGTATAAATCCTTATTTTTCTTAGAAAATTTTACAAGGCACTCTTTTTTAAAAAGCATATCCTATGAATCGTGACTTCAACAGAAAGATCATTAATATACATCGGAAAGTGCTACTTCTAAAGCTTCATATGAGCTTGTACTTAAGTTTTTATAGCACGAATAAAATGGGATTTTGTTGTAATCATCATTTTTATAAATAATTTGATTACGTTTTTTCTTCCAAAAATTCTTGTGCTGTAAAACGATACGTTTCTGAGCAAAATTCACATGTGACTGAAATATATTTATTTTTAACCATTTTATTGCGTTCATCAATCGGAAAACCTTCTAGGATTCCTCTAATTTTTTCGCGGGAACAAGAGCATTGATCGACAAGAGAAAGAGGATTAAAAACTCTCACACCTTGTTCATGAAAAAGACGAAACAAGAGCTGTTTACTCCCAACGTGGGGATCTGTTAATTCTGAACTTTCAATCGTTGCCATGAGTATTTTAGCTTCCTGCCATTGGTTATCCAATTGGGTATGAGTTTTCGTTTTTTCTTGCTTTTGATGAAATTCATAGACTTTATGATGGGACGATGCTTGAGGTAAAAGTTGTGTCAAAATACCTCCAGCTCGCCAGCTTTTCTGCGGTTTTCCTTGTTGGTCACGATTAATTAATATAGCAACAGCCAAACGGATATCGGTAGGAATTTGCTCTGATTGATCAAAATAAGTACGAGAAGCATCTTGTAAATTTGATCCATCTAATGCAACAATTCCTTGATAGGGTTGCATGTGGGAACCTTGATCAATTGTAAAAGCTAAAGTACCTTTTCCTAAGAGTGTTTCTGAAGAGGCTTTATCCTTATCTATTGCTTGTTGAAGCCGTTCTTTATCAAAACGAGCGTATCCACGTAAACTGCAAGGAGGAGAAAAATCACATACCAACATATTAACCGGTCCATCGGAATGGGTTTGTAAAATAAACTTTCCCGTAAGCTTTAGAGAAGTTCCAAGCAGAACAGTCAAAAGTAAAGCCTCGGCCAGAAGATAAGAAACCGGTTCAGGATATTGATGTCTGTTAAGAATAGAATTTAAAGTTTCCCCAAGTTGTACAACACGTCCACGGATATCAAGTTCTTCGACTTGAAAGGGAATAACAGCATCATCTTCATGCAAGGAGATGTCGTTGAGAGAGGCTTCATCTTTCGCTTGTTCACTCATGGCTTGGCCTTTTATATAAAATTTGTTGTAGGTAGGCTATTGTGAAGAGAAAAATGCATCTTGTAAACACCAAGAAAGAATTGCTTTTTGAGCATGAAGACGATTTTCAGCCTCATCGAACACGACTGAATGTGGTCCATCAATCACAGTATCGACAACTTCTTCACTACGATGAGCTGGAAGACAATGCATAAAAAGAGCATCAGATTTTGCTAATTTCATGAAAGCTTCATTGACTTGATATGGCTGAAAAATGGAATGACTGCGAGCACGAAATTCTTGTCCCATGGAAACCCATGTATCAGTCATAATACAATCAGCATCTTGAGCTGCTTTTTGAGGATTTATGGGTTAGCGTAAGATATGCTCCCCGCTCACGTGCCCAATGTAGAAACTGCTCTTGCGGTTCACTACCTTTTGGAGTAGCAACATGCAAATGAAAACCAAAAAGAGCTGCAGCTTCAATTAAAGAATGGAGCACGTTATTACCATCCCCCAGCCATGCCAATATTTTGCCAGTAATGGGCCCTCGATGTTCCTCATAGGTTAAGATATCTGCTAGAATTTGGCAAGGATGTGTATCATCTGTAAGGGCATTAATGACAGGAATTTGTGCATATTGTGCTAATTCAAGCATACGTTGATGTTTTGTTGTCCGCAATATCACGATATCTACAAAGCGGGATAAAACGCGTGCCGTATCAGCTATGGTTTCACTATAACCAAGCTGCATCTCTGCCCCTGTGAGATGATTGTATCTCCCCCAAGCTGGCGCATACTGATATCGAATGAAATACGGGTTCGTGTAGATGGTTTTTCAAAAATCATCGCAAGTGTTTTACCTATAAAAAGTTTTGAACTTTTCCCTGCTTTAAAAGATGCTTTAAGGATTTTTGCATAATCGATCAGTGCACGTGCTATTGCTGGCGTTAAAATGGATCAGTCCGTGAAATGACAAAGAGCATTTGTCATGTGTATGATATTTACCCTTCTTTATTGATTTGCGAAAGATAAGAAATTGCTTTTTCAATACGATGTAAGCTGTCATCTATTTCTTCTTCCCTAATGATAAGAGGAGGCAATAAGCGCACAACGTTGTTGTTAGCAGCGACACTTAAAAGATATTCATTTTCCAAAGCATTAACGACAAGATTTGAAGGTACAACACACTGAATGCCCACCATAAGGCCCATCCCTTGGATTGCGCAGATAATATCAGGATAGATATTGAGAATGTGCAAAAGTCCACTTTTTAGTTTATCCCCCATACGCTGAACATGATTGAGAAAACTTGGCTCTAACAGAATATCAAGAACACTATTTCCTATAGCCATTCCAAGCAAATTTCCTCCAAAGGTTGAACCATGTGTTCCAGGTGTCATACTTTTTGCAACTTTATCCGTTGCAAGGCAAGCACCCAATGGAAATCCACCTCCTAGTCCTTTTGCGAGGGCAAGAATATCAGGCGTAACATCACTCCATTCATAAGCAAAAAGCTTTCCTGTCCGTCCCATGCCCGTTTGAACTTCATCAAAAATCAACAACAGACCATTATCATCGCATATTTTGCGCAAAAATCTTAAATATTCATGAGAGACCTTTCGTATTCCTCCTTCTCCTTGTATAGGTTCAATAAGAATAGCAGCGGTATTTTCATTAATAGCGTTACGCAAAGCGATTTCATCACAAAAAGGGACTTGAATAAAGCCACCAGCTTTAGGTCCAAAGCCTTCAAGATACTTTTCATGCCCAGTCGCAGCAAGTGCTGCAAGTGTACGCCCATGAAATGCCCCTTCAAACGTAATTATTTCAACGCGTTCTGGGTAACCCGCAGCGTAGTAATAATGACGTGCCGTTTTAAAGGCGCATTCCAATGCTTCAGTGCCTGAATTGCAGAAAAAAACCTTATCCGAAAAACTATGTGCACAAAGCCGGGTGGCAAAAGCTACTTGTTCAGGAGATTGAAAAAGATTAGAAATATGCCAAAGTTTTTCAGCTTGTCTTTTGAGCGTATCAACCAATTTTGGATGGGCATACCCTAATGCATTAACAGCAATGCCAGATGTGAAATCAAGATAATGTTCTCCTTTATCGGAAGTAAGCCATACACCATGCCCCTGTTTAAAATGCAAATTTCGTCGCGCGAAGCATTCATAAAGTGGTTGTATAGAGATGGCATCCATCATTATTTCCTTTATACTTTAACCTTTTCAATATATATACAGAGCAACACTACAAATAAAAAACATGATGCTTTTTTTATGGTGCTTTCAAAATTTCACTAGATTAATGATTACACCTATGAAATAAATCATTACACCAATTGAAAAAAAGTCAATGAAGGTTCTACAAATAAGCATTTTGAAAAAAAACCTTAAACAAAAGTGGACGTTTAACCTATGATTGATTTGCAAGTTGGGGAAAACATTCTAAATAAACTCTTTGAGAGGCAAAGACTCTTGTCATAGAGTGAGTGTATATTGTAACTTACACTAAGTTAAGCAAGATGATGTGTTTTGATTTATAAGTTCCACAGGTTGGATGATTTTTTTATGCGCACTTAGAATGTAAAACTCTTTCATTAAGTGCATTGAAAAAATTATTGAAACATTTGAAGATGCAAAGGGAAAGCATCTCAGAGACGTAATCGGAATGGAGTGCTGATATGGGTTGGACATGTGAACGTGTTGAGCTTCTTAAGAAGCTTTGGAGTGAAGGGTTAAGTGCAAGTCAAATTGCTGCTCAATTAGGCGGGGTCAGCAGAAATGCGGTTATCGGTAAAGTGCATCGACTAAAATTGCCAGGGCGTGGCAAAACAGCACCAGGAAGCGCGCGTACACAAAAAACGCCTGCAGCAAGCAGCCCATCATCTCCACGTGCGCGTCGCACCACATCCACAGTATCGCCAATAAACACTTCATCTATCAACGTTGAAGAAACAGCTTTAAAGACGGAATTTGTAGCAGAAGATGTAAAAGAAGTTGATATGTTTACAAAATCTAATGTAGTGGTGCCTATATCACGTCAACTTAATCTGCTACAATTGAGTGAAAATACATGTAGATGGCCGGTAGGCGATCCATTATCAGCTGATTTTCATTTTTGTGGTGCCGATTCTGATGAAAATAGCCCCTATTGTGCTTTTCATGCTAAGCTAGCATTTCAACCAATATCTGAAAGACGGCGAATAAGAATATAAGATCCGCGATATCATTTTATATTCTGCGTTTTCTGCGTCTCATTATTAAATTTCAATGATCGAATTATTATGAGAAAGGAATTTGATGAGGACTTTAATGAATGAAAACGTTTCTTGCTGAAAATATTCAACGGAATTGTATCTTTTAGTGCTATTGTGTAGCTATATGTTATAAGATTATATTTTTATTTATTTTCACAATTCTCTTTAATTTAGTTGTACTAATTTTAAAACTATCTATAGGGAATATCTTTTGAATAATACAGTTTCTCTAATTTATTATGTTTTTATTCTCCGTATACTACTTAATAGCGTAATGTCGTGGTTTATAAAAATAATTTGTCGTTTGGCAACCGAAGTGAAATCCACAAATATCTTTCTCATTTTGAGCTCTCTTATGTTTAATCAATAAAAATCTTTCGTTTGCGCGTCACAAGCAAAAGGAGCCATGTAGAGTAAAAACATTTAAAGAAAAGTAGCCTCTTATAACCTCTCTCAAATGCCAAGGATTTCGCAATATTAAGGGATAGCAAGTGTGTGATGGTGCCTGACTTGCAATTTTAAGATAGGGGTATATAACAAATTTTTACGCTTCATGGAGCTTCCTATTGTTCGTGCCCTGTCATGGAATAAGCTTGAAAGTATTAAGAGATATTTCTCCTAAAATAAGTGCGTGAGATGTACAACGTAAGTGTATTCTACTTGAAGCGTTCTGTTTTGTGTGGATGGCGCAATGTCTTTAAACCGTAAAAAACAAAAGCATGATGCAACGCGTAGTGTGCAAGACAAATAGTCTTTATAAAAAATTAAAAATGAAGAAATATTTTATTTAAAGATTTTACGCAAGAGACAGAAATTATAATTATAAATCAACATGTTATTATATTATATTCTATGATCTATAATATACGACATCTTTTGAAATCAATATCGAATCTAAAACGCTAAAAGAGCATCACACTCTTTTTCCCGACACAAAACGACGCAACCAAACATACAGCGCACCTTCTCCGCCATGCTGACGCGCTGCTTGCTCAAACGCATGAACATAATATCGAAAAGCTGGTGTTGATAACCAATACGGAACAAATCTATACAAAGCTCCATCACTCCCAATAGACCGGCCTTTTCCTGTAATCACAAGGACATAACGCAATCCACTCTGCTGAGAGGATTGTAGAAATTTTTTTAAGAAAAAATAAGCTTCTTCCTGCATATAACCGTGAAGATCAAGACGCGCCTCAAGAGGATAACGACCTTGGGAAATTTTACGATGTGCAACATGATCAAAAAAATGAATCTTATGCGCTTGTGTAACTGCTCTCTTTTCTTTTTTAATAATTGTTGCGTGTTGTTGATTTTCCTGAGAAACTGGGGTGTTTTGAGTTATGCACCGTTTTTTATCATTAATATTTGTAATCGTTTCTGAAATAGAAGAAACCCTCTTACCATGAAGCGGTGTTGTGGTACGACAAACCATCTCCCATAAAAGGCGATCTCGTGAAACCAATAAATCTCTTTTTTGTCTCCATTTACTTGAGGACATTTTAATTTCTCATAAATCATTGAGTGCTTATGGAAGAAAAAAGTATTTTAATTTTCATCTTCTGTAGCAAAAAGCTTCCAATTTGGATCCGGCGATAGGCTATTGCGAACAAACGTCCAAATATCCCTAATTTCTACAATAGCATCGGGATTACCGTCTATACGTTCACCTTGTTCATTATAAGTAACAGAAATCATCTCACTGATAATACGTATCGTTAAAAGTTCGTCCTTTTCTTGTATTGCCGCCGAAACAAACTCGATTTTATTAATTCCAACAAAAGTAAACTCTATTCTTTCTTTGTTTTTTTCTCGTTGCTCAATAACAGCACAAAAGCTCTCAAAAACATCTTGACAAAGCAAGCTTTTAAGTTGACTGCGATCACCTTTGGCAAAAGCTGTTACAATCATTTCATAAGCAATTTGCGCACCTTTTATAAACGATTGAGGAGAAAAATGAGGATCAATTCTACGCAGTGCGCGCAAATTTTCATTCAAAATACTCCCCTCCGGGGCAATCTCATCAATTTCACTAAAATCGCCCTTTTGTAAATTTTTTTGATGAGGGAACGAAACAATATTCTCTGTCGTTTCCGCCTCAGTTTGTTTTTTAGAGCGACGTGAATAAGGATCAAAGGGAGGCTTTTCAAACCCTATTCGCTTCCCTAATACACTACGGAGCTGCACAAAAATAACAACCATAACAACAAGAGCGATGACAAGTATAACGTCAAATTCCATGGGCGCTGTCAATCTCCAAAGCTTAAGTCTGTAATAAACATTGCAGTCAATATCATTTATCAATAAATATGTAAAATAGGGAATCCTACCATTCAAATATTTTTATAGATCTTATATAAGGAGTACTCTTTAAGAATTTCTCCCCTACTCATCCAGAAGGAAATTTTCATGTGATAAAACTTTATTCTATAAATCCTCGTTTTTTTGTCGTTATCTTTCTCTGTATTCTTTTAATTGAGATCGCTGGTTTTATCTTTGTTGGTCAAGAAATTGGCATTTTGGCAACTCTGAGTTTGGTTATTCTCACAACCATAGTTGGGGTTGTTTTATTGCGAATTCAAGGGATTAGCCTTTTAAAAAACATACAAAGTGAACTTATCCAAGGACGCACATTAGAACAAAGTATTATTAACGATACTTGCATCATGTTGAGTGCAATTTTGCTTATTCTTCCTGGTTTTGTAAGTGATCTCTTGGGAATATTACTGCTTATTAAACCAATTCGTTCTGTTGCTTGGCATTTCTTTACATCATTAAAAAACAAAATGAATCCCAATACGAGAAGAAAAAATGACTCTGAAAAAATAATTGATCTTAACGCTGAAGATTACAAAATTCATGATACGACAGAATCTCCATGGTGCAAAAACGATGATAACCATTGAAATGCCTAAAAAATTTTGTAACAAACAAAAAAAATAATTAAGATAAAGAGCGCATTCCTTGCAACCTTTTGCAAGGCATGATAACCAGTCCAATCTTTAGATCTTAAAATAAATATACATATTATTATAACGAGAGAGGTTCGTCTTATGGCCGAAGGTGAAATGAACAACAGTGGTGGAGAGCCGGTTTTTGCTGTATTAACGCAATATTTAAAAGATTTATCATTCGAGAACCCAGGTGCTCCTCATTCATTGCGTGCGCGTGAAAAATCACCACAAATTGATATCAATATTAATGTCAATGCTAATCCAATTGGTGATGATAATTATGATGTCGTTTTATCTCTCTCCGTTAAAGCCAATGATAACACTGAAACCTTATTTCATGTAGAACTGATTTACGGTGGTGTTTTCCACCTTAAAAACATTCCACAAGAACATATTATGCCACTGGTCTTTATTGAATGTCCCCGCCTTTTATTTCCATTTGCTCGCCAAATTATATCTGATGCTACTCAGAATGGTGGTTTTCCGCCTTTGTGGATTGATCCTATTGATTTTGCAGCCCTCTTCCAAAAGCGTCTCGCTGAAGAACAAAAAGACAATCAAATACAACCCTCTTAAAAATTTATTCCTTTGCTATCATAAAGCCCCTTTATATTATTAGTATATGGGGCTTTTTTCTTTTAGACGACTTTTGCTGCATGATACGCTGCAAGCATTGCAATATTGACAACATCTGTATCGTTTCCACTAAACGGTACAATTTGGACAGATTTTTCCAATCCAATTAAAATAGGACCAATGATGGTCGCTTCACCAAGCTCTTGTAACATTTTGCTTGCAATGGAAGACGCGTGATATCCAGGCATAACCAAAATATTAGCGGGCTCTGTTAATCCCATAAATGGATATTGCTGCATCAATTTGGAATTAAGCGCTACATCAGCACTCATTTCTCCATCAAACTCAAAATCAACTTTGCGCTCATGCAAAATATTAATCGCATCCTGAATTTGCTGTGTCGTCTTCCCTTTCATATAACCAAACGTCGAAAATGCCAAAAACGCAACCCTTGGATGATATCCAAATCCACGCACAAAAGAAGCAGTTTGTTCTGCTATATCTGCAAGTTCTTCAGCATTAGGATTTTCATAAACAGCCGTATCCGCAATAAACACAGTTCGACCACGGCAAATCGCCATTGAAATACCAATCAATCGTTCTTTTGGTTTTTCATCAATTGCCCGACGTATATCAACCAGCGCTGTTTCATAATTGCGTGTTACCCCTGTAACCATTGCATCCGCATCTCCTAGTGCCACCATACACGCAGCAAAATAATTTCGATCATTATTGATACGACGATGACAATCGCGCAACAGCCAGCCTTGACGCTGCATCTTTTTATAAAGATAATTCGCATAAGCATCTGTACGACAGGAAAGCTTGGCATTCATCAGTGAGATACCTTCACGCTCCAAATCAATTCCAGCAGTAACAGCCGTTTCTCTGACTTGCTCTTCACGACCAACCAAAATCGCTTGTCCTAATTTTTGATGAACATAGGAAACAGCAGCCCGCATGACTTGCTCTTCTTCACCTTCTGCAAAGACAATTTGTTTTGGTGCTTGACGTACATGGTGATAAACTCCTCGCATCATCGAAGAAATAGGATCACGTCTTGCATTCAAATCGCGCTCATAAGCCTCTAAATCATCTATGTTCTTTTGCGCGACACCGCTTTCCATTGCTGCTTTTGCTACCGCACTTGAAACAACCGTGAATAAACGCGGATCAAAAGGAACAGGGATGATATAATTAGGACCAAATTTTAATCGCTTTCCGCGATAAGCTTCTGCAACGCTGTCAGGAACTTCCTCATGCGCTAAATCGGCAAGAGCTCTTGCTGCAGCAATTTTCATCTCTTCATTAATAACCGTTGCACGTACATCAAGGGCACCACGAAATATATAAGGAAAACAAAGAACATTATTAATCTGATTTGGATAATCGGAACGTCCTGTTGCGATAATGGCATCCTGACGCACTTGGAAAACCTCTTCCGGCGTAATTTCTGGATCCGGATTGGCCATAGCAAAAATGATTGGCTGTGGCGCCATGGATTTTACCATTTCAGCAGTCAATGCACCTTTCGCAGAAACCCCAAAAAATATATCGGCCCCTTCCATTGCTTCCACAAGCGTACGTTTATCGGTTCGAATAGCATGCGTAGATTTCCACTGATTCATCCCCTCTTGACGACCTTCATAAACCACACCCTTTGTATCACATAATATGATATTTTCAGAAGGAAAGCCCATTGCTTTAATCAGTTCAAGACAAGCAATCCCAGCGGAACCAGCACCATTACAGACTAACCGCGTATTTTGCATATCGCGTCCTGTTAAAGTCAAAGCATTGAGAACACCGGCAGCCGCAATAATTGCTGTACCATGTTGATCATCGTGAAAAACAGGAATGTTCATCACTTCACGTAGACGACTTTCAATCATAAAGCACTCAGGTGCCTTAATATCTTCAAGATTGATGCCACCAAAAGAAGGTTCTAAATGGCGTACCAAATTGATAAAACTTTCCGTATCATTGATATCAATTTCTAAATCAATGGAATCAATATCCGCAAAACGCTTGAACAGCACTGCTTTGCCTTCCATAACCGGCTTAGAGGCAAGGGCACCTAAATTGCCTAACCCTAAGATAGCTGTACCATTTGAAACAACAGCAACAAGATTGCCTTTTGCTGTATAATCGTAAGCAAGAGCCGGATTTTGAGCAATTGCCTTCACTGGAACTGCAACACCTGGTGAATAAGCAAGGGCTAAATCATGTTGTGTTGCCATAGACTTTGTTGCAACAATCTCAAGTTTTCCTGGTCGACCACGACTATGAAAATCAAGAGCTTCTCGTTCGCTCGCACTGTAAATCACTTGAGGTGTTTTTTGATCCTGCTCGCTCTTTTTCATCTCACTTTATTTTCTCCAAAAACAGTGTAAATTTTGCTTGATAATGCGTATAGTCATTAAATTTGATTCATATGTTAGAAATCGCTATTCTTGCCTTAGCAAATCTGATGATGCGTTTCAATTTAGAGATAAATAAATATTGAAGTAAATAAAAAAAGACTAAAAGCTTCAGTTAAAGGGAACGGGCCACGTAAAAATGGATAAAAAAAACGACCATAAAAATAATTTAATTCCACAGCCTGCCTCCTCATTCGCTTCCTCTCAAGAACGTCCTACCCCCATGATGGAGCAATACATAGAAATCAAAGCCGTCCATCATGATTCCCTTCTTTTTTACCGAATGGGGGATTTTTATGAATTATTTTTTAATGATGCAATTGAAGCTGCTCAGGCTTTAGGAATCACACTCACAGCACGCGGAAAACATTTAGGGCAAGATATTCCTATGTGTGGTGTTCCAGTTCACGCGGCAGACGATTATTTGCAAAAACTGATTGCTTGTGGTTATCGCGTTGCTGTTTGTGAACAAACAGAAGATCCTGCTGAGGCAAAAAAACGGGGATCAAAATCTGTTGTTCGGCGTGATGTTGTTCGCCTTGTAACCCCTGGAACAATAACAGAAGAAAAACTCCTTGATCCAACACGTGCAAATTATTTGATGACACTCTCCCGTATAAAAACCAGCGATGGAGAGGATTTTGCCCTTTCTTGGATTGATATTTCAACAGGCATATTTCGTGTAACAGAAAGCCGACAAGAAAAACTTTTAGCAGATATTATGCGTGTGGATCCGCAAGAAATTATTGTTGCTGATGCCTTTTTTCATGATAAATCCCACAAATCACTTTTTAATGTTCTTGATCATATCGTATCACCACAACCAGCTTGTCTCTTTGATACCCTCACCGCTGAACGCGATATTTGCACTTATTTTAAACTTTCAACACTTGAAGGTGTTGCCGATTATTCACGCTGCGAACTCTCTGCCATCGTGGCTGCTATTCGTTATATCGAAAAAACACAAATCACGCATCGTCCTCCCCTCATGCAACCTGAGCGCCAAAATGAAAGTGCTACCCTTTTTATCGATGCTGCAACTAGACTAAGCCTTGAACTTATTCGAACAACATCAGGTCAACGGGATGGAAGCTTATTGAAAGCGATTGACCGCACTGTAACAGGAGGAGGATCACGCCTTCTTATCGATCGTCTTATTGCTCCCCTCACCACCCCTTCAGCGATTGATACACGCTTGGATTCTATTGATTTTTTTCTCCGTAATCCTTCTCTTGCAGAAGCGATAAAACTCGTTTTAAAAGGGGGACCAGATATGCCCCGCGCCGTTTCACGTTTGGCTCTTGGACGAGGAGGTCCCCGCGATATGGCAACAATCCAGCGCGGCTTTGAGATCATTCGTGAATTGAATCAAATTCTTAATAATGAGCTTCTGCCTCAAGAAATAAGTGATGTACAACAAATATTCTCAAACTTACCCGTTTCTTTACATTGCCATTTAGAACAAGCATTGGCTGATGATCTCCCTCTGCTTAAACGTGATGGTGGTTTTATTCGCTCCAATTATCATAAAGAACTCGATGAAATGCGTGCTTTACGAGATGAATCTCGCCGTGTTATTGCTGAGCTTCAAGCACAATATGCCCAAGAAACAGATATTAAGACTCTTAAAATCAAGCATAATAATATTCTAGGCTACTTTATTGAAATCACCAGTACACAAGCATCTGGCCTTACAAATAATCCACAAGCTAAAGCTCGTTTTATTCATCGACAAACAATGGCAAACGCTATGCGTTTTACAACAACAGAGCTTGCTGACCTTGAAAGCCGTATTGCCCATGCTGCCAATCACGCATTAACCCTTGAACTAGAGATCTTTGATACTCTTGTTCAGGAAATTATTGAACAAGTTGAGTTTATTCGTAAAGCCGCTGAAGCGCTTGCTATTTTAGATGTGTCTGTTGCTTTAGCATATCTTGCTGAAGAACAAGGATATTGTCGCCCTAAAATTGATCATTCACTAACCTTTCATATTACAGCAGGACGCCATCCTGTCGTTGAGCAAGCACTCCGTAAACAAGCAGCCGAACCCTTCGTTGCCAATGATTGTGATCTCTCTGTACAAGAAAACCAGCAATATGCAGCAATCTGGCTTTTGACAGGGCCTAATATGGGAGGAAAATCAACTTTTTTGCGGCAAAATGCTCTCATTGCTATTATGGCACAAATGGGGTCCTTTGTTCCAGCAACTTCAGCACATATTGGCGTCGTTGATCGCCTGTTTAGTCGCGTTGGTGCTTCCGATGATCTTGCACGGGGGCGCTCAACCTTTATGATGGAAATGGTTGAAACAGCAACGATTCTCAATCATGCAAGTCACCATTCTCTTGTTATTCTTGATGAAATAGGACGTGGAACATCAACCTTTGATGGACTTTCTATTGCTTGGGCAGCCGTTGAATATCTCCATGAAGTTAATCACTGTCGTGCTATTCTCGCTACCCATTTTCATGAAATGACCGCTCTTACCGAAAAACTTGACAGACTGCATAATGTCACCATGAAAGTCAAAAATTGGGATGGTGATGTGGTTTTTCTTCATGAGGTCACACCAGGAGCGGCAGACCGATCCTATGGTGTACAGGTTGCAAAGCTTGCTGGACTTCCTCCAGCCGTTATTACACGAGCGACAGATGTTCTTCATCAATTAGAACAAGGTGAAATGGCTGGAAAAGGACACAAACTCATTGATGATTTACCTCTCTTTTCTCTTAAAGCAACCTCTTCCCTCAACGAAGAAAAAAACAAACATGATGCACTTCACGAAGCTTTAAAAAATATTCATCCCGATGAGCTCTCCCCTAAGCAAGCTTTAGAAGCAATTTACCACCTAAAACAGCTTGAAAAAAATAACGGTCTATAGAAAACAGATGTTTTTTTATTAAAAAGCTTTCTTAATATTAAAGCGCCCTTTTTTGATATGTTTCAGCTTAAAATAGTTGTTTACTGTATTCCCATCGCTTTTCTGGACAACATATTTTGATAAGCATAGAGAGAAAAAATCCTACGCATTCTAATATTTCCTTAGAACAAGGTTAGCTCTTATACAAAAAATTGATCAATATCGACTCTTAAACAACAGTCATTTTTTGCAAAGATTGTAAGTTCCCTCCATCTTGCAAATATACAATATCTAATGAATTATTCTTTTTCACGATCAATACTCTTGTTATCATCGCAGACAGTTTTGGTTTAAAGCTGTCTATGTTCGAGTGCCATTCAATTTTGCATAATAAATTCATAGATAATGGGTCATCCATTTTCTACGATAAAGATTAAACGATAAAGAGCTCTGTTGCTATTTTTCCATGAAACAGATAATGAAATATACTAATAAATCCAGCAGTATTTGATTTTCCTCAAAAACTTTTGAATTCTTTCTAGCTCTTCAAAGGATGAAAACTTTCATTCAAATCAGGTCTGTAGACAGTCCAGATTCTAATGTTTTCCTCTTCGCTTACCAGTCATGTGATTCAATAACACAAAAGTTGACAAGAAAATCTAAAATATTCACCCCACATTTTAAAAATACTTAATGTTGAAGGCTTTCTTATATCATACTCCTCAATGACAGTATTGTAGAGAACAACAAGATAATATCACCAGTATAATAAATATCTTTCATAAGATAAGTTAGGAAATTGCCATCTCGTATAAAACCAGAATATGACATGAAAGGTGAAATGCTATATCCAGCTTTATCGATCTTATATAATTGCTAAAAAATCCTCAGTTGCTTTTTTTCTTGTCCTCACGATGACTCGAAATATTCTGATAAGCGCCGAATTCATAAAATAATTCGCTTAGAATATCGTACAAAAGATGCGGCAAAATCTTTCAGAGTACTATCCTCTTTATACGAATCACTTCATCTCAACAACATCAACAAACATAATAAATACTACAGCTATGGAATATCAATTTCTATGATATCTCCTTATCAAATATTACGAACTGCACCCTGCAAATGTGGTCATCACAGCATAAGCTTTGAGAGCCTTTGAAACTTTACGCTGACGCTTCTCAACCGGTTGCCAAGCACCTTTTCCTTTTGCTTCCATCTTAGCACGACGCTGCTTCATCTCAACGTCATTAAGCAACGTATGAATGCTACGGTTTGAAATATCAATTTCGATATCTCTTCATTAAATATTGCGAACTGCACCCTTTGCAGCAGATGTGGTCATCGCAGCATAAGCTTTGAGAGCCTTTGAAACTTTACGCTGACGCTTCTCAATCGGTTGCCAAGCGCCATTTCCTTTTGCTGCCATCTTAGCACGACGCTGCTTCATTTCAACGTCATCAACCAACATATGAATGCTACGGTTTGGAATATCAATTTCTATGATATCCCCTTCTTCCACCAACGCAATTTCTCCTCCTTCAGCCGCTTCTGGTGAAACATGGCCTATCGAGAGCCCTGAGCTGCCCCCTGAAAAACGTCCATCCGTAACAAGTGCACAAACTTTGCCCAATCCTTTAGATTTGAGATAACTCGTGGGATAAAGCATTTCTTGCATTCCAGGTCCCCCACGTGGACCTTCATAACGGATTAAAACAATTTCACCTGTTTTAATTTTATCATTTAAAATTGCTGAAACAGCTGAATCTTGGCTTTCAAAAATTCTTGCCGGACCTTTAAAGGTCAAAATTGATTGATCAACGCCCGCTGTTTTTACAATACAGCCATCTTTGGCGAGATTTCCATAAAGAACTGCCAATCCTCCATCTTGTGAATAGGCATGTTCCTTATCACGAATCACACCTTTTGCACGATCAAGATCAAGAGTCTCATAGCGACAAGATTGACTAAAAGCTCTCTGTGTTGGAATACCCCCTGGAGCAGCACGATAAAATGCACAAACTGTTGGTTCATTGGTTTGTTTTATATCCCAATGATCAAGAGCTTCTTTCATCGTTTTTGCGTGGACTGTATAAGTTGATGTATCAATAAGTCCCGCCGCATCCAATTCTCCTAAAAGCCCCATAATACCTCCCGCGCGATGAACATCTTCCATATGAACATTCGCAACAGCAGGAGCAACCTTGCATAAAACCGGAACACGACGTGAAAGATGATCAATATCTGTCATGGTAAAATCCACCTCACCTTCTTGCGCCGCTGCTAAAAGATGTAGTACGGTATTAGTTGACCCCCCCATGGCTATATCAACGGTCATGGCATTTTCAAAAGCCTTGCGTGAAGCAATAGAGCGTGGCAAAACTGTTTCATCATCTTTTTCATAATAACGCTTGACCAATGCAACAATCTGCCTTCCAGCTTCTTCAAAAAGCATCCGTCGATCTCTATGTGTTGCAAGCACTGATCCATTTCCGGGAAGCGAAAGCCCCAAGGCTTCCGTTAAGCAATTCATGGAGTTGGCCGTAAACATTCCTGAACAAGAACCACATGTAGGACAAGCAGCACGCTCCATTTCAGCAACTTCTTCTTCTGAATTGTGTTCTGAAGCGGCTGCGATCATAGCATCAACTAAATCAACCCTTAAATCTTGATCTTTCCATTTAATCTTACCGGCTTCCATAGGACCACCTGAAACAAAGATTGTTGGAATATTCAACCGTAAAGCCGCCATTAACATTCCAGGGGTAATTTTGTCACAATTAGAAATACAGACAAGAGCATCCGCACAATGGGCGTTGACCATATACTCTACAGAATCAGCAATAATTTCACGTGAGGGCAAAGAATAAAGCATTCCATCATGCCCCATCGCAATTCCATCATCGACAGCAATGGTGTTAAACTCTTTCGCAACGCCACCGGCAATTTCTATCTGTTGTGCAACCAATTGCCCAAGATCTTTTAAATGGACATGCCCTGGTACAAATTGTGTAAAAGAATTCGCAATCGCAATAATGGGTTTACCAAAATCCGCATCTTTCATCCCTGTTGCACGCCAAAGACCGCGGGCTCCTGCCATATTACGCCCGTGAGTCGATATTCTTGAACGGTAAGAAGGCATTATTTTTTTCCCCTCAAATAATTCCATTTCGCTTGTTGTGCTGTAACTTCACTCTAAAAACAAGAGCTTTAATATTCAAAAGAGAAAAATACTTTGTACTGAGGCATTTGAAGCACAAAATTAAAAGTACTGTATAAAATTCTCCATAAAATCATAAAACTTTATTTTTTATTACCTGTTAATCAACATCTAATCCCTGCGCAACTGCACGTTTGAGATAAATATCAAAACGATTCACTACAACACGAACTGTTCCAGATTTTTATATGCCAGATTTAGTGAGTATATTGCATCGATCTGTTTGCGTAATTTCTGGAACCAAAAGATAGCTTAATTGGTGAAAAATATGAAAGCCTAATGGTATAAAAATTTACCATCTCCTTACACGTCAGCTTTACGACTTTCAAAAGCATCCATAGCGATATCTTAATAATGATGGCACATTTTCTCATGCTTTTGTTTTTCACATTCTTCACTGAAGTCACGCCCCTCATGAAGAACAGAATACTCCAACAAAATACACTCGTCCTCCCAATTCACGCACTCGTTTTAAAAAAGTATCTCTCAATACGCTCTAGCCTATTTCATCACCAAGCCCCTAAGTAGTATAAAAGCCCCATAAATAAATAAAACTTATAAATTACCATCCCCCTTTACACTCATGTAAAGAGAAATTTGGAAAAATCATACATTTTACTCATCCCCAATGTTGCAAAAGTCCTTGGCAATTAAGACAATTCATACGAGGCATTTTTATACCTTTCTTCAAGTATTTTTTACCTACACGCCAACTCTGCTTATGATGAGAAAACAAGTAATTTTAATTGATCAATATAAGAGAACTTTAAATGAGAGAATCTCACGATTTTCAGAACTCTTATTCCAGTTGTAAAAGACTAATTATGAATATAAATCAATATTTTATTGAATGATAATACACATTGCAGCAAAACATCACCGCCTTCCAACACACCCAACCACGTACCATCCATATTCCCCACAGCAATCATATTAAAGATAACGTCCATCATGCAAAAATACCAATCTTTTTTAAGAAACACCTATACACAATATAAAGACAGCGCGTTCCCTCACCAACAAAAGAAGGCAAAAATCCAAAAATACCGCTAAACAGTTTCATACCCTTTAACTGAGAAAAAACGGATAGAATTTATAAAAAGCTTAAGTTTTTCCTCGTCAAGCAATCTAGTGTAGAGTTACAATTTGGAGCTCATGCTCATTGGCTCCAGCAAGGGCGATAGAGCGCTCATCGGATAAAATGATAGGATAACCTGTTTCACCAAAAAGCACCCATATGGTAATGCCTGGAGTCATGGGGGGAAGATCTGGAAAATTTTTAGCCAGATCATCTGTACAAACCTTTTTCAAATAGGCAATCTGCACTGTATCAGAATAGGACGTATTCTGAAACGATAAGCTTTGTTTATGTTCTCCCATTTCACTGTTCCTTTACGCCTTAACTTTTATGACTCATCACTACTGCCTTTAATTGGGATCTGTTTTATTTCTTTTTTTAATTTTGGTTGATACAGATTAATTGATAAAAGACCATTTTTCAACTCGGCATTTGTGACGTGCATCCCTTCTGCAAGGACAAAGGTCCGCTGGAACTGTCGCGCAGCTATACCGCGATATAAATATTGATGATTTTGATTGTCTGTTTGTTTACCATGAATAACCAATTGATTATCATCAAGCAAAATATTAAGATGATTAATATTAAATCCAGCAACAGCTAAAGTTATCCGGATATGATTTGCATCATCGTTTTTATGTAAACGTTCAATATTATAGGCTGGGTAAGCCTCATCAGCTTTACCGATACGTTGTAATATTTTTTCTACGGTTTCAAATCCTAAAAGAAAAGGATTGGAGAAAGGTGTCACATGTGTCATTCATGAGTATCCTCTTTAAAGCGGCTTTACTTGACCAAACTCTATATTAAAATGTTCGCTGCATTCTTCTCATATGGCGAGCGTGAATGATAACTTCAAGAGAGAAGATTAAGAGAGTTCAATGCCTCAAAGTAACATAAAAACACCTCGAAATACCATAAAATTATCAAAGATGCGAAATTTATCTAGTATATCGTATAATAAAGATGAAATTGCGGAAATATTTCGCCGTTTTTCTGTGCAACGCCCAACCCCTAAGAGTGATCTTAACTATATAAATACTTTTACGCTTTTAGTTGCCGTTGTTCTTTCAGCCCAAGCGACAGATATAAGTGTTAACAAAGCAACAAAAGAACTCTTTCGCCTTGCTGATCAACCGGAAAAAATGGTTGCATTAGGGGAAGAAGAAATAGCACATCATATCCGTTCAATTGGTCTTTGGCGTGCAAAAGCACGCAATGTTTATGCACTTTCTAACTGTTTAATTGACCAATATGGCGGTCAAGTCCCAGATACGTGTGAAGCACTTATGTCCCTTCCGGGCGTGGGACGTAAAACAGCGAATGTTGTGTTAAATGTTGCTTTTGGTCAGCCTACATTGGCAGTCGATACACATATTTTTCGCTTAAGCAATCGTCTTGGTTTGGCGCCTGGAAAAACACCAGAGATTGTTGAGAAAAAATTATTAAAAATTATACCGGTTCATTATCTTCGTCATGCGCATCATTGGTTGATTTTACATGGTCGCTATATTTGTCAAGCCCGTAAACCACAATGTACGCAATGCATTATTGCTGATTTATGTAAAGCCGCCAGCAAAACAAATGCTATTCCGGCACCTTTAGTTGAGATTCAAGGCAATGGAGCACCGATTTTTTTGTAATGCACTCTTGCTATTTTTTGTATACTGGCTTATGAAAGCGTCTTTAAAGAGCCGCCCGGCAGGGCATGCCGTGGCTGTTTGAATGCTTGTTCAAGCGTTGGTCCGCTTGAGTGAATAAAATGTTTGATTGAATCAATTAATGTATGGAGTAGCAAAATGCCCAAAATGAAGACCAAATCATCCGCTAAAAAGCGGTTTAAAGTCACTGCGTCAGGCAAAATTAAAGTAGCAGCTGCCGGTAAGCGCCACGGCATGATTAAGCGTTCGAATAAATTTATTCGCGATGCACGTGGAACAATGGTTTTGTGTGAACAAGATGCAAAAAAAGTCATTCAGCATTATTTGCCGAATGGTCTTTAAACCTTACGCTTTTGATTTTAAGGAGATTATGACATGGCCCGTGTGAAAAGAGGTGTGACAGCGCACGCTAAGCACAAAAAAGTTCTTAAACAAGCTGAAGGCTTTTATGGTCGACGTAAAAATACCATTCGTGCCGCTAAAGCAGCCGTTGATCGTTCAAAGCAGTATGCTTATCGTGACCGCAAAAATAGAAAGCGTACTTTCCGTGCTTTATGGATTCAGAGAATTAATGCGGCTGTTCGTGCAGAAGGTTTAACTTATGGACGTTTCATTGATGGTCTATCAAAAGCCGGTATTGAAGTTGATCGTAAAGTTCTTTCAGATATAGCAATCTATGAAGCGGAAGCATTTTCTGCTTTAGTCGCTTCGGCAAAAAAAGCTTTAGAATATTTAAAAGATACAACACCTAATGCTTTTGAAGGCGCTGTCAAGTAAGCCAGTCGTGTTCTCTTAAAGCATTCATTTATTCGAGGTCCCGTGCTGGCTATGGCGAGTGCGGGTCTTTTTTATTAAAGAAATAGGCAAAAATATGAGCGACATTGAGCGTTTGGAACAAGAAATTTGTTTAGCTTTAGAGGCAGCTAATGATGAACAGGCACTTGAAGCAGTGCGTATTGCAGCATTGGGGAAAAAGGGGAGCATCTCTGAAAAATTAAAAGCATTAGGAAAGATGGAGGCTAGCGAGCGCCAAAAAGCTGGACCAGTCCTTAATGGGTTAAAAAATCGTATTTTAGAATTATGGGCGCAAAAGCGTGATCTGCTAAAAAGACAAGCAATGGATACCCGTCTTTCTCGTGAAACGGTTGATATTACCTTGCCTGTTCGTTCTTCACCTATGGAACGGGGGCGTATTCATCCTATTTCACAAGTGATTGAGGAAATTATCGCCATTTATACAAAAATGGGTTTTTCTCTTGCAGAAGGTCCAGATATTGAAACAGACTATTATAATTTTACGGCATTGAATTTTCCTGAAGGGCATCCAGCACGTGAAATGCATGATACCTTCTTTTTTGATGTTGATAAAATCGGAGAACGCAAATTATTGCGGACCCATACATCACCCGTACAAATTCGCACACTGGAAAAACAAAAAGCACCAATACGGATCATTATTCCTGGAAAAACTTACCGCATGGATTCGGATGCAACGCATTCGCCCATGTTTCATCAGGTCGAGGGTCTTGTCATTGATAAAACCTCCACCATTGCCCACATGATGTGGCTGCATGAAACCTTTTGTAAAGAGTTTTTTGAAGTTGCTTCAGTAAAAATGCGTTTTCGTCCCTCTTTTTTCCCTTTTACCGAACCGTCTATGGAAGTGGATATTCAATGTGATCGTTCTGGTTCAGAAGTAAAATTTGGTGAAGGACAAGACTGGTTAGAAATTTTAGGATGCGGAATGGTGCATCCTCATGTGTTGAAAAATGTTGGTTTAGATCCCGATGAATATCAAGGTTTTGCATGGGGAATGGGCATTGATCGTATTGCCATGTTGAAATACGGTATGCCTGATTTACGCGCTTTTTTTGATGCTGATCTGCGTTGGTTAGATCATTATGGCTTTCGTTGCTTTGATATGCCTGCTTTTTTTCCTAATAGAAATGTGTGATCTTATCATCGCTTTCATGTGAGGTTTTAAAATGAAATTTACTTTGTCGTGGTTAAAAGATCACTTAGAGACAGATGCATCTTTGGATGATATTTGCGAGAAACTAACCGCTATCGGTCTTGAGGTTGATCACGTTGATGATCGCTCTTCTTTAAAAGATTTTGTGATTGCAAAAGTTTTAACAGCAATAAAACATCCTGATGCAGATAAACTTCAAATTTTATCAATCGATACGGGAACTGCTACACCTGTTCAAGTTGTCTGTGGCGCACCGAATGCGCGCGCTGGGCTTGTTGGTGTCCTTGCACGACCAGGCACTTATATTCCAGGACTCGATGTGACATTATCTGTAGGAAAAATCCGTGGTGTTGAGAGTTTTGGGATGATGTGTTCGCAAGCTGAGCTTGAATTATCAAATGAGCACGATGGCATTATCGAACTTCCAAAAGATGCACCTATTGGGGATTCGTTTGCCGCTTATGCTGGTCTCGATGATCCGATCATTGATATTGGTTTGACACCCAACCGCTCTGATTGCACAGGTATTCGTGGTATTGCCCGTGATCTTGCTGCCTCTGGAATCGGACAATTAAAAGAATTGTCTTTACCAAAATTTGAAGCTTCCTTTGACACACCTCTCGACGTTTCATTAGATTTTTCGCAAACTTCATCGTTATGCTTAGGTTTTGCTTTGCGTGAAGTGTGTAATGTTCAAAATGGCGCATCACCGCAATGGATGCAACAGCGTTTAAGTGCAATTGGTTTAAGACCGATTAATGCCCTAGTTGACATGACCAATTACATCTGTTTTGATCTTGGTCGTCCGCTCCATGTTTTTGATGCTGATAAGATTAAAGGCAGTTTATATGTACGTTGTGCTCGTGAAGGGGAACAACTTCAAGCACTTAATGGAAAAACCTATCATTTGAACGTTCAGGATTGTGTCATTGCAGATGAAGAAGGTGTTGTTTCCATTGCCGGTATCATGGGTGGTGAAAGAACGAGTTGTGATGAAACAACACGGCGCGTTATTATTGAATCAGCGCTTTGGGATGCGCAAAGCATCGCACAAACAGGGCGAACATTAGGTCTTATCAGTGATGCACGTTATCGGTTTGAACGAGGTGTTGATTCGGCTTTTATGGAAACAGGGCTTGAGATTGCAACAGAATTGGTCTTACGTCTTTGTGGCGGTGAAGTATCCAAGGCGAAAATTGTTGGCTATCAGCAACAAGAAACCAAACAGATCGCTTTTCCTTTTTCTGAAATTAAACGTTTGACACATTTGGACATAGAGCCTGCAAAAGTCATTTCTATTTTAACGAAACTTGGATTTTGCGTTGAGGGAAAAGGAAATATTGTTACAGTAAAAGTACCATCATGGCGCCCTGATATTATGGGAAAAGCCGATTTGGTGGAAGAAGTCATGAGGATTTATGGGTTAGATAAAATTCAGCCTGTTCCTTTGGAAAACTTTACAAAAGGAAAAGATCACGTTTTAACATGCGCGCAAATTCGTTCACGCGCTGCCCGTTTGTCTCTAGCACATCGCGGTATGAAAGAAGCGGTAACGTGGTCTTTTATCTCTGAAAATCAGGCTCTTTCTTTTGGAGGAGGTCAAAAAGAGCTTAAATTGGTCAATCCTATTGCCGCTGATATGTCAGTGATGCGGCCTTCTCTTTTACCTGGTTTGCTTATGGCAGCGCAGAGAAATGCTGATCGTGGTTTTTCTGATCTTGCTTTGTTTGAAATTTCCAGCATTTATGAAGGCGATACCCCTGATAAACAGCGACGTGTTGTGAGTGGAATTCGTCGTGGCACAGAGCAATTTGAAGGCGCTGGGCGTTTTTGGAATGGAAATGCAACAGCCGTTGATGTTTTTGATGCCAAAGCAGATGCGTTAGCCGTTTTAGAGGCATGCGATATAGATGTTGGGAAAGTACAGATTGAAGTTGGCGCCCCTGATTGGTATCATCCAGGTCGTTCAGGAGTCATAAAGCTTGGATCAAAAATTATTCTTGGTTTTTTCGGTGTTCTTCATCCAGCGACCTTAGAAAAATTAGATATCAGTGGTCCTTTATGCGGCTTTGAAATTTTTCTCGATCAAATTCCAGAACCAAAGAAAAAAACAACGAAAAGCCGTCCTCCCTTGAAATTATCGCCATTTCAAATGGTACGGCGTGATTTTGCATTTATCGTTGATAAAACGATTGCTTCTTCTCTTATTGTTCGTGCTGCTCAGGGAGCTGATAAAAAACTGATTCATTCCGTCCAGGTTTTTGATCTTTTTGAAGAGAAAAGCCTTGGTGAAGATAAAAAATCTGTTGCCATTGAGATTGTTATTCAACCGCTTGAACGCACTTTGACAGATAAAGACCTAGAAGAAATTGCTGCAAAAGTCACAGAAAATGTTACTAAAATGACAGGTGCTTATCTTCGTCGTTGAGTATTTTCAGATTACTTTAAAAAATAAAGGAGCACTTTTGAGTGCTCCTTTATTTTTTAAAGGGTTTGAGATCTATAGAATTCTCTTGAAAGAAAATTTTACTACAATCCATTCATTTATAAGGATAATTTTTAAATAAAATCTGTAATATTATAGGACTTATCATTTCAACTCCTCTTTGAATAAATCAAAATCTTTTATTTTCATACCTTAAAGTGGAGTGGTTATATAGAAACCATAAAAAAGGAGTAAAAATGCTCTTTATACAGGCTCTCAAATGCCAAAGCCTGTCGCAATATGAGAAATTGATTATGCAACACTGGAATTGAAAAAATAAAAATGGTACCGCATTTTGTAAAGCCAACGATGATGCCCCATGGATTTCACCTCCTTTGGGGTATGTGCCTTACAGGTATTGCCATGAAATGAATATAAGATGTTTGTTAAAACAAGTACATGAATGATATGATAAGTCTCTGTTTTGAGCATTCTGTTTTTTATGAGAGATGTGATCTCATTGGAAAATGAGAGTAAAAACATGGGGCAATATGCATTCCATGAATTCAAAGACATTGCTTGAGATGCTTTTGAAAAGTGCACAAATTGCATAATGGCTGTAAATAACTTGACGAGCCTGATCTCTTAGAACCACCAGTAACATACTAAAACCTTTTGGGTTTTTAAAACTCATTTTACGTAAAGACAAATTAAAAAGGGAAGATAATCGAAAATCGGTTTTTAGTTTGCATCTTCATATTTTTTTTAAAGAGGCTACGTTTGCGTTTAAAAAGATAAACCCAAAAGACTGTAATATTTTTTCTCCATTTTAGCAGATAAAAGCGAAAATTTCTTATAAAGCTTTTAAATGTAATATCTTTCAAATGTGTATTTATTTTAAGAAACATATCCCAGTGCTTCTCAGTTTATTTTACGACAGCATCTGTGAATGGTATGATTTAAGCTTTTTTCTGAATTATCCTCTTTATGCTTCGTAAAGGGCAAATTAGCTCCGTTATACTTTCTCTTTTTAGCTTCCATGTAGCCGACAAGTCCTTGTCTTTGAGAGAAGTCATGAGGAGGATTTTTATTCCTTTTTATCGTTTTTGTTCACAGGCTCACTCTGCTTGGAATGGATATGTAAAAAGTAGTCACTGATTCATCATAAAAGGGTTTAAAATCAAAAAAACTATGATATTGGGGTCGTTAACTTAATAAAATAATATATTATCCTTATAAATTAATATGTTATCATTGTGATTAGCGGTTGATTGATCAGCAACAAAAAAGACACAAGCTTTATGAGATAAATAAGTGTCATAAAACATAAGCTTACCAGTAAAGAATGAGAAACATATCTCAGCTTTTTAAAAGCTTTGCAAAACAACAAAGCAATTTCTCTTTAAAATCATCCGGTTTTTCAAGATGAATTTTCAAGGCGAGAGAGAATTGTTTTTAAAGGGCTTGAAAAGTTAATTTTTGTAAAAATCCCTCATTGCAAATGCAAAAGATAACTGTTATTGCTAAATGATAATGCAAATCATTCGCAATAAAACAAAGAGAAAATTAATGAATATAAAGAGAATTTTTACTCTAATTCTGGGAAGTCTTATCTTTTTTACTCCCGATTTAGCGGTATGTGCTGGTAAATTTAAAGCTGTTACAACATTCACCATTATTGCTGATATGGCGCGCAATGTAGCGGGTGATGCCGCTGATGTTGAATCTATCACAAAACCAGGTGCTGAAATTCACGAATATCAACCCACCCCTCGTGATCTCATGCGTGCACAAGGCGCAAATCTTATCTTGTGGAATGGGTTAGAATTAGAACTTTGGTTTGAAAAATTTTTTCAAAATATCAAGGATATTCCAAGTGTTGTTGTTTCAGAAGGTGTTGTACCAATTACCATTGGTGAAGGGCCCTTTAGTGGTAAACCCAATCCCCATGCATGGATGTCACCGACTTCTGCTCTAATTTACGTTGATAATATTCGTGATGCTTTTGTAAAGTACGATCCTGAACATGCTGCTGTTTATAAAGAAAATGCTGAAATTTATAAACAGAAGATTCGCGCAACGATTGATCCAATCAGAGCGGAATTGCAAGCAGTTCCTCAAGATAAGCGTTGGCTTGTAACGAGTGAAGGTGCATTTAGTTATTTGGCACGTGATTTTGATCTGAAAGAACTTTATTTATGGCCAATCAATGCTGACCAGCAAGGAACACCACAACAGGTTAAGCATGTTGTTGATATGGTTCGCAAATACAATATCCATGCAGTTTTTTCTGAAAGCACAATTTCTCCAGCACCTGCTAAACAAGTCGCAAGAGAAACAGGAGCTAAATACGGTGGTGTTCTCTATGTCGATTCTCTCAGTGAAAAAAATGGTGAGGTCCCCACTTATATTGACTTATTACGTGTCACGAGTGGTCGTATTAGCAAAGCCTTGTTAGAGGGAGTAAAAAACCAATGAAGGAATGTGGAATATTTGCCCAAGGAGTAACGGTAACTTATCGTAATGGACACACAGCTTTACGTGAAGTAAATTTTGAAAGTCCAAAGGGTTCTATTACAGCATTGGTTGGCGTTAATGGATCCGGTAAATCAACATTATTTAAAGCAATTATGGGATTTGTACGCCCCTCAAAGGGAAAAATTCGCATGTTTGATTTGCCCGTTGATATAGCTTTGAAAAAAAACCTTATTGCTTATGTCCCTCAAAGTGAAGATGTGGATTGGAACTTTCCTGTTCTGGTTGAAGATGTTGTCTTGATGGGGCGGTACGGTCATATGAATTTCTTTCGCTATGCCAGCGCACGAGATTATGAAGCTGTTCGTGTCGCCTTGGAACGCGTTGATATGTTGCCTTTTGCCAAACGCCAGATTGGAGAACTTTCTGGTGGACAGAAAAAGCGCGTTTTTCTAGCGCGTGCTCTGGCACAGAAAGCAAAAGCTATTTTATTAGATGAGCCGTTTACAGGGGTTGATGTTACAACAGAAGATAAAATCATTGCTTTGTTACAAGATCTTCGTAAAGAAGGAGCAGTAATTTTGGTCTCTACCCACAATTTAGGCTCTGTTCCGGAATTTTGTGATCATACAGTTTTAATAAAAGGAACCGTTTTAGCTTCTGGGTTAACAGAAAAAATCTTTACAAAGGAAAATCTGGAAAAAACTTTCGGAGGCTCTTTGCATCACCATATTTTTGATCTTCAAGGTACGAAAAAAAATGATGTTTTCATGGGGAGAAAACAGTCTGCAGTTTGCGAAAATATTGAAAGAGTGGGGCACGTTGCATGATTTCTTGGTTGCTTGAACCACTGAGCTATCAATATATGGTGAATGCAATGTGGGTTTCTGGATTAGTTGGGTGTGTTTGTGCCTTTCTTTCAGCTTTTTTGATGTTAAAAGGTTGGTCATTGATTGGTGATGCGCTATCCCATTCAATTGTTCCTGGTGTCGCAGGAGCTTATCTTTTAGGGTTACCTTTTTCACTTGGCGCTTTTTTTTCTGGTGGTCTTGCTGCAGCAGCAATGCTGTTTTTTAATCAGCGGACAAAACTGAAAGAAGATACCATTATTGGTCTCATTTTTTCTTCCTTTTTTGCTTTTGGATTATTTCTCAAATCATTAAAACCAATGGCTGTTAATATTGATACAATTGTTTTAGGAAATATTTTAGCCGTTAGTTCATCAGATATTATCCAATTGGCTTTTATTGGTTTTTTTTCTTTATTTATATTGCTTTTGAAATGGAAAGATCTCCTTGTTTCTTTATTTGATGAAACACACGCTCGTGCCATTGGATTGAATGTAAAATTTTTAAAAATTCTCTTCTTCACACTGCTTGCTGCTTGTACTGTTGCGGCAATGCAAACGGTTGGAGCATTTTTAGTTATTTGTTTGGTTGTGACGCCTGGGGCAACTGCTTATCTTTTAAGTGACCGTTTTGTAAATATCTTGGTTATTGCAGTTATAATTGGAACACTCACAAGCGTATTGGGTGTTTATATGAGTTATTTTCTGAATGCACAAACGGGCGGGGTTGTCGTACTTTTTCAAGCATTCTTATTTATGTTAGCTTTTATTTTTGCTCCTAAACACGGATATATTGCCGCACGTTTACGGATAAATGCAGCAAAAAAAGGTGTGGTGTTATCATGATTGATCAATTGCTCCTTCCTTTCCAGTTTTCTTTTATGCTGAAAGGCATGCTTATTGTTACGATCCTTTCTATTCCAATGGCAATGCTTTCCTGTTTTCTTATTTTGAAAGGATGGGCACTGTTAGGTGATGCCATTTCCCATGCAGTTTTTCCAGGTGTTGTTGTTGGTTATATGACAACACCGTGGGTGATAGCACTTTTAACTTCTTTGCCATTTGCTTGGCTCCAGCATATGCGCCCAGAGAATATTACAATGACTTTGATTACTTGTGGTGCTTTTGTTGCGGGTATGGTTTGTGCACTTACAACAGGTTTTTTGGGAAGTAACAGTCGTATCAAACAGGATACAGTGATGGGTGTTGTCTTTTCATCGATGTTTGGTTTAGGGCTTGTTTTGGCAACATCTATCTATAGTAGCTTAGACTTAAATCATATTCTATTTGGTAACCTGTTGGGCGTTAATTGGCTTGATATTACGCAGACAGCGGTCATTTCTGCCATTGTTACTTTCATTTTAGGGGCAAAATGGCGCGATTTTATGCTGTATATTTTTGATTCAGTACAAGGTCGTGCAATGGGATTGCGAATACCACTGCTCCACTATACCCTTCTCACAATGATTTCTCTTACAATTGTTGCAGCTTTGAAAGCGGTTGGAATTGTGCTTGTTATTTCTTTACTGATAGCACCAGGAGCAATTGCCTATCTTGTCACAAAACGGTTTTCTTTTATGTTAATGATCGCGATACTTATTGCAGCTTTTTCTGGTTTTTTAGGAATTTATCTTAGCCTATTTATCGGCTCTGATTCTGCTTCCACAATTGTGTTAATCTTGACGTTGATTTTTATTGCCATTTTCATGATAACTTTCTTTCGTCAAAATACAGTTCAAGAAACTTGATGGTGATCAAATTCATGCATATCAGCAATGCATTTTTATATATTGTTTTTCATGCTTATTTTAATTAGATGTTGAATCGCTAGGTTATTTTTCCTCCTAATGTCTAGCAAATGAGTGCAGCACATTTTCTCCCCCCCAATGCTGCATTCTTAATTAAGAGGCTGCATTGATTTATTCTGCAGCCTTTTTATTTTTTTGCTTTTCTAAAATTTCTTCTTATTTCTTGAAACCATTTAAAATAATTATCATATTGCAAAGCTGGTTTATCTCTTGAGGGAACTTATGAAAGTCAAAGATACTTACACATAGAAATGTGTGGCACATAGAAATAGTGGCAAGGGGAAATGATGGAGAGGAATTATCCACTCAAACATATAAACAATGAAACAGATATAATTTTTGCGTAAAATTTTACGTGGAAGAAAATAATACGAGAGAATGAAGAAATATTTCAAGATATCACACCCTTTGCGCCTCTGCTATTATATAGCAGGTTGGGCAATGGTTATATTAGGTATTATCGGTGTGGTATTACCTATTATGCCGACGATGCCTTTTTTGTTGATTGCCTCATGGTGTTTTACACGCTCTTCTCCACGTTTTCATCAGTGGCTGAATAATCATCGTATTTTCGGTCCCCCTCTTAAACAATGGGAAGAAAGAAGAGCTATCTCTCCATTTGTTAAAATTTTTGCAGTAATAAGTATGACAGGGGGAGGATTATCCTTTTTCGTGATGGTACACCCTCCTTTATGGATTTTTTTACTCGTTGCCGTTATATTATTGTTGATTGCTGTTTATATCGTGACACGTCCATCTTCATAATGACATAAAAAACTTTATGAGATGCTCTTTTTAGCTTTGCCTTATTTGTTAGAAT
This sequence comes from Bartonella tribocorum CIP 105476, assembly GCF_000196435.1. Taxonomy (NCBI): domain Bacteria; kingdom Pseudomonadati; phylum Pseudomonadota; class Alphaproteobacteria; order Hyphomicrobiales; family Bartonellaceae; genus Bartonella; species Bartonella tribocorum. The sequence goes on along the minus strand of NC_010161.1, from coordinate 118,052 downwards.
GATGAGAGAATCTTTCCCCTTAAGTTTTAGATATAACATATCCCTATTCAAAACGCATATGAAATAACAAGCTTTTTTAAAAGCAATTGATTAATGATATACTTGTGAAATAATTTTTATGAGCAAAGAAAATTATGCACAAAGCCCTTTTAAAACTCATAAAAAGTTGCTTTGTAAACAATGATAAATCACCTTCATGAAGAGATTTTATTTTTGTAAAGCTTGCTTGTACAAATTTCTATATACATCTCTACTGAAAAACACATTGATATTATATCTTTTTTCTAACAAGATATTTCGTTTGTTTTCATATCTCTGGATGAAAACATTGTATTCTTATGATATGCGTGTGAATAAATTTTCTGACTTTGCATAAAACTTATTCGAAATAAACATATTATAGCATTCTGTTTTTTCATGAGATTCGAGAATTCTCACCCAACATGCATCATGATAGTATCCCATTATACCATAAAATACTTTTATCTATAACAATGATATAAAGCATATAAGCTTCCTTAACTAAAATTTCTTAGTAGGTAATTTTTTTTGAGTGCATCGTGCATATTTTTTAAGTTTTGCTTATCGAGCTTTATGTAGGTAAACCGCACGTGTGAGAAGCCAAATGGAATCCGCTCAACAAAAAACAGAACTATTTACAGACCTGCAAGGGTTAAGAATCCTCGTCCTTAGGGTGGGTAAAAAGGTTAACCTTATAAACAATATAATGAATCAATATATCCGTTTAAAGAGCTGAAAACTACATCTTGACAGGTCTAGCAACGCGCTTTTTATTGCCAAAAAAATTGAGATAACGTTGCACTTCTTTTGAATCACCGATCGTCTTCTCAGGATTATCTGAAAGTTTTACGGCTGGTCGACCATTGGCATGGGTCACCTTACAAACAAGAGAAAGAGCATCAAGGGTTGCGATTTCTTGAGGGGCACAGCCTGTAAAGTCATTGGTAAGATCCGTGCCCCATCCAAAACTCATGCGCACTTTCCCATGGAAATGATGATAGGTTTTTTCAATTGTATCGACATCAAGTGCATCAGAAAAAATTAAAAGTTTTTCACGTGGATCTTGTCCTTTTTCTTTCCACCACTGAATAATACGCTCTCCACCTTCTATAGGGGGGGCACTATCCGGTCTAAAGCCCGTCCAATCTGCTACCCAATCTGGGGCATCACATAAAAATGCTTCTGTACCAAAGGTATCAGGTAAAACAATGAGAAGATTTCCACCATAATAACGGTTCCAATCTTGCAAAACTTGATACGGAGCTCTGCGTAATTCATCATCGTTGTTGCTGAGAGCAGCAATGACCATAGGCAATTCATGCGCATTGGTTCCAAGAGCCTCTAAATCTGTATCCATGGCGAGAAGGACATTAGAAGTTCCCGTAAAAGAATCACCAATGCCTTCTTTTAAAGCTTCAACACACCAACGCTGCCATAAAAAAGAATGGCGGCGTCTTGTCCCAAAGTCGGATATTTTAATATCAGGCAATTTTTTAAGGCGTTCAACTTTACGCCACATTTTTGCTTTAGCACGTGCATAAAGTACATCAAGAGCAAAGCGGTCTAGTTTTTTGAGTGCAGCGCGTGAACGTAATTCACTGATGATAGCAAGGGCTGGAATTTCCCACATAGAGCTATGAGCCCATGATCCATGAAAGTGGAGAATATATTGGCCATCTTTGCGGGCGAGCTCGTATTCTGGGAGTTGAAAATTCTCAAGCCACTGAAGAAAATCCGGTTCAAAAATTTGTTTGCGTCCATAAAATGTATTACCAGCAAGCCAGATCATTTCTTTTTTCGTAAAACGCAGACTAAGAGCGTGATCAAGTTGAGCTCGCAATTCACTCTCATCAATATCATCGGCAAGACGTATTGTTTTTGTACGGTTTATGAGGGAAAAAGTAACATTGACAGTGGGATAAAGCCCCCAAATCATCTGTACCATAAGAAGCTTATAAAAATCCGTATCAAGAAGTGAACGAATAATGGGATCAAGTTTCCAGGTATGATTATAAACACGCCTTGCGATGTCTGGATGATTCATAATCCTCTTTCTTTCAATCTCATAGAATTTAAAATTATTGTGCTCCAACAAGGTCCATATAGGAATGAGAGGAACTATAACAACTCTAAGATTTTGAGCAAGAATAAAAAAGCCCTTGAGTTTTTCTATTTTGAGGATTTAAGTATGCGTATGATTTCATGTTTTCCGGTTTTTTCTAACTTTATTCCTGTTTGAACATGAGCATATTCTTTTCCATTAACTCTGAATATATTTTCAGATCCCCATTTTACTTTAAGAATATAAACAGCTTCATAAAATTTCATTTTTGCTTCATATTCGGGCCAGAAGGAAGGCAAGTGTGGATGTAAAAACAATCGATCTCCTTGGCGCTTTATTCCAAGGATAGCTTGTGTTGCAGCATGATAAAACCACCCAGCTGAACCTGTATACCATGTCCAACCACCTTGACCACACCGTGGTTCAACAGCATAAATATCTGCGGCCATCACATAAGGTTCAACACGATAGGTTTCAGGATTTTGTCCATGGGTAATTGGATTAATCGCAGAAAATAAACGGTAAGCTTGATCGCTTTCATCTATTTGTGCAAGCGCTAAAATGCTCCAAATAGCGCCATGGGTGTATTGACCACCATTTTCTCGAATGCCAGGGGGATAACCTTTTATATAACCGGGCTCGAGTGTACTTTTATCAAAAGGTGGCCAGAAAAGACGTAGAAGTTTTCCTTGTTTATCATAGAGATGTTCAAGCATTGAGACCATAGCCTGTTTTTGACGCTCAAGCGGTGCCATTTGAGAAATAACAGCCCAAGATTGAGCAATGGTATCAATTTGGCATTCATCATTGCTTTTAGAGCCAAGAGGTGTTCCATCATCAAAATAACCACGTCGATACCAAGCGCCATCCCAACCGTTTTTTTCTAGGGATTTTTTCAAGCGTTCAAGGTACGTACTCCATATTTGCATATGGCTGTTGTCACCACGTTTTTTGGCCAAAGGAATAAATGCTTTTAGTGTGCTCCCAAGAAACCATCCTAACCAAGTGCTTTCGCCTTTTCCTTTAATACCTACAAAATTCATGCCATCATTCCAATCGCCCCCTAAAATAAGAGGAAGACCGTGGGGGCCACAGCGTTTAATGGCAAGATCTAGAGCTAAAGCACAATGTTCATAAACTGTTGCGACCTTTGAGGATTGGGTGGGTTGAAAATAAGCATCCTGTTGCCCACTTTTGAGAACATCGCCTTCAATAAAAGGGATGAGCGTATCAAGAAAAGCGTCATCACCCATGGTATTGACATAAAGAGCGGTTGCATAGGCAAGCCAAACGATATCATCAGAAATGTATGTGCGAACACCAGCATTTGTGTCAGGCAACCACCAATGTTGCACATCCCCTTCAAGAAATTGGTGCGCTGCAGCATTTAACAATTGTTCATGGGCTAATTGTGGTTTCAGCAATAACAAAGACAAACTATCTTGTAACTGGTCACGGAAACCAAATGCACCACTTGCTTGATAAAAGGCAGCGCGCGCCATAATGCGGCAGGCATAGACTTGATAAGGAAGCCAATGGTTGACCATAATATCAAAAGAGGGGTCCGGTGTTTTTACTTGGAGTGGGGAAACAAAATCACTCCAATAGTGTTTTTGTTTTTTGAGCAAAGTTTCAAAGTCACTTGCACGTACTTGATTGAGTAATTTTTCAGCTTCTTTTCTATTTTCAGCACTGCCAAGATAGAAAATGATTTCTTTTGTTTGCCCTGGTTGAAGATCAATATCATAGGCAAATGCTGAACAAGGATCACATCCTGCTTCAATGGTATTGGAAAGTGCACTGGCTCTACGGATCGCATTTGGATGTGTTATGCTTCCCGTTGTACCGATAAATTCGCTGCGATTGGTTGTGGTGCTGGTTGGCATTTTAGATGCTGATAAAAATGTAACTTGTTGAGATTTTTCAATGTGATAAGGATTTTCAATGAAATGTACCCCTCTTTTAGCCTCATAAGAGGGAACAATGAAGGGAGCATATTTTGTACGGACATTTCCTAAAACCCACTCAACATAATTATAAAGGCGTAAACTGCGTGGTTTTTTCCCTTCATTCGTGAGAATAAGACGTGAAAAGCGAACAGGTTTTTCTGGGTCGAGTGTATGGGTCAGTTCTAATGCGATTTCTGAATGTGTCGATTTAAAAGTTGAGAATCCAAAACCATGACAAGCCTCATAAACAACATTTTCATCACATTCTACAGCAGAAACAGGTGAGAAACGTTTTAAAGACTGGCGATCGACCAGATAAAGTGCTTCGCCTGGCCGGTTAGACGTTGGATCATTCGCCCAAGGGGTTAATTGATAATCGCGACTATTGTGAGCCCAAGTAAAGATTGCACCTTCAGCAGAAACATGAAAACCAAACCCATGATGAGCAATGACGTTAATCCACGGATGCGGTGTGGTGGTGTGTCCATGAAGACGTACTACATAATGATTATGCTGATTAAAACCACCATAACCATTCCAATATTTTAGATCTTCTCCATTAACGAAAGGATAAGAGGGTTTTTGTTGGCTCGCAAGACCAATGGAAGCAAAAAGATTCTGTTCAGTTTGTGTTATAATTTGCCTTCCCTCGTTATATTTTTGGGGGTCTAATTGATCATGAGGTCCCTGATAATTTTTACGAATTGAAAAATCAAAATCATTCTCCTCAATTCGTTTAAGCTGTTCAGATAGAGAGCCATTTTGGGCATCAAGAATAATGCGTGCTGATGCAAGAAGCGTTTTAAAACTTTGTTCATTTATTTGATCGCGCCGAAGTGTAAAAATATGTTGGCGCTCATCTGTTTTTTGCATGTGATGTCGATAAGATTCGCATACCCATTCAAGAGCGCGTTGTGTATCTTGTATATAAGAAAATGCTTGTTCATTGAGAATGACCAAATCAACAATAAGGCCACGCGTACGCCAATATTCGTGTGCTTTAAGGAGTTCATGCAGTACAGTTATATTTCCCTCGTTATTTAATCTAAGAAGACAGAGTGGATTATCTCCTGAGATGGACATGGGCCAAAGATCAGACTGTTTTCCAAGCGTTTTTGCTAATATTTCAGAAGGAAGACGCCATGTGCGATCAGGATAGATAAGCGGCGTTGCATATTTTTGATAGATAATAGCTTCTTTAAGATGGGTTCCACTCTGATACAGTGCAACTTGTGAGCGTGTCCATGCCATTGAAAGTTCTTTTTGAAACATATCAGGTTGTCGATAATGTTTCATATGATTACGTAGCGCTTCTTTTGTATGAGCCGCAAAAGTCCAAAAGGTAAGTTCTGCTTTTCCATGCGCTGGAATTTTTATACGACATCGCAATGACATAATAGGATCAAGAACACAACCCTGACTGTTACTCAAACGAGCATTTTGATCAAATGCAGCGGGACGATAAATGGATCGCCCTCGACCAATAAACAATGAACGATCTGTTTCAGCTTCTGTCTCTTGAAGAGTATCCGTTGTACTGGAAACAAAATGGGCAATATGAATCTCAGGATCGTTAGGTGAGCGTTTGCGCCTTTTGGCAAAAATTGTTTTGCCTTCCTCAGCAATTTCTGTCTCTATAAACATCCGCGAAAAAACAGGATGAGCACTATCCATATCCATTGTTGCGAGCGCTAGTTCACCATAAGAGGTAACTTCAATAAGACAATCTTTGTTTGTTGTATTCATCAGTTGAATACGTCTACCTTCGCCGCATCCTTCAGATGTAATAAGACATTCAAGTGTTGATTTGAGCCCATCAACTATTTTTGTATATTCAGCTTTTTCATCTGTGAAAATGCTGACGGCTTCTTCTTCAATAACGCGTGTTGGTTCACTGGTCACAGACCACCACCGTCCACTATGTGTATCACGTAAGAAAAATAAAGTCCCTTGTTGATCTTCTGTTGCATCAGGAATAAAGCGTGTAATCGCATAATCATGCCAACGGCTATAGCCAGAACCATTCGCTGTTAGCATGGTGGAATAAGAGCCATTTGATAAGAGCAAAGTTTCCCGTGGTTTGAGCAATGGATTTTTAATAATGCGTAAAGGAGCAGCATCCAATACTTGAGATTTATTGCGCATACGCTTAATAGCTTTGGTGTGAATAATAGGAATAAGATGGGGAGCGCGCTCTTGTAAAAGAAATTGCATTGCTTCAATAATGGGATCACGATGAAAACGATCACGCATTCTCCCCTGAAAAATAACATTGTTAAGAGCAAGGATAGACATACCATGATGGTGCGCATAATAATTGCGTACAATAGCGTATTTTTCCCCTGTTTTTACGCGTGAAGGAGTAAAATCAATAGAATCATAATAACCATATGTTCCTAAAGCTCCAAGATCACGGAGTCGTTTTAAATTGGTTACAGCTTTGTGAGGCACATATTGTGCTGCAAGAAAGCTGGCATAGGGAGCAATGACAGCATTGCGTGAAAGACCCCGTTGGAGTCCAAGGCTTGGAACACCAAAATGAGCATATTGGTAATTCATTAAATGATCACGAGCGTTAAATGCGGCCTCTGAAATACCCCATGGCAATTCCCGTGTATGGGCATATTGTATTTGACAACGAATAATTAATCGATTGGTTTGATCTAAGAGAGATCCTAAAGGTTCATGCATCACAAGAGATGGCATAAGGTATTCGAACATGGAACCAGACCATGATAGGAGCGCACTTTTCCAACCTACGGGGATGAGGAGTCGACCAAGATGAAACCAATGTTTAAGTTTTATATCTCCCTTTGCAATGGCAAAGAAGCTTGCAAGACGTGCTTCTGAAGCAAGGAGATCATAACAATTTTCATCAAGTTTGTTTTCTTGAACACGATATCCTATCGATAAGAGATGCCGTTTAGGCTGTTCTAAAAAATCAAATTTCATATCAAAAGCTATTTGCCGTGCCGCTATAGCCAACTTGTTTAGTTTTTTGCATAATTTTTCAGTATCACAATGAGTCGTTGCATCAAGATGATGAGCGTCGCAGGTTTCGATAAGGCATTTAACCCAAGAAAGCGCACGAGCAGATTCTGTCGTTTGAATTTTTTGGTCGAGTTCATCGACTAAGTGTACAATATCATGGGCTGCGCGTGAAAGATCCCTGATATGAGAAGGAATCGTATTTTTTTGTTCTACAAAACTACAGACAGAGTGATGAAAACGAGCAATATTTTCTTCGATTCTTTGGCGTAAGGAACATAAACTGGGTTGATGATCTGGAATTTCTTTGACAGTTTCTTCAAGAATAGTCAGAACATCCGATAAGCCTTCTCGATCACTTTGAAAAAGAAGATGCGGTTTTTCAGCCCATCCCCTTAAAGCAGAAGAAAGGGTTACCAAATGACCAGCAAGATTTCCTGAATCAACAGTTGATACATAAGCAGGCAAAAGAGGTCTGAGTGTATCCGTTTCATACCAATTATAAAGATGACCATGGAACTTTTCCATTTTTGCAAGAGAGCGTAATGTACATTCAATACGGGTGATGGTCTCTTCAAAACCAATCCAGCCAAAATCACGTGCAGCAATAATAGAAAGAAGATAAACCCCTATATTCGTAGGGGATGTACGTTGAGCAACAAGAGGTTCAGGATCTTCTTGAAAATTATCGGGAGGCAAATAGTTGTTTTGTGCATTAACAAAGGTTGCATAATAAAGCCACGTCCGCCGTGCAATAGAACGAAGGATTTTTTCATCTTTTGAAGAAAGATAAAGGCCATCTTGAAATGTTGAAGGTCGACTCACAACCCAAGCTATGAAAGGTGAAAAAAACCATGCTATCCCAAAAGGCAAAGCAATAAAGCCTGCAAAACTATCAAAAAAAAGAGGGAGTATTAGGGCAAGAGCACCAATAAGCGATGCTGGTGCCATTGTAAACACGTAGAAAGGCAAACTATTAGGCATTGATTTTGTTGCAAAAAAAGTTTTCCATTCAAGAAGATGCTGTTTTGAAATCGTTATACGATAGAGTGTACGAATAATCGCATCGGTCATAAAATACGCCGAATGAGCAAAAAACGTCACTTTAAGAAACATATAAGCGCTTGTAAGAGCAGTTTTATTCCAAATTAATTGAAAATGTCCGCGCAAAGAATGATCTATATTGTATGAGATAAGCGTTTTTAATACACATAAAATGGGTGCAATGAAGGCGCTAAGCAACAAAAATATCTGCCAGACGATTGCACTCTTTAATGGCAAAAGAGCCCATCCTGCAAATGCTGCGATTAACCACATCAATGGAGTGAGAGAACGGCGCAAATTATCCTGCATTTTCCAACGCGTCACGAAGCTTATTTGATGAGGTAAAAAAAGATAAGGCAAAAGTTGCCAATCACCGCGAATCCAGCGATGATAACGCATAACATCAATATTATAAGCCGTTGGATAATCTTCAATGACTGTGATGCTACTTACCAGAGCGGTACGGGCATATCCTCCTTCTAAGAGATCATGACTAAGAACAGTATTTTCTTTAACTTTGCCATCAAGTGCTTGTTCAAATGCATCAATATTATAAAGACCTTTACCGACAAAGGTGCCTTCTCCTAAAAGATCTTGATAAGTATCAGAAACAGCAAAAACATAAGGATCAATACCACGGTTGGTAGAAAAAACACGTTGGAAAATTGATGTTTTTTTTTCTGTTGTCAGAGAAGGAATAATGCGCGGTTGCAAAATGCTATAGCCTTTTACAACCTTGCCACTTTTGGGGTCGAAAATGGGATGATTGAGTGGATGGTTGAGCTTTCCAACAAGTTTTGTGACGCTCTCAGGAGTAAGACGTGTATCGGCATCCAGCGTCATAACAAAACGGCAATCCATAGGAAGAGGTAGATCGGGAGGATAAAAGCTGGTGTTTTTATCGTCTCTTAAAAACCGATTGAATTCATGAAGTTTTCCCCGCTTTCGTTCCCATCCCATCCAACATTTTTCGCTGCTATTATAAAGACGTCGGCGATGTAAAAGGAAAAAAACAGGAAGTTCATCACGATAATAACGACCATTGAGTTTATCAACGCTTCTTTGCGCATAATGCAATAAATCAAGATCATCTTGTGTTTCTCTTAATGGAGCATCCACCCAATCTGTAATGAGTGCAAAATGAATAGCACCTTTAGGATTGGAAAGATAATTCACTTCAAGATTGTGCACTTGCGCATCAATATCATCGCGTGATGTTATCAAAGTAGGAACAACAACCATTGTACGCGCATGTCTTGGAATACCTTCTTTATATTCATAACCAATGAGCTGTCTTGATGGAACAAACCATGAAATAACTGTATTAAATAGAGCAAAAGCCGCATCCATAGCAGGAAAAATCGCCAATACAGTAAAGCAAAGGGACATCCATGATGTCATACCAGATATTTGTAAAAGGGTGTAAACTGCAAGCAAAAGAGCAAGTGTTAGAAAAGAGACAGGAAGGGCAATGACTCTCAGTTTTAAGCAATAAAAAGCGCGTGCCCATTTTATGAGAGAAGGCGGCGTATATCCACAAGCCTTTTCAAAGGCGTCACGACCATCACCGACAAGATACCATCCCACACAAGAATGATGAGGTGTATCTTCAAAAGTGGAATTTGCCATTTCTACAGCTTTATGGGAAACTTCTAGCTCACTAAGAAGCGAAAAACGTGCTACTTTTTCAATGACTTGTCGATAAATACTGCGTGAGTGAGAATCAATTTCAGAAAAATCATTATTTTTACGCAAAATAGCATCGACACAACTCACTGTTTCAAACCACACTGTCCAATCAATATCATCTATAGCTTTAAGAGCACGGATAATATTACCCGTGGTCACACCATCTGCGGCTTGTCGAGTGTGTTCATCGGCTGTTGCGCTTTCTAAGCTACTGCCTTGACTTTCCAATTGCTTTTCAAGCCAAGTTAATGCTACGGTTGAATCGACAGTTGCACTGCGTAAGCGATAGAATAAATGCGCTGAAAAAGTTGGGTCAGCAGTGAATGGTTTGTACTGTGTGAAAAGAGAGTTTAGACTTGTTTTATTCTCTACAAGAGAAATTTTATCCGCTACTTGATTAGCAAGATGGCGCATATGCCGCGCTTTTTCGATACGCACTGAAAGACGACGAACATTTTCAATGAGCAGCATTTGCATAACGGAAGGAAGAGCCCATAATTCACCAATTGTGAGCGCACAAACTTCTTGAAACCCATTAATCATAGCCGTAAGTGTTTCTTGTGAGAAGCTGCTATCGGTATGTGCAATATAAAGCCAAGTTAAAGTAAAAATGCGTGGCATTCCTGCTTTTTGTGTAGAAAGAGGAAGTTGCTTTATGAAGGACTTGAGAAGGCTACGGCGTAGTTGTTGTACGGTTTTATCAATGACGTAATGATTATCAATGAGCCATTGAGCAGACGGTGCGATCGTTTCATCATTTTGAGCAGCAAAATAACTGGTATGAAAGGCATGAAGGATAAGTTTAGCATTTTCATTCAATCTCTTGCGAAAATCTTCTACTCCTTCATATTCAGGAAGTAAAATTGCTTTGCCAGAAGCTATATCATGCCCTAGATTATAAAGATCTTCCTGTACTTTATAAATTGCACGAAGAGGAAAGTCCGTATTAATAAAATAATCTTTCCCCTTCTTGTGAGAGAAAAAGTACTTTATAAAAGGTATTGTGCACGCCATAATGTCTCGTTGTTATTTAATTACATCGTTTTTTATTTAAATTGTAAGCATTTTATCTGAATAGTGAACCGTTGATAGGCAAAAAACAAACTTTTTGTTTTTATTTGCAAGCATTTATAATAATTTTTAATGCAATCATTAAAAAATAAGGAGAGAATTTCTTCAGAAAATAAAAAGGTCACTCCTAAAACGAGTGACCTTAATAACACCATCAATTTTAATGATTGATGATTAGTCTTGTTCTTGTTTTTTCAAAGCTGCACCAAGAATATCGCCAAGAGAAGCCCCTGAGTCTCTAGAACCATATTGAGCAACAGCTTCTTTTTCTTCTGCAATTTCTAACGCTTTGATTGATACTGAAATTTTACGTGTTTTTTTATCAAACGCTGTGATGCGCGCATCAACCTTTTGCCCAATTGCAAAACGTTCAGGCCGTTGTTCATCACGATCACGCGCAAGATCAGTACGGCGAATGGTTGTCTCAAGGTTGTGGTCAATCAATTTCACATTAATGTCATTGTCGTTAACAGCAACAACTTCACAGGTTACAACAGCACCTTTGCGCAATTCGCCAGAAGCGGCTGCTTCTCCAACTTTATCGCTGGAAAGCTGCTTAATTCCAAGAGAGATACGCTCTTTTTCAATGTCAACATCCAAAACCACAGCTTTAACAATGTCGCCTTTATTGTAAGTATCAATGACTTGTTCACCTGGACGGTTCCAATCAAGATCAGAGAGATGAACCATACCATCAACATCGCCTTCAAGCCCAATAAACAAACCAAATTCTGTTTTATTTTTAACCTCTCCCTCAATTTGTGAATTGACAGGAAATTTATTGGCAAAAGCTTCCCATGGATTTTCAAATGTTTGCTTTAAGCCAAGAGAAATACGTCGTTTAGAAGGATCAATTTCAAGAACAACTACTTCTACCTCTTGTGATGTAGATAGAATTTTTCCAGGGTGAACATTTTTCTTTGTCCAACTCATTTCAGAAACATGGATCAATCCTTCAATTCCTGGTTCAATTTCAACAAAACCACCGTAATCCGTAATGTTGGTAACAGCGCCCGTAATTTTTTTACCAATTGGATAGCGGACACTGATGCTTTCCCAAGGATCACTTTCAAGCTGTTTCATTCCAAGAGAAATACGGTGTGTATCTTGATTGATGCGAATAATCTGAACTTTAATTGTTTGACCAATTGTCAGCACTTCAGAGGGGTGGTTAACACGCCGCCATGCCATATCCGTAACGTGTAAGAGACCATCAATCCCACCAAGATCAACAAAGGCACCATAATCTGTAATATTTTTCACCACACCTTCAACGATTTGGTTTTCTTCAAGATTTTGTACAATTTCTGAACGTTGCTCAGCGCGACTTTCTTCTAAGACAGTACGACGTGAAACAACAATATTGCCACGACGACGATCCATCTTCAAAATTTCAAAGGATTGTGAATTATGCATGAGAGGTGAAACATCACGAATAGGACGAATATCAACTTGGCTGCGCGGTAAAAAAGCAACAGCACCATCAAGATCGACTGTAAAGCCACCTTTTACTTGGCTAAAGATAACGCCCTCAACACGTACACCAGCATTGAATTTTTCTTCTAAACGGACCCAACTTTCTTCGCGCCGTGCTTTTTCGCGCGATAAAACAGCTTCACCCATGGCATTTTCAATGCGTTCAATGTAAACCTCAACTTCATCGCCAACTTGTAAAGAACCATCTTTTGCTTTAGCTCCAAATTCTTTGAGAGGAATACGTCCTTCGACTTTAAGTCCAGCATCAATAATGGCCATGTCTTTTTCGATTGCAATAACACGACCTTTAACAACAGATCCTTCATTAAGATCATTGGTTTGAAAAGATTCTGTTAAAAGGGCTTCAAAATCCGCTGTTGTGGGATTGTATTGTGACATAAGAACTCCTAATATATACCTTGTATTATAAGGTATGAGCGCTAGGTTAGTGTTAACATGAGCAACTCCTTAGCCTTTTTCCTTATAATACAGGAAGAAAAGTTAGCGCGAGGCTGGAAGTTACCTTAACGAATTCATCCAATTATATGCATTTTTATGATTGGATCAATAAAACTACATGCAATTGCAAATGTTGCTTCTATACTCAATTCTGACGTATCAAGCAAGTGGGCGTTTTCGGCTGGTTTTAGGGGGCTTTCTTTGCGCGTTATATCGCGACTGTCTCGCTGTTCAAGATCGTTAAGTATTTCATGATAATTTGCTTGCCCTCCTTTTTTTAAAATCTCTTGGTAACGACGTTTGGCACGTGTTTGAACATTGGCTAGAATATAAAACTTGATATCAGCATCAGGACAAACGATGGTGCCAATATCTCGCCCATCGAGCACGCTTCCAGGTAAAGTTTTGGCAAAGTTACGTTGTTTTTCGACAAGAATTTTGCGTATAGTAGGATTAAGCGCTATTTTTGAAGCCGCCTCACCAAGTTCATGAGAAGAAAGAAAAGCAAGATTTAAGGTATTAAAATCAAGTTCTTTAGCATAAGTGATAGCATTTTTTTCATCATCAAGAGCTAAATTGTGTTGTAAAAGCGCATAAGCAACACCACGATAAGTAAGCCCTGTATCCAAATGATGAAGATGATAATGCGCAGCAATTTTACGTGCTAAGGTCCCTTTGCCTGAAGCGGCAGGTCCATCAATGGCAATAACAAAAGGCTTCAAGCAATTTTCCCTCCAAGTTGTTTTATAAAAGGAATAAATTCTGGAAAGCTCGTAGCAATCATTCGTTGATCATCAATGGTAACAGGTTTTTCTGATACAAGTCCAAAGGTGAGAAAGCACATAGCAATTCGATGATCAAGATGTGTGGAGACATACCCACCACCTAAACCTTTGGCGGAACCTTTTCCATAAACAACAAGAAAATCTTGCCCTTCTTCACAGTCTACGCAATTAATTTTTAATCCTTGAGCAACAGCAGACAGTCGATCTGATTCTTTAACGCGTAATTCCTCAATTCCTAGCATAACGGTTTTACCTTCTGCAAAGGCTGCCGCGACCGCCAAAGCAGGATATTCATCAATCATCGATGGAGCACGTTCTTTAGGCACAGTAACACCTTTAAGAACTGATGATTTTATCCGTAGATCGGCAACATCCTCTCCACCTGTTTGGCGTTGGTTCAAAAATTCAATGTGAGCGCCCATTTCCCACAATGTTTCGATAAGTCCTATTCGAGAATTGTTTATCAGAACATTTTCAATAGTGATATCAGAATCTTCTACAAGAAGAGCTGCGATAATTAGAAAAGCAGCAGAAGAAGGATCACCCGGAATATGAATCGTTTGTCCCGTAAGATGGGGGTGACCATAAAGATGAATCAAACGCGCACCTTCTTTATCTCTTTCTATTTCAAGTGTAGCACCGAATGCTTTTAACATTTTTTCCGTATGATCGCGTGTGAGAACCGGTTCAATAACCGTTGTAATGCCGGCGGTATTGAGTCCAGCAAGGAGAATCGCTGATTTAACTTGAGAGGAAGCTATTGGAACATGGTAGCGAATCGGATTAGCCATTTTGGGACCATAAAGCGTTAAAGGAAGATGGTCACCGTGTGTAGCCTCAATTTCCACCCCCATAAGACGTAAGGGGTCGAGGATACGTCCCATAGGACGTTTAGAGAGAGAAGCATCACCAATAAAAGTTGTTTTCATATGATAGGGGCCAACCATTCCCATAACCAAACGAGCACCTGTTCCAGCGTTTCCAAAGTCTAAAGGTTTTTGTGCAGCTAAGAGGCAACCATTCCCTGTTCCTCGTATGATCCAGAAGTCATCTTTCTTAATTATACAAGCACCCATAGCTTGCATAGCAGAAGCCGTATTGAGGACATCAGCGCTTTCAAGTAATCCGTGGATATATGTTTCACCATTTGCTAACCCTCCCAATATAAGAGAGCGATGGGAAATTGATTTATCTCCTGGTATTCGAATTTTTCCAGAGAGACTACTCGATTTATAGGCGGTTATAGGGATTGCTTTTTGCATGGAAATTCTATCTAATCTTTATGAAATTATGCATCCTTTAGCACATGCTTTAAAGGGCGTCATGAAAAAATCTACGTGGAACAGTGTATTTATCTTTGACAAAGGCGTTATTTTTCGATTAAGCACCATGAAATTTATCTTTTAATAGAATGTAGTTAATCAAAGAGGCACGGTTTATGGCAAAACAAGAACTTGGAACGAAACGTGTTGATCCAGAAACAGGAAAAAAGTTTTACGATCTCAATCGCGATCCTATTGTGTCACCCTATACAGGAATTTCTTATCCGCGTTCTTATTTTGAGGTTGCGGCAGCTGAAGCAAACAATGAAGAAGAAGTGGATACTGAAGAGCTTGATACAGCACTTGAAAAGTCTGCTTTTATGCTTCTTGAAGAGGATGATGACGGTTCTAAAGATGACGATCTTCCTGATTTGGAAGACAGTGATGTCGATCTCGGTGATGACGATGATACATTTTTATCTCACGATGATGACGATGAGGAGGATGACGTTACCGATATTCTTGGAGGCGGCGTTTCTAATGATGACGATGCTTAAAAGAAGGCATCTTTTCCGTTGAATGCAAATTTTTCTTGATCTTCAATTTTTCTCGTTTTAGAAAAGTTGGAATGATAGACTGTTCTTTTGGGAAAAATTTGTTTTTATAGGGGCTATAGCTCAGCTGGGAGAGCGCTTGCATGGCATGCAAGAGGTCAGCGGTTCGATCCCGCTTAGCTCCACCAAAAGGACCAGCTCTTCTGTCAAGAGAAAAAAGTTTATGTGCTTTGTAACTTTGAAGTCTAACGGCGCACTGCTTGTGTTTTAACGCTATCATGATGCACTTTTAATCGTTTGTTGGATTGGTAAAATTTTACTTTCATAACAACGAAAAATAAATGAAGTTTTTTATGCTTTGTACAGAAATAAAAAGTGAGCTGTTTAGCTTACGCATTGTAAAAAAAACAAAATCTTAACTTCCCCTCCGCTACAAAATTTCCGCAAAATATAATATATTGATTATGGATATCTTTTTAAAAGGTGCGAGCTACTTAAATAACGGCTTGGGAATAGGATATATTTCTCAATTATTGCGAATCAGAACTTTTTTGAGTGTTTTTAGCCTTATAAATGTTCTACCAATTTTAAAAAATTATCCCCCTTGAGTAGCGTTCACCAGCTAATTCCTGAGATATGTTAATTTTTTAATAACATATTGATTTATCGCGATAACTTATTTATACATTAAATAATAATTCCAAACAGAGTAAGCTTCTCTGATTATAAACTCTCACATATTGAATCAATAAAATCGTTTTCTTGGCATATTATGAGCCAGGTTGAGGTGTAGGAGCAAAGCGATGCTATCACACACTTTTCCAGCTCCCAATGTTACTTCACGCTACAGGAAAGTCCTGCCATGAATACTCATTAATATGTAAGGTTGTATGTACCTTACCCCTCCTAAATGATAGCGTCGTACAACAAAATAACTTTTTTAATTAAGATGGACAGGCAAGATGAATGGACAGACTTCATTAATATTAAAGACTATATAGTATTAAAGACTATTCATTAGTCCTTTTGAGGACTGTAGCACCCCCTTTATACAAAGCAAAATTTTATGAAGCAATGTTCTTTAATTTAATGCATTTCTTGTTTTTTATATTGAATGTTTTACCTTTTTTATGATTCTCGAATTGCATTTGTTTTAATTGCTATTTTATACGCTTAATAAGTAGAATATTCATGTCGTCATCAGCCAATAATGCACATAATGAAAATAAAAAATGATATTATATTTTAAAATTTTCCTTCAATAATCTCTAGTATTTTCCCCAAAGTTAAATGCTAGCGTTCAATGGAAGATCGTGTCCATTGTAATTTTTTTGAAGAAATGTAAATTCTTTGAACAAAGGGGAACAAAAATATCAAGCGTATCTTCAAATATATTGTGTAGTGTTAAAGCTTTCTATTGCTTGAGTTTATTTTAAAAAAATAACAATTTATTTCATTCGATAATCGGCAAGACGACATTGTCTTATCACGTCATAAGAAACTTTGTTCTCGAATAATTTTATCCCATCAATTCCCTAATTGAAGTTTTCAGAATTCTCCCTAACGCCATCCACATCTCTTTAATTGCTGTTCATAAAGTCTCGATATCCTTGCCATGCGCTGTGCTGCCTGTGAAAGCGAAGCACTGACATATCCACCACTACGCGCATAAGCACCATGCCCCATATGATAATTTAAATAAAGATTATAGGCATCATCAAACCTCACTCCATTGCGTTGAACAGTTTGGCGATGATACCAAGCAACAAAATCAGCAGCATCTGCAAAATTGGTACGCCATGCAAAAGACTTTCCTGTAGAGCGAAGATACATTGCCCATGTACTGTCAAGTGCTTGAGAATAACCATAAGCTGTCGACCGACGCTTCCATGGAATAAAACCAAGGAGTTTTTTGCGTGGAGGACGTGCATTATGACGAAAGCTCGATTCCATATTAATGGTTGCAAGAATAATCGACATAGGAATTCCATAGCGCATTTCTGCTCTTTGAGACGCCCTACCCCAATTATCAAAAAAACCATTTTTTTGTGCTAAAATAGCGCAAGCATTGTTTGTGTAGATGGGAGTGGTTGTTGCGCACCCCCCTAGCAGAAACACCAGTGCCCCTAAAAACAAAAGGTGTCGCATATTCCCTATTCCTCTCGTTTAAGAAATAAAACAAGATAGAGATACTAAAAAATTATTACCAATCAATAAAGAACATGATCTTAACTTGTTATCGTTGAGAAGCTTGCTTTACTTTATTCCTCATCAACCAAACGCAATGTTTGCGACTGAGCCGATGTTGTCATTTGTGCTGGTTCAGAATAATTTTCTTTTAATTCGACAGTTTCAATGCGATTTGCCCGTTTCATAATTTTGGAGGATGATATTAAAATTCCCTCTATATCGTCACTTGCTTTGTGAAAATGCTTCTGTAGTGCGCGAACACGCGTATCCATTCGTCCAAAATCTTCCATCAATTTTGCCACTTCTGATTGAATTAAATGCGCTTGTTCACGCATCCGCGCATCTTTCATAATGGTTTGTACAACTTGGACAGAGAGCATCAACAAAGACGGTGAAACAATGATCACATGGGCTCTATTGGCTTTTTGTACCAATGGCTCAAAGTCCTCATAAATTGTTGCAAAAATCGATTCCGATGGTACAAAAAGAAAAGCCGTGTCATGGGTTTCTCCAGGAATTAAATATTTTTGCGCAATATCATGGATATGAACTTCCATATTGGTGCGAAATTGGCGTTCTGCCTCTTGACGTTCTTGAGCTGTTGTTGCTTTACGCATGCTATTCCAAGCTTCCAGAGGAAATTTAGCATCTACAACAAGAGAAGGTGCTTTATTTGGCATATGAATGAGACAATCTGGCCGCTTTCCATTTGAAAGAGCAGCTTGAAAAACATAAGCATTTGCTGGTAAGGCATCGGCAATAATTGCTTCCATCCGCCCCTGACCAAAGGTACCACGCGTCTGCTTATTGCTTAAAATGGATTGCAGTTGCACAACTTGTCCCGTGAGCGATTGAATATTATTTTGTGCTGCATCAATGACTGCTAAACGCTCTTGCAAACGATTTAAATTTTCATACGTTGATTTTGTCTGTACCTGAAGTGTTTGACCGATATTGGCTGTCATGCCATTGAGTTGTTCACTGAGTGACTTATTCAACTCAGCCTGTCTTTGACCAAAGATTTCAGCCATCGTTTGCATGCGCCCTTGCATTTCAGCTTGTGTTTTCAGCAAAGTAGCCATCTGAATTTGTGCCTCACGTGCGCGTTCAGCAATTTCATTTTCCAAAAGTGCCTTTTTTCGATGAGAATGCATCAGCATAAAAAATGCCAAACAGACAAGTATAAATAAAAGCAAAAGCATTAGTTTAGAAAAAAACTCACCAGCGAGTATAGAAAAAAACGAATCAAACATAAACAGTAATATAAAGCCCTTATCGTAAAAAAGCGCAAGAATCTGTTATTCAATATTGACCAATAACAAACCATTGATTAATCTCTTCTTCATGCCAATGAGATCTTTAGTTACTTTACCAGATCCGATTTTACGGGAAGTATCCAAACCTGTTGAACAGGTTGATACCGCTCTCCAAGAACTCGCGGATGATATGTTGGAAACCATGTATCATGCTAAAGGTATTGGTCTTGCTGCTATTCAAATTGGTATACCACTACGTATGTTGGTTATAGATGTCTCTGGAAATGCTGAAGATACGCAGAAAAAACCACTTGTTATTATCAACCCTGAGATTTTATGGCTTTCAGATGAGCGCAATGTTTACAAAGAAGGTTGTCTTTCTATACCTGACTATTTTGCAGAAGTTGAACGCCCTAAACGTTTGCGCGTTCGCTATCAGAACCGTGAAGGAAAACAAAAAGAAATTGAAGCAGATGATCTGTTGGCAACTTGTTTGCAGCATGAAATTGATCATTTGGATGGCCGCCTGTTTATTGATTACATTTCAAGGATCAAACGCGATATGGTGATACGAAAATTTAAAAAACGTGCAAAAGAAAAAAACACGCAGGAAGCAGTTTTGTAATGGCATTACGATTAAGTTTTATGGGAACACCAGATTTTTCTGTTCCCATTTTACATGCTTTGTTAGATGCTGGGCATGATGTTGTTGCCGTTTATAGTCAACCTCCTCGTCCAGCAGGACGTCGGAGGCTTAAACTTATTCCCTCGCCTGTGCAAAATGCAGCAGAAGAAAGATCTATTCCTACCTTTACACCCCAAACACTCAAAACAGCCGAACAGCAAGCCCAATTTGCAGCACTTTCTGTTGATGCGGCTATTGTCGTGGCTTATGGACTCCTCTTACCGAAAGCTATTCTTGAAACACCGCGTTTTGGATGTTTTAATGCCCATGCTTCACTTTTACCACGGTGGCGTGGTGCTGCACCTATTCAGCGTGCAATTATGGCTGGGGATAAAGAAACGGGGATGATGATTATGAAGATGGACGAAGGACTTGATACAGGGTCTATTGTTCTCTCACGCTCCATTCCCATCACTGATACCACCACCACGGATAAACTTTCAAATGAGCTTTCATATATCGGCGCAGAACTTATGATAGAAACTCTATCAACTCTAGAAAAAGGACAACTCAAACTTATCCCCCAATCAAAAGAAGGCATCACCTATGCTGCCAAAATCAAAAAAGAAGAAACCCGCATTGATTGGAAAAAACCAGCAGAGTTTATTCATAGGCATATCCGTGCGCTTTCTCCCTCTCCTGGTTGCTGGTGCAATATGAATATCGGTGGACGAGAAGAACGCGTAAAAATTCTTGAAAGTCGCTTAGCAACCGGAACTTCTCTTGAAATTGGTCGAATAGAACCAAATTCTTTGATTGTTCATTGCGGACAAGGACGGATAGAAATAACCACTCTCCAAAGATCTGGCGGTAAAATTCTTGATAGCGCAACCTTTTTACGAGGTGCTCACATTTCTGCTGTTTTTTAAAATGTCACGCTTCAAACTCACTCTTGAATATGATGGTTCAAATTACGCTGGCTGGCAACGTCAAGCAAAACTTCACACAATACAAGGAGCTCTTGAACAAGCGATTTTTCGCTTTAGTGGGCAACAATTGACCATAACAACAGCAGGACGAACGGATGCAGGGGTACATGCTACGGGGCAAGTTGCCCATGTTGATTTCATAAAAAACTGGCCCCCCCATACTGTAAGAGATGCGCTCAATGCTCTTTTACGTCAACAGAGTGAAGCAATTTCAATCTTAAACGTAGAAAATGTCCCTGATGATTTTGATGCACGATTTTCCGCTATCAAACGCCATTATCTTTTTAAAATTCTTAATCGTCGCTCTCCACCAGCTTTAAATGCTAAACGCGTGTGGTGGATACCAAAGCCTCTTAATGCGCAAGCTATGCATGAAGCGGCTCAAAAGCTTGTAGGACAACATGATTTTACAACTTTCCGTTCAGCACATTGCCAAGCCAAAAGCCCTATTCGGACCCTTGAACGCCTCGATATTCAAAAAGAAGGAGAGGAAATCTTCATTTATGCAAAAGCCCGCTCTTTTCTTCATCATCAAATCCGTTCATTTGCAGGAAGCCTCATGGAAGTGGGTATTGGACGTTGGACAGCTCAAGATCTTGAAGCAGCTCTTCATGCTAAAGATCGTAAACGTTGTGGTGTTGTTGCTCCCCCTTCAGGACTTTATTTAACTAAGGTAGAATATTAACTGTCCCACAAAAATGACTTTTTCAAAAGCAATTAAGGCAACTTATAAAAAGAGCGAATCTCTTCAAAAGCTTCTGCTGCTGTATTGACAAATTTCACCAAATTAATATCCGCAGGAGAAATTGTACCTTGTGAAGCTAAATATTCAAAATTGATCGTATTGCTCCAAAATTCTTTGCCAAACAATAAAATTGGTACCTGTTTCATACGTCCTGTTTGTATTAAAGTTAACGTCTCAAACAACTCATCCAGAGTCCCAAATCCTCCAGGAAAAATAGCTAATGCTTTCGCACGTACTAAAAAATGCATTTTTCGCATCCCAAAATAGTGAAAATTGAAACACAAATGCGGAGACACATAAGGATTAGGCTCTTGCTCATGCGGTAAAATAATATTTAAGCCAACCGTTGGGGCCCCAACATCACAAGCGCCACGATTTCCTGCTTCCATGATCCCTGGCCCACCCCCTGTGACAACCACAAATTCACGGTATTCTGTTTTTGCCGAATAGAGGGAACACAAACGTGCAAATTCTCTTGCTTCATCGTAATAATACGACATAGCATGCAAGTTTTTCTTTTGTGTTTCATTTTTTGCAGCCCACGCTGCTTGCCCGGGTTCAGGAATACGCGCACCACCAAATAAAACAACTGTTGATTGAATATTATATTCTTTAAGGGTTATTTCTGGCTTTAAAAATTCAAGACCAATACGTTGTGAACGCAGCTCTGGACGCATCATAAAATCTTGATCGATATAGGCTAAACGATAAGTCGGAGAACGCATTTGTGCTGAATTAGAAACTTTATGGATCTGTTGTAGAGCTTCTTTCGTATGAAGAAGTGGTGTCCAATTGTCTCGTTCTTTTTTTATTTTTTCTTTACAGCCTTTTTTCATGCACATGTCTTACTTTCTCATCGTTTTATTGACTGAAAACATTTCTTCGCGTAGGTCATAGAGAATAAATCTTGAAGCTTTCAACTTGTTTAACGGAACTTTCGTCATGACCCATCTCACACAACTTGAAATCATTATCGAAAAAGCATTTGATGATCGCGATTCTATTAATACTACCACAAAAGGTGAAATTCGTGAGAGTGTCGAACACACATTGAGCCTTCTTGATAAAGGTGAAATCCGTGTTGCAGAACGGCAAAAAAATGGACAATGGTATGTTCATCAATGGTTGAAAAAAGCTGTTTTGCTCTCTTTTCGGCTAAACCCAATGCAAATTATTACTGGTGGAATCAATGGAACACATTGGTGGGATAAAGTTCCCTCAAAATTTTCTGGTTGGAAAGAAGATGATTTTCAAAAAGCGGGGTTTCGTTCTGTTCCTGGAGCGATTGTACGCCATTCTGCCTATGTTGCACCAAACGTCATACTCATGCCATCCTTTATCAATCTTGGCGCTTTTGTCGATGAGGGTACAATGGTTGATACATGGACAACCGTTGGTTCTTGCGCACAAATTGGTAAACATGTTCATCTTTCTGGTGGTGTTGGAATCGGAGGTGTTTTAGAACCACTGCAAGCAAATCCAACCATTATTGAAGATCATTGTTTTATTGGTGCACGCTCTGAAGTTGTTGAAGGCTGTATTATTCGTGAAGGCGCTGTTTTAGGAATGGGCGTTTTTATTGGACAATCCACCAAGATTATCGATCGTACAACAGGAGAAATTTTTATTGGTGAAGTACCAGCCTATTCGGTTGTTGTACCGGGTTCTCTTCCTGGCAAACCACTCCCTAATGGTGAAGCAGGACCAAACCTTTATTGTGCTGTTATTGTAAAACGCGTTGATCAAAAAACACGAGAGAAAACATCCATTAATGAGCTTTTACGTGATGAGACACAATGTTAATTTATAATGATCATTCATTGTTTTTCAACTTAAATAACACCCCAAAATACAGGGATTGTATCCTTTTAAATCCTTTCATATCGAATCAATCACTCTCTTTTCTTTGTGCATCACAAACACAGTCAGTGTATAAGTAAAACACGCTTTTAAAAAGAGTAAAAATGTCTTTAATGAATTTTCTTAAACACTAAGAGCTATCATAACATTTTGAACGCGCAAAGAGTGTGATGATAGCACCATGCGTCTTTATGACATGTAAAGATGGTCGTGCCAAATAAGTTTTATGTCATTCACGAAAGCTTTACCGTTATACTTTTTACAAATACCATTAGTGAAATGAGATAAGGTGTATTGAGAGATTTTCTTTAAAATAAACACGCTAATATGCAACACAAATATATTTTTGTTTAAAGCATTCTGTTTTATGTTTACGTGAGCAATGTGACACAATGAAAAGACATTCTACCTAAAAATGTAATTACTGCGTAATTTATATTAAAAAGCACTCTTCTAAAACTGAACCAATCAAGAAAAGCAAAAGTGCAATAAACTAAGAGAAAATACTCTCTTTTCATTATTTATTCATTTTGAGCGCTTGAATAAAGGCCGACTGAGGAATTTCTACTTTCCCAAATTGACGCATTCGTTTTTTACCTTCTTTTTGCTTTTCCAAAAGTTTGCGTTTACGTGTTATATCGCCCCCGTAACATTTTGCTGTTACATCTTTACGCAAAGCACGAATCGTTTCGCGCGCTATAATTTTACCACCAATAGCCGCTTGAATCGGAATCTGAAACATATGCTGGGGAATAAGATCTTTCAGTTTTTCGCACATGGAACGCCCCCGCTTTTCTGCAATCGTACGGTGCACAAGCATCGACAAGGCATCAATAGGCTCTCCATTTACCAAAATAGACATTTTAACTAAATCCCCCTCTGCATAATCCGTCATCTGATAATCAAAAGAAGCATAGCCCTTTGAGATTGATTTTAAGCGATCATAAAAATCAAAAACGACTTCATTCAGAGGTAAATCATACGTCACCATAGCCCGCGTTCCAACATAGGATAAACCAACCTGTATTCCCCGCCGCTCTTGGCATAGTTCTAAAATCGATCCAAGATAATTATCAGGAGTCATGATTGTTGCACGAATCCATGGTTCTTCGATAGAAGAAATTTTAACCACGTCAGGCATATCTGCTGGATTGTGCAATTCTTTAACAGAACCATCATTCATATTCATGCGATAAACAACCGAAGGTGCCGTTGCAATTAAATCTAAATTAAACTCACGCTCTAACCGCTCTTGAATAATTTCAAGATGAAGCAACCCTAAAAAACCACACCGAAAACCAAATCCCAAAGCTGCTGATGTTTCCATTTCAAAGGAAAAACTCGCGTCATTTAAGCGTAATTTACCCATGGCTGCACGCAAATCATCAAAATCGGCAGCATCAATTGGAAAAAGTCCACAAAAGACAACCGGTTGCGCAGGCTTAAAACCAGGCAAAGCATTTTCACAAGGACGACGTTCTTCGGTAATCGTATCCCCAACCCGTGTATCGGCAACCTCTTTGATAGAAGCAGTGATAAAACCAATCTCGCCTGGTCCTAATTCATCAACCTGGACCATTTTAGGTGTAAATACCCCAACGCGCTCAACGGGATATTTTGCTCCCGTCCCCATCATACGAATGGTTTGACCTTTTTTTAAAATACCATCTATCACCCGTACCAAAACAATGACACCAAGATATGCATCATACCAACTATCAACCAACATTGCTTTCAAGGGATTTGTAACATCGCCTATACGTGGAGGTGGCAATTGTGTAACGATTGCCTCCAAAACATCAGGAATCCCCAAACCTGTTTTTGCTGATATTTCTACCGCTTGAGATGTATCAATGCCTATTACATCTTCAATCTGTTCTTTAACACGTTCAGGTTCTGCTGCTGGAAGATCAATTTTATTGAGCACAACAACCAATTCATGGGAATTATCAATGGCTTGATAAACATTTGCCAAAGTCTGCGCCTCGACACCTTGGCTTGCATCCACCACCAACAGTGAACCTTCACAAGCTGCCAATGAACGTGAAACTTCATAAGCAAAATCCACATGACCAGGTGTATCCATAAGATTTAAAATATAGGTCTCACCATTCTTTGCTTTATAGTGTAAACGGACTGTTTGTGCTTTAATCGTAATCCCACGCTCACGCTCAATATCCATGGAATCGAGCACTTGCTCCTTCATCTCACGTGTATCAAGCCCCCCTGTCATCTGAATCAAACGATCCGCTAAAGTGGACTTACCGTGATCAATATGCGCCACGATGGAAAAATTACGAATATAATTACGATCTATTGTCATATAAGGCGATTTAGCAAAGAATAATATAAAACGCAAAGACCAATTATGTCCTATCGAGAACCTTTCAAAAGAATATTAACCAAAAGAGCTTCTCAAAACACAACTTCTCATAGCCTAAAAAATAAGACTTTTGTTTACTCAATTAAATACCAAAGGAACTAAAATGATCTTTTTACATCTTGTTTGATAACTCATAAGCTGGATAAGCCAGCACCATCACATACTTTGCCAACCTCCAATGTTGCTATAATTTTAACACCTGACAAGGGTTTATAAGAAGCATGCCTTTCCTGTACAGTTTTTATCCACATATACTGCCCGCTTGTGACGTGTAAAACGAGTAACTTAGATTGATTTAACGTGAAAAAGATTTGAAATGAGAAAATGTTACAGTTTTTAGGGTTCTCATCCAATGCGAATAATACTACAATTATCATTATAAATACAATGTATTGTATGGATATATGGTAGGCGCGTATATCACTTAAACTTCTGACAAAATTTGAAAAAAATGCTTTTTTATTTTCACGCAATAATCTGCTTTTCTAGTAATTTTATATAAAATAAATGCATATCAGGAGGGATAATTTTCTTTAAAACGTTTAAAACTTTAGAAATAGGCTCTATCGAGGAGAATTTTTATGTACTTTTTATACAACTCCTTTCTTCTTCCATAAAAGATAAAAAACATCAAATCCTCTACGATTGACTAGGTAATGCTTTGATTTATAATGATCTTTTATGGTTTTGCAATTTAAATGAAATCTCTGAATATCGCGAGCCCCTTTCATTTTAAATCTTCTCATGGATGAAACAATCAAATTTTTTCTCTTCTCCCTTACAAACAGGGCTAGTGTGTCAATAAAATCGTTTCAAAAATGAATCAAAATTCTTCATCCTCTTTCAAATGCCAAAGGCTATCATGTAATATTGGGAACTAATAAAAAATGCTGGTACCTTTTATGTTCAGTAAAATGATGATGCTCTGTGGCTTTTATATACTTCACACGGACCACCAATGAGTATGACATATATTGAGAAAAGTTTCTTTCTAAAAAGCATGGCAATGGACAACATGATGGGAGACCGCTTTGAGCGTTCTATTTTGCTTGAAAAGCATAATCCCATGAAAGAACAAAAGAAATAACACGGCACCAATGCAAAATCCCCATTATAGGTATTATCTTGGATGTTTTTTGAAAGTTGTAAAGCCAAATTTAAAAATACCAATAAAGATGAGAGCTGGTTTTTATCCTTATCCCTTCATATTTTAATCCCATGAAGGTAATCTTCCCGTTTCAGAAGTCAGAAAAAATAAAGCCTCTTCGTCATCTTTAATTTTAAAAAAGCCTCAAAAATGAAAACTCTGCAAGCAAAAAACGCATGCAATAAAATCATCATAGTAAAGATGAATCGCTCACCAATTTTTTCAATTGCTTTATTTTTTTTTACGCCATTGTGAAGGTTGTAATTCAGCAACAATGATCCCAATCAGAATAAGCAAACCACCCAATAAAGCTAAAGGAGATAAATGCTCTCCAGCCAAACGCCCAACGATACCAGCCCATACCGGTTCACCTGCATAAATGAGTGTAGCACGCGTAGGAGAAATAGACTTTTGTGCCCAATTCATAGCCAATTGAATAATAGCACTCATTAATGCCAATCCCATACCAACACTAAACCATACCCACGAAAATTCAGGAATGCTTTCACCCATCAAAGGCATACAAGAAAATGAAAAAAAACCACTAAAGAATAACTGGATAATGGTTACACGCCGACTATCAACCTTGTTGGCAAAAATTCCAATGAGTATGACTTCTCCAGCAATCGCTAAAGCGCCCAACAAAGTCAAAATTTCACCTTTTGAAAAATCAAAACTTCCCGGCTTTTGTCCTGAAACAAGGACAAGCCCAATAAAAGCGAAAACAATACCAACCCAACAGGCAAAACGGGGAGGTTTTTTAAAAACAATCCATTGCAAGATTGGAACCATCGGAACATAAAGCGCTGTGATAAAAGCCGACTGACTACTAATAATCGTTTGAAGTCCAGCTGCTTGAAAAGCATAACCAAAAAACATGGATAAGCCTATCGCCATCCCAGCGAAAACTTCATAAACAGTTATACCTTTTATAGAGCGCCAAAAAATTGCCCCACATATAAGGGATGCAACAATAAAACGAAATCCAACAAAAAATAGAGGACCGCTATAGCGTACCGCAATGTGAATGACTAAAAACGTAATCCCCCACAATATTGTTGCAACAAATATTGCCAATTCTGGTTTACTTAATAAAGGATATTTAAACTGTTTTATATTCGTCATGAAAGGCCTTCTCCTCCAATTTTCCGTACAATTTATGAAACAATAAGCGTTCCAACTCCCTGTTCGGTAAACAGCTCTAGTAAAACAGAATGTGGGGTTTTGCCATTTAAAATGACAACACCTTCCACACCATTTTGAAGGGCTTTCACACAAGTTTCTACTTTTGGAATCATGCCCCCTGAAATTGTTCCATTTTTGATAAGTTTCTCAGCTTCAGAAACTGTCAATTCTTTTAAAAGTTTGCCCTGTTTATCCAGAACACCAGGAACATCCGTGAGGAATAAAAGACGTTTTGCCTCTAATGCACCCGCAATAGCTCCAGCAAAAATATCAGCATTAATATTATAGGTTTTACCATCCCGACCTGGAGCCACAGGAGCAAGAACTGGTATCATTTCAGAACAGGCTAAAAGATCCAGTAATGTACGATCAACTTCAATCGGCTCACCAACAAATCCCAAATCTAAAACACGTTCAATATGCGAATCAGGATCAATGACAGTTCTATAAGCCTTTTCGGCAAAAACCATATTGCCATCCTTACCGCACAGCCCTATTGCCCATTCACCCTCAGCATTAATGAGAGCAACTATTTCCTTATTGATGGAACCCGCTAAAACCATTTCAACCACTTCAACGATCCGCTCATCGGTTACCCGTAAACCGTTTTCAAATCGTGATTCAATCCCCATTTTCATTAAAATTTCAGCAATTTGAGGCCCACCACCATGAACAACAACAGGATTAATACCCGATTGCTTTAATAGAGCAATATCACGCGCAAATGCTCGCCCCAAAGCCGGATCACCCATAGCATGACCGCCATATTTTACCACAACCGTTTCATTTTCATATTTTTGCATATAAGGTAAAGCAGACGATAAAAATGCTGCTTGTTTTTCCAAAACATCGACAGCACTGTTTTTAGCATCATCCATTAATAGAGCCTCCTCACCACTTTTTACTATCTCTTAGTGAAATTTAAGAAAAGTGAAAACAATAAAACAAAGCTTTACTCTATCTATCCCCCTGAAAATCGTCAATTTTCCTTCAAATTGCGAAAAAATAATAATGAGATGAAACAAGAAAAAAACGTCCTCTTAAAAAATTAACAGCGAAAAGTTAAATAAAATAAGCGCAAAAAACGTTGGTATTTTATGATCTTATGTATAAAATTGAAAAGCAAAATTTTTAAGCTACGCTGTACATTCAACGCACCCGTTTACCCTTATGGATACTTAACAATGAATAGGAATATATACAACCATTGATTTTGTAAGATAAAAATAAAATTTTCTTATAATAATAAAATCAATATATTACCGACATAGAAATCGCTCAATGGCTCTATTTATATCGTATTTAAAATTGAACATTCGAAAATATCAATTAAAATAATTTACGAAAATGCATGTTATGGAGAATGATAATAAACTGATTTATAACAGTTATTTATCTTTTTATATCGTAAATTAAGAGATTTGAACATAAGGACAGTTTATCATTCTAACTCTCAAACTCCAAATCAATAAAAACCATTGGCTTTCACTTTAAAATTAGCTTTCACATTAAAAATGAAAGGGACGTATGGACACCATATAAAGCTTATAATGCAATCGGATTTATAATCATAATATAGCATTATCTGAATAAAATGGCCCATATTTTAGAGGAGGCAGCGGTTAAGACTATGAAAAACTGTCTCTATACAATCGGTAATGAGGAGCTATATTATTAGGAAAAAATGGATTGCCCAACAGCTTCTTTAGCCTTACTTGGTAAGATCTTGCAATTTTACAGTTTTATTATGAGAGTTTTAAAAGGTCTTTTAAGTAAAAAAATCATAAAAAAGAAAGATAAACACAAAAATTCTGAATGCTTAACTTCTTCCTCTCCTTTCCTTTAAAGGAGAAGATTCTTAAGAGATTTTATCTGTAAATAATCTGAATTTTGACTGGGCTGGTTCCATCTGATGACCGCTCATGCGATTTGTTCACATAAGGCTCTACGAACAAGCCTAATAAACACGTACTTCTAAAAACACTTCATGTGTACAAGAGGCTTACATCCTTGTATTACCGCCTTAAATGACGATCTTTTACAGCACAAAAAGATAAATGCAGTTAACACTGGAAATATTATCCGTCATTCAATTGCATCCTTATATGGATAAGTCTTTTTTAAAACGTTATAAGCACTCAAAAGCAAGACTTATCCATAAAATCCATGAAATGTAAAAAAACTCTCAGCAGCAGGAACTTACACTCAATTAATCGTTTTTCCCTTTTCTTTTCAAGCCAATAAAGCTTTTCAAAGATGGTGAGACAATAGAAAGTTTAATGAAAATAACCTTCCAAAAGTGTTTTCTCATTTATTCTGAGAACATTCACATATTTTAACCAGAAATATTTTCAAAAAATTCTTTCATACGGGAAAAAAAACCATGTGATTGGGGTGAATTTTCATGATTTGAAAGTTTTTCAAATTTTTGCAACAATTCACGTTGCTCTTGCGTAAGTTTCTGCGGTGTCTCAATCGTGATATGGATGTAAAGATCACCCCTTGCTTGCTGACGACGCAACATGGGCATGCCTTTGCCTTTAAGGCGGAATTGACGTCCATTTTGTGTCCCTTCTGGAATCTTAACACGTGCCTTAACACCATCAAGGTCAGAAACTTCAAACTCTCCTCCTAAAGCCGCTGTTACCATCGAAATAGGAACACGACAGTGAAGATCTGCTCCTTCTCGCTGAAAAAATTCATGCGGTTTAACGGAAAGGAAAATATAAAGATCACCATTGGGACCACCACGAATACCGGCATCGCCCTCACCAGAAAGACGAATACGCGTCCCATCTTCAATACCAGCTGGAATATTCACGCTCAATGAACGTTTTTTTTCTATGCGCCGTGTCCCCTGACATTTAGGGCATGGATCCGTAATCGTTTCACCACGTCCATGACATGTAGGACATGTTCGCTCAATAGAAAAGAAACCTTGTGCAGCACGCACACGACCAGAACCATGACATGTTCCACAAACTTGTGGCTTAGAGCCCTTTCTCGCTCCTGAACCTTCACAAACATCACACGTGAGCGAACTAGGAATATTAATTTCCGCAGTTTTTCCTGAAAATGCCTCTTCTAAGGTCACTTCCATATTATAACTTAGATCTGCACCACGTTCGCGACCATCACCACGCTTACGGTGCGCACCTCCCATAATCTCACCAAAAAAGTCTTCAAAAATATCAGCAAATCCACTACCAGAAGCAAAACCGCTAAAAGGATTTCCTCCCCCCTGACCACCGCTATTTTCAAAGGCCGCGTGACCAAATCGGTCATAAGCAGCACGCTTTTGAGGATCTTTCAGAACTTCATAGGCTTCGCCAATTTCTTTGAATCTTCGCTCTGCCTCTTTATCCCCGGCGTTGCGATCAGGATGATATTGCATTGCCAACTTACGAAAAGCAGATTTCAACTTTTTATCATCACATTCACGAGTCACGCCAAGAATTTCATAATAATCAACCTTCATCATGTATTCCTGATAGTTTTCCTGTCATCCATCTTTATGGATAATATCGCTTTTAATCTATATTTTTAGCAACAAAGTTGCAACTTATCTCAAATAATAAAGCCCAGCCTTATCTTTCAAAGGCCGGGTTTATCAATTAATCAACACATAGGCTGACACTATTTCTTCTTATCATTAACTTCTTCAAAATCAGCATCGACAACATCATCATCCTTTGTCTCTGTTTCAGTGTCAGCGCTCGCTGCTTGTGAGGATTCATACATAGCCTGTCCAAGCTTCATACTGACTTCTGCTAATTTTTGCATCTTTGTTGTTACTTCTTCGGTATCACTGCCTTCAAGCGCAGATTTCAAATCAGAGATTGCTGCTTCAATCTGTCCCTTTTCTTCAACTGATACTTTATCACCATATTCATTGAGCGACTTTTCCGTTGAATGAATAAGAGCCTCCGCTTGATTTTTGGCTTCAACACCTTCACGGCGTTTTTTATCCTCAGCTGCGTGCTCTTCTGCATCCTTTACCATTTTTTCAATATCAGCATCACTTAAACCACCTGATGCCTGAATACGAATCTGATGCTCTTTACCCGTTCCCTTATCTTTGGCCGAAACATTAACAATACCATTCGCATCAATATCAAAAGTAACTTCAATTTGAGGTATACCACGTGGTGCTGGGGGAATACCAACAAGATCAAATTGTGCCAATAACTTATTATCACTCGCCATTTCCCGTTCACCTTGGAAAACGCGAATTGTCACAGCACTCTGATTATCATCAGCTGTCGAAAAAACTTGTGATTTTTTCGTCGGGATCGTGGTATTGCGCTCAATAAGGCGTGTGAAAACCCCACCCAAAGTTTCAATACCTAAGGATAAAGGTGTTACATCCAGCAGCAACACATCTTTGACATCACCTTGTAAGACGCCCCCTTGGATGGCAGCTCCCATTGCGACAACTTCATCGGGATTAACACCTTTGTGCGGATCTTTGCCAAAGAAGTTCTGCACGACTTGCTGAATCTTGGGCATACGTGTCATACCGCCCACTAAAACAACTTCGTCAATCTCACCGGCCTTTAATCCAGCATCTTTCAACGCAGCTTTACAAGGCTCGATGGTACGCTGCACTAAATCATCAACCAGAGATTCAAATTTTGCCCGAGTCAATTTCATCGTTAAGTGCTTGGGACCTGATTGATCTGCCGTGATAAATGGTAAATTGATTTCTGTTTGCTGTGATGACGAAAGCTCAATCTTTGCTTTTT
The DNA here is from genome assembly GCF_000196435.1 of Bartonella tribocorum CIP 105476. Lineage (NCBI taxonomy): Bacteria > Pseudomonadati > Pseudomonadota > Alphaproteobacteria > Hyphomicrobiales > Bartonellaceae > Bartonella > Bartonella tribocorum. The sequence goes on along the minus strand of NC_010161.1, from coordinate 85,567 downwards.
CCGCCGCTTCTTTTAAGCGCTGTAAAGCGAGTTTATCATTTTTCAGATCAATTCCTTGCTCTTTTTTGAATTCATCAGCAAAATAACCGACCAAGCGCATGTCAAAGTCTTCACCCCCTAAAAATGTATCCCCATTGGTTGACTTAACCTCAAAAACGCCATCGCCAATTTCAAGGACTGAAATATCAAATGTACCACCACCAAGATCGTAAACAGCAATTGTTTTTCCGTCCTTTTTGTCCAAACCATAAGCTAAGGCAGCGGCAGTCGGCTCATTAATAATCCGTAAAACTTCAAGTCCAGCAATTTTACCCGCATCTTTAGTCGCTTGACGTTGTGCATCATTGAAATAAGCAGGAACAGTAATAACGGCTTGCTCAACTTTTTCACCAAGATAAGATTCAGCTGTTTCCTTCATCTTTTGCAAAATCATCGCTGAAATTTGTGATGGAGAATATTTCTTACCCGCTTCTTCAACCCATGCATCGCCATTGTCACCTTTAACGATTTTATAAGGTACAAGCGCCTTATCTTTTTCAACCATAGGGTCATCAAAACGGCGCCCTATTAAACGTTTTACTGCAAAAACTGTCCCTTCAGGATTTGTTACTGCCTGACGTTTAGCAGGCTGTCCAACAAGCCGCTCTCCTCCATCAGTAAAAGCAACAACAGAAGGTGTTGTTCGCGCTCCTTCTGAGTTTTCGATAACCTTTGCGTTTTTGCCATCCATAACAGCCACACAAGAGTTCGTCGTCCCCAAATCAATACCAATTACTTTTGCCATATTATAATCTCCATTCAGCAAGCTACCTCAACCTTCATAAAGCATCTTTTTAAGATAGCTCCTCATAACACTCAAAGCCCGTATATTGGCTTCAAGCAACATAAAATAATCATAAACCGCAAGTCGCAACAAGCCTCGCTGTCCCGTATATAAGAACAGGATTTTACTGCTACAAGAGAATAATGAGAGAAACATCTCCAAAATAAAAAAATTCTTTTAAAATAGGCGCTCTAATAACCTATAAATACCATATTTATAAAAGACTTGAAGTCATAATCTATTTTTTTCGCAATTCCCAACAACCATATCTCTCTTAAAAATTAAAAAGAATAATTGCACACACGTTCTCAATCTCTCATCATTAATTAAGAAATCCCAACATAAAAGCTTTTAAAAAAAGCGAATAACTTATATAATAAAATATTATAAACCTTCCTTAAGAATGAAATAGCCGTCATAACTTATGATAACTACTTTTTTATGAGCCTCTTTCATAGTATTAAACGGTGCTTTTCCGTATGCTCATATCGATAACGATATCATCTATCAGCCTCCTCTCAAAAATTCTTCTTCTAATAGCCTTATCATTCATTGTTATTTAAAAGCTGCGCTTTAAATTCACCGAACAAGCTTTTTCTTAATTTTATACTTCTGGAATTTGAAAATATATAAAAATACTTCTGTCAAAACGCTTTAAAGTACCAAGAGCTATCGTCATATTGAGAGTTGATCCAGTGTATGATCTTTCTGTATTGTATTTTTATTCAGTAAAATAGTGATGCACCATAAATTTTTACCATTTACAAATAATGTTGTCAGATGAAAACGGAAATGTTGAGAGATGTTTTATCTTTGTAAATCTTATTTTTTCCTTTAAGATCCAAGAATTCTATGATTTTTATTTTAGAAATTCTTTGCTTTTATTTTAAATAAAAAATCTGCTAAAATGAAAAAACATTCAAAGTGTGAATCTTATGAAGGAGGGTAAATCAATGATGGTATCTATTATCAAGAAAATAAAAAATCTCATCTTTAAAAATACAATACATGCACAATATTCATACAAAAAGGTTGTCGCAAATATCGTATGTGCTCTTCTCTTTGCTGGTATAACACTACCCGCAAGTGCCCAGCAATATAAACTTGGTGACATAGAAATTCTCAATCCTTGGGCACGCGAAACACCTAAAGGTGCAAAAGTTAGTAGCGGTTATTTCTATATTATTAATCACAGTAATACCCCAGACCGTTTAGTTTCTATTTCCACAAACGGCGTAAAAGCAACAGAAATGCACACTATGGCTGTTGTCAATGATATTATGAAAATGGAAAAAATGCATAATGGTATTGAAATTCCGGGAAATGGTGAAGTCACACTTAAGCCAGGTGGTAATCATATTATGTTTATGGGGCTTTCAGAACCATTCAAGCTAGGTGATAAAATTAGCGCAAAATTAACATTTGAAAACGCAGGAACCATTGATGTTGATTTCTCTGTAAACGCTATGAAAACAACCTCACCCTCTCATTCCACTCATGCTCAATAAGCCTTTTTTATTATAAACACACATTTTACAAAATGAAGAGAAGCGTGAAATTTTTTACGCTTCTTATTTTTGTTTAATGCCATAAAATAAGCAAAAAATTATCCTCTTTGATGCGTTAAATATGATCAATTTCAGGAATACGCAAAACTTGTCCAGGATAAATTTTATCAGGGGATTTTAGCATTGGTTTATTGGCTTCAAAAATAAATGTGTTTTTATCCCCTTGCCCTTTTCCATAAACCTCTTCAGCAATTTTCCAAAGATTATCACCAGATTTGACCTCATAAAAACGAGAAGTTTTTCTAGGCGTCGTATCTATAACCTTTAATTTCTCAACATCTACAGAAGAGATACCTTGTGAATTGCCAACAACCAAAAGTGCTTTTTCAAGTGTTTCCCTATCTGGAACCTCACCGCTTAAAATAGCTTTACCGTCTTCAACTTGAATATTGACTTTTTCTGTAGCGAGTTGAAAATGATCAAATGCGGCTCTAAAATCTTTTTCTTTTGGTTCATGCTCCCCCATACCTAGCTTTTCCCCTACAGTTTTAATAAAATTAAAAAATCCCATAATGACCTCCTTATCGTATAGCAGAAACAAATTTTTGTGCATATATTGCCACATTCTTGTCTTTGCTCTTAAAACACATAGGCGGATTTTCTAAACTTCAACAATCAAAACTAAACCTGTTCGATTTTGGTACAAAAACAAGAATAAACTGTGCAATAAATTTTGAGAAAAAAAGCCTTTATGCAAATTTTCTCTTAAACGAAGGGATCTTTATAGACGTAGAAACATTATAAATTATGAAAGCAAAACAAGATTTTACGGGAATGACAAAAGCTTTTTTACTTTGCTGCAATTTGTATCATATTTGTTTTGCAAAAAAAATGTGAACTCCCATATAAATAAGTGTGGGTAATTTGCTACCACAGCAATAGAAAGGTCTAAGAAACCATGAAAGATACACCAACAATCACGCAAACGATTGTACTTGTTGATGATGATCGCAATATTTTGACTTCTCTATCTTTTGCGCTTGAGACAGAAGGATATCGGGTTGAAAGCTATACGGATGGAGCATCTGCACTTAAAGGTCTCACACTTCACCCCCCACACTTAGCTATTTTTGATATTAAAATGCCCCGAATGGATGGGATGGAGCTCTTGCGTCGTTTACGTCAAAAATCTGATCTTCCAGTTATTTTTCTCACCTCTAAAGATGATGAAATCGATGAATTATTTGGTCTCAAAATGGGAGCTGATGATTTTATTACGAAACCTTTCTCTCAACGCCTTCTCATTGAGCGTGTGAGAGCTATTTTGCGCCGCTCCAATGCGCGTAATCAACCGCTTTCTACGGGAACTGCTTCCACCTCTTCTCTCAAACGTGGAGATCTTGTGATGGATCAAGAACGTCACACCTGTACATGGAAAGATAAACCTGTTATTTTAACTGTTACGGAATTTTTGATTCTGCAAACCTTAGCACAAAGGCCAGGCGTTGTAAAAAGTCGTGACGCTTTAATGGATGCTGCCTATAGTGATCAGGTCTACGTAGATGATCGCACCATTGATAGTCACATTAAACGTTTGCGTAAAAAATTTAAACAAGTGGATGATGATTTTGCAATGATTGAAACACTTTATGGTGTAGGTTATCGTTTTCACGAGGTATAAAGCTGCTTTGTCGCAAAAATTTGAACGGCAATCAAATCGATGACAGACAATTCTCAACTGGAAACTCTAAAAAAAACAGCCCCTAACGGTGTATCTTCAACGCCATTTCTTATGTTTGCTCGTTTGCGTCTTCGAACACAACGTCTCTTTAGACAATTGCTTTTTTCCAGTCTCACACGCCGCATTGTTATATTAAACATTGCTGCCCTTGCCGTTCTGGTTACAGGCATTTTATACCTTAACCAATTTCGTGATGGTTTAATTGAAGCAAAAATTAAAAGTTTATGTACCCAAGGTAAAATTATCGCTGGAGCTATTGCTGCTTCTGCAACGGTAGATACAAATTCTATCCTTATTGACCCCCAAAAACTCTTGGAGTTACAGACCGGTGAAAGCGTTACACCCGCCCCTCAATCAACCGACTCTTGGGATTTTCCCATTAACCCTGAGCAAGTTGCCCCTCTTTTACGACGTCTCATCACACCTAAAACGACAAGAGCACGTATCTATGATCGTGATGCTACTTTACTTCTTGATTCGCGCGTTCTTTATTCTAGTGGAGAAGTTTTTAGCTATGATTTACCCCCACTTAAAACAGAACAAAACATATGGGATCGCTTGACTGCATGGTATTCAAACACATTTTATGACAAAGGTATTGCTCTTGATAGAGAGCAAACAAAAAACCGTGGCATTGCTTATCCAGAAGTGTACCGAGCATTAAACGGATCTCTTGCTACCGCCAAAAGACGCAACAGACAAGGTCAACTCATTGTTTCTGTTGCCGTTCCTGTTCAACGCTATCGCGCAGTGGTTGGCGCCCTTCTTCTTTCAACCACTGGCTCTGATATTGATAACATTGTAAAAGCTGAAAGACTGGTTATATTTAAAGTTTTTGCCGTTGTAGGCAGCGTCCTTTTGGTTCTTTCGCTCTTTTTAGCCCATACAATTGCCCATCCCTTAAGTAAATTATCTGCCTCTGCTAACCGAGTACGTAATGGCAATAATCAGCGTGTAGAAATTCCTGATTTTTCAATGCGTGAAGATGAAATTGGCCATCTCTCAACCTCTATTCGTGACATGACCAATGCCCTTTATATGCGTATTGAAGCCATTGAACGCTTTGCTGCTGATGTAAGCCACGAATTAAAAAATCCCCTCACTTCTCTACGCAGTGCTGTTGAAACCCTCCCTCTGGCTAAAAATGAAGAAGCACAAGAAAAATTGCTTGAAATTATTCAACACGATGTGCGCCGTCTTGATCGGTTGATTACAGATATTTCTGATGCATCGCGACTTGATGCAGAGCTTGCACGAGAAACCGCGGAGATCGTTGATATGAAACCGCTTTTGGAAAGTCTTGTTCATGCCGTTCAAGAAGTATACCGCAATGCGCAAACCATCGATGTAAGCCTTAATATTGTCCCACGTCCTCATGGAAAAGCTTATCTTGTGTTGGGACATGAACTCCGTTTAGGGCAAGTCATTTCCAATCTTCTTGAAAATGCACGTTCCTTTATTCCCCGTAATCGTGGCAAAATTTCCATTACTATGAAAAGTCATGCTTCAACCCTTATTTTAACCATTGAAGACAATGGCCCCGGTATTCGTTCAGAAAATATTGAACGTATTTTTGAACGTTTTTATACAGATCGACCAAATGAAGATGCTTTTGGACAAAACTCTGGACTTGGGCTTTCTATTAGTCGGCAAATCATCGAAGCCCATAATGGGACAATTACAGCCGAAAATATTATTGATCCGGCACTTGGAAAATGTAAAACTGGTGCACGTTTTATTATTATGCTTCCTCTCGTTAAATAAATCTTTTATCCAAAGTAAAAGGTATGAAAACAAAATGTGAACTACGCCACGCAAATTGCCTTCAATTGAGTGGAAAAGGACTGTTAATTATGGGGCCATCGGGATCAGGGAAATCAACCCTCACCCTCTCTCTACTCGACCGCGCTGAATGGTCAAAACGTGAAGCGAAACTTATCAGTGATGATTATACAGTGCTGCGTGCGGAAAATGGAAAACTTCACGGATACACGCCTGATAACTTACAGGGCGGTATTGAGATTCGTGGCGCTGGCCTTTATATGATAGAATTCCAAAAGAACACAGCTATCGATTGTGTTGTTTTTCTCGGTCCCCAGTATGAACGTTTTTCCACAAATAAAACTTTTCAATTTGAAGATTTGCACATTCCTCTTTTAAAACTTCCCTCTCTTCGTGAAGCCGATTGTACCGCCATTTGTCAAGCTATTGAAGCATTTTTGTTTAGAAAAATATGGCGTAAACCTGTCTAATTTTTTCCTAAAGATAAAAAAATCACACTTTTTGCCTTTTTTTTGCAAATTTTTCTTGGCAGCAAGACAAAGCCTTGTAAAATAGCTTTTCCACCAATATGGTCGGATCTTATTAGTTAACAGGAGTTTGCGTAAATGATTGGACTCGTGCTTGTAACGCACGGTGAGCTGGCTGTTGAATTTTTACATGCCGTGGAACATGTTGTTGGAACACAAGAAAAGTTTGCAACAATATGCGTTTATCCCGATGACGATATAGATCAGCGCCGAGGTGATATTATAGCCGCAGTAACCGATACAAATACAGATCATGGCGTCATCATATTAACAGATGTGTTCGGTGGAACACCATCAAATATAGCTATTCCTGCTATTGAAAAAGGACGCGTTGAAATGATTGCGGGGGTTAATTTGCCCATGCTTATTAAACTGATTTCTATTCGCAAATGTCCTGATATCTCATTATCAGACGCGTTAAGAATGGCGCAAGAAGCAGGGCGTAAATATATTAATGTACCAAGTATGATTTTATAGCGGATGATAAAATATTGATGCTTTCTAAAGATACCCTCCCATGTATAAGCCGCCATTTCAATATCTGTAATAAACGTGGGTTGCATGCAAGAGCTTCTGCAAAATTTGTCCAAACTGTTGACAATTTTAACGCCACTGTTGAAGTTGAAAAGGATGGAAAAATCGTTGGTGGATCATCAATTATGGGACTTATGATGCTAGCAGCTTCATCTGGATGCAACCTCACCATTCGCGTTTCAGGACCAGAAGCAACAGATGTTCTTAATGCTCTTGAACAACTTATTAATAACAATTTTGGAGAGGAAAATTAGTGCTTTCTCACCATAAACGAGGATGATAATCTTTAGGTCCTTAGAGAACAAGAACTTTCCATCATTATCTTGAATTTTTATTGCTTTTCCCGTTTTTATGCCGAGACTCATATCCACTGTAGATTGGCATAATTATTTATAAATTGGTGACCAATTTTAGCAGTTGTTGTGTATTATGGCCGTTACCCAATTATAATCATATGATTTACATCTTTACAAAAAAGAGAATGCTTACTTTCATTGAATATATTTGTTTTTAAGCGAAAGAAAAATATCAAGATAATTTCACAAATCAGAAATCAATCAATTTTCTTTATTTTCTGCTAACTTCGTATCTTTTCATAACACACAAACAATTTCCAATTGCCCATCATTGTGATGCATATCGTAAAAACGCAATTTTTATTGGTATCATAATCTTTTTCTTAAAACTAATAAGCTTTGTACACGCATAATTATGATAAGCATTTTTTGGACATTCTTTTTCTATACTATTGCCTTATCTTCTGTGGCATTTTTCACTTTTAATTTATCCGTCATTGCACTTGGGATAGCATCTTTTCATTATAAGGATATAATATTATGTCTCGTCTATTTAGTGCCCTTCAAATTCCTCAACAAACAACACAACAGCTTGTATCATTACAAACTGCCTTGCCAAATGCGCAGTGGATCAATCCGCAAAACTTCCACGTCACTTTGTCTTTTTTCGGTGAAGTTGAAAGTTCTACAGCAGATGTACTTATGCATGCCTTTGACACGATAAAACTCCCTCCTTTTATGCTACAAATGAAGGGTTTTGACATTTTTGGTTCAGAAAACGCTCCACATTCTCTTGTTATTCGCATTGAACCTTGTGAAACTCTCAATCTTTTACACGAAAAGATGCAACGTATTCGTAGTCATTTAAGGCTAGCGCCTGATGAAAGAGAATTTACTCCACATATTACTGTTGCACGATTGCTCGATATTAAATCCGAAGATCTTCCTCCTTATCTGTCCTATCGGGGTGATTTTTCATTTCCTCCTTTTGAGGTTGATCATTTTTTTTTATTTTTATCACCATCTCCCTCAAGTGATACACCATATATTGTAAAAGGGTGTTGGCCACTTCAAAGGTAAAAGGGTGTTTGTAACACCCTTTAAAGTTCTTTGATTGAAAAAGATCCCATACGTCGAAATTGCAGGGAATGCTGCATTTTACGTTGGAGGACTGTTATTGATGTGAAGCCTTATCAGTTTCAATAGAAGCTTCTTTTGTTCCTCCTTTGGCTACACCCACTATAGCTGGACGTAAAACTCTTTCCCCGATAATATAACCGGCCTGAACGACTTGTTGAACAGTGTTATCGGGAACATCGGCATTAGGAATTTCAAACATCGCTTGATGAAAGTGAGGATCAAATTTTTGCCCCTCTGGATGAATTTTCTGCACCCCATGACGTTCTAATGCTGCCATCATGGCGCGCTCAGTCATTTCAACACCTTCTGCCAATGACTTCAAACCAGCATCACTCTCCCGTGCACCTTCTGGAATCGCTTCCAAAGCACGATTGAGATTATCAGAAACAGATAACATATCCCGCGCAAAATTAGCAATGGAATAAGCCCTTGCATCCGCTACATCACGCGCCGTACGGCGTCGAAGATTTTCCATATCTGCAGCAAGACGTAAAAGCTGATTTTTCAGCTCTTTATTTTCATCCTGCAAAGACGCTAAAGGATCAACCTCTTTACTTTCTTCCTCAACATCTTCGCGTGCTTCTGTTTTATGTGTTTTTAAAAATTCATCAGCTGCTTGTTTAAGTGTATTACGATCAGCTGGATTTTTTAAATCGCAATTTTCAAATGAAGCGTCAGTAAATTTGTTTTTTTCATCAGACATAAAAATTTTATTCCTTCATAAGATTTATTATTCTCGATATCGAAATTTTACAGACAAAAATCAAGAGGTACTGATGTATATTAATACAATGAGCTTTTATAGTACAAATACTTACCTGCATCGTTTTAACGCAATAACTGTGATACAAGTTGAGCCGTATAATCAACCATGGGCACAATCCTTGCATAGTTAAGCCGTGTAGGACCAATAACGCCTAAAGCACCAATGACTCTTTGTTGTGAATCACGATAAGGTGCTACGACTAAAGAAGAACCAGAAAGTGAGAATAACTTATTTTCTGACCCAATAAAAATTCGAACCCCTGAACCTTCATCCGTTAAATCGAGAAGCTGTGCCATACTCTCACGCGTTTCAAGATCATCAAACAAATGGCGTAACCGTTCTAAATCTTCTTCTGCTTTCACATCTTCAAGCAAATTACTGCGTCCACGAACAATAAGGTGTATTTTATGATCAGCACCTTCTCCTCCTAGGAGAGCTAATCCCGTTTCAACAAGATGATGTGATAAATCATCAAGTGCAGCCCGCGTCTCTGCACACAGACAAGCAATTTCTTCTTTAGCTTCACTCAATGTACGTCCTTGAATATGAGCATTGAGAAAATTCGTTGCTTCTGTCAATTGTGCATGGGTAACCCCTTCTGGCAAATGAACAATACGATTTTCAACCTCACCTTGTTGAGTCACCAAAACGGCAAGAGCGTGCTCCCTATCAAGGCGCACAAATTCAATATGTTTCAATGTTCCTTCTTGTTTTGTTGCGAGAACAAGCCCTGCCCCACGCGAGAGATCTGAAAGAACTCGGCTTGCTTGAACAAGAAAATGTTCAACCGATTGTGCATGACCAGCCTCTTTGACTTGCATTTCAATATTTTCTCGCTCCTCGTTTGGCAAATCACCCGCTTCCATAAATGCATCAACAAAAAAGCGTAAACCCGATTGGGTTGGCATTCGCCCTGCCGAAACATGCGGTGCATAAATCAAACCGAGATGTTCAAGATCACTCATCACATTGCGAATCGTCGCAGGTGATAATGTCTGTTGCAAAAGTCGCGAAAGATTGCGTGACCCCACAGGTTCACCATCATTAAGATAGGCTTCAACAATATGGCGAAAAATATCACGTGAACGCTCATCAAGATATTTTAGTTCATTATCAATAGGTTTGTGCTTCATCACAATTATTTCAATACTTAAAAAAACACTCTTTTCTTATATAAGTTTTGCTAAGGTTTGGTCAAATAATCTAAAGCAGTAAAGCAGTATAGGGATATATTATCCTATTGAGCCATAAAATACCATCTTTTAGAGTGATGATATGAGGTAAATAAATTATGCATGAGGTGTTTTTATGAAAGAGTGTGATTGGATATTTAAGACAGGAACTGTGGCCTTCTTTAGGAGCTTACCAAGAGAAGCTTGATTGTTTACAAACCACTGCGAGTGGAAAATTGTCTTTTTTTGCCATAAAAAGCTCTTATAAAAAAATCGTCTCTCTTATCTTTTCAATCGTTATCTTTAAAAAATACAAAAAATTTTATTTGAATAAAATATCATAAAACGTGTAAAATAACTCTATCATGTAAAACCAAGCAGAATATGTGTTAAGCATTTAAGCTGGCTTTTAGCACTAAAATAGTTTCCCTTTCATTTTTGGAGCAATCTATATGAGAAGCATAGCAGATAAAAAACTTGTCATTGCTACACATAACACTGGTAAATTACATGAAATCACCACTTTGGTTGCACCTTTCGGTTTAATAATACAATCAGCAAAAGAGCTTGGTTTACCAGAACCAAAAGAAACGGGAACAACATTTGAAGAAAATGCTTATATTAAAGCTTTTGCAGCAGCAAAAAAGACAGGGCTTCCTGCTCTCTCTGATGATTCAGGATTAGAGGTGGATGCATTGGGTGGTGCGCCAGGTGTTTATACAGCTGATTGGGCGATTCAAGCCGATGGTACACGTAATTTTCCAAAAGCGATGCAAAAAATAGAAGATGAACTCCAGAAAATCGAAGCACGAGAAAAAAGCCAACGAAAATGCCGTTTTATATCCGTCATTTGCATTGCATGGCCTGATAACCACGCAGATTATTTCCGTGGCTGTGTTGAAGGAACTTTCGTTTGGCCTCCACGGGGCGATAAAGGCTTTGGCTTTGATCCTATTTTTTTACCAGATGGTTATGAAAATACCTTTGGAGAAATGTCAACGGAGCAAAAACACGGCTGGCAACACAATGACATTCTTCCTCTTTCACATCGCGCACGGGCTTTTAAACTTTTGGCAGAAAACCTTTTGGCATTCTCATGAATGAACCTTTTGGCATTTATATTCATTGGCCCTTTTGTACAGCGAAATGTCCCTATTGTGACTTTAACTCACATGTTCGCATTCATGGTGTTGATCAACCACGTTTTGTCAGCGCCTTTGAACGCGAAATAGAAACGCAATACCATAAAATAGGTCCGCGTCATATTACGAGTATTTTTATTGGTGGGGGAACTCCCTCTCTTATGGAACCGCAAACTGTTGATGCCCTCTTGCAAGCACTTGCAAGAAAGTGGATACTTGATGATAAAGTTGAAATTACATTGGAAGCGAATCCATCCAGTGTGGAAGCAGAACGTTTTCGCGGATACCGTGCTGCAGGTGTTAATCGCTTATCTTTAGGGATACAAGCGCTCAATGATAAAGCATTGCGCAAACTTGGCCGACTCCATAATGTGGAACAAGCTCTTTACGCCATTGATTTAGCTCGGCAAATTTTTCCACGCTTATCCTTTGATCTTATTTATGCTCGCCCCGAACAAACCCTTGAACAATGGAAATCTGAACTTATACAAGCCATTGATTTGGCAGCGGATCATCTTTCTCTTTATCAATTGACAATCGAAGAAGGAACCGCCTTTAAACGGCTTCATGATGCAGGAAGACTTATCCTCCCCCCCTCAGAGCAAACAGCAGATCTGTATCATCTTACCCAAGAAATAACAGCTCTGTATGGACTTCCTGCTTATGAAATCTCAAACCATGCTATGCCTGGTGCTGAATCAGCACACAACCTTCTTTATTGGCGTTATCACCAATATGCAGGCTTTGGTCCAGGAGCACACGGACGTTTTATTGAGAACATACCGAATTACTCTTCCGCCTTTTCAAAAACATCTTTATCACACTTTGAAAACCATGAACGTTATGTCACAATTAATGAAAGGCATCCCGAACAGTGGCTTGAATTGGTCGAAAAAACAGGACATGGCTGTATTGAAACAGAACGATTAACCACTGAACAACAGGCAAATGAAATGCTCCTTATGGGGTTACGCCTTTGCGAAGGCTTGGAACTTACACGCTATGAAACCTTAAGCTCCAAACGCATTCCAATGGAAAAACTTATCGATTTACAACAGCAAGAATTGGTAGAAATGGTGAATAACCAACGCTTAAAAGCAACAACCAAAGGACGTATTGTTCTTGATCACATTATCAGTCAACTTGCAAACTAAATATTTTATAACAACACATTGATTTTAATGATAATTATCATTTTTATAGCAAAAGCAAGACTAAAATATCGTAAGATTTTTTCATTTCAAAACTATTTATAATACATTAATGACAACCATTCATTTACCCCTTAAACGTAGGAAAATTTTTGAATAAAAACTATAAAAGGCGTAAAAAATGCTTTTTATGAACAGCTTAAAATACTAAAAGCTATCGCAATATTTTGAGCTAGAAAGTCTATGATGATCTAACGTTCTTTTTCATAAGCGTAAAGAGAGTTATGCCCTGTAGATTTTATATTACACTATATCATAAGCACCGTTGAATGTAACAAACATTGAGAGAGTTTCTTTAAAACAAGCACGTGAATACAATATAATGATATGTCGTTTTGTATAAGAGCATGGTAACTATATTAAAACCTATAGTGAAAATGAGCACATTTACGTAGTAGAAAATTTTTAGAAAAGCGGCATATTTTTATGTGTCTTTATGGCTTTAACCTGTCATCACATCAATTATGATATTAACGTGCGTTGTTTTCCATATATAGACTGCACGTTAATTTCTTCCCTACACCTTAAAGGACGCGTATTCTTAACCCAAATCTTGTCTGTAAACAGCTCTACTTCTTAAAACAGCTTTACTTGGTTTTCCACTTATGTGTTTTACTGAACTGAAGAATTTACGAACATAAAGTCCCAGTTTAAGAATGCTCCCCACGTGCTCTAAAACCACCTAATACAATTAAGTCTCACCTTATACCACCACACCTCAAATGATAATGTTTTGTGGCAACAAAAGAGTTTTATGGCAAAACAAGATAAAGATATTGTTAAACTGAATAATTGTTTCTTTTTTATACAAAAAAATCAATAATAAAACGCTCATAAATAGCAGTAAGTGTTTCTACTGCATCAAGGGCAACACATTCATCGACCATATGCATCGTTTGCCCTGGTAAGCCAAATTCAACCACGGGGCAATAATCCTTAATAAACCGCGCATCTGAAGTTCCACCAGACGTGGAACATTCTGGTAAACTCCCTGTTACACTTTTAATAGCATTGGATAAAACTTGAATCAGCTTATCATTTTTGGTCAAAAAAACATCCCCTAAACTTGGAATCCATTCAAGCTGATAAAAGGGATATTGACCACTATTATTTTTTTCTTGCACCAAAGAAAGACGCTTTTCAATTTCCTCCATCAATGTTTCTTTTGTCCAAAGATCATTGTAGCGTATATTAAAACGAACCGTTGTCTGCGCTGGAATAACATTGACCGCTAAATTACCGGTATCGATGGTTGTTAGCTCTAAATTACTGGGTTGAAAATTCTCTGTTCCTTGATCTAAAGCAATTTGTGTCAACGCTTGAATAAGCTTACTCGCCAAAGGCAAAGGATTGGCAGCCCGCTCTGGAAAAGCAACATGACCTTGGCGACCTTTCACGGTAATGATACCAGAAATCGATCCGCGTCGTCCAATTTTTATAATATCACCAACAGTCTTTACGCTTGTTGGTTCTCCCACAAGCGCCGCAGTCCATTTTTCACCTTTTTTTTCTGCCCATTTGAGAAGTTTTACCGTACCATTAATAGCAGTCCCCTCTTCATCACCAGTAATTAAAAGGCTTACCCTTCCTTTAATAGACCGTTTCTCAAGAACGCGTGCTAGAGCCGCAATAAAACAAGCAATTCCGCCTTTCATATCAACAGCACCCCGCCCATATAATTTTCCCTGATCTATAACAGCTTCAAAAGGCGGATAAGTCCAGTCTTCCAATGCACCTGGCGGTACAACATCCGTATGACCCGCAAACATAAGATGGGGTCCTTCATTTCCCATTTTGGCATAAAGATTTTCAACATTATCTGTATTTTTATCCGTAAAAATAGGACGCTCGACATGAAATCCCATTTTTTTCAAAAATTGTTCCAAAGCTGATAAAGCCCCTGCTTCATGAGGTGTAACAGAAGGACAACGGATAAGTGCCTGCAATAGCTGAAGCGGATCTGTAAGAACAAGCATAAAAAAACCTTCCCATTTGTTATAAATCACCGGAACTTAAGGTTATTACGCTGAATGACAAAAAAGATAAAGAAAAAACATTGAAGACACTCAGCAAACCAAGTAGGGGAGGACAATCGTGCTGAGAGCTTCAATGGCTTCCTCATCATGCATGAGCAAGTACACACACAATGAAACACTCAACAAAAAGTTCCATTAAATATAGCCTTTATTTGAAAGTTTTTTACACCTATAATCTATATGAATCAAAATTAATGGCATGTAGTCTCTGAGCATTTTCTTTCAACCAAGCACGATACGTTTTACTATCAGGGCAAAGTTTCTCACAAAGAGCCCAAAATCTTGGCCCATGATTCATTTCAATAAGATGAGCAACTTCATGGGCAACAACATACTCAACAACTTCTTTCGGTGCCATAATAAGGCGCCAAGAAAAAGAAAGACGCTTATCGATTGAACAAGATCCCCAACGACTTCTCGTATCTTTATAACAAATGGATTTGACTTTACGCTCTATCTGATGAGCATAATGTGCCACCAAAGGCGTTATAATAAGCGCTGCTTGTTTTTTTAAAACATCAGCAATGCGTCTTGGAAGATATTCTAATTGACCATAAACAATAATTTCAGGCCCTTGCTCCGCATCTGCTGTAACAATTTCTGTTACCCCACGTCCTTCTCTATGCTTTATGGTATGAGAAACACCCAATAAAGGAATTGTCGCCCCCTCTTTGAGATAAGTATTTTTATGAGGAACTTGTACACGAGCAAGACGCGCCTCAATCCAAGACCGATGTTTCTCAATAAAATTTTCAACCGTATAGAGATTTATCGCTTGTGGTGTTGTTACACAAATCTCCTGACTTCTGGCATCAATACGTAAGGTAAGATGGCGCGCATGCCTATTTTCCCGCATTCGCACAGGGATAGCACCATCAGAAAAAATAAAATGCTTTTCAGAAATGCTCATATATTTATCTTCATCATCAATAAATGGCCCCCTTATTTTGCATTAATCTGATTAATCAAAGATTTCAAGGCTGTTTCCAGACAATCAAAATCTTGTGGACGAGAAAAACGGTGATCTGCATCACGAACAAGCGTCAATGTTACATCATGAAGAGGTAAGTGATCAAGCAAAGTCAATGTATGCTGATAGGGTATTTCCACATCTTCCATCCCTTGTAGAATATGGATTGGGCACCCAACATCAATGCATCCTTCCATGACACAGTTGTTTCTGCCATCTTCAATAAACGCTTTTGTAAAAGGAACCGGCTCTGTATAACTAATTTCAGATCGTTCGATATGCGCCGTTTCTTCCAAAATTTTCCACTTCTTCACACCTAACCCTGATTCTATCAGTGTTTTTGTAAAATCAGGCGCTGGAGCAATCAATATCATGCCAGCAAGCTTTTTATTTTTCTGCGCTAGCAACTTAGCTAGCTTTAGCGCAATCCATCCCCCCATAGAGGAACCAACCAAAATTTGCGGTCCTTCACTATAGGTTTCAAAAACCGCTAAACTTTCGCTCACCCAACGTGAAATCGTTCCTTGAAAAAAATCGCCCCCAGATTCTCCATTCCCAGAGTAATCAAAACGTAAGCAGGACAAATCATTCTTCTGAGCGAAATTATCAACAAACACAGCCTTATCCCCTAACATATCGGATAGATAGCCAGGAAGCCAAACCAAACCTGGAAAATGGCGCCCCTTGCGATGGCGTACTGCAAGAGCAGTATCCTCAAACGAAAAAAACTGGCAAGAAATATTTTGATTCATGATTCTTCTCCTCCATAAAACAATTTCTTTAAATTAAGGGAAAAACTTTTACAATCTAAATCACTTAAAAAAGTAACAAATCAAATAATGAAAAAAGCACGAATTATAGTTGTTTTTATGTACATAATTGTATATTAAATAACCATAGTTGAATCAAAATTAAGGAGCATAAACCATTCGTAGACCGTTTAAAATGACACCTACCCAAAAAGACGGGCCACGTTCAAATCAGGATATTCGGGTACCTCATGTTCAGCTTATCAATGATGAGGGACAACATCAGGGGGTTGTTTCGATACAAGAAGCTCTCGCTATGGCTGCAGAGGCGGGGCTTGATTTGGTTGAAATTGTACCAAACGCGGAACCACCCGTATGTAAAATCATCGATTTGGGCAAGTTAAAGTATCAAACTCAAAAAAAAGCTGCTGAAACACGTAAAAAACAAAAAGTTATCGAAATCAAAGAGATTAAGGTGCGACCGAATGTTGATGTCCATGATTATGGAGTCAAGCTTAAGGCTATCCATCGCTTTATTGATCATGGTGATAAAGTAAAGATCACTTTGCGTTTTCGTGGTCGTGAGATGGCTCATCAAGATCTTGGATTAAAACTTCTTCAGCGTGTGAAAGAAGATACAAGTGAAATTGCTAAAATTGAATTGGAGCCAAAACTTGAAGGACGGCAAATGATGATGGTGATAGCACCTAAATAGTTTTTCATTGGAATAGTATCCGTATTCAATTCATCGAAATAAGCGAATGGGTATCATTTAGAAGCGCCACAATGAGTTGTGGTGCTTTTAGGGTTTTATAAAATAGCATGTTAAAGAGTTTAATAATGCTTTCTCAAATTATTAAGAAGGGTTTGTTATTTGCATATTAAATGAGAGAGCACGAATATTGTAAGATCTTCTCATTTCGAGTTCTCTTGTTTGTAGAATCCAGCAAAGAATCATTTGCTTGTACACCATAAGCTTTGCTTGGATATCACAAACAGAGATAATACATAAAATATTAAAAAAGTAGAAATGTCTGTTGTAAATCATTTCAAATGCCAAAAGTTATAACAGTATAAAAACTGGTAAAAGAATGATGGCGTTGGCTTGAACTTCCATAACCTTAAAAATAATAATGCCCGTTAGTGCTATCGTCCTCATCTGTTGCTTGCAATGACAACACACTGATTTATAAAGATATTCATTTTTTTACATATTGAATAAGAGACTCCAATATTGTAGGGTTCTTTCGTTTCAGCTCTCTCTCATTTTGAATTAATCAAAATTACTTGCTTGCACATCATAAGCAGAGAGGGTGTGCGAATAAAAACTGTACAAGAAAAGAGCAAAAATGCCTCTTATGAATCGTCTCGAATGACAAGGGCTAAGCAACACGCACGAGCTGGTAAAGCGTGTGATGGTGCCGGCTTGTTTCCTCTTAAGCGTAAAGATGGAGGTACTTAATAACAACGCTTTACCAAACAGCATTCGATAAGCCAGTGGATAATAAGTGCTTATTTTTCAAAATAAGATATCATCTTCTCATTACAGATTTCCCCTTATTATTCCCTCTATTGTCAGAATTCTCAGCAACTTTAGTCACTATCTCTTTTAAAGATGAATCGTTTTGTTTATTGACTATCAAAGCCTTTAAAATTTTTTTATTCCATTGATTTTAATCTAACCTTCTAGAAGGTAAAAGGATAAAGCAGATACGCAACGTGATAGGATGAAAATGATGTATTTTAAAATACTCCAAGCATGAAAAACTCCTTGCGCGATATTTTACATGGAGTGAAATAGAATAACATATTAATAATTTATATTTTTGCTTCTCGAATAAAAGAAGTGAATATTGTAGAGTTTTCTTATTTTAAATCTTTTCAATATGAAATCATACAAAAATATTCGTCTGTGCGTCACAAGTGGGGAGAAATTATATGAACGAAATCGTACGCTTCTTATGAATCTTTTATAGCAACTAGGGACAGTTGCAATATGGGAATACCAAT
Source organism: Bartonella tribocorum CIP 105476 (assembly GCF_000196435.1). Lineage (NCBI taxonomy): Bacteria > Pseudomonadati > Pseudomonadota > Alphaproteobacteria > Hyphomicrobiales > Bartonellaceae > Bartonella > Bartonella tribocorum. The sequence goes on along the minus strand of NC_010161.1, from coordinate 67,160 downwards.
AGAGTGATGGTATCTATATCTTATATATATAAATGAAATAGTGGTGCACAGATAATGTATGGAGAATTTTACGTTACACGAGGCACCGTCGCATGAAAGAGTATGACATGCATTGAAAGAAGAAAACTCTTTTTGTAAAAAAAATTAAGGGACTTTTTAATTAAGAGCGCTTCAATCTTGCATAAAACAACAAGAAAATATAGAAGCACTGCATGGCCCAAAAAAAACTTTCCTCTTTTGACAAACATCTTATTATCCGCCTTTTGCGAGAAAATTTTCATAAACATGCGCGTTGGTACAGTGCGGCTATTATCTCAATGATCATCATTTCCTGTACAACTGCAACCAGTGCGTGGATTATGCGTGATGTTGTTAATTATATTGTTGATGCGCAGAATTTTGCTATGATCGTTTTGATTTCTAGCTTTATTGCTTTTATCTTTATTCTTAAAGGGATTGCAACTTTTGCCCAAACTTACTTTTTAAGCAAAGCAGGCAACAGTATCATTGCTGAACAACAGCGCAAAATTTATGCGCGCCTTATGGAACAAGGTGTCTCTTTTTATCATAATAACACGTCATCTGATCTGCTTGTTCGCGTAACCCATAATGCGACAGCCGTGCGTAATATCGTTGATACTATCATCACAACTTTTGTACGCGATTTGCTTTCCGTTAGTGGTCTGTTGCTTGTCATGTTTATTCAAAACTTTGTGTTAATCTCCATTACTTTAATTGTAGGACCACTGGCTTTTTTAGGTGTTCGAATGGCTTTAAAACGCGTTCGTCGCCTTATGGAAAAAGAACTTCTTTCACTTGGTGAAATTATCAAAATCGTACAGGAAACAGCTGTTGGTATTCGAGTCATCAAGGCTTTTTCACTAGAAGAAGTCATGAAAAAAAGGATGGACAAAGCCATTTGTGATGTTGAAAAACAAACAAACAATATTGCAACACTTGAAGCTATTACCAATCCGATTATGGAAACACTCACAGGTGTCGCCATTGCGGGTATTATCTGCTTTTCCGGTTACCTTGCCACCCAACGTGCAGGTGTTCAAGGTGAATTTATGTCCTTTATTGTTGCTTTACTTTTAGCTTATGAACCCGCAAAAAGACTAGCAAATGTCCGTATCAAAATTGAATCCGGCTTGGTCAATATCCGTACGATGTTTGAAATACTCGATCGTCCCCTTACAGTTATAGAACATAAAGAAGCTAAAGATCTGAATAAAACGCAAGGAGCTATTCGTTTCGAGCATGTTTCTTTTGCCTATACTGATAATAAAATGGTATTAAAAGACATCAATCTAGAAATAGAAGCTGGAAAAATGACAGCATTGGTGGGGCCATCTGGTTCAGGAAAGTCAACCCTTATCAATCTTATTATGCGCCTCTATGACCCCACAAAAGGACGCATATTGATTAATGATCAAGACATCCGCTACACAACTTTTCGTTCTCTGAGAAACCTGATGGCTTATGTAGGGCAAGATACTTTTCTCTTTCAAGGAACCGTTAAATATAATATTGGACTTGGAAAAGAAGGCGCTCGTGATGACGAAATTATCGAAGCAGCAAAAGCAGCAAATGCTCATGACTTTATTATGAATTTGCCAAATGGTTATGATACACAGATAGGCGATAATGGCTGTAATCTTTCAGGGGGACAAAAACAACGACTCGCAATTGCTAGAGCAATGATTCACGATAGTGAAATTCTGATTCTTGATGAGGCAACAAGCGCGCTCGATTCACACACCGAAGCACAAATTAATGAAGCCATTCATCATCTTACCAAAGGGCGCACAACGATTGTTATTGCTCATCGCCTTTCAACGATTACTCGCGCCCATAAAATTGTGGTCATACAAAATGGACAACTGATTGAACAAGGGACTCAGAAAGAATTGCTCGCAAAAGAACATGGGTTTTATAAAAAACTTCATAACATTCAGTTCAAAAAACACACATCCTAATTTCTAAGTTTTTAAATAAGATTTAAAATAAAAAAATGGATAGAAGCTGACACCCCATTTTCAAAAGCAGAATCACCAAGGAAAAGTATTATTTCAATTAAGAATTGGCAAAGAATTTATGGTTTATTGAGAATAAACTTCTTGGATTTAGACAAAACATTCTCTTTTGTTTTGTTGAATGCAATTGATTTTTAACAATGAAACTTGAGAAAAAAACTTCTTCTCTTTTTAAAAAAGTAATGAAACATTCGTAAATTTTGCGAATCCTAAAGGAGAATAAAGTTTTTAAAAAATTCCACGAAAGAGGAAGAATCTAGATTGATGCCACCTTTATCCATACTTATCTCTCCGCTAATAATTTTTTCCTCTTAACACCTTGAAAGTAAAAAGATTTCTACTCAACCTAATTTATAAAAAATCCAGATTTTTATTGAATTCGTTCTACCCGATAACAACTTATGTGATTCACTTACAAAGCTCAACGAACAAAGCCACCCATTCACCACATGCTTTCAAAACACTTGATCAAAAAGGCTACACGCCTTACTATCACTAGACCTCAAATAACAGTCTTTTATGGTACAGCAGGATAAACTACCAATTACAAAAAGTGTGCTGTAAACTATAGATACACTCAATGTAAAAAAAGACTGAAAAAATAAGAAAAGATTTATTATAAAACTTTTTACTGTTGTAGATTGCTTGAGAGCAAGCTTTTCTGTTTTATCTTCGCCTCTAGAAGCTAAAATGATATTCCTCAAATACCTTAACTTCTTGAAGCGCTTGTACATGCACAACGTTATTTCTGATATAAAGCTATAATTTCAATATGCTCAAAAAACAGATGAAAAGCAAAACAAAATTTCTCTTCTTTCTAACCGTTTAAATAGAAAAATACGATATAAGTCTGATAAATATTTTTACAAAAAATATCTTTTGATATATATTAACATATTGATTTGTAATCATAATTTATTATTTTCATCTCAGATAAAAGATACAATGTCATTTGCCTATTTCTTCTTTACATTTACGATGAAACAATCAAAAGCACTTGTGGTACATCATAAAAAAACATTGGTGTATCTATAAAAACGCTTAAAATAAGCAATAAAAATACCTCTACGCTTTCAAGTGCAAAAGTTATCGGCAGACATGAGAAGCTGAAAATAGAATGATAATGCCAACTTATATCTTTATTAAATACTTATATTTTTATTGATAACGGTAATATGGATTTTATACCATCATAAGAGATACTTTATCTCATTTCACAAGCAGTATTGTGAAATAGACTCAAGCCTACACGGAAAAATGTTTCTTTAAAACAAGCACAAACATATGAATTTGCAACATAATGGTGTTCTATTTGAGGGGCTGTTCGTTATAAGAAAAGTGATATCATTCAAAAACATAATAAACAAAAATTTAAAACAATAGATCACTTTTTATTATTAAAAATATTGCTTTAAATACGTTTGCAAATGAAATCGATATCTTCTGAATTCTACACGTGCCTCACGCTTTTGTTTGTCTTGCTCTTTAATGGAGACACGTCCTTCACGTTAAATAGAAATGCCATTGCATTGCAAATTCATGGGCTTGTTTTAAAGATATGTCTCGCAACGTTCTCCCAAGTTCATTTCGCGAAAACCTGCATGAATTGTACAACGATCAATCTATTGAGCGCCCCTATCTTTACGCTTACGGAGTAACAAACCGGTACCATTCACACTATTTTGCCAACTCGTGGGTGTTGCTACAGCCCTTAGCTCTCGAGATGGTTCATAGGAGGTATTTTGCCATTGCTTAATTGTTTTTATCCACGCGGGGCTTCCCCACTTGTAACATGCAAGCGAATAGTTTTGAGTGATTCAACATGAAAGAGATTTGTAATGAATGAGAAAATCTTATGGCATTCAACGTTAAAAGTTCTAACTCAAGTTGCATAACAATAAACTATCTTTATAAAGTCAATATTTTGCATGAGTTATACTCTTTAGGCAACAGTATGAAATGGGCTTGAGAACAAGGTTTAAGTATTTCTCTAAAATTACGTATAGATTAGCAAAATAACATACTCTCTTTTGTGAAGATTTTGTCTCTTTAGAAGACGTCATAAAGAAAAAACCGAATATTTTAGATCGTTCTCTTCACATCGCAATAAAACATTTCTTCTTTAGGTGTATTCCTAGTCTAGGCTTCCTTCCTCAACCTTAAAAATGAGAGACAAAAAATAAAGAATTTGTTTTTTAAAATTTAAACTTTAGTAATCTCTTTCATAAAAGAGACCAATACTAGAATTTTGTTCATTTCCTACAGCACCTTTAGCTTTGAGATGACGCGAAATATCCAAATTAATTGTTCCTTTCGTCGTTCCATCAGACCCTGCTTCAAAACCTAAATAAATGTTATTGTGTATATAGCGTCCAATGCGTAAGCCTGTATTACCCTTTTCATTAACAATAACATCAAGATCATCAAGCCCAATTTTAGTGCGTAAAGTGTTCAACAAAGATGTATTAGAAGCCCCCGCAAGATCAGCTGCGGCTGCCGCAAGTTGAGCAATCTGAAATGGCGATAGTTCATTAAGAGAGCGATTAAAAATCAAACGTGCCAAAATCTCATCCTGAGGCAAATTCGGTTGTGAAGAAAAATTAATATCAAGATTATCAATCGTGCCACTTACGGTTACAGTAACGCGAATGTCACCACTGTTATTGTTGCTTACAAAATAAACTATAGGATTAAGAGTACCGCTAAAACTCGCCTGTCCTTGATCAAAATTAAGACGTTGTGAAAGAATATCAAAACGTCCACGAATCATTCTAAACTCACCCACTGGATGCACATCATTTAATGGACCCGCTAGATTAATGCGTCCTCCCAGTTCAGCATCTAACCCTTTTCCGCGTACAAAAAACTGATTACGTGCTGTAATACGCATATTTGATAGCACAACAGATGACGATTCTTCTGTGACACTAGGGCTTTTGTTCGTGCTCTTAACATCAGCACGTTCAAGTGTTGTTTGAATTGGTTTTGTTAAATTCTTATTTCTGATATCAAGAAACTTAGCATTTTTAAAATGATCAGGAACCACAATTTCAGCTTTTTCAACGATAATATCACCACCAATAACAAGATCACTCAAAAAATGACCTGTCATTTTCATCTCACCTGACAATGTTGCAAGAATCATAGAACCATCATTATAGTTGGCATTATCAAGATGAAAGATCAAATCTGTCTCTAGATCATGAGAGATACGACCTGAAGCAGAAATTCCCCCCCCCTCAAACGAAGAAGCTGAAGCTTTCTCTATAAGAATATGATCGCCATTTAATTTGCCTTCAAGCGTTATATTATTCAGTCCTACATTGGTTTTTGAATCAAAAAAACTACCATCGCCTATAGAAATATTTCCTGTCAATTGCGGCTTTGATAACGCACCATTAAGAACTGTATCAATTCTTGCTGTACCCGTTATATTTGCACCACGTTTAGCTAATAAGAGATTAACAAAATCAAGAGGCATTATCCCTTTAATGTTTAATTTTGCCTCTGAACCATTAAGAGAAACAGGCCCATGGATGGAAAGATCTAATCCTTTATCTCCTGTTGCTATCATATTTTCAATGCGAAATGTCGATTTTTTATAAGAACCACGAGCATTTATATTGATTGACATCGGTCCTTTAGGTGTCATAGCAGTTAAACTTTGACTAGAAAAATCAAAATGAGCAGATGGATCTTTCATTGTCCCCCCAATATCAACTTTGCCTATCAACGTCCCATCAAATGCTTGTCCTGCAATAAAACTATTTGCAAAACGTGCAGATAAATTTTGCAAATTGATATGGAAATCAAGCTTGTCTTTGTCTAAAGATACAAGCCCCTGAGCTTGTGCTTGTGCTCCTTCTCCTGTTAAACTTGCATTCAAAGTAAGATTTTGATCTAAGGTTTTCCCCGTAGCAGAAAGCGAAAAAGGCATAATTTTTTTATCTTGAAGAGCAACGGTTGTCAGTCCTTCACCTTTTATATCGTAGATTATATCGGGTTTTTTAAAATGCCCACGAATCATAACCTGTCCTGTTACACTCCCTGCGGCTCCAAGATCGGATTTCCACAGATTGGCTAAAGTAGCAGGAAGAGAATCTATGTTAAGTTGCAAATTCAGAGTATCTTGAATATTCCCTGCAAGGGTAATTTTACCGCCATTTATTGCAATTCCTAATTCATTAATTGCCATTCCATCTTTATCAAAAATAATTATCGATGGTTTCGGCAGCGTTGCATGAAGATTGTGTTGATTTAAATCCATGGTTGCAATTTGCACTTCTCGTTTTACGCCTTCTGGAAATTCCATAGCCATCATACGACCAGAAAGATGAGCCTTGAGAGTGTCATGCAACATTGCTTTAACAGTAAAAACCGTTTGTTCATTATCTCTATTAGCGTGCGCATTTAAATGATTGACCATTATAAAAGGTGTTTGAATATGTTCTGCATTGATAACACCTTCAAACTGAGTCACGCCAAAAGGATCAAATATATCAGCATCTATTGCTAATTTTTTTATTTTATTCTTAGCAAAATTCAAATGGTTAACATGCGCCTTCACATTGGCTATCTGTTTGCCATTTTGTTCATCAAAAATAAAATCTCCTTTTACTTTTCCACTCCCATCCTGCAAAAATAACGCTGAAAGTACTGAAATATCATCGGCATCAATATGCAACGCTCCTTTTAAAAAACCTCCAAGTTGTTGAGAAATATCACCCGTTATTTTTGCACTTCCCCCTTTAATATCAATATTTTCAAGTTTCCTTATTTTCTGAGAATTTTGAAAAGAAGCAGATAAATGCAGAGGTTTATGAGAAAAAATTCCTTCACCTTTTACCTCTCCTGTTAAAGAAGTAATCGGTGCTGTATTATCTACAAGTGCCTTTATATTAAATGTTGTGTTTTGAAGTTTCTTCCCAACGACTAACGCTTCAGCAATATGAGCACTTGTATTGAGTTTTATATGGCTATTGCGCCCTCTTGCTGTCCCTTGAATGGTAAGTACACCGCTTATCTTCGGATCTAATTTGGCCAAATCTAATATTTGAGCAGACAAATCCATTTTAGCATTTTCATCTGAAAAATAACCATCAGCCTTTATATTTGCATATTGATTTTTCAAATTCAAATGACGTAAAGTGAAGCCATTCATATTTCGAGCAGCGCCACCTGAAAGAGTGATATTTCCTTTGAATAAACGATCAAAAGGCTGCACGCCTATTTTCATATTTTCAGCTATCCCTGATAACTTTAGATCAAAAGTACCATTCAATAAACCGAGAGTCCCCTTGGCTTTAATATCTGCACTACCAGAGAGCGGTTGTTTATTGAATATTTCCAAAGGAGTTAATGTTTGAGCTTTTAAACCAAGATCGCCTTTAAAGATAAAATGCTCCATTGTCCCTTTTAACCAAGAAGAAAACCCCTGAGCCGTAACACTAAAATCATGAATCAAAATTGGTTTATGCGAAACAATATCCGTATCTAAATGCATATGAACCACTTGGCTTAAATCTTCTACCAATGTTCCTTTAATCTTTTTAACTCCTTGAAGCGTTCCATTAACCTGAACACCAACATGACGAGAAGCCGCATTATCAAGATTTTCGCTTACTCCCCCCATATCAAAAACAGCATCGCGAATATAAATATTTTTATTGCTCAAATGATGTACAACCAACCGCCCATTCCAAGATTGCTGTCCTTCGCGACCATAGTCAATGTTTAAAGAAATATTATTTGCAGGTTTTGGCGTTTTTGATAAAGGTAAATGAACAGAGTCCTTTTCCTTATCAAAAGCCATTTTGCCATCGACAAAAAGCCGCCGCAAAAATCCATCGGCTGTTATTTCAGCATTGGCTAAAACATTCATTTCTTTGCTCTGAAGTACCATCTGATCAAGATGTGTCACACCTTCTCTTGTTCTCTTTGCCTCTGCTTTTAACGTTATACCAGACGTAAAAATGTCACGATATTGAGAAGGCATTAAAGGACTCAGTACACCCTCTAGTCGCGTAGAAAAATTGTATCCTTCTGAAACACTTGCAAGAATAATATTACCATCTAAAACAGAATGATGATCGGCTTCTAAAGAAAGTTTGATAACCAAATCATCAAAAGTACCCTTACCTTTAATGACGAAATTTAATGCCGGGCGTTTTTCAATATTCAAAACATTTGCCAAAATACCGTTTTGTGGTTCATCAGCAGAGATATCAATTTGAGCTGTACGATCGCTTTCAGATATCTTGGTAAGAACAGAAAAAGAACCCGGCGCATCTAAACGATGTGCCGCTATATCAATATCAAAATTACCACTCGCCAAAGTGAAACTGCCTTCTAAAGACGTATCAGCAGGAAGACCAAAAAGATTCTGTTCAAACGTCACATGTTGCGCTGTAAGCCTATTGATAGAAAGAGCAAGTGGCAATTTGGGGAGAGAAAACTTCCCCGTCTCAAGGGAAGAAACAAGGGAGGAATTGCCTTGTGGTTTGCGTAAAAACGTAACCTGTTCTGCCGAAAGTTGATTAATATCTATCCGCCCTCTTAATAACGCTAGACGATTCCAATCCATTTTAGCATGAGTAATTTTAAGCCAAATCCCCTTTTTATCGCTGACAGTAATAACATCAACTGATGCTTGAGAGGACAGTGCCCCTTGCATATTGTGTAAACGAACTTGACGATTAGGCGCTGAAAGCTTTCGTTCGATTAAAGAAACAAACCACGAACGATCATCTACTGTCTCCTCGTTAGAGGGAATACGGTCTTCTCTCTGCGCAAAAACAAAACTACCGACCCCCAAAAACAAAAAAACAAAGAAGAAAGCTGATAAACGTACACTTTTTTTCATTAAAATGCTTGTCCTATACCCACATAAAAACCAATGCGAGGATCACCTTGCTCTCTTTTTAAAGGAAAGGCTAAATCAATGCGTAAAGGACCAAGACCCGTCATATAGCGACCTCCTATACCAGCTCCCCATTTAATTTTTTGAGAAAAATCAAATTTTGCCTTTTCTCCTACGAGACCTCCATCAAGAAAACTGACAAATCCTACTTTATCATTTAGAGAAACACGCAATTCTGCCGCACCCTCAATAAGCGCCCGTCCACCAATGACTGCATCATTTTCTATTTTGACACCAATATTACGATAAGCATAACCACGAACAGAGCCACCACCTCCAGCAAAAAAGAGCGTATCTGCAGGGACTTGTGCTTTATCACTCCCAAGAATTGTACCAAGCTTTGCCCGTGCAGCAAAAACAAAACGGCCTCCTTCATCTAGCGCCCAATAAGAACGACCTTCTGCCGTTATTTTTGTCACAAAATCGTTAAATCGCATTTCATAAAAAGGCTCAATCAGAACTTCACCATATAACCCTTTTGTTGCATTAAACTTATTATTACGGCTATCGTAAATCAAACCGGTAGGGAAACCAATTGTTGTAAAATTACGACTCCCAAAATAGATATCACGTGAGTAACCATTTGAAATTTCTATAGCAGTCTGTCCCGATAGATGACTATTGAAAATATGCCTAATACCTAATTTCCCTTTTATGGCTTTTGTTGTATAATTTTCTAAAACATCTTGCTGTATTTTTAATTCTGATCTGAGATCTGTATCAGGCGTGAGTACACCAGGTTTTATAAACGTACCACCGAAAAGATAATCAAAATTTTTGAAATTGTATGATTGCTTTTTGTTACTGCCAACACCACTTATTTTTGTTTCAAGTTTAAGGGTCTCTGCGTGACCAAAAAGATTGTTATGCATCCAATAAGCTTCAAAACCAGCACCATCTAATGTTGAATAACTGCCACCTATACCGAAACGACGCGGTTTACGTTCTTGTACAACAAGCATAAGTGGTAAACTGCCATCTGGGTTAATGGTATCAGCCTCACGTATATTGATAGCACGAAAAACTCCAAGGCGTGCAAGACGTTCATTTGCCTTAGCTAACGCATCGGAATCGTATTTCTGACCTAGCTTCAATCCGGTCATCCATGCGATATAATCTGAATCTACACGGGGGTTGTTACTTATATTCCGTACACTTAAAGGACCATAATAAGCCTTTTGTCCAGGATCAACAACAATCCGTCCTTCAATACGCAATGCAGCATGGTCAGCTACGATATCACTTTTCATAATCTTAGCTTTAGCATAACCTTGTTGACGCCATCCTTCTACCGCCCATTTTTCTGCTTTCAAAATGGTTTCAGATTTGGCAATAGCTCCAACTTTATAGCCCAGTTCTTCAATTGTGGGCATTTTATGCACTTTACATTTTTCATAAGGCGCTACTTTATCAATATTTGCAAGACTAAAAACATATTGTGGACCAGCATTAATCGTAATAACGATATTGGATTGTGCTGGAAGTTGCGTTACCGGACTTAAATCAGCGGCTTCTAAACCATTAATTTTAATACTAATAACACCACCGTAACGCCCATCAGCATAAAGAGCAGAAAGAATCGCCCGATAATCTGAACGCGCTTTAGCTAACAAACCAGACGAACTCGCAGATGCTTTCTCTTTATCGGCAAAAAGAGAAGAAACAGATTTAACTATTTTTATACCTTCTAAGGGCGCCCCTGGTGGTGTAACAATGTCAACTTTATAAAATTTCTCTGTATTTTTGACATGCTGTGAAGAAGAATTTGTTTTCTTTTGACCAAAAAGAGAGATGCCCAAAAAATCAAATGCAGCAAGTGGCTGTGGAAAAGAAAAAGCAAAACACAAGCTCATAAATACACAGCGCACAGTTCCTGATTTTAACAAAATTCTTATCTGGTATACCATAAATCAGATACCTTTAATACACTCTGCATTTACTACACTTTAAATAATATAAAATAAGAACGGTAAGTATAACCACTTTGCATACTTTATACGTTTTATCACATCAAATAACACTCTGCGATACATAACGTCCCCCCTCCCCTCATATCTTCACAAAATTTTACCCTGTTGTATCATACAAACAGCCTTATTCCTTTTTCTTAACATATTCATTTAGCTTATTATAAATGTTTTATTGCGCTCCATATTATCATGGTTAAATTTGTACAAATAACTTGCCATGAGAACGCTACAAAAACCTGCGTACGTATATAGATCTTTTCATAAAAAAAACCATAGAGATGCTTCTTGATTTTTATGCGTAGATATGATTGTCTCTCCCAAGTCTAAAGGGGGAGAGATAAATGATTGCACGGATTACAACTGTTGCTTTTCGCGGTCTAGAAGCAGTCCCTGTCGATGTACAGGTTATGATTTCGCCCGGTAAAATAGGAATGGCTATTGTTGGATTAGCCGATAAGGCAGTTGCAGAAAGCCGTGAACGTGTACAAGCAGCCCTCCATGCTTGTGGGCTTTCTATGCCGACCAAACGAATTACAATTAATCTTGCACCAGCTGATTTGCCTAAAGAGGGATCGCATTATGATTTGCCAATCGCCGTAGGCTTAATGCTTGCTATGGGAATTCTCCCTCCCGAAGTAGCGCAAGACTATGTTATTTTAGGCGAATTGTCACTGGATGGTTCACTGACCGCTGTCAATGGCGTTTTACCAGCTGCTATGACAGCAGTGTCTCTCGATAAAGGACTAATTTGTCCTTTTCAATGTGGACCTGAAGCAGCATGGGCAAATGCGGAAATAAATATTCTTGCCCCAGAGACCCTTCTTACTATCGTCAATCATTTTAAAGGAACTCAAATTCAAAAACGTCCACAACCGCGCCAATATACTATCGAAACTGAACTTCCAGATCTTTGCGAAATCAAAGGACAGAAAACAGCTAAACGTGCCTTAGAAGTTTGTGCTGCTGGACGCCATAACCTTTTATTTGTCGGTCCTCCTGGGGCTGGAAAATCTATGTTGGCGCAACGCTTACCTTCTATTTTACCCCCTCTTGATAGTCGTGAACTTTTAGATGTTTCTCTGATTGCTTCTATTACAGGAGAAACAGTTCATAATACCATTTCACTTCATTGTCCCTTTCGTGCTCCACATCATTCTGCTTCTATGGCAGCAATGATTGGTGGGGGGCTTAAAGGACGACCGGGAGAAGTTTCACTTGCCCATAATGGTGTGTTATTTCTTGATGAATTGCCTGAATTTTCTCCGCAGGTTCTTGATTCTCTTCGTCAACCTTTAGAAAGTGGAGAATCGGTTATAGCGCGCGCTAATCACCATATCAGCTATCCTGCTCGCTTCCAACTCATTGCCGCAATGAATCCTTGCCGATGCGGTATGGCAGGTGAAAAAGGCCACGTTTGTGCTAAAGGAATACGCTGTCAAATCGATTATCAATCCCGTATTTCTGGTCCGTTGCTCGATCGAATTGATTTACGGATTGATGTTCCTGCTTTAACAGCAATGGACCTTATGCAACCAGAGCAATCAGAAAAAAGCTGTGATGTTGCCAAACGCGTCGCACGATGCCGTACCATTCAAGCCAAGCGTTTTGCAACACTAGGGTTTGACCATATCCGAACCAATGGCGATTGCCCTGCTAAAATCATAGAACAAATTGCCATTCCTGATAAAAATGCCGCCACACTCTTACGAGATGTGAGTGAAAAAATGCACCTTTCTGCACGTGCTTATCACCGCATTCTCAAAGTTGCGCGTACGATTGCTGATCTTGATGAAGCCGATAATCTTTCACGCCATCACCTCGCAGAAGCTATCTCTTATCGACTCGGTACGGAAAGATTAACAGCTCTTAACTAAAAAACTATTCATCAGTAAAAACTTATTGGAAAATAACGCAAATAAAGCTCTGTAAGTTTACCATCCTCTTCCAGTGATTTTAGTGCATAATTGAGGATATCAATCAATTTTTCGTTCTTTTTTGCCACAGCAAGCTGCATTCCTTGCCCCAATAACTGTGGTGCCATATATACTCCTCCAACAAAATGGCAGCAATCAACAGATTTTTGACTTTTGACCCATAACGATAAAGCAAATCCATCATCAAAAATAAGGTCAATTTTATGCTCCTGTAAGGCTTTATAGAGCTCTTCTCTCTCTTTAAATCCTTTCCATTGGGCTTTAGGAAAATAATAATGAAAAAGCTGTTCGTGAACACTTTTAGACAAAACACCACTGGTTAAATGGACTAATTGATTGCTTATTGGTTCATCGAGATTTAACTTTCGAGAAGCAAAAAATCGCGCTGGAAAGCGCAAATATGGCTTTGTAAAGACAAGATCTCGCTGGATTTGACTTGTTTCCTTTAAACCCGCAATAATGACTTCTGCACCACCATTTTTGACATGCTCCACAAGCTCTTTCCAAGGAACCACCTCTACTTCACAAAATTTTTCTAATTTTAATTTTGAACAAATAGCGCGCAATAAATCAATATGATAACCTGCAAGATGCCCCGTTTGATCAAGAAAATTAAAGGGGGGAAAATCAAAAGTTGTTACAAAACGCAAACGAATAATATCCGTTGTATCAGGTTGGACCCAATGTTCATGCGAATCAAAAAAAGAAGGCAACTTTTCAGCTATTTCAGCTTCTGCGTAAGAGGAAAATAGAAATCCCCCTGCTATAAATAAAATACGAATAAAAATAGTGTATAAATTATGGAGTAAAAGATACCGTAAACACCATTGAAGATATTTTACATGTATAAGTTTTCTTATTTTCAAAATCTCTCCCCCCATTTTTCAAAGCTAAGACAAAACTCTACTTAGCTATTATCTAACGCACTTCACAAAAATATCTTCCGCTTAATCAATAAAATTCTTGCACTTTTCTAAACTGTTAAAAATTTTCATATATTTTTTTTAAAATACATTGAAAATGCTTCAACTTTTTATCTCAAATGACCTCAATTTTTCCCAAACAAGTATATAAAAAGCAATTTGAGAGAAATGAACCTTATAGCATTCACAAGGTATTTGATGTTATACTCTTCAAATATCGTCGTAAAATAAATCTGGAAACATTGAGAGATGCTTCTTAAAAGAAGTGTGTGAATAAGCAACACAATGGTGTTTTATTTTGAATGAGAGATGTAATCGCCATAACGGGAATCACACAAACAAATACACACAATATTCTCACCTCAATCTAACATACAAAAAGTTGAGAAACTTAGAGGACACATAGTATTAACTTCATTAGAAGTGAAAATTGATTTATCGGTAAGAATGTAAATCCTCGTTAGCGTAACATAAAGATGCACAACTCATCTTGAAATATTAAGCATATGCAAAAATAAACGACAATATTACTCTTCACATAGATTTTAAAATTTACGTAAAGCTTAATCGATTTTGTCCCCAAATCTTAAAGGAAAAGGATTCATATCAACGTTGGATTATAAACAGTCGATTTTTCTCGATAAATTACGCTTTTAATTTCTTTGGTCTTCCCATTCATGCGATACACTTAACGAAAAGCTATATGGATAAGCACTGCTCTAAATATTCACCACGCACTGTAAAAATACTTAAATATAACAAAGAGAAACTTACTTTTCTTATATTATCGCCCTAAATGACGGTGTTTTACTGTATAATAGTGTCATATCATTTCATCATTCTCTCCATTATATATCGACAGATATTGAATCTAGAGCTGATATACGGTAAATGTTTAATGTGGTTATTCCATAAATAACTGATCAGAACATTGAGCTGTAAAAAAGCAGATAGAATATTGTAAATTGAACACAGGAATGGACCAACTTATGAGTGATGAAATAACCTCACCGACACAAAGTACCTCACCGACAAAAGGCGATGACTATGGCGCCGCTTCTATTAAAGTTCTCAAAGGTCTTGATGCTGTACGCAAACGTCCTGGTATGTATATTGGTGATACAGATGATGGGTCGGGGTTACATCATATGGTCTATGAAGTTGTAGACAATGCTATCGATGAAGCTCTAGCTGGTCATGCAACTCTTGTAAACGTCACACTCCATGCTGATGGTTCTTGTTCCGTTCGTGATAATGGACGTGGAATTCCAACAGATATCCATCCAACAGAAGGTATTTCTGCCGCTGAAGTTATCATGACACAGCTTCATGCTGGCGGAAAATTTGATCAAAACTCTTATAAAGTTTCGGGTGGATTGCACGGTGTTGGTGTCTCTGTTGTGAATGCACTTTCTGTTTGGCTTAAATTACAAATCAGACGAAATGGTAAAATTCATGAAATATCATTTACCCATGGGGTGGCTGATGCTCCATTAAAAGTTGTTGGTGATTGTGATCAAGAAAGTGGAACAGAAATTAGATTTTTACCAAGCTCTGAAACCTTTACTATGGTTGAGTTTGATTTTGAAACTTTAGAGCGCCGTTTACGGGAATTGGCCTTTCTAAATTCTGGGGTTCATATTCTTCTTGTTGACGAGCGTCATGCTGACATTAAAGCCGTTGAGTTGCATTATGAAGGCGGATTGATAGAGTTTGTCAAATATATTGATCAATCAAAAAAAGCGCTCTTAGATACGCCTATTTACATTGCAAGTGAAAAAGATGGTATGAGTGTTGATGTTGCCCTATGGTGGAATGATTCCTACCATGAAAAAGTGTTGTGTTTTACCAATAATATTCCTCAGCGTGATGGTGGAACGCATTTAATCGGTTTTAGAAGTGCTCTTACACGTCAAATTAATGGTTATGCCGAATCTTCAGGGATTGCCAAAAAAGAAAAAGTAAATTTAACCGGTGATGATTGCCGTGAAGGGTTAACAGCTATTCTTTCTGTCAAAGTTCCTGATCCTAAATTTTCTTCACAAACAAAAGATAAATTGGTTTCTTCTGAAGTGCGCCCTATTGTTGAAAATTTAGTCAATGAAGGGCTTTCGACATGGCTGGAAGAACATCCTAATGAAGCAAAGCTTCTCATCAGTAAAGTGGTGGAAGCTGCAACAGCACGTGAAGCAGCACGCAAAGCACGTGAACTTACAAGGCGAAAAGGAGCGCTTGATATCACTTCTCTGCCAGGCAAACTTGCCGATTGCCAAGAGCGTGATCCTGCAAAATCAGAAATCTTTATTGTCGAGGGAGATTCGGCAGGTGGTTCAGCAAAAAGTGGGCGCTCACGTCAAAATCAAGCAATTTTACCGCTTCGCGGTAAAATCCTCAATGTTGAACGAGCACGCTTCGACCGTATGCTCTCATCTGATATGATCGGAACACTGATTACAGCTCTTGGAACGTCGATTGGTAAAGATGAATTTTCACCCGATAAATTACGCTATCATAAGATTATTATCATGACAGATGCGGACGTTGATGGAGCCCATATTCGCACTCTGCTGCTCACTTTCTTTTTTAGACAAATGCCCGAATTGATTGAACGTGGACATCTTTATATTGCTCAACCACCTCTTTATAAAGTATCGCGTGGAAAATCTTCTCAATATATTAAAAATGAAGCAGCCTTTGAAGAATTCTTGATCGATACGGGACTAGAAGAAACAACCCTCGAGCTTTCAACGGGAGAAGTTCGTGCAGGAGCTGATTTATATCAACTCGCTAAAGATGCTCGTGTATTCCGTCAACTTTTAAATGGTCTTCATACCCGTTATGACCGTAATGTTGTTGAGCAAGCAGCCA
Source organism: Bartonella tribocorum CIP 105476 (assembly GCF_000196435.1). NCBI lineage: Bacteria > Pseudomonadati > Pseudomonadota > Alphaproteobacteria > Hyphomicrobiales > Bartonellaceae > Bartonella > Bartonella tribocorum. Next base: position 50,510 of record NC_010161.1, on the reverse strand, counting down.
TTGTTGGCGCTTTTAACCCTGAAGCCTTTGCAACTCAAGAAAAAGCGCAAAAAATAGCAGAGGCTGTCGAACACCGCCTTAATCTGATTGCTGATGATATGGAACAGGGTTGGAGTGGACAATATATAGAAGATGGCAGTTTATGTTTTGAGCGTATTTTGCGTGGTGTTAAAGATGTTATCACGCTTGATGCAGGACTTATAAACTCAGCAGACGCACGTCAGATTGATCGCATTTCCCAAAATTTTAGCGACCTGTATCATCCTCCTCTTCTTTTACGCCGTAAAGATAAAACAGAGCGTATTTTTGGACCTATGAGCCTCTTAGAGAGCATTTTTACAAACGGTAAAAAGGGTATTACTCTTCAACGTTATAAAGGTCTTGGAGAAATGAATGCTGAACAACTTTGGGAAACAACACTTGATCCCAATGCGCGTTCTCTTTTACAAGTAAAAATTAATGATGCAACTGATGCAGATTCACTCTTTTCTCGTCTTATGGGTGATGAAGTTGAACCTAGACGTATTTTTATTCAAGACAATGCTTTAAGCGTTGCCAATCTTGATATCTAAAGGTACTCTTCTGTTTTTGGCTGTATAAACGTCGCAGTTTTATGCGTTGTTTTTTCGTATTTGAACATTACCTCTCTATTTCATTTACGATAAGAGAAAATAAGGAAGAAGGTCATATACATGGCAACTGAAACAGAACGTGTAGGAGCCAAAGGGGGTATGGAGCACTCCTTTGGTTTTACAAGAGTTGATGAAACACAAAAACAATCCATGGTGGATAGTGTATTTCATTCTGTTGCTGAAAATTATGACAAGATGAATGATATCTTATCCTTAGGGCTACACCGTGTGTGGAAAAATTCTATGGTTGCATGGCTTTCTCCACCAGCGCTTTCTCATTGGAAAGTTCTTGATGTTGCCGGTGGTACCGGTGATATTGCTTTTCGCATCCTTAAAGCTTCACGTCAAAAAGCCCATGCTACGGTGCTTGATATTAATGGCTCTATGCTCAGCGTTGGCAAACAACGCGCACAAAAAAATGGTCTTGCCCCTCTAATTGATTTTGTTGAAGCCAATGCAGAACATTTGCCCTTTGAAGACCAAAGCTTTGATGCTTACACCATTGCTTTTGGAATTCGCAATGTTCCTCATATTGATCAAGCTCTTAGAGAAGCTTTTCGTGTTTTAAAGCCTGGTGGGCGTTTCTTATGTTTAGAATTTTCAAATGTCGAGATGCCTTGGCTCGATAAAATTTATGATCTTTGGTCTTTCCATGCTATCCCTAAGCTGGGTCAATTTATTGCAAATGATGGCGATGCTTATCGTTATTTGGTTGAATCTATTCGCAAATTTCCTAAACAAAATGATTTTGCCCATATGATCAAGCAAGCAGGATTTTCACGCGTATCATACCGCAATCTCACCGGTGCGATTGCAGCACTGCATTCAGGTTGGAAAATTTAAAAATGGTGCAAATTTCTCCTTACTTTCAATTGATGCGTGCAGGATGGATTTTAACACGTGAAGGTGTTTTAAGTGCTCTGCCTCACGATGATCTTCAAGGATTTCCAGCATTATGTCATCGTATCGCGCGTGCATTAGCACGACGCAAAACGAAAAAGAAACAGCGATCTGAAAATATTTCGTATGCCATCAATAAGCTTGGACCCTCTTACATAAAACTTGGTCAATTTCTTGCCACAAGACCTGATATTGTCGGACGGAATGTTGCAGACGATTTGTCACAACTACAAGATCGTGTCCAAACATTTTCTTGCACCGCCGCTATTGCTCAAATCGAAAATTCTCTTGGTCGCTCTATTGATGATTTATTCGTCAATTTTTATCCCCCCATTGCCGCTGCTTCTGTTGCTCAGGTTCATCCTGCTGAATATATTGATGAAACTGGTCATAAGAAAAAATGTGCCGTAAAAGTCATTCGCCCTAATATCAGGGCACGTTTTTCTAAAGATCTTAGAGGTTTCTATCTCATTGCGCATTTACAAGAGCGTTATATCCCTGCCTCCCGAAGGCTACGTCCTGTTCGTGTGGTGGATACTTTAGCACAAACAACACGCCTTGAAATGGATTTACGCTTAGAAGCAGCCGCTATATCTGAAATGGCTGAAAATATTCAACAGGATACAGGTTTTCGGGTTCCTCGTATTGATTGGGAACGGACAGGGCGGAATGTTCTCACCATGGAATGGATTGATGGTATAAGAATATCCGAAATTTCCAAACTCAAAGAAGCAGGTTTTGATTTACAGGCTCTTGCCATTACGCTTATTCAGTCTTTTCTACGCCACACATTGCGTGACGGTTTTTTTCATGCCGATATGCATCCTGGTAATTTATTTGTAGACTCAGATGGATGTATTGTTGCTGTTGATCTAGGCATTACAGGAAGGCTTGGCAAAAAAGAAAAGCATTTCCTGGCTGAAATTCTTTACGGCTTTATTACGCGCGATTACCATCGGGTAGCCCGTGCCCACTTTGAAGCAGGCTATGTCCCTTCACACCATAATATTGAAAGCTTTGCACAAGCTAATCGTGCGATTGGAGAACCCATTCACGGACAATCAGCACAAAGCATTTCTATGGCTAAGTTGCTCACATTATTGTTTGAAGTTACTGAATTGTTTGACATGCAAACGCGACCCGAACTTCTCTTACTGCAAAAAACAATGGTTGTCGTGGAGGGTGTTGCCCGCACATTAGACCCCAGTTTTAATATGTGGAAAGCTTCTGAACCCGTTGTCAGAGAATGGATTAGTAAAAATTTAGGACCCGTAGGCGTTGCAAAAGACTTTAGTGAAGGAGCGCAAGCTCTCCTTTCGCTGGCACGCAAAACACCACAATTGCTACAAAATTTCCAACGTATAGAAGAAGATTTCAATCAAATAAGGACAACAGGTTTTAATCTTTCTCCTGCTACCCTAAAACAACTTGCCGCTGAACAAAGTCGTAGAAACCGTTATGGTCGTTATAGCCTGTTTATTATTGCACTTTGTTGCGTTTTTTTCACTTTTTACTTTTTTCATCTTTTCTAATCTCCTTAATATGCTAAAAATACCCATAATGAAATCATTGCAATCATTTTGTTTATTGGAGGTATTTTATGGCCAGTATTACTATTCGTAATCTCTCTCCTGAAATTAAAGAAGCTTTGCGCGTACGTGCCGCGCAAAATGGCATTTCTATGGAAGAAGAAGTGCGCCGTCTTTTAAGTAATCCCACCACTTTCACCACACACCCCTCTCATGTAAGCGCCGTTGAAGTGCAATCATTGAAATCAAAATCACTCCTTCTTATTATTGGTGGAAGTATTGCGGCCTATAAAGCGCTTGATCTCATTCGTCGTTTAAAAGAACGTGGAGCACACTTAAACATCATTATGACAAAAGCAGCGCAAAAATTTATTACGCCTTTAGCCGCTGAAGCTCTCAACGGTCGTACTGTATATACTGATTTATTTTCACGCGAAGAAGAACATGATATCGGACATATCCGACTAGCACGGGAAGCTGACCTCATTATTTTAGCCCCTGCTACAGCCAATCGCATAGCAAAAATAGCCCATGGCATAGGAGATGATCTAGCCGATTGCGTCCTTTTAGCAGCACGCTGTCCACTTTTAATTGCGCCTGCTATGAATCCAGCTATGTGGGCGCATCCAGCCACTGTTCGTAATGTTGCACAATTGCGCGCAGATGGCGTTCATATTATCGGACCAGAAATCGGAAATATGGCTGAACGTGACGAAACAGGCTATGGGCGCATGAGTGAACCCTTAACCATTGTCGCTGCCATAGAGGCTCTTTTGGATGTGCGTGAAAAACCTCTCTCTGGCCGCCATTTCATCGTTACCTCTGGCCCTACCCATGAACCAATTGATCCGGTGCGTTATCTTGCTAATCGGTCTTCAGGTAAACAAGGCCACGCCATTGCAACTGCTCTTGCGCATTTGGGAGCAAAAGTAACACTTATTTGTGGGCCTGTTAATCTTGCAGACCCACAAGAAGTAAAAACTATTCATGTTGAAACAGCACAACAGATGTTACAAGCCGTTCAAGAATCATTGCCTGCTGATGGTGCCATCTTTGTTGCCGCAGTTTGTGACTGGCGCAGTCAAACGCAATCTTTACACAAAATTAAAAAGAATGCTCACAAAACACCACCATCCCTCCATATGGTCGAAAATCCTGACATTTTAGCAACGACTGGACACGCTCCAAACCGCCCCTCACTGGTCATTGGTTTTGCTGCTGAAACATGTGATATTATTGCCAATGCGCAAAAAAAATGTGTCGAAAAAGGCGCTGATTTCATTCTTGCTAATGATATTTCTCTTCAACAAGATGGTACAAGCGTCATGGGTGCTGATACAAATCAAGTTTATCTTGTGAGTAAAGAAAAAGTTGAACAATGGCCCCCTATGCGTAAACAACACGTAGCGCAAAAATTAGCAAACATCATCGTATCATTTTTTACCCCCCAAACACCTACGCCTCATAAGAAAAAAATACACCATTTCAAAGAATAACTCTTCAAATACCTTATTAAAACATCTCAAAAAATAAGAACTGAACTTTTGAATCCATGAAGATGTCTATCCATCTCGACTAAATTAGATAACATATTAATTTATAATAATAATCTAGCGTTATTCAACTTGAATGAGAAACCCGAATATCGTAAGATTTTCTCATTTCAAATCCATGATATTGAATCAATCACAGCCTTTTTTGCACGTTAGCAAAGATAGCCGCATGAATATAAAGTGTTTAAGAAAGGACTAAAAAAACTATAATGAACCGTTTCAAAAGACAAGACTTGTCACAATATTGAGGGTAAGTGTATGATAGTGCTAGCATGCTCTTTTGTTAAGCATAAAGAGAGTGGTGCCCTCATAAGTTTTATAGTCTTCATGGGAGCCTTATCCTTATACAATTCACAGGCGCTATTGCGAAATGGGTGTGACGAGGGTTGAGAGATGTTTCTTTAAAAAATCCCATCTTATCCTAGCCTTCATAAAGAATAGAATCTTTGCACCACTGTTTTTCAAGCCTATAAAAAAACAAGCTGAAACCATTATTTGCCACTCTTCAATTTTACAAAAGCTCTTGCATTGGGGAAAATTTACAAAAAACATTTTCTTTCTTAAATGTTGTTATCCCTACATTGGTCCTATTTATGATGTGCAAATAAATGATTTTTTTAATGAAGATTTGAGAAAATATCTCTATGTTTGAGATTCTCATTCAAATTGAAGATGATAAATTCTCTTCATAAATGAATGATGTTATTATCTAAAAATTATTTGATACAATGCACCACTTGCATGAAAAGTGCTTCAATGAATTTTTACTTTATTGCATTTATAGCTCAAAATATCATCATTTTTAATCATGTGTGACATCTCCCTTTCTTTGTTTCTTCTCAAAAAACTGCCTATTATGAAATATATAGTGTTAATCGTTTAAAGTTCCTTTCTTTTCCTATTGCGATATCACATGAATCACGCTGTTGCCTAAAATCAGAATATTTCCGTAACTAATACATAAATTTTATCCTTATTTTATTAACCTCAATATTGTTTTGAATAGAAGCCTAAGTCGAGGAGTGCCAAGCCAAGTGATCGAAAAGTAATATTAGGGACCGTACAAAACAAATAAGGCTATAAATTAAATTAAGCTGCTATATTGGATGAATGGAAGTAAAAAACTCCTCCTCAATATCTCTTACCACCTTAATTTTTTTAGATATATCATGTAAACGCAATCAGCTAAACTTTGTACAAAAATATTTAAAAGTTCTTCTAAAACAGCTGCTTCTTAAATTCTTCTCGTTTTTTTTAAAAGCAAAATTTCTATTGATTCAAATTGTATTTTAAACAAAGAAGCCTTCGTTATTTTTTATCTTATCCATTCTATAAGAAGAATTTATCCTGATTTGAATAATATATAAAGGTGAAAAATCCTCTTTTTACAAAACAATATTGATGTATTTCCTTAGTGTTATTGAAAATAGATCTTGTAATTCAAGAAATAAAAAATTACACAATATCTTCAATATATTTCTTGTTTTTTTTGCTTCTTTCCTTAATTTATTAGTCTATGATTTTTACTGCTGCCTATCGTGCTTTACAACGTCTTCTGACCTCACAATATAGCATTATGATACTAAAAGCATTGGGAGTTACTTTTTGTGTGCTCGTCATTTTATGGTTATGTGTGCACCAACTTTTTGTGTCTTACTTTTGGCCTTGGGCTTCTCAGTTTCTTCCTGGTCTCCCGAGTTGGGCAGGGTGGTTGGGATTTAGCATGCTTATCATCTTCAATCTTGGTTTGGCTCTTTTGTTGGCTTTTTTTATTGCTCCCATCACAGCTATGATAGGTGGTTTTTTCATTGACTCTGCTGCTGAAATCATTGAAAAGGAAGATTATCCAAATGAGCCTATTGGACAAGCTATGCCATTTGGACGTTCTCTTATCCTCTCCTTTAAATTTGTTATTTTAAGCCTTATTGGTAATGGAATTGCTTTTATTTTATTCTTCATACCAGGTGTTAATTTGATTGCTTTTTATGTTATTAATGGTTATTTGCTCGGTCATGAATATTTCTTGTTTGCGGCTTACCGTTTTCGAACAGAGAAAGATGCGCGCGCTTTTTTACATACTCATTATACAAAAGTTTTTGGCGCTGGATTGTTGATTGCGGTTTTTGTTTCGATTCCCATTCTGAATCTAGCTACACCACTTTTTGCGGCCGCTTTTATGACACATTTACACAAAATGCTTTCCCAAAAAACCATGGCACGCATCACACAAAAATAATATTCCTTGAACTTTAAACTTAACAAAACTTGCGAGCCAAAGAAAACATAATATAAAATTTTATGCTTTACCTTTTTTTTAAAATCAAGATATTGATTTATAATGATAATTTATCATTTTATGACATGAGTAAAAAAACTCAATATCATAAAGCTTTCTTATTTTCACCCATTCATGTTGAATCACTTAAAATCGTTTGTTGAAATATCATAAACGGGAGCGGTCGTGTGAATAAAAAAACTTTTAAAAAGATATAAAATGCCTCTCATGCCTTCTCTCAACGCAAGAATTATTGTTACATTGGAACTAGCAAAGGGTATGATGATATTACCTTCTATTTCAGTAAAATAAGGGAACATATGAATTTTATGCTTTTTATGGAAGAAATATACTCTTCATCGGCACTATCATGAGATGAATTTTGAGAATATGTGAGACTGTTAAATATAGCAACGCATGAATACACAATAAAAATGATATTTTTTGAGCGCTTTATTTTATGTGAAACGCGCGTGCTTTAAAAAGACTGTTTGAAAAAAATCTTGCTCTGCCGCTAGCGTTTCGCTAACATAACATTATCATATCCATTCTTTTTAATGGATGCGTATCGCCTTGTAGGTTTTATATTATAAGGTTTCTTTGCTTTAAAACTATTGATATTAATGAGTAATTGGAGATTCATTTTTATTAAAAGAAAATAAGCCGTTTATTAACCAGCGCAAGAGATGAGTTTTAATACCAAAATCGAAGAATAAAAATATGTAAGTTCTTAAAACTTCTGGGAAATTTGTTATAGGGAATACTCTTTGTGCATATGATTGTTATGACATTGGAAATATTAAAAATAAAAAAACAATGGAGTTAGAGCTATACGTGCACGGATAAAAACATTAAATAGACTTGTTTGTTCAGCCCGAAAAGCAAATGTAACCGTTTAAGTTCTATATTCTTTCAAATCATGCAAAAGATGTGTAATATTTAAAGGAAGGCTATAAAGATGAACTGGATTACAAATTATGTTCGTCCTAAAATTAACTCTATATTGGGACGCCGTGAAATTCCAGAAAATCTGTGGATTAAAGATCCTACCAGTGGTGAAATGATCTTCCATAAAGATCTGGAAGCCAATCAATTTGTGGCTCCTAATTCTGGCTATCATATGCGTATTAGTGCCAAAAATCGTCTCGTGCATTTTTTTGATGATGGTGTCTATACAGCTCTTGAAAATCCAAAAGTTGTAACAGATCCTTTAAAGTTTCGTGATGAAAAACGTTATATTGACCGGTTAAAAGATTATCGTTCTAAACTTGGTGTTGATGACAATATTTTAAGTGCACGCGGTACTATTGAAGGCTTACCAATTATTGCAACCGTTCAAGATTTTGCCTTTATGGGTGGCTCTCTCGGTATGGCTTCAGGAGAAGCTATTGTCAAAGCTTTTGATACTGCCATTGCTGAAAAATGCCCCTTGGTTCTTTTTGCTGCTTCTGGTGGCGCACGCATGCAAGAAGGAACACTCTCATTGATGCAAATGCCCCGTACAACAGTAGCAATTGAAATGCTAAAAGAAGCAAAACTTCCCTATATTGTTGTTTTGACCAATCCAACCACGGGTGGTGTTACGGCTTCTTACGCCATGCTCGGCGATATTCACATTGCCGAACCCGGTGCTATGATTGGTTTTGCTGGTCCACGTGTGATTCAACAAACGATCCGTGAAACTCTACCAGAAGGTTTTCAAAGTAGTGAATATCTACTCGAACATGGTATGATTGATATGGTTGTATCGCGTTTAGAAATGAAAACGACTATTGCACGTCTTTTACGCTTAATGATGAAACGCCCTGCTGTTGTTACCCCTTCCCCCCCATCCCCAACAGATTCTCAAACATCGCTTTCTAAAACAAAAGCAGCCTAAATTCATGCAACCAAGCCAAGTACAAAAGGTCGTAGATGATCTACTGGAAAACTATCCAAAAAAATTTGATCTTTCTTTAGAGCGTATTGTTCGCCTTTTAGAGCAGCTTGGTAATCCACATTTAAAACTTGGCCCTGTTATTCACATTGCTGGAACAAATGGCAAAGGCTCTGCCTCAGCAATTTGTCGTGCTCTTTTAGAAAGTGCAGGCTACTGCGTTCATATGTATAGCTCACCTCATCTCGTCAACTGGAATGAACGCTGCCGGTTAGGCCAAAAAGGAGGTGGTCAACTTGTTACAGAGAGCCTATTGGCTGAAACAATCCGTGAAATTATAAAAATCAATCGTCAAGAGCCGATTACTATTTTTGAAATTTTTACAGCCGCTGCCTTTATGCTGTTTAGTACACATCCAGCTGATGTTATCATTTTAGAAGTTGGGTTGGGAGGACGTTTTGATGCTACCAATGTTATTAAAAAACCAGCTGTATCGCTTATTATGCCCATTGATTATGATCATGAGAGCTTTCTTGGAAACACAATTGCTCAAATCGCTTTTCAAAAAGGGGGGATTATCAAATCAAACGTTCCTGTGGTTATTGGTAAGCAAAATTATGAAAAAACTCTTGCTACTTTAATACCCCTTGCCGATAAAAATAAAGCACCTTATTCTTTATTTGATCAAGATTATCAAAGCTATAAAGAACATGGACGTATGGTTTTTCAAAACAATCAGGGTCTCATGGATCTTCCCCTTCCAAACCTTATTGGAGACTACCAAATTGCCAATGCTGGTGCTTCTCTTGAAGCAGTTTGTCAAGCAGGTTTTCAACTTTCAGAACAAACCATAAATGACGCTTTGAAAAATATTTATTGGCCCGCACGGATGCAACACCTTACCCAGGGACATTTGGTTGATCAACTATCTCCTAATATTGATTTATGGCTCGATGGTGGTCACAATCCTGCTGCTGGAAAAGTTATTGCGGCTGAACTTACACAATGGAGAAAAAAAACAAATCGTCCCATTATTATGATTGCTGGCATGATCAATACCAAAGATGCTGTCGGTTATTTTCGTCCTTTAGCGAACCTTGTCGATAAAGTATATACGATACCGCTTATTGACAATAACGCCGGCATCTGTCCAATAAAATTAGCTGAATCAGCCCAAAAAGTAGGAATCTTTGCATCCCCACAAGCACACCTACAAGATGCTTTGCATAAAATTAAGGTCGAATATCAAGAGGCAATCGTTCTTATTGGAGGTTCCCTTTATCTTGCGGGCGATATTTTGCGTGACAATAAAACACCACCGTGCTAGAAATTGGCTATTTTTAAAGCTTTGAAAGATAGACTTTTTAATCATGCAACTTGATTGTGCTCTTTATCAACACCCTAAACTTATTACTGTTTTTGGCGGATCTGGTTTTGTAGGACGCCATGTCGTTGAAAATTTGACGAAGCGGGGATACCGGGTTCGTATTGCTGTTCGTTGTCCACAAAAAGCTTATTACATGCTCCAAACAGGAGAAGTAGGGCAAACCCAAATGCTTAAAACAGATATCAAGCATCGTGCATCTGTTGTACGCGCATTGCTTGGAGCTGATGCGGCGGTGTTTTTGCCTGGTAGTTTAAAACAAGCAAATCAATCGAATTTTAAAAGCACACAAATTGATGGTACTTATAATGTTGCTGAATTAACAGCAGAAGCTGGTATTCCACTCATTTATATGTCAACACTTGTGGCTAATGAGAACGCTTCATGTCTTTATGCACGTGTTAAGTTTATGGGTGAACAAATCATTTATAACAAGCATCCTCAAGCAATTATTATGCGTCCATCTGTTATTTTCGGACCAGAAGATTGTTTCTTTAATACCTTAGCAGATTTATCACGCTTTTTACCCATTATGCCTCTTTTTGGAGGGGGACAAAGTAAATTGCAACCCGTGTATGTTGGTGATGTTGCAGAATTTATCGCACGCGCTTTAGATGGACAGGTTGCTTGGGGGAAAAATTATGATCTTGGTGGTCCCCAGATTATCACCTTCCAAAATGCTGTTGAAAATATACTCAAAATTATTCACCGTAAAAAAACAATCCTATCCATTCCTCTTTCTGCCGGTCTATTGATTGGAGGAATTTTGGGAACAATCGGTAAATTACCTTTTATACCAACACTTGTAACAGCCAATCAGATACGCTTTTTGCAAATAGATAACATTGTTTCTCAAGAAGCTATTGAAAATGGACATACTTTAGAAGGTATAGGAGTTACTCCTAGAGCAATGGCTGCATTTTTGCCAAGTTATCTCTGGAGGTTTCGTCCACATGGTCAATTTTCCCAAAACTTAACCGTCTAAAATAGATTCTCCAAAAACTGAGTTAATTATTTGATTTATAATTCATAGCTTGTTGTTCGCTCTTTTAAAATCAGACTTTTCAATGGACGAAAGTTTTTGCTTTTTAAATGCTCCATTCAGTACGACGAAAAATATTTTCTCTCACATTTAGAGTCTTTTGATAAAAATCGTTGAAAACAGAAAAAAACACTTCTTATAAATTGTCTTTATGCAAGAGCCGATACAACATTGGAATCCAGAAAAACCAGTGCTGATATTGTCTATTCATAACTATAAAGACAGCAACATATGACTTTGCATTATATTATTTTGCTAAAGCTTAATAATGAAATGAAAAAAGATCATAATGCCTTTTTTAAAAAAACGTATGAGTACGTAGAGTAAGAATATACTCTTTTTGATTATCCCGTAAAAAAATCGATATAAAAACTGTGAAGCAATGCATCATATTTATTCTTTAAAAGGTATTCCTCTGGAGATTTTTAAAAGTTTAAAAACCAAGTAAAACAAATAAAATTTTGTTTTTATAATAAGATTTATCATGAGATATTCTTGTCCTATTCATAATATCATGACTCAGATCTATAAATGCATATTTGTTGCCAAATTTATGGAGATTTTAAAAGAGCTTTTTCACATAAAGAAGTCTTCTTCTTGTCTTGCATTTTTTTTTAATTTCTCCTACCGTCTTGGAAAAACTGATTTTAAAGGAATAAAGAATGACAGCTCAAGATTTTGTTGTCAAAGATATTGGCCTTGCTGCCTATGGTCGTAAAGAACTTGATATTGCTGAAACGGAAATGCCTGGTTTGATGGCTTGTCGCAAGGAGTTTTCCTCTAGTCAACCCTTGCGTGGTGCGCGTATTTCTGGCTCATTGCACATGACAATTCAAACAGCTGTTTTAATTGAAACATTAAAAGCGATTGGCGCCGATATACGGTGGAGCTCTAGCAATATTTTTTCCACGCAAGATCATGCAGCAGCAGCTATCGCCGCAACAGGTATTCCTGTCTTCGCTGTTAAGGGTGAAACATTGGAAGAATATTGGACTTATATAGATGCCATTTTCCAATGGCCCGATGGTCATCCTTCGAACATGATTTTAGATGATGGAGCTGATGCTACAAACTATATTTTAGTGGGAAGTCGTGCAGAACAAAATAAAGATATCCTCTCGCATCCTAAAACAGAAGAAGAAGAAATTTTTTTCAAACAAATCCAAAAGCGTATGGATGCAACGCCAGGATTTTTTACACGACAGCGCGCAGCAATTAAAGGGGTAAGCGAAGAAACTACAACAGGTGTAAACCGTCTTTATCAATTACAAAAAGAAGGGCTTCTGCCTTTTCCTGCTATTAATGTCAATGATAGCGTCACTAAATCAAAGTTTGATAATAAATACGGATGTAAAGAATCATTGGTCGATGGTATTCGACGTGGAACAGACGTGATGATTGCTGGTAAAACTGCTATTGTCTGTGGTTATGGTGATGTAGGAAAAGGTTCAGCAGCGTCTCTTTCAGGTGCTGGAGCGCGTGTTAAAGTAACAGAAATCGATCCTATTTGCGCTCTTCAAGCGGCCATGGATGGCTATGAAGTTGTTAATTTAGATGATGCTGCTTCTAGTGCTGATATTATCATTACAACAACAGGCAATAAAGATGTGGTCCGTTTAGACCATATGCGACAAGTCAAGGATATGTGTATTCTTGGAAATATTGGTCATTTTGATAACGAAATTCAAGTCGCAGCTCTTAGAAATTTGCCGTGGACAAATATTAAGCCTCAAGTTGATATGATCACCTTTCCCGATGGAAAACGTATCATTTTGCTCTCTGAAGGGCGTTTGTTAAATCTCGGTAATGCAACGGGACATCCTTCTTTTGTCATGTCAGCCTCGTTTACTAATCAAGTTTTAGCGCAAATTGAACTCTTTACCCGTGCAGAACACTATACCAATGAAGTCACTGTTTTACCTAAAAATCTTGATGAAAAAGTTGCACGTCTTCATCTTGATCGGTTAGGAATAAAATTAACTGTTTTATCAGAAGAGCAAGCCGCTTATATTGGAGTCACACCGCAAGGACCTTATAAACCAAACCATTACCGTTACTAAAATGCTTCCTTGGGTTAAAAAAAGGGAAAAATATCGTGCTCAGCTTTGGTGACCATACCCCCAAAGAAAAAGCTCAAAAAATGATCCGAATCTATACGTCTATATTTTGCCTTTTTTTCTTTTTTTCTCCAACACGCACTGTTGCTCAATCGTTGGAAGATTATTTACCATTTTCCTTCACTTTGCCAAATGGTCCATGGCTGTTTTTAGCGCTGTGTGGAGGAATTTCTTGTGCTTCAATTCTCTCGTGCGTCGTTGTTATTATGCATGCAAAAAAAGCTGTACAGAAGCCTCTGAAGACAGTCCATGCAGATCTTTCTGAAAAACTTAAATATTATGAATGGCTTCTGGAAGAAACCGAGCAACTCCTTCTTATTTGGGAAAATCCAACAACCTTACCTCGTGTCGTTGGTACCCTTTCCACATTGCAAAAAATAGGCATTGATCAGCAAAATTTTCAGCGCTTTGAACTCTGGGTTGAAGAAAATTCTCTGCGAGAACTTGATTATGCGTTGACTCAACTGCGTTGTAAATGTCACCCTTTTGAACTTTCTATCACCACCACAAATCATGTGCTGCTACAAGTTACAGGGGTCATCGCAGGAACAGTCGCCATCGCTCGTTTTCAAGACATCTCAAAACAGCAGAGCGAAAATGCTCGTTTACAGAAAGATATTGCCCACCTTCTTACTGAATTGAGAATGCAGCGTAATCTTCTTGATCTTATTCAAGAGCCTGTATGGATAAAAGATTGTAAAGGAAAAGTTTGTTTTATCAATCGCGCCTTTAGAGAAATGATAGACTATCGTGAAGGCAGTGATGAAGTGGGGGATCTTTTCAATGAAAACACACAATGCAAAACAGATGAAACAGAAACAATTTTTCAAGAACATGTTCACACCGTCATTGATGGAGAGCGGCGCCGTTTTCATCTCACACGGATCACAACAGCCGAAGGGATGGCCGCTTTTGCCCGTGATGACAGCGCCTATGAAAATCTTGCTCATGAATTAAGATATATTCTTCAAAGCCATTGTGAAACCCTTGACCAAATCTCAACAGCTGTAGCTATTTTTGATACAAATCAAAAATTAAAATTCTGCAATCATGCTTTTAAAATTTTATGGCCGTTGGAGAGTTCCTTTTTAGAAAGTGAACCAAGTCATACATTGTTTCTTGAACGTTTACGTGAAAAAGGGCTCATTGCTGAACATCCTGATTGGCGCGCGTGGAAAGAAGAACTTTTTAAAGCCTATCGGCAAATGGAATCAAACCAACAAATTTGGAATCTTCCAGATGGGCGTACGGTGCGTGTTGTCTCGAACCCTCACCCACAAGGAGGGGTCACGTGGCTTTATGAAAACCTTACAGAAAAAATTGATCTTGAACGCCGTTATAATACACTGATTAAAATACAAGGGGAAACACTTGATAAACTTTCCGAAGGCGTAGTCGTTTTTGGTATGGATGGACGCCTTCGTTTATCGAATCCTGCCTTGTCGAAATTGTGGTCGCTTCCTTATAATTTACTGGTAGAAGGGACCCATATTACACAGTTACAAAGCCATTGTTCAGCCTTAACTTTGGGACAAGAATGGGATAAGTTTACCAAATTCATTACCGGTTTTGCTGAAAAACGTGAAACATATTCGGGGCGTATAGATCTTAAAAATGATATGATTATTGACTATACTTTAGTCCCTCTTCCCGATGGACAAACAATGCTTACTTTTGTGAATGTTACAGACACCGTCCATGTTGCACGTGCTCTTCAAGAAAGAAATGAAGCCTTAGAAAGTGCTGATCGTTTGCGTAATGAATTTGTCCAACATGTTTCCTATGAATTGCGTACACCTCTCACCAATATTATTGGATTTTCTGATATTCTCCGTGACCAAATTTTTGGCTCTATCAATGAACGTCAACAAGAATATCTTGGGCATATTCATTCAGAATCAGGAACTCTTTTGAATATTGTTAACGATATTCTTGATCTTGCCACCCTTGATGCAGGCATTATGGAGTTAGACATAAAACCAGTTAACATTGCCGATGCTATGATACAAGCAGTAGCCCGTGTAGAAGATCGCCTTAATGGACGCCATATTACGCTTTTGCAACAAATTTCTCCTTCCTTAAATTCTATTTCTGCTGACGAAAAACGTTTGCATCAAATTTTTGTGAATGTCCTGAGTAATGCACTTAATTTTGCAACGGAGGCGAGCACGATTGAATTTTGTGTCGATGAACAAGATGACAACATTGTCTTTAGCGTTCACAATGAAGGCTCTGACATCCCTGAAGACATCCTTGATCGTATTTTTAAACGTTTTTCTTCCCATTCACACCATGGTGGGCGTGCAGGAGCGGGGCTTGGGCTTTCGCTTGTGAAAAGTTTTGTTGAACTACATGGTGGATATGTTGAAATTCTTACCGGTTCTGGGAAAGGAACAACTGTTAAGTGTTTTTTCCCCCTCTCCAAAGGAGATAAAATTTTTTAATTTTAACCTTTATTATATTTTTTATCCAGTTCATGGAAGTCTTGATGAATTTTAATTTTTTTCTTGAAAATGAAGAGGCAACAAAGCTTTTTGCAAAAAATTTAGCCCTTTCTTTAAAGCCGGGGGATCTTGTTACGCTGCAAGGAGATCTTGGAACTGGAAAATCAACCATTGCACGTACAATCATCCAAACGCTTGTAAACGACGACACTATGGATGTTCCAAGCCCTACTTTTACTCTTGTGCAAAACTATCAACTTCCACAGTTTGAAATTATTCATGCTGATCTTTATCGCCTTTCTATGGCAGAAGAAATTGATGAATTAGGGCTTCATGAAGCACGTGAGAAAAACATTTTACTCGTTGAATGGCCAGAGAGAAGTGCAGATCTTTTAGAGATTGCCACTTTTGCACTCACCTTACAATATAAAGCACATGGGCGTCATGTGATACTGAGATCTGCACAACATTCCATTGAATGTTTGCAACAGTCTTTTGCAATTCGCACATAAAAAATATCGACATGATCATGGGCATCATCATTTTTTAATTTGTGATGCCTTAGGACACACCTAGAAAATTTGAGATGATGAATAACAATAAAGAAGTCCTGATGGATGCACCAACCATGAAGATAAAACAAAACACAGACTCTTTTATAAAAATGGCACAACTTGCAAAGGACATCCATTAATTGGTAGGAATTAAGTCGTTTCTTTTAGAGAATGTTTTTTTATCCCTCATATTTTTTTGAAGATTAAAATTCTTTTGATTCTAGAGAAATGTGTAAGGGAATTTATATCAAGGTGATAATTTTCTCAGAAGAGCATTAACTTACCCCCTATAGTGAATTGCTTTCTTCTTTCTCCTTAAAAAGTGTAAATTTCAAAAAAGCAACTTGTAAAATTTTTGCTTAAAATCTCCTTCTGTTATTGCTAAGCACTCCAAGCAGAGGCCCCCTTATTGCTAAAGTGATATTTGCTTTTTTATGTGTTGGAACCCTTATCTTGATCGCCTTGTCCAAGAAGAAAATATCATTCACTTAAATATTCGTTGGCGTGCATATAAAGAAGGAATTGCCTACCTTGTTTATACAGAACAACTTTTTAATAAAAAATGATCTCTTGAATCATGCATAACAGTGTGGATTCTTAAAAGTATTAAAATAAATGGCATTTAACTTTTTGATTTAATTAAACAGAAAAGAATATTAAAAAAAATCAAAAGGAGAGACTAAAATTTCTCCCCTTTATCGTCCCTTATGTATGGCATTAACGAAGCCCATCTTTTATCCACTCAGAAAGACGTCCCTTAGAGGTAGCGCCAACCATATTTGATGAGACATTTCCATTTTTAAACATTAGTAATGTAGGGATAGAGCGTACTCCATATTGGGTAGCTAATTCCGGATTTTCGTCAATATTTACTTTGACAATTTTAACTTGGTTTTGCATTTCCGTTGAAATTTCATCCAAAATTGGCGCTATCATTTTGCAAGGACCACACCATTCTGCCCAAAAATCAACCACAACAGGGGTGGAAGAGGTTAGAACTTCACTTTCGAAATTGTCCTTATCAACTTTTACACACGTCATTGATTTATCCTTTATATTCACTTTTTATAGATTGGTATGATAACAATTCATATCAAGTTATTGCAAAGATAAATTATTAAGAAGCTTTTTTGCACCAAAAATTGTGGCGTGTGTTTATTTGAGCAATTTTAGGAAAGTAAAAAAGCGTAAAGATACTTTGACGGGAAGCAATAACTTTATAAGGCAATTTCATCAAGACATGCCTCGAGTTTTTCTGGAGGAAGTTTAAAAATTTTGGCTTCTTTACTGTAGATAAGCAGAGCTTGGATATCTTTATCAGGATGAATCGCTTGCAACAATTTTCGATAAAGCGCCATTTGCAACCAATGATGAGGAGCAATAGCAGCTTCATTTTCAGGTGGAATCCCTGTTTTAAAATCAGCAAAAATAATGCTGTTTTTCGTGATGTAGAGACGGTCAATTTGACCAGAAATTGCTTGTTCTTTTCCACGAATTTTTACAATCCCCATTAAGGGAACTTCAGCACGTGACTGCTCAGAGAAAAGGGGTTTGAGGTAAACATGATCTAAAATTTTCCAAACATGGCGAAGAGCACGTTCTCTTTGGCTTTCATCCCAATGAGAAGCTTTGATATTGAGATAGTTGCGAGCATAATCTTGACGTTTTTGTGGGGGGCAATCGGGGAGATATTGTAATAATCGGTGAATGAGATGACCATATTCAATGAAAAAAGCTCTGTTGGTGTTTATTTCTCCTAAAACAGGTGAAGTGAAAAGCTGTTTTGGGCTTGACGAAAGTTCTGTATCAGCTTCAATGGAAAGGCTCGCAACTGAAGGTTTTAGGGGTTTTGGGAGAACTGGTTCTACTGATACTTTATGAGAGAAAAAAGCAGGCAAAGGTGGTAAGGCTTGACTCTCAGCGCAAGAAACTTCTTGGTTTATAGAGGCAGAAGAAGATGTAATGCAATAACGCCAAGCTGCAATATCTTCCGCAGGGCCTTTTATAGCAACCGCATGGGGTTCAAGGGCTTTCTTTACCAGTTGTAGCCATGTATGAGAGGGTGTTTTTTGACCTTTATATCCACAAATAAATAAACGATCTTCAGCGCGTGTCATTCCTACATAAAGAAGGCGCCTATACTCTTCTTCGGCACGCTCTTTTAAATGTGAAATTGCTTGCTTAGAGAGTTTTGTATCAAACTTTTCATTGGGGCGCCAAATAAAAGCTTGTTGTCCATTCCCTTGTGCATTGTTTAAAGGAACTTTAAGCAAATGAGGTGCATGCTGAGGATGCCAAATCGCACTACCAGGATCAACCAAAAACACAATAGCAGCCTCTAGTCCTTTTGCGGCATGAACCGTCATGATGCGAATTTCTTCATTGTTTTGTTCAAATTCACGTTTAATTTCTGGCTCGCTTGCAGTTAATGTTTCTAAAAAAGCTTGTAATCCTGGTAATCCTGTTTTTTGAATAGCGAGCGTATAATCCATAAAAGCATCGAGTACATCATTTGCTTCAGATCCTAAACGAGACAGAATTTTTTGTCTTCCCTTATCATTATTCAGAATATGGCTATAAAACTCGAAAACCGGTATTTTATCCACTAAAGTGCGATAATGGTTAAGTCTTTCAAAAGCATCTTTAAAAGATACCTGCGATGATGCGTGTGTACATAAGCTTTGCCAAAGAGAGCCGGTTCGGTGTGCGGCAAGTTGATAAAGTTCCTCTTCACTAAAAGCAAAAAGAGGACTTTTTAAAACGCAAGCAAGAGAAAGATCATCTTGTGGCTGCAAAACAAAACGTCCAAGCGCCATTAAGTCACGGATACTAATATGCTTGGTGAGTTGTAAACGATCAGCCCCTGCTACAGGAATATTAAGGTGTTTAAGAGCACGGGAAAGAGCTGAAACAAATTTATCACGTTTACGAACCAAGATCATAATATCACTTGCCCGTATTAAGCGTCCCTTTGCTGGAAGTATTTCGCCTTTTTGTAACCAATCGGCAATCGTTTCAGCAATTTTTTCGGCTAAACGAACTTCAGGTGTATCTAAATGATCAACACTCAAATGCCAATCATGAGGAAATTCGCTCGTTTCTTTGGAAATGGCATCCCATATAATAACTTCACCTGGGCTATGAACGCGAATAGCTTCATGCACTGTCTTTGTATTTTCTGCCGAAAGTCCTTTATAGTTTTCTGGTGTTTCAAAAACAAGATCAACGCTTTTAAGAACATCCGCTGTAGAGCGAAAAGAGTAATGCAATTGTATTTTTTCAAATTGCTGATTTGTTTGCTGCGCTTTTTTTTGAATGATTCGTCCATTTGCAGCAAAGTTTTCTGGAGCAGCACCTTGAAAAGAATAAATAGATTGTTTTTCGTCTCCAACAGCAAAAAGAGTTCGTATATTTGTTCGTTGGCTATACCCTGAGAAAAATTCTTGTGCCAACAGTTGAATAATTTGCCATTGCTCAGGGTTGGTATCTTGTGCTTCATCAAGGAGAATATGATCAAGCCCACGATCCAGTTTATAGTGCACCCATTGGCTTGCACCTTTACGCTGTAACAAATGAAGCGTACGCTCAATAAGGTCATCAAAGTCTAAGAAGCCATTGGCCTTTTTTAGATTCGTATAGATTTTGAGATAAACGGCACAGAGCTGAAAAGCAGCCATATTGAGGGTGGCAACCTTTGCACATTGATGTTTTTCTAAAAGAAGAGAAAGCTTGTTTTGTTTATCTTCAAGCATTTGTTGAATAAAAGGCCAAATTTCATCTGATTTTTTACGAGATAAATTTGAGAAGCTACGCGGCTCACCTTTTGTTTTAAAATAAATATCAGAAATAATATTGAGAATATTTGTCTCATCACGCGCCTTTTCTAATTGGGAAAATTTTTCCACCATATCCTTAAAGCTTTGGCTACCGTTAATTTCGCAATGTTTAAGAGCATAAAGGGGTAGGCGTGCAGTCTGTTGTATCTGTTCCATCAGGCATTGATTTGTTTCATCGGGTGCTAAGTTGAAAAGCGCGCGCAATTTTTTTTCTCCATTTTCAGATAGAAGAGAAGATAAAAAATCAGAGAGTTTATGTTGCTTTTCAACGGCTTCATAGAGCAGTTGGTTAAAATTATGTTCGCTAATAACTTGAAGTAACTGTTGCAAAGCAGGTTGTACATCACGACGTGCTAAAAGTTGGCAACGAGATTCTTGTCGTAATTTTTCGCGACTGATATCATCGGGAAGTTCGAAATGCCCTGCGATATTGGCTTCTAACATAAATTGATGCAAGAGAGATTCACAAAAAGCATGAATCGTTTGAATTTTCAAGCCACCAGGTGTTTCAAGAGCACGAGCGAAGAGTTGTCGTGCATAAGTTAATTTTTGCGCATTGACGGGTTTATTTTCAAACCGTGTTAAGGTTTCTTGCAACTGTGCATCATCGAGTTCATTCCAACTGGAAAGTGTGCGAAAAATGCGTGATTGCATAACAGCAGCAGCAGCTCTTGTATAAGTAAGGCATAAAATACGCGCTGGAGGCGTACCGTTTAAAAGCAAACGAATAACACGTTCACTTAAAACGTGGGTTTTTCCAGATCCAGCATTTGCAGAAACCCACACGTTTTTTTGGGGATGTGTTGCTGTTGCTTGTGCATCAAGAGCGGCTTCAGGAATAGAAAAAAAAGTCATGATTACTCTTCTTTATAAAAACCACTTGACCATTCCCACAACCGTGCCAAATGGTCGTAGTCACCTTCATATCGTTTTTCCATGGGAACAGCATGTGAAAGATAGCCTTGTTGTGGATTTTGATAATACGTTATAAGTGCAATAAGATTTTTCCATGCAATTTCACCAAGATTAACTGCACTGAGGTAAGTGTTTTCTTCTTTTTTCTTTAAAAGAATGGATTGGGATTTAATTTCACCTTTTCCGTTCAGGGGAATGTAAAATAAATTTGAGGGGGTAAGATCTTGAAAATCTGGAAATGCCCCTTCCATCAGCAAAGCTGTTTCTAAAGCCAATTGTGGAAATAATAATTTACGAACTTGTTTTGATGAAGGAGGTGTTCCAGTTTTGAAATCTAGAATTTCAACCGTTTTGTCTGGCAAAACATCAAGACGATCAACACGCCCTGAAAGGGTTACCCCTGTTGTCCCTATAGAGATTTTTTCTGAGACCACTTCAGCATATCGCTCTCGCGGTCCTAAACTTTGTTCCCATTGAATAAGATGTGGAGCAAGATTTTCAAAACTGTTCCACCAAATGACTTCAATATCGGGTGGAAAATTGAATTTATCAAATTCTTTACGTCCAAGAGTAAGCAGAACATCTAATGCATTTGCGGCATTTGGATTTTTTATCTGTGCGCAAAAAGCTGCAAGAATAGCGTGATAAAGTATTCCGCGCTCAATAGCGCTAGGATCGTGAATAAGTGGTTTAAGTGGTCTCAGTCGTAAGATTTTTTTGGCATAGATAGCATAAGGATCATAGCGCAATGTTTCTATTTCAGTGACTGAAAAATGACGCGGACGTCCATCAAGGGGTGGTACAGGGCAAGGACGTTCTACATCAGAAATCATGTTGGTATGATCAAGCATCTTTGTCCAATGGCGTAATATTTCACCTCGTGCACGAATTTGTTTCCAAGCCTGTTTTCCTACCACTGTTTCTATGCGTTGTAGCCAGCGTGAAGGAATAGAAGGCGTATGATTAACACGCAAGGCGCGACTCATCACCACTTTATCCATTCCCATAGCCCATTGAAAATCATGGGCGGAAAGACCAATACGCTGCTCTGGTGGTTCTAGAGTTAACATCATTTTCATCGGTCGCGATAAAAAAGCATCATTGCGGGTTGATATCGGCCATGACCCTTCATTAAGACCGCCAATAACCACTGTATCAACCGTTTGCAAACGTGATTCTAAAGTCCCCCAAATGAATAAACGCGGATGTCCTCCAGGCGAAGGTGTAACAGAACGCGTTGCAATCAATGCGGAAAACACAGCAGGCCATTCGCAAAGATGAAATGTTAATCCTGATTGATCACTGACCAATTCCCGTAAAAAATTTGAGAGGGCTTGTCCTGCTTCGTGTTGATAAAGATGAGCAAGAGAATTATCCTCACTGCGCCCAAAATTTTCAAAAACCTCAACCGTTGCTATCGCAGCTTCGTTGATGGTGCATTCTTTCTCTTGTTTCATGAGAGAAGCTAAAGGTTCAACAGCTTTCTTCAAAAGATGACACAGGAGACGTGCTTCTTCAAATTTCTGCTGATCAAGGGCATTAATTTCAGAAAAATTATGATCATGAGAATAGGTTTCAATCCATTTTTCAAGAAATTGATCACACTCGCAAAGATTGATGCGCCCCGTGTTCCCTCGAAGAACAAAAAGTTCAAAATTTTCTGCCATTTCGCGTAAACGATGACGGTTTTGTTGGAGTGTTGTCAGTGGATGTTTAAGAAGGGAAAGAAAAGCAATGGGATCATCAGATTGGAAAACATTTTCTAAGATAAGCCGCAAGAGCGTTACAGGCAATGTTTGTGCAAGTGGTATTCCCCCTGAATCATTTGCTTCAATGCCAAATCGCTGTAATTCCGCAGCAACACGGCGGGCTAAGTTACGATCATTGGTAATAAGGGCTGTGGTTTTTTGGGGTTCTTCAATAGCTTTGCGTAAAGCAACAGCGATAGCGAGAGCCTCTTCACGTTCGTTGATAGCTTCAATAAATGACCAATCTGCACAAAGACTTTCATAGTCATCACGAACAATTTGTATCCATTTGTCTGTCGTAGAAGCTGGTCGGAGTGCTTCTGATAAAAGCGCCATTCGCCTTTTTTTTATGCTACTCTGTTGGCCAATTTCGCAAACATGATCGCGTTGACAGTCCATGAGAGTTAGAAGTTTTTTTAAATGATATTGAGGATGGCTAAAAACATTTTCTGCATGATCAAAAAAATCACAAACTGTTTTTTCTTTATTGCTTGTGCTAAGTGCATTCCATTGATCTTCATCCATATGAAGATCAAGGCCTGGAAGAACAACAGCTCCTTTTGGTAGAGAGGCTATAACCTTTAAAAGATGAGAAACTGCAGGAATAGAACCTGAAACACCAGCCGCAATGATCGGTTTATCAGGCTGCGTACGTCGTAAAGTCTCTGCATGCATTGTAAGTGCTTGATTACGCCATTCAGCGGGATTACTTCGCTGCCTTTCTGTCAAGATTTGTGGCCAATTTTGTGTAACAATAGTTAGGAAATCGAGCGTTATTTGCCACCATTCAGCAACCATATCAGGGGCAATATCTTTCAGTTTTGACCAGTCTGCTGCTTCTGTTTCAATTTCATCCATCAAATGTGCCAAATCTTGAGCAAGCCAAATTGCATCGGCACTATGCGCTGGAATAAGTACATCTTCTGTACCAAACAGAGCACGCAAATGTGCAGGCAAACTTTCACGCCATGGACGAATAAGACGCGCTAAAAGCAATAGGCGTTCGCTCTCTCCAATAGGCGGATTAAGCACGCTGGTATGATTTTCAACAAAAAGGAAACTGTCTTCATCAACATCGCCTAGGGCACGAATGGTTGGCAAGAAGGTTGATTGTGTCTCGCTTCTTTCAACAAAGGCTAAACGCAAAGCCCGAGCCGCACGACGTGTCGGAACATAAATAAGACTATCGGCAAGGGCCGTTTGAATATCTCCATTGGGAGCAAAATCATCAATAAGGGTACCAGAGAGCAGCGCATCAACAAAATGAGGCAAAAAAGCCGTTCCAGGAGAAATAGAAAAGACACGTGGTTTATAAGTCATATGATCTCATATTTGGGATAACAAATTTCACCTTATTGATTATTTGCATTATTTTGACTGTATACAATTTTTATACAAGGAAAAACTGAAAAGCTCTCTTTATACAGGAGATTTTGAGCTTATATTCAAAATACTTAAATATACGACCTTGTCTTAAGCCATCGTGAAAAAATATATTAAAGCTTGTCTGATATTTTTCAATGAAGAATTGGCGACAGATTGTTTTCTAACTCACAGAGGCACTATAAAAAAATATTAAAATTTTAAAAGGCGTTATAAATATATTATAACTTATTGAATATAAAAATTAAATTTACCTCTCTCTTTCTATAATGAAATCTGAAAGTGTTCTTTACATACGCCATTGTTTTCAGAAAAAAATAACAATATTTAAATCTCCAACTCAATGTGAAAAATCATTATCAACCAAATTGTTATATAAAAGATTCTTCTTTATGTTAAGAGCGTACTTGATAATCTTTAAAAGCAGAAAATTTTATTTTAGGAGCTCTTTCTGCTTCATAATTCAATGAAAAATGGTTCTCCGCTAAAAAAACTGGATCACCTTCTAAATCGTACGCAATAGCAGAGCGGTGATTGTTAAGAAACTCTTGCAACGCATCTTTGCTCTGCGCTGAAATCCAACGGCATAAATTAAAACGCGCAGACTCAAAATTCACGGGCAAAGAATATTCTATTTTCAATCGTTCTTTTAAAACATCAATTTGCAAAGCTCCAATAACACCAATGAGAGAAGGCGACCCATCATCTGGAATAAACAATTGCACAACCCCTTCTTCAGCCATTTGTTGCAAAGCTTCTTTGAGCTTTTTTGCTTTCATTGGATCGCCCAAACAAACACGACGCAAAATCTCTGGTGCAAAATTGGGTACTCCCTTAAAGAGAATATCTTCTCCTTCAGTCAGAGTATCGCCAATACGCAACGTTCCATGATTAGGAATCCCTACGATATCACCCGCATAGGCTTGATCAGCAATTTGGCGTGAACGCGCAAAGAAAAATTGTGGAGCCGAAAGCGTCATCGGTTTTCCTGTTCGGACCAACTTTGTCTTCATACCGCGTTCAAGTGTTCCGGAACAGACGCGAAAAAATGCAATACGATCACGATGATTAGGATCCATATTCGCTTGAATTTTAAAAACAAATCCCGTCATTTTAGGTTCAGTTGCTATGATATTGCGCTGATCTGCACTTTGATCACGGGGACTTTGACCAAAATCAATAAGCGCATTGATCAAATCACGAACACCAAAATTTCGTAAAGCTGAACCAAAATAAACCGGAGTCATATGACCTTCACGGAAAGCTTGAAGATCAAAATTCTTGCAAACACTTTGAGCGAGTTCTACTCCTTCAAGAAAAGTTGAACGTTGATACTCTGGAAGTAAATGGACAAGCTCATTGGGATTTGAAACGATCCGCTGTGTTATCTCATCATCTTTTTGACGAAAACGGTTATGATGAAGATCATAGGTACCAACAAAATCTTTACCCGTCCCAATAGGCCATGTTATGGGGGCGGTATCAAGCGCAAGTTTTTCTTCAATTTCATCTAAAAGCTCTATAGGATCACGCGCCTCACGATCCATTTTATTGATAAAAGTAACAATAGGGATATCCCGCATCCGACACACTTCAAACAATTTTAGTGTTCTAGGTTCAATCCCGCGGGCGCCATCCAATACCATGATAGCGCTATCAACAGCTGTAAGCGTACGATAGGTATCGTCCGCAAAATCTTCATGACCAGGGGTATCTAGGAGATTAAAAATATGATTTTCATATTCAAACGTCATCACCGAAGTCACAACAGAAATACCACGATCACGCTCAATATTCATCCAATCAGAACGGGTTTGAATACGATCTTTTTTGGCTTTTACTTCTCCTGCAAGTTGAATAGCACCACCAAACAATAAAAGCTTTTCCGTCAATGTTGTTTTCCCAGCATCTGGGTGAGCAATAATCGCAAATGTACGGCGTCGCTTTACTTCCTGGACTCTTCGTTCCATTATTCCTCCATAGGTCGTGCCAATGCTTCGGCAATCAGTGCACGCATTTCATTAATCCCATAAAGCGCTATAAATGATCCCCATCGCGGACCTCGCTCTTGTCCTAAAAGGACCTCATAGAGCATTTGAAAAAAGACATTGGAAACACCAGGACCACCTTCAGGACTCTTTTTGCTATGATCTTGGTAGCGTTCCGTTAGCCGTGCAACATCAAGAAGTGTATTTTGTAGTGTGTTGCCATCAACAGCCTCAGAAAAATTGGCTAATTTTTCATCAATTTGTGCTAATGTTGCGCGCTCGCTGTCATCTGGTATACGAAACTTTTTGTTTGGTTTCACAAAAACATCAAAGTATTTAATGGCAAACTTCACTAATTGATCAAGTTCTGGATAAGTTTGCGCATTGGCTCCTTTAGCATAACGAGAAATAAACCCCCAAAGAACTTCTGCATTCTCTGCATTTGAAGCGCTTACCAAATTTAAAAGCAACGCAAAAGGTACAGGTAAATCAACCTGCGGTGGACAACCATTATGAATATGCCATACAGGATTATTAAGCCGTTCTTGCCAACTTTGGCGACCATAGGCGGAAAGATGCGCATAATATTCATCCACAGCTTTGGGAATAACATCAAAATAAAGCCTTTTGGCTGTCTTGGGCTTTGAAAACATATAAAGCCCTAAACTCTCTGTTGGAGCATAAGTAAGCCATTCATCAATGGTTAAGCCATTTCCCTTGGATTTGGAAATTTTCTGCCCTTTATCATCCAAAAAGAGTTCATAGTTAAATCCTTCTGGAGGCTTTCCACCTAGTACTTTACAAATTTTAGAAGAAAGATTGGTAGAATCGATAAGATCTTTTCCTGCCATTTCATAATCAATGCCAAGCGCTGTCCAGCGCATAGCCCAATCAACCTTCCATTGACACTTAACCTTGCCCCCTGTAACCTCTGTTTCTATAGTTTCTCCTGTTTCAGGTTCAATATAAGTAACCGTTCCTTTTTCAACATTCCGCGCAATCATCGGTACTTGTAATACTTTTCCAGAAAAAGGAGAAATCGGTAAAAAGAGAGAATAGGTCGCCTGTCGCTCTTCACCCAATGTTGGTAAAATAATTGTCATTACCTTGTCATAACAAGCAAGGATTTTTAAAAGTGTTTCATCAAAACGACCGGAACTGTAATAATCCGTCGCACTTGCAAATTCATAATCAAAACCAAAACGATCAAGAAAAGCCCGTAAACGTGCGTTATTCGCCACTCCAAAAGAAGGATAATCATCCCCAAAAGGATCAGGTACACGGCTCAACGGTTGACCAAGATAATGTTCCATCTTCTCGCGATCAGGCACATTTTCAGGAACCTTGCGCAAACCATCCATATCATCAGAAAAACAAAGCAACTTTGTTTTTACTTTATTCTCTGTAAGAATATGAAAGGCATGACGCACCATGGTTGTACGTGCAACTTCCCCAAAAGTCCCAATATGCGGTAAACCAGAAGGTCCATAACCTGTTTCAAATATTACACTGTCCGGATAACCCGTCTTTTCATACCGCTTGATAATCTTACGTGCTTCTTCAAATGGCCAAGTTCTCGATTGAGCAGCCGCATCCTTTAATTCAGGCGTAAGGCTAAGGGCGTCACACTGATTACGCATCGTTATTTATCCTAAAAAATTATACTCTTTCAAAATAGGGTGTATGGTTCTTGAATTTATTCGTCAATAATAGCAAGCAAAAAGATGTAAATTTCTTTATACTCTTGGTCAAAATACAAAAACCACCCTCGCTGTAAACATATTTCGTTCCGAGTGAAATAAAAAACATTGAAGATTATAAAGAAAAATTGTCTTTTTTTGATTATCAGAGCCTTCATTATTATTTTCGTGGATCTTGCTTATTATGGTTATTCGCAAAAAAGCGAAGATTCTAACATTGAACGAAAGAACTATAAAAACCAACAGATAAAAATTCTTAAGTTAAGCGTTTCATACAAAAGTACTGACCCACATGATACTTATCAAAGTAATTTTTATTTCTTTTCTTGATTCCCTTGACAACGCCTTGCTAATGTACGCAAACGTAGAGCATTTAATTTAATAAAACCAGTTGCATCTCTTTGATCATAAGCACCTTGATCATCCTCGAACGTTACCAATTCACTCGAATAAAGTGATTTTTTGCTTTGGCGCCCTTCAACAATCACGTTCCCCTTATAAAGCTTTAACGTGACTTCACCTTCGACATGTTCTTGAGATAAATCAATCGCTGCCTGCAACATTTTACGTTCGGGAGAAAACCAAAAGCCATAATAAATGAGTTCTGCATAACGTGGCATCAATTCATCTTTCAAATGCGCTGCACCACGATCCAGCGTTAAAGATTCTATAGCTCTGTGCGCTGCTAAAAGAATGGTTCCACCTGGTGTTTCATAAAAACCCCGCGATTTCATACCTACAAAACGATTTTCTACCAAATCTAACCGACCAATACCATTATCCCGCCCATAACGATTTAGTTCTGCAAGTAACGTTGCTGGAGATAAATTTTTTCCATTGATTGAAACAGCATCGCCTTTTTTAAAGCCAAGAGTGATTCTGGTTGCCTGATCGGGAGCATCTTCCGGTGAAAGAGTACGAATATGGACATATTCAGGAGCAGGAAGTGCTGGATTTTCTAGAATCTTTCCTTCTGATGAAGAATGTAATAAATTTGCATCCACGGAAAAAGGTGCTTCGCCTTGCTGATCCTTTTCTACAGGAATTTGATGCATACGCGCAAATTCAAACAGATCTGTCCGACTCTTAAAGTCCCAATCACGCCATGGTGCAATAATCTTTATATCAGGATTAAGTGCATAAGCAGAAAGCTCAAAGCGTACCTGATCATTGCCTTTTCCTGTTGCTCCATGAGCAATGGCATCGGCCCCTGTTTCCTTAGCAATTTCAATAAGGCGTTTTGAAATAAGTGGACGTGCAATTGACGTTCCTAAAAGATAAGCCCCTTCATAAACGGTATTGGCTCGAAACATCGGAAAAACAAAATCGCGCACAAATTCTTCACGCAAATCTTCAATGTAGATTTCTTTAACACCGAGCATTTCAGCTTTACGACGAGCAAGCTCTAACTCTTCTCCCTGCCCCAAATCCGCTGTAAAAGTTACAACTTCAGCGTCTAGCGTACTTTGCAACCATTTGAGAATAATTGACGTATCCAATCCCCCCGAATAAGCCAAAACAACTTTTCTAATATTTTGCCACTTTTTCATTCTAACGCTCTATACGAATTGCTCTTTTTTTCTAAAAAATTAAAACGATGCAAGAAATATAAAAATAAATTCTCTTTAAACAACATTAAAAAGACTCAAAAAGCATAAATAAAGACGCCTCAAAGTATAAATAATGAACATTACTTAAAAATAAGAGGAGATTGACGTGTCATTTCTACCGGAGTGGTCTATTGTTGTACAATTTGCTTTAGCATCGTTGATTTTAGCACTTATTCCAGGACCTGATATGATGCTTTCTGTAGGACGAACCATTACACAAAGCAAAAAAGCTGGAATTATGTGTGCCTTGGGAAGTGCAACAGGATTTGCCATTCAAGTTACCGCCGTAGCGCTTGGCTTATCAGCGCTTATTTTTGCTGCGCCACACGCTTTTGTTCTTCTGAAAATTGTGGGCGCCTTTTATCTTTTATGGTTTGCCTTTCAAGCGTTACGGAAAAAACCCACACTTTCCTTTGAATCAACATCTTCTAAATCTCAAAGCTCTAAACGTAACTATCTTGCTGGTATTGGAATTAATCTTCTCAATCCTAAAGTCATACTCTTTAACGCCACATTCTTACCACAATTTATCAATGCGAATGATCCTATGGCAACACAAAAACTACTCTTTTTGGGACTCTCTTATATTCCTATTTCTTTTCCTATTACAATTTCAGTCATTTTTACAGCACATAAACTTACCAAGACCCTTAAACAAAACCCCCTTTATCTTCGCTTTCTCGACTGGCTTATTGCTGGTACCTTTACCAGCTTTGCCCTCCATCTTCTTATCGTTACAAAAAATTGATTTATAAGGTATAATTTATCGTTTTTAATTTAAATGAGGACTCTAGATACTGTGAAACGCTCTCATTTTAAATCTGTTTATGTTGAATTAAACAATAGCTTTCCCTTGCGTATCACAAGAAAAGCTTGAATTGTTATGTGGATAAAAACTATCTAAGAAAAGAATATTTCTTATGAACTGTCTCAAATACCAAAAGTTGTTACAATATTAAAAGTTAAAAAATATGGATATATCATGTATTTCACAGAAGCTTGTTGTTATACTCCTTACAAGTATTGTCGTGAAATGGGGGGCGCACTAAAAGGTACTTAAAAAAACATGTCAATGGACAACACAATGGTGTTTATATCTTAGCCCCTCTGTTTCGCATGTGAAACGTAATTTTATTAAAAAATATAATAAACAAAAGCATGGGACAATATACATCTTCACTCTTTTAAATATATTATCGTCAATGCTTTTAAGCTGAAGTAAGGAATATGAGAGTGAAGTGGAAATGAGTAACCCTTGAGGCTTTCCTCTAAATGAGGTTGCATCCTCATTTCAGGGATTATGTAGACAGACTTTATGCAATATCTTTTCCTCCATTGCCCCCATAAAAGCTGAGGCTGTTCATCTCGCACTTATCCATATTAATCTGTGTCTCACACATGCTTATTTTATACGAGGTTTATATGTTGATTTACGGAAAAAAGTACAGGCTTTATATCGTTGAAAATTGCGTTAACTAATGACCAATGGCATTTTCAAGTTTCAAACGTTCAGATTTCCGTAAGCGCTCTGAAGCCGATTTAAGCTGTCCACATGCAGCTAAGATATCGCGTCCACGCGGTGTGCGAATAGGAGAAGCATAGCCTGCTTGATTAACAACATCAGCAAAACGCTCGATTTGCTCCCAATCAGAACATTGATAATTACTCCCTGGCCACGGATTAAAAGGAATTAAATTGATCTTAGCAGGAATCCCTTTCAATAACTGAATTAATCGCTTAGCATCATCTAAACTATCATTGATATCTTTCAGCATAACATATTCAAATGTGATTCGTTTTGCATTAGACAGACCAGGATAATTACGGCAAGCATCCATTAACAAAGTAAGCGGATATTTTTTATTGATCGGAACAAGCATATCCCTTACTGTATCGTGTACGGCGTGGAGTGAAATTGCTAACATAACACCAATTTCTTCCCCAGTGCGAATAATTCCAGGAACAACCCCACTGGTTGAAAGCGTAATCCGACGTTTTGATAAAGAAAGCCCATCGCCATCAGAAGCAATCAATAAAGCTTTTTTTACAGCTTCATAATTATAAAGAGGTTCTCCCATTCCCATCATAACAATATTGGTAACTTTGCGTCCTTCAACAGGAACAATTGCCCCATCAGGGGTATTCTTATCAGGAAAATCACCCAAACAATCACGTGCAACCAATAATTGTGCCAAAATTTCTTCCGCGGTCAAATTGCGAACAAGCATCTGCGTTCCCGTATGACAAAAAGAGCAGGTTAACGTACACCCTACTTGCGATGAAAGACATAAAGTACCACGTCCTTCTTCAGGGATATAAACCGTTTCAATTTCAACAGGCCTTCCAGCCCCACGTGCTGGAAAACGTAAGAGCCATTTACGTGTACCATCCTTTGATATTTGTTCTCCAACAATTTCCGGACGCGCAATGGAAAAATGATGTTTAAGTGTTTCCTGCATTACTTTAGAAATATTCAGCATTTCATCAAAATTTGAAACACCACGTACATAAAGCCAATGCCAAAGCTGACGTGCACGCATACGCGTTTGACGCTCTGGTACACCAACAGTCTTCAAAGCTTGCACTATCTCATCTTGCGATAATCCAATTAAAGAGAGTTTAGAACTCTCCTTCACAACAATATTATCTGTTTTTCGTTCTAGACATGAACCAACAGGTCTAAGATCATAGGAAATAGCCATTGCTTTCCAATTTACATCACTATTTTAGAAGTTATCAAAACCTTAATGGCACTTTTGAGCTGCATTTAAGGCAGCAGTGACCCCTTTTAAGGAATAAGTATAGGTGGTATGCGTTCCCCGTTTTGATATTGCTTGCACTGTCATATTGTTTCCAGCACGCATAGCAGAAACAAGCTGTTTTTCTAGCTCTGATGACGCCAACCAAGCTGAGGAATCCTTCGTGAAAAAATCAAAGTCCTTATCTCCAATGGTCACTGTCACTCTCGACCCTTCTTGAAGCGTATAACCAGCCATAAACTGCGGTTCAAACGAAAGAGGCGATTGAGAACGCTTGGTAACTAAGAAAAAATTATCACCATGATTAACCGTCGTTGGAAGAGCCTTCAAAGGAACAGACAACACATAGCAAATCGTATTTTGGGACGATTTATAAGAATAGGCTCCCCACGCTTCAAATTGATTTAAACGGCTTGGCGTTTGTGCATACGCCGCCCCAGCTGTAACAAGAACCATTACAGATGCAGCAATAACAGTCTTTTTAAACATCTTCATTTAGCTCACTTCTTTAATCTTTAACAAGACTCTCTTCATTGGAAAAGTTCAAATAAAAACTTCTCGATACTCACGTGTAATTATCCTAATTCCTTCAATAAACAAAATATTTTCACAGCAATCAGAACAGATTTTCACGTTCCATTGTGACCTTTTAGTCGTTACTAAAATATGAACTTTTTATTCAATAATCACATTAAAAAAACAACATTTTTGATTTTATATCACTCATTTCGTTTTTGCATAAAAAACGTTCTCTTTAATCTGCTGCAAAACTTTGAAAATACACCCTGCACTCTAAAAGAAATTTCATAGCCTTGTGAATATCATTTATCAAATCTAAACATTCAATACATGTATGTCCGTAAGATACCCCACCTTTCATTCATTATAGTGTATTCATACCTCGTATTCAATATCGTCCTGATATTGCCTTTTCATAATATTAAAAATATCTTGCAAAAATAATCAAATATTATCAATATATTAATCATAAAACATAGAGACTTTCGATCCTGTCTCAATAAAGATATGCAACTTTGTTTGTTATGAAACTATTTCCCTATATCTCATCTCAAATTATTAATTTCTAAAATGATTTTAACCGCTTACACAAGATTAACCATATTGTTAATGCATTAGAGAATATCTTCCTTCCTGTTACAAAAACTTATGAAGAATTCTTTTGTCTCGTTTTCTTATCTTATTTTTAAGTAATTTATAAATAAAAATATAAAACTTTTTTCTACAGCAGCTCTAAACTATCTACATTATTGTTTTTAAACAACATTTTAATCAATTAAAGCATCATTGAATAAATCTTTCTATAAAACTCTTTCACCCAACCTAAAGCTATCATTTTCATTCATACTGTACAAAATTGTTTTTTAGCATGAGTTCTATACAACAGTTGCGATCTAAACCATATCTATTAAAATAGTTGATCTCTTCCTCGCCTTCAAAGGACGAAGATTCTTAACCCCATCTGACCTGTCAACAATTCGGTTTTTGTTGAGCGTGCTCCTCTTGTCTTTCAATTCATGGAATTCTACAAACAAGTCCTGCTTAAGAATATTTACGAGGTATCCTAAAAAGCACTTAATGTATTAAGGAAACTTACATGCCTTATATCATCATACTTCACATGCTATTGTTTTACAGCATAAAAGGATAAAAGAATTCAAGAGCATAATGATTGGGTGCTTTAATATAATATGAGAACAATAAAAAATAAGTACTTTGTCTTTGTTGCTTGCTCTTTTAAAAAGGGTTCGCTTAGAAACGATTTTTTAAAATTGCATAACGTAATCTTTTTCTATCAGCCCTTTAAGATACAAATTATATTATTTCTACCCTCTATGGTGTATACCCCGCAATTTATACACTCAATTAATCCCTTTTAAGCTGCATTTGATTCTGAAGTTTGAATCAATAAAGCATAAAGTGCATTGGCATTATGCGTATTGCGCAATTTTTGCACAACATCAGCATGACGCAAAACACGTGCAATCTGTGATAAAGCTTTTAAGTGATCTGCACCAGCATTTTCAGGTGCTAAAAGAAGAAAAACGAGATCTATAGGTTCGTCATCGAGAGCTTCAAAATCAACAGGACTTTCAAGACGTGCAAATATACCAATAATCCGATTAATATCAGGTAATTTTCCATGAGGAATCGCAATACCACCGCCAAGCCCCGTTGAACCAAGCTTTTCGCGTTGTAAAACAATATCAAAAATTACATGCTCACTAAGACCTGTCAGCTTAGACGCTTTTTCGGCTAAAATTTGCAGAACTTGTTTTTTCGAATTAGCCTTAAGAGCCGGAATAATTGCTTCCGGTGCTATTAACTCACTCAAATTCATCCTTTAATTTTCCTCTTACACGCTCAAATGCTCACCAATAAACCTATAAACGGTGTCGAATCTTAAAGTTCTTTCACTTTTCGCAACATCGCATGTGTTTTTATTTTTCAATTTATAACGGGTGATGGCTTAATACGTCTCATATCATTTTTAACAGAACAATAAATAGTGTTCAGCTCCTCATTAACAGTATGAGAATAGAAAAAAAGAGACGAAGTTGTTCATAAAATTAATTTCCTTAAAACACTATAAAAGAGCATTATTCATAAATTTATTAAACTTGTCACAAGAGTTAATGTATAATTCCCCATTAGATTTTTTTCTTTCTTTAAAAATAAGTTCTTAATAGAATGAGAAGCATATTGAGCAAAATAGACCTTTAGTTTGAGAATTACTGTATAGCTTAAACAAAACCTTATAACAAGAATCTAAAGGCTTTTGGAAATTTAATGATTATTTTAAAAGATTTATAGATTTAGCCTAATATCCATCGCCGCGCTCCTATTTTAAATATTTAAATACACCATATAGACCAATAAAACACGACAATCCCTCTTAAATAAACAAAATATATAACTGGTATAACTGATGCTCCAATCAAAATACCCAAAACAGCATCAGCGATATGTTCTTTGATTCGACAAAGAAAACATGACGAATATCTCTCACCTTTCAATAACACACGCATTATTTACAGCATCGTTTATCACTCATTATCGCGTTAATCTAGTGATATCTTTTCTACGATACAATCATGAGTAAGCTAAAACAATAAAACAATAAACTCATCTTATAGTGATGAACCCTTTTGCACCTCTCAATAAATTTTTTTAGATTACACTCATAAAAGAAGTTTTGGCCTAAATAAGGAGATTTTCAATAATAATGTAAAAAATACAACCACCAGAAAAAATCTTATTGCATACCCCAATTAACAAACTTTATCCTAAAGTCGCATTCTTTTATTGGTTTAAAGCCTTTTAAAACATCATCATAGTTTCTACAATAAAGGAACAATTACCTTTTTTCTGTAATAGGAATATATATTGATAATATGCCCTATTAATAATCACAACGAAATCTCATCTACCTCTTTTGGAATGTGTTTGATTACTTAAAATAGCGTTTGTGACGACCATGTTGTTTCTGTTAAACTTAAATGGAAACGCATGAAAGCTGTAAAATCATAGAGAAAACTGATTTCCCAAATAAATCCTGCGAACATCAACGTTGTTGATAATATCATGAGGACGACCATGAACTAACACTTTGCCGGTGTGAATGATGTAAGCGCGGTCGACAAGTCCTAATGTCTCGCGTACATTATGATCTGTTATTAAAACACCAATGCCACGCTTCGTTAAATGACGAATAAGCTGCTGAATATCAAAAATAGCAATAGGATCAATTCCTGCAAATGGTTCATCAAGTAACATAAAATGAGGACGAGAAGCTAAAGCGCGCGCAATTTCAAGTCGTCGACGCTCACCCCCAGATAACGAAAGTGCAGACATTTTACGTAAATGATCAATTTTAAATTCATGTAAAAGGCTCTCTAACTCTTCACGTTGTTTAAGGCGGTCTTTTTCAACAACTTCTAAAACAGCTTTAATGTTATTTTCTACTGAAAGACCACGAAAAATAGAGGCCTCCTGCGGGAGATACCCAATACCTAAACGCGCACGTCGATACATCGGAAGATGCGTAATATCAAATCCATCGATTTTAATAGACCCTCCATCAGATTTTATGAGCCCTGTAACCATATAAAAACAAGTTGTTTTACCTGCCCCATTGGGACCTAAAATGCCAACGGCTTCTCCCGTACGAATGCCAAAAGAAACGCCATTGACTGTTGGTCTTCCTCGATAAATTTTAATCAAATGACTAGCAATCAAAGTCCCTTTTAAGCGCTTTTTTGAAGCTTCGCTTGCAAGATTGTACCCATCTGTCTGTTTTTTTCTTTTGATTCCAAACATGAAATCTTAATGGCCACTCTTTTGATTTTGTTTAAAAATAATAGAAACACGTCCTTTTTTATTAGTCGTCTCACAACCTTCTAAAAAAGCCTTTCCGCTTTCCATATTTGCCGTTAGTTTGCACCCCGTTGCCACATTGTCACCATCCTTTAACACAACATGCTTCCCTGTCAAACTCATCATTTTTGATTTTCCATCAAAAACGCCCTTATCACCCGTAGCAATTTGCGTAGCAATTTTTATATAAACTTTTCCGACAGCTTCCATTTTTTTTATGCCCGACGAACCCAATAAAGCAACAGATGATGCTTTTGTATCTTCTTTGTTTTTATCCGTTTCTTTATGTGCTTTATCGTAGTAAACAACTAACTTTGCCGTCCGTAAAAGACGTTCACCTTGCATAACTGAAACATCACCCTTAAAAAGCGCTATCCCTTCTTTATCACGTATTTCTAAAGAATCTGCGTGAAGTTCTACCGGTTCTTTGTCGTTTGATAAACTTATTCCCAAATGGGTCCCTTCAGCATATCCTAAAACCGTTCCTCCTCCTAACATTCCCATGCTAAAAGCCAACGTCATACCTATCCATCTTTTGTATGATCTCATTATTTCAATTCTTCTGTCTGTATAGTCACATGCTTCTCTTTTAAACATCTTTTAAAGATTCGTATTGATATTGCGTTATTGCTTTTGAAGCACTAAATGCACACCACCATGGAAATACATGTTTTTTCCTTTTTCTCGAATTTGTAAGGCATTGGCGGCAAGATGAAAACCGGCTCGTTGAATATTAACATATTGATCTGTTTTTAACTGTCCCTCAGATAAATTAATATCAGCCGACATAAATTGTGCCATCATTCCATCATTCGTCGTAATGGTGAATGGCTTATCCAACTGTAAAAAACCATTAATGTTATCGTAAACGCCCCCTTGTGCTGCGAGAAAAATCTGTCTTTGTTGACCCATAGATGCTTTCGCTGTAATGTTTTGTAGTCCAATTATTCCAGAGCGTGTATGATCTTGAAATGCCTTTTCTGCTTTAAGCCAATAAGGTTCATGAGCACGTGTATACCCCTCTAATTTTGGATTGAGTATCGTCAAATTCATCACTTCACTTTCTTCATTATTCAAAGGAATAGGATTAGAAGTAACGTGAGGAACTGAGAAAAACGTAAACCAGCAAAAAATCAACGCTGAAACTAACGCTGAGAGGGGTAAAAAAATTTTTAATAGGCTAATACGACGCGAATGCTGGGATGCTTTTTTAAAAACATCTCCAACAGATGATTGCGTTGAAAAGACTTCATAATGATTGTGTACGGACATACTCTCCTAATCTCTTAAATATTCCGCATTTTTAACCTGTATAACCTTTATAAGAGGTATTTTCAAATTTTGTTTCTTGAAATTTGTTTTTTCTTGGTTTTATTTTGCTTTTATCCGTTTATATATTGTAATATGCATGCAGTGCACAATTATAAGAAAGTTTTTTGTGTGAAAGTGAGGCTATCGTGGTTAAATCAGAGCTTGTGCAAATTATTGCTCGTCATAATCCGCATCTTTTTCAACGGGATGTGGAGAATATTGTGAACGCTATTTTTGAAGAAATTTCAACAGCACTTGCAAATGGCGATCGTGTTGAACTTCGTGGATTTGGAGCTTTTTCTGTAAAAAGCCGTTCAGCTCGTAATGGGCGTAATCCACGAACAGGTGAAGCCGTTGCTGTTGATGAAAAGTGGATTCCTTTTTTTAAAACTGGCAAAGATTTACGTGACCGTCTTAATCAGTGAGAAACTTATGATTATTAAACATATTCTTCTAACAAGTATCAGTGTGATTCTCACAGCGTTTTTGTTTGTTTTTATCGTAGCTAATCGTCAAATGGTTCCGTTAACCCTTGATCCTTTTCGAGAAAATTCTGAAAGTTTTACTTATCATGCTCCCCTCTTTATATGGCTCTTTATTTTCTTTGGTTTTGGTATTTTATTAGGAAATCTGATCCGTTGGTTTTCCTATCACAAATGCAAAAAAGCTCTCAAAAAAAGTGAAGCAGAGATCGAGAAATTGAAAACGTCTATCACAAATCTGGTGTAATGGTATTTTAATGAAATCTTTTTCTCTCTGTGTTTTACATTCAATACAGAGTTTAAAAGTACCCTTTTTTCTATACGTATTTTAATTTATTTTAGCTCTTTTGCGCTTTTACGAAACATTTAAGAGCTTTATAGTGTAATTTTTTAATACCTCATATCCATGATACAAAATATGCCTGCACAATGTTTTCAATCCCCTCACAATAATAGATATCCGCAGGAAAAGCTGCCTCTTATTTTAGAGACAGGTATGAGTGAAAATTATGCTCTTATTGATTCTGGTCATGGACAAAAATTAGAGCGTTACGGAGATTATCGAATTATTCGACCAGAAGGTCAAGCACTATGGAAACCCGCTTTAACACAAAAACAATGGGCTGATGTTGATGCTATTTTCACAGGAAACCTTGATGAAGAAGGGGTTGGTCGTTGGCATTTTCCTAAAAAGCCACTTGATGAAACATGGCCACTTTCTTGGAATGGACTGTCTTTTCTAGGTCGCTTTACTTCCTTTCGTCATGTAGGTGTTTTTCCTGAACAAGATGCCCATTGGCGCTTTATGGAAGAACAAATTGTTAAAGCCGCACGTCCTATAAAATTATTGAACCTTTTTGGCTATACAGGTGTTGCCTCTTTGATTGGAGCACGAGCGGGTGCAAACGTTACCCATGTTGATGCTTCTAAAAAAGCCATTGTGTGGGCAAAAGCTAATCAGGAAAGAGCAGGGCTACCAGAGCATTCTATTCGCTGGATTTGCGATGATGCTGTAAAATTTGTCGAGCGAGAACTGCGTCGCAAAAAAAGCTACGATATGATCCTTCTTGATCCCCCAGCTTATGGGCGAGGACCCCATGGCGAAGTTTGGCAACTGTTTGATCATTTACCAGCAATGATCACAAATTGTCGTAACCTTCTCTCTGATAAACCGCTCTCTGTTGTCCTTACAGCTTATTCTATTCGTGCTTCCTTCTTTGCACTTCATGCTTTAATGCGCGATACATTTGTAAATCTTGGTGGTACAGTCGAATCAGGAGAACTCATTTTACGTGAAGAAATTGCAGGGCGCGCCCTTTCTACTTCTCTTTTTAGCCGTTGGATTACTTGAATATGTGTGGACCCAAAACTGGTAGAGTGAAAGAAATTACCTCTCTTAGCAACCCCATCATAAAAGATCTTAAGGCACTGAGCCAAAAGAAAAACCGTAATCGAGAGGGTCTTTTCATGGCAGAGGGATTGAAATTGGTCATTGATGCTCTCAATCTCGGCTGGACAATACAAACGCTTATTTTTTCCAAAAGCGAAATAGGCAATGCTACGATCGAAAATACTGCTGCACGCGCTGTAGCCAATGGTGGTTTTGTTATCAAAGCCTCACAAAAGGTTATGGAATCACTGACTCGACGCGATAATCCACAAACAGTTATTGGTATTTTCAAACAAAAATGGCAATCTCTTGAAATGATAACCGGACAAGCTAAAGATGTTTATATCGCGCTTGATCGTGTGCGTGATCCCGGAAATCTAGGGACCATTATTCGTACTGCTGATGCTGTCAGTGCTAAAGGTGTTATTTTAATTGGCGAAACAACAGATCCTTTCTCGCCTGAAACAGTTCGTGCAACCATGGGGTCTATTTTCTCCATACCCCTTTATCGTTTTGATGAAAGCGCCTTTTTAAACTGGTCTTCTTGCTTTAAAGGCATGATCGTTGGCACGCATCTCAAAGGATCTTTAGATTATCGTAAACTTGATTTGAAAAATGGTCCTATCATCCTTTTAATGGGAAATGAAAAACAGGGGTTATCAGATATTCTGACAAATCGGTGTGATAAACTTGCGCGTATTCCACAAAGTGGACGCGCCGACTCGCTTAATCTGGCTATAGCAACAGCTGTTATGCTTTATGAAATCCGTCGCCCTTATTTAACATTGGAACCATGTGAGGAAAAATATGATCCGTAAATCACTCCTTTTTCTTCTCCTTGGCTTGACCCTTACAGCAGGACTTGACCAAGCTGTTAAGTATTGGGTTATGCAAAATATGCCTTTAGGAACAGAAATCCCTCTTATTCCTTTCCTTTCCCTTTATCATGTGCGTAATTCTGGCATTGCATTTTCGTTTTTTTCTTCCTTTTCTCACTGGGGAATCATTGCTATCACAATCATTGTAATTATCTTTCTTCTATGGTTATGGAAAAATACTGAAGACAATAAATTTTTAATGCGCTTCGGTCTTGTCCTTATTATTGGGGGAGCAATCGGTAACCTTATTGATCGTATTCGCTTTCATCATGTCACTGATTACATACTTTTTTATATTGATGATATTTTTTATTTTGCTATTTTTAATCTTGCAGATAGTTTTATCACTCTCGGTGTTATTGTCATCCTTATTGAAGAACTACGTACTTGGATGAAAGCAAAACGCGATTCCAACCACACATCTTCTCATTGATGTTCTCATCGCCTCAAAAAAACAGAAATTTTTAACCATCATAAGTCTGATTACAAATTGATTTTTCCTGATTCATTTTTCCGGTTAATTGTTTCACATATTGTTCTTTATGAAATGTTATTTTCTTTTCATCTTTACATTTCTATCTTTGCTCAATACAAAAGAACTGACTTCAAATAGAAATCAATATCTCTTTATCCATATGTCCTCTATAACATCATGATATGAAAATATTTTACAGTATTTAAAATTCTATTTATTTGCTTAGAGCAATTGCTTCTCGTATGTTTTTTAGTTTTTACAGATATCATTTCTTACAGTACTTTTCTTTAGCTTCGCTAAAAACTCTCTTTAATTTCATTTTTAGATATTGTCTAAATTGCCAAGGACTGTTGCAATATTAAAAGTTGATAAATATAACGATGATGCCGGCTCAATCCTTCATAAGCGTAAAGATAGATATTTCTTAGGTGAAATTATAGTTTTTTTGTGAATAAAAAAAATTTTGGTATCGTCTTTGTTATCTTGCAAAAATATGGCAAAAAAACGGAAATATTTTTCATAAAAATGAACCTTTTCCTTACCAATTTGTAAGGTTCTTTGCTTCGATAAATCTCTTGTAATTTTTAAATAAATCTCCATAATAAAGGGGAATATGCTGGAATTCCGCCAGTGATTCTGGAGGTTTTTTGTATTCGCCAAATCAAAGCTTGTACGAAACTTGTCTCTGCGATGAAAGAGACACTTTAAAAAAACCGATACCTGACGGAACATATGCTAAAGGATTTTATATTATGGCTAATTTTAAAAATTTACGTTCAGCGCCTGCTTCTCACGCTGATGCATCAATTGATCAGGGATTGCGCGACTATATGTTGGGTGTCTATAATACAATGGCCATTGGTTTGCTTATTACAGCTGCTGCCGCTTATGCGATTGTGTCATTAGCAACGACAACAGATATGAGCCAAGCAGTAGCTCAGATCAATAGCAGTGTTTATTTAACATCATTTGGAGTAACATTTTATACATCGCCATTCGCTTATATTGTTATGTTTGCACCACTCATTGCAGTTTTATTCCTCAGTTTTAAAATTAATACATTGAGTACGAATGCTGCTCGTAGTCTCTTTTTGGGCTATGCTGCTCTGGTTGGGCTTTCATTGTCTTCTATCGTTTTGCGTTATACGACAGAAAGTATTGCACAAACCTTTGTCATCTCTGCTGCAACTTTTGGAGCTCTTTCACTTTATGGATACACAACAAAGCGTGATCTTACAGCAATTGGTTCATTCTTATTTATCGGATTGATTGGTTTATTGCTTTCTATGGTTGTGAACATTTTTCTTGGATCAAGTGCTTTGCAATTTGCTATCTCCGTTATTGGTGTTTTTATCTTTGCTGGTTTAACAGCTTACGATACTCAGAACATTAAATTGATGTATTACGAAGGAGATGAAGGTGACACCAGAGGGCGTAAAGTTATCATGGGTGCGTTGAGTCTTTATCTTGATTTCATCAATATGTTTGTCTTCTTGCTACAATTTCTTGGTTCAAATCGTGATTGATTTTAAAAAATCATTGCTTAATGAAAGAACCTTGTTTCTTTTGGAAACAAGGTTCTTTTGTTTTTAGTGTAAGTCTTTACCCTTTGCCTCCTAAGGACTATTCTTTTCGCAAAATGTCAAAAATACCTTACAAGCAAAAATTCCCTAGGTTTAGCGATTTTATCCAACAAAAGCTCCATAACTCCCTTTTAAAGGCAATCTATAGCTGCTCTCATCATCAATCCAATATCCTCAACCCAAATAATCATTATGATCTGACCATTGCTTCTTATAATGTGCATAAATGTGTAGGTGTTGATAAAATTTTTAATCCTACACGGATTGTTCGTGTTATTACTGAATTACAAGTTGATATCCTTGCTCTTCAAGAAGCAGATAAACGTTTTGGGGAACGCATTGGTTTGATTAATCTTCAGCTGTTAAAAGCTGAGACCGGCTTGATCCCTGTGCCTCTCAATACTATGTCACCTCATGGTCATGGTTGGCATGGGAATGCTCTTTTTTTGCGAAAGGGATATGTACGTGACATCTTGCAAGTCACTCTTCCTAGTATTGAACCACGTGGAGCCATCATTGTAGAATTGGAAATGGAAGCAGGTCCTATTCGTATTATTGCAGCTCATTTTGGTTTACTGCGTTATTCTCGTAAAAAACAAACAAAAATGCTCCTTACAATTTTGCAAAAACGCTCCCTTATGCCTACACTCCTCATTGGAGATTTTAATGAATGGAGAATGGGAAAAGGCTCATCTTTAAACCATTTTTATCCCTATTTTGATAGCACACTTAAAGTTGTACCAAGCTTTCCCTCTCGCTTTCCTTTTTTAGCCCTTGATCGCGTTTTTGCCTTTCCTCACCAATTGGTAACAAATCTTGAAAACCACTATTCACCACTTGCGCGCATTGCCTCAGATCATTTACCGATCAAAGCCTATCTTAATCTTGCCAATGCGATGAATATCCTTAAAAATAAATGAAAAAAGTTAATGTGCCTCATCCCAATTTTGAGCCGTCATGACTTTCACTTCAAGGGGTACAGACAAAGATAAAACCGGCATTGTAGCATTTTCCATGACATCTTTAACAACAGCCATAGTTTTTTTACTCTCTTCTTCTGGTACTTCAAAAATCAGTTCATCATGTACTTGCAGCAACATTTTTGCTGATAGATTTTCTTCTTTTAAAGCATCTTCCATCTGTATCATAGCACGGCGAATAATATCGGCCGCAGAACCTTGTATTGGCGCATTGATCGCTGCTCGCTCATTAAGAGAACGAATTTTTACATTCTTTGCTTTTATTTCTGGATAATGGATACGACGTCCAAAAATTGTTTCTACATAACCATTCTCACGCGCAAAGCTTTTGGTCTTTTCCATATAATCTTTAATTCCTGGAAATCTTTCAAAATAAAGTTGAATATAACGACCTGCTTCTTGGCGTGAAATTCCTAATTGATTGGCTAAACCAAAAGCTGAAATACCATAAATGATACCAAAATTAATCGCTTTTGCACGCCGTCGTATATCTGAATGCATTCCTTCTATCGCAACGCCAAACATTTGTGACGCCGTTATAGCGTGAATATCATGACCCTTAGCAAAAGCTTCTTTTAATGCTTTTATATCCGCAATATGTGCAAGAATGCGTAATTCAATCTGACTATAATCAGCAGAAAGCAAAA
Organism: Bartonella tribocorum CIP 105476; assembly: GCF_000196435.1. Taxonomy (NCBI): domain Bacteria; kingdom Pseudomonadati; phylum Pseudomonadota; class Alphaproteobacteria; order Hyphomicrobiales; family Bartonellaceae; genus Bartonella; species Bartonella tribocorum. The sequence goes on along the minus strand of NC_010161.1, from coordinate 6,124 downwards.
CATGGCCTTTGGGAGCAATAAAAGCTGTTCGAATTTTACGTCCTTCAGCAGTTCGTACTGGAATATTTTGCAAATTTGGCTCTGATGATGATAATCGCCCTGTTGATGTTATTGCTAAAGAATAATTCGTATGAACACGCCCTGTTTTTGGTAAAATATAAGAAGGCAAAGCATCGGCATAGGTAGATTTTAGCTTTGCAAGTTGGCGCCACTCAATAATTTTACGTGGTAAAGTATGACCTTCAGCCGACAACTCTTCTAAGGTCTGTGCAGAAGTTGACCATTGTCCACCCTTGGTCTTGGCACCTCCAGGCAATCCCATTTTGTCAAAAAGGATATCCCCTAATTGCTTTGGCGAAGCAAGATTAAACTTTTCATCAGCTTGTTTGTAAATTTCCTCTTCTAAAATCAAAGCAGCTTGCGCCAATTCTCCTGAAAGACGCAATAAAATCTGCCGATCAACAAGAATCCCACGTTCTTCCATTCTTGCAAGAACTTCTACAAGGGGGCGATCAAGACGCTCATAAATTTTTGTCATCCCCCGAGCGACAAGTTGCGGTTTCAATACTTGCCAAAGGCGCAGCGTTATATCGGCATCTTCTGCCGCATAAAGAGTTGCTTGTTTTAAATCTACTTGTGCAAAAGAAGTAATTTTTTTTCCGTTATGTGTTAAATCCTTATAGGCAATTGGTTTATGTTCAAGCCAACGTTCAGATAAATCATCCATATTATGGGTTAAAGCTCCAGCATCCAAAGCATATGACAAAAGCATGGTATCATCAAAAGAACGTATCACAATGTCGTATTGCTTCACCACCAACCAATCATATTTTATATTCTGACCAATTTTTAACACTGCTGAATCTTCTAATAGCGGTTTTAAAAGTGCTAAAGCTTTTCGGGTCTCAATCTGCGAGGCAATGCGCCCACCCTTCAAAAGGTCCTCTTTTCCTTCAAAATGTTCAAGAGGTATATAGGCCGCTTTTCCCGGCTGTAATGCGAGTGAAAAACCAACAAGCTTTGCTTGCATTGGATCAAGAGATGTTGTTTCAGTATCAAAAGCGAAAAAACCCTGTTCTTGTGCTTGTGATAACCACTCTTTTAAAATTTCCTCATCAAGAATTGTTGTATAAGTATCTCTTGTAATTTTTTGAGTTAGTGCTTGATCTTTACGTTTTTGTGCAAAAACTTGTGGAGAATTTTCAGAAAAATTATGAAGTGATGTTTTCTCAATATTTTTGATATCAGTATCATGCCCATGGCTTAATTTTTCCCATTCAACATCTACATCAAGTGCATCAATAACAGCTGCATCGCATGTCGTCTCTTCTGCCACGCGACGTGTTAACGTTGAAAATTCCATCGCTTTCAAAAAAGCAATTAAGCGTGGTCCATCTTGTGGCTCTAAAATAAAATCATCTAAATCACTGTCTATAGGAACATCTGTTTTAAGCCTAACAAGTTCACGAGAAATTTTAACCTGTTCACTATAAGCTTGTATATTTTCACGTCGTTTTGTTTGTTTAATTTCAGTCACACGTTGCAACAAAAGATCAAGAGAACCAAACTGATTTAACAACTGAGCAGCAGTTTTTGGTCCAATACCTGGAATGCCCGGTACGTTATCCGTCGAATCTCCAATTAACGCTTGTAAATCGATCATCTTTTCAGGGGTAACACCCCATTTTTCTATAACTTCTGAGATACCTATATGCTTATCTTTCATTCCATCATACAAGGATACATGCTTATTGACGAGTTGCATAAGATCCTTATCAGAAGAGATAATGGTTGTTTTTGCACCAACCTTTGTTGCCAATTGTGCGTAAGTCGCTATCAAATCATCCGCTTCAAAGCCTTCCTTTTCAATACAAGGCAAATTAAAAGCCTTTGTTGCTTGGCGTATTAACGCGAATTGAGGAATTAAATCTTCGGGAGGATCAACACGATTCGCTTTATATTGAGGATAAATTTGTTTCCGAAAAGTATCCGATGAATAATCAAAAATAACAGCAAAATGTGTTGGAACAATACCTGTCGCTGTGTTACGAGCATCACAAAGTAATTTCCATAACATATTACAAAAACCAGCTACTGCTCCCACAGGAAGCCCATCCTTTTTACGTTTTAAAGGCGGTAAAGCATAGTAAGCACGAAAAACATAGCCTGATCCATCAACCAACAAAAGATGATCTGTTGCCTTCATGACAATTTTATTTCTCCTTTTCAGCTAAAAAAACACATTACCCTTATATGTTTTTTTCACTTTTATTTTAATTTTTTTCATTTTGCCTCTAAAAAGCCATTTTTTCTTTTCATAAGACATGAAGTCGTTACACTTTATATTACGTACCTAGAGCTTTTCTTTGCTGTTACAGGATTAATAGCTTTCATTTTGCTCCTCCTATGATAGCTGAGGTACGATGTAGCGACAAGGTCGTTGTGGTGTTCCCCTCCCCACAACGACCGTTTTTTTTGACGTCTATATTTTTAATCTTAAGTGACTTTTTTAGAGAAAAGATAGGGGTATTATTCATGAATCTTGAAGGTATTCCACAAAGCTTTTTCACCCATTTTATTGATAAAATCAGCGTGTAACTTTTTTTCTTGTGCACTCAATCTTGAAGGTAAAGCCTGTGGACGAAATTTAACTGCATAAGACATATCTGTATCATTTTGGATATGTTCATCAAGATTCCTTTTGTTATCAAACCCCAATACGCCCTGCTTTCCACCAATCAGTTCAATATAAACGTCGGCTAAAATCTCTGCATCAAGGAGAGCTCCATGAAGAACACGATGGCTATTATCAATTCCAAAACGTTTGCATAAAATATCAAGAGAATTAGGACCCATGGGAAATTTACGCCGTGCCATAGCCAATGTATCAATAATATTATCAACACTGATAAGCGGCTTATTGACGCGTTTTAATTCTGCATTAATAAAACCTATATCAAAACTCGCATTGTGTGCAATCATAGTTGCACCATTGATAAATTCTAAAAATTCATCAACAATATCACTAAAACTTTTCTCGTTTTTTAAGCGTTCATTGGTCAATCCGTGAATTGCTACAACTTCATCAGGAATAATAACGCCTTCAGGGTTTAAATAAACGTGAAACTGGCATCCTGTAAGATAACGATCAACCATTTCTACACAACCAATTTCGATTATGCGATCTTTCTCTTTATCTAAACCTGTCGTTTCTGTATCAAAAATAATTTCCCGCATGACTTCAATTCTTTAGTAACTCTTTTATCACATCAAAAACCTGTTGACGTGTATTTTCTAAATCTTTCCCTGTATCAATAATAAAATTAGCACGCTCTCGTTTTTTTTCATCTGGCATTTGCTGAGCATTGATAAAGGCAAATTTTTTTTCATTCATACCTTGGCGAATCATTACACGTTCTTTTTGTATTTCTGGCGGAGCAGAAACAACAATAACGCTATCTACACGATTTTCACCATTTTTTTCAAAGAGAAGAGGAATATCAAGAATAACTAATTTTTCTCTTTGATCACGCGCTGTATCAATAAATTCTTTTTCTTTTTCTTGCACTAGAGGATGAATTATTTTTTCTAATGTTTGTAATTTTTCCTTATCATCAATCAAAATTTCAGAAAGTTTTAAACGATTAACTTCACCGTTTTCAACAACACCAGGAAAAATACGCTCTATGCATGACAAAGCTGGCTCACTTTTATAAAGCTGTTGTACTGCCTCATCAGCACTAAAAACAGAAATACCCGCTTGCTTGAAAAAATCAGCAACCGTTGATTTTCCCATAGCAATAGATCCCGTTAATCCTATGATCTTCATTCTCTTTCTTCACTCATATCCTCTAAAATAGCTGTCCGTAACGCTTTTGTTACCTGTGGTCTTACTCCAAACCACCGTTCAAAACCTATAACAGCCTGATGGAGAAGCATCCCAAGCCCATCAACAGTTTTTAGACCACAAGATTTTGCCTGTTGTAAAAAAGGGGTTATCAAGGGTGTATAAACAATATCTGTTACTAATGCCGTTTTTTTCGCCTTATGAAAATCACAAAAAAAAGAATCACTTTTTTCTTCTGGATTTTTTATACCGATGGAAGTTGTATTAACAATCAAATCAGCCTGATAAAGTATTTCATGGATTTTATGCCAATCGTAGACTTTAATGTTTTTTCCAAAATGCTGGGCTAAATTATCAGCACGTTGTTTTGTACGGTTAACTAAATAAATCTGTTCAAATCCGCGTTCTTTTAAAGCATAGAGGATAGCGCGTGCAGCGCCACCTGCCCCAAAAACAAGAGCTGTTTCCCCTCCCCAATCAGATGCAAAATCATCAAGATTAGCACTAAAACCATAGGTATCACTATTTGTGGCACAAAGTTTATCTCCTTCATACCAAAGTGTATTAGCAGCACCAATTATTGTTGCTGTTTTATCTTTATAATCTGCTAGACGAAAAGCTTCCTGTTTATGCGGTAGAGTAACATTTCCTCCACAAAAGCCTATTTTTTTAAAAGAAGTAATAAAATGATTGAATTTTTCAGAGGTTACTTCCTGTGCAAGATATTCACCTTGTAAACCATATTGTTTAAGCCAAAAATTATGAATTCTTGGCGATTTTGAATGATGAATAGGAGAACCAACAACAAAAGCGCGGGGGTATTTCGTCTTTTCTATTGTTAAATCAACCATCAATAACCCCTAAATAACGTAATTTTGTAAGTAGAGGGAGCAAAGGTAAACCAACAATGGTAAAAAAATCTCCATCAATTTTTTCAAAGAGATGGATTCCTTCTCCTTCAATTTGATAGACTCCTACACTGTTTAAAACATCTTTTTCTACACGTGCTAAATAACATTCAATAAATTTTGATGAGAGTAAACGTACGGACATATGTGCGCTAAAAGCTTCAACCCAAATTTTTTGACCATTTTTAAATAAGGCTACCGCACTATGAAGAGAATGCATTTTTCCTGATAACTTGCATAAACGTTGATGTGCTTCCTTCATATTTGTTGCTTTATGAAAAACTTGACCTTCCAAATCAAGTACTTGATCACAACCAATAACGAAGGCATCAGGAAAACGATCTGAAACATTTTTTGCTTTTGCACTGGCAAGAAAACAGCTGAGTTCTTTAGGTGTTTTTTCTTTTGCCGTTTTTTCTATTTCTCTTTCATCAAAAGAAGCTCCTTCAATCAAAAAATTTAAACCTGCTTTTTTCAACAATTGCGCACGATAAGAACTAAGAGATGCTAATATTAACACACTCGCGTTCATGAGAATCTTCTCTTATTTTTCTTCACGAAATCGTGATAAAAGTTCAAATATTGCAGCAGCAGTTTCTTCAATAGAGCGCCTTGTAACATCAATAACAGGCCAACCAAAACGTTCGCAAATACGTTTTGCATAAATTAATTCTTCAGCAATGTTTATACGATTCGTATAATTATCAAAAGCAAAACCTTCTCCTAAATCTCTATTTTGTCGAATATGTGAGATTCTTTCAGCTGAAGCGATTAAACCAATAATTAAAGAATTTTTTGCCTCTAAAAGAGATTCTGGTAAATCAATATTAGGAATAAGAGGAACATTGGCTGTTTTGATTCCGCGGTTTGCTAAATAGATACTTGTTGGCGTTTTAGAGGTTCTTGAGATTCCTACAAGAATAACATCTGCTTCAAATAAGTTACTAGAAGACTGTCCATCATCATGTTCTATTGTAAAATCCAGTGCCTCAATACGGCGAAAGTAATCTGCATTGAGATCATGTTGTGCACTAACACGTAAATGTGTTGGCGTTCCAAGATAAGATTGAAAAGCATTTAAAACAGGGTGCAATATATCAATACAAGGAATTTTTATTTTTTTGCATATTTTTTGAAGGAGAAGTTTAAGTTCTTCATCAATCATTGTGTAAAGAACAATACCTGGCTCTTGTTTTATTTCATCAAGAGCTTTTTCTAACTGTATTTTATTACGAATCATAGGATAGATATGCTCTGTTGCCTGATACGTTGTATACTGGGATGCGACAGCTCTTCCAACAGAGATTAATGTTTCCCCCGTTGCATCAGAAAGCATGTGTAAATGAAAGGATTTTTTTTCTTTTGTCAC